>NVWI01000007.1 GCA_002746215.1 SAR86 cluster bacterium
CCAATTTGAATTCTTCTGCAAATTTACTCTTAGCCATACTGACGCCTCTTATGCTTTAATTTAAACTATAAGAGTGTCTCCATATACGACCCAGGTCCAATATTTAATTGACCACAAGAACACTTAGCGCTTCTCTTCATATTTCACCTGTCTCAAAATGATGCCTAACATTTGTATAGTGTGCACGCACACTTTGTTTTTGTTTTTGTTTTCTCAAAGGGTAATTTCTAATATATTTAAAGGCAAGAGTAAAATTAATTACATGTTATTCAAAAAAAATAAACCGTGATTGCTCGTTAATTTTAATAACGAGTTTCTCGTTATTTCCAGAATGAACTAATCAAGCCTTTGAATTAAGAGATTTATTTATTGTGGATATTTAATAAGCGTGCGAACCCAAAATGCAGTCGTACAAAATTTTTAAATCAAAAGGAGCCAGAGTCGTGAATCCGGCATATAGCTACATGGTGAGCTAAAAGCCTAGCTTACTTACTGCCTTGCTGAGCCAAATCTAAATATTTCATTGCCTTCTGCATCAAATTGAACGATAAATTCAACGTTAGCGACATTGTCTATATTCCTGGCCAGTGCTGCGTGTATTTCGACAGTATCGCCTGGCTTTAATGTGTCTCTTCTGATGCCTTGGCGCATGAGCATAGATGCGGCAGCCAATTCAAAATTCCAGTGAAATATTTCACCATTTTCGAGCACTTCATCGACGAACAAACGCGTATGAGGATTCACCATTTGTAATTGAATTACTGTGCCAGAAACAATAACGGGCTTATCGGGGTCGAACTGCGCTAACCAATTATGGTGCGCAAGTATCGGCAGTGATGTTAAAAGCAAGGTTAAAATTGCACCAGCTCTTAGTAATGTAGATTTCATTGGGCGCTCCATTATTATTTTTGTTTTAAAAGTATTGTGTAGAGTCTTCATTTTCACAGACCCACTCGATCAAATTGTCACCCGGCATAATCCTGAAGTTAGCCCTAAGATCAAAAGCTTCGGTATAGGCCCCAGGGTCATCAATGGTGATATCAAGTTCCACTCTGCCGTAATTCACTCGGCGAAAGCGTTCTGTTATGACGAGCTGTTCAGTACTTGGACTGCCGTTAAAGTCTATCCAGCCATCACCTCGAAAATTATTTGTGGTTACTACGAGCGTGTCGCCTTCCCAGTGACCCACTGAATAGCCATACCAAGTTGGGATGGGTTCACCTAAAGGTGGTAAGGCGCGGCCATCCAGAAAAATTTCTCTGACACCTGAACTGGCTTCATACAAGATGACTAACCTATTCTCAGATTGAATTATTTCAAAGGGCTGCGGGTGGGTATGGAACTGCATGTGTCCGAGGGGTAGGCAATAACTGTCGGGGTTTTCGATGCCATGGTTAGCTATGCGTTCTTCTCTTTTCTCTCTGGCCCAGGGCTGATAAGGCAAGCCATTTTCAAAGCCAAAACCCTGATMCCAAAAAGTGGCATAAGGCGCTACACCTTCCGGWGGCGTTCTAGGTTCACCTACAGGCCTACCTTGAACTCCGCTTTGATGCGGGAAAGGAAAATCCCAGGTACCTGATAAATTTGGTTTGCCATCCAAGGTCCTTGGAGCAGGGGCTTCAAAGTCAGGAGAACCATCAGCTAATAGCGGAATGCCCTCCATATGCAAGGGCCACTGGGCGACTGCCGTTGAAGATAATGACAGTATTGATGTGACTATGGAAAGAAGCAGTAAATTCAATCTCATGAAATGCCTATTTATTATTATTGTCGCGTAGCTTAACTGTAAATCCTAATGCTGCTTGTTGTCAAAATAATAGCGGTATATAAGAAGTCATTACTTAGCAGGGTTTATTGGATTGAAAGTTTGCGGCTAATGGCTACAATGGAATTCATCGATACTGTTAAATAATAAAAATAAGGAAGCGGCTGAATATGAGTGAGACCGATAATCCGAATAATCCCGTTGATCAAATTGAACAAGTAGCTGCTAATGGCTTGCTGCACAGAAGGGCATTCCTCAAAACCGGTGCCCTAGTTGCTAGTGCGACACCCTTTCTTAGTGCCAAAGCGGCACCACCAGAGGTTGATAGCTGGAGCACTGTCCCGGGTAGGCCACCGGAAGCGTATGGCAATCGATCTGAGTTTGAATCTGATGTGACTCGACTAGCTGGTTTTAGCCCGCCAGCATTAGGAGCAGGCGCGTCTAGAGCGCCGCTGGGAAACCTGGAAGGCATTATCACGCCGAGCGCTTTGCATTTTGAGAGGCACCATAATGGCATACCCAATATTGATCCGGCAGAACATCGACTTTTGATTCACGGCTTGGTGGATAAGCCCTTGATATTTGATATGGAGGCTCTGAGCCGTTATCCGCTGGTTTCGCGTATACAATTTCTTGAATGCTCTGGAAATAGCCGAGCGCTCGATCAAGCACAACCTGTTCCCGGTTCGGCACAAAGCTTACACGGACTACTTTCTTGCAGCGAATGGACAGGTGTACCTTTATCTATATTGCTGGATGAAGCGGGTGTGCAAACAGAAGGTAAATGGGTGTTAGCAGAAGGCGCTGACTCTTCATTAATGACCAGAAGCATTCCCATGAGCAAAATAAGAGATGATGCCATTGTTGCCATCTATCAAAATGGCGAAAGACTACGGCCGGGTAATGGCTATCCTATGCGCCTGTTTTTACCAGGCTGGGAAGGCAACACCAGCGTGAAGTGGTTACGTCGTTTAAAAGTTACAGCAGAACCGACGATGACACGTGATGAAACCTCCAAGTATTCTGACTTACAACCTGATGGCACGGCGCAGTTATTTTCTTTCCAGATGGGTGTGAAGTCTGTCATTACTTCGCCGTCTGGAGAACAAACCATGCGTGGCCCAGGTCTTTATCAGATTTCGGGAATAGCCTGGACCGGAGCTGGAAGCATTAGCCGGGTAGAAGTCTCTGCTGATGGCGGCAGAACCTGGGGCGAAGCTGAATTAACCGAGCCGGTACTTTCAAAAGCGCTGACGCGTTTCCGCATGCCCTGGCGCTGGAATGGAGAGCCTGTCATTTTGCAGAGCCGTGCTATTGACGAGACGGGAGCTGTGCAACCAACCCGAACGTTTCTACTCAATGAACGTGGGCCGCAATATGGTTATCACAATCATGCCATTCAATCCTGGCAAATAAGTGCGAATGGTGAGGTGAGCAATGTCTATGCGTAAATTATCAGTTTTAATATTATTCCTGTGCTCATTTTTCTCTTCATCTAACTTTGCTCAAGAGGGGCCCGGACTTGGTGTTCCTGCAAGCGCTGAAGAGGTCGCTGGCTGGGATATTAGTATTGGCCCTGAAGGTGAAAACCTGCCGCAAGGTTCAGGCACAGTTGCACAAGGCGCCGCAATTTTTGCAACCCGGTGTGCTGTTTGCCATGGGCCGAATGCTGAAGGAGCCACCAATGACAGACTGGTTGGCGGCCATGACACGCTGAATACTGCGAGTGCAATTAAGACGGTGGGAAGTTACTGGCCTTATGCTACGACTGTATTTGATTACATAAGACGCGCCATGCCTTTTCAACAACCCGGCTCTTTATCGAATGATGAGGTTTATGCTCTGACGGCTTATCTTCTTGAAATGAATGATGTTATCGATGAAGACGCGGTATTGAATGCCCGCACGCTGCCAGAAATAAACATGCCAAACAAAGATGGTTTTGTTTGGGCTTGGGAGGAGGAATAAGAAAAAATAATATTTGCTTGCTAGAGTCATGACTCCGACACTTGGATTGGCACTTAGTAAAAAACAAGCCGCTTTCAATCAATAACCTTCTGCTTGAACTCGCATAAGTCCTCAATTATGCAGGAGCCACAACGGGGTTTTCTGGCAATGCAGGTATAACGCCCTTGTAGGATTAACCAATGATGAGCATCCAGTAAAAATTCATCAGGAATAAATTTTACTAATTTTTTCTCTACTTCCACTACATTTTTCCCCGGCGCAATACCGGTTCGGTTAGACACTCTGAATATATGCGTGTCCACTGCCATCGTTGGATGCCGAAATGCGGTATTGAGTATTACGTTGGCGGTTTTCCTACCAACACCAGGTAGCGCTTCCAGTGCTTCGCGATCTTCGGGTACAACAGAGTTATGTTCTTCCATTAATATAAGGCAGGCAGCAATAATATTTTTGGCTTTATTATTAAAAAGACCAATGGTTTTAATATATTTTTTTAGGCCTTCAACGCCGAGCTTATAAATTTGTTCAGGCGTGTTAGCCACGGGGAATAATTTAGCGGTTGCCTTATTAACACCCACGTCAGTGGATTGGGCAGACAGCGTTACTGCAACCAGTAGTTCAAAGGTAGAAGAAAATTTCAGTTCTGTTGTCGGGTTCGGGTTTTCTGAACGTAAGCGTGTAAAAATTTCGGTGCGTTTTTGTTTGTTCATTGTCGTAATGTTGAGCGTCGGGAGTAAAGTCGATGCCAAGATATCACAATAGAGATAAAGTGTTTAATGACTCTTCGATTAGGCGATTAGAGACATTTTGAGGGTGCTCTTTAGAACCCATGTTAGGGCCCATTTTAGGATTAAGTGGAATAAACTCGATGCACTTCCTGTATCGACGTTTCTGTTGCTTTAGCGTGTATCAGTGCATTCTGAACGATAGTTTCCAGACCGTCTTCAATGGCTGAGCGCTGAATGTCAATCTCTGAGCCATCATTAATAACGACTTCTTTAATATTCTCATTGACGATCATTAACTCATAGACAGGCAGGCGGCCAATGTAGCCTGTATCGTTGCAGTTACTACAGCCATGCCCCTGATAAAACTCATCGTCATCACTAAGGTTTAGAATTTTACGGGTGCTGGGTGTGACTATTTCAGGCTTTTGACAATGGGGGCAATTTCTTTTTAATAGACGCTGTGAAATAACGCCAAGTACCGTTGAGGCAATCAGATAGCCTGGGATACCCATTTGTTTCAGTCGTGAAATAGTTCCAGCGGCGGTATTGGTGTGGAGAGTACTCAACACCAGATGGCCAGTCTGGGCGCATTGGATAGCAATCTTGGCGCTTTCTTCATCCCTTATTTCCCCAAGCATAATGACATCAGGATCATGCCGTAGAATATTTTTTAAGGCTTTGGCAAAGGTAAAGTCGATTTTTTTATCGACCTGGATTTGCTCAATGCCATCGAGTTGGATTTCCACGGGGTCTTCTATAGTAATAATATTAAGGTTTAATTTACGTAATTCATTTATAGCGGAATAAAGCGTAGTGGTTTTGCCTGATCCAGTAGGGCCAGTCACTAATATAATGCCACCACCTCGGTGTAATAACTCTTTGAATTTATCGATATCTCTGGCATTGAAACCAACTTTATCAATGGACCTTAACTCACCGGATAAGGTAAGCAAGCGTATAGCTGTGCTTTCACCATGAACAGTGGGTACGATCGATATCCTCATATCTTGACTGCGACCTTTCATAACGCTTTGAATACGTCCATCCTGAGGTAGTCGGCGCTCTGTGATGTCCATTTTTGCGAGTATTTTAATACGGCTCGTAATTGCGGGAAGAAGACTTTTACCCAGATTACGCACATGAACCATGACGCCGTTTATTCGATACAGTAGCTCAACTTCTTTTTTCTTTGGGCGTATGTGGATATCTGAAGCTGACCGACTACTGGCATCAGCAAATATTTGATTAACCAGGCGTACAATAGGTCTCTCATTGGCTAATTGTGTGAGAACGATGCCAGAGGTGTCTTCACTATGGGCATCTTTTACCACCTCTTCCATCTCAGATTCTGAGTAATGTACTGTTGAATAATATCGGTCCAGAGTTTCTTTAATATCGGCGGATGTTGAGATGACCAATTCAATACTGCGATTAGAAATAAAAGAAAGAATATTGAGTATGTCTGTATTAGATGGGTTTGCAACAGCGACAACAAGTTGCCCATTATTTAAGGCGATAGGCATGGCTTCGTGCTCTATAGCAATTTGAGCAGGGATGAGCGAAGTTGCCTCACTGTCAACATCAAAATTTTTCAGGTTAACGAAAGGGATGCCTAATTTTGTCGCTATAGCCCTACAGATAGGTTCTTGTTTAACGGCACCAATTTCAATCAGTAAATCACCAATTTTTTTGGAGTGGTCACCTTTCTGTAAGTTAATCGCTTGGTCCAATTGTTCCTCAGTTATAAGCCCTTCAGAAACCAATAAGCTGCCAATTTTTACATGTGCAGTGATTTTTTGTTTTTTTAAAACATCCTGTAAATCATTTTTGCTAACGATATTGTTTTCTGTGAAATATGAGCCTAATAATTTTGCCCGTAGATCCTGTTGTTGATCCAGACCAGTTTTGACGGCATCTTCCGGGATATTTTGCTGCTTCAACAAAACTTCACCTAGTCTCAGACCCAGGCGATATTCACTTATATTTGTTTTAGGAATATAAAGGCGCTGCGCTGTATTACTATCTGTCTTTATAAATAAATGCAGACATTTTTCCATTTCTATTGAGGTGAATACTTCACCATCCAGTTTAGTGCCTGAATTAAAATCTACATAAAAAGGGTTGTGTTCTAAAAAATCGCCTTCTTCACTCGCTTGCGGCTCTTGGTGGAATAAATCAGCTTTTAAACAAAGTTTTTTAGAAAACGCAATGTAATTAATATCCGTATATTCCATGACTTCCAGTGATTGAGTGTCTGCAGATTTATAGGCGAAAGAGTTTTTTATATGTGAAAGTGCTTCGATGCTGCCAGATAGAATTCTCTTATCAATAGTATGAATATTGATTTTTTCGCCCTGCAATTCTCCAGGCTCGCCGGTAATGCAGGCTGGAGGAGAGGGAATATCTACGGCTTTTGTAATGGGCATTTTTAAGATTTCTCAAAAATTATTAATTATATTTCTTTACGACAAGTTCATAAAAAAATTTAGGGATGCTGATAATTAGTTGTTCTTAATAAAATTAATATACGCCTATATCAGTGTATGACCGTGCAATTTTTTTAACAGCAACGACATAACTTGCTGTACGGAAATCGTCAACACCAGGGTTTTCCATTCTGGCTTCACTTAATTCTTTATAAGCCAGCCTCATGGTGTCATCCAATCCAGATCGCACCAAGTCAAGTTCGTCAGCACCTCGGACGATCTCGTTACGTATCCAGTCAGGTAACTGTTTCTGCGATACAGATTCCATCGCGGTGATTAAATGTTGACCCCTGGCTTCATCAAAGCGCCTTTCCATTCTGCCAAAGCGGATATGAGACAGATTTCTGACCCATTCAAAATAAGACACTGTTACACCGCCAGCATTGACATAGGCATCAGGCAGAATAGTTACTCCGCGTGATCTCAGTTTTTCGTCGGCGGAAAAAGTGACTGGACCATTAGCGGCTTCAACGATTAATTTGGTGTTTATTCGATCCACATTTGCATCAGTAATCTGGGCTTCCATAGCTGCTGGAATCAAAATATCGCATTGTAATTCAAGCGCAGAGTGGCCATTTTCGGTAAATGTTGCATCGGGATAACCTTTAATTGTCCCATGCTCATTGATATGTTGTTTTAACGACTCTATAACAATGCCATTATCATTTATCAGCGCACCATCGCGCTCTATTACCGCAATGATAAGCGCTTCATCTTCTTCCTGAAGAAGCTTGGCGGCATGATAGCCAACATTCCCAAGGCCCTGAATAACGATACGTTTGCCTCCTAGAGAGCCTTTCAAATTGGCTTTTTTCATGTCTCCAGGGTGGCGGAAAAATTCTCGAATTGCATAGACGACACCTCGGCCTGTGGCTTCAGTTCTGCCACGAATCCCGCCGTGAGCAACTGGTTTGCCAGTGACACAAGCAGCGTGATTGACGTCTTCTGGGTGCAACTGTTTGTAGGTGTCGGCTATCCAGGCCATTTCTCTTTCGCCAGTTCCCATATCAGGTGCTGGAACATTAATTGATGGGCTTAGAAAGCCTTTACGAATTAATTCTCTAGCAAAGGTGCGAGTGATTTTTTGCATGCTTTCCGAAGAGTATTTAGTAGGATCAATTAACAACCCGCCTTTTGATCCACCAAAAGGCACATCAACGATGGCACATTTATAGGTCATTAGGGCAGCCAGGGCTTCAACTTCGTCCTGATTAACAATAGGCGCATAGCGAATGCCACCTTTTGAAGGCAGACGATGTGAACTGTGGGTTGCTCGCCAACCTGTGAATACTTCGATTTTGCCATCTATCTCAACCGGAAATTTTAGTTGAATAGTTGAATTACAGGCTTGCATTGCCTCAGCAATACCAGGGTCTAAATTGAGCACCTTAAAGGCTCTTTCAACCATATGGTTGACACTGTCACTAAACGAAATATGTGAGTGAGTACTTTTATTTTTTAAACCTTTTATATTTAAATTAGTCATAATTTTTATACCTGAATCATTTAAAGGTTTTGCTTAATTAGCAACTGCAGCAAGTTTCTCGGGCACAGTGATTTTATTCATATTGCTGTAGCCAATTTCAGTGTCCTCATCTAAATACCTGTCACGTATTTCAATAATCTGAGGGAATACTTTATTAAAAATTTTAATAATTTTTGGGTCAAAATGCTGGTTGGATTGCTCGTTAATGAACTCATGAGCATCTTGTACTGACCAGGCTTTTTTGTAGGGTCTTTTAGATGTCAAAGCGTCAAATACGTCTGCGACTGCAACAATTCGACATGAAATAGGGATGTATTCCTCAGCTAATTGATACGGATAACCTGTACCGTTCCATTTTTCATGATGGTATAGGGCTATTTCACTGGCTAAACGTAATAATGCAGACTCATCAGAGTTGAGAATGTCGTAACCAAGCGTAGTATGAGTTTTCATGATTTCCCATTCTTCGGGTTCAAATTTTCCAGGTTTTAATAAAATATGGTCTGGAATAGCAATTTTCCCAACATCATGCATAGGGCTGGCATACAGAATATTCTGAACTTCTTCATCATTGAAATTGAAATGTTTTGCAATAAGAGCCGAAATATTGCTCATTCGTAGAAGGTGGGCACCTGTTTCATTGTCTCGAAATTCAGCTGCACGGCCTAATTTCTGTACTACTTGCACCTGTGTTTTGCGTAAATCTTCTGTGCGTTTTTCAACAGCAGCTTCTAAGGAATTATTCCGCGCACTTAATTCATGGTGAGCACTTTCTAATGCGAGTAAATTTTTTACTCTAGATAAAAGTTCGAGTCTATTAAAAGGTTTGCAAATAAAATCAAGCACGCCGCATTCAAAAGCTTTGGTTCGATAACTGTGATCGTTTTGAGCCGTAAGGAAGACAATTGGAGGGAGCTCAACATTGTCGATGTTTTGTAACTGTTGAATAACTTCAAAGCCATTTAAACCAGGCATATTGATATCAAGCATAATCAATTGAGGACGAACGTTGAGAAATTCCTCAACTACCCTATGCGGCTCAGTTATTGTCGTGAGTGCAGTATAGCCTTCAGTTTTTAAAATACGCTCGATTAGTTTTAAATTGACGGGTTCATCATCGACGATAAATATTTGTGAATCCTTTAAGGATTCTGAATATAAATTTAGTAGCATAGTCGGTGATTCCTTTTATTTCTCAATAAAATCATTATCAAGAAGCCCCAGATAATCGATAGCATTTAACGGTAATGGTAAGTGAGTAGTAATATTGAAACCTTCGGCACTTACTTCATTAATTAACGGCTTGTTAAATACAACGACAATACTGGGGATGTCCTTAAGGAAATTTTTATTAAAACTTGATAATTTTTCTTTTATTCGTAAAAGATACTCATCTGCTATAAGAAAAATGTCGGGTGAATTCTGTTTTATTATTTGTATTGCAAGATCGATGTTTTGTGTTTGCTCAAATTCAAAGTTTGGGCGTAATTCAGTAAGGCGCTTTGCAAAATTTATAGATTCTGAACCTTCTCCAAGCCAGAGTATTTTCCCGGGGCGTACATTAGTTTGAGCATGAGCAGAAAGTTTGCCGCTATGAGAGTCCGCAATGACTGGGAACTCTACTGTGAATACACTCCCACATTTGGGCTCACTAATTACACTGATATTGCCGCCCATTAACTTAACTAATTGACGAGTAATCATCAGTCCTATGCCAGTTCCCTCTACTTGTCTGTCTTCAATACCAAGACGTTCAAATGGATTGAAGATTGTACTCAGCATTTCTGATGGCATGCCTTTGCCCGAATCTATTATTTCAATTTGGATTTTAGTTGGAGATGGCTTTGATGTGTTTACAAGGACTTGCCCATTAGATTTATTGTATTTTATTGCATTAGAAAGAAGGTTAAGTAGAACCTGCTTAAGGCGAACCCGGTCTTTTATTAGAGAAACAGCAGAAGGTTGTTGTAATAGTTGTATATTTTTTTTGTTTGCTAAAGGCTTTACTAAGGAAATACATTCAGAAATTAGCTCAGACGTATTAATTTTTTCACAAAATAGTTTTAATTCCCCATGCTCAATCCTGGACATATCTAGAATTTCATTGATTAGACAGAGTAAGTGATTACTGGCTGATATTATTTCATTCAGACTATCTCGATTATCATCTACAATATTGGGGTCTGAATTCAATACTTCAGTAAATCCTAGTACTGCATTAAGTGGTGTGCGTAATTCATGTGTCATGTGAGAAAGGAATTCAGATTTAGATTTATTCGATCTTTCAGCGGATTCTTTAGCTTGAGAGAGTATTTTTCTTTGTTTTATTATTTCAGAATGGTCGGCAATGGTGATAATAAATTTTGCATCTGACATGTGATCAATTGATCTGGGGGTGACAAAATTAAGCGGTGATAGTGTGATTTTTAAATCTTTACCAAATTTTGTGACAATACCTTCCCAGGATTCATTTCTTGTTAAAAGGCGATGAATATCTGATATTTTATTTTCTTTAAGTCCTAGAATTACAAAGATATTTTCTTCTGGAAGGACAGTAGATAGTGGTTTGAGTAGTTCGCCTAATGTTACGTTATTATAAAGTATGGAATTATTTTCACTCACAAGTCCTATGCCTATATCGAGTGAATTAAAAATAGCCTGTAATAGAGATAGATCCTGTAAAGATTCAGGATCAGTCGTGATTGGGCTTATAGCACTAAAATTTTGGTTATTTAGATACTGTTGTATGTACATAATTGATCTAGTGATAAAGGTAGTTAATAGCTTATATCGACTTATTCACGAGAATCTTTACTTCGTTTGACAAAAATGTCGTTGGAATTGGTGTCAGAGTCATGATTCTGATTATTATCTGGCACCGAAAAAACATAGAAAACAGAGTGAGGTGCAAAATAGGAAGGTTTATTAATGCAATAAAGGCAAGCAAATATCAAATGTTGTACCTTTACCCGCGCTACTATCAGCATGGATAAAGCCATTTTGTGATCTTACGATATTACGAGCAATAGTTAGTCCAAGTCCTGCTTGATTACCACTTGTTGAATTCATATCAGCATGGCTAAAGAATGGGTCATATATATGAGAAATAGTATTTACATCCATTCCGCAACCGGTATCTTTGATCGATATCCTTGCATAATTTTTATAATCTAAATTCAATTTTTTGGAATAAAATGTCGATTTTTTAGTGAAATGATCAAGCTTTATTTTGATTTCACCTTCCTCTCCATTTATTGCCTGTATGCTGTTAGTGCAAACATTGTTAATAACATGAAAAATCTCAGTTTCATTGCTTATAACAAGCATGTCGGCTGTAGTGATCTCTGAGATTATATTTATATTTGGGGGGCAGTGGTCTTTTAAATAAAATAATACTGAATGGATAGCTTTGTTAAGGCTGATTTCTTTCTGAGGCAATTTTGTCTTTTTGTTAAAAGTTATAATACTAGCCATCATTGCGTTCATTCTATTGCTGCTGGCTAAAGCATGCTCCAAGTCGGAATATGCCCTTTCTCCCTTAGGAATCTCACCGAGCGCCATATCAACATAGCTAGTTATTAAAGACAGGGTCTTAGTAAAGTCATTGGCTACTTCAGCTACGACTATACCTAAACTGTTTAGCGCTTCATCATGTGGTAATTCGGTTTCTGTACACATTCTAGTTCATCGTTTCCACGAATTTTTATCAAACTTCATTTAATTCAAAGGTCTATTGAATTTACAGATTTATTAATCGACTAAATTTAGAAAACCTTAAATTTATAGCTATAAAAAATTATTTTTATCTCTGGCACAGTAATTGCTGAACATAACATTGTGTAAAAAAATAGATCAGGAAATGCCATTTTTATTAGCGTAAACATAAAAAGCGTCAATAAATTGATAATTATTCAAACAAGTAACGTCAATAGATTGACTCTACTTTTAAAATTTAAGTGTTAGAAGGAATGGGTAATCCAAAGAGATGATGAGTAAACATAAAGGATCACAAAAACCTGGATCACAGAGAGCAGCCCAATTTCTTATGGTTATGGGCGAGGAATATGCGGCCAGTGTTTTGAAGAATCTGAGTGCCAATGAAGTTCAAAAAATTGGTTTAGAAATGACCAGGATGGGTGAAATTGAGACAGAAGAAGTCAATCAGGTTCTAGGTTCTTTTTTAAGAGAATGTGAATCGAATCAATATATAAGTATTGCTGCTGATAAATACACGAAGAATGTTTTAGTCCAGGCCCTAGGTGAGGAAGAAGCTAAAGGTGTGATTGAAAAAATAATGCTTGGAGGCGATACAAAAGGACTCGATGCATTAAGGTATATGGAACCACAACTTATTGCTGGAATTATTCAAAGTGAACATCCACAAATTCAAGCGATAGTTATATCCCACCTTGGAGATGAGCTATCGGGTGAGGTACTTACCTACTTACCAAAGGGTTCTGTCGCGGATCTAGTTGTGAGAATGGCCGAATTAGACACTGTAGATCCAATAGCCCTACAAGAATTAAATTATTCATTAGAAAAACAAGTTGAAGGTGTCGTCACCAAACAAAGTGCCAGCATGGGTGGGCTTAAGGATGTGGCTAACATATTGAATTTATTAGATAAAGAATATGGTCAAGATCTGATGAAGAAAATCACTGAAATAAATTCTGAAATTGCATCAAAAATTCAAGAGCAGATGTTTGTGTTTGAAGACTTAGGAAAAATCCCCGGTAAAGACTTTCAGCTCCTGCTGCGTGAAGTGGCAACAGATAAATTAGCGCTGGCATTAAAAGGCGCAGATCAAGCTTTATCAGAAAAAGTTACTTCAAATATGTCAGCCAGAGCTGCTGAAATATTCCAGGAAGATATGGAAAATTTAGGTCCGGTAAAAGTGAGTGATGTAGAAGATGCACAGAAAGAGATTCTTGTGTTAACCAAGCAACTTGCTGAGTCAGGACAAATTGAACTCAGCGCAGACGCGTCAACAATGATTAGTTAGGAATACATAATGGGCGAATTATTAACCGAGAATGAAATTGACGCTTTGTTACACGGGGTTGAGGGGACTGATCAGGAGGTTGAAGTTACAAGCTCCGATGAGTACGAACTCTATAACCTGAGTAGTGGCATGTTACGAGTTAAAAGTTGGCAGAATGAAGTCGATCTTATCTATGAACGAATTCAGGCTAATCTTGGCATTAGGTTGCTGGGCTTATTACATAAAACTGTAGAAGTTAAACGACTATCTATAAACATTGAAAAATATGGTGAATACGCAACATCACTTGATGTTCCAACCAGCATTAATGTTTTTTCTCTAAAAGGCATGATAGGAAATCTAGCTATTGTCCTGGATGCAAAGCTGGTTTATGCACTAGTTAACATTTTTTTTGGTGGTGGCTCTCATCGCATTGATAGAGAAGGGCGGGAGTTTACTGAAATTGAGCAAAGGGTTATTAAACTAATTGTAAGAACAATTATTGAATCAATAAAGTTGAGCTGGAAAGAACTTTCAGATTTTGAATTCATTCTTGCAGAAACTGAAATGAGCCCAACCCACCTTAAAAGTTTTTCAGAAGCAGATGTGCTTATGGTCAAGCCTTTTAAAATCGATTTTTCTGGCGGTGGTGGCGAAGTTCACTTATTAATGCCATGTGCAGTTATTGATTCTATTTTTCGTAAGACACGATCTAAGAGCAGGCAAGGTGGCATTAAAACTAAAGAGCACATGAAGAATAAAGCTTTGAAGTATGTGGTAGATGTGACTGGTGAGATAAGTGCTTCAAGTCTAACTATTGGCGAAGTATTCAACCTGGCTGAGGGGGACATTATACCTGTTGAATCACCGGAACAGCTCGATGTGAAAATAAATGGTATACCGAAGTTTAAAGCAAGAATGGGGGATGTTAAGGGCAAAGTAGGGCTCAAGGTTACATCGGTCCCTGCCATGGAGGTTCTATAAATGACTAGTGATAGTGACAATTTACCTGCAGTAAATTCGAATAAAGTTGAATCAATGCTAGTCGATTATGAAAACAATACGGATGCGGTTGTTGGTGGCGAATTATTAGAAGAAGAAAGTGCTGCAAAATTAGTTATGCCATTGTCTCTAGAGTCTTTGAAAAGTACTTCAGAACTCAGCAACCTTCCTGCAACCCTCCCAACCCGAAAACTAACTCTGGACATGATGATGGACGTTCCAATCACAATGAGCTTTGAAGTGGGCCGGGTGGATATCACAATTAAGCAACTGATGGAACTACAAGACGGATCAATTGTTGAGTTGCAACATAATTTTGTAGACCTGATAGATGTAAAAGTAAATGACATAGTGATTTCTCAAGCTGAAACTATTGCCTTACAGCAGCGCTATGGTATCCGGCTTAATGAAATAAAATATATTTCTGGTCGAGAAAATTAATATGAAAATGCTTACTACTGTCTTTCGAAAAGTATTCAATTTTATGATTCTGACGCAGCAAGTGATATTGAAATGTATGGCTTATTTGACATGCATAAGCCTGGGGTTTTTATCTTCGCTTACTTTTGCGGCAGAAAATTCCCTGGAGCAAGGGCAAGAAATAGGCCCAACTTCTGCCATTGTATCAGGTGGAATTATCCCATCCAGCGGTAACCGTGGTGTAGACCTGTTTAACACAGAAAATCTGTCTCAGGTTTTTATTGCGCTTATTGTGGTTGTTTTTATTATTCTTTTACTTTCGGTTATTCTTAAAAAAATCAATATGTTGCCTGGCGGTAATGCTGGTTTAATAAAAATTATTGCGGGGCTTTCATTAAATAACAAAGATCGCTTGTTGTTAATTCAGGTTGGTGAGTCTCAGGTTCTAATAAGTTCCAGTCCAGGCGACATAAAAAAAATATGCACGCTTAATAAACTCATTTCATTAGAAGACCTTTCTACAAAAAATGTTGAAAAATCAAAATTTTCTCAGCTTTTAAATTCGGCAATAACCAGGCAAGGCTCATGAAGAAGAGCTGTTTTATATTTACATTCGTGGCCTTATTTCTTGTGCCAGATATTGCCTATGCAGCTGCTTCAGACCTCACGTTGGTAACTGGTACAGCAGGTGAAAATGGAGAGATGAGTTATAGCATAAGTTTGCAAATTCTTTTCTTTATGACCTTGTTGAGCATGTTGCCAGCAGCATTAATGTCGATGACATCATTTACACGTATCATCGTGGTGCTGGCTATTTTACGTCAGGCTCTTGGTCTGATGCAGACACCGTCCAATCAAATAATTGTTGGCTTGGCACTGTTCACAACCCTATTTATTATGGCTCCTGTATTTGAATCGGCCTATGAAAACGGAATTGAGCCATACCTGGAAGAGAGTATAGGTTTCGAAGATGCCTTAAGTGAAACTGGTAGCCCTTTCCATCGATTCATGTCAAATCAAACAAGAGAAGCCGACCTGGCCTTATTTTCAGAAATGGCCGGCTATGAGGAATTCAATTCTATTGATGAAATTCCTTTTCGGGTATTGGTGCCTGCCTATATCACCAGTGAATTAAAAACAGCCTTTCAAATAGGCTTTCTTATTTTTATACCATTTCTAGTTATCGACCTTGTGGTGGCGAGTATTTTGATGTCCATGGGGATGATGATGTTGTCACCAATGCTTATTTCATTGCCATTCAAAATCATGTTGTTTGTTATGGTTGATGGTTGGAATCTGGTTATGGGGACATTGGCCGCAAGTTTCATTGTCGCGTGAGATAGATTGTCGCGTGAGATAAATAGGAGTTATCCAAAATGGATGAAGATGTAGTCTTACAAATTGGTCGGGAAGCTTTGTATGCCATTGTTTATCTTGCTGCGCCATTATTACTTTCAGCCTTGCTTGTCGGTTTGTTGGTTGGTGTATTTCAGGCGGCAACACAAATTCAAGAGCAAACCTTAAGTTTTATTCCTAAATTAATAGCCCTGGTAGTCGCGTTAATCGTATTCGGACCCTGGCTGCTGGAGATGCAAATCAGTTTTACTCGATCATTGTATCTAAATATTCCTAATTTGATTGGCTAGGATCTCAAGAGCTGCATTAGCATTATTTATTATGGAAATATCACTAGAAGAGTTAGGCGCTTTAGTCGGTAATTTTTTCTGGCCATTTATACGAATAGCCGCGCTATTTATGGTGGCTCCTATCTTTGGTGCTCGTACCGTGCCGGTAAGAATTAGAATTATCCTGGCAGTTGTGATGACCCTGGTTCTCCAATCTTCATTGCAATCCACAGAAGCAATAGAGCCTTTGAGTTCGAACGGCATTCTGGTCATTTTGCAACAACTTGCTATTGGTATCGTCATGGGACTAATACTGCAAATAATGTTTGCTGCGTTAGTAATGGCCGGGCAGCTAATGGCAACAACCATGGGGCTGGGTTTTGCGTCAATGGTTGATCCGCAAAACGGTGTACAGGTAACTATGTTAGGGCAGTTTTATTTGATTATTTCAACATTGTTTTTTCTCGCGATAGATGGTCATTTAATAGTCTTACAGCTATTGCTAGATAGTTTTACTGTGTTGCCTATCAATGGAGCAGAATTTCCTATTCAGATTTTTTGGGAGCTAGGGTGGTTTGTATCACAGATGTTTATTGCTGCTGTATTGATCTCCTTACCTGTATTAATAGGCGTTCTACTGGTAAATCTAGGCTTTGGTGTGATGACGCGTGCTGCGCCACAGCTAAATATTTTTGCTGTCGGTTTTCCTACAACCATGCTGGCTGGTTTTATCTTGATGTTCTTAAGCTTGCCCGTTTTATTTCCGCTGATGGAAAGTTTATTTTCAAATAGTTTTGTATTTCTCAGGCTTCTGGTTAATTAGGCGAATTATATGAGTGAACAAAGCGGACAAGAACGTACCGAAGATGCCACGCCTAAACGCAAGGAAGATTCTCGTAAAAAGGGTCAAGTGCCACGGTCTAAAGAGTTTAATACCTTGATTTCTTTACTTTCAGCTGGCGTTGGAATGTTGATTTTTGGTAGGGAAATTATAGACGATATTATATTGTTATTACGTGATCATTTGAGTTTTGGTTATGCCACTGCACTAAACGAGGCATCGATGTCAGCAGCTCTACTCGATGCATGTATCAGCACCTTAGTCTTGCTGAGTCCTCTTTTCATACTGCTATTGTGTACAGCCCTTCTTGCGCCTATTTCTTTAGGTGGCTGGGTATTTAGTGCATCACAATTTGCACCAAAAGCGGAAAGAATCAGCCCTATTAAAGGCTTGGGCAGAATATTTTCTGTCAAGTCACTTGTGGAACTAGTTAAGGCAATATTTAAATTTATTGCTGTCGCGAGCGTGACGGTTTACGTAATCATGCTTGCACTAGATGATATTTTTGCAATGCCTCTTTTGCCGATGGAACAGGTTTTTGGTACCACCGGCACGCTATTTATCTGGTGCTTTCTTGGCTTCAGTTCAGTGTTGATAGTAGTAGCCATGCTAGATATTCCATACCAGATATGGGACTTCAATCGCCAACTAAAAATGACCAAGCAAGAAATCAAAGATGAAATGAAAGAGACAAATGGTAAACCCGAAATAAAAAGTGCTATTAGAGAAAAGCAGCAGGAATTTGCACGGCAAAGAATGATGACTCAAGTACCTACAGCCGATGTCATCATCACAAATCCAACGCATTATGCCGTGGCTTTGCGTTATGAACAGTTTGGCGTAGGGGCGCCTAAAGTGGTCGCTAAAGGTAAAGGTCTGATTGCCAAGAATATTCGTGGAATAGCCGAGGAGCATGGCATTGCGTTATTTTCAGCCCCGCCATTAGCACGGGCCCTATATGCGTCTACAGAGATTAATCAGGAAATTCCTGGCAATCTGTTTTTAGCGGTAGCTCAGGTATTGGCTTATATTTTTCAGTTACAAAAAATAAAAAGTCATACGCGAGTCAAACCTAAAGCACCTAAAAATTTGCCGATACCGGCTGAATACCAAGATGTAATTAATAAGCAATTTAACTCTTCAGCTAACTCTTCATTTAACTCTTCAGATCAATACAGAGGTAATTCCTGATGGCTTTTCTTTCTGGAACAGTGTCACAAGGAGGATTGTCTGGACTAAATATTCGTTTAGCCGGCATGGGGGCACCCGTATTAATTGTTTTATTGCTAGCCATGATGCTAGTGCCTTTGCCGCCATTTTTTCTGGATTTCCTTTTTACTTTCAATATAGCTCTGTCATTAGTGATACTGCTGGTCGCGGTTTATATCAGTCGGCCATTGGATTTTTCCGTTTTTCCAAGTGTACTGTTAGTCGCCACATTACTTCGTCTGTCGCTTAATGTTGCCTCCACTAGAGTCGTGTTACTTGAAGGTCATAATGGATCCGGTGCTGCCGGTAAAGTTATTGAAGCATTCGGTGATTTTGTTGTTGGTGGAAATTACGCTGTCGGCCTAGTGGTGTTTGCCATTCTGGTGATTATTAATTTTGTCGTTGTTACCAAGGGTGCAGGGCGTATTTCTGAAGTAACCGCACGTTTCACCCTGGATGCTATGCCTGGTAAGCAGATGGCTATTGATGCTGATTTAAACTCAGGCTTGATAGATCAAGATGCCGCTCGAACAAGACGAGAAGAAGTTGCTAATGAAGCCAGTTTTTATGGTGCCATGGATGGAGCCAGTAAATTTGTCAAAGGCGATGCAATTGCTGGCATATTAATTTTATTTATTAATGTCATCGGTGGCTTTGCTATTGGCATGCTGCAACATGATCTTTCCGCCAGTCAGGCTGCAACGAATTATGTTCTTTTGACCATTGGCGATGGCCTGGTTGCGCAAATACCTTCATTACTGCTTTCAACAGCGGCTGCGCTCATCGTTACAAGAGTCGGTTCGGAAACAGATATGGGCCAGCAAGTCATGGACCAGCTTTTTAAGAGCCCTAAAATTTTTGTTATTACTGGTGGAGTGATTGGTTCATTAGGCTTGATTCCAGGTATGCCAAATGTGGTTTTTTTAACGATTGCTGCCGCCCTGATGGGTATGGCTTACAAGATAAACCAAAAAGAAGCTATTCCTGAAGAAGAAATTGAGCAAGAAAAACCCGCTGAAAAAGATTCACAGGCCGATTTTGGTTGGGATGACGTTTTGGGCGTCGACATTATAGGCCTTGAAGTCGGTTACCGACTGATTGCCTTAGTTGATAAGAATCAGGGTGGGGAATTACTGGGCCGTATAAAAGGTGTGCGTAAAAAAATATCGCAGGAACTTGGCTTTCTTATACATTCAGTGCATATCCATGACAACTTAAGTCTTGCACCTAATGCTTATCGAATAACCTTGCTTGATGTGCCAGTAGGCGAAGGTGAAGTGCACCCGGGAATGGAAATGGCAATCAATCCTGGGCAGATTTTTGGTGACCTGGAAGGTATTGATGGAAAAGACCCGGCATTTAATCTGGACACTGTGTGGATTGATTCCAGCCAGAAGGAAGAAGCACAAACAAAAGGCTATACAGTAGTTGATTGCAGTACGGTGATAGCGACTCACCTTAGTCATACCCTGAGACAGCATTCGCATGAAATGCTGGGTCATGATGAAGTACAAAAACTCCTCGATGCTCTGGCAAAGACCGCCCCAAAACTGGTTGAAAATTTAGTGCCTGATGTTTTGCCTTTAGGCGTTATCTTGAAAGTTCTGCAAAACCTGCTTGAAGAAGGTATTCCTCTGAGAGACATGCGCACAATTGTCGAAGCTTTGGCGGAATATGGTGTACAGGGACAAAATTCTGACGTTTTGACTGCCGCAGTACGTGTTGCTTTAAGCCGAGTAATCTTTCAAAGCGTTGCAGGGACTGGTGAGGAAATCAATGTCATAACCGTTGATCCAGAAATGGAACGAATATTGCTTGATTCAGTAACAGATAAAGAAACAAACAGACAGTTAGGGATAGAACCGGGCTTGGCTGAAACATTGTTAAAAGAAATACAAACAAAGAGTCAGGCCCTAGAAGCGCAAGGAAAAGCCCCGATCATACTGACTTCAGAGCAATTAAGGCTTTGGTTATATAGATTTGGTAGAGCGGCTAATCCTGGGTTGAAGGTATTGGCATACTCTGAAATACCCAGTAATAAAAAAATTAAAGTTGTCGCAACACTGGGTCAAAATTAAGGGGATGAATTTTAAAATGTTAGCAAGAAAAATTGTCTATTTGATTGGAAATATTGTGTGGAGGCTAATGTGAGAGTAGAGCGATATCAAGCAAATGATATGCGGGAAGCGATGTCTTTAGCGCGTACTGAGTTAGGCAAAGACACAGTGATAATTTCCAGCCGATCTATTGGCGGTAAAACGGAATTAATTGCCGCTTGTGACTACGATCCCATGCAATTGGAAGAGGCGTTGCAAAAATTTTCAGCTAGAGAGAGCTTTGATAATGAGCTTGCAAAGAGCAATAGCAACAGTAATCYGGGCAATAAATTTAATTGGAAAATGCTGGATGATGATAATGMTSTNCMATKTGARWMACSWKNNGKTAMWKKAWMMNCRATACRGGAAGAGCTGGGGCATTTGAGAAAGCTATTTGAAGGCGAGTTAGCGCAATTAGCATGGCGCGATGCAGGCAAACAAAAGCCGAACAGGCTGGGATTATTATCGAGACTGGAAGAAAGTGGTATCAGTCGTGATATCGCTAGCAGGCTAGTGGATAAAGTAATGCCCTGCAAAGACATTGAGGCTGGCTGGTCCAAGGTATTACGTTTATTAAGCCGTGTGATAAAAATTTCAGATCTTAATATTTTAAAGGACGGTGGCGTTATTGCCCTGCTAGGGGCAACCGGTGTCGGCAAAACCACGACAGCGGCAAAAATTGCCGCCCGCTTTGCCAGTATTCATGGCGCCAATCAAGTTGGACTCATCAGCGCGGATAATTGTCGAATTGGTGGCGCTGAACAATTGGTATCTCTAGGCAGTGTTTTAGGTATCCCTGTACAAGTTGCCAACACCAGTGAAGAAATGCAAAGGACGTTGGAAAGCTTCTCTGGCAGAAAGTTGGTAATAATTGATACCGCAGGAAAAAGCCAACGTGATGCGGGTCTATTAGAACAATTCGCAATATTGCGGCAAAGTAAGAGAAAACTTCATCCACATTTAGTGTTATCTGCCTGCTCGCAAGAATCCGTTATTAATGAAACGATTAAAGCCTTCTCAAGTATTAATTTAACTGCAGCAATAGTGACTAAAACAGATGAATGTTGCTCTTTGGGGGCGGTTATATCTGAGCTTATTCGCAATAAGCTGCCAGTAGCATTTGTCGGTAATGGTCAAAAAATTCCTGAGCATTTATTGAAAGCTAAGGCTGATGCCTTTGTTGATACAGTTGCTGATAGTTACGAGCGTTTTAGAAAATTAAAAAGTAATAAAAATTTAGTCATTAATCAAAATAATAAGCAAAAAAAAATGTTAGTAGCTGATTTGTAAAAATTTTTATATATCAAACACATATCTAAAATTATTGAAAATAAAAAGAAATAACCGAGGAAAAGTTGGTGATACAAAATAAACCAGTAAAAGTAATTGCCGTAAGTAGTGGTAAAGGAGGCGTTGGTAAAACCAATATATCGGCAAATCTTGCGGCAGCTCTGGCAAAAAATGGACAGTCGGTACTGTTGATGGATGCAGATCTGGGCATGGCAAATATCGATATTATGTTTGGCATCAAACCTAAGCATGACTTAAGTCATGTGATTTCAGGAGAACGTTCTTTACAGGAAATTATTTTGTATGGACCGCTAGGAATAAAAATTATTCCGGCATCATCGGGAATTGGAAAAATGGCAGAGTTATCTGCATTTGAGTTGGGGAATTTAGTCAGGGCTTTTGACCAACTGGAAAGTGAGGTTGATGTGCTGATTATTGATACAGCTGCAGGTATTTCGAATTCTGTTATCAGTTTCAGTAAAGCCGCCCAGGAAATATTTGTTGTTGTGTGTGATGAGCCTGCCTCAGTCACAGATGCCTACGCTCTTATTAAGGTTTTAAATCGGGAACACGGGGTGAAAAAGTTTCAAGTTATAGCAAATATGGTGAATGGCTCAGGCCATGGTAAAAAAATATACGCAAAATTAAGCAGAGTTACAGAAAAGTACTTAAATATTTCCCTTGGCTATCTAGGTGCTATTCCGATGGATGAAAAGCTTAGAAAAGCAGTTAAAGAGCAAAAGCTTGTTGTAGAAAGATATCCTGCGAGCGCGGCCACAATCTCTTTTTTTCAACTTGCACAAAGAGTAATAGATTTGCCTTTGGCAGCGTCCTCTAATGGCTTTCTTGAGTTTTTTATAGAGAGAAGCATGTTCGCTAATTCAGCAATAAATGATCGTATTAATATAGGGAGTTACCAATGAGTAATTCAGCACAAAAATTAGAAATTGATGAATACTTCCCACGCGAGGCTTTGTTTCAAGACAATATATCTTTGGTAAAGATAATTGCTCACCATATTAGTGTACGTTTGCCGCCCAATCAAAGTGTGGATGACTTAATTCAGGTCGGCATGATTGGATTGTTAGAGGCTTCTCGCTCCTATGATCCGACTTTGGGTGCTGCGTTTAAATCTTATGCAAGTATCAGAATTAGAGGTTCGATTCTGGATGAATTGAGAAAGCAGTCCTGGATGCCACGATCCCTACAAAAGAAATCACGAGAGTTATCACAGGCTATACACGGTGTTGAAAATAAGCTGGGTCGTTCTGCTTCTGATCGAGAAATTGCTGAGGAAATGGATATGTCTTTAGACGATTATGAAGTCATGTTGGAGTCACTAGCTGGGTGTACAGTATTTTCTTTGGATGATGACGATAATTTTAATGAGCCAGAAACTAATGAGAAATCACCTTTTAAGAATATTCAGGATGCCGCCATTAAAGAAAAATTAGCGGAGGTTATTGGAAGTTTACCTGAGCAAGAGAAGCTTGTGGTGTCTCTTTATTACGATAAAGAGCTCAATTTACGCGAGATAGGTGAAGTCCTGGATGTGAGTGAATCCAGGGTTTGTCAGGTACATAGCCAGGCGGTTAATAGAATGCGTGCCAGAATGCGTGAATGGACGATCAATGACTAGCTTAAGGGCTAGGCTGCATGTATGGCTCTCATTTGAAGCAAGAATTGAAGCAAGAATTGAAGCAATAGTGCTACATGAAATTAAACAAAGTAATTATATAGGTAGTAGAAACTAAGTTATGGATGTTATGACTATAACTGGCCTGATAATCGGGCTGGTAGCAATAATTGGCGGTAACCTTTTAGAAGGCGGGCATACAGAATCCCTGTTGATTTTCACTGCATTTTTTATTGTGTTTGGCGGCACTCTTGGCGCGGTGATGGTGCAAACGCCAAGGGAAGTTTTTATGCTGGGTCTACAGAGGGTCATATGGATGTTCGTTCCTCCGGTAAATGACAGTGAGCTTATGATCAAAAAAATTGTTGACTGGAGTCAGCTGGTTAGAAAAGAAGGGCTGCTAAGTCTGCAAGATATTGCGGATGAAGAAGAAGATGGCTTTTCCAGAAATGGCCTAAATATGTTAGCTGATGGTAGTGAACCTGAGGTTATGAGAAACATTCTAGAAATAGAATTAAGCATGAAAGAACAAAAGGAATTACTTGCAGCAAAAGTGTGGGAAGGGTTTGGCGGTTATTCGCCAACAATAGGTATTATTGGTGCCGTCATGGGTTTGATTCATGTGATGAATAATTTAGCAGACCCATCCAAACTAGGTCCGGGTATAGCGGTAGCTTTTGTGGCCACCATTTATGGCGTGGGTTTGGCAAACCTTATATTTCTGCCTATGGCCAGTAAATTAAAAACTCTGATTGCCAGTCAGTCGCAATATAGAGAAATGATTATTGAGGGTCTTGTTGCAATCGCTGAAGGAGAAAACCCAAGAAATATAGACAGCAAATTACAAGGTTATCTATAAGCTAAATGACAGTTAATAAGAGCGGCTAAAACCAGTAGCAATAAGGTAATAATAAGTGCGTAAAAAAAGACCAGAAGAACCTTTAAATACTGATCGTTGGCTAGTTTCTTATGCTGATTTTATTACACTTTTATTTGCGTTTTTTGTAGTGATGTATTCAATGTCATCAGTTAACGAAGGAAAATACAGGGTATTATCAGATTCAGTTTCATCGGCTTTTCGTCCTTCAATTACGTCAGTTCAATCCACACCGCGTGCTTCATCTCCAAGCCAGAATAGGATCATAGAGCCTATTTCTCTTGAAATAGCTGAACCAGTAAATCTCATGCCTTTTAAGCTAGATAATGATTATATTACAATAAGCCAGGCTGAACCTTTGTTGAATGATGCGAGTGAGCAAATTGATAATTTTGCTGATGAAGTGGGGGCTTCGTTAGAAACCTTTATTAATGAAGAGCAGGTTACTTTGAGAAAAGGCCCGCTATGGCTGGAAGTTGAAATTAATAGTAGCTTGCTGTTTAACAGTGCCAGCGCTGAACTGTCTACAAATGCTGACGGTTTATTAGGCACCCTAGGGGATTTGTTAAGTAGTTATCCTAATCGTTTAACAGTTGAAGGCTTTACCGATAATAGGCCAATTCAAAATTCTATTTACCCATCTAATTGGGAGTTATCTTCGGCGCGGGCAGCTTCAGTTATTAGACTTTTTGAAAGTTATGGGCTTGATCCTTTTAGGATGACGGCAGTTGGTTATGGTGAGTTTAAACCAAATTATGATAATACGACTGCTGTCGGTAGGGCTCAAAATAGACGCGTGGTCATTGTTATTATGGCTGATGTAACTACACAGGAGACCGGAATATCTGTTGCGGATCTTGAACGTATCCGTTTAGGCACTAATAATTAAAGATAGACTAAAGACAGGCATGGCAAGACAGAAATAAAAACAGCTGAGAGCCTAAAGGAATTCCTCGATAATAGAAAATATAGGGGGGGGTATGGATTTACTTTATATGTGCAAGCTGTGTCTCAATCTGAAACTCTTCCAGATGTTCTTTATTTAAACCAGACTGATATTCCATCGCATTTTTAAGATGGATTGATAAAGCTCCCAGGGCTTTTTCGATCAATAACATTTCTTTTTCATCAAAGGGTTTATTGCGGGTCAATGTAATTAAGCCTAGCTCGATGCCTAAGCCTTTGATTTTATATTGGCATTTATGTGCTTGAAGTGTGCCTCGAAACACGTGGTTGCCTTTCTGTAAGTGCTTATATTCAAAACTGTCATAATTAATAATTGAACTGATTTCAGTCTCGAATATACCAATAAGATCATCCATTGGCAGAGTTGTATGTATCTCGTCTGCTGCGAAATTTTGCAATATCGCTTTATCCCCATCATATGAATAGGCCAATGCTTTATTTGTTTTCATGCTTTACCTCATTTATTGAAATTTTAAGGCTGACCAGTATTTAGCGCTTTATCGATTTAACACGCGAAAAGTCATACTGCCTTAACTAAATAATATGCAACTTTGATGCCAGCTTAATTGGGAGGAAAAGCGCTTTTTAGAGGGTTTTTTAAGAGGAAAGGTCAATAATTTGACTGACAGGTCGTAAATTAAATCAATTAGTCAATTTCATGTCACAAGCATGCTGCTCTGCGACGTGTGAAGATCAGCATTAGATAAGATCATTTTATTACTGATATTTTGGCGTTCGAGTTTTGACATAGCGGGTTCAATGATTCTTCTCTGTTTGGGCTCTAGATCAATAAAACTGAGGCCTATTAACATTTTGTTTTTTTCAGTTGGCTGTACATGGCAGATTTTTACAGAACAAGATAATGACAGCAGTTCGTTTATGTTGAGGTTGCAACGCTTTATATGTTGAGAATGACTAATAATTTTATTTGATGTGAATAGTAAGCATTGCACGCCACCCAGTGATATGTCCCTGCAGATCCCCATTAATTCTATGCCTTCTTCAAACTCTAATGAGGCTTTTGATTGATAATGCATCACAGAAACCCGGTAAGAAGAACGTAACTGGGTCTTGATTATTTGATCAGGAATATCTGCCTGGTAATACAAAGCATTTTCGGAATCATCCAGGCTTGAGAGTTGCGTACGAAATTTAAGAGTACCTTGTTGCATGGGACAAGTGATCTCAATCTCTTGCTTGTTTTGAATGAACTCCGGTTTATCTTTAGAGTGTAATTGACGCAAAATCAGCTGATTGGATTGTGGCTCAATTTTGAGAATGCTTGAGCGTAATACTCTGGGGTTGCTCTTATCTCTTAAAGAGATATTCAAATAATTTTTTTTCTCACAGACTTCTGATAAGTAACGCAGAATGGCTTTTTTGTTGGTTATAACTTTTGAAGAAGTTGAGTGTTCCATTGGCTAAATCCCAGGATTAAATTGATCCCAGAGTGCGAGAACTGTCGTTTTTTGAGGCCTCTCCATTCTCTTCGTAAGTAAGGGTTTTTAGGTCTGCGGAAGGTGTCAAGCTACTTAACGCCTGGGTGATAAATTGTGTTCTTCGATTGATAAGTTGTCCAATTAACCGGTTTTCGGCAAAGCATTCTCGGGCTAATTTAGTTAATAGGGTGAAATTATCATTTAAATGATTCTCACCGATGTCTTTAGCTATCATTGTTTTAATGGCTGCGGGGTCTGCATTAAAGCCATTTTTTTCCATATGCTCAATACGCAGATTACTCGCATGTTGAAGTGCTCTAATGAGTTTTTGTTTATTAATATTGTTTATGCTGATGAGTTTTTCATCAAGATTTGAAAGTGCTAAGGTTTCACCTTTCAGAGATTTCAGGAGAAAATTTGCACAAGAAATTTCTTCCTTGAGAAAATTGTTTAGCGTTTCTTTATATGATTTTAAAGTTTCCATAAGCTCAAATATAACTGTAGTTTAAGATTGGTTTTCAATATTGTTATTCGGTATACCACTTTCCATTTCAATGAGTTTTTCAGCAATAGCATTAGGGTCTACTTTATAACTGCCATCAGCAATTGCCTGTTTTATTTCAGCGACTTTGGCGCTGTTAACTGCTGGAATAGAAGCGATCTGTTTTTCAATTCTCTGTAAAAGACCAACTTGATCAGTCATGCTAACAGTGTCTTTTACTGATTTTTGTTCAGTATTTGGAGCACTAGTATTTGGCGTAGCAGTATCTACACGCGCCCCGTGTGTTTGAGTACTTTTTTGATTATTTATTGTGACTGGCATTTTGCCCGTCTGAATTTCGGTGCTCATTTGAGAACTCCCTTGCTTGGTTTATTTATACTCGTTATTAGTTACGACTACATTGAATGATAACTTTAGGACTTTTTACGGGTTTCTTTACATATTTACGCTTACCGTACTTTCATTCAAAACGGTTGCTTCAATTGTACGCCCGGAAGTAATGTTCAGTACTGGGATTAAATCGCCATAGGAACCGCTCCTCATGGCGGTTCCATTCATTCTCACTTCGATACTACCGCCTTTAGCGAGAATGATGACGGCCTGACCCTGTTGCACAATATTCCTGGTTTTAACGGCATTTAGTGTGAGAGCTACTCGAGTGTTTACAGGCCTTGTGAGTTCCATACCCGTAAGCTCATCAATTTGACTGAGGTAGTTTGCAGGCAAATTGGAGAGGGGTAGTTCTCTAATTTCAAGATCGGATCTTTGCAAGATTTCCCCTCTGCTTAACGGACGTGTTGGAAATATGACCCCTGCGATGGCATTAATATTAATTGGGACATATAAAGTCCAGGGTTTATCACCTATACAGCGGATGCCTACGGTCATTCGTGCAATGTTATTGGTCATTGTGGCGGCAAAGGCTTCAAGCGGGGATTCACATTTATTGAGCTGTAAACGACTATCCAAAGTGACTGCAGTTGCTGTTATCTGTCTTAGGTTTTCATGATCAACCTGATTCAGAGCAAAGTTTTCAGCCGTTTCCCTTATTGAATCGAGTGCTTCATATTGGACTGCACTCTCAGCAGTACTCTCAGCAGAAAAAACAGGCGCTGAGACTAGGGCCATTGTTAAGCAACAAAGAGCTAAGCAACAAAGAGTTAAGCAACAACGACGGTAAATAGTGTTGAAATGTTGTGTCAAAATCTTGACTACCATGAGCAGTTTTCCAGTCACCTTTTCTAATGAAGCCCCTGTCTTTGGGCTTATCTCATAAAATTTGAAGTTATAACTTCGTAGAATGCAAACAGCATGCCACTCTTGAAAGTTTAATCTTTTTATTTCCGACTTATCTTTTAATCGTTAGAAAAACTATTTTTTATTCATGGTTTTTTATTTATAAATAAAAACCAAAAAATTATTTTGAAATACAAATTTATGCTTTAAGGCAGACTAAATTACAGCGGCAAACTTTGCCGCTGTAAGTACATTAATTTGCCGTTAAGGAATATTGGAATCTGCCGGTCTTTATATAACTGTTTGAAAAATATGAAAAATAAAATTTGGCACAGTGGTTGCAGTAAGCAAAGTAAGGCAAGAGAAATTATCAAAAGATAAATAAAAAATTAGAAAGAGGATTGGATATGAGTTGGATAGATAATGCATTTGGCATTCATGCTCAAGCATTGAGCTTTCGTTCTCAACGCAGTTCTGTACTAGCCGCTAATATCGCAAATTCAGATACGCCAGGTTTTAAAGCCCGAGATTATGATTTTCAGGATGCTTTGAAGAGTTATGTGAAAGGCGGGGCATTGAGCCTATCTAACACTCATAGAGGGCATTCTGAATCAACCTATGGTTCTAATTATGGTGGTCTTCTTTATAGGGTTCCTACCAAAGCAGCGAGTAATGGCAACACCGTTGAATCGGAAGTTGAGCAGGCAGCCTTTGCAGATAATGCGGTTCGATATCAAACCAGTTTACAGTTTTTAAGCGGCACCATTTCGGGCTTAAGACTGGCAATCAAAGGACAATAATTATGGGACTATCAAGTGTATTTCGAATAACCGGCACTGCATTGAATGCGCAAAGTATTCATATAGATGCCATTGCTAAAAATATGGCTAATTCACAAGTTGTCAGCGGTGATGCAAGCAGTGCTTATCGCGCACAAAGGCCAGTATTTGCAACCTTACTGAATTCATCTTTTGACTCAGATATTTTTGCTGGCACAGGCTTTTCAAATTCAAGAAACTCAGGCGTAAAAGTTGATGGTTTTATGGATAGTGAAGCGGCTATAGAGAAACAGCGAATGCCTAGCAACCCATTAGCGGATAAGGACGGCTATATTTATCTTTCTAACGTAAATATCGTCGAAGAAATGGCTTATATGATGCAAGCATCAAGAAGCTACCAGTCAAATATTGAAGTATTAAACACGTCTAAACAATTGATGCTAAGGACATTAAGTCTTGGTGGCTAAGCGCTTAACTTAAGGACTTAATTTAAGCGCTTTGAAAGCAGCAGGATTTAAAGGAAAAAATAATGAATGTAATTGATCAAATATTCGGCCCAACAACAAATTCAACGAGTTCGAATTCATCTAAGGAACTTGGACAAGAGGATTTTCTTAAGTTGTTAGTCGCCCAGCTTAAAAACCAGGATCCATCAAACCCAGCAGATAATGGCGAGTTTCTTGGGCAAATTGCACAATTTAGCATGGTCGATGGTATCGATGAGCTGGGTGAATCATTTAAGTCAATCTCCAACAGTTTTTTTACCAACCAGGCAATGCAAGCGTCGCAGTTAGTGAATAAAGAAGTACTGACAGAGAGCGATAATACAATACTGACCGAAGGGCAGGGTATTCAGGGCAAGTTATTTTTAAACGATCATGCTGCCAATGTAAARCTGCAGATTCATGATGCCGCTGGCAGTTTAGTCAGGACCATTGATCTAGACAGTTTAGAGGCAGGAGAGCAAACATTTAGCTGGAATGGGCTGGATGATGAGGCGAAACAACTACCTGCTGGGTCTTACACTTTCAGCGCCGAAGGTCTGTTAAATGGCGAACTCAAAGCGCTTTCCACCCATCTATATAGCGCCGTAGAAAGTGTTGCCGTTGATCGTTCTAATACCAGCATTTTATTAAATTTGGCAAATGGTGAGCAAGTGGATTTTTCGCAAATTACAGAATATCGATAGGTGAATGTTTAATTTTAGCAGGGCTTAAATTTTTTAAAAAATAACAGGAGTCAATTATGTCATTTGATACAGCAGTCTCAGGAATTAAAGCATCCAGTACTAGTTTAGGAATTATTGGTAACAATATAGCCAATGCAGGAACCAGTGGTTTTAAATCATCTCGTGGTGAATTTGCGGATGTTTATGCCTCAAGTTTATTAGGAACTTCTTCAAAAGGTATTGGCTCTGGAGTGTCCATTTCGGGTGTTAATCAATCATTTTCACAGGGCAATATCAGTTTTACTGACAATGTTATGGACATGGCGATTAATGGCAGTGGCTTCTTTGTATTGAATGATGATGGCACTAATGTATATAGCCGAGCTGGAAATTTCCAGGTTGACCGAAATGGCAATGTTGTCAATTCACTGGGCAATCGCTTAATGGTGTTCAACACCACTGAAGATGGTGTTCTGACAGGAGGGATGGGAGAGCTACAAATTGATACTTCTCTGATTCAACCCAGACCGACAAGCACAATAGATATGGGCGCTAATCTGGATTCAAGGGCAACAGTGCCTATTACAGCATGGCCAGCAGGTGGCTTTGATGCCTTTGCCGCCCCGCCTACAGCACCTACACCGGAGATGTTTAATTCTTCTACGTCAGTAACAATCTATGACAGCCTGGGTAATTCACATGTCCAAAGTTTGTATTTTGTTAAAACCACTAATCAAAATGAATGGAATGTTTATTCATTGATTGATGGGGTTTCATCAACTGGGCCTGACACTTTAACTTTCGATTCCTCAGGTCAGATACCTGCTGCAAGTAAACCTCTTCAGGTTAGTACGGCGGCATGGTCCCCGCTGGGTGAAGATGGTCTTGCTAATGGTGCGACTACTCAAAGTTTCACTCTGGACTTGTCCGATATTTCCCAGTTTGGCAGTGATTTTAGTGTGAGCAATATCAACCAGAATGGATTCACGACGGGACAGTTACGGGGTGTTGAAGTCGATGAAAGCGGCATTGTTTTTGCGCGTTTCACCAATGGTCAGGCAAGAGCTATGGGACAAGTGGCGCTGGCTAACTTTTCAAATACTTCTGGCTTACAACCCTTAGGGGGGACCAGTTGGTCTGAAACATTTTCGTCTGGGCAACCTACCTTAAGTAGTCCTGGCACGGGTGGTTTGGGTGTCGTGCAGTCAGGGGCATTAGAAGATTCCAATGTCGAAGTAACAGAGCAGCTGGTTGATATGATTGTGGCGCAACGAAACTTCCAGGCCAATGCCAAAGTGATTCAGACCGAAGATACCATCACTCAAGCAATCATAAACTTACGTTAATTATAAGTCGCTGAGAGATCAATAAGAATGTGTGGAGTAGGCAATGAATGAGCTTCTAGTAACCGCAATGAATAGTGCTCGCCAGATTATGCAAGCACAGGCTGTGAATACTAATAACCTGGCGAATGTCAGCACGGATGGATTCAAAGCTGAAATTGCCTATCTTTCCGATGTTGAAGGCGACTCAGTGCGAAGTATTGCTGACCTGCAAACGGGTAATCCCAGAACAACCGGGCGATCACTTGATATCAGTATTAATGGTGAAGGTTGGATAGCCATCATGGGCGCTGATGGTAGCGAATCTTATTCACGCCGCGGGGATTTGAAAATCGATGCTTTTGGCCAGCTCAGTGATGGTATTGGGCGCTCTATTATGGGCAATAACGGACCGATTGCATTGCCGCCATTTGCCACAGTGGAGATTGCGGTCGATGGCACTATTTCCATACAGCCTTTGGGCCAAGGGCCGAACACGATGGCTGTTATAGACAGAATAAAATTGGTACTGCCTGATACTAGTCAGTTAAAAAGAGGCACGGATGGTTTGCTGAGTTTACCGCCCGGGGAAACCATCGATGCTGATGCCTCTGTGCGTATTCTATCGGGCAGTCTTGAAGGCAGTAATGTTAATGCAGTGGCTGAAATGGTCAAGATGATTGATCTGTCTCGACGTTTTGAAGCACAAATCAATTTGATGCAGACCGCACAGGAAAATTCAGCGGCACTGTCAAAAATAATGAGCCTGAATTAATTGATTAATTCATCTAATACAAACTTTGTTTTATAAAAGGTTTAGGAGCGAAAAATGAGTCAAGCATTATGGATTGCAAAAACTGGCATAGATGCTCAACAGACAAAAATGTCGGTTATTTCTAATAATCTCGCCAATGCGAGTACTGCGGGTTTTAAAAGAAGCAGAGCCGTTTTTGAAGACCTACTTTATCAGAATCAGCGTCAACCTGGTGCGCAATCTTCACAGGATACCCTGTTCTCCACTGGTCTGATGATAGGCACGGGCGTACGCACGGTAGCCACTGAAAAACTGTTTACTCAAGGTGCCTTGTCGCAAACAGAAAATCCGCTTGATATTGCCATAGAAGGTAAAGGCTTCTTACAGGTTCTCATGCCGGATGGCAGTCTTGCTTATAGTCGAGATGGAGAAATGCAGTTAGATAATCAGGGGCAACTGGTTACGCCTAATGGTTATGCGATACAGCCAAGCGTCAGTATTCCACAAGATGCGCAATCAGTAACCATCGCCGATGATGGAACAATTTCGGTTGTTCTCCCGGGGGCGGCAACAGCGACTCAGGTAGGCAATATTCAACTGGCTGACTTTATCAACCCTGCGGGTTTGCAGGCTATCGGTAGCAATCTGTTTTTAGAATCCAGCTCCAGTGGCTCTCCTCAGGTTGGTACTCCTGGCTTGAATGGTTTGGGAACGGTTTTACAAGGTTTTATCGAAGGCTCTAATGTCAATGTTGTTGAGGAGCTGGTTAACATGATTGAAACCCAACGCGCCTATGAAATGAATAGCCGCGCAATTTCTACCACTGACCAGATGTTGCAATACGTCAGCAACAACCTCTAGTTAACAATTAAGGTAACTATCATGTTTTCAATATTTAAAGCGCGACTGTCTACTTTACTTGTTGCTGTGCTGGTTATGTTACTTAGTGGCTGCACGAGTATCCCGGAAGAAATTGAGCCGGAGTTTTCACCGACTTATCAGTCACGAAATTCCGATGCGGACTCCAGACAGGGGTCTATTTTCCAGGCGGGAAATGTACTTGCCTTGTTTGAAGACCAAAAAGCTAATCGGATAGGCGATATATTAACAGTCTTGCTGGTTGAGCAAACGTCCGGACAAAACAGCTCAGATAACAATGTTAATCAATCGACGAATATGAGTTTAGCCACACCGACTTTTGGCGGCAGCAGTCGGCCGAATATGGGCGTTGATCTGAGTTCTGAAAATAGTTTTATCGGTGCCAGTGGCAGTAGTCAAAGTAATAGCCTAAGCGGAAGTATTGCCGTAACAGTTACCGAGGTGCTGGATAACGGCAACCTGATTATTGAAGGTGAAAAATGGATACGAATAAATCAGGGCAATGAATACATTCGCCTACAAGGCGTCATTAGACCTAAGGATATAGATACCTTTAACACGCTGTATTCGACGCAGATTGCGGATGCACATATTTCTTATGGCGGTAGAGGCAATAATGCACGTGGCAATGTTCCCGGCTGGGCAGCAAAAATATTATTCAGCCCACTCTGGCCTTTTTAATTCGCTATGGCATTTTAACCCGCTATGGCATTTTTAATTCTTTAATAACAGTTAATAAGAAGCAGGAAAATAATCATGAAAGCACCTAGATTAATAAAAATATTTAAGCTTAATAAAGCTGTAATAGTCATGCTGAGCTTATTATTAGCTGGAAATAGTTATGCCGAACGCATCAAAGATATGGCAAGTATAGCCGGCGTTCGAGCGAATCAACTAGTGGGCTATGGCCTGGTTGTGGGCTTAAATGGTAGTGGTGATCAAACTTCGCAGGCGCAATTCACGGTGCAAAGTTTAAAAACTATGTTGGGGCAGCTAGGTGTTGTTATTCCAGAAAACGTAAACCCTCAGCTAAAAAATGTTGCCGCTGTCATGATACATGCTGAGTTACCGGCTTTTGCCAAAGTAGGGCAACGCATCGATGTGACGGTGTCTTCTATCGGCAATGCTAATAGTCTCAGGGGGGGGTCTTTATTAATGACGCCCTTAAAAGGGGTGGATGGTTCTACCTATGCTCTGGCGCAGGGGAATTTAATTGTGAGTGGTTTTGGCGTAGAAGGTGCCGATGGTTCATCTGTCACAGTCAATATTCCCAGTAGCGGCAGGATTCCCAACGGCGCTATGGTTGAACGTGAAGTAGCAAATTCATTCGCTGATAATACATCATCTCTGATGTTGAATTTAAATCAGGCTGATTTCACAACCGCTTTAAATTTAACTGAAAAAATAAATGAAGTATTTGGCGCAGGTACGGCTGAGGCTATTGATAGTTCATCAGTTAAGGTCAGAGGCCCAAGCAACGTGGATCAAAAAGTTGCCTTTATTGCGGCATTAGAAAATCTTGAAGTAGAGCATGGTACTGCGCCAGCAAGAGTGATTATAAATTCTCGTACTGGGACAGTCGTCATAAGTTCAACCGTGGTGGTTGATGAAGCGGCTGTTGCTCATGGCAGTTTAGTCGTCACCATTCTTGAAAGTAATTTTGTTAGTCAACCCGGACCTTTTTCCGGTGGGGAAACCGAAGTGGTTCAAAATTCGTCAGTCTTTATCGAAGAAGAAGATAATCGCATGTTTCTTTTTCAGCCGGGTGTATCACTTGATGAATTGGTAAGAGCCGTTAATCAGGTTGGCGCGTCACCCAGTGATTTAGTAGCAATTCTTGAGGCGCTGCAACAAGTTGGCGCGCTTCGTGCTCAGTTAATTGTTATTTAGTGGTCATTTAGTGACTATTTAGTGGCTTAGGCCATAAATACACGTTCATGAATTTTTTTAGTTAAAAGTCGATTTAATAAAACGCTGGTGAATTTACCAGCAAGGATGGGAAAAGTGGAAGCAGGTTTAGCCAATGTTTATAACGATTTTTCAGGCTTAAGTCAGCTTAGGCATCAAGCCTCTGAAAATCCTGAGCTGGCAGCAAAAGAAGTTGCTCAGCAGTTCGAGTCTATTTTTGTCAGCATGGTGATGAAAGCCATGCGTGATGCTGGGCCTAAAGGCGGCTTGTTTAATAGTGATCAAATGGAGGCGTACCAGGGGATGTTTGATCAACAATTGGCAGTGAATTTATCTAACAGTGGTGGTCTTGGGCTTGCCAGTATGATTGAAAAGCAAATCACATTGAGTCAGCGTTAAGGTTTAGTGATGTGTCAATTTCTACTTTATAAGCCCCGACTGCATGAGTCTCTACTATTTGTGAAATCCACTATTTATCAGGTGCTCAATAATGGTTGATATATTAAGAATGGGTTCAAATTCCCTGTTGTCTTTGCAGCAGGCATTGAACACCACTGGACACAATATTGCTAACGTCAATACTGAGGGTTATAGCCGTCAATCTGTTGAATTTGGGACCGTAGGGGCGCAAAACTATGGTTTCGGTTATTTAGGCCAGGGCGCTAAGATTGAGGATATTTCACGGTCTTATGATCGCTTTTTGACCAAGCAGGTGACAGATTTCACCTCTAGTCAGAGTCGTTACGAAACGTTTGTTAATTTCAGCTCACGTGTCGATAATATTTTAGCTAATTCAGAAAATAGTCTTAACACTTCTTTGCAGGGTTTTTTCAATGCCTTAAGTGATGTTGCTTCCAGCCCGTCTTCTTTACCCGAACGGCAAGTCTTGTTGGGGCAAGCCAGAAATTTAGTTGATCGTCAACAGACCTTTAGCCATTTATTGCAGAGCTTAAATAATGAACTAAATACTGAGCTGAATTTAGCGGTTGATGAAATTAATGTGCTGACAAATAATCTCAGTAAACTCAATAAGGAAATTGTCAGTGCTATTGCCAATAGTAATGGGGCTACGCCAAATGATTTATTAGATCGACGGGATATTCTGATTAGAGAATTATCCAGCAAAGTGTCTGTAACGACTATTCCACAAGATGATGGTGCCATGAATGTTTTTATTGGCACCGGGCAGGCAATAGTCCTTGGCAGTAAAAATATAGCCTTGCAAACCCAGCTAAACCCTTATGACAGTAGTCGCCTTGAAATAGGCATAGCAGGTCAATTTAATGTGAATGGCTACAGTGATTTGATTAAGGGCGGTGAGCTGGAGGGTTTGCTGGATTTTCGAAACAGAGTGTTAATTCCGGCGCAATCGCAATTGGGTTTAATAGTCAGTGGTTTAACAGAAACCGTGAATGCCCAACACCAGGCAGGTATGGATATGGATGGCGGCAAGGGCGGTGATTTTTTCCAGGTAATTAACCCGAGTGTGGCAGGGCATGTTTCGAATGCTGGCACTGTAAGCCCGAGTGTGACGATAACGGATGTGACGAATTTACGTGCCAGTGATTATTTGCTTTCTTATGATGGTAGTCAGTGGCAAGCCACCAGGCGCTCTGATAACACCACAGTTTCTGGTGCAGGCCCTTTATTAAGTCTGGATGGAATGAGTATCGATGTTAGTACCGGAACGGCGTCAGCAGGGGATAGTTTTATTTTTAACCCCGCTCGCACTGCCGCCTCGAATTTTTCTTTAGCCATAACGGATCCACGTAAAATTGCCGCTGCCGAACTTACAACGGCCGAACCTGCATCAAGCAACCTTGGTACCGCCGAACTGAGTGGCTTAACCGTAGCCAGTAATAATACTTTGCCTTTAGCGACGCCAATTACGCTTACTTTTAATCCTGATGCCCTCGGTGTAGGGGTTCCGGGCTTTGATGTGGTAGGCGGCCCAGTTGCAACACTGGCTTACGATCCAGCCAGTGAGGGCAGCGGGAAAACCTTTAACTTTTCGACACTGGGAATAAGTTTCAGTATTTCAGATACGCCACAAGTTAATGACAGTTTTAGCATTACTAATAATACAGGTGCCAGTGGTGATAACCGCAATGCCTTAAAACTTGGTGATCTACAGTATCAAGCCACGCTTAATGGCGGCAAAGAAAGTTATCAAGAGTTTTATGGCTCACTAGTGGCCCAGGTTGGTGTGAATAATAATCAGGCCAATGCTAATTTATCAATTGAAACGGTTTTATTGCAGCAGGCCCAAAATTATCGAGATGGTGCCAGTGGTGTAAACCTTGATGAAGAAGCGGCTAATCTAATACGTTATCAACAAAGTTATCAAGCATCAGCGCAATTAGTAAAAATTGCTGATGAGTTATTTCAAACCTTAATTAATTCAATTTCCTGATTGGTACGGGTAAAACCATATGAGAGTGTCGACCTTACAAATTTATAATCAAAGTCTTGCCAGTATGCAGAGTCAGCAAGCCAGGGTGCAGAGTACAGAATTACAGATAAGCAGTGGTCTGCGTATTATGAAGCCTTCCGATGATCCATCAGGGGCGGTTAAAGTTATTAATTTAAGTGCCAATATTAATGCGATTGAACAATACTCGCGCAATGTGTCTGCCGCTGAAGCCTCGCTCGGTTTTGAAGAAAGTGTTATTTCCAGTGTTAATACTAATTTACAACGCATCAGGGAGCTGGTTATTCAGGGCAATAACTCGACTAATCCTGATTACGCTAAAGCAAGTATAGCCTTAGAAATAAATGAGCGACTTGATGAATTAGTCTCGTTGGCAAATACCCGGAATGCAGCAGGGGAGTACATATTTGCCGGTTTTAAAGTTGATTCTCCACCTTTTACCGAAAGTAATGGTGTGATTGCCTATCAAGGTGATGCCGGAGAGCGTCAAGTTCAAATTTCTGAAGCATCGAAGATTACGGTAAGAGATTCAGGTAAAGCAGTTTTTCAAGACATCCTTTCAGGTAATGGCAGCATAGAAGTATTAGCGTCAGCTTCAAATACCGGCAATGCGGTGATCGGTCAATTTGGTAGTACGGGTGGGTTTATACCAGATAACTATACCGTCACTTTTTCTCAGCTTAATCCGTCTGATCCAGTGACTTATGCGGTTACTGATGGAACAGGTGGCACAATTGCAACGGGTACTTATCAAGAGGGTAGTATCAATTTTGCTGGAGCCCAGTTTGTATTGTCAGGCACGCCTGCTGATAACGATACAATTACATTAAACCCTTCCAAAAATCGTGACTTATTTACAACGATAAATGACATTGCTGAGGCGTTGTCGAGGCCAGCACCAGAAGACAAAGATAGGGCGCGCTTCCATAATGATATGGCAGAAGGTTTGGTTAATCTGGATCAGGCACTAGATAACATGAATAGAATTCGGGCGGGTATAGGTGCGCGTCTCAATCACGTTGAGACACTTGATAGCATCAATCAGGATTTAAAACTTCAATTGGAGACAGTGCTTTCAGATACACAAGACCTGGATTATGCTGAAGCCATCTCACGATTTAACCTGCAATTAAATTCATTACAGGCTGCACAACAAGCCTTTGTAAAGGCGACTAGCCTTTCTTTGTTTCAGTACATCTGATCATGCGGTGTCAGAGTAAAACTTAAAGCTTAGCTTTAGTTGCATTAACCACAATTATTGAAAGATTTAAGCTTAATTCAATTTACTAATTTACTCTGACACTTTAACTCTAGACCATATTTCGTAAAAACTAAAAAAATGGCACACTTTTAAACCGTGCATGCACGGTTTGCTCACCAGCCCAATGTTTTTATATGTAAAATCGAACAGTTAAAAAGCATACTAATAAATACTGTGCCAACTCATTTTAGATACCAGGCACGCACGCTTTCTACATTTAGTGTTAATCATTCAAAAATATTGTTTTATAAATCAATAAGTAACACAATATAAACAAATCATGAAAAACAAATCAGAATTTAAGCTTTTCGCAACATAACATATATGTTACTATCGTTTTATGACATGGAAGATCGAATATCCTTATGAGGATGTGGAACAATTTATTTTAAAATTGCCTGCTGGTCTTTCTGCAAAGTATTTCCACTTAACCGATCTTATGATTGAGTTTGGTGCAAACCTTGGTATGCCGCACACGAAACCTATGTCCACAGGCCTTTTCGAGTTAAGAGTAAAAGGTAAGGAAGGGATTGCTCGGGTGTTTTATTGTACTAAAGTTGGCAAGCGAATCATCATGCTTCATGGCTTTATAAAGAAAACCCCCAAAACTCCTTCGAAAGACTTGAGAAAAGCAGAACGCCGATTTAAAGAGGTAAAAGATGAGACATAATGAATTAAAAGCAAAAGCCCTTTCAAACTCAAAGGTACAAGCTGCTTATGATGAAATGGTTCCAGAGTTTATGATTCTTCGACAAATGCTAAAAGCTCGACAAAAGGCAGGCCTTAGCCAAGCTGAAGTTGCCGCGCGTATGGGAACAAAAGCACCGGCCATTACCCGTTTAGAATCATCTTTAGGTAATGGAAAGCATTCTCCATCTCTCGCCACACTTCAAAAATATGCAAGCGCCGTGGGCTGTGAATTACAAGTTAAGTTTGTACAGCCATGATTGGACAGGCTTATAACAAATCAATTAAAGGAATCAAGGAATCAAGGAATCAAGGAATCTCAAGAATCAAGGGGTCAGGTTACTTGATCTCCAAAGCGTTCAGCCTTTCAGTTTGTTATTTCATAAAACCTTCTAATACTTATTAAAGTATCTCTTCTGCGTGCCGTAATTATTCTCATGCTTATCAATTATTAAGCATTGCTTTAAAAAATGGTGGTTATATTTTGTGTTTTTTTCTAAAGAAATTTAATACAGCGTCGTAATAGCCTAAGACAGCAACATAAGTTGCTAACTTTTAAATAATGCAAAGACTCTATTAGTTGTAAAAAAATACTAAAGAGTCTAAGAGGATATAAACATGGCACAAGTAATCAATACCAATATAGCGTCATTGAACGCTCAGAGAAATCTGAATAAATCTCAAGGTATGTTAAATACTTCGTTGCAACGTCTTTCATCTGGCATGCGTATTAACAGCGCTAAGGATGATGCTGCAGGGTTAGCAATTTCTGAACGTTTTACTGCTCAAATAAAGGGTCTTAACCAGGCTGCTCGTAACTCTAATGATGGTATTTCTTTAGCGCAAACAGCTGAAGGAGCATTGGCTGAAGTTACCAACAATCTGCAACGTATTCGTGAACTAGCAGTGCAGTCTGCGAATGCTACAAACAGCTCTTCAGATCGTGCGGCGATGCAACAGGAAGTTACTCAGTTAGTTGCTGAAATTGACCGTGTAGCGTCAACGTCAAATTTTAATGGCGTGAAGTTGCTTGATGGTTCCTTCACTTCTCAAACCTTCCAGGTCGGTGCAAATGTCGGTGAAACCATTTCTATTGCTAGCATTGTAAACTCTACCAAAGAAGGCTTGGGACTGATGTCTAGTACAGCCTCTGTTACTGGTTCTGCAATAACCGGTGCTTTAGCTGCTGGCGAGTTAACAATTAATAATGTCGATGTAGGCGTTGTTGCTAGAGACGCAAGTGCTTTAGCCGCCGCCATTAATGCAACAGGCACCAATGTTACTGCAACTGCTGCAGCTAATGTGGTGAATACCGGTACTTTTACTACCAGTACGGGTGATCAAAGTGGTGACATCTTTACCTTAACAGTACAGGGTGTTGATATTGCGGTTACCAGTGGCGGTGTTGGTGGTGTGACTGGAACAGCCATGGATGTTGCTTTTGCTTCCGGTACTATCATTGATGACTTGGCCGCTGCGGGCATTACTACTTCAGGTACTTTCGCTGGTGGTAATAAAACTTTCACTGCTACTGATGGTTCGAATATCGTAATTGCTTCCACATTTACTGATGCCGCTGGTACGAATAATGCAGGTGGTGTTGCTTCTGGAACAGGTACAAATTACAGCACACTTGCTTCAGTCGTTAGTTCTGTAGGGGACTTAGTGATAGGTGGTTCAGCGCCTGGGGATGCGGGTCTTACACTTGGAATTACTACGGCAACTGTAAGCACTACGGCGACAAAAAGCGTTTCCACTGTTGCGGATGCAAATATTCTTATTGCCACAATTGATACGGCTTTAAATACTATCAATGGCTCTCGGGCAACCTTGGGTGCGGTACAGAATAGGTTTGAATCGGTTGTAACCAGCCTTCAGACTTCTGCAGAAAACTTGTCGGCTTCACGTTCGCGAATTCAGGATACTGATTTCGCATCTGAAACGGCTAACCTGACTAAAGCGCAAATTCTGCAACAGGCAGGTATGGCAATGATGGCTCAGGCTAACTCATTACCACAAAATGTATTATCACTTCTACAGTAAGTAACAGGAGCGATTAATATTACGTCAATGAGTGTAGCCCCAGTTGGGGCTACACTTGTTTAAAAAGTAAAGGTACGAAAGATGACAACTCTGGAGAAAATTAACGTTAGTGCAAAGAGGGAGCTGTCTGTGAGTCAGATAAAAGCAACAAATGATAACGAAAAGCGGCAATCAGTTGCCGTAGGAGGAAAACCGCTGCCAGGTTCAGGCTCCTCTAGTTCGTTAGCTGAAACAAAAAAACAGGAATTGAATCAGGCCGTAAAAGAGGTGTCTGGTTATGTTCAAAATATTACAAGAGAACTCAACTTTACCATCGATGAAGAGCTTGATCGATTTGTCGTAACGGTCATTGATAGAGAGACTGGAGAAGTCGTTAGACAGATTCCTTCGGAAGATATGCTTGAGATAGCTAAGACATTATCCGATGCGCAAGAAAGAGAATCGAAAGGCGTATTAAGAGGTGTTTTATTTCAGGCAGATGTTTAAAAAATTAATATTGCTTCTTGGTATAAGTATTGCATTATCTTTGATAAATAAAATGAACATGCAATAGATATAAAAAATTTAGTAGAAAAAACTGATGAGTTGTAATCAGTGTTGAGTTTAGTTACTTAAAAATTTTGTATTGTTGCCAAAGAGGGCATGATGATTACCGCAACAGGTCTGGGTTCAGGGCTGGATATAAGTGGCTTGGTTACTCAATTGGTGGCAGCTGAAAGAGCGGGCTCTGATTTACAGTTAAGTCGACAAACTGCCAAACTAAAGTCAAAATTTTCAGCGCTTGGCGCCCTAAAAGGCTCGCTTTCCTCCTTTCAATCTTCATTGTCCGGCTTAAATAACGTCAGTAACTACACTAAGAAAACTGCAAGCAGTTCAGCCACCAATGAATTAACAGTAACGGCTGATAGTAATGCCGTCGATAATAGTTACAGCATCGAAATATCTCAGCTTGCTGCCCAACACTCACTTGCCAGTACAACGTTTGCTGATAGTGATAGCACAGAAATTGGCACTGGCACTATCACTATTCGTTTTGGTAATACTGATTACGACTCCGGTTCCGATACTTATAATAGTTTCACACTGAACCCTGAGAGCAGTGTGGGTGTTATTGAAATCGATAGCAGTAATAACACGCTTGCAGGGGTTATGAACGCAATTAATCAGGCAAATATCGGAGTTAAAGCATCCATTATTAATGATGGATCAGGTTTTAGGCTATTACTGGCATCAGAAGCAACAGGACTGGAGAACAGCCTGGAAATTAGTGTTACAGATGATGATGCTAATAATAATGATAGTTCTGGATTGTCGGTATTAAGTTTTAATGCGGCAGCGACGCATCTGCAGCAAACAAAAGCTGCTCAAAATTCACTATTTACAGTAAATGGGCTAGCGGTAAGTGCTACAAGCAATACAGTAGATTCAGTTATATCAGGCCTTACAATCGTTCTAAAAGAAGCAAGTAATACAGCAATTGATGTTTCGGTACAGGCAGATACCAGTGCAGTAACGGATGGCGTAAATAGTTTTATAACCGGTTATAACCAGTTTATTAATACGACTAATACATTAAGTCGTTATGACGCCGAAAATGATACCCCTTCTGCATTGTTGGGCGATTTCACCTTGCGCTCTATCAGTGGGCAGATAAGTAATATTATTAGAGGCGCTGTCGATGGTCTGGATGGTTCAGTTAGCAGTTTATCTGAATTAGGCATTACCACTAAAAGTGATGGCACTCTGAGCCTGGATAGCACTAAGCTAAATAATGCTTTAGCCAATAACGCTGAAGAAGTTGCTCAAATATTTGCGGCTATAGGTAAGCCAGAAGATGAAAATATTAGCTTTAACAGTGCAGCAGCAGACACTATTGCTGGGAACTATGCTGTAGAAATTACAACCCTGGCAACTAAGGGTGCTTATACTGCCGCCGCAGTTTTGCCTGATTTTGGTGGTGGTGGAACCTTACTTATTGATTCTAATAATGATAATTTTTCTATAGAAATAGATGGGGTTAATAGTGGCGTAATTACTCTTACACCGGGCACCTATACCAGTGGTGAAGCATTAGCCGATGAAATTCAAGTTCGTATTAACAGTGCGAGTACATTGAAGGATGTTTCATTATCAGTCGCTGTTACTTATGACAGTATCAGCGATAGTTTTATTATCACATCAAACACAATTGGCAGCTTTTCTAAAGTAAATATTCTATCCGTCGATATTAATACTAGTACTGAGTTAGGTTTTTCTATTAGCTCAGGAGTTGATGGCGTTGATGTCGCTGGGCGTATCGGGGGTGTTGCTGCAATAGGCATAGGCGATGTATTAACAGCAGATGCAGGTACAGATGCTGAAGGTCTGAGTTTATTGATATCGGGTACAACTATTGGTAGCAGAGGGAATGTGAATTTCACTCGAGGTTTAGCCAATCAGATCGATATATTAATGCAGCAGGTACTTGATGAAGAAGGATCTTTAGAGACCAGAATTGATAGCTTTAAGAGCCGCTTAGATGATGTTACAGAGCGTAAAGAACAACTGGAAATACGCTGGGCGATAGTAGAAGAACGTTACAGGACGCAATTTAATGCACTTGATCGTTTATTAGCTCAGTTAAGTAGCACAAGTACTTACCTGGAGGAGCAGTTTGATAATTTCCTTGATCCTTACACAGGGAGGTAAACAAGGTAAGTAAAACAAGTATGAAGCATTTATAACCTTAACCAATATTACATAACTCGAAGGAAACAGAGATGTACGATTATTCTGCATTAAAACAATATCAGGCGGTCGATGTGCACAGCAAAGTATCGGCCTCTAACGCACACGGTCTTGTGGCAATGCTATTAGACGGCGTGCTACAAAAAATAGCTAAGGCTTCTGGGGCTGTGCAGCGAGGAAAATTATCGGAACAAGGTATGGCTATAAGCTCGGCAATACAGATAGTCGACAATTTAAGAGCAAGCCTTGATCACTCAAAAGGCGGTGAGTTAGCTGACAATCTGAGAGCAATTTATGATTACACTGAAYGTCGCTTAATCGAAGCTAATTTAAAGTCAGATGTTGAAATATTAATAGAAGCTAATTCATTGATAACTCAGATAAAAATGGGTTGGGATGCAATTCCTGATGAAATCAGGGGTGCTTAAGTGTTACAGCTGGTGGCTTCTACAGAAGCTAATGAGAAAAGTAGAAAAGAAATTCTGCTAAAGGAAAAAAGGTTTAAATTAGCCCGGTTATTGCGTTGTACAGAAGACATGCTCAATCATGCTAAAAAGGGCGATYGGGATATGGWGGGTAAAATAGATTTTTCCAGAAGGACTGATGTCCGAGAGCTTTTTTCTCAAGAGGCCAAAGAAGAGACCTCATTAATTTCAGAGTCACTCGCCACAATTGTTTATTTAAATGAACAAATCGCTATTTTGGTAAAACAAGCTAGAAAGGAGTCTTTGCGTAATTTGAAAAAAATTGAAAAAAATAAAAATGCAATTTCTATTTATCAAAATAATTAAATACAGTTTGTCTTTTGTTGGTCTTGCTTTTATCGAGCATGAAATAGGGGTGTTACATATCTAAATGAATACTGAATCATTAAACGAGAGCCTGGTATTTGAAGGCAGGCTGCCATTATCTTTTCATTCAATAAATTGTTTTCCAGAGAAAGATGAATTAATGCTCATTAATGAGAAAAATGAAAACATTCTCAAAACCAGTATAAGTTTACATGAGGCGATAGACCTTGATGAGCATGATGAAGTGGCAGTAGAGCTAAAAAAACTTGATCAAAAAATGGATCTTTTACTGGATATGATTGGGGAATTACTGACGCAAAAAAATGACTCTCCAGAAAAAGTATCTATTAGGCTCACCGCTCATTCACTGGCATGTGAAAGTAAAAAGCTAGTTAAATTAGTCGATAAACAAACCACTAAAAAAGTAAAAATATGTCTTTATATTAATCCCTCTATACCGAGCGCATTAAATTTATTCGGAGAAGTAAAGCTCTGTGAAAATATTGATACTATTGATAATAGTTTTGACGTTGAAGCAATAGTTTCAAATATGATTGTGGTGAACTTTTTTGGTCTTAGCCAGGCGGTAAAAGATCAGCTAGAAAAAATCATCTTCAGACATCATCGTAAAATAATAGCGCGAGAAAGAGCTTTTAAAGACTCTTAGCACGATCTACTTTGCTGATGATATCGGTTATCTGAAGCCCAAACTGTTCATTAGCCAGGACTATGACGCCATGGGCAATTAAGGCTCCATTTACCAGTACATCCAGTGGTTCATCCAGTAACCTTTCTAACTCTATTACCGTTCCTTCCTGGGTTTCTAGCAAATCACCGAGTGGCATTTTAGTTCTGCCGACTTCAATCGAGAGTGATACTGGAACTTTTAAAAGAGCCCCCATGTTGGAGTTTTCAATACTTAAAGGCTTTTTAGGGCTTGCATGTGTGCTTAAGTTGTCGTCATTGTTTTTAACAACTTTTTCTTCATTACCTTGATTGCTTTCATCATTGTTATTTTGAATAGTACTCTCACTCTCAGATTTTTGTGAACCTTGCTCTAGATTGTCACTCATATATGGTTATTCTCCCTTGTTTAGTTATTACATTGCAGTTTATTGCATGACAAAGTTTGTAAAATATATTTCGCCAGCATCATAGATTCGGGTGTCCGTGTTATTCGTCGGGCTGATTAAGGTGTTTATTGCTGTTTTCATTTCCTGTCTAAGATTTTGCTTGCCACTTAAGCTGCTCAATGTCTCAAATTCCTGGTCACTGAGTAATAAAATAAGTGCATTACGAATTGCCGGCATATGTTCATTTACCTTATTCAATATTTCTTGGTCGTGATACATAACTTCTAATGATATTTGTAAATACCTGAGTGTATCCTGATGAATAAAGTTAACGATAAATGGAGGGTCTAAAGGTAAATATAGTGGATCTTCTACTTCAGATAACCGGATAACTGAGCCAGTTGAGTTTGCTTCCGAAATAGTATTAGTTGGAAAATATTCCGTATAGTATCCACTATAGTAAAAGGCTCCAGAAATAATCGCAGTCGTTAAAACTGCTAATGTCCATTTCTTTTTCAAGACTTTCTCCTTTATACCATCTGGCGTCTATGTGAGCTAAACGGCGAGCTAAACATAATGGTCAACAAGACTAGTAGAATAGTTTTGGCTTTTGATTATGCTGCTTTCAACTAAGGAATCAGAGTCAAATAGGTGATTACTACTGGCTTCCTGATCTATTAAATTATTGTCTTCTTTGGCCTGCTCTTTATTTCTACTTGAAACATCACTTTGTTCAAGTTGAAGACCACTATTGGCCAATAAATCTCTTAGCCTGGGTAGAGAGGACTCAATTATTTCTTTTGTGTTTGAATTCGTTGCTATAAAGTTTATTTTGGTTTGATCATCTTCCATTGAAATTTTTATTTCTACAGTACCAAGCTCAGCCGGATGAAGTTTTAGCTCTGCTGATGAAATATTTAATTTAGTCATCCAGCGTATTTTTGTTTCTAATTGCTGATTCCAGTTATCACTTCCAACGGCTGATTCAATTGTAAACCCTGTATTACTTGCCAGTGTTTGTGTTCCTGTTAATGTTGTATGGTCAGCTGTAGTACTTGCTGCAAGCGCATAAGGCAAAGGCGTTGCTTGTACGTTCAGATTGTTACCTTGCTGTGGAACTGGAGCACTGAAGAGTGATTCTATTTGCCGAGGCCTAAGGCTCAATATTTCATTATTATCAGGATTAAATTTTGCTTGTGCGCTAATACCTTCATTTAAAAAAAACAGATCCTCTGACGAAATATTGCCACCACCTGGCAAATCATTGCCACTACTTTGTTTCTGAAGGGATGGATTCATCAAAGTAAGGTTGGGGCCATTTTGCAATACTTTATCTGCAAGAGCCGTCAGAGGATCTGTTACAAGGGAAGCTTGTCCCGATAAATGGTGCGTTTGTACTTCAGGTGTTATTGCTATCGATATAACGTTGTCTATTACTGAATCTGCTATGTCTTCGGGTGTTATTTGCGAATCAGGGGCAGTGTCTACGGCACTTTCGAGTGGCTCACCTTCTAATTGAGAACCAGGTAGTTGAGAATCAGATAGCTGAGAGTCAAGCAGGCGGCCAAACATCTCGAATAAACCACTAGCATCAGAGTCTGATTCCGGATCCACATCAGTAGTCTCCATAGACTTCGATCTTGTAACAGAAGGTTCTACTGCCGTTAAATTAATTGTACTTGGATTGCTAATATTCATATTGTTTCAGTTGAAAAAAATTTATGTTGACCCAGGCTCATGTGAATTATTTGTCACTTACTACTATTCTTATTACTACTTTTATTACTACTTTTATTACTTAAGCAATATTTGAACCAAGATTATGATTAATGATATTTCTCAGTATTCTTTGTCATTAATAATGTGTTCTGAAATTGCTCATCTGCTTCTTTTTGTTCTTTAACGTTTTCGATTACGGCTTCTTTAGCTTTGAGTTTTTGAGTGACACGTTGAAATTTTGAAACTTCCATTTTTTGCATTAGCCAATTTTGTCTGGATTGCTCTAATAACGTGGATTTATTCTCAACAACTTCAGCTTGCTGGGTAATAGCCTTATCAAGCGATATGAAAAAATATTGATAGTCTTGCATTTCATTAGGTGATATCTGTTCTTTTAATCGATTTTTAAGCTTATGTTGATATTCTTTTTTATAAATTCTTAGTTGTTGAAGTTGTTGTTCTTCTTTCGCATAAGTAGTTTTTGCGCTTGCAAGTGAGAGTCCTGCAATATTTTCAAAACCAAGGTTTATGTCAGTGATTTTCTCCAGACGGGCAGAGCGTTTCATTTAAGATACCTCCGTGGTAAATATGTTATAGAGTTGCTCAAGGCTATCGTAATAACTGGAATTTTCAGAGATGCCTTGTTTGATAAACTGTTGTAATAAAGGGAAGTAAGTAATGGCTTTATCAATTTCAGGGTCGGTTCCAGTTTGATAGGCGCCAACGTTTATTAGGTCTCTGTTTTGTTCATAAAGGCTGTATAGCTGTTTAAAATATATTGCAGCCGCCGTATGTGTAGGCTCGCTAATATTATTCATAACGCGACTAATTGACGCTTCTATATTAATTGCGGGGTATATTCCTGCTTCAGCCAGGCTTCGTGATAGCACGATATGTCCATCAAGAATGGCGCGTGTGGCATCTGCTATCGGTTCATTTTGATCATCGCCTTCGACCAGGACTGTATAAATGGCCGTAATAGAACCGCCGGTTCCTGTAAAGCCGTTTCCAGCACGCTCCACTAGTTGTGGGATTTGGGCAAAGACAGAAGGCGGGTAACCCTTAGTTACGGGAGGTTCGCCAATGGCTAGTGCCAGCTCTCTTTGCGCTTGCGCGAATCGAGTCAGTGAATCCATGAGTAGCAACACATGCAAACCCTGGTCCCGAAAATGCTCAGCAATAGCCGTTGCTCTCCAGGCGCCGTGTAATCTCATCAGGGGAGGGTCGTCCGCTGGCGTGGCGACAACAACTGCTTTTTCTAAATCTTCAGGGCCGAGAATGTTTTCGACAAACTCTCTAACTTCACGGCCACGTTCGCCTATCAAGCCTACGACAACAACATCGGCCTCAGTAAACTTGGTCATTTGGCCAAGCAAAACACTTTTGCCGACACCGCTACCTGCAAATAACCCCATACGTTGTCCTCGCCCCAATGTAAGCATCGAGTTAATGACTCTAATACCAACATCAAGTGGCTGGTCGATGGGCATTCTGGCAAAAGGGTTGATCGGAGGGCCAAGTAAATGCACGTGTTTTTTACAGCTCAATTCCCCTTTTTTATCAATGGGGTCTCCGCTGGCATCAATGACTCTTCCGAGTAGTTCATTACCAACACCGACTTCAGGGTAGTGTTGAATGGGAATGACTCTGGCGCCAGGGTTGAGACCCTGAATTCGTCCAATAGGCATTAAATACAAATTGCCATCTGAAAAACCAACAACTTCAGCTTCAATTTCATTATTGTTTGAAGTGACAATTTTGCAACGATTACCTATAGATGCTCTACAGCCTGAAGCCACCAGCGTCAAACCCGTCATCTGTATTAAGCGACCTTCAACCGGGAGTTCAGGTGAGTTTACTAGATGGGTATAGCGCTGTAATTTATCCAGAAGAAAGGAGTTACGTTGTTCAGAGACAGATTGTTGATTTTCTGAAATCATTGTCTATTCTCATTCCGCTCATCGCCTRAAAACTGAGTGATGATGAGGTTAATTCTTGTTTGTAAATCTGCATCGACTAAGGAGTCTTCACAACTGACTTTGCAATCACTATGCGACACCATCGGATCATCAATAATATTCCAGCTTTGTTCCTGGCTATCTACGTTGATGATGTTGCGAATGAGCCTGGCATTTTCTGGATTCAAATGAATATTAACTTTTCTTACGCCGGAATTTAGTGAGCTAACAGCATCACGAACCAGAGCCATAATGATTTCAGGTTCTGTTCTTAACTCTCGACGAACTATGCTCTTAGCGATTTTTCCGGATAAATGCGCGAGGTATTCTGCCAGGTGTTGATTTTGTTCATTAAACGGTCTGGCTAAAGCGGTTAGATATTTATCTAACATGTAAACTTTCTGCTCCATCTCCTGCGTGCCTTTTTCTAACCCTTCGAGATAACCCTGGTCGTAGCCAACATCATGTGCCTGCTGTTTAATCTCCTCTTTTCTTTTTGGCTCTTCATCGCCTTCCGCCGCCATATCCATGAGGCAGGGCGATTCCCATTTGGAAATATTTTCAGTGTCATGCTGTCCAAATGATTTAGTCATTGGCCATCCAGTTTTGGATCATTCTTGCGGCTTTGGCGGGTTCGTTTTTAACCAAATTCTGAGCTAGATTTAAATTATCCTGGTACATCATGCCGTTTGGATTGGATGGTGAAGCAAGCGCCGGGCTAAGTGCCGGTGAATTAACATTTTCACCGTTTTCAGTATCGCCCGTTAAACGAGCGCTGGTTCTATTGGGCAAATTACCTTGACTAGAAACGACTGATTTCATGGCAGGACGTAAGACGCCAAAAATTAAAAGAATAACGATAATGCCAGCGCCGAACTGCTTGGCCGCTGTGGGTACCCATGCTTGTTGCCAGACTGGAAGCGCTTCAACAGGTAATAATTCGGCGGGTAAAATAAAGGGTTCATTAATAATATTAACACTGTCACCTCTGTCGGCATTGAAGCCAACGGCATCACGAACTAACTGAGTTAGGCGATCTATTCTCGCCTGATCATCCGCAGGGGCTTCGGTTCCATCAACACCAGCAGCGCTAGTACCAGCATTCATGTCAACCAGAACAGCTATGGATAGACGATCAATGCTACCAGGCACGGTTCGAATAAGGCTGATACTGCGGTCAATTTCGTAATTGCGAGTTGCATTAATCCGTGTCTGGTTACTACTATCAGTTTGTTGCTGGACAGTATCTGCAACCGGAGCATTCAGGGGTGGTGTTGGAGATAGTGTGCCTGGYTCAACGGAACTATWATTAGCGGTTGACCCTATACTTTCTTCCTGAGTCTGTTCGCTACGTATAACGGCAGTATTTGGATTGAATGTTTCTTCGGTAGTTTCAATAATCGTAAAATTCAGGTCTGCTGAAACCTGCGCTTTGACGTTGCCTGCTCCAACAATTGGCGTGAGGATACTGATAATCCTATTCTTATAATCCTCCTCAATTTGTCTGGTAAGGCGAATATTCTCAGTGCTATTGCTAAATTCCGAATCATTCTGTTGCGATAAAAGGTTGCCACGTTGATCGACAATAGACACATTTTCAGTTTGCAGGCCTGCAACACTTGAAGCGACCAAATGTAATATGCCCTGTAACTGGTTGTTGTTAAGAGATTGCAGGCTTATAACATCGATCATGACTGAAGCACTGGGAACATTGGTGCTACGTATAAAAGAGGTTTGTTTGGGAATACTTAAGTGCACACGAGCAGCTCGTACGCCTTGAATCAGTTTAATGGTTTGTACAAGTTCCTGTTCGAGAGCCCTGGTATACCGCGCTTGTTGAATAAAATTACTGGTACCTAAGCTCTGCTCTTCTTCAAGCATTTCATACCCCAGATTAGAAGAACGAGGCAAGCCGCTGCTAGCTAACTGTAAGCGAATTCTTTGCACTTCATTTCCCGGCACAGTTAACATGCCGTTGTTAGCATTTATTTTATAGTCAGTGCCGTTTTGCTCCAGAATTTCTATTATTGCGGCTGAATCTTGAGTAGACATATCCATAAACAAGGGTGTGTATTCCGAGTTTGTAGACCATAAGACTGTTGCTGTGCCTAAGGCAATGCCAGCAGCAATTAACAGCACGAAACTAATTTGTCTGACAATATGTAACTGGCTCAGAGAATTTATCTGTTCCAAGGTGGAATGTGCAAGAGCGGTATTAGCCATGGTTATTAATTCATCTGGTTAAATAAAAAATTAAAAATAATTTCCTACTTATATCTGCATATTCATAACTTCTTGATAAGCAGACAGTAGTTTGTTCCTGACTTCTGTAATTGCTTCAAAGGATAGCGAGGCTTTTTCAATCGCGATCATTACTTCAGGAATGTCGACATTTGTATCGCCAGTTTCATAAGCTGTTTTAAGTTCACTAGCATCTTTCTGTAAACTATTTACTTGATTGATAGAGTCATTTAATAATTCTGAAAAATTGGGCTTATCAACTGTACTTGTCTCAGGCAAGATGTTTTTTTGAGAAAGGACTCTCATTTGATTTAGTACTTGTTCTATATTGATATCATTCATAACTTTTTCCTCTGGTCATGGGTGATAAGATTTCAGGTGGCTCTTAATGCACTTGGCATAGAGGGTATTGTTATGCCTTCTTTGCGAAATTGAGCGAGTTTGTAACGCAGTGTTCTTGGACTAATACCTAATTTTTCAGCGGCTTCTTTACGGCTGCTATGCGTTGCTAAGGTATCGATAATAATTTCTTTTTCTTTATTTTTAAGATTGTTTGCTAATTCATCGCTATCTTCTAGTTGATTTTTAACGTTCTCTAGAGAGCATGTATCAGCAATATTCTCGAAGTTGATGTCATCTGCCGAAATGGAATTCCCGGATTTTAAAATTAATGCGCGCTGAATAACATTTTCTAATTCACGTACGTTACCTCTCCAATAATGAGAAAGTAATGCATTTTTAGCATCATCGTTTATCTGAGTGGCATTGCCGGGACTGTAATGCTCCAGAAATTTTTGTGCGAGAGGTACGATATCATCTCGGCGTTCGCGTAAAGGTGCCAGGTGTAATGGGAATACATTTAAACGATAGTATAAATCTTCCCTAAAATTTCCAGCAGCGACTTCTTCTTTTAAATTCCTGTTTGTTGTTGCTATTATTCTGACGTCAAGTGGAATGGTTTTACTTCCGCCCAAGCGTTCGACTTCTTTTTCCTGTATTACCCTAAGTAGTTTTGCCTGTAGGCTAATATCCATTTCAGAAATTTCATCTAGCAGTAAGGTGCCTTTATTTGCTTGTTCAAATTTACCTGCACGAGAGCTGTAGGCACCAGTAAAAGCACCTTTTTCATAGCCAAATAAAAGCGATTCCAACATTGATTCTGGAATAGCAGCACAGTTAATCGCTAGAAAAGGTTGTTCATGCCTGTTGGAAAACTCATGAATATATTTCGAATACACTTCTTTACCCGTGCCAGACTCTCCAGTAATCATCACAGAGACATCAGTGGCAGCGACTCTTCTGCTTAAATCAGCTAAGTCCTTGCTGCGTTTATCTTCAATAACCATATTTCCTGTATCTATTGAGCAAAGCGCTAAGCGATTGACCATTTCTATTAATACAGTTGCTTCAAATGGTTTGACTATGTAATCAGCAGCACCAGACTGAATAGCATCGACAGCCTTAGCAACAGTGCCAAAGGCGGTAATTAGTACAAAAGGAATATTTGGATATTGACGTTTAACGATAGAGAGAAATTTATGGCCATCCATACCGGGCATTTGGACATCGCTGATAATCAAGTTTACTTGTGTAGACTCAAGTAATTTCAATGCATTTTCAGCATTTTCAGCGTTAACTGTCTGATAATTTGATAGTGTTAATGTGTCACAAAGAGCGTCCCTCAGGTTTGAGTCATCTTCTACCACTAATATCAAATTATCATTCATATCCATGTCCTTTTATTACTAACTTTTAATTAAATTCTTAAAGGTTCTTGCTTGATAAAAAAATCATCAGCTAAGGTGTTATTAATGCAGGAAGGTGCTGACGGGATAAATAACCGAAATATAGTGCCTCCCTGCGCCGCAGGTATGACTTGAATATTGCCTTTATGTTCTGTAACAGCAGACGCAACAACAGCGAGTCCGAGCCCCGTCCCCATTGCTCGAGTTGAAAAGAAAGGATTAAAGATTAACTCTTTAATTGAATCATCAATTCCAGGGCCGTTATCTTCTATTTCGATTAGAAACATTTCACCAGCTTTGCTTAATCGTAGTGAAATTAACGGTTTTTGCTTTATTGCCTGAATTGCATTTTCAACAATATTGGTAAGTGCATTAAATAGCGCTTCTTGGTTACCTTGTATAAGACATTGCTCTTGCGGGCACTGCAGATGAATGTCGCCACCGGCTGATTTTATTTGTAAAATATTTGTTTCTTTGACTTCATTGAGTAATTTTTTAAGTGAAACTTCCTGGAAAATTTCAGTATCACCCCGAATATAAGACAGCATGTCGTTTGTCAGATTTTCAATCTTTTTTAGGCGATCTAGTATTTTTCGGCTGATTGATGAAGGTGTTAAGTGTGATAAATACAATATTGCAGAGCTGAGTGGTGTGCGAATTTGATGGGCTAACTTAGCCGCCATTTCACCAAGTTCAGCAAGGCGTTCTTCACGTATTAACTGATTATTTAAACGGTAATTTTCTGTGATATCAGTCAATAGAATAATGGTGTTAGTGTCTTTTAAATCATCATCACCATAAGGGCTGCTACTGATAGAAATACGTTTATTAGTTGATTTTACTGAGATCTCCCCATGCAGTGTTGGCGTGTTAGGCGAGGTATTTTCAAAAACTTCAGACCAATGTGAACTTTTTAGGCTATGCCCCAGTAATTCAATTGCAATAGCGTTTTCTTCTTTGATAATGCTATCTGCGTCGAGTGTTATGATGCCACCGGGTAGAGCACTCATCAGCGCGGTTAATTTTGCAGCAAGTAATTCTTTTTCAGTAAGTTCTTGTATACGGGCAGAATGAGAAGCTGCAAGCTCATCACTTAAACCCGCCACTTGTATTTCTAACTGTTGATATCTGCTTCCCAGATCAGCCGAGACTTGATTGAAAGTAGCGAATACTTTTTCTAACTGGTTTATTTCAAGACTTGAAGACGGGTTAGTTTGCATTTTATTTTCTTACTTCATGAATAATTAATGTTTCTCGTTTATCAATAGAGAATGCAAACTTTGTGCCAAACATTATTTTTAAGGAGTACTGGGTAAGTCTGGTACATCTCTGTGGAAGTCTCTTAGGCCTGATTGCCAGGCACAATCCACAGGTAATGGCATCGTCCTTAGGACGGATTGCAATGCGGCACTTGAGTGTAAGAAGCCCGCCCCGCAAGACTTACCTCCCGTCGCGAACTCTTCGTTGCTCTTTCTTGAGAGGTGGGCGCATGACTGTAAAAGTGCGCCTTGATCCTGCAATGGGAAGGAAAGCCAGAGATGTATCAGACTTGTGCAGAGACTCTCTGATAAGCACAGTAAGTATGAATTCAAGTCAAAAAAATGACGGAAGAATATCAATAAGCGTCATATTTTTGTTTTGTTTACTGCTTTTTTTCGGGAAGTGAAAAAGGGTGAGAAGTTTTATAAGTCTGACTAGATAGGATTGTTAATGTCGAATTTCCGAATTTTTTCTACCAAAGTAGTTCTTTGTAGAGACAAAGATTTAGCCGCTTTAGCAACGATCCAGTCTGACTCTTCGAGAGCTTGATGAATAATACGTTTTTCAATAGTAGTAAGATATTGTTTCAAATTCATATTTTCATTGTTGTTAATGTCAGAGGCAGACGGTAATTCAGCGTTATTCTGATCATGTACATTTACTATTGGTTGCAGAATTTTAGCTGTTTGAAACTGGTATCTTTGTGGTAGCTTTTCATGGGTTATAGTTTCACCTGGATATAAAATCGCAAGCCTTTCTACCAGATTTTCCAGTTCTCTTACGTTTCCAGGTAAGGGGTGATTTGATAAAGCCTTTATTGCAGATTTATCAAACTCTATTGGGCTTCTATGGTTTAACTCCATTTTTATGGAAAATTCTTTAACTAATAAAGCTATATCACCTGGGCGTTCTCTTAAAGGAGCTAGTTCTATTGGAAAGACATTAAGGCGATAAAACAAATCCATTCGAAATTTTTCTTCATCTATTCTTTTTTCAAGATCTTGATGAGTCGCAGCAATTAAACGCACATTAGTGGTAAGGGTTTTTGTTCCGCCAACACGTTCGAATGTTTTTTCTTGTATGACGCGGAGTAATTTTACTTGCATATTCAATGGCATATCGCCAATTTCATCAAGAAATAAGGTCCCATTCTCTGCCAGTTCAAAACGTCCACGCCGGGTATTGATGGCCCCACTGAAAGCACCTTTTTCATGGCCAAAAAGCTCTGATTCCAGTAGTTCCGGGGGTATTGCCCCACAATTAATGGCGACAAAAGGGTGGTCGGTTCGCTTGGAAAGCTTATGAATTCCTCGTGCTACTACTTCCTTGCCAGTGCCTGATTCCCCCAGAAGTAATACATTAGCGTCAGTAAAGGCTACTTGTTTCACCAATGCTTCAATTTTTTTGATTTGAGGGCTATCACCGGTTAAAGAGATGGAGAATGAATTAGGATTACTGCGGGTTCTTCTTTCTAGTTCAGCTTGCCGTATAGCACTTAATAAATTTTCATAACGAACAGGGTAGCAAAGACTACCGGTAATTCCCTTTGGTGCAGTAATTGGGTTAATTGCCTCGCCTTCTTTGCGTAATAAATAAACTGCTAATGAAGGTATAGCTTTATTAAGGAGTTTAATGACTTTGTCTTGCTCTTCTAGATCCTTGAAGGAGATGAGAGCTGTGAGGAAGTTGTTGTTAGTCTTAATTTCATGCTGTATGGATTTAAAATCTGAAAAATGGACGATGTCATAATTAATAAATTCGAAAACAGTGGATATTTTTGAGCGTATATCTTCATTGTCTGAAACGCTAAGTACTGTCTTAGTCATACAACATTCCTACTTCTTGCTAGTGAAACTAAAGCTAAAATATGCTCATAAAAACTTTAGTATGTATAAGTACACCTCCTTGTTTTTTAGTTCTTATGTAATTCCATTTGCAATATATTTTTGAATAAGATGTCAAAATGATGTCATTAAAATCATCAAATATTTCAAAAATATTTATACATAAGATAAACATGTTCTATTAATCTTACAATCTTTAATAAAAAATATTATCAAAAAATATGAATTACAGGTCATGTTGAGATATTAAAAATAACCCTAAAATAAATATGTTAATACGATTGTTTGATAAGTAGAAGATGAATAAATTATCAGATGACATCTGCTACTTTCATTTCATAGTATAAGAAGCTTATATTAATAATCTATAAATATAGAGTTATTTAGCGTTGAGTTAAGATAGGTTTAATAAATTCTGATTAATGAGGGGGTGGAATTGGGGCGTAATCTGTCAATAACAAACTACCTGATTTCTTCCTGAATTCTTTGCTTTATAAAGAGCTTGATCTGCATGTTGAATTAATTCGTTTACAGATTTTTCGTTATTAAATTCTGCTAAACCGATACTAATGGTGACTTTTTTTATATTAGCGAAGCCATATTCAAAGTTTTCGACCAGTTTTCGTAAGCGTTCTGCTAGTACTTTGGTTTGGTTTAATTTGCTTTCACACGATACTAATAAAAATTCTTCACCGCCAATTCTGCCAAATGCATCTGTTTGCCTTAAATTGTCATTTATGGCGTCAGCCAGCTTTTTTAGCACTTTATCACCAGCAGAATGCCCTTCAAGGTCGTTTATTCTTTTGAAATGATCAATATCTAACATAAGGCAGGTAAATGGGTTTTTTGTACGGCAACTACGATGCCACTCTTTCTCCGCATGTTGCATTATCGCCCTGCGATTAAATATTCCAGTAAGTTCATCTGTTGTAGCAAGCTCAATTAAGGCTTTTTCTTGTTTTCGACTTCTAGACCAAAATAAAATAACGAAGAATAGTAGCCCTACTGTTAAAAGTAAGACCATATATTGTATTTTTACAACATTGGTTGTCGATTCTAATTCTAGTTGTTGATTTTGAGTTTGCTGGGAGAGCCGAGTATTTTCATCTGCAAATTGTTGTGTTTCAAACTCGACCTGTAAGTGTTGAGTTGCTTTATGGGCTTGCTGTTCTCGTTCTAAATTCATTAGGCCTGAATAGGCTTTGTGAGTAACCAGAGCCAGTTGATAGTTTTCCGCCTTTTCAAATGCTGAGCTTAGTCCCCTATAAAGAGGCACAATAATATTGTTAGGTGTTGCTTCAGTGGCCATGTCAATGGCTTGTCGGTAGTGAGCAATGGCACTATCAATCTTTATTTCTTCAAGTTTAAGGTCACCTATATTTCGGTGAGTAGCAATAATCTGATTAATTTCCCCAAGGCTTTCAAATTGGTGCAAAGCATCAATAAGGTATTGACTGGCATTGTAGTAATCACCCATGGCCTGTGCATTTACACCCAGAGCTTTTAGACCAAATGCTACTCCTAAGTCATCATTTAGTGACTCACTTAGAATAAGTGATTGTGATAATAACTCACCGGCTTGAATATAATTGTTCTGGAAAGCTTTGACATGGGCAAGGTTAAATAATGAGACAGAGAGCGATTCATAGTCATAATTATTTGTATCCAGGCTAACTAATTGTTGGTAGTAACGTCCTGCTTGTTCTAGCTGATTTGTTTGATAGTAAATATTTGCAAAAGAGTTGAGGATAGATCTATCCAGTATGCTATTAGAAAGGGTGTCAGCAAGGTTATATGCGTCATTAAGGGAATGTAGAGCAGTTTCATACTGGCTGTTCTGTGTCTCAACTTCGGCTTTTTCCAGTAGAGCTCTTATTTCACTTTCAAGAGGCTTGGTGACATTAACAAAATCTTGCCCAAGCACGGGGTCAGCCGCAAGCGGTGTATTGATTAGAACTAAGCTTAGAAAAAACAGAGAAGCTCTAAGGGTTATATTTTTGATATGATAAGTAGTATTCATATTAATACTACTTATCGACTTATTTTTTCAAAAATTTAGCTTTATTTTTAAAAAACATGCTTATTTTTTAGAATTCCACCTTGTTTCTGCCGTTTTGTTTTGCTTTATAAAGAAGCTCGTCTGCTCTGGACAAGCTGGATTCAATTTCTTCACCCTGTATGTAATTAGCTACGCCAACAGAAATATGGATATTCTTTACAACCTCATTAGTTTTAGATTTAACTATTTTAGCTTTAGATAATGCTGATCTGATGGATTCTGCTACTGCAACAGCCCCTTCTAATGACGTGTCTGGAAGAAATACTGCGAATTCATCCCCACCCAGGCGAGCAGGAAAATCTTTACCCTTGGTGTTTTTGCTCAATACAACAGCAACAGATTTAATTACTTGATCACCGAATATATGTCCATAAGTATCATTAACTTCTTTGAATTTATCTATGTCTAGCAAAAAGATACAATGCTGTCCCTCAGCTAATTTACCTGATTCTTCCATACAATTTATATAATCAAAAAATGCTTTTCTATTAGCTATTGAGGTTAGTGAATCGGTTCTGGCTTCACGTTTTACACTTTCCATTTCGACCTTAAGTTTTTCACTCTCCTTCTGATGCCCCTCAATTTCTTTTAATAATTCCTTGTTATGCTCATTCATTGTGTGAGTGGATTCGGTTAATTCATTTACCAGGCTTTTTAACTGTTTGACCTCTATATCTTCGCTAATTTGGTTGTTATATTTTTCTAATGATTTTTCATATTTCTCAATGTCTGTGAAAGCATTTTTTAAAACTTCAGAAACACCACTGGTGATTTTTAATAATTCCTTTTGAGCTTTTTCAGCCTTGGAAAGTTCAACGCTATCATCTAAAAATTCGTTATAAACATCTAATACCTCATTTTCTTGAATCTTTGAGTTTTCTTTAATTATATTTTGAACTTTCTCTTGCAGTTCAACATTGTCTCCTGACACGTATTCATACCAGACAGCATAGTTTTTGGGTGTTACAGGGATTACATGTTTGGCCATCAGGGGTAGGGCCATGCGTAGAAGTTCAGAAGATTCTGCCAAATTTCGACTTTTCATTACGACTTTTCCTTGTTAGGGTCGAGGAGTTAATAGAAAAAGGTTATTCAAGCTAATAATCGACATTATTGATGAATTACTTAAGCTATATTTTTAAAATATGAAAATTATTTTTAGATGAAATTCTTAACATTTTCGACTAATTTGCTCATGGAAAAAGGCTTTGTTAGGAGCTTTATATTATCTTCACTTATTTCATTGAGTTCTTGAATGCGTTCAGTATGTCCGGAAATAAGGAGTATTTTCAGTTCTGGATTGATTTCCTGGAAAAGTCTATAGAGGTCCAGTCCATCAAATTCTGGCATGACAATATCGGTGATTACGAGGTCAATTTTTTGTGAATTTGACTCATATAAGTTTAAAGCATGTTTACTGCTTTTAGCCTCAAGTACTGAATAACTTAATCTGGATAACATGCCAGATAACAGGGTTCTCACGTCATGGTTATCTTCAACTAGAAGAATAGTTCCTTTGCCTTGATGTGACTCAATATCTATTTCGGGTTTACAGTATCCCTGAATTGGCTGAGAGTCTGAGATACGTGGAAAATAGATATTAAATGTAGTGCCTTTACGGTTTGGGCTCTTAACGACAATATGTGCGTTATTTTGTTTGATAGCAGCATAAACAGATGAGAGCCCCAAACCTGTTCCATGTCCAGGTTTTTTGGTTGTATAGAATTGCTCAAAAATATGTCCTATATCTTCGGAACTAATACCCGATCCTGAATCGCTAACTGTTAGTAACACGAAGTCTGTAGTTTCGCCGAGAATAATGCCTTCAATTTCTGAGTTTGAGCAAACAATATTCTGTGTTGTAAGTGTAAAATCTTGCCCTTTAGATAGGGCATCTCGGGCATTAACGGCAAGGTTTAAAATAATTTGCTCAAGCTGAGAACGGTCAATGTTAATTGGCCATAAGTCGGATTGCAGCTGGATGTCTATGTTGATTTCTTCTTTCATCAAACCATAAATTAAATCTTTGGAATCATTGACCACCTCATTGAGACTTAACGTCTGTGGCTCAATCATCTGTTTGCTACTAAAATCAAGGAGTTGGTGGTTAAGACGAGCGGCTTTTTGTGAGGAATTTATAATTTTTTCAAATATTTCTGTATTTTCTGAATTCGCATTATTGTTAAGTAAACCTAATTCCGAATAACCCATGATGACTGAAAGGATGTTATTGAAATCATGCGCTATACCGCCTGCTAAACGCCCAATAGTCTCCATTTTTTTTGCTTGATGAAGCTCATTAGCAAGCTCCTGGCGTTTTTTTTCAGCTTCTTTTAGGGGGCTAATATCTCGGAGAATGATTGAGAACGATATGACACATTCATATTCATTCTTATGTGCGATTAAGACTTGTGAAGCTGGAATTTCAATACCTTTACTGGATAAGATAGTTGTTTCAGAAAGCCATACATTATGTTTAATAGCATTTGGAAAGTCATTTTCAGAGAGCCTCGTAAGACTTTTGTCAGTATAAAATGAAGCAAGTCTGTATAGCGTAATGTCGGTAGAGTCTTTTAATCCTAATAAAGCGTATCCAGCAGTATTAAGTGACATAAGAAAGCCTTCAGTATCAACTGTTGCTACTAAATCAGAAGTAGCCTCAGTTATTGCTAATTGCTGTGCTTCTTTTTCAAGACGTGTTGAGCGCTGAAGGTTCCAGTCTTTTTTTACTAAAGTATTTTTTTTAATATTCTCAATCTTGTTTAAAAACATAATATACGTACCCTGTTAAATCTATTAGTGAGCTCCATAGAAAGCATCGTGTGCTTGATGGAACTCCGAAAAACTGGTTTGTAAAATATTGGGAAGGTCAGGTATAACCAAACCTTTTAGTTCTTCAATTTAGTTCTTCAATAATTCAACAGAATCATGCCGGTTAATGTTCATTTTCACATCTCAGTAGTTATTGGTTTTCAATAAGTACTTATAACGGCTAATAATTAAAAATATTTAGCTTTTACTATGAAATATATTTCAAAGGTAAATAGTTGAAAAGAATGTTTTGGCATCTGTAATAAATTTCGGATCAAACATACATAATTATTCAAAGTTAATTCTTAATTAGTACTCAAGAAAAATACTTTTCCGTCGACATTATCTTTAGGAATATAAAAGATACGTAATGAATTATATTTCTATGGTCTGTTTTATTAATTCGATGTGGTTAAACTCTTTATTCTCTAGGGGGAATTGTTGTGGATTTAGCAAGTTTAATAGGTATTTTGGCAGCCTTTGGAATAGTTTTTTTTGCCGTACTCAGTGATGGCAATACAAGTCCAATGGTATTTCTTAATGTTCCTTCAATTTTAATCGTTATAGTCGGTTCTTTTGCCGTAGTAATGATGAAGTTTAATTTATCTCAGTTTATTGGCGCTATTAAAGTTGCTAGCAAAGCTTTTATATTCAAACAACAACCCGCAGAAGAATTGATACAAAAAATCGTTGAGATTTCACAGATCGCTAAAAAAGAAGGCATGCTCGCTTTAGATGAAATGGAGCTTGAAAATAAATTTTTAAGCCAGGGAGTACAAATGCTGGCCGATGGTTATCAGCCTGAAGTGATAAGGGAAGTCTTAACAAAAGACATGCAAATGACTGTGAACAGGCATAAATGGGGGGCCAAAGTATTTAAATCCCTAGGGGATATCGCTCCTGCAATGGGCATGATTGGAACGCTCATAGGTTTGGTTCAAATGTTATCAAATATGGCTGACCCACAGTCTATTGGCCCAGCTATGGCGGTTGCTTTGCTGACAACATTATACGGAGCTATGCTTGCCAATATGTTTGCTCTGCCTGTTGCAGACAAACTGGAGTTAAGAAAAGTTGAAGAAGGCTGTTTAAAGTCAATTTGTATTGATGGCTTGCTCGCTATTCAGGAAGGTCATGGTGCGAGGGTGGTAGAGGGTCTGTTAAAAGTATACCTGTCACCGAAACAACGTGATGCCAGTGCGAATGAAAAAGATGGCGCTAAATTAGAAGAAGTAGCGAAAGCTGCTTAAAAATTATAGTTAACAGGTTCTATTATGACTGACTTTGCAGACGAGACAGAAGAGTCATCCGGCGCCCCAGCCTGGATGGCAACTTTCGCGGACTTAATGTCCTTATTAATGTGTTTCTTTGTGTTATTGCTTTCTTTTTCTGAGATGGATGTGCAAAAGTATAAGTTGGTAGCGGGTTCTATGAAGAATGCTTTTGGTGTGCAAACGGAGGTTATTGCGACTGAGGATCCACTGGGTGCAAGCGGCGCAATGGAAAGCGAGTTTCAGCAATCGTCTGATTTGGATGACTCTGAATTAGACAGGCTTGCTATGATGGAAGAACTACAGGCGCTAATGCTTGAAACGGCACAAGATGTTGAAAATCTTGAAGAGAATATGCGCGAAGAAATAGCCAATGGCTCAATTGAAATAGAGTCAGGCTTCAGAACAATTACCATTCGAATCAAGGAAAAGGGTTCATTTGGTTCTGGCTCAGCAGATTTACAAACCGATTTTGTGCCGGTTATGGCTAAACTGCAAAGTGTGCTGGAAGAGGTTGATGGCAGGATATCTATTGAGGGTCACACGGATAATATTGATATTTCCACTGCCCGATTCTCATCAAACTGGGCACTGTCATCCGCGCGAGCTTTATCCGTTGGAAATGAACTGCTTAAAGACGGTGTTATTGAAAGTGATCGCTTTGTTATCTCTGGTTACTCAGATACAGTACCGTTTGCGGATAATGCGACAGCTGAAGGCAGGGCAATTAACCGGCGTGTAGAAATTGTTATTCGCCAACCGGTATCAGAAGAAATTAGTCTTGGTTTAAGAGACTTCGATGCAAATGATCCTGAGTTGTTAAATGCACTCGATGGTGTTTCCGTTGACCAGATTACGCCGCAATAAAGCAGAGTGCGTCTGCCCCGTTAACTCTGTTTTGAATTTTTATTTTCATGACTAAAGTAGTCGATACCTTTGGCGTGGGACATGAGTCCGGCCTTCAATACTGAAGAGACCCAAAGCATCAATTAAACTTTGAAAACACACTATGCTTAGTCTTTTGTACTGGATTGTTTTGGCAAAGGTGTATGAGGCAGGGATGCCGAATCCAAGCTCCCATGGATGGGTTTACAGCGGCCTTTGGCAAAACAATCCAGTATGAAAGGCGGGAAAAGAGCACTAACACTTTTTGGGAAATAAGAGTTAACGGGACAAAAGTGAAAAGCGGATATTAATTGTTATTAATAGACTGCACAGCAGCTTCTGTTGCTTGCTCGGATTGCGGTCTTGCGCTGCTAATTAGGTTTTTAATTGCCAGCAATAAGCCCATCAATAGGAATGCTCCAGGCGGTAACAGGGCCAGCAGAAAACCCGGGTAGCCAGGCAGCACGGTGAGTTCCCAGTTGCCGGCAAAGGGCAATAAAAGCTCCATATTAGCGAATACAGCACCGGTGCCGATGAGTTCACGTATGGCGCCCAAGGCCAATAAAACGAGTCCAAAGCCCAGCCCCGTCATCAGGCCATCAAAAGCTGAAATTAATGGGGGATTTTTTGCTGCAAAACTCACAGCACGCCCCAAGATTGCACAATTGGTCACGATCAAGGGAATGAAAATACCAATACTCAAATACAAGGGGTAAGCAAAAGCTTGCAGTAGTAATTCAACACAGGTGACAAATCCGGCAATAATCAGGACAAAAACGGGTAAACGAATGGCATCTGTAATTTGATGCCGAATCAACGAAACCATTAGATTAGAAAATACCAGAACCATGGTGGTCGCCAAAGCTAAGCCTAATGCATTAACCACGGAAGAGCTCACGGCCAATAAAGGGCACAAGCCTAATAGTTGTACTAAGGCTGGATTATTATGCCAAAGCGCCTGGCGGCTAATGTTTTTTAAATTCGTCGTCATAAGGGTAAGAATTCATAAGGCTAATAATAGTGATTTATTTTCTTCGAAAAATTGTAATGCTTTAGCTGTTGCGACTGTGACTGCGCGAGGCGTTATGGTGGCACCCGTAAACTGGTCGAACTCTCCGCCATCTTTTTTAACAGTCCAAGCCGCAGGTTCGGGATTTCCCAAGGAGCGGTTATTAAAAGAAAGTATCCAGTTGGAAAAACGTAAATCAATTTTATCACCAAGACCGGGCGTTTCACGATGCGCTATAACTCGGACACCAGTCACTGAACCATCCGTGCTAATGCCAAGCAATATATTTATATCGCCGCTGTAACCGTCACGAGCGATTGCCGGTAAAATTATGCCTCTAATTTGCATATTGTTGCGTGCAATATAGGCGCTGCTACTTTCTCGTAATCCCAATAAATCAAGATTATTAAATTCACTAGTAAGCAGGTTCAGTATGAAACTGTCATCGATGAGATCATTGTCATGTTGGGTTTCAGGGAAGATGATATTCAGCGCCTGGCGTTGAGCATTTAACTGTTGCTGCGTTATACGCGTTTCACTAATTGCATAGACCAGAGCTAATATTATTGCGACGACTGCTGCAAAGCTCGCAAGTTTAAACGCATTTTGCATGATAGAACGTTGAAGGTCGTTAGGCATCACTGCTTGGCCTTGGCTGGGTATAGTGATCAATAAGAGGCGCAGCAAAATTACCCAACAGCACAGCAAAGGCAATGCCATCTGGATAGGCGCCCCACACTCGAATGACATAAGTCACTATGCCGATTAACGCACCATAAATTAAACGGCCTCTAGGCGTGGTTGAAGCGGTGACCGGATCTGTTGCAATAAAAAAGGCGCAGAGCATGGTGCCACCGCCGAATAAATGCATTAATGGCGAGCCGCCACTGACTGAACTTCCGCCGTCATAAAATAAAGCTGACAGTAAAACCAAGCTACTCAGCATGGCCAGGGGGATTTGCCAAGCGATAATACGTTTATATAAAAGTAGTAAGCCGCCTAATAAAAACCCAGCGTTAACCCATTCCCAACCGATACCCGAGAATGTGCCAAAGGCAGAGGTTTGCGACCAAAATTCATGGATTAACATGCCGCCTCGTTCATTGCGGAAGAGATCCAGCGCAGTAGCCCCAGTAAAAGCATCTATATCGTGCTCGACGCCCAGAGGAATTACCCAGTTGGTCATCTCTATAGGAAACGCAATCAAGAGTACGGCATAGGCAACCATGGCCGGGTTAAATAGATTTTGCCCGAGTCCGCCATATAAATGCTTTGCGATCACAATAGCAAAGAACATTCCTGTCACGCCTAACCACCATGGAGAAGAGGGTGGAATACAAAGCCCAAGTAAAACGGCGGTGACCAAGGCACTGTAATCTTTAAGATAAAAAGCCAGATTGCGTTTGCGCAGAACTAATACCAGAGCTTCAAAGACTAGCGCCCAAAGGCCGAGCCAGACGATATTAATCAGTGTGCCCCAGCCAAAAAATACAGTCAGAGCGATTAGGCCGGGTATGCAAGCGACTAATACCCACAACATAATCATCGAGGTCGATAAGACCTGATAGTTTTTTGGCAGCTTAATTTTCTTAACGGCCATGGTGGCTGTCCTGAGTCAGTGTTCCTTGGGCAGAAGAAGGCGTAGAAGCCTGTTTGCTTTTAGCCCTTTCCAGAGCCGCCTGGATCAAGTCACTTTGCCTGGCTTTAGTTTGTGCTAACTCAGCTCTGGCTTGACGGCGTTGTTCGGCTAAGGCTTTTTCTTTGGCTAAACGTTGTTCGCGAGTGTCAAAACGCTGTTTGATTAATTGCGCCTGTTGATGTTTTTCATCTTGATGCCGAATAGCCAATTTTGCTGACTGATAATATTGCACCAGGGGAATATGGCTGGGACAAACTGCGTGACAAAGGCCGCACTCAATACAATCCATGAGGCGATGCTCTTTGGCCTTGYCATAGGCTTTACCCTGAGCGAACCAGTAAAGCTGCTGGGGCAGCAGATCCACCGGGCAAACATCAACACAAAGCCCACAACGAATACAGGCCTGCTCACTTAAACTTTTTTCCGGCAGCGGTTTGATTGGCATAGAATCCAGCGTTATAAAGTCAATGCAATCAACTGGGCAGGGCGCCTCACRTAACTCACAACCAGTACATTCAGCGGCGATAACGCTATGCATCTGTTGAGCTGCGCCGACGATGGCATCAACCGGGCAAGCCTGAATACAAAAAGTGCAGCCAATGCATTCTTCTTCTCGAATAATTGCAACTTTAAGCACTTCTTCTTTGTCGTTTTCCAGATTGAGAGGCAAGGGTTCCATATCTAATAAATTAGCCAATTGAATGATGGTGTTTTCACCGCCGGGCGGGCAGAGGTTAATTGCCACACCTGAATTGATCGCCTCGGCATAAGGTTTACATCCTGGGTAGCCACATTGCGCGCACTGAGTTTGTGGTAATAGAGCGTTGATTTGATCGATAAGCGGGTTTGTGCTGACTTTGAATTTTTGTGCGGCGAAGCCTAAAAGAGCCCCGAAAAAAACAGCGATAAGCACGAGCGCTATTAAGGGGGCCACTATTACAGATGCAAAGAGAGGCTCTATGATGGCGTTCATGCCTAAACTAATCCGGTAAAGCCCATGAATGCCAGAGACATTAATGCTGCCGTAATCATCGCAATGGAGGCGCCCTGAAAAGGCGCAGGCACATCTGCCAGGCTAAGTTTTTCTCTAAGTGCGGCAAATAGAATAAGGACTAATGAAAAACCCAGGGCGGCACCAAAACCATAAAAGGCAGACTCAACAAAACTATTGCCGGCATTGATATTTAATAAAGCGACACCTAATACCGCACAGTTTGTTGTGATTAAAGGCAGGAAAATACCCAGCACTTTATGCAAAAGCGGTGAGGTTTTTAGCATTAATATTTCAGTGAAATTTACCAGGGCGGCTATAACAACAATAAAGGCAATAGTTCGCAGCCAGGTAATATCCAGAGGAATTAACAGGTATTGATATATCAGGTAAGACACCATGGAAGCCAGGGTCAGTACAAAAGTCGTTGCGGCAGACATGCCGATAGCCGTCTCAACTTTATTAGAGGAACCCATGAAAGGGCAGAGTCCTAGAAATTGCACAAGGACAAAGTTGTTCACCAGAATAGCGCTGATCAAGAGGATGATGATTGCACTCATTTTCAGCGCTCGTTGTTATTTATGGTCTAAGATTTATTTTCTATTTATTGGCTTTCTACTTATTTGCTTTCTACCAGTTCAATCATGTAGCCATCAGGGTCTTTGACAAAAGCAATCACAGTCCCGCCATGCATCATGGGGCCAGCAGGTCTTACGACTTCACCACCCTTGGCTGAAATAGCATCGCAAGCCTGATAAGCATCATCAACAGCAATGGCAAGATGGCCATAGGCGTTACCCAATTCGTAAGAGTCAGTTTCCCAGTTATGGGTAAGCTCCAGTACGGTGTTGCTATCTTCGTCACCATAACCTAAAAAGGCCAGGGTAAACTTGCCTTCAGGAAATTCATTCTGGCGGAGTAATTTCATTGCAAAAACATTGGTATAAAAATCGATGGACGCTTGTAAGTCAGTGACTCGAAGCATGGTATGTAAAATGCGCATGGTGACCTCTTTTTAAGTGAGATGTGAATAAGTTCCTAGTGGAATTATGCCAATAATGAGAGACTTTCACCATGCCGGATATGCAAAGTAACGAAATACACCTATGGCTTGTAGAAGATCAGCAAATAACTGACCAGGCCCTGCTTGATGAGTATCAGGCCTTACTTAACCCCGAAGAGCAAAAACGTTTTGAGCGCTTTGTATTTCCAAAGCATAAAAAACAATTTTTGATCGCTCGTGTTTTATTAAGATCTGTACTGGGGCAATATCTCAAGCAGCCACCAGAAAGCCTGATTTTTGCTCGTAATGCCTATGGCAAGCCAAGACTTGCGAGCTTTGAAAAGTCTTTACCTATCAGTTTTAATCTTTCACACACCAATGGTCTCAGTGTGCTTGCTGTGAGCCAGGGCAATGACTTAGGCGTCGATGCTGAGTATCTCACTCGTAAGGTGGATATTATGAAACTGGCAGATAGATATTTTTCCAAACAAGAATACAGTGAACTTGAAGCTTTGGATGTCAGAGCGTTCGATGAGCGGTTTTTTAAACTATGGACGTTAAAGGAAGCCTACATCAAGGCCTGCGGTATGGGGCTGGCCATTCCACTAAGAGATTTTAGTTTTAGTTTCAGCAGTAATGAAATTGCTGTCAATTTCGCTGAAGAACGCGATGATAAGTCTGAGTTGTGGCAATTTTGGCAATTTGTGTATAAATCTAAATTTCAGTTAGCGTTGGCGCAAAAACTAAAGAAGAAGGAGCCACTTTACAAAATTGTGAGTAAACAAGGTCAGCCGTTGAAGCAATTTTCAAACGTTGAAATGAGCATGCTTATGCACAGCAGTTAACAGTTAGTAGTGATCAGTGTCGATCAGCCGGTGTCCGATCAGCCGGTGTCAGAGTAAAACTTGAATTTTACCCTCAGTGCCATTAACCATGATTATGGGATCATTCAAACTTTATCTAATTCTACTAATTTACTCTGACACCTTTAATCGACTTCGGTCTGACAATTCCAGCAGAGCGCGAATTGTCCTGCATTTTCCTCACCACAGTTACGGCAGAACCAGGCTTCCTGTGCTTGGGGTTCATCTTCTTTTTGCTCAATAATTTCTCTGGCTCGATCATAATCGGCGTCTTCTATCACCCATAGTTCCAACAAGGTATTGCCGATGCCAAATTCTGCGCCCATGGTATTACCAAAATCATTCTTAATATGGCAGTCGATATCATGCATGGCCAGTATGTTTTTTACTGAATAGACCAGTCCTCGGTTTTCATGTTTATAGGCTAAGCGCATATGCTGGTGACCAGTGTCAGGGTAAAACTAGAATCTTACCTTTAGTAGCATTAATTATGTGCATAGGATAATTAAAACTGTATTTAATTTTGTTCTTTACTCTGACACCTTAACATCAAGTTTTGCGCCGCAGTAATAACAGGAACCTTTACTGGTAGGCACGGTTCTATTACATGAATTACAGTTGGTAGTTTCGTTGGCGCGGGATTCTATTGCGCTTTTCTTTGCCGATATTTTTTCTTGCAGGGCGCTTTCATCAAATTGATGTTGCTCGACTAATAGTTCCCACAGCGCTTCAAGGGTGGAAGAAAGCTCATCCAGTTTTTTATTTAATTGAATAATTCGAAAATTAGCGGCATCAATCTCGCTAGTATTACTGTTTTCAGAATTTTTATTACCATCGAAGATTGAAAATAAAGCCATGGATTTTACCCTCTGTGCGTAGAAATTAAGTAATCAAGGTCAGAGTAATGAGCAGGGTTAAATATAATGTGAATTATCCTATGTTCACGATTAATGACACTAAAGGTAGGTTTTACGTTGACACCTTATGTTTTATATTTTGATGTCTTTTGGGCGCATTAATTGTATTAATCGGCCAGATTGATAAGTAATGGCATTGATGTCTTCAGGCAGTTCAATTTGGGCAAAGCTCGCCGTGGTCATAAGTTTAGCATCTTCGGTATAGGGCAATTCACTTTCTGGGCAAAGAAATTCGACCAGTTCATCAAGACCGGGGTTATGGGCAACTAACATCACCGTGTCGTACTTATTCAGAAATTTTAAGCTTTCTGCTAGCAAGACTTGATGATTAGCACGATATAATTCTTCTTCCCAATATATGTCGAGGGAATCAAATTCTAAACCAAGACAGACATTTAGAATTGTTTCTCGAGCCCGGGTGGAATGAGAGCTGATGATGCAGTCAGGAATTAGCTGATTAAGCTGCATCCATTCCCCCACGAGTAAACTATCGTGCTGACCTCTTTTAGTGAGAGGGCGATCCTGATCAGAAACAGGTACATCCCAGTCCGATTTAGCATGTCGGAGTAAATACAGTTGTTTAGTCATTTGTTTTTTGCCAAACGACAAACTCATGATTGATCCACTGCTTTGATAAACATTTTTGCAGGGCATGGCCGCCATAAAGCATCTGTAAATATGGGCTCTTTAGAGCAAGTTTGTCGATGACTTTGATTAACAGGTTTATGCAATAATCTCGCGGCCTGCTTAATGCCAGGTAAGGGCTGAGGTTTTGCCTTTCAACTTTTTTAAAGCCAGCTTGGGATGCATATTTGTCAATCTGTTCATGGGATAAAAGAGAATTAATTAGCCAGCCTTGCTGGAAGCGTTCTAACCAATGCGCGGCTTCGTTATTCTGTAAAAGAGTATTGTCAGCTAAAAAGTCGTCGCAAATGACTAAGAGCCCTCCTGGTTTTACTAAAGTGGAGGCTTGATAGAAGAATGCACCGGCACTTTGTGCATGCACAAACGATTCAATGGCAAAGGCCAGGTCAGCTTTTTGTAGGTTTTTTGGCAGCTTACAGAAGTCAGCCTGAATACACTGAAGTTTTTCAGAAAAACCGCGTTTATTGATACGCAGGTTAGCAAGTTTACATTGCTGCTCACTAAGCGTAATGCCAAGCCCGGTTACGGGGAGTTGAGATTCGATATAACAAAGGCTGGAAGCAACACCACAACCAAGGTCAACGATATGGGGGGGCGAGTTGTCGTTGTAATCAAGCAAGAGCCTGCAAATCTGGTCGTCGATATAGTGCAGTGCTTCTTCACGGCTACTAACGCCATATGCCCAGATAGCACGGTGTATGCTACCTTCTGAGGAATGACCCAGGGTAAGAAAAAGGTCAGTGTTTTCATCATAAAAACGCTGAACATGTGCGCTGAGAGAGTGACTAGACATTTGTGAATTATACCACTCGAAGCTTAGCTACTATTTAGCTACTAATAAATAGTAACGTCAAAATTAACGAATTACTTAAGTAATTCTTAAGCCGGCTTGCGCGCCTTTGTGCGGTTCAAGCAGATAAATGTCTTCACCTTCACCGGCAGCAAGTATCATTCCTTCAGAAACACCAAATTTCATTTTTCGGGATTTCAGGTTGGCTACCAGTACCGTATACATCCCATTTAACTGCTCTGGTTTATACGCAGATTTTATGCCGGAAAAAACAGTGCGAATTTGTTGCTCCCCCTTAGCATTGAGGCCAAGGTCGAGTGTGATTTTGAGTAATTTATCAGCACCCTCCACATATTCAGCCTTAATGATTTTGGCGATGCGTAAATCGATTTTAGCAAAATCAGGAAATTCAATTTCATCAGAGATAGGGTCATTCGCCAATGGGCTATCTATCTTAGCTGCCTCATTTTCACTCGTATTATTTTGAGTACTATCTTGGGCATTACCTTGAGTGTTTAGGCTTGCTTTGCTGGCTTCAACCATGGCATCAACCTTCGTGCTTTCGACACGTGTCATTAAGGGTTTGAATCGATTTATTGGGTGATCTAGTAATAAGTGTTCAGCATCTTGCCATTGCAATACTGGGATATTTAAAAATTCTTCAACTTGTTTAGTCAGCTCTGGCAGAACGGGTTTTAAATAAATGATCAATAAACGAAATAAATTTAGACCAGTTGAACAAATATTTTGTACTTCCACAGCCTGGGGATTCTCTTTCGCCAATGCCCAAGGGGTTTTTTCTGCAATATATTGATTGGCTTTGTCGGCCAGTGACATGATTAACCGAATAGCCTTGGAGAATTCGCGCTGCTCATAAAGCTCAGCGATTTCTGCGGCCGCTTGCTGGCATTCACTCGTTAATTCAGGTTCAGAGATTTCAGCGGAAAGCTTGCCGTCGAAACCTTTATTGATAAAGCCAGCACAGCGACTGGCAATGTTGACAACTTTCCCAACCACATCGGAATTTACGCGTTGTATGAAGTCTTCTAGATTAAGGTCGAGGTCATCGGGATTGCTACTCAGTTTGGCAGCAAAATAATAGCGCAGATATTCGGGGTTCAGATGTTGCTTATAGGTCTCAGCCATAATGAATGTGCCGCGAGATTTGGACATTTTCTGACCGTTAACAGTGAGGAACCCGTTGACGGAAATAGCCGTTGGGGTTCTGAAACCAGAGGTCTTGAGCATGGCTGGCCAGAACAGGGCATGGAAATTAATAATATCTTTGCCGATAAAATGCCAGAGTTCAGTTGTAGCGTCCTTGTCCCAGTAATCATCAAAATTCAGATCGTCACGGCTTTCACAAAGTTTTTTGAAGCTGGCCATATAACCGATAGGCGCATCTAGCCAGACATAGAAATATTTACCGAGTTCGCCGGGAATTTCAAAGCCGAAATATGGCGCATCCCGACTGATATCCCATTCCTGTAAGCCGCTATCTAACCACTCGGAGAGCTTATTGGCGACTTGTGTGGGCAGGGTGCCACTGCGAGTCCATTGTTTGAGAAAATCAGTAAAATCTGGCAACTTAAAAAAGAAATGAACAGATTCTTTTTCAATGGGCGTGGCGCCGGAAATTGTTGAATGTGGGTTAATTAAATCCGTGGCATTATAGGTGGAGCTGCATACTTCACAGTTGTCACCATACTGGTCTTCGGCTTTACATTTAGGGCATTGGCCTTTAATAAAACGGTCGGATAAAAACAGGCCTTTTTCGGGGTCATAGAGTTGCGTAATGTTGCGTTGGCTTATATGGCCGTTAGCTTTGCAACGTTCGTAAATCAGTGAAGAAAACGCCCGATTTTCTTCCGAATGCGTGCTGTGATAAATATCAAAATCCACCAGGAAGTCTGCAAAGTCACGTTGATGTTCCTGGTTTACAGTATCGATAAATTCTTCTGGTGAAACGCCAGCTTTTTCTGCACTCAACATAATGCCCGTGCCATGGGCATCGTCGGCACAAACATAGCTGCAATTATTTCCCCGCATACGCTGGAAGCGCACCCAGATATCAGCTTGAATATAACCCAGCAAATGACCTAGATGAATGGGGCCATTGGCATAAGGCAGGGCGTTGGTGACCAGTATGTTTCTTTTACTCAAAATTTATTCTCTAAAATGACGCYATAGTTGAATGTTGACAGTGAAGAATCAAATGATTAAGAAGGTATGTGCCCTTCGTGCAATTAATTCTTCACGCTTCTACGTTATTACAAATTGTAATCAGGTGCATTATTAAAATAAGCCTTCTATCTGCCCATTAGCATTGACCGAAATTTTCTCCGCAGATGGCACTTTTGGCAGCCCCGGCATGATCATGATATCGCCACACACGGCAACAATAAATTCCGCACCGGCAGCGAGCCGTAATTCTTTGATTGGCACCACATGATTACTGGGTGCTCCCATCAATAATGGGTCGGTGGAAAAGCTGTATWGGGTTTTCGCCATGCAAATGGGGAAGCTTGGGTATTGTTGTTGGTAAGCTTCAAACTGCTTGCGTACTTTCATGTCTGCAACAATGTCAGTAGCACCATAAATTTCCTGGGCAATGCGCTGGGTTTTTTTCCAGAGAGTCAGTTCATCATTGTATAAGTAGTTAAAATTGCCAGCGATGTTTTCAACCATATTGACCACTTCTTCTGCCAGTGCTTTTGCCCCAGCCCCGCCTTGTGACCAATGCTGGCATTTAAAAATACTGATACCTAGTTTTTCACAGCATTTGCTAATCAAGTCTATTTCAGCATCGGTATCATCATCGAATAAATTAATGGCGACAATAAGCGGCACACCGAACTTCTGTACATTTTCTATATGGCGTTCCAGATTGCAAAGCCCCTTTGCCAGAGCGGTGAGGTTCTCAACAGTGAGTTCGTTTTTAGGTGTGCCGCCGTGCATTTTTAAGGCACGCACAGTAGCAACAATTACAGCTGCAGCGGGTTTTAATCCGGCTTTACGGCATTTGATATTGAAAAATTTTTCTGCGCCAAGGTCTGCTCCGAAACCTGCTTCGGTGACAACATAATCCGCTAATCTTAGGGCCGTTTTGGTTGCTATAGCTGAATTACAACCGTGCGCAATGTTGGCAAAGGGGCCTCCATGTACAAAAGCGGGGGTGCCTTCCAGGGTCTGCACCAAGTTAGGACGAAGTGCATCCTTGAGCAGGGCCGTCATAGCGCCGTCGGCTTTTAGATCTTTGGCGGTGATTGTTTGTAAATTACGTGTCGTGCCAATAACAATTTTAGCTAGTCGATGCTGTAAATCGTCTAAGTCAGTTGCTAAGCACAGTATGGCCATGATTTCTGAGGCGACGGTTATATCGAAACCACATTGACGGGTAAAACCGTTACCAGGGTTACCGAGTCCAAGAGTGATGTCGCGTAGTGCGCGGTCATTCATATCAACGACGCGTCGCCAGGTAATGCGGCGGCTGTCGATGCCCAGTTCGTTTGACCAGTGAATATGATTGTCGATCATGGCTGCTAGTAGATTATGGGCAGCGCCGATGGCATGAAAATCCCCGGTAAAGTGCAGGTTTATATCTTCCATAGGAACGACTTGTGCGTAACCACCACCGGCAGCGCCACCTTTCATGCCAAAGCAAGGGCCTAGGCTGGGTTCTCGTAAACAGATTGCAGTCTTCTTGCCAATTAAACTTAGGGCATCACCCAGCCCCACAGTAGTCGTGGTTTTTCCTTCGCCAGCAGGCGTAGGGGAGATTGCTGTGACCAGGATCAATTTGCCATAAGGATTAGCCTGCACAGACTTAATAAAGTCGTAGTCTACTTTGGCTTTGCTTGGGCCATACTGATACAGAGCAGTTTCAGGGATATTCAGTTTGGTGCCGATATCAACAATAGGCTGCATGGTTGCAGCCTGGGCAATTTGAATGTCAGAAGCTTGGGCCATATAAGGGAGCCTGCTGTGATAAAAATTGGATAGGAGTCGGCAAAGGCGGCGATTCTAGCAGTTTTAGAGCTTTAATTTAAGTCAAATAAAATAGACAGCAAGCACCTAAAACAGTTTGAGTTTTGTATAATCTAGAGGCTTTATATAAAAGCACTCTCTCTAGTTTGGTGGAAATAATGAAAAAGTTTAAACAAGCAGCTTTATTGGTTCTGTTTATTTTGCCGGCATTTGCTGCCGCGCAGTTCCCCTATGAGCGTGATTATCCTGCCATTAATTATGCGGATTCAGTAAGCAATGATGCGGCTAGCCTGTTATTTGCCGATATCGCTGCCGGCAGAGTAGAACTTGAACATCGAGGTGAACGGGGTTATCTGGAATCCCTGCTTACCTTGCTGAATATCGACGACTCTTCGCAATTGCTGGTGTTTTCTAAAACCGCGCGTAAAAGTCGTTTTGTCTCTCCTGCAACACCTCGTGCTCTTTATTTTAACGATGAGGTCTATATTGGTTATATCCCAGATACAAATACGCTGGAAATAGCCGCGATGGACCCAATACTGGGGCCTGTATTTTTTGATATTCCGCAGGATGTTGAAAGACCGATGAGTTTAAACCGTGAGACTAGCCGATGTTTACGCTGCCATGACAGCATGAGCAATACTGGCGGCGGTACGCCACGCTTTATGATGGGCTCTAGATTGGTTGACAGTAACGGTGCCATTGCTTCGCATGAAGTCAGTGTGATTATGCAGGACAGCACCCCTTTAAATCGGCGTTGGGGTGGCTGGTATGTCACCGGTTTACACGGTGAGCAGGAAACCATGGGTAATCTGATGTTTGAAGGCAGAGCCACATCTATTAGGGAAATTGATTTGCTAGAGAATGGTAATAGAACAGATTTATCTGAATGGCTTGATACCAGCCCCTACCTAAATGGTCATAGTGACATTGTTGCCTTACTGGTTCTTCAACATCAGATAGAAGTGCAAAATACGATGACCCGAGCCACTTGGGATTACMGGCAGTTATTAGCAGAAAATGGGGCAGAAGAGGAGGCAGTCAGTGCTGAAAAAGTTGCTGAGTTAGCTAAACCGGTTTTGGATGCGCTCTTTATGACAAATGAAGCGCCTTTGGGTGATCAAATTCAAGGACTATCCGGTTTCACTGAGTACTTTCAAAACCTGGGCCCCTTCGATAACAACAGACGTTCATTGCGAGACCTGGATTTAAATGCTCGTGTGTTCAAATATCCTCTAAGCTATTTAATTTATACCGATTCGTTTGCGGCTATGCCGGAAGCCTTGCATACCTATCTTATTGAGACAATGTATCAAGTGTTAAGTGCAGACGAAGACAATACAGACTATGCACATCTGGATGCGGAAATCCGCGCTGCAATTTTGGACATTGTAAACGTTACGGCACCTGGGTTTTTTCTGTGATCGTCTTTCTTGATCGGTTAGAATGCCTGCTTTTCGCATAAATGCGTAGATAGATAAATAGATACATAGACAGGTGTGAGGGCAACATGCAGTTACTGGATGGCAAGGCAACGTCTGCACAACTTAAAGCTGAAATTGCTGAGAAAGTAGCCGAGATAAAAGCAGCCAATGGCAAAGTGCCACATCTGGCCGCCGTAATTGTTGGCGATGATGGTGGCAGCCATACCTACGTCAATAATAAAGTGCGTACTTGTGAGCAGCTGGGCTTCGAGTCCACCTTGATTACCCTGCCCGAAGAATGTACCGAAGAAGAATTACTGCAAAAAGTTGATGAACTGAATAAGAATGATGACATTGACGGTTTTATTGTGCAGGTTCCGTTGCCTGCTCATATTGATGAAGACAAAGTGACCGAGGCAATTAACCCGGATAAGGATGTCGATGGTTTTCATCCGCAAAACCTTGGGCGCATGATGCTGGGTTTACCGACTTATATTTCAGCTACACCAAATGGCATTCTGGAATTGTTAAAACGCAACGGTATTACAACGTCGGGTAAACATTGTGTCGTAGTTGGGCGCAGTAATATTGTTGGTACGCCCATGTCGATTTTAATGTCACGCAATGCCGAACCCGGCAATTGTACAGTGACGATGGTGCACAGCCGCACACAAAATATGCAGGAAATCTGCGCCAGTGCTGACATATTAATTGTCGCGATTGGTAAGCCGGAATTTATCAAAGCCGATATGGTTAAAGAAGGTGCAGTGGTTATTGATGTGGGTACAACAAGAGTACCTGATGCATCGAAGCCGAAAGGCTTTGCCTTGAAAGGCGATGTGGATTTTGAAGACGTTAAAGATAAATGCAGTTTTATTACGCCGGTGCCGGGTGGTGTTGGGCCGATGACCATTGCTTCTTTGATGCAAAATACTTTGTTGGCAGTGGAGCGCAAAGCCAATCGGTGAATGCGAGTTTTTGGTTTAATTTTTTGTGACACACCAAAAATCGTACATCCATGTACAGGCTCGGCTGGTGAGTCTGACCGTCATGGATGGTGGGCATGGCGAAATTGCAGGAGCAAATTTCGGCCTGTCGCCAGACGGTCACTAAAAATTAAACCAAAAACTCGCTTAGGGATTACAACTGGCCGGATAATTAGGAACTTGATTTAGGAAGAGTAAAAAATGACAGATACACCAACAGCCTTAAAACCATTCATTACAAAAGTATCAGAGAAGCAGGTACTAAGCTTTGATGAAGCTTGTGAAGCCTTCGAAATTGTTATGAGTGGAGGCGCGACACCTGTACAGATTGCGGGTTTTCTGGTGGCTTTGCGCATGCGAGGTGAAACTGTTGATGAGCTTAGTGCGGCGGTGAAAGTTATTCGTGCTAAAGCCCTCCCGATTCAAGCGCCTGCTGGTGCTATGGATATTGTCGGCACGGGTGGCGATGGTAGTGGCACCTTAAATATTTCAACGGCAACCGCTATCGTTGTCGCTGGATGCGGAGTGCCCGTCGCCAAGCATGGTAACCGAGCCTTGTCATCTAAATCTGGTGCGGCAGACGTGTTAGGTACCTTGGGGGTGAATCTTGAGGCGCCGATAGAAAAAATTGAGCAGGCAATAGCAGAAGCCAATATCGGTTTTATGTTAGCGCCACGCCATCACAGCTCATTTAAATATGTGGGGCCAGTACGAGTAGAGTTGGGTATTCGTACCATGTTTAATATTTTAGGGCCGCTATGTAATCCTGCTGGAGTGCAACGCTATTTATTAGGCGTTTATAGTAAAGATTGGGTTAAACCGATGGCTGAAGTGCTGGCGAAATTAGGCTGTGAAAAAGCCTGGGTGGTGCATGGTGCAGATGGTCTGGATGAATTAAGTACCACCGGTCAAAACTATGTTTGCGCAGTGAACGGCAAGGAAATTAAGGAATTTAACATTAGCCCAGAGGAGGCGGGAATACCTCTGGCTACCCTGGAGCAACTCAAAGGCGGAGAAGCCTCTTATAATGCAGAGCGCTTACAAGCTTTATTAAAAGGGCAGAAAGACGCCTATCGAAATATCGTGCTGTTTGGGGCTGCCGCTGCCTTGCTGATAGCTGACAAGGTTCCAGATATCAAAGAAGGCGTGCAGGTGGCCGCAGAGTCAATAGATAGTGGCAAGGCATTACTGGCTCTGGAAAAACTGATTACTATCTGTCAAAGCTAATTCAGGTCCTTGTAAACTTTTCCTTTTATTATGCGTTAAAGCTAGGTCTAGCAAGGGAGAAGGTTTCTCTTTATTTACATTATTACGGGTGTATTCTTAATTTTTTGAGCAATAGATTTTCTTAGCTTTTTGGGCAATAGATTTCTAATAAGCTTTTATAGATTTTAGGCGTTTATTGCTACAAAGCTCTTTTCAAAGGAAAAACATGAATTCTGATCGAGCAAATAAAACTGAGGAAAGCTTTGTTCCTATGCGCAGGAAAAAAGGCAAGAAAGGCTTGCTGGGACTGTTGTTCCTTATTGTAATTGCTGCTGGTGGTAGCTACTACTGGCTAAATAACGATGAAGCTTTCGTTGATAGTCAGCCTTTGCTGACGGCTGTTCAAATAGGGGATATCGAAAATATTATTGCCGCTACAGGCAGTTTAAAGCCTTTTGAAACGGTTGAAGTGGGTGCCCAGGTTTCGGGGCAATTATTGAAATTATATGTTGATGCTGGCGATAAAGTAGAAGCGGGCCAATTGCTGGCTGAAATTTATGCTAATCAACAAGAGCAACGCGTAGCGTCGAGCCGGGCGAATCTAGCGGGTCAGGAAGCGCAGTTGGAATCAAGGATGTCGGCACTGGCATTAGCGCAGGCAAATGCGGATAGGCAACGGCGTTTAATGGCGGCTGATGCAACCAGTCAGCTGGATTTTGATAATGCAATGAACCAGCTAGCTGCTGCCCAGGCCAATCTGATTCAGGCACAGCGCCAAATAGATCAAAGCCGGGCTAATCTTGATATTGAAGAACAGGAGCTCGCATTTACCCGTATCGTAGCGCCAATAGCGGGAACCGTTGTTTCAGTGAATATGACCGAAGGGCGTACCTTGAATGCCACGCAACAGGCGCCAACAATTCTGACCATTGCGGATCTTACAAAAATGTCAGTTGAGGCTGAAATATCTGAAGCTGATATAAGCAACCTTAGCAATGGTATGGACGTTTATTTTACTACGCTCGGTGGTGGCAATCGCCGTTGGAGCAGTAACTTAAGGCAAATACTACCGCAACCAACTGTTACCAATAATGTTGTGCTTTATACAGGATTATTTGATATCGAAAACAACGACGGTGCTTTATTGCCTGAAATGACTGCGCAGATTTATTTTGTCACCTCTGCTGCGAGAGATGTATTAACCGTGCCAATAGGCGCTTTAACTTTTTTTGAAGGTGGGCCAGCCAGTGCCGGGTCTGGTTTCAATGAAATTATGGCTAATGCAGGAGGGCGCCGAGGAGGGGGGGCTGGGAGTTTCCCATCCAGCGCAGGTGGGCAGAGAGCGGGGGTCCCCGATGGTTCAAACTTTCCGGCAGGAGGCGGTCAGCAAGCAGGCAATCAAAGAGACGGTTCGTTAAATGGTAGCAGTCTTGCCAGTATCCAGGTTCAGTTGAACGATGGCTCGCTTGAAAGTAGAGAAATCATTATCGGGCTGACCAGTCGGGTGTCGGCTGAAGTTATCTCTGGTTTACGAGTTGGCGAATCGGTGGTATCCGGAGTTGTACAAGGCAATGTAAATGGCATTGACCGTGATCAACTAAGAAGCGCTATGGGTCTGCCTGGAGGCCGATGATAAAGATGAGCGATTCTTTGCTTTATTCTGCTGAAGGCCCGAATGACTCTATTAGCCAAGCTGGGAGTGACGAGGCTGTGCAAGCAACCAGCACAGCAATTCCACTCATAGAGCTACAGGGCGTCGAGCGTACTTTTACTACCGGTGGAGGGGTTGAAGTGCATGCTTTACGAGGTGTTGATTTAAAAATCTATCCCGGTGAATTCCTCGCCATTGTTGGGCAATCAGGCTCTGGTAAAACAACCTTAATGAATATTTTGGGTTGTCTGGATAGACCGACGGCAGGGAAATATCGGTTTGCAGGCAGGGATATTGAAAGTTTTGATGCCGACGGCTTGGCCTGGTTACGACGAGAAGCCTTTGGCTTTGTTTTCCAAAGTTATAATTTGCTGGGTTCGGAGTCGGCACTGGAGAATGTCCAGGTGCCGGCAGTTTATGCTGGGCTAAGTGCACATGAACGCGAAATACGTGCAGAATCCTTATTAAGTGCATTAGGGCTCGGTGATCGAATGGATCATCGGCCTTCTCAATTGTCGGGTGGGCAACAGCRAAGGGTTTCAATCGCCRGGGCGATGATGAATGGTGGCAATGTCATCCTGGCAGATGAGCCTACCGGTGCCTTAGATACTCAAAGTGGTATTGAAGTAATGGCGTTGCTAGAAGATTTAGCATCTAAAGGGCATACCGTCATACTTATTACCCATGATCAGGAAGTTGCTGCGCATGCGGATCGTATCGTTGAATTTCGTGATGGTGAGATCATCAGTGATTCTGGTCCAAAAGCGGGCAGTGTTGATGCAAAAAACAATGCGAAGTTACGCGAACTTTTCATGAGTCGTAAGGCATCTTCAATGATGGCGGGAACCGGTGAAGCAATCAGGATGGCCTTACGTTCTTTGAAAGCGAATATATTCCGTACCTTGCTGACCTTGCTTGGCATTGTCATAGGGGTTTCTTCAGTGGTTGCCATGCTTGCTATTGGGGAAGGAGCACAGCAGGAAATTATTGCGATCATGAATCAACTGGGCACTAATGTGATAACCGTCAGGCCCGAACGGTTGCCGGGTTCTTTTCGGAGTATGCCATCAACACTGACAGTAGATGATGCAGCGGGGGTGGGTGCAAATATCCCAAACATTGTGGCTGCTATCCCGCAAATGCAAAGTCGAAATACATCCGTTCGCTTTGGCAGAAATGATACGCAGACCTCCGTTGTTGCGACGACTGGAGATATGCCTGAAGTAGAGTCATGGCCGCTGGCACAAGGCGTCTTTTTTTCTAATATAGACAGCGAGCGAATTGCCAGTGTTGCTGTGCTGGGTTCTGAAGCCAGAGCTGATCTTTTCCCCGATGGACAGGACCCGCTAGGCGAATATATTTTGATCAGGAATATTCCTTTTCAGGTCATTGGTATCTTAACCTCAAAAGGCGCGCAGGGTTTTAATAATCCGGACGATTCTATTTATATCCCGTTTAAAACCGGTGCCGTCAGGGTGTTTGGGCAGGACGAAGCTGATGAAATCAGGGTGTTAATTGATGATGTCGAGCAGATTGATCAGACTGAACAAAATGTCCTTGAGTATTTGACTGCTTTGCATGGCACTCAGGATATGCGAATTTTTCAGAACACATCCATGCTGGAATCTGCTTCTGAATCGCAGGAGACTTTTACTTTGTTGTTGGGTTCAGTGGCCGCAATTTCTTTGTTGGTTGGTGGTATCGGCGTGATGAATATTATGCTGGTTTCTGTGACTGAACGTACCCGAGAGATTGGTGTGCGAATGGCCACGGGTGCGAGGCAGAGCGACATTCTTTCACAGTTTTTGTCCGAAGCAATTGTTGTTTCCTGCTTCGGCGGCATTATTGGTATTGCCCTGGGTGTTGCCGTAGGGCTTGTATTGCAGAGCTTTGATGTAGCAATTTATTTTTCAAGTACACCGATGTTGCTGGCTTTTACTTGCTCAGTCACCACGGGATTAATTTTCGGTTTCGCCCCGGCTAGAAAAGCCTCTAAGCTCGACCCAGTGGTTGCGTTGGCAAATGAATAATTTCCCAGATGAAATATGAAACAGGCAGTTAGTCATAATATGAAACCTTATCTATTTATTGTCGTGATGGCGCTAGGATTAAGCGCCTGTGTGTCTATCGATGTACCAGAGTTGCCAGATACTGATATTCCTGAGGCCTGGACAAGCCCACTTTCTGAAGCAGCAGAAGTTTGGCCGACTCTGCTTTGGTGGGAAAATTTTCAGGATGGTGAACTAAACACTATCGTTCAATCGGTTAAACAGAATAATCTCGACCTGCAAAATAATCGGCGTAATTTGGAAGCCGCACAGATAGCTCTGCGAGAAGCCGGATTTAATTTGCTGCCGGTTCCTACGGTAAGAATCGGTACAGGTGCACTTTATACGGATAATTTTGGCGCTGCAGAATTGGATAACAGCCCAAGTAGTCCAGTCGATTTGACGGGGTCATTTACGTATAACGATATTCTTAGCAAACCGGCGACGTTTGAAGGTGCCGTAGCTGACTACCAGTCTCGTCGTGCTCAGGTTGCTAATGCAGCATTGAATACACTGGGGACTGCTGCATCTACTTATTTTCAGATATTGTTAATCCGGGATCAAATAAAAGCAGCACAGCAGAATCTGGAAAATGCCGAAGCGATAGGCGATATTACTCAGGCCAGAGTTGATGCAGGGGTTGTTGTGCCTATTAATGCATTGCAGCAACAAATTGCTATAGAGCAGCAACGCACTAATATCCGCAGTTTGCAGCAAAATGAATTATCCGCGTTGTCTTCGCTGGCGTTGATACTGGGACGTTCAGTACAGGAGTTTGATATTGCAGGAGATACCCTGGAAGATATTTTAATACCGACATTGCGCCCTGGAATACCTTCTGAGCTTTTGCGTAGACGTCCGGATCTGGTGCAGGCAGAGGCCGAATTACAGAGGGCAGCAGTGCAGGTGGAATTAAGTCGTCTTAACTTTTTTCCTTCTATTTCTTTAACAGGCAGTGCTAATGCGTCAAGCACCTCGCTCAGTGAATTACTTTCTGCACCGGATACTGTTATTAATTTAGGTGTGAATGTAAGCCAACTGCTGCTGGATAATGGAGCGCGCCAACGTGGACTCGAGCAAAGCAGACTGACACTGGAGAACGCTCTAAACAGTTATCGTAGAGCCGTGTTAAGTGCATTCAATGAAATTGAAGTCTTGCTGAGTAATATCCAGTTGTTGGAGGAGTTGGCCGTAGTCGCACAACGGCAACTGGCACAAGCGGAAGAGTCCTTTCGGTTAGCAGAGGTGCGTTATGCCGAAGGAGTTGCAGACTATCAAACTGTATTGACGGCTCAAAACACCTTGTTTTTCCAACGTACCGCGTTATTGAATAATAAAATTCAACAGCTCAATTCAATGGTCGGATTTTACCAGGCTTTGGGTGGTGGCTGGGATGCTGATGATGAGACAACGATGTCAATTGCCAGCGAATAAGTCTAGTTAGCGTCTTTTATTCAAAAAAACATTGCGTTTTGTCTGTAAGCCCCCTTTATTGATGGAATTTTTAGGTGATTTTGTGTTCTAAAATTTGGACATTCAAAGGTAGGGCGTATATTCTCCATGTTGCTGATATAAATGCTTAATTTCACCTCCGATTAAGGTGTTATCACTTAATGATTAACGATATCACCCTGAAAGATCATACCCAAGAAAGGCGGACTTTTCTGTCCCGCCTGCTTATCGGCGGAATTATTACAATCCTCCTTGTTGGCTTCCTCATTTCACGACTTATCTATCTGCAAATTTACCAACATGAGTATTATTCGACGGTATCAGATAATAATCGAATTTATCGTCAGACCGTTGTGCCAACTCGTGGGCTAATTTATGACCGCAATGGTATTTTGCTAGCTGACAATAAACCTAGTTTTAATTTAACTGTGATTCGGGAAAAGGTATCCGATATGGATGCCAGCATTAGCTTGATTCAGAGTTTGATTGATTTGCCCGAGCAAGAAGTTGAAGAATTTAAACAACGTCTACGTCGACGTGGTGTGCCACTTTCCTCTGTACCAGTGACCTATGCGTTAAGTGAAGATGAAATTGCCAAGTTGGCAGTCAACCAATTTCATTTGCCGGGTTTTCAAGTCGAGGCACAACTTGTTAGATCTTACCCCTTGGGTGCACCTATTGCTCATGCCTTGGGTTATCTCAGCAGTATTACAGAAGCAGAGTTACGTAATCTTAATGCTGAGGAATACCGAGGGACTCACCAAATGGGTAAAATTGGTATTGAACGATTTTATGAATCCTTACTGCACGGGCAGGTGGGTTATGAAACGGTTGAAAAGAATGCACGTGGTCAGATCATGAAGGTACTGGATCGGGTAGACCCAGTTCCGGGAGAAGATCTTGTATTGCATCTGGATAGTCAATTGCAATTGGCTGCCTGGGAGGCTCTAGGTGATTATCGGGGCGGGGTGGTAGCTCTTGATGTAGCAACCGGCGGTGTACTTGCCATGGTCAGCAAACCGGCATTTGATCCAAACTTATTTGTAAGTGGCATAAGCCAGGCAGCCTATTCAGCGTTAAATGATCCGGTTGAGACACCTTTGTTCAATCGTGCGTTGGCTAAATATGCGCCAGGTTCTACTATGAAACCTTTTATTGGACTGGCTGGCCTCGATTTTGGTGTGAGAACCAGAGAGTATCAGGTACAGGATCCGGGCTATTTCATCTTGCAGGGTGACAGTCATATTTATCATGACTGGACCTGGTGGATAACAGAAACCGGTCATGATCTGGTAAACCTGGCGAAGGCAATTTACCAATCTTGCGATACCTACTTCTGGGATATGGCTTTGGATTTGGGTATTGATCAGATGGCTGAATTTCTAGACAAATTTGGTTTTGGTCAAAATACCAGTGTTGATATCTCTCAAGCCAGTCAGGGGACATTACCGTCCAGAGCGTGGAAAATGGAGACCCTGGGCCAACCTTGGTATCCCGGTGAAACATTAAATTCTGCTATTGGCCAGGGCTATACAGAAGCGACCCCCTTACAACTTGCTACTGCGACTATGGTGCTGGCAAATAAAGGACAGTGGCGACAACCCATGTTGCTAAAAAGGGTTGGTTTACTCAATGAGGATATTCAACATGAAAGCGCTATCCCTGATGTAACTTTGAAAAATCCGGATGACTGGAATTTTATGCATCAGGCCATGCAAGATGTCGTGCATAAAGATGATGGTGGTTATCGCAATAATGGGACTGCTTATCCCTATATCACTATGCTGGAAAAAATGCCTTATCACATGGCAGGGAAATCAGGTACTGCCCAGGTCATAGGCATGGCTGCAGATTTTGATAACGATGCCGAAGTGCCGGAGCGATATCGAGATCACGCCTTGTTTATTTCTTTTGCGCCGGTAGAAAATCCTAGCATTGCGCTAGCCGTGTTTATTGAGCATGGCGTGGGCGGAAGTGGCGTGGCAGGTCCTATTGCAAAAATAATACTTGATGCCTATTTACTGGATGAATTTGGCGAAGTAAAACAAGCGTTTTTAGCAGAACCTGAGCAAGAACCTGAATTACAGATAAGTTCAATTGAAGCCATGCAGGAGCAGCTGTGAGCTCTTCAGCTTTTGTCAGGCAGCTTAGTGGTGATCTTAATAACCTGGAAAAGCGTCAAAGTATCTGGGAAAAAATTAATGTAGACCCGCCTTTATTGTTCGCCCTGGTGGTGCTGACGGGCTTTGGTTTGTTGGTGCTATATAGCGCAACGGATGGCAACGAAGCAGAGATGCGGCGCCAGATTATTTTCATAATCTTAGCTTTCATTGTTATGTTCAGCGTTGCTCAGGTTGATGTTCGAGTCATGCGGCGCTGGGCACCATTGATGTATTTAGGCAGTTTGGGTTTGTTAGTTGCTGTTTTATTTTTTGGTGCAACGTCAAATGGCGCACAACGCTGGCTAGATTTACCTGGCCTACCACGCTTTCAGCCATCAGAGATTATGAAAATTGTTTTGCCATTAACTCTGGCAGCGTATTTTTCAAGAAGGGCCATTCCTCCACGTTTTAAGCATATATTTTGGTCGTTGATGCTATTGGGATTGCCAGCGGTATTGATTGCCATGCAGCCAGATTTAGGCACTGCCTTGCTTATTGGGGTGTCAGGTGTTTTTGTCTTGTTATTGGCAGGTATTAGCTGGAAATTAGTGGGTTCAGCATTAGGTGTAGGGCTTTTATCTATTCCTGCAATGTGGGTTTTCTACTTAAAGGAATACCAACAGCAACGTATTTTGACTTTTCTCAATCCAGAAAATGACCCGTTGGGTACAGGCTGGAATATTATTCAATCAAAAACAGCAATCGGCTCGGGTGGGATGTATGGCAAGGGCTGGCTGAACGGTGTGCAATCACGGCTGGATTTTTTACCTGAAGGACAAACTGATTTTATTGTTGCGGTGTTAGCAGAAGAATTTGGTTTAGCCGGGGTCTTGTTCTTACTCGTGCTTTATCTTGCCATTATCGCCAGAGGTCTATACATCGCAGCGGTTTCTAGTGACATGTTTACGCGCTTGCTTGCTGGCAGTATCACACTAACATTTTTTGTTTATGTATTTGTTAACATTGGTATGGTTAGCGGGCTTTTGCCGGTAGTAGGTGTTCCTTTGCCAATGGTAAGTTTAGGTGGGACGTCGATCGTTACACTAATGCTGGGCTTTGGTATCCTGATGTCTATTCATAGTCATGCTAAGACTGCTTTTCGATATGCTAATTAAGCCTGTTTTTAAGCGCATAAAAAACGGAGAAATAATTTTTACAAGCCTATGATTGAGCAAAATAAGTACACTTTAGCTTTTATTTTTTTTCTGGCTGTCACATTAACAGCTTGCGTTTCTTCTCCCCCTTCTAATACTGGTTCAGCGACTAATGCTGGTCGTTACGAGTTGGAGTATGACAGCCCCATAGTAGAATCCATTGATATAAATACGATTCCAGAAGTCATTCCGCAGCCCGTGAATAGGACTATGGCAGGCAACAGGAGCCCTTATGAAGTCAATGGTCTTAGCTATACAGTGATGGCGTCTGAAGTTGGCTATCAAGAAAGTGGTCGGGCCTCCTGGTATGGACGAAAATTTCATGGTCATCTGACATCCAATGGTGAAATTTACGATATGTTTACGCTTACTGCCGCCCATAAAAGTTTACCGATTCCAAGTTTTGTCAAAGTGACGAATCTGGATAACGGTAAAAGTGTCGTAGTGAGAGTCAATGATCGTGGCCCTTTCCATGCAGACAGGATTATCGATTTATCTTATGCCGCAGCAGCTAAACTGGATTATGCTGACCTTGGTACGGCAAGAGTCCATGTCGAAGCTTTGACTCCCTGGCTAGAACCAACACAGGAGCCGAGACAAGAGGTAGCGCAAGAGCCAGTTATAGTTTTGGCACCAGTGCTGGTATCGAATACAGATAACACCTTAGTAGACCAAGAAGAAATAGCCGCCGAAAGGCAGCTTATAGAAGAAAATGTCGGACAGGAATATTTGCAGCTTGGTGCATTTAGTAATTTGGAAAGCGCAGAGAGTTTGCTTGATAGCGTAATCGCTTTAATTGAACTGCCGGCTTTTATTCGTAGTGATGACAATACAGGTGCTAATAATATTCTGCATCGTGTGCGTTTAGGGCCACTAAATGAGACAATTCAACTTGATAATTTGATACAAAGAATTATTGATGCGGGCCTGGGTACTCCCTTTAGAGTAAGGCAGTAAAGCGAGACAGTAAAAAGACTTGTTTTTGCCATAAAAAAGCCAGATTAATATGCGATATTTGAGGAAAGCCATGCACGTGACAACTGACATACAACTCATGATTAAAAAGATGAATATTTTCAATTATCGGTGGGCAGTGTTGTGTTTAGCAATTTTTGCTTTTGGTGCTAACAGTGTACTTGCACAACAAGCCAGAATTATTCCCAGAGCACCGGATATTGCTGCAACTTCTTATGTCTTAATGGATGCAACGACAGGCGATATTTTGGTCGAATCTAATGCGGATATTCCTCTGCCGCCGGCCAGTCTGACTAAAATCATGACAGATTATGTCGTTGCCAGTGAGCTGGAAAACGGCAATATATCACTAGATGATGAGGTCTATATCAGTGTTAAAGCCTGGCAAATGGAAGGCTCTAAAATGTTTATTCAGGAAGGTACAACGGTTCGTTTAGAAGATCTTATTTATGGCATGGTTGTACAGTCAGGTAATGATGCCAGCGTGGCGTTAGCTGAGCATGTTGCGGGTAGTGAAGATGCCTTTGCAGACATGATGAATCAACACGCTGAAATGCTGGGTATGGAGAACTCATATTTCATCAACGCACATGGTATGCCAGAAGATCAACATGTCATGTCAGCTAGAGATTTGTCCACTCTTGCACAAGCCTTGATTGAACGTTTCCCTGAAAATTACGAGATATACAGTGTGCCTGAATTTACTTACAACGGTATTCGACAGCCTAATCGTAATAGACTGTTATTTCAGGATAGAAATGTTGATGGAATGAAAACCGGTTTTACTGATGCAGCCGGTTACTGCCTAGTGGCATCTGCTACGCGTGATGGCATGCGTTTAATCGCTGTAGTTATGGGTACTGATAGTGTTAATGCCCGTACGATTGAAGCACAAAAATTATTAACCTATGGATTTCGTTTCTATGAAACTCATGAACTTTTTACTGGCAATGAAGTGTTATCCAGCGCTGAGGTTTGGTCGGGTAAAAGTAATACTATTGATATAGGCGTGCAAGAGCAGGTCTTTATTACGATACCAAATAATAGCAGCGATGAACTGCTGACTGAGTTACAAATTGATGAATCTCTAAGAGCGCCGATTAATGCCGGTGATATTCTAGGGCAGGTCACCATCAGTTTTGATGATCAGGTTTATTATCAGGGCGAAGTCATTGCATTACAGACTATCGAGAGAGGCAGCCTGATCAAACGTATAATGGATTGGCTAACGCTTTTTTTCATGAGCCTGTTTGGCTAATAAATCTTAGGCACTTATGGATACTAACCATATAGATGAAGACTCGATAAAAATCGAGTTTCCCTGCGACTACCCCGTCAAAGTGATGGGAAAAAATGTAGGCGATTTTAGTGATACAGTCCTGGAAATTATCCGCCGTCATGCGCCAGATTTAAAAGATGAAAATATTAGTTTTCGACCCAGCCGCAATAAAAATTATCTGGCAGTGAATGTCATTATCTACGCCACTGGTACCCAACAACTCCAAGCCTTGTTTGATGACCTTAAGGCCAGTGGTCGGGTTTCAATGGTCTTGTAATATTCGTGAGTGATTCACAACAGATTTTTGATGCTGAACACCTTGAAACAGAGGCCTGTACTCTGCGTTTTTTGGGTATACAACCCTATGAAATTGTCTGGCAAAAAATGCTGAATTTCACTCTAAATAGAACGCCTGCTACCGTAGATGAGTTATGGATTTTACAGCATGAGCCGGTGTTTACCTTGGGGCAAGCAGGCAAAGAAGAACACATACTCAATGCGCAAAATATCCCGATAGTAAGGTCTGATCGAGGCGGGCAGGTCACCTACCATGGCCCTGGACAATTGGTTATTTATTTGCTGATTGATGTGCGCAGAAATAAATTTGGGGTTCGGCAACTGGTAGACCTGATAGAGCATTCCATTATTTCAGTGTTAAGGTTATATGGCGTTGCTGGTGAAACAAAGGCTGGTGCGCCAGGTGTCTATGTGAACGATAAGAAAATTGCAGCGCTTGGCTTGCGTATTAAGCAAGGCTGTTCCTATCATGGTCTTAGTTTCAACATCGATATGGATCTAAGGCCATTTAGCTATATAAACCCTTGTGGCTATGCAGGTTTGGAATCAACCCAGCTTGTTGATCTGATAAATAAGCCTGTACATAATTTATTTGAGCAAGCTCAGGCTAAGCTGCTTAATGATTTGCAGGCAAATCTGGTATCATTCACAGCTGAATCTTTGGGTTGATTTCAGGGTTCATTTCTCACTTTTTCTGCATGGACTTTGTAAACTATTAAGTAAGGTTTTTTAGGTGACAACTAAATTGAAAAAAGTCGTTCAAGGTGAAAAATTACGTGGTGCTGATAAGCTCGCACGAATTCCTATTAAAGTAATTCCGACCACTGAGTTTCTGCGTAAACCAGACTGGATACGTGTGCGTATGGGGTCGTCAGCGAAAGTTGAACATATCAAGAGTACACTAAGAAAGCATAAATTAAGCTCTGTTTGCGAAGAAGCTTCGTGTCCGAATTTGGGAGAATGCTTTACTAGTGGTACAGCAACCTTCATGATTCTTGGTGATATCTGTACCAGGCGCTGCCCTTTTTGTGATGTGGCGCATGGCCGACCCAACCCTCCCATGGAAAATGAACCGCTGGAGCTGGCTGAAGCAATTGCTGAAATGAAATTGAACTATGTTGTTGTCACTTCAGTCGATCGAGATGATTTAAGAGACGGTGGGGCAGAGCATTTTTCGCGTTGTATCGCTGAAACGCGTCGATTAAACCCTGAGATAAAAATTGAAGTATTGGTGCCTGATTTTAGAGGGCGTATGGATGTTGCCTTAGCAATTCTTACGGGGACGACACCTGATGTTTTCAACCATAACCTTGAGAGTATTCCGCGTCTTTACAAAAAAGTCAGACCTGGCTCTGATTATCAGTGGTCCTTAAATTTATTGAAAAAGTATAAAGAGATGGCACCTAAGGTACTAACAAAATCAGGACTAATGCTCGGGCTTGGAGAAAGCAAAGAAGAAGTTCTTCAAGTTATGCAAGACATGGCGGCACATAATATTGATATGGTTACTCTTGGTCAGTATTTACAGCCGAGTCGAGATCATCTTGCTGTTGAGCGTTTTGTGCATCCCGATGAGTTTGCAGAATATGCTGTGATTGGTAAGGAAATGGGATTCAGACATGTTGCGAGTGGTCCCCTGGTACGATCCTCTTATCATGCTGATAAGCAGGCACATTTCAATTAAAGCCAGAGACTAAGCGCTTAAATCTAATTTTTTGTTACTAAGAGCGAGTAGTAGACGCGACAGCTCATCCCAGGTGTTGAGCTTATTTAAACCCTTTACAGATTGATCGATCAAACTGGCTTGATTTAAAAATGCCTGTAAAGTGTCCAGGTCATGATTATTTAATGCTATCGACACGGGGCCCATCTTATTACGCCAGATGCGCTCACTTTGCATAGCCGCGCTAATGCTTTGCCCATCTTCAACCAACATTGCCATTTTGCATAGTGAACGTAGTTCACGACAGATAAAATTCAGGATTTTAAGGGGTTCTTCACTTTCAGATTTTAAGTGATAGAGAATATTTAAGGCTCTTGCAGTATTTCCTTCAAGAGCCGTGTCAATCAAGGTGAAAACATTAAATCGAGCGCTGTCAGCAACGGCGCGGGCAACCATGCTGGCATCTAGTTCTTTGTTTTCGGCAAGTATACTAAGTTTGTCTATCTCTTGTGCCGTAGCGAGTAAATTACCTTCAGTGCGTTGGCAAAGTATGTCTATAGCTTGTTCATTAGCCGCCAGGCCATGACGCTTAAGTCGCTGTCTAACCCAGCCTGCTAAATTCTGCGAGTTAATAGGCCAGATCACAACCACAAAAGCCTGGTTTTCAATTTTTTTAAACCACTTTGTATTGGTTGCGGCTTTTTCAATTTTGGGACTTGAGATGAGCAAAAGGTTGTCTGTAGATGGATTTTCTAAGTAGGTATGCAGGGCTTTTTTCCCGGCATCATCAAGTTTGGCTGAATGTAAGCGTAATTCGATGAGTTTTTTTTCAGCAAACAAAGAAAGACTATTGCCAGATTCAAGCAAACTATTCCAATCAAAATGGCCTTGTACTGTATAGATTTCGCGTTCTGTGAAACCTTGCTCCTGGGCAAACTTGCGAATTTCATCGCAACTTTCTTGAATCAGGAGAGTTTCGTCTCCAGCGACCCAAATGACAGGTGGGATTTTATTGTTTAACTGTGAAAGAACTTGCTCTGGTTTTACTTGCACTTTATTTTTACTTACTTGGGGTTTTATTTGCTCAGGGGTTTTAGCTTACATGCCATCTTCATAAACTAAGGAGAAATCCACGACGACATTCGGGTTAATGCTGGGTAAGCCTGCAATTTCCCTTAATGCCTCAACGCCCTCCGCCAAGCCAAACAGGGCAGCACCTAAAATAATGGGTCGAGCAGGCTGAATTTCAATTCGGTTATTACTGGTTTTGGTCAGTCGCAAGTCCGCATTCAAATCACTGCTGATACCATGCAGGCTCAAACTATAATTATAATTGGCTGTTACGGAGCTTCCTACTGCCATGTTTGATAGATCAGCGGCATTAACATTGATACTTATGGTCGCTGTAGGAAAGCGCTGTGTTTCAAATAACATATCTTTGACGCGTTGATTACGAACAGCGATGGCTGTATCAACACTGCTCAAATCGATCTCAAGAATGGCATTACCTTGGTTGCTAATGCTACCGCTTAAATTTCCAAAGCTATTGATTTCGGAGACAGCAGCAGCTTTGCTGGTGACATAATACAAACTGGAATCAGCACTGTTTAATTCCCAATCGGCATGGGCTGACATGCTTAGAAGTCCTAAAAAAATACCTACAAGCGAGAGTTTTGGTGTTGATGGCATAAGATGTCTCCAGTGTTTTTTATGATTTTTTATGATTTTTAATTATTGCAAGGCATACAGTATTGAGCAATAGGTAATAGTCCAGCTTATGCTTACCTGACCGTTTGTAAACGTCTTAAGATTTGCTCAACTAATGCTTGCCGTAATTCGTTAAGGACTAATTCTGCCTCATTGGTTTTAGCGGCGGCGTTAGTAGGATCGGCGGCATAAGTTTGATCAATCGAAATAATTTCAGGGCTGATGACAGCTTCACCGTTATTCTCAAGCTGGAATGATGACATTAAGGTTAATTCATACTCTCCGGCTCGGACATTACGATTAACGCTTACAATGCGTTCACGGCGTTGTTCATCACCCAGTGTAATTTTATAAGTGCTTGAATTTTCAACAATATCTACTCCAGAAGCAGTGAGTCTACGTCTCAACATTCTCCCCAGTTCATTACTGCTGTTATTAAAAGTTAACTCTACTTGTTGAAGGGTCGTACTTAATGCCTGGGTTTCACTTCCACGCAAAGTAAAACCACAACTACTTAAAAGCAGGAGAGTAATAACTATTGGCAGAATACTTTTGCTCATTGGTTCCTCTTCCTCTTTTTTATTTTCTCTTTTCTCTTTTCTTTTTGCTTTTAGTTAGCAACGATATTGACCAGTCGGCCTGGTACAACAATGACTTTCCGTATAGTCAGGCCTGCTATATGTTTGATAATGCTTGCATCGGATAATGCTGCTGTCTCAAGTTCTTGCTTGCTGGCATCAGTAGATAATTCTAATTTAGCACGTAATTTCCCATTCACTTGTGCAACGATAGTGATGGTTGATTGCTGCAGTGCAGATTCATCAAATTCTGGCCAGGCAGCATCAATAATGGCATCAGAATGACCCAGGTGCTGCCATAGAACGTGACAAAGATGGGGCGCAATCGGCGCTAACAAAAGGATTATTGTTTCCAGTGCTTCCTGAATGACAGCAAGGTCTTGTTCCTGAGCACTTTCTTGAGTATTACCTTCTGCTTGCTCATTGAACTTGTTCACGGCATTGAGCAATTCCATCACAGCCGCAATTGCTGTATTAAAAACTTGTCGACGGCCATAATCATCAGACACTTTTTTAATGGTGCTGTGAGTTTTCAAACGTAAGGCTTTTTGATTGTTATTTAGCAAGCCAGGGTCTGGCTTTAGCTCAATAGGTTTAAAAGAAGCCGTTAGTTTCCATACACGTTTTAAAAAGCGGTAGGCGCCTTCAACACCTTTATCAGACCATTCGAGGCTTTGATCAGGTGGTGCTGCAAACATCATAAATAAGCGCACAGTGTCGGCCCCATACTGTTCGATCAAACCTGCCGGGTCGACAGTATTACCCTGCGATTTTGACATTTTACTGCCATCTTTTAAAACCATGCCTTGAGTTAACAGGCGTTTGAAGGGCTCATCAGAATTCACTAAGCCTTCATCACGCATGAGTTTATGAAAGAAGCGGGAATAAAGCAGATGCAGGATAGCGTGTTCAATACCGCCGATGTATTGATCAACCGGTAACCAGTAATCAGCCTCAGAATTCAACATGGCAGAATTTTCATCACGACAGGTAAAGCGCGCGTAATACCATGAAGATTCCATAAAAGTATCAAAGGTATCAGTTTCACGTTCAGCTTTGCCTGAGCATGAAGGACATGTAGTCTCGTAAAACTCTGGCATTTTTTTAATTGGCGAGCCGGTGCCATCAAACTCAACGTCAATTGGCAGTACTACGGGAAGTTCAGATTCCGGCACGGGAACAGAACCACATTTTTCACAGCTGATCATTGGGATAGGCGTTCCCCAATAGCGTTGACGGCTCACACCCCAATCTCGCAGGCGATAATTAACCGTTTTGCGGCCATTACCTTTATCGCTAAAAAATGTGACAAGTCTTTCAAAGGCCTGATCAAAATTCAGATCATCATAATCACCTGAATTTATCAGCAGCCCCTTATCTGTAAAGGCAGCCTTGCTGATATCACACTCAGCGTCATCCATGGGTGTTATTACTTGTTTAATAGTCAAACCGTAAGTCTTGGCAAATTCCCAATCACGCTGGTCATGTGCGGGTACCGACATGACGGCACCAGAGCCATAGGACATCAGTACAAAGTTTGCTATCCAGATAGGTACTTCTTCGCCGGTAATCGGGTGAATGGCTTTAAAACCAGTATCCATGCCAGTTTTATCCATGGTTGCTAATTCGGCTTCAGCAACCTTGATGTTTTCCTGTGCTTTATTATAAGTAGCGATAGCAGGGTTATTTTCGGCGGCGGCAAGCGCGAGCGGATGTTGTGCTGCTACTGCAACATAGCTTACTCCCATAATGGTATCTGGGCGGGTTGTGTAGACGCTTAAAGAGTCATGGCCTGGGACTTCAAAACTGAACTCAAGCCCTTCAGAACGACCAATCCAGTTTTTTTGCATGACCTTAACTCTTTCTGGCCATTCATCCAGTTTGTCCAAATCAGCGAGAAGTTCTTCAGCGTAAGCCGTGATCTTAATGAACCATTGTGGGATTTTTCGGCGTTCAACCAGGGCGCCTGAACGCCAGCCCCGACCATCGATAACTTGCTCGTTTGCCAGCACGGTTTGGTCAACTGGATCCCAGTTGACGTCGGCTTCTTTTTTGTAAACTAAACCTTTTTCAAACAGCCTTATGAAGAACCATTGTTCCCAACGGTAGTAATCTGGGTGGCAAGTGGCCATTTCACGATCCCAGTCATAGGCATAACCCAAGAGCTGCAATTGTTTACGCATGTAAGCGATATTTTCATAAGTCCACTTGGCTGGAGCTACCTTGTTCTTTAAGGCTGCATTTTCAGCAGGCAGACCGAAGGCATCCCAACCCATGGGTTGAAGCACATTCTTACCTAACATGCGCTGATAGCGGGAGATGACATCACCGATGGTGTAATTGCGAACATGCCCCATATGTAAACGACCGCTGGGGTAAGGGAACATGGAAAGGCAATAGAATTTTTCTTTATCTGAATCGAGGTTGACGGTAAAACTTTTTTGATCCACCCAGAAAAGTTGAGCAGTTTGTTCCACTTCTTGGTGCAAGTAATCTTCACTTACTGATTGTTTGTTACTATCTACTGCCATGGTGATTTGAGTCTATTAAACAGGGCTAAAAAGGACTGCATAGGATACCTTAGAAGCCATGTTAGCGGTAGCGTCAATTACTCACTACAAAGGTGGATTATTGAAAGTACATCACGCTATCAGAGTGAAATTTGAACTTTACTTTCAGTCTATTAATCATGATCGTGAGATGATTCAAACATTATTTTATTTTGCTTTTACTCCGACAGCGATCACTGAAAAAGGTATACAGTAAGGCCAATGACAAGAGATAAAAATAGTAAACATAAGGCGACTCAGCAGAAACTCAAACAGCAGGTTGATCAGGGTATAGCGGCTGCAACTGAGCAACGTGGTGTGTGTATTCTGCTGACAGGGGATGGCAAAGGTAAAAGCAGCTCTGCTTTTGGCATGGTTATGCGTAGCCTTGGTTACGGTCATAAAGTTGGCATAGTGCAATTTATTAAAGGCAAACAATTATCTGGAGAAGAAATCTTTATTAAGGAAAAGTATCCGGAGATTCCTTTTTATCAGATGGGAACGGGTTTTACCTGGGAGACACAAGACCGGGAGGCTGATATAGCTGCTGCACTTGCGACCTGGAAAGAAGCTGAAAAATTGTTACAAAATGCTGAAATTAATTTAGTCGTATTGGATGAACTGACTTATATGCTGGCTTTTGATTACCTTACAGAAGCGTCAATTATTACGGCAATTCAAAATAGGCCGAAACAGCAGAGTGTTATTATTACGGGAAGGGGAGGTGGGTCTGCATTAAGAGCAATTGCGGATACTGTTGCTGAAGTTAAAAATATAAAACATGCTTATGACTTTGGGGTACAGGCTCAAAAAGGTGTGGATTTTTAATCTGGCACCAACTACTAATTCGTTTCTAATGAGTGCCAGCTAGTAAACCAGCAATACTCAAATCTTCGTCAATATCTGGCCAGTGGATACCTTCTCCATCTCCCAGGAATTCCCAATTTTCAAGTTGCTCTTTATTGGCCTGGGAAAGTTTAGGGAACCAAACTAAGGGAGCCGTAATTGTACGACCATCTAATAAATCAACGATAATAGAGGAATCTGTGTACGTGACACTATGCGCTTGTGGGTGTAACTCAACTGCTAAAGTGCTCATTCCAAGCCTCCAGAAATATTTCTTTATGTACTTTCACTAAAGACTCAACTTTTCTTAATTCTCTTGATGCAAATCTCGTTGAGCTTGCCAAGGATACAGGTTTTAACCAGAACTTAGCCAGCATTCTGTCTCTTTGAATATGAATGTGGGCAGGTTCTCCCTTTTCATTACTATAGAAAAAGAAACGATAAGGGCCGATTATTAATATCGCAGGCATATTGAGTATTCTATCTCAATTATTAATATTATGGTTTATAGGATAGTCATTTATGTATCAAGAAATGATACAAATGAACGCTCAATAGGGCTAGAAAAGATTACGTGGTTTTACTCTGACACCGGTCACTAGATATTTTTTGAAAAGGAGGCTTTTTCCAGCATATAACGGTAATAAGCTTCTGCTTCCGATTCAGAGGCAAGTTGTTTGAACAATATTTCTGCCTTTTCAAAATCCTTTGCATAATAGTATTTCAGGGCTTTTTCATGTGTTTCCAGATTGCTGGATTGAGATTCAGTCAATTCATCTAAACGGCAAAGAGGTTGATATATTCTCACATTATGACTGCGGCCTTTCACAACAACGGTGTCTAGCTCTCTAAAAACAATGTCTTTAGAGCCTTGCATGGTTTCCTCACCGACGATAGTAGGAACCTGATAAACCCGCGTAAGACGCTCAAAGCGAGACGCTAAGTTAACTGCATCGCCGATTACCGTATAGTTTAAACGGTAAATTGAACCCATATTGCCGACATTAACCAGACCGCTATTAATACCAATCCCTATATCGGTGGCTGGCAGCCCTTTATTGGTTAATTCAATTTTCAGCTCTATTAAGGCCTTATGCATGTCCAGAGCTGCCATAACAGCTCTTTGCGCATGGTCTTCATGTGGCAGGGGCGCTCCCCAGAAGCCCATCACGGAATCACCAATGTATTTATCAATAGTTGCTCCATACTGATAAAGGATGGCTGAAAGCATGGTGAAATAACTGTTTAGCATAGTGACTAGCTGTTTTGGATTTAGTTGTTCAGAAATACCCGTGAAGTTTTTTAAGTCACAGAAAATAATGCTCAGTGGTTTCAATTCACCATCAAGATTTATCAACTCAGGATGTTTGCTGACTTCATTAACAATATCGGGGGGCACATAACGGCTGAATATATTAATGAGTTTCTGTTTTTTCTGAGTTTCTGAAAAATAGGTTAATAGCACATTCATACCGAACAGCATGAGCATAACAAGCAGACTGTACTCCATGGGAATAAGTGTATTGCCGTAAGGTTCACTTAATCCCAGGTATAGAAGCGGTAAGGAAGCGGATACTATTATGAGTGACGCGGCTATAGGGCGAAGAATGGGCAGCAGTATTGCAATCACGAGCGAAAATGTCAGTAGTAGAAAGAAATCAGTTGACGTAAATATTTCCGGTAAGACAAAAGAGCCGCCTATCGACGTGAAATTTATCAGGGTAAAACGTAAGCCTGGAAAAGAGCTTGTGCCGAACTCCAGCAGGCCAAGAATGTTCAGTGAAAATAAAACCACCAGCCCTAGCAGAATACTGATATGGCCCCATTCCTCTCTAAAAGTAGACTGAATAAAGGGTAAGTTAGACAACTTCATTATGTGATTCTATGCCAGTAACAAAAATAAAACAGAAAAAACAGGTGTCAGAGTAAAGAACAAAATAAACCCTGGTTGCAAATTTAAGTTTAATGAATTTAAGATACTGTAGAGATGAGTTCATTCTACGCTGACACCAACTCATCCACTTTATTCTCAAACCAATAAAAAAGGCTCCGAAGGGAGCCTTTTTATTCTAACACTGAATAAGTGCTTACATTCGATAACAAATAGTATATATGTTGTCTTCAGAATAGGCTGCAGCTAATACGGTAGATGCAGGTGCTATATTTGCGTCACCGAGCGTGGAACGAAATCTGCCGGTTAAGCCACTGCCATCATCCAGTTGCGTATCAAGTGCAATGGCAGCAGAGCCATTCACACTGCCCATACAGATTTTCAGGCCAGTAAGACCGCCCCCCATCGAGTCAGAGGTGATGCCAATCAGACCTCCAAAAGCATTTTGTGGCAATGCTAATGCACCGGCCAAAGCAGGATCACCGGCAATAAAACCAGCCGCTCTTAAATGCTGAAAGAAGTCTCCAGATTCACCAGTAGCAAGGCCGGTGAAAGTATTCGCCAGGAGAGCTGCAACCACGCCATTAGAATCGCCTTGAGTAACAGCTCCCCAACTAGAACCTCTGGCTTGAATGGTTGCCGGTAAAGCGGTATTTCCTGCGGAATCATCGCCAGGAAGACGGCCATAGCGATCCTGATAGGAAAAAGTTGCGGCTGCTATGCCATTAAAAGAGTTAACTGCATTTCGAATTCTGGAATTTTCTATTAGTTGCTGTCCCTGTAAAACACCGCCGAGTAACAGACCAATAATGACCAATACAATGGCGATCTCAATCAGCGTGAAACCACCCTGAGTTTTACCACCTTTTATAGTGGATAGTTTTTTCATTTTAGCGATATTCAGCTTGCTCATATCGTGCTCCTGGTTAGTCAATCAATTCAGTCAATGTCGAAATAAATTCAGGGAAAACCACCTAAATCTACTTTTATGCGCTCATATTAAAGAACCTTGGATATTGTGCAATATGTAGGTTTTTTTTACAGATAATATGTAGGTAGTACCTACACTTAGGTAGGCAATCTAAGAACAAATATAAGGGGGGAATTAGCCATAGATTCAGCCGTAAGAGAGCCGCCTACAGCATAAGCATGCTGCCTCGCCTGATATAAACCAATGCCACGTCCGGTGCCAAATTCACTCCAGAATGGTTCAAATAAACGCTCAGGCCATAAACAAGGGTCGCCATTTTTATCCGTGATACTGACAGTGACATAGCCATTTTCACTCACAAGCTGTATTTTTACATCAGGTTGCTGAGCTGAGGTTTTGTTAGCCTGTCTGGAAAAGTTACCCAGAATATTATCGAGAATACTTTGTAGGGTATTTCTCGGCAGGTTAACAGTGGCAGAGCCCGATATTGTAGAGGGTAGCTCATACATGCTGGCCGTTTGCTCCAAGAGTGTCTCTAACTGATGTCTGGCTTCCAGGCTGTCGGGAGTTTTATTGGTTAAAGTATTTAGCATATGTTCGGCACGGTCTCTAACGGCTGGAATAACTTCACGCATGCTGTCCAACAGCTTGTCTTCTTGGCCAGGTACTGGATTATCCAATTGTTCAGCCGTCAATTTCATGAGCTGAGCCATGTTTTTTACGTCATGTTGCAGGAATACAGTCATTTTGGCAGTCTGTTCAAAGGTTGATTTAACCGCACCCAGTTTTACCCAAAGGTTCATCCTAACTAATAAGAAAAAGTTATCGGCTAAGGCGCTGCTGATAAAACGGTTTTCCCAGTTGCGTTGGTGAACATAAAGCCGAACAGTCAATGAGATTTCCTGTACTTCAAAGCGTTTTTCGATCTCGCGACCTTGTTTATTGCCATTACTGCCTGTCACATATGTTCCGAACCAATCCAGTGACCAGTCTAATCCCGCAAAACCACTTTCTTTAAGCGATGGCCAGCACTGGCGTAAAAAATCTGGCAGATCATAATTTAATTCTTCATTTAAACGAATCAGCTTTTGGCTCAGTAATATCTGGGTTCGATAGCTGTAAAGCAGCCAGCCGGAAGCAATCAGAATAGAGCTACCAATAATAATGAGGTAGGGATAAAGTTCAGTCATTGTCTCGGGTTATACCGAATTTTTTCATAAAGTAGTAAATGCTTTCACGCTTAATGCCCAATTTTTTAGCACTTTGGTAAACATTGAAGCCAGTATCTTTTAAGACCTGGCGCACCAGTTTCTCCTCGGCTTCTTCACGTACAGCTTTTAGTCCATCAGAGGTTTTAGTGTTTACCTGTAAGCGAGTCATACCATCTGCAGACATAACCATTTCTTTGTTATGAAACAGAAACGCGCGGTTTACTGAAAGCAGGATATCTTCAAAACTTGCGGGCTTTGAGAGAAAATCAAAGGCACCTTCACGAATAGCATCTAAAGCAGAGAGTTCTTCATCTTGGCCGGTGAGCACGATTATTTTTACCGCTAATAACTCAGTACCAATGTCTCGAATAATTGCCAGCCCTTCATCGGTGGTGTGTTCCATCGGCGGCAAACCTAAATCAAGAATGACCACCCCGATTTCTGAGTTCGCTTTTAGAGCCTCTATCGCACTTTGGCGGTTATCAGCTTCGGTGACATCAAAGTTTTGCATCTCCAATGAGTTAAACAACATTTTTCGTAGGGCAAGATCATCTTCCACCAGTAAAATTTTGCCTCTGGTTTCTGTATGGATGGTGCTTTCTGCATTGTTAAGAGTTGTCTCACTCATGGTAATTGACCCGCCTGGATCAGGCGGGAAAACAGGATGTAAGGTGAGAGCCAAATTACCTGATCATCGTAGTTTTCTTCACTGTAGCCTGTATCTACAAAATCTAAATTAGCAGCAGTCGGCATATTATAAACAAGGCCGCTTGTGGCTCCAATAAGCGTAGCCCCAAAAGCATTTTTTTGTTCATTCGTGGATGAGGCACCTGATAGTACTGCCCAATTTGCTCCCATAGAATAGACAACAGCTGGTGCATTGTTAATAGAAATTGTTGTTGGAGTACAGGTGCTAATACTGCATATTCTAAGCATATTTGTTCCTGTACCTAAAATGTTTGCAGCATCAGCAAAAAGCAGGTCTATACCTGTAGTTGTAGTGAAATAGTTTGAAACATCTTGAGAGACAGAATAACGATAAGGGTTTTCCCAGGGGTCAAGTAGTAACTTGTCTGCATTAATACTCCCATTTAGACCTAAAGTGGCTACAGGAACAAAGCCGTTATCTATATTACATCCCGTATTCGTCTCAGGATTAGCTAACCCTGTGCCGGAGTGATCAGCTGGGCAGGGTAGTCTTCCATTGGCTTGAACGTAGCCATAAAGCGCTTCTTCAATTTGCTCTAGTTTCGATTGTGTTTGTGAAATTCGAATATTGGTGGTGCTATCACCGATTGCTACCAAAACGCCACTTAGCAAAATCCCCAAAATCAGAAGGACCATGGCCATTTCGATCAAGGTGAAACCTGATTGCACTTGATTATTGTTAGGGTAAGTTAGCATTACAGTTAACAGGAAATTGCACCGCTCCCTGTTTTTAACTCATAGCTGAGTACAGTTTCACCACTTACATACTTGTAGCGATACCGAATATTGCAGTTATCGAATTCTACCGTTGCTTCGGTATTTGAAATGTTGGTATAGGTTGTAATTGGATTCCAACCATCGGTTGTATACCAAACGTCACCTAACATGGCTATTTCAAACATTTCATCTTCTGTATGCCATAAACATACAACGCCATTTTTTCCAGCAGCGTCGGGATAAGACTGATTATTGTATGTGAAATCTCTAGGATAAGATTTCCCCTTTGGGTATTGTGCATAACAACTCCAATAATCAGAGGGTTGGGCATCTCTATAATATCTGTCAACATTGTAATAAGAGGTTAGATTGTTTTTGATTTTTTCCGCAACACGGTTTGCAATTGGCGTAATTAATTCAGATCTCGTTATGCCTATTACTTGGTCATTGAAATTATTGGGGTCAGCAGAATAACGTGAAACGTAAGTAGTTCCATTTTCATTACCACCCTCTAAAAAATTATCAGCATTATCTGGCGCGCCAATTCTATCTTGGGAATCAACTTCCTCTTCGCCTGGTGCAATAATTACTGCAACATAGTCACCAACTCCATCAATACTGAACGCGCCTGTTGCAGGTGTTACGGTATTAATAGTTGTAACTGACGATAAATGAAAATTGGGATCTATTGCATACCAAAGCTGTTCATAAAAATCGCTTATACGATCAAATGTGAAGTTATCACCTCCAGCAGGGTTAAGTTCTTCAGGAAGTCTGCCCTGAAAAGTGGCTACAGTGGTGTTGCATGTAGGGTCTGGATAATTATCATTAGTGTCATTATCTGGGCAGGGAAGTCTATTAGTAATACCAGAGCTATCGGGAAATAGTCTGCTAAAAGCAAGCAGTATTTCTTTTGCGGCAACTAAACGGTCCTGAGTTTCTCGACGAGTTTCTATTTTGGATTTGAGGCTGTAGTTTTGGTTATTCATACTCGCTAAAAGCATGCTGCTAAAACCGGCAAAAAGAATCATAATTACTAAGAGAAGTGCTGCACCTTTTTGCTTGTTTATTGATCTATTGAAGGTTTTCATTGTTTTGAGCTTCCTGAAACTCTTGCAGTAGTTGTATCAATTCTTCTGCAGGTATAAGTTCTTCACCCGAACCTACTATATCAACATCACTGGGTATAACTGTTGTATTGTCTTCAGGTAATTGAGCTACTTGGACATTTTCTTCGTTAGTATCAGTGTTGTTTTCTGTTAATTCATTGTCTAGTTCAGGCCTTGGTAATTGCCATGATTCGAGAACCTGATTGTTAATTACATCAAGTGTTTGCCCAGCTCTTAAATCATACACTCCAGTGTCAATTTGTATACGCAACAAACTAGAAGTAGCAGTATTTACCAAGATCATATTATCTGGCAGATTATTTTCGGTGATGTTGTTCTCATTCAACCAGACGGTTCGGCTGCCATCCTGACGTGTGAATATGCCACCAAGGCTATAGGTGCTGATACTTGACGCATCTTCTTCAACGTCAATAACCGGCACAGCGGGCACAACTTCGTCAATATCAAAATCGTTGGCCTGGTTGTTTAGTAAGAACTCTTCACGCAAAAAGTCCAGGTAAGCACGTTCCTCTGGCGTTGTAAAAAGCGTGCCGATTTCCTGCGCAAAAGAGGTTTTTGCAAAAACCATGCTTAGCAATAATATGCTGTTAAAAATGTTATTTTTCATTTCTCATCAGCTAAAAGAACGCTGCCTCTACAGGGGGCGGTTCTACGTCAAAGGTAAACCACAATAAATTACACTTAGCAGTTTGATGTTGACCCAGCATTATATAATTTGTAATAGATGGGTTGTTTAAATTCATGGAACACTCTTGAGTGAGAAACAAACCCGGGCTACCAAGTAATTCACTGAGCAAGCTGGTCAGATCATTTTCATGTAACAGTGGCAGGCTAAGTTCCAGCTCGGTTGCATTCAGGTCAATTGGCCCTCCAGGGGCTGATTCGGTTGGATCATATAACAACCTTAGGGAACTTTGCTCGCCAATACTGACAGAAATGGGAAATAGATCATTGTTTTCACGTATTTCTGTGATTCTCTCCAATAAAAGCAAGCGGTCTTCTGCATTAACTATGCCCTCACTTTCAAGCTCTTGAAAACGCCCTATATACTCAATGATCGTTGCTTCTTCTTGCTCAATTTGATCGACGGCAGTTCTTGCATTTTGTAATTCTGCACGTGCTGTTTGAACTGCTCTAGTCATTTCAGTATTCAAGTAGTTGGCAGCAACATAGACCCCTATCGCTATAGATAAGCTGAATACTGCGATCAGTATTTTCCACTTCAATGAAAAGATATCCTGTTTATTGAATAAATTTTTCATAACAAGAGGTCAATATCCAGTTGTAGCGTAAAAGGTGCGCGTAATTCATTGTTGTCAATGGTTGTAGTCACTTGGGTGTCGACTCTGACGTCGGTTGGCATTTGTATTTGGGTCACGCGGATATTGGGGTTTTCTGCGAGGGCATCAGAAAAAAGTTCTACCTGTTGTTGTGCGGCTCTGTAACTGCCAGGTGAATAAACCATGCCGCTGATTTGTACTTTTAATTCAGTGCGTTGATCTAAAATTGCAGACTTATAGCTATTTTCTGCATCATTCTGCAAACCAAAATAGCGCATTTGTTGTGCGACAGGGTCAAAAGGGTCTGCCTCAACGGCATCTAATAACCAGCTTATGTCTGTTATTTGCAGATTAGGCGAAGAACCAATTTTACTGCTGATATAAGCCATAGCCTCAGCAGGGTTAATGATCATGTTTTGTATTTGTTCAGTGGTTTCCACAACCAGGGCCATTTCTTTAGAAGGAATAGGGGTTGCGGGAAAACGCTGCGATAACACATTATATTCAACTAATAAGGGTTGAGTCTGTTGATTAAAGGAAGCTTCTTGACTAGAAAGGTTTAATGCATCTAGAAACATTGGAGTGCTGGAAAGTACGCTGATAATGATTAAAGCGAGGGAGCCATAGCTCAGTGCATTGCCAAGATTTTTGAGTAAAAAATATTTGCGAATATTGGCAGGCGCGTAGGTGTTTTTAATTTGTTTTTGTTGCAATAAGGCGCAAAGAAAAAAGATCATTGACCCAATCTGGCTTTTATTTAAAACATTAGGGTATTGTTTTATTTCTTGTTGAACATTTATATTTTCGAAATTGTTTAGGTKGCTGCTTTTCTGATTTAAATTGAGAGCCGTATCATCATAAGCTGTATAAATATTGATTTTAAGGGTTTCTTCATAAGGTAATAATTTCACGCGTTCCAGATAACTACGAATCTGCACCGACTCTTTATAAATTTCCTTGCCTATTTCAGCGGGGGCACGGGAGGAAAGTGACGTTAAGCGGCTGAACAGTACTTTGCCTTTGCGCATATAAGTTTGACGAAGGTCAAAATTATTCTCAAGGCTGGCAATCAATAAATAGTTTTCATTGTTTAATTTCGCATGGTTAACATAAGCTTCAGATAGAAAAGCCGCGGAACTTATACTTTGAATAGGTGTTTTATTTGCAAGCAGGATTTTCACCCAGGGTGTCAAAAGAGTTGGCTTAGTCAAACCGCTTAATAGCACTCTATGATCTTTTYGCCCATCTTTTTCTTTGTCAATTGTGGAGGCTGTTCGATACGGAGTTTTACGGAAAGCGTAATCCAGCTTTCTTTCAAGTAAGGCTTTTTTGTCAGCACCTGAGACTGGTGGAACTGTCTCACTGCGAAAGCTTTCTTCGAGGAAATTGGTAACCAAAATCGTAGAATAAGATTTGTAAGTGTTTTGAATTTGTTTAAAGGCTTCAAGTGATTGTTGGCTGCCATCAAATTCAGAAACGAATTTAAGGTTTTTGTTCTCCCAGACAAACAGCTGCAATTCACGATTGTTAATAATCATGAGTTGGGCATTTTTCTGTCGAAATAAGTTCAGCATAGTTTTTCAGTATAGTTTCTTATACTTGGATATTACCTAGAGAGCTATATACGGGCCCAAGTACTGAAATCATCACCCAGCCCAGTAAACCACCGACAAAAGCTGTCATCGCAGGCTGTATCAAAGCCTGTAATTTATCAATTGAGTCTTTAATTTCACGGTCATAAAAATAAGTAACATTCATTAAGGCTTTATCAAGCCCGCCAGTTGTTTCACCAATTTTAAGCATGCGTATTACCAGCGGTGGAAAGATGCCAGTAATTTCAAAACTTGTTGAAATGGGCTGGCCTTGTTCAATATCTTCTCTTGCTTGCTGTAAGGCCTTACGAATAACAATATTGTCAATAACACCTTCAGAAATTTGTAAACTTTGTAAAATTGGAATGCCCGCACCGTACATCAGTGAGAAAAAGCTGGCGAATCTGGAGAGAATTATTTTCTGTAAAACAGGCCCGACTTGAGGAATTTTTAATTTAAATGAATCAAAATTATAGCGTGCTTTTTCATTGGTCGAGATCAGGACTTTAGTCAATATAAAAAGCAATACAGGCGCCGGGATAATAAGGTACCAGAAATTTGTCATGAAATTTGAAGTGGCGATTAATGCGCGTGTATGTATGGGTAAGGTTTCACCCATGTTGACGATGAAATCAACCAGTTGAGGGACGAGGTAGACCATTAAAAATATCGTCACGCCAAATACCACGGTGCCCACAACTAAAGGGCCCATAATTAACTTTTTAGTACTTTGACTAAGTTCATCCTGCCATTTCAGCATGTCTGCGAGTGAGTCGAAAACATCCGCCATTTTGCCGCTCATTTCACCGGCTCTAATCAGGTTTACAAAGAGTGTGTCAAAAACCGTAGGGTAGTCAGCCAGTGCTTCGGAGAGATTTTTGCCGCCTTCAATCGATTCAATAACGTTGGCTATCACTTCCTTAAACCTGGGGTGATCCAGACTGTCACGCATATCAGTTAAACCAGACAGCAAAGGAATGCCGGCATGAGATAATTGATTCATATGGATGCAAAATCCAATGAGGTCTGTTTTCTCGACTTTTTTCTGACCAAAGCTACTTCTTTTTTCTTGCGTGATATCGGCTTTGATTAAATCCAGACGCATATTCACCAAACGGTTTTCCAGGTCAGCTTCATTGGCTGCATCAAGATTTCCCATCAGGATTTTGCCGTCGCGTGTCATTGCTCGATATTTATACAGAGGCATTGTTAGTTATCCGTCAGACGATCAGTTAAATCAACCACACGGGATACCTCATCAAGACTGGTGACACCATCGAGTACTCTGCGGCAGGCATCATCTGCCAGCGGCCTGAAGCCTTCTTTTTTTGCCTGAATCAGCATATCTCTGGCGCTGGCTCTGTGGGAAATTAAATCATCTATTTCGCCACTTATTTTTAACAGCTCGATAATAGATGTTCGGCCTTTATAGCCATGATAATCACATGAAGCGCAGCCTTGCGGATGGTAAATTTTCACTGCTTTTTTCTGTTTGTCCAGGCCAAGTAATTTGTATTCAATATCCGTTGGTACCGCTTCTTGTTTGCAATCGCCACAGAGTTTACGGATTAAGCGCTGAGAAATAATACCGATTAAATTACTCGCTAATAATTCAGGCACAATGCCGATATCCAGAAGGCGCGGAATTGCACCAAGGGCCGAATTAGTATGCAGCGTGGAAAACACTTGGTGGCCTGTCATAGCCGCACGCATTGCCATTTCAGCGGTGATGTTGTCACGAATCTCACCGATCAGAATAATATCAGGGTCTTGGCGCATCATGGAGCGAATGCCCTCGCCAAAGCCCATTTTAGAGGCTTCATTCACCGAGGATTGGCGAATCATGGGTAAGGGGTATTCGACAGGATCTTCCATGGTCATGATGTTAACGCCTTCAGTATTCAGGTGATTCAGAACAGAATAGAGCGTCGTTGTTTTACCACTACCGGTAGGGCCGGTTACCAGGATAACGCCTTCGGGCCGAGCTAACATTAGCTGTAACAGCGAAAGGTTCTCAGCGGTTAGGCCCAGTTTATCCATTGCGACAATGCCTTTTTTCTTGTCAAGAATACGTAAGACAATATTTTCGCCGTGAGTGGTAGGCTGTGCCGCCACCCTGAAATCAATTTGCCGGCCAACCAGAGACAGCGAAATTCGGCCATCCTGAGGCACTCTTGACTCCGCGATATCCATGTCACTCATTATTTTAAGTCTGACGACCATGGCGGCCCAATAACTCTTATGCAGGCTTCTGACTTGACGTAGCACACCATCAACTCGGTAACGAATACGCAGAAAGGCTTCTTCTGGTTCAAAGTGAATATCAGAAGCATCTTGTTGTACGGCATCTGCCAGCAGGGCATTCACTAGACGCACCATTGGGTGGCTGTAGCCTTTGTCATCTTCTTGCAGGCTATCAAAGTCCAATTCGCCGGTTTCTATTTCGTGAAGGATGCCGTCGATAGAAAGGTCAAATCCGTAAAACAGTTCAATACTTCTAATTATTTCTTCTTGAGAAGCCAGAATTGGGGTGATTTTTAAATTACCCCCATGCTGGGCACGAACCTGATCTAAAGCAACAATGTTGAAAGTGTCAGCCATAGCTAAGGTCAAATGATGTTCTTGTCTGTCATAGGAAAGAGGTAAGATTGAATGTCGTCGAGCTAATTCCTGGTCAATAATTTTGACAGATTCAGCATCAAGCACTGCTTGAGATAAATCGACGCTACGCTGCCCGGTATACTGGCTAAGTGCATCACGCACAATAGAGTCAGTCACAAAACCAAGATCAATTAGGATCGCGCCAAGTAATTTACTTGAGTTTTGTTGTTCGCGCAGAGCAATCATCAACTGGTCTTTGGTGATAGAACCTTGATCCAGCAGTAACTTTCCGAGTTTTTGTGTCGGTTTTGGTGCGGAAGGTATAGCTTTCTTCTCTTTTGTTTTGGTTGAGGCYGTCATTGTAGAGCTTGTTCCAAGTAGGCCATGCGTTGATTTAGATTATCTAAATTAAAACCAGCTGGAGAGGCGGAGCTAAGCTCTAACGCCTGCTGGTAATAATTATAAGCCAATGTAAGCTGATTCAGTCTTTCCAGAGAAACAGCCAGATTAAAGGCATAATCAGGGCTTACAGCATTTGAGTCAACTTCATTTGCAATGAGAAGGGCATCAAAATATGCATTTTGGGCCTCGTTCCAACGCGACTGAGAAGCGAATAAATTACCCAGAGCAAAGGCAAGTGGTGCGACATTAGGGTATTCATTTTGTAGTGCTCGGAGCTGGGATTCTTGTTGTGTTGGATTAATGTTTTGTCCACTTTCAAGTAAACCAGCGCGAGCCAGTGGGTCTCTTGGATTCAATTGTAATAGCCTGGAATACAAGGCTTGGGTTTGTGCAATGTTGCCTTCTTGTCGATTAATTAAAGCGAGTCCCAATAAGGCATCTCGGGTATTAGGCTGGGTTCTCAGCACTTGTGTATACAAGCGTCTGGCCTGGACCAGATCATTTTGTTGGTAGCTTTCATAAGCTGCTAGTAAGTCGGGGTTCACTTCAGGCTGTGATGTCGTTCGGGTGAGGCGAATGTCAATTACAGGTGCAGCCGTAGTATTTTGGACAAGTGAATTGTCGGTCTGAGTTGTTTGTGTGTTTCCTGCGATTAGAGTTATAGAGGCGTCGGTAGCAGGAGAGGTGTCTTCAGTTGAATCAAGTGAAATGTTAGGTGATTCAACTGCTTCAAGAACGGCAACTATAGCCCCTAAATCAATATTTTCTGTCGCGGCTGTATCAGCTTCTATTGCTAAATCAGTATCAATAGCTGCGGATGTTATTGCCGGTTCAACAACATTCGCAGCAGTAGCTTCTCCCAGAAAGCCATCTGACGGCGGGGTAATGGCAGCATTAGGAAACATGTTGCTACTATTTACACTTGATGTGTAATACCAATAAAAGCTACCGCCACCTATAGGCAACAGCGCTATTATGAGACCCAGCATAATGACTCTCTTACGTTTGTTTTGCTGAGTGTTTTGTTTAGCCTGAAATAATGAGTTTGCAGTTTGTCTGTCTAAGATTGCCTGATCAGACATAGGATGGTCATCTTCAGCTTGATTGACACTGCGTTCAAATTGGGTGAGTTCTTCTGCTGCTTCAATGGGCTCAAAAACATCTTCGGTAGTTTCGTGTTCTAGAGGTTCTTCATGTAATGATTTTTCTTGCGCTGAGGGCTCTTCTTGCGCTAATGGCTCTTCTGGAATGTAGCCCGATAGCTCATCAGCACCACGAGCTCGTTGGTCCAGCGCTTCCAGAGTTGTATTTTCGGAAATATCTTTAAGCGGTTCTACAAATTCAGGTTCGGGAATTGCAGAGTCCAATTCATCTGCACCATCTATTGTACTATCCATAGAAAGATCAAAAGGTTCCTCAGGGGCATCATTAAGTAACTCATCTGCAATTTCTGTCGCACTCTGAGGTGCTTCATTTACATTGGGTTCTTTTTCAGCTGCTACTTCATTATCGGGTTTTGATTCGAGTCCGAAATTAACCTGCTCTATTTCAGGCGCATGTTCGTCCAGTTGATTTTCAGCATCAGGGGAGGGAGGAGTAGCTTCTTCAAAAGGAACAGATTCCGTTGCTTGCGTTTTGGTTGTTTCTTTAGGCTCAAGAGACAGATTGCTTGCGTCATCAGTCTCCTTACCGTCAGCTTTGTTCTTTGCGGCCTCTGCCTTGCGCAAAGCTTCCATTAATAAACTCATATGGCATTACCTATCGGCGCTTAATACTTTCAACATAAGTGCTAGCTCCGTGCCCTGTTATGAATTATTAATGCCTAAGCCATTTTCAGGGAGATACTGACGATATCTTTCCAGATCCCCTTCAAGTGAGGCCTGGCGAATGACGACTGGACGTATAAATATAATAAGTTCGGTTTTAGTAGACGTGTCATCACGTAAGCTAAAGAGTCCTCCAATACCGGGTAAGCGAGATAAACCGGGGACACCCGTATTATTGTTATCAAGCGAGTCCTGCATTAAGCCCCCTAAAACAGCAATGTCCCCGCTAAACACTTTCATGACGGATTCCATTTCTCGCACCTGGATTTCAGGAATTGCATTGACGACACCTGAAGCGGCCAGCTCAGGGTTGGGATCATTAACGAACCTTACAATACGCGAGATAGTAGGGCGAACGTTTAAGGTAACCTGATCATCATTGCTGATTTGTGGCGTGACGGTCATGACAAAGCCAACGGGAACAGTTTCAACGCTGCTGGTAAAAATTGCTTGCGAGGTGATATTGCCATTAACGCCAATGACTGCAGGTGTTACATCAATCGTAAAATAAATGCGGTTATCAACGACACGTAGCATAGCTGGCTGATTATTCAGGGCCATAATACGTGGGCTGGATAATACTTTAAGATCACCAAACTGAGACAAGAGGCGAATTGTCGCTGAAACTGATTCACCCGTGTCATCATTGCCTGAAATATTCAGTACATTCGTCGGTGAATTATTCAGGTTGGCACCGGTGACAAGTTGGTCAAAAGAAATATCAAGGTTGCTATTGCTGACGACGGCGTTCCAGTCAACACCCGATTGATAAGAGTCACTCAGGCTGACTTCAACCACGGTTACCTCAATGAGCACTTGGGCTAGGGAGCGACGTTGCACCAAGTTAATAAACGTTTGTACTTCACTGTGTTGTCGAGCCGTTGCTCTGACATTCAGTAAGCCGCTTTCTGGGCTGGAAACTACAGAGTTATTAGTTTCAGCATTAGCAGCATCGGCGCTGATATCTGTTAATAAGGCCGCGACATTATCTGTTAAGGATTGCCAGAAATCGTAGTTTGAGGTTTGCGTCAGATTCGCAGTGGAATTATTATTTCCACCGCCGCCAGAGGTTATAGAAGTCGCAATGTCGGTGGATGTTTCAGCAGTACGGGTAACGTTGACATAATCTACTTCATAGGTGCGCCAGAAAGCGCTATCAGGCTCTACCAGGACGTTATTACCTTGATCAAAGGTCCAGCGGATATCGATCTGTTGAGAGAGGCGTTCAAGAATTTGGAGAATCGTCTGGTCGATGGCATTAAGGCTGACTTGCCCAGTAATTGCTGGATGTATATCTATGTTAATGGCGGCATCACGAGCGATGGTAAAGAGCAAATCTCGGACAGGCACATTCATCACTGAAACAGAATACAGGTCAGGCTCTTCTACTGGTTCAGGCAGGCTTATAAGAGGCAAGGTGCTTACCACTGCAGGAATATCGGTATTTCCAGTAGACGCGGCTTCAGGGTTTGGTAACGTAGGAGCTTCCAGGTGGCGTCCACTTTCAACTATTTCTGGTAATGCTGGTTGCAGCTGGTTGCTTGTACAGGAACACAACAGGAGAAAAACTGCCGTCAATGAAGAAAGAGCAACATTTCTGGCGTCTACATTAAGTGCTTCTGGAAGAATTTTTTTGTTCTTTCTCAGCATGTTATGAGGTTCTCTTAAAACAATATGTAGATTTAAAGGGCTTTAGCAATAAATTGCAAGAAGCTTAAACAAAAAAGCTTTGTTTTTCCTGAATTTAGCTCGTAAAAAAGGCATTTTTGAGCTTATATCGCCTGTGTCTGTGAATGTTCGAGATAATGCACAAGTTCAGAACTGGTAGATCTTAAGCGTTGCGACAGCATGGTAATAAGCTTGATCAGTATTTTTGAGCCAAAGCTAGGTTCTTCCATGATTATTTCCACCATACTTTCTCTGGATAAAACAGCGAATGTAGTGGCATCCAGGGCAATGCAAGAGGCAAATCGAGGTTCGCCGTCAATCATCGACATCTCGCCAAGCGTGGTGCCAGGGCCTGCGATCGTCATGGGGCGGCGCTCGCCATTGGAGTCAGTTTTTAAGATATTAACTCGACCTTCGATAATAAAGAGCATGTAATCGTCGATATCACCTTCCCGAATAATGGTGGTTCCAGCCTCAACTTCATAAGCATGCATAAAGGAAGTAAGCTTTTCGACGTCGTTAACAGTAAAATCTTCAAAGAACTTCGATTGCCCAATCATGTTGAAAATTTTCTGTATCATGACGTTAGCATTGCCGAGGGATTTGAAACTCAGTAAAAGTTCATTCCGTGCTGCTGATTCGCCTTTTTCAAACATAGGATCAATTGACCTTTTTTAATTTTTTTACAGCGATCAAGTCCAAAAAGCACTGGCTTGACACAAATGTGTAAATATTCAGGAAGAATAACTGCCAGCGTACATTAAGTCTACTAAATACCCTGCTTGACGATATACAGGCGTGGTGATAATGTCGTTAGAATAGTCGAAATTTTCTCTTAATTTGTCACAGCAGATAACCATAGTAGATAGCAAATGTATCTTGATTTCTTTTCATTAAAGAAATTCCCGTTTCGAATTACGCCTGATCCGTCTATGTTTTTTCCTGGAGGAGCTAACGGCCCGGGTGTCGTATTAAATGCACTTGTTTACGCGGTGACTTCTGGTGAGGGCATAGTCAAAGTCGTTGGTGAGGTTGGCAGCGGAAAAACGATGCTTTGCCGTATGTTGGAAGAGCGCCTGCCTGACTCTGTTGAAATTGTTTATATTGCCAACCCGAACTTGTCAGCACGAGACATTATCTATGCTATAGCCTTTGAACTTGAACTTGACGTTGATTCCTCTACAGAACGCCTCATGGTCATGCATAAGTTACAAAGCTATCTGCTTAAAAAGCACGGTGAGGGTGGTGCGGTTGTCGTTTTTATTGAAGAAGCGCAGGGTATGCCTATCGAGACCCTGGAAGAAATTCGTTTATTAAGCAACTTAGAGACTCATCGTCACAAATTAATGCAGATTATTATGTTTGGGCAACCGGAGCTGGATAAAAATCTGCAAGGTAAAAATATACGTCAACTGAAAGAGCGGATTACTCATAGTTTCTACTTAGAGCCCATGAGCCAGGAGCAAACCAGTGATTATCTACATTATCGTATGCAGGCCGCAGGTTGCCCATGGCCTAAGGTTTTTACTGCTAAAGCTGAGAAGCTGCTTAATAAGGCCTCAAAAGGACTAACTCGGCGAGTAAATATTCTGGCAGATAAGTCGTTGATGGCAGCTTATGCTTCATCCTCAATTCAGCCCGGCCACCAATTTGGGGCTATTCAGCAAAAAGTACTACCGCAACATGTTAAAGCGGCCATAAAAGATAGCGGGTATGGTTTGCGTTACTTATTACCCTGGACGGCTTTTTTTTCGACTATAGGTGTTGTGGCAGTTGCTTTGGTTCTATATTTCGCAATAAGCACTTTTCAGCCCAGGTTTGAGTTAATGCCAGGGTCAGATGTACAGGTATTTGTAGAAAATACTTCGCAAGCGTCTACGGTAGGGACAGCAGTTTTAGTTGAAGCCCCAGTAAGCTCTATTGAGGAAGTGCAAATACTCCCTCAAGTATCTCCTCAGGTAATAGAGGCCTCACCTGTATTTGTTCGTGAGGACGGGGCTTCAGAGCAAGGTGTTGAAGTTGTAAGCGAAGACTTAGTCAGTCTAGATTCTGGAAGTGTTGCTATCAGTGATCTTGAAGAAGAAGTTGAGATCATAGAAACTGCCGAAGAAATAGTACTTATAACTCAAGCAGAGGAGGCAGAAGAACTAATAGAGGTAGCAGAATCTGAAGCGCTTTTGGTTTATACGAGTCAAGATTCAGCAGGGGAGGATATCGTTGAAGTTGTACAAGCAGAGCAAGTTCCAGATATTGCAGTCATAGAAAGTTTCGGCTTCTCTGAGTTATCTGGCTTGATAGGCGTAAGAGCCCGAGCCAGCTCTGCGTGGTTACAGGATATTGCTAATAAAAATAGCTATACCGTTCAAATGGCAGCCTTTCCAATCGCTGATCAACCTATGTTGGAGGAGTACCTACAGCTGCTTTCATTGACTGACCTATTAAGTGAGACCTACCTTTGTTTAATATCCAGGACGTCTAATAGACCACAGCAATGGTTGGTTATTCACGGTGATTTCAATGGTGTTAGCAGGGCGCGAGACTACATTGAAAGCTTGCCTGTTTACAGTCGCCAATATGGCCCATTTGCCAGGAACTCAAGCAGTATCGCCTGTTTGGGTGATATGCCGGAAGGTACGTTGCTGGCTTTTTGACCTTAATTAATTCTCTTTTTCCTTCAAAAAAAAGGGCTGATAAATCAGCCCTTTTTAAATTACTCTCGTAAAACACTAAAAATTAACGAGCTGAAATAGTCCCGTAGTCCCAATGTTCAACAATTACGCCGCCTTCAACGCGGAACATGTCAAACCAGGTAGTGTTATATGTTGATCCAGCCATATTTGGATTTTCTATTTCACGTTTAAACGCCATTGTTACATAGCCAGCGTCAGCAGTAATAGCAACTAGGTCTGCAATATAAGGCAGAGGTTCTTGCTCGGGTGCTTGCCCAAAGAAGCCGATAAAAGGTGCTCGGCCAGTTGGCACATTAGGGTTATGTTGCATGTAATCTTCATGAAGCATTTCCATGGCGGCATCCATATCACGAGCGACTAAGGCTAAACGCCAAAAATCATAAACCAGTTCTTTATCAGCGGCATCTTGTGAATTTGAATCTTGCAGCCAGGCTTGTTGTTGGTTGGCTGGAATAACTTCAACAGGTAATTGAGCAAATACAGTTGTGCTGAATAGTGTCAGCATAATAAGGGCAAAAAGTTGTTTCATTTTGTTCTCCTGAACATTGGGTATGTATAAATTTAGCCGGACGATTATAGGCAGCTCAACGCATGATATTCAAGCTTGTTGTTCATCCCGGGAATTATCTTTCATTACCGGGAGGAATGCCGTCACCTATACGCTCTTCATAGGTCATATTTTCCATTCTCCAGGTCTGCACAATATCCATATATTCAGGCATCATGGTGATACCGCCACCACGCCCTGCTTCATACGGAATGCCATTGTCTTCGGCAAATTCTCCAGGAGCAGAGTTTTGTCCTGGCAGATAATGTGGAATTTCACCTGGGTCGCGCACTATTTCAGTGGCAGAGCGGCAAGGGTAAGGGGCCATGGAGCTTTGTGCTCTGGCTGAGAAACCATTAGTTTTGATAAAAACATCCTCTAGATAGGCAGGGTCAGACACCATCATCACGTGAGTCATGGTGTCACCATGTGGCGTAAAATATTCCAACATGGTTGCTGCATCACTGAAGGCTAAACCATTTCTGCGCATCCAGCTGTTTTTAATATGTGTCGTTTCAACCACAAGCGTCTCACCTTGAAAATGGCCAGTTGAAAAGCCACCCCAGGTATGAGGATACATCTCATCAGGATGTTCACGGCCATCCATCCATATGACGCGTTTTTGTGCTTGCCAGGAAATATGCGTACGGATGGCTGTTAATTCTTGGGTTTCCTCATCAATCACCTGCCATACACGCAAATTACCAACACCTCTAAAACCATAAGTTGCTGGGTGGGGTTTACACTGATGTTCTGGCACGGTCAGTAAGCTTGCTGTCCAGGCGTCTGCGCGTTGTCTGGCGGCGTCATTAATTGGCAGGCCTGCATAATCCCCAGCCATAGGGCCAGGGCCACGCTCAAGCTGGTCTTCATGCATGATTGGATTCCAGTGGCCATATATGCCATCTGCCTGGGCACTACTAATGCCAAGCAAACCAAGTGCTAATATACCCGCTAATTGTTTGAGTAAAAGGCGCATAATCTATTCCTCAGTTTTGGTTCCCTATTTGTTATCGCGAGAATATAGCATGCATGTTTTGCTTTATTAATCTTTAAATAGGCTGCAACGTAAAGTTTCACAATACCTGCAATTTCTTGCCTACTAGCGGTGAAGGTAATGCAGTTTGCAATCAGGTAAGCTAGCCCTATGGAAGCTGTAGAAGTATCACTGAACGCTCACGCTGTTGCCGTTATGGTTTTGACGATTATTGCCTTAGTGATGTTTACCAATAACAAGTTGCCTATGGAAACATCCAGCTTGTTTATTCTGGTAGTTTTAACGGTAGGATTTTATCTCTTCCCTTACTCACATGATGGCGCGGAATTAGACCCACTCGAATTTTATTCTGGCTTTGGCCATGAAGCTCTGGTTGCCGTGACTGCTTTGATGGTTATAGGCCATGGCCTGTCACGTACCGGTGCTTTAGAGCCTGTCGGTAGAATGCTGGCGAAACTCTGGAGTGTGGCGCCAGCACTGTCGTTTTTAATGACACTATTGGTTGGCGCTATTCTAAGCGCATTCGTTAATAACGTACCAATTGTGATTTTACTCTTGCCCATATTAATGAGTGTTTCTTTACGCACGAAAACATCACCTTCCGGTATTTTAATGCCGATGGGTTTCGCAACCTTGATAGGCGGAATGGGTACCACTATCGGTACGTCAACCAATTTGCTGGTGGTGTCAGTTGCGGTCAGTATGGGTATGCGTGAATTCTCGATGTTCGAATTTTTTATGCCTGTAGCAATGAGCAGTGGTATCGCCATTTTATATTTATGGTTGATTGCTCCGCGGCTTTTACCTAAACGTCAATCTGACTTGTTCGATGCAGCACCGCGTATTTTTTCTGCGGCTTTGCATGTCACTGAAGACAGTAAGGTGAACGGGCTTACGATGGAGGAGGTTCTTAAAATAACGGACGGGCAAATTAAGGTGAATTTTATTCGCCGAGCAGGAGATGATCTGCTATCACAGCCTCAAACATACACCTCGCTTCATGTTGGTGACCAATTACTGGTGAAAGATACAGCCGAAAATTTAAAATCATTTGAAAAGCTCTTAGGCGCAGTTTTGTATGCCAGTGATAAGCCGGTGGATGATGATCACCCACTAATGGCTGAAGATCAGCAGATGGTGGAAGTGATTGTTACTCAGGGGTCTCCGCTGGAAAGAAGCTCTCTTGCGCGTAGTCGTTTTGCTGATCGCTATCAATTGATTACTTTGGCGATTCATCGTGGCGGTTTATATGGTCGAAACATGGTGTCGGATATTAGTAATACCAATTTGCAAGTGGGCGATGTCTTATTGGTACAAGGTGATAGTGAAAAGATCATTGAAATGAAAAAGCGTGGAGACGTCCTGNTCTTAGATTCCGCGATGGATATTCCGCATAGTGAAAAAGCCCCTTATGCCTTGGCAATCATGATAGCAGTCGTTGCTGTTGCTGCTTTTGGAATTCTGCCTATTGCGGTTTCATCAGTAGCGGGAGTATTGCTTTTAGCGTTAACCAAATGTCTGGGCTGGAAAGACATGGCACAGGCGCTTAATGCACAGATTATTTTAATCGTGGCGGCCAGTTTAGCGTTGGGCTCAGCTTTGCTGGAAACCGGGGCTGCTGATGCCCTGGCGGCAGTTTTTGTTAACCTGACCATGGACAGCTCGGTGACAATGCAATTAAGTGGTTTGATGCTGCTGATGGCGATTCTAACCAATATTGTTTCCAATAATGCGGCGGCGGTTATTGGCACGCCAATCGCTATAAGTATTGCTAATCACCTTGCTTTACCGATGGAGCCTTTTGTTCTGGCTGTGCTTTTTGGTGCCAACATGAGTTATGCCACGCCAATGGCCTATAAAACTAATTTGCTGGTGATGACGGTAGGCGGCTATACCTTCAAGGATTTTCTTAAAGTCGGGATCCCACTAACGATTATTATGTGGCTAAGCTTAAGCTGGTTGATTCCGGTTTTTTATCAAATTTGATTGTAGAGCTTTCCTGCTTATTCAGCCCATTCGATCAGCATAGTTTCAGCATAAGGCGTTGCACGCCAATGGCCTTGTATTTGTCTGGCTTTTTCATAAATTTTAGAAACCCGCTGTGAATTTATTAAATCAGGCTTCGCTGTTGTTAAGAGCTTTTCATATTGATCTGATCCGGCTTCTTCGCGCATAAGTCCTTGTACCCTGACAGCTATCGCTTCAGCAGTAACAATACCTTCACCCTTCATGCTTTTACCTGAAAGATCACTGCCTTTTGCAACAGAACCCCAGTAGCCGTTTTGTAGTCCTAATACTAATTCGGCGGCTAAATGCGCAAAGTCATGCCGTAAAAAACTGCGGCTGTTTAATGTACTCTCTTCAAATGAGGTATCAGCACGTATGGCTTTTACACGGTGCTCTTCATCAGAAAGCTTGGTAAAAATTATCTGCATGACAATTATTTTTCTTTTTTGGCTAGTTTACTGACGTTTATTAAATTACCCAGCAGCATCAGAAATCCGCCTAATAAAAGAGAAATTTCAAATTCTTCTGCGTACAAAAAAACCCCAACTAACGCGATCAAAGGCAATCTTAAAAAATCAACGGTAACAACCATGGTGACTTCTGCATACTGCATTGCTTTAGCCATACAGTAATGCGCCGACAATGCTGTGAAACTAATAATAAGTAGCCAGATCCATTGTTGCATTGTTGGCCAGGTCCAGCTTACTAGCGCGAATATAAAACTAATCGGTAGCTGAATAAGACTCATATAAAACAAAATTAAAACAGGCGGTTCTGATGTGCTCAGTGATTTTGTCGTTGTCAGAGTTATGGCAAAACAGACGGCGGCACCAAGCACGATAAATGATGCCGAATCCATGACATCAATGCCCGGTTTAGTGATTACTAAAACACCTAATAAGCCTAATATCACAGCTGCAAGTTTATACCTGGTAACTTTCTCACCTAGAAACATCGCTGCAATAATTAGTGTCCAGATTGGTGCGGTAAATTCGAGGGCAAAAACTTCTGCAAGAGGTAACAGGCCGATGCCTAAAAACCAGGCATATTGACCAACAAAATGAAAAACATTCCTGAATATATGAAGCTTTATTTTAGTTGTTCGAATGCCGGTTTTTTTATTTAAAAAAAATAAAACCATAGATATGTATAACACACCGATAACACTGCGAGAAAAAAGGCTTTGGAAAATTGAAATTTCCCCACTCAGTTCTCTGGCACCTATTGCCAATAAGCTAAATGAAATTAAAGATCCTGCCATCCAGACTAAAGCATGCATATTAAATTTAACTCAGTGGTTTGATCACGTGTAAAACTGCCGTTAGTTAAGTAAGCAATAACCTGGGCAATCACTTTTTTATTTTCCATCATAAAGGTGTGAGTTACAGGCATTTCAATATGGTCGTTCATGCCGTCTAACTTCGTGCTTTCTATAGAAACTTTACCATCATCTGAGCCAGGTATAAGCAGTGTTGAATTGATTAAATTGATACTTCTGTTACCCGCAATAATGCCCAGATCGAAGTCAGCGCTACCCAGGGTGTTAGGAAGACTTAATGCATTAGTGCCAAGCTGCATGCCAGCATCACCGTTTATAAAATGGAATCCAGGGACTTTATAAAGCTTATCGATGACTTCACTGCCTTTATTCGGCGGTGCAAGCATGACAACACGGTTTAAGTTGCTTATCTCATGTTGGCTTAAATACTGTCTTACCAGAATGCCGCCGAGTGAATGCGTAACAAAATCAATTTCCAACTCTGGAGGGCAAAGCGCAAGAGCGGGTTCAATGGCTAATATTGCGAGTTCTTCAATGGGATAATCTCTTGAAGGGTAGCCTTCATTGACTGGATAAAAGCCTTCTTGTCTTAAAGTGCTCCCCAGCTTCTCCATAGAGTTATGCGTTCTTGCAAGGCCATGCAGAAGAATCACACATGACGCTTGAGTGCTTAGAGAAAAGCACAGTAGAAATAATATAAGAATCAAGCGCATGCTAAAGACCCATAATGCTCTACAGAGATGCGCTGTTTTTAAGTGGCGGGTTATGAGGCATCGTTGTTAAACCAAAATTCAATTTCATCAGTCTCCACTTCGAATTCAGCAGCATGTTCTACATTGGCGGGGACATGATACCAGTCACCTACACCAAATTTTTGTGGCTCTCCGTCAATAATAAGAATCAATTCACCGCGAGTAATGACACCATAGTTATCAGTATCGTGTTTATGAGAAGGAATTGAAGTGCCTTGTGGATAAGAGGCAAATAAAACGTCACTTTCCTTTGCTTCCAGTTTGTAGGCGTCGAATCTTCCATCATAAAGTGGAAGCGTTTTTATTTTGTCTGGGTATTTTCCTGCCATTTAATGCTCCACGAACTCATAATGCCGTTTGTTAATGGGTGCAGCGTAAGCTGCATCCATGATTAAACTGTTTGTTAGCTTTCTATATTTCATTAAAACTACTAATTGAGACGTCTTCAAGGTAGTTTTCACCAAACGTCCTTATCATTCTATGCTTCATTCCATGAGGTTCACTTTCAATACTAATTAAATTCTCTATTTCTGTTTTGTGAAGAACTGTAGGTAATGTTCTTTGGATATCTTTCAATATTTTATTAAAAGTGACACCTCCTTTTTCAGAATTAAATTCGTAGAAACTAGGCGTATCAAAACCAAAAAATTTAACTAAGTCTGAATATGAGCCTGATAAGCCTAAATAACTTTGTTCTCCATTAATTATTTTGTATATTTCAACCCATTTTCTCCCGCAACTAACAGAAGCTGAATTTGCATCAGCTGAATTAAACACCGCTGCTATATAGAATGAATTTTTAGATTTATATTGAGCCATGCTAGCCCCATATTGGCTAATGACTTCACTTGGATTGTTAACCAGCTCAAATTCCAATTTTGATAAAAAAGGCCAAGCAAGTTCGTGGAATTCTAAGGCTGAAACTTTTCTGCCATTACCTTTATATCCTTTTATAACAACTTTTCTCATAAACGGCCTAGGAAGCTAACATTTTTATTAATGGGCATGCGAGCATCATAGGTATTACAAACACGCATGCGCAAATATCAATATTCCGTTATTTCCAACTCATCCATCTCTATAATTACCCGTAAGAAATTAAAGCCACTCAATATGATTTGACCTTTAAAACGGTCTTCGCCATTTGAGGAGAAATCAAATTCATAAACACGACAGAGTTTACGGCGTTTGTTATGGCTTTTTTCCAGGCGCATACCTTTGAAGAGTAAAGTCTGGTCCAGGAGTTGTACATTTCGTTCCTGGCAATATTTTTTCGCATGACGAATGGCGAAGGTTTTTTGTTCGCTAATGCGCCACCAGTACATCACTAAAAGAATAAAAATAAAGAAAATAATTACGTCGTAAATGTCAACCATGAGAAAGTATTTACTCGTGTTTGTTGGTTTTTAGTTTGAGCAAGTAAATTAGTGCAAGCAGTAAAAAGCTAAACAGAACTATCGGCCAACTACCCCAATAAGAAAACGGGGTTCYTCCTCGAAAGATCGGCACGGTGCTTTGTAGTGTCGCTATTTCAAATTGCTCTGTTTGTGAAACTATCTGGCCTTTTTCATTAATAAACGCTGTTACGCCATTACTGGTAGCCCTAACCATGTAACGGCCATTTTCCAGTGCACGCATAGCGGCCATTTGCAGATGTTGTAATGGCCCAAAAGATGCACCAAACCAGGTGTCGTTGCTGATGGTAAGCAGGAAGTCAGCTTCATGCGCCTGCTTGCGTACGAAATCTGGGTATACCACTTCGTAACAGATATAGGCAGCCAATGAAAAACCTGAAGCTTGAAGCAGGGCTTGATTATCGGGACCAGAAGCTAGCGATGACATTGGTAGTGAAAATATTTGTAGCACTGATTCCATAATACCCGCGAGTGGAACATATTCACCAAAGGGCACCAGCTTTTGTTTGTGATAGACCCCGGAACCATTGCCAAGTGCGGTAATGCTGTTATAAATATTATTGTCTTCTCTATACAAAATACCGGTAACCAGAGCGCTATTGTTTTCGCTGGCGAGTTGATCAAAATATGCCAGTTCGGCTTCGGCACGCTGATAAAGCAGGGGAATGGCTGTTTCTGGCCAAATGATAATGTCATTCTCCCAAAGCGGAGCGCTTAGGCCATTGTAAAGGTTGAGCCCTTCGCCAATAAAAGCAGGGTCAAACTTCAAGTTTTGATCGATATTGGCCTGCACTAGCGCAACATCAGCACTCAGGTTTTTTTCTTCTTCAACCCAGCTAATCGAACCTAAATAAAATAACGTTATACCGAGCAGAATGAACATGAATTCATATATTGCTAGCTGCTTGGACATCCAGCGTTTTTCTTTGCGCCAGATTAGAAACATGTCGTAGAGCATGCCGCTTAATAAGGCGACAACAAAGCTGATACCGAGCACACCTAAGATTGGGCCCAGATTAGCCAGTAAGGTATTGATGTGTGCATAACCCAGATAAAGCCAGGGGAAGCCAGTAAGCAACCAACTGCGCAACCATTCAAACAAGACCCAACAGGCGGCGAACCCCAAGGCACGTTGTAAGCCTGAAAAATAACGCTGATACACCCAGCATTGCAGAGCGAACAATAAAGCGAGGCTGGCAACAAATAGCAGCGTCAGGAATGCAGAAAATAAACCTGAGGCATTACCGTATACATTGATACTGACATAGACCCATGAGGCACCCACGCCAAAAAAACCTAGGCCAAATACCCAGCCTAATTTTGCCGCTTGCTTGGGCTGGGCGTTTTCGAGAGTGAGTAGTAATACAAAAACTGCGATGAAAGCCGCAGGCCAAAAATTAACCGGACTTAACGATAGCGGCGCAATAGCGCCTGCAAGCAGGGCAGGTAGGAAGTATTGAAGAGCTTTTACTTTATTCGCGAGCTGGCTCATTACTGAGATTCACTGTCAGACTAGAGCTAACTTCGATTAATCGGATTTGGCGGCCATCAGCATTGAGAATGGTGAACACGTAAGGGCCGATACCGATGCGGTCATTACGACTGGGAATGTGGCCAAACTGGTTTAACAGTATGCCGCCAATGGTGCCCATTTCTTCACTGGAAAAATTACTGTGGAAATACTCATTAAATTCATCTAAAGGCGTAAGGGCTTTTACGATATAACTTTCACGATCGGTCGTTTTAATATAGTCCTCATCGTCAACATCATATTCGTCTTCAATTTCGCCAACGATTTGTTCCAGTATGTCTTCAATAGTGACAGCGCCAGCTAAGCCGCCGTATTCATCTATCACTATAGCCATGTGGTTACGGTTTTCTCGGAACTCTTTGAGCAATACATTAAGGCGCTTATATTCAGGAATAAAAGTAACCGGACGCACAATGTCTTTAATATTGAAACGTTTGCTATTATTTTTTTCCAGCAGAAGAGGAATTAAATCTTTGGCTAACAATATGCCGATAACATCATCACGGTTTTCACCAATCACCGGAAAGCGTGAATGGGCGGTTTCGGTGACTATTTGCAGAATTTCTTCCAGAGAAGATTTGGTCGTAAGCATGGCAATTTGCGGGCGAGGAATCATAATTTCCCTGACCTGCATATCACCTACCTGTAGGGCGCCTTCGATAATACTTAAGGCGTCACCATCAATGATTTGCTCTTCTTGAGCGAGACGTAGTTGACCGATAAGACTTTTTTTGTCAATAGTTTTAGCACTAAAAAGTGCTTTGATTTTATCGATCCAGGACTCTCGCCCTGAATCGTTACTAAATTGATCGCCTGCCATTTAAGCTTACTATTCCTTATTTCTTTATTGAGTTTTTTATTAATCTTTATAGGGGTGAGGGTAACCCAGTGTCGATAGAATTTTGCTTTCCAGCTTTTCCATAGCGTCGGCTTCGCTATCGTGTTGATGATCATAACCGCGCAGATGCAACATGCCATGTATTGTCATATGCGCCCAATGTGCCGTTGCTGTTTTTTGCTGTTCCTGAGCCTCATGAATAACGACCCGGCTACAGATAGCTAAGTCGCCCAATAAATTATGTTGCGCTTCTGCTGGCGCCCCTATTAGAGCATCAGTGTAGCTGAAGGACAGTACATTAGTCGGGCCTTGTTTGTTGCGAAAATTTTGATTCAGCTCCGCGGATTCATCTGCAGAAACCAGACGTACGCCGAGCTCAAATGCCTGCTCACTTTGGTTCAATTCCTGCAGTACCGCATTGCTCCATAATTCAAATTCAGTTTGAGATGGCACTGCGGACTCAGCAGAGGCATTCATGAGTTCAACTATCACGCTCATTTACACGTTCCTGATCGCTGTTTTCACTGGTCTTCTCATTTTGCTTTAAAGTGGATATGTTGTTTTTGTCATGTTCTTCGTAGGCTTCAACGACACGCTGTACGATGGGGTGACGCACCACATCTTTGGCCGTGAAATATGAAAAGCAGATGCCTTTGATATCAACCAGAATGGAATTGACATGTACCAGGCCGGAGCGCTCGCCCTTTGGTAAATCAATCTGGGTAACATCGCCGGTTATTACGGCGGTTGAACCAAAGCCAATACGGGTAAGGAACATTTTCATTTGTGATGCGGTGGTGTTCTGACTTTCATCCAGAATAATAAATGAATCATTGAGTGTTCGGCCTCGCATGTAAGCTAAAGGTGCAATTTCAATAATCTTGCGCTCCATTAATTTGGCGACGCGCTCAAAGCCCAGCATTTCATATAGGGCGTCATATAGTGGGCGCAAATAAGGGTCCACTTTTTGGGCTAGATCTCCTGGTAGAAAACCGAGCTTTTCGCCAGCTTCAACCGCTGGGCGCACTAATAGAATTCGGCTGACTCGGTCATTCACCAGCGCTTCAACTGCGCAGGCGACGGCCAGATAAGTTTTACCGGTACCGGCAGGGCCAATACCAAAGTTAATATCATTTCGCATAATGGCGCGAACATATTCGTTTTGGTGATGGCTACGAGGCTTGATTGAGCATTTGGGCGTTCGTATTAGCTGCACATCTTGTTGATGTTGATGCGGTTGGTCTTCAAGTGCCTGATCTGAACTAGCATTATTCAGGTGTTCCTGAATAGTCAGATGGATTTGATCCGGGCTGAGGATTTTATTGCTGTCAGTCAATAGATAAAGCGATTCTAAAATCTGTGTAGCACTAGCAACGGTTACAGGGTCGCCATATAGCGTAAACACAGAACCTCGGTTCTGTATCTTGATGTTTAGTCGTTCTTCAATTTGTTGGATATGCCCATTCAGATGGCCGCAGAGGCTGGCCAGACGTTGAGGATTCTCAGGCTCTAAATTGAGTTTATGAGTGCGCCTGTTACGTTGATTGTCTGTAGTCAAAAGGGGACATTGCCTCCTATATTACCTGCTTATTGCCAGTATACCAAGGGTACTTTAGCAAAGGTACTTTAATAAAGGTACTAGGGGGAATGGTATTGAAATTTTGTGAAGACAAGTCGTTAATTTAAACTCTTTATGTAAGCACTTATAGCAGGAGCCCACGCAATGAGTTGGGCAGGGCTTCAGTAATCTTAATCTGAATAATTTGGCCGGTAAGTTCTTGTTGGTCAGCCCTGAAATTCACCACGCGATTATTTTCAGTGCGACCTTGTAATTGGCCAGGGTCTTTTTTGGATGGACCCGTTACCAGAATAGGTACTATGGTGCCGATCATGGCTTCTGAAATACTATTAGCATGTTGCAATATTCGCTCTTGAAGAATGGCAAGTCTTTGTTTTTTTACGCTTTCTGGGGTTTCATCTTTAAGATCAGCCGCTGGAGTGCCGGGGCGGGCGCTGTAAATAAAACTAAAGGAATGATCAAAGCCGATGTCGCTAATCAGATTCATCGTGTCTTCAAAATCCCGTTCAGTTTCACCGGGAAAGCCAATAATAAAATCAGAGGAGATACTGATGTCGGGTCGAATTACGCGTAGCTTGCGGATGATGGACTTATATTCCAGCACAGTATGGTTGCGCTTCATCAAGGCTAGAATTCGGTCTGACCCACTTTGAACGGGCAAATGTAAATGGTTTACCAATTCTGGCGTTGTCTCATAGGTATCAATCAGGCTCTGGTTAAATTCCACCGGATGTGAAGTGGTATAACGGATTCTATCGATACCTTCGATTGCCGAGATATACGTAATCAGTGTAGCGAGGTCAATTAAGTCGCCTTCATGGCTTCGGCCGCGATAAGAGTTAACGTTTTGCCCTAATAAATTCAGCTCTCTTACCCCTTGCGAGGCCAGGTGAACAGCTTCGGCCAAAATATCATCCAAAGGTCGGCTGACTTCTTCACCGCGGGTATAAGGCACCACGCAAAATGAGCAATATCGACTGCAGCCTTCTTGTATTGTCAGAAAGGCCTGACATGCAGATGCTGTGGGTTGGGGCAGTTGGTCAAATTTTTCAATTGCAGGGAAGCTGATATCAACTACTGGACTGCCTTTACGCTGGGTTTTTAATAAAGCTGGTAAGCGGTGCAAGGTTTGTGGGCCGAAGATGACATCGACATAAGGTGCTCGTTTACCAATTAATTCACCTTCCTGAGACGCTACACAGCCGCCTACAGCAATTTTCAAAGCCGGGTTTTTTTCTTTTAATTTACGCCAGCGCCCCAACTGGTGAAAAACCTTTTCCTGGGCTTTTTCACGAATTGAGCAAGTGTTAAGCAGCAGTACATCAGCTTCTTCAGCATTGTCTGCTAATGTCATTTCATCACTTTCTTGCAGCAAATCGAACATGCGTGCACTGTCATATTCGTTCATCTGACAGCCGTGAGTTTTGATGAATACCTTTTTTGGCATAAACTGTTTTAAGCAGGCATAGTAAAGGGGCAGGCATTATAGCGATAAGGCCTTGAAAAGGCGATGGTTATCCCCATTTATGGGTATATACTGAATATTGTCATTTTATTGATAAATTATTGTTGAATATTACAAAATATAGAGAGATTCATGGCTACGTCTACAAAATCCAAAGATATTTTTAAAATTACTTTCCTAAACAAAGGGGAGGTCTATGAAGTGTTCGCTGAACAGGTCTATCAGAGTGATCTATGGGGCTTTATTGAAATTGAGGATTTTGTGTTTGGTGAACGCTCTCAGGTAGTCGTTGATCCGTCAGAAGAAAAACTTAAAACTGAATTTAGTGGTGTAAAACGCAGCTTTATTCCTATACAAGCCATTATTCGAATTGATCAGGTAGAAAAAGAAGGTGTAGCCAAGATTTCAAATGGTGACAATATTGCGCCGTTTCCATCGTTGGTTACGCCTCCAGGCAAACAAAGCCAATAATAGCTATTACAGCAGTCCTTATGACTTCGCTCATATGCGCCAGGGTGGATTAAGAATCTTAGTTGATATCTTTTCATAAAAAGTTTGAACCATGAAAAAGAATAAATTTTTAGTAGCTTATAACTATGGTATGGGAGCCGTTTATATATATATGCTAATTCTTTTGAAGAGATATTAGAATTATATCCAGAACTAGAGTCAATAGATGGCGCTTCATGGGTAACTGACAAAGCGAAATTGAATGCGGAAAAAAGGACTTATGATATTTCTGATGAACCAACAGGTATGCTGTCTTCTATAATAGAAAATAGAAAACGAAGCCCTAAAATATGTTAATTGCCTTTCGTTATTGATAAAATATAGAGCATAAAAATAATCGTATTAAGCCATTAAATAAGTTCAATTAAACTCAAAGGAGTAAGACATGTCTGTGCCAGAAACAGTGCCAAGTGTAGTATTTAAAACTCGTGTTCGTGATGAAAGTGTTGAAGGGGCAAACCCTTATCGCTGGCAGGATACTACGAGTGATGACATCTTTGCGGGTAAAAAAGTTGTTGTTTTCTCTTTGCCAGGTGCGTTTACGCCAACCTGTTCTTCTAACCATCTGCCACGCTATGAAGCTTTGTATGACGATTTCAAAGCTGCAGGCGTCGATGATATTTACTGTGTTTCAGTCAATGATGCCTTCGTGATGTTCAAATGGTCACAAGAAGTAAACGCTCAGAATGTCAAAATGTTGCCTGATGGTAACGGCGAGTTCACTAAAAAAATGGGGATGCTGGTTGATAAAAGTAATATTGGTTTTGGCCCGCGTTCATGGCGTTACGCGATGCTGGTGAATGACGGAAAGATTGAAAAGGTTTTTAGCGAAGCTGGTTTTTCTGATAACTGCCCTACAGACCCTTTTGAAGTTTCCGATGCTGATACCATGTTGGCATACCTGAAGGGTGGTGAATCCGCTGGTGTATCCAAACCATCACGCGAATTTGTCGGTTAAGCAGTAAAACTGAAAATTTCACATCCATTGCGTCTGATTATTGCTAAAATCTGCTGATGAATTTTAATTCATCAGCAGATTCGTTAGCCAATCAGACTGGCTCTCTTTTTTCCTACCAAAAATATTGGGCTGAGTGCTATGGCACTGCTCCGTACTTGCCTATGTCGCGTGCGGAGATGGATGCTCTTGGCTGGGATTCCTGTGACATTATTATTGTGACAGGTGATGCCTATGTTGATCATCCAAGTTTCGGTATGGCCGTTATTGGGCGTTTTCTGGAAGCGCAGGGTTTTCGGGTCGGTATTATTGCGCAGCCACGCTGGCAAAGCCCTGAAGATTTTATGGCGCTGGGTAAACCTAACCTGTTTTTTGGTGTTACCAGCGGCAATATGGACTCCATGATTAATCGCTATACGGCTGATCTACGTATGCGCAGCGATGATGCTTATACGCCTAATGACGAAGGCGGTAAACGCCCGGATAGAGCAGTAATCGTTTATAGCCAGAAATGCCGTGAAGCTTATAAAGGCGTACCGATTGTTATTGGAGGCATTGAAGCCAGCCTTAGGCGCATTGCGCAGTATGATTACTGGAGCGATAAGGTTCGTAGATCCATTTTAATTGATTCAGCTGCAGATATTCTTTTATTCGGTAATGCTGAAAGAGCGATGGCAGAAGTAGCACATGGCTTGGCTAATGGCTTCAGCGTTCAGGATATGAGAAATATTCGTGGGACGACGTTAATAATGGATAGTATTCCTACTCACTGGACTGAAATAGATTCCACCCGTATTGATTGGCCCAGTAAGATCGAGCAGATGCCAAATCCGTATGAATATACTCAAAAACAGGGTTCTTTAGCTGAAGGTTCGGCTAAAGATTCGGTTGAAGATAAGTCAGAACTATCAGAAGAGAAAGCCGTCACAATTATTCCTTTGCCTTTACAAGGTAAACACGAGCTTGATATTGAAAATACTTATGTGCGTTTACCTTCTTTTGAAAAAGTAAGTAATGACCCAGTACTTTATGCGCATGCCTCTCGGGTTTTACATCAGGAAGCCAGTCCACATAATGGACGAGTATTAGTGCAAAAACATGGCAATAAGGAAATCTGGGTAAATCGACCACCCTTACCATTAAACACAGAAGAAATTGATGGCGTGTTTGATTTACCTTACCAGCGCCGACCACACCCTTCTTATGGGGAGGCAAAAATCCCCGCCTACGACATGATAAAAACCTCAGTAAATATTATGCGGGGATGCTTTGGCGGCTGTACTTTTTGTTCCATCACAGAACATGAAGGCAGAGTCATTCAAAGCCGCTCTAAGCAATCAATTTTGAATGAGATTAAAAAAATTAAAGAACAAGTGCCTGGTTTTACCGGGATAATTTCTGATTTAGGCGGGCCCACTGCAAACATGTACGGGCTTAATTGTTCCAGCCCTGAAATTGAAAAGCGTTGCCGTCGGCTTTCTTGCGTGTATCCAAGTATCTGCAAACATTTAAAAACTGATCATAAACAAACAACTCAGCTGTATCGAGAAGCGCGCCAGATAAAAGGGGTGAAAAAGATTCTGATAGCGTCAGGCCTGCGTTATGACCTGGCGCTGAAAGATAAAGAATATATTAAAGAATTGGTTACGCATCATGTTGGTGGCTATTTGAAAATTGCGCCGGAGCATAGTGAGGATGGTCCTTTACAGCAAATGATGAAGCCGAGCATTTCGCACTATGAAGATTTCAAACGTTTATTTGAGCAGTTTTCAGCAGAGGCTGGGAAAAAGCAATATTTGATTCCTTATTTTATTGCGGCTCACCCGGGTTCGCGCGATGAAGATATGTTGCAACTGGCACTTTGGTTAAAGCAAAATAAATTTAGGCCTGATCAGGTTCAAACTTTTTATCCGTCGCCAATGGCTTTAGCTACCGCCATGTATTATTCCGAACATAATCCTTTAAAAAAACTTCGATACAAAAATGAAAAATTGAGAATTCCTAAAAAAATAGATCAGCGGCGTTTACAAAAAGCATTTTTACGTTACCACGATGAAGCTAACTGGCCGATGCTACGTGAAGCCTTGGTCCGGATGGGCAGGCAAGACTTAATCGGTACAGGTGACAATCACTTGATTCCGCCCGCTGTAAAACACGCGGTAAAAAGAGGTAAATTTGGAGGCCAACAGAGGCAGAGTGTGCTTTCAGGTGTAAAACACAGAAGAAAACATTAAATAATAGTTGTGAGATAGCTCACTTTTTTTTCTTGGTGCTGATTTAACATTACTTTCATTCCCATGGTTAAGTAAGGTGTTAGAGCATGACCAAGCAATTAAGCCAATCAAAGGTTCAAGGTATTGAAAGACGAGTATTACCTCGTTGTCCATTAGATACTGAAGTAGAAGTGCTTATTAATTCACAAAACGCTGACATGCTCTTCCATACCAAGAGTCTAAATATTTCTTTGCGGGGTATTGAACTGTCCTGTGACGATAGCTTAATTCAAGCCATTCTTGCCCAAAAAGCCTATCCACATATTTGTAAAATCAGCTTTAAATTACCCGGGCTTACAAAAGCTTTTGACATAAAAACCCACGTAGTCATACATCGCCGCTTATCACAGCATAATTATCAGCTCGTACTATTATTTAATAATATGAGTAAACGTGTACATGAAAAATTGCTAAATGAATTGGCTTCTTTTCGAGTGCTGGCAATGCATAATGATCAAAGGGCTGCGGTCGCGCTATAAGAGCATCTTAGGTTCTGTAGTAGWTAWMTYTWRKTMTANATTMCTSNAAANNACAANTAYMMKSNANTRTTCTKKNNNTAWKCKMAWRRMTYTTKAWTNTKGMKTKSTRRTMAWWGANATGACTGGCAACAATTAATTCATCAACCTGCGTTCTTTTAATGAATTGGCTGAGCCAAGAGCGAACGCTTGCTTCATTTCCAACAGCTGATTCTCTTAACATATGACGTGCTTCCGTGAGTTCTTCCTGGCTTAGCTCTGTTTCAACATTGGCTGTCGGTGGTTTCAATGGCCCGGGTTTTCCTCTTCGAAGTGCTGCAAAATGCATGAGGACAGAATGCATCAAAGCTTCTCCTTCTGCATCTGAATCTGCTGCGAAGACATTTACTGCCGCGGCAGCATAGGGTTGTGAATGTTGTTTCGAGGGCGTGAAAGTTTCTCGATAAATATGCAAGGCCTGATCAAGTAACTCTGGGGCAAAGTGTGATGCGAAAATATAAGGTTGACCCAGTGCGGCTGCTAACTGAGCACCAAAAAGACTGGAACCCAATAACCAGATAGGAACGTGTAATCCTTGCCCGGGAATAGCTTGTATACCCTGGTCATTGCCGTCTTCGAAGAAGGCCATTAGTTCCAGGACATCCTGAGGAAAATCATTGGAAGCACGCATGATATCTCTACGCAAGGCACGCATCGTTTTGCCATCTGTGCCGGGTGCCCTGCCAAGTCCCAGATCAACCCGGTTAGGAAATAAGGCGGCAAGTGTGCCGTATTGCTCTGCAATGATTAAAGGAGCATGATTTGGCAACATAACACCAGCGGCACCAATACGAATGGTTTCAGTGCCGGCTGCCACATAACCAAGTGCTACTGCAGTAGCAGCACTGGCAATGCCATTCATATTATGATGCTCAGCCATCCAGAATCGCTTATATCCTTGCTGCTCTGCATGCTGAGCGAGGTCACGTGAATTTAATAAGGCTTGCCGAGCGCTACCACCTTCAACAATAGGCGCGAGATCTAGAAGAGAAAAAGCTTGCATGAAAAAAATTACCTAAATAATGATTACTTATTGAGCAGTAGGGTATTCTTTTATCCATTTCGATAAACAGTCTACCCAATCTTCGTTGTCATTCAGGCAAGGAATATAGGTTAATTCTTCACCCCCAGCAGCAAAAAAAGTTTTACGCCCACGAATATCAATTTCTTCAAGTGTTTCCAGGCAATCTGTTACAAAAGCGGGGCATAAAACCAGAATTTTTTTCTTACCCTGTTGAGCCAGTTTTACCAGGGTGTTGTCTGTACTTGGTTCCAGCCATTGCGCCCGTCCCAGTCTGGATTGGTAAGCGACTGTATATTGATCCGAGCTTAATCCTGCTTTTTGCGCAAAGCATTCAGTTGTTCTCAACACCTGGTGGCGATAACACGTAGCGTGGGCAGGAGACGCTGAAGTGACAGAGCAGCAGGATTCACTTTTGAGGCAGTGATTGTCTGTAGGATCTGCTTTGGTGATATGCAATTCAGGTAGTCCGTGATAGCTGAATAGTATATGGTCATAATTCTCTGATAATGCTGAGGCCGCAGAGTTTACCAGTGCATCAATATAGGACTTGTCGTCATAAAATGGTTTCAATGTCTGTAGTTTTACCGAAAAATTATTCTCACGAATGACACGTTCGGCTTCTTTAACAGAGGTTGTAACGGTGCTGTCGGCATGATGAGGATAGAGTGGAATAAATAAAATTTCATCGATCTTTTTATTCCCATCCCCATCTCCATTACTTCCGCCATTTGCAAGCAGTGACTTTATCTGAGATTCAATTGAGGGTTTGCCATAACGCATAGCTATAGCAACAGGGATATCCAGTTTGGCTTGTAATGCTTTTAATAATTCCTGTGAATAATGAATAAGTGGTGAGCCATCTTCAGTCCAGATTGAGCGGTAAGCTTCAGCTGATGAATGGGGGCGTTTTGGCAGGACTAAAAAGTTAACCAGTAGAGCGCGCAGTAGCCAGGGTAAATGAATAACATAGGGATCCATTAAGAATTGTTTTAGATATTTTCTTACTTCAGGAACCTCTGGTGCGTCGGGGGATCCAAGGTTGACCAGCAAGACTGCTCTTTTTTTCATTCTATTTGCTTCTCTTTATTTCTCTTTGCCAAGCGACTTTGTTTTAATTAGGTGCATTGTAACTTTTTTATTACGGAAGTTTTATGGAAAACGAGTCAGCTCACCCTTTTGCACGTTTAAGCCCCGATATGGTGATTGATGCTGTTGAAAGCAGTGGGCTGATATCTGATGCAAGAATTCTGGCTTTAAATTCTTATGAGAATCGCGTCTACCAGGTCGGTATAGAAGAATCTGAGCCGATTATCGTAAAGTTCTATCGCCCTATGCGCTGGACAACTGCCCAGATTATGGAAGAGCATGACTTCAGTCTTGAATTGGCTGAACTGGAGATTCCTTTAGTTCCTCCTGTCAAAAATGCAGAAGGCGAAACCCTGTTAGAGTTTAAGGGCTTTCGATTTGCAATTTTTGAGCGCAAGGGCGGTTATCCGCCAGAGTTTGATAATCTTGATAACTTGCTGGTAATGGGGCGCTTTCTTGGCCGTATGCATCAGGTTGGCGCGATGCATGATTTTCAAACGCGTAATACTCTGAGCATTGAATTATTTGCTGAAAAAAGCGTCAGCTTTCTTTTGCAACATGATTTTTTGCCAGCAAGTTTATTGCCGGCTTATGAGTCACTAGCGAAAGATTTAATTGATCGCATGCAGATGATCAGCAAGGATTCAGTGCAACCAAAATTAATTCGACTGCATGGTGACTGCCATATAGGCAACGTATTATGGCGTGATAACACGCCGCATTTTGTCGACCTGGATGACTGCATGATGGGCCCTGCAATTCAGGATTTATGGATGCTGCTATCAGGTAATCGCGAGCAACGTCTACAACAGTTGGCAGAAATAGTGGATGGTTATAATGAGTTCTACCACTTTAATCCGAGTGAATTAGCTTTGATAGAAACGTATAGAACCTTACGCTTAATGCATTACAGCGCCTGGTTGGCAAGGCGTTGGGATGACCCCGCATTTCCTAAAAGCTTCCCCTGGTTTAATACTGAAAATTATTGGGCCGGACATATCCTGGAACTGAGAGAGCAATTGGCAGCGCTGGATGAAGCGCCGCTGGTTATTTATTAATCTGAGTTTAGGTGAGGGGTGTTAGAGTAAAGCGTAAAGTTTAGCTTTAGCGCTCTATTAACCATGGCTATTGAAAGATTCAAACTTAACTCAATTTACTCTGACACCTTGTATTTCACACAATTTTAATCTGCTCTTAATCGAAAAATTACATTTCTTCGTGAGAATAAATGATATTGGAATGAATCCTTTATCACGCGTCTTACAGAAGGAGAAATATAATGAAATTCGAAGACAGCCTGCATAAGGAAACCATACTGGTTCTGATTGAACCTTCTCGTAAGACTCATGTGGCACTGAATCGTGCCATTATCAGATCCAGATTGAAAAAAATTAAACCAAGGCTGCATCTGTGTATTTCTATTAGTGAAAGTTATACAGCTTTCGAACAGAAGCACTCCCGGTCTGGCCAGCAAGATAAGGCGCTGGAAATGATTACTCAGTTTGTAGAAAAAGAGGGTCTTGAGTATATCTGTGAGTATTGTGATCTAAACCAGAAATATGAATCTGTGCTTAACTGCGCTGAACGTATTAAGCCCGATATGCTGATGCTTCCTGATTATGAAGAGAGTTTGAGAATTTCCAAAGGTCGGCATCTAAACTGGGGCAGCTCGAAGCAGTCACATTGGCCCGTGATGATTTTAGGTCCCAGTACCTGCAGTTATTCAGAATTTGGCTTTGAATTTAATCAGGCTTTCTGATTAATCTCTACATTAATTGGGTCAGACATATCCTGCAACTGAAAGATCAATTGGCAACTCTGAATGAAGCGCCGCTGGTTATTTATTAAGCTGGGAATTCATTGTAGTATTCTGGATTGAATCCGCATAAGAGAAAACTATGAAAAGCCCAGCTTTCAATTCAATATTCAAAAATATAGTTCGTGCTCTGTCATTGATTTTTTGCCTCGCATTGATTCAGCAACCCTTACAGGCTGCTGACCTGGAAAGCCTTGCCGCACGGGTGCAGGTTCTTGAAGACAGGGAGGATATCAGGGCATTGATCCTGGATTATGGCAGGGCGCATGACGGTAGGGATTACAGAGCATTTTCAGAACTTTTTGCCACAGAAGGTGAATGGGTTGGTGGTCTCGGTTCAGCCAAAGGCCCCCAGGCTATTTTTGAACTGATGGATGAAGCTATCGGACATAATCCTCAGCCGGAAGGGTCTGGAACATTTCACCTATTGACCAATGAAGAGATTGTTATCAATGGGGATCGAGCATCTGCTGTTACCAAATGGGTTTATATGACGCCGGGTGAAAGTGGAGAACCGAGTATTGTTTTCCTGGGTCACTACGATGATTTATTTATCCGTGAAGCCGGACAGTGGAAATTTCTTCGCCGCGAGGCACCGGTGGACCTTCCTATAGGTGGTTAGTTAGGTGGTTAGTGTAGGCGGTTAGTTTTTGTATCTCCCCGTTTTTAACTAAAATAAAACTAAAAAGCACTAAGGTGAAAGTGAGGAATGATGGTCAATGATCATCCATTCATCATTAACCAGACGATAGGCAAAACTAAAACGAGCAGGACGCGTACTTGCCACGCCGTCTCTGATATCAGTGAAGGTGTAAATGCCGCTGTTCAGAGCAATATCACCAAAAACCCTGACTCGATACTCACCTATTTCAACATGTGCATTAGGTCTGTTGGTTAAACTGCTAAAATACTCGCGCAACTCGGCGGGTTCATCCCTGATTGTTGGTGAACCGGTTCCCCAAAATACAGCATCTTCATGATAACGAGCCAATACATCAGCAACTTCATGGCTGTTATAGGCACTTGCCCATGCATGAGTCGCAGCCAGAACATCATCTTCGGGCTCAGCTCCACTTTGCAGCGGTAAAACTGAAAAACCAAAAAAAATAATGTAGCTGGACAATCTATTCATACCTTAAGGCCTTTTTGCAATGCTGAATGTGCAGGCAGAGTAAACGCTATATTGGTTTTCGTCTAGTCATCAGTTCATCAGATACTGGTAAACAGGCTTTTACTCGTCTTATACTCAAGCCTGCAAACAGCTTAAATGAGGCGTAAATAATTGCGTATCCTGACTCTATTCGTCGTTGCTGCCATACCATGCTTGGTTTGGGCACAGACGCCACTAACGCGATCTTTCCAAATCGTAAAATACGACTCAGCTCTCGACGCGGTTATTTCAAGTGATGCCGAACTGGAACTCATCGGTGATCGTTTTGGATTGACGGAAGGCCCGCTTTGGGTGCCAGATGATGGTGAAGGTTTTCTGCTGTTTAGTGATTTGATTTCCAATGTGATCTATCGCTGGAGTGAAGGCAGTGAAATCACAGTGTATCTTGAGAATAGCGGTTACAGCGGCGATGATATTACGCAGGCAGGGTTTCAAACCCGCCGCGGCCGTATGGCCGTGTTGTTAATCGGCCCTAACGGCTTGTCACTTGATGCCGAACAACGGCTTATTTATCTGGCGACACCTGATCGGGCGGTGATGCGTCTTGAGCCTGATGGGACACGCACGTTGCTTGCTGATCGTTATGCAGGCAAGCGTTTCAATGGCCCTAACGATCTATGGATCCGGTCCGATGGTGCAATCTATCTCACCGACAGTGTATGGGGCATTCGTGATGGCCTGGCGAATCCCGATTCTGAACTGGATTTCAGTGGTATATATCTAATTAAGGATAACGATGTACGCTTAATTTATAGCGATGCCGATAAGCCAAATGCTTGGCCAAATGGTATCGCCTTGTCGCCTGACGAACGCTACCTGTATATGAATGCTGGCAACCAGAATATCTTGCGTTATGAGGTAATGCCCGATGGCACAATCAGCAATGATGAAATATTTATTGCGGGCGAAGGCAGTGATGGTATGAAAGTCGATGTGCTTGGCAATTTATATACAACCAGTGGCGCAGGCCCCGGTGAAGTACGCATCACTTCGCCCGAGGGTAAGCGTATCGGCGTGCTCGAACTGCCGATGCCCGGAGGTGAACCGCAGGCACAGGTGTGTGCCACAAATGTGGCGTTTGGTGGCAACGATAGTCAAACACTTTTCATCACAGCGTGCGAGCATGTATATCAGATACGCTTGAATGTCGCGGGAGTACATCCGCACTAAAATTTGTTATTTAGTGAGAGGAGAGTGAGAGGTGTCAGAGTAAAACGTCAAGTTTAGTTTTTGTCAGTGAGAGGTGTCAGAGTAAAACGTCAAGTTTAGTTTTAGCGCCATTAACCACAATTATTAAAAAATTCAAACTTAACTCAATTTGCCACTTTACTCTGACACCTTGTATTCAAAAAATTCAAACTTAACTCAATTTGCCACTTTACTCTGACACCTTGTATTCAGCCTTAAGAATGAAAGGGAAGGCTGTTTTATAGTTTTGTAAACGCTTAAGGTTTATTGATTTCAGTTGCATATCTCGCAGACTATGAACCAGTTTTAAGGTTCTAAATGCATCAAACCAGTTATGCATATGTTTGGTAAAACTTGCTTGGCTTTTACTATTCTTGAGTGCATGAGTAATCGCCGATTCTGCACCAATATTAATTAGACTATTAAAAAGTAATTCGTCTTCCGCGAGACTTTTAAGCGCTTTTGTTTGCCACAGATGGGGCATAAGTGTCAGCCAGTTTTTCAAATGAAGAAAGCAGTCAGGGTGATAAAAAAGATAATCATCATCGGGAACGTTTAATTCACTAATTTTATTGATTGCTGGGCCAGTACCAAACGGAACACGCGTAGAAGATCTACCTGAGAGTGTGATAACAGGTGTGGTTAATGATTGAATGTTGCCAATTTTTTTTAATTTATTCAGTAAATAAAAATCTTCTCCGGCAGCACGTTTAGGGAAGCCTCTGGCAAGGGCATAATAGTTGTAATGTAAAAGCAGAGTGCTGCCAATAGTATGAAAGGCATAAGGTGAGTCGGCCCATTTTAGAGCTTCAACATAGTAATAAAGCGAATACTCATAAAGTTGAAGACTATGTTGAAATTTATCTTGTGGATTAGCTTCATGCTTGAAAGCCAAAAGTGCTGCGGCACTCTTATTATCACTATCATTGTCCAGTTGCTGGTGGGCTGAAAAGTAGTCCGTTGGCAGGGTGACGTCAGCATCGGTGTTATAAATCCAGGGTGAGAGTACTTTGTTGTCATGGATTAATTGGCAGGCAATATCGCAGGCTATTTTTCGGGCCAGACCAACACCTTCTTTATCCGGTATAAAATATTTCTCAAGCAATAAAATATGTGAACGACTTTTGTTTAGTTGCAGTAGTTGGCAATTTTCTGTAATTGTTTGTTGCGAAGGAAAGCGTTGTTTTATTAATTCACCGAGTTTTTGGGTGCGTTCTAAAGCGGCTGGGTATTTGTTGGATGCTGGGCTGTTCAGCACCAAAATTACCAGTAAGTCATGTTCTGTGCTTAATGTGTTTAATAAGGCGGGCAGCGTGTCGGCTTCATCAAAAGCCGGAATGCAGATGACCTGTTGCCATTGATACGTGAGTGTTGCAACGAATTTTATTTCACCTTCAGCATAATGCTGAAGGTACTTGCCGATGGACATGTCTGATTTAACTCACTTGCAAGGCAGGCGTTTCAGCCGTTTTTCTACCTGACATGAGTGTTTTGAAGTCTTCCAGAATGACATAGAGAGAGGGGACCAATAATAAAGTAATGATTGTGGCAAATAAGATGCCATAGGCCAGAGACGCTGCCATTGGTATCAGGAAACGCGCCTGCAAGCTGGTTTCCAGCATGATAGGTAAGAGGCCAATGAAGGTCGTTATTGATGTTAACAGGATGGCCCGAAACCTGGCTGTGCCGGCGTTGATAACGGAATCAAGTAAGGACATTTTACCTTTTGATCGGTTAATGAAATCAATCAAAATAATGCTGTCATTAACGACCACGCCGGACAGTGCAATGATGCCAAGAAATGACAGAAAGTTTAGCGGCATACCAATAATAATATGACCAATCATTGCCCCGACGACCCCAAAAGGAATAACACCCATAATAATCAATGGTTGCATATAAGAGCGTAGCGGTACGGCGAGTAAGGCATAGATACCAAATAGTGCAAATATCATCCCCCGAACCATGTCTGTTACCAAGTCCCCGGTTACGGATAAGCCGCCATCAATTTGCTGGCTGACGCTAGGGTAGCGAGCAAACAGTTGGGGGAAAAAGTTTTCTTCTAAATCTCTGGCGACTTCTGCTGCTTCGACCTGGCCTTCGATAATGTCAGCATTAATTGCAACCGAACGTTGGCCTTCGACACGGTTAATGCGGGCATATCCTTGTTCTATATCGAAATCAGCGACAGAGGTAAAAGGCACAGCATCACCCTGATTTGTTCTGATATACATGTTTTCCAGGTCGCCAATAGAAACACGATCTGACTCCGGATAACGCACCATGACCTTTAGCTCATCGTCTCCTCGTTGCAGTCGTTGTGCCTGTGCCCCAAAAAAAGCACTGCGAACCTGCGATGAAAGATCGTTTAAATTCAAACCCATGATTTCAGCCTGGGGCTTAATTTGTAAACGTAATTCATCTTTACTGCTGACCGCGCCATTAGTGATATTGATGAGGCCGACATAACTATGGAGTTGAGCTTCCAGTGCAATAGATGCTGCTGTAAGTTCTGCAGGGTTGGTACTGACTAGCTGATAAGAAATTGCGCTACCACCGAAGCCATCGGAGCTATTAAAAATAATGTTTTTCATGCCGGGCATAATGCCGACATAATCGCGCATGTATTCGGTGATCAGGTCAGCGTCAACCTGACTGGCGACATCTTTGTCCAGTTCTAATATTGCTGTGCCTGATGCTGAGCCAGTACCAATCACTAAAAGGTGGGCAAGAATTTCCGTAGACAAAGCATTGGTTTCAGCATCCATGAATTCGAACTGGCCATTTAGGGATAATGCTGCTTCCTCTAGTTTGCTGATGACATCTCTGGTTTGCTGTTCCGGGCTGCCTTCAACCATTGTGACCTCTACCTGGATGAAATCACTTGGAATTTCAGGCAGAAAAGCAACCTTGATTATGCCGCCGCCGATTAAACCAATGCTTAATATCAGCATGCCAATAAAAGAGGCAAGGGTGGTATAGCGGTTTTTGATGCAGGTCTTAAGAAAAGGCTTGTAGTAGCGAGTAACCAGCATGTTAAGTCCTTTATTACAGCCTTCTTGTAAGCGATGAAACCACCCCCGTGGATTGGGTTTACCAAAGTGGACAAGATGAGAGGGGAGGATGAGTTTGGACTCAACCAAAGAGAAAATAAGACAAAGAATGACGACGCCCCCAATGGCCGCAATAAAGGCTGAAATAATGCCTGAAATCATCATTAAGGGAAGAAAAGCAACAATGGTGGTTAAGACCCCAAACGTTGCAGGTTTGGCGACGCGATTAGCGCCATGTACAACACTATCTATGCTGTGACCATACTTGGTCATACTGTGATGTGCGCTTTCTCCAATAATGATGGCATCATCAACAACTATCCCCAGCACCATAATAAAGCCGAACAGACTCATCAGATTGATATCTATACCAATACTGGGCATTAAGGCGAAAGCACCTAAGAAACAAACGGGTATACCAATAATCACCCAGAAGGCCAACCTGATTTCCAGAAAGAGTGTGAGTAATAAAAAGACCAAAAGAGCGCCCATCAGCATGTTTTCAGTCATCATGCTAAGCCTGTCCTCAAGGTAGAAAGAGGTATCAGCCCACAAATCTATATTGATACCTTCAGGCAGTGAAGCCCGGCGTGCTTCAACAAAATCTCTTATGGTTGCGGTAACTTGCAGCACGTTTTGATTGCTGAGTGTTTGAATGGCAAGTTCTACCGTCGGTTTGCCATCGAAGCGAGCATAGGTTTCAGTGTCTTCAAAACCATCAATGACATTGGCGATATCACCGACAGTAAGAATGGTGCCATCACTCGTTGTCAGCAGAATGATCTGATCAAAATCCTGGTAGTTATAGGCTAAGGCCTGGGTTCTTACTATAATTTCCCCGCCAGCAGTTTGCAGCGAACCGGCGGGTAAGTCCAAAGAAGCGAATCGAATTCGCTGAGCGATATCATCCAAAGTAAGGCCATATTTAAGCAGGCTGTCCTCAGAGACCTCGATAGTAATTTCATAATTTCTGATGCCATCTATACGGATTGAATTAACATCAGGAAGTTCGAGTAGTTCGTTTCGAATAGTTTGCGCGAGTTCTTTTTGGCTCGTCGGATCCATATCACCATATATTGCAAGGCGAATGGCATCTTGTCGGTTAATGATTCTTGAAACCCTAGGGGGTTCTGCTTGTACTGGGAAAGTCTGAATTGAATCAACGTTAACCTTGATATCATTCAAGACTTCATTGATGTCATAAGAGTCATCAATTTCAAGATTGACTGTACCAACGCCTTCATTAGCAGCGGAACGAATGAAGTCTATACCGTCGACACTTTCCAGAGCGCTTTCAATCGGGATGACTATACCGCTTTCGACATCGGCAGGTGATGCCCCAGGGAACACCACGGTAACTTGAACAACGGGAATAAACAGATCCGGGTTGGCTTTCTTGGTCATGGTGTAAACCGAGAAAGTGCCAGCAATTATGATGATAAACATCAACAGGTTTGCTGCCACATGGTTGTGGGCAAACCAGGCGATTAGACCTTTTTGTTCTTCAACTTTTTGTTCTTCAAGCTGTGCCATCAGTATATTCTCACCAAATCTACATTCTTCTTATCAACTAACACTTAGTTAACAGGGTTAATAAGCGGGGGTTGAATCTGAGTTTGCACTAGCGTGCTATTCAAAGGGTTTTCCATACGTGTAAGCACTACTTTGTCGCCAGGCTCTAGCCCACCCCTGATATAAACCTCATCGCCATTACTGGTTATAACGTCAACAATTCTGGAGCGCAGACGATTTTCCTGATCGGCAACCCAGACCAGGTCATTGGCCTGTAAGGTATGGCGTGGCAGAATGATCACATCTTCCAGTAATCGGCCTTGTATCTCGGCATTGATATAGGTGCCAATGCGCAAAGGTTCTTCATGCTCAGTGCTATAAAGATTATAGGGGTCGCTGACTTGAACAACGCTAAATAAGACCCTGGTGCGGGTATCCAGAACGCCTTCTGTACGAGTCAGGTGCCCAGTCCAGTGAAAACGTCTGTCGCCGATATCGCTGATTAATTCCACTTCTGGGCCCGAGTTATAGTATTCGTCGCTGGCACTAAATTCCTGAATGCTTGAAGGTAGGTTCAAATATTGAATTTTATTCTCAGGTATAGGTAGTCGGACTTCGGCGTAATCCACAGCAAAAACCTCAGCAATAGCAGAGCCAGTGCTAACAAATTGACCGATGTCAGTACTTTTTGCAGAGACTAAGCCATCATAAGGTGCCACGATTATGGTCTTAGCCAAATCCGCTTGAGATTTTTCCAGGTCTGCCTCAGCAGATACAAGTCGTGCTTCAGCTTCTTCTAATTGAGGTTGGCGCAGGTATAAATTTCTTGCTCGAATTTGATTTTGCTGCTGCTCTGACATTCTGTCCCATTCGCGTTGGGCGACATCAGCTTGGCCTCGTTCCTGTTCAAGCAGGCTGTAGGCAGTAGCCACTGAAGCGGCATCCCGACTGACTGCGGCACGATAGTTTTGATCGTCCAGTTTCACCAATATATCGCCGGTTCGAAAAAAGCCGCCAACAAGAAAAGCCGGAGAGACTTCTATTACTCGACCCGTCACTTCAGAAACAATATTGGTGCGGGTGCGTGGCTCAACAGTGCCTTGTGAGGAAACTGTAATATAAGCATCCTGACGCTGTGGTTGTATGACTTCCACTAACAGGCTTGCTTCAATCAACACTTCTTGCGCTGGTTGCTCTCTGTTCGCAACAAGCGCGATAGTTGCGCCAATAGAACCTATCAGGATTACTATGGGTAAAAGTATTTTGAAAAGCATATTGGTTTAGTCATCCATAATTTAAAAAAGTTCGTTTCAAGTTTGCTTCAGTACTGCATATTGTATGCCAATATTGAATAAGTACTTAAAAAGTCTAATCCCTTAAAGATGAGTAGGGTACTCGTTGCAAGGCACTCCCTGCAAGAGAGTGAATCATTTTTAATGACGTTTATGGCTTAATGTAAGGCGGGTCGATCGGGCAATTGTTGGATAATATTGGCTTCAGTAACCAATAGCTCATCAAGTCGGGGAGATATAAGCTGAGGGTCGCAATGTTGTTCTGCTAGCGACAGAAATAATTTGTAATGTTGCTGTTCGGACTCTGTGATTGCATGGTAAAAAGTCTTCAACCGTCCATCTGGCAAGGCTTCAGCTATCATGCCGAAACGCTCTGCGCCGCGTGCTTCGACAATGCTGGCGATTAATAATCTGTCCAGCAAATAAGCTTCTGTGCCTTGACCCATGGCTTTATGCAGCTGATTAACATACGGGTCTTTTTGGTCAGCGCCAGCTTGTAAACCTCTGTTGATCAGCAAAGCCATAACATCACGAAAGTGGCTAAGTTCTTCAATTGCCAGATCCAGCATAGCTTTAACCAGTATGGGTTTATCGGGGTAGTGAGAAATCATAGAGATTGCCATACCAGAGGCTTTTTTCTCACAACTGGCATGGTCAACCAGAAATTGGTCGAAATCACCGAGTACGGCATCCAGCCAGGAATCTGAGCTGCTGTATTTTAGCTTGAAATCCATGACGTCTTAATTTCCCTGAGGTTGCGCTAGAGCAGGCAGTGCTGAGAAATCCTGTAGCAGTGCGTTCCAGTTTTTGCGCTGATTTTTCAGGCTGATTTTTAATTCGTTATAAGCTTGTTGTATGTGGGCGGCATCCAGCTCCTGGAATTTATCTTGCAGAGTTTTTGATTTTCTTTCATACCATTGTTGTTTGAGTTCAGCCCAATGGTTGAGGGTTTGCAACAGGCTTTGATATTCAGACTCAAGCTGTTTACGCCAAAGTGCCGGGTCGATCAATTTCTCACATTTAGCTAAGGCGCTTTGATACTGCACCTCCACTCGGGTAATTTCCTGGCGCCAGCTGGAACAGGCCCGTAAATTAGATGTTAGCTTTAACCAGGAGCAGGCCTTTATAAACCACTTGGTTGGATCATAGTGATACCACTTGATCCCATTACGATAATCCCAGGCAAAAGTGTGATGATAGTTGTGATAACCCTCGCCATAGGTTAATAGTGCAATGAAGCTGTTATCCCGGGCCGTCTGATTGGGGTCGTACTGGCGTGAGCCCCATATGTGTGCGGCAGAATTAATTAAATAAGTGAAATGCTGGCTTAATACCAATCGTAAGAAGCCGAGCAATAATAAAGCGCCCCAAATATCACCATGTAGATAACCCAATAAAAGTGGCAATCCAAGGTTCATCAATAGCGTTAAAGGCAGGTAATATTTTTTTTGCCAAACTAATATAGGCTCTTTAAACAGATCATCCACATTGCTAAAGTCATCTTTAACGCTTTCATATTCCCGAATCATCCAGCCAAAGTGGGAGTACCAAAAGCCAAGCTTGGCGGAATAAGGGTCTTTATCATTATCATCAACGTAGAGGTGGTGGCGGCGATGATCGGAAGCCCAGACGATGCAATGGTTTTGTAAGGCGCAAGCCCCGCCTAAAGCAAAAACAAACTTAAGAATTGGGTGAGCTTGATAGGCTTTGTGTGACCAGAGGCGATGATAACCTGCAGTGATCGACATCTCACAAAAAGTGATAAGAATAAAAAGCCACACCCATTCGAATAAATCATAGCCATAAGTGAAGCCATACCAGGGCACCACAGTGAAGGTGATGAGAACGGGGAGACCCAGGACAAGTAAATTGGTCCAGATGATGGGCGGTTTTTTTGAAGAGGATTGCATGCTTACCTTAAAGTCGTGGTTTAATTCTAATAAGAGATTATGAAACAAAAAACACTCAAGCGTAAAACCGTGGTTTGATACGGTAGAAATGTAAAGAGGAATTATGCAAGACGAAATAATAGAGCTGCAAAGTAAATTAGCCTTTCAGGAGCAGAGCTTGACTGAATTAAACAATGCCCTGGTTAGTCAGCAGCAGCAAATAGACCGATTACAGCTGCAACTTAAGCTCTATGAAGACAAGCTTGTCGACATTGAAGGTATTGATTCTCTCATATCAGGGCAGGGGCAGGATGAAAAGCCGCCGCATTATTAAACGCCCTGGTAAACTCTGATTACAGCACTCTTCAAGTAATGCTTACTCAAGAGCAGCAATTACCTACTTAATAGCGCTGACGTCTTCAGCCTGCAAGCCTTTATCACCATTGGTGACGGCAAATTCGACTTTATCGCCTTGTTGTAAAATACGATGGCCTTTACCAACGATAGAACGAAAATGAACAAAGATATCTTCACCACTCTCGCGTGTGACAAAACCATAGCCTTTACTGGCACTAAACCATTTTACAGAACCGACTTCTTTCGGGCCGATATCCTTTTTGGATTTTTTACTGCGTTTTTGTTTTTTTGCTGAAGGTTCGGAGCGAGGACGCATGATCCAGAACGTCGTCAGGCAGCCACTTATTAAAGCGATACAAAAATAAGCAATGAGTACTGGGAACAGGCTTTCAAAATTAACAAGATAGGCAAGTAAACTTAGTACAGCAGCGACGATGAAAGAAGCAATAAAAATTTTAATATTCATATAGATAGAACCATGTCTCTTTAAAAAAATGTGGTGACTAAAAAAACAGTGCGAAAAAGTAAAAATGAAGTAATAAAAGGTGCACTGAAATTGCGCAGGGATAGTAACATTAATCCTTGATCGGGTTAAAGTTTCATCGTGTGCTCATGCTAGAATGCCGCGGCTTTTATAGCATTGCTTTAAGGTAGCGCTAGGGTAGAAGAAGGCTAAGAGCCATTCGGGTGTAATTTAAGGGGAAGTTAGGTGCCAAAAGCCAGTGAATTAAAAAGAGGAATGGTCATAGAAATAAATGGCATACCGCATGCGGTCAAGCAATTGGAAGCCAAGAGCCCATCCTCGCGTGGTGCGTCAACTTTATATAAGGTGCGCTTCACTAATTTGTTAAGCAAACAAAAACTGGATGAATCCTATAAAGGTGATGACATGTTACGGGAAGCTGATTGTGTACGAGTCCCGATACAGTTTTCTTATCAGGATGGTGACAACACTGTCTTTATGAATTCTGAAGATTATTCTCAATACGAAGTCAGCGCTAATGAACTGGAAGGTCAATTAGGTTATATCACTGATGCCACAGAAGGGATGATTGCATTATTGATGGATGGAAAATTGCTGAGTATCGAATTGCCACAATCAATCAATATGGAAATTACTGAAACACCGCCAGCAATCAAAGGGGCATCTGCCTCGGCCAGAACCAAACCTGCGACCTTAACAACAGGGTTAGAAGTTCAGGTGCCGGAATATTTGGAGCAAGGTGAAATAATTAAAATAAATACTACAACCGGCAAATTCATGTCCCGTGCTTAACTACTGCGCTTGCTAATACTTCGTTGAAAGCATAATTTAATTCAGTTGCTTACATTAACAGTAAGCGCCCTCATTAAATTATGCTTTAGCCTCGTCTTAACTTCGCTCGTGACGTTAAGCATGTCTTAACTATTGCGCTCGCCATTACTTCGTTAAAAATAATTTTGAATCAGTCACATGCTTGATACGTTCGGATTGAGCTGTAGTGGTTGTCATTTTATTGTTGAAAGTACATCAGCTCATTCAGGAGAAATGTACAGTCTTCCTTATTTAATTTTACCCTAAATGGGTGAAGTTTTAGAACTTGCTTTAAAGTAATATTTTAATAGATTTTGTTTCAGGTCATCATTGAACGGTTCTAATGTGATTGTTTTTTTAATAGGGATCCTGGGAAAAGTTAATGCAGACAGTAAAAATACCATTTTACCTTATACTATTATCTGCTCTGGTTCTCCTCACCGGCTGTGGTAACAATGATAGCCGCAGAGTGGTTGTGGTGCCGCAAAGTTCGGTATCGGTGGCTGTTGGGGGAGCAGGTGTCAAAGGGCCTTTGGTTGGAGCCGTCGTTAGTTTGTACGAACTGGATGTTAGCCAGGCCGACTTACAGGGTGCACTTCTGGGAGCAGGAAGCACTGGATCAAATGCTGGCATTCAGGGATTAACTATTCCGGATAGCACATCGGGATGGGTCGTTCTGGTTTTCGAGGTTGACAGCGATACCACTGATTTGACAACGGGTGCTGCACCGATATTTAGTTCCCTCACTACCGTAGTCCTGGCGCAGCGTGTGTTAGATGGAGATGATATTTATGCGTCACCATTGACAACTATGGCCGTCAACCTCGCACGTCGTAAGGCGGATTCTGGCTCACCTTACTCCGGAAATAGCGATGGGACGATTGACGAGGAAGAGTTTACTTCCGCCCTTACCATAGCCCAACGACAGGTCAAGTCTACTCTTGGATTCGGACTGGATGACACGACTGATATTTTCACAACACCTCCTTTGATTACCGCGACCACTACAGACAGTGCATCCAAATCACAGGTAGCAGCTTATCGTCAGGCTATAGAAGCCGTAGCAGCCATAGCTAATGCAGTTTCAGAAGCTGGCGGGGGTGCAAATGCCCAGGAAGCATTTGATGCATTGACTGAGGATTTAACTGACGGCATCATCGACGGACAAAGTGATAGCGGAGAGATAGCCTCTTTCACAGCAGTCGCTGCAACCTTGGCTACTATCGTCACCCAGGATGTCACCAATCTGACTATCCCGGGTACAGATATATCAATAGGAGATATTGAATCTGTACTGGCATCCGAAACGACTGATACGGGTGTTGAGACAGATGTTACTGATCTTGAATCTGGCGACGTAAATGTGGATCCAGATCCTGCCAAAATTGTGTCCGATGTTGATGGAGACGGAGTTCCAGATGTTGAAGATGCTTTCCCAGAGGACCCAACTGAGTACCTGGATTCTGATGAGGATGGTGTTGGTGACAACGCAGATGTGTTCCCGAATGATCCGAATGAAACCTCAGATAGCGACCAGGACGGTGTGGGTGATAACGCAGATGCATTCCCTAATGACCCAACAGAACACACTGATGCAGATAATGATGGTTTCGGTGACAACGAAGATGACTTGTTTCCGAATAACCCCGGCTTACAAATGGATATAGATTCTGATGGGGTCGATGATGCATTTGACAACTGTGTGACGGTGTCTAATTCCAATCAAGCTGATACGGATGGGGACGGTGCAGGCGATGCCTGTGATGCACCCGAATTATCCGCGCTCATCTGGGATAGTATTTTGACAACCTGGGACAACGCTAAGTGGAGCGACTAAGTCTTAGGACCAAACCTACCGWCTGTTTAGGAGAAAAAAATGAAATTTTTTAACATGGTATTACTGACAACTACTGCACTGCTGGTTTCTGCATCATCTCTGGCGCAGTTAGTTACCTTCGAGTCTGGCACGCCTGCAAGTGCCTCGGAAATGAACGCCAACTTTGCTACAGTCGTGGAAGCTATAGAAACTCTGGAGACGAAAGTCGCCGCACTGGAAGACGCAGAGTCTAACAGGGATGTCACCAACAGATCCTATCGAGTGTTTGCATTTCATAACAGGATTGAACAACAAGTTAACGCTGAAGATGCAACCTTTCTGGATATAGTCTCCGCTGGGACCTTCGTTATAAGCTTTGATGCTGATTCGGCTACGTTTGCCACTGTTCAAGGAGTTACTCAAGAACGGGAAATCGGTATGGGCTGGTCTTTGGTCGATCCAGATCCAGGTGTGATGGATGATGAATATGAAGCACCGACACCTCCTTTTATGAGTGACACTATGACGGAAATCCTGACCGGAGCCAATGGTTTGCTGCTGCCTTATACTCAAAATGAGATTGGCCTAATTAACATTGATGGCATTGAAGCAGTATTTAACGTCTCTCCAAGTGGGGGTGTTTTGTTTGGTGGAAGCAGGCTTATAGGAGCTGACAGTTTTGAAGCTGGCCTCTACATTGGTGTTGAAGTTTTCCCTGTTGACCAGTAGCATTCTCGTCAGCAAAGTAAGTAACGAAAACGGGTAACGTTGTTACCCGTTCCTTGCCGGAATTTCTAAACAGTAGGTAAATGATCCAGATTCATATTTCCTGGAAGTCCAGTAATCCATTCAAATAAAAAATTCCATGATCACTATCATAAGGCATGGGGATGTTATGACAGAACCATCGATCAGGGCCATTGCGTCCAACTGTGCACTGATAAACCCTTCATTAGTAAGCGCATCATCCGAAGCAGGTTAGATATCAGCCTGCTTTGTGCCTGAATATAAGCATATGTAATCTCTACTCCAGGAGTAGGAGGCACTGGTAGCACCCATGTTATATAAGAACCGATATCCTGGGAGTTGACCTGTTGCAAATTTTAAGACGTTCTTCCCTTAGTCATTATTTACTCATCCATTTGGGTGAAGATGACGTATAGTGAGTATGACTTTTATTTAAACGTTTAAGCTTTAGAGAACTGGGAAAATTAAGATAAGGAATTTAAATGACTTCAATTCCCAAGTTTTTTTCTGGAATAATTAGTGATATTTATGAAGCTTCTTATAACCCGGAAATATGGCAAACCGTTATAAAACGAATAGTTAACATCAGTAAATCAAAATCCGGTGCAATTTTTATTCAAGACAATTATCTTAAACAAGGTGGTGGATTTTATTCCTTTGGCTTGAGTGAGGAGGTTCTTAAAGCTTATAAGAAATATAGCCACTTCGACCCTGCTTTTCATATCATGAAGAATGAAGAAGTTGCCGTGGCGTTAAATATTCACGGGCCTAAGCAGCATGAATTAGAGACCTCAGAATACTATGAGAATGTTCGAAAAAAATACGACATTGGATATGTCGGAGGTGCCACAGTTTTCACAAATAATGAACAGCATGTAGGCTTAGGCTTACATCGTTCTTCCAGGGATTCAGAGTTTGACTCTGATACCTTGGCATTGATAACTGAATTAATACCTCACTTGGCTAGAGCAATCAAAATCCGGCGTGAATTTATGCGTTTAAGAATAGGTGAATCTGTTGTCGAAAGGACGCAGAATGAATTACTTATAGGATTAGTGTTGTTTGATAAATCTGCGACGCCTGTTTATTTTAATTCAGTAGCGAAATCCATAATTAATGAGCACCCTGCTTTAAAACAGCAAGATATGGGCTTTAACCCTATAAATAGAAGTGAAAGAATAAAGTTATATCAGTTAATAAATATTTCTATTGAAAATTCACTGAAGGAAAAGTTTGATTCTATTGAGTTGATAGGGTTGAGTCATTCAAACAGATCATTCCCCTTGATTTTGATGATTAAACCTCATGATTTTGAATTGCATGGCGAGCCTCTCGGAGTGCCGCTAGCCTATGCAGAAGTTTTTATCACAGACCCTGAAAGTGCTCTTCAACTTAATTCTCAATTTTTAGATGTGCTGTATAATTTAAGTCCTGCAGAATCCAAAATAGCTATTGCGCTATCGAAAGGAATGTCAGTAAAAGAAATTTCTGTTTCTTTTCACAAAAGTATTGATACTGTGCGTTCTCAATTGAAGTCCTTATTCAGGAAGACCCAGACCAAGAGTCAATCAGAGTTGGTTCAGGTATTATTAAGGAGCTCAATATTACAAAGCGCGGATAAACGCTAAGCAGACTTAGCGTTTTCACCAGGGCTTGGAATAAGAGTTATAAGGCGGCTATTTTTTCAAGCTGTGTTCGTAGTTGAATAATTGAGCTTTCAGCTTTTTCGAGTTTTTCTTTTTCTTTGTTGACGACTTCTTCTGGCGCGTTCGCTACAAATTTTTCATTACTGAGCTTGCCCGAAAGCTTGCTGATTTCTTTATCCAGTTTAGAGACTTCCTTGTTGAGTCGTTCTACTTCAGCGTCTACATCTATTAAGTCCGCCATAGGTACTAATACCTCCATATCGCCGACCAATTGAGTCGAGGCAAGCGGAGCATCTTTGGTGCTGTCTAACCAGCTAATGGAATCCAGTTTGGCGAGTTTGGTAAGAAACTGAGTGTTTGCTTGCAGATAAGTTTTATCATTTTTATTGCCCTTGTTCAGAATCACCGGGATAGCTTTTGCGGGTGAAATATTCATTTCGCCGCGGATATTTCTTATCGCCACAATCACACCTTTTACCCAGTCAATTTCAGCATCAACTTTTTCATCAATTATTGAACTATCCTGTGTAGGATAGGGCTGTAACATGATAGATTCGCCCTCAATGTTGAGCATGGGTGCAACTTTTTGCCAAATCTCTTCAGTAATAAATGGCAGAAAAGGATGTGCAAGGCGCAGACTTTGCTCAAGTATATTTAACAGGGTGTAGCGGGTGGCATTCTTTTGTGCTGCTGAGGCGTTGTCATCCCAAAGTACGGGCTTAGATAGTTCTAAATACCAATCACAATATTCATTCCAAAAAAATTCGTAGATGGCTTGGCTAACCAGGTCGAAGCGATAAGTTTCCATGCCTTGCTCTACTTTTTGTAAGGTAAGTTGAAAACGAGACTGTATCCATAAGTCGGCTTGAGAATAATCTGATAGCTGTTCCGGTTTATGTGGCACCTGTTCTTCGGTATTCATAAATACGTAACGTGAAGCGTTCCATATCTTGTTACAGAAATTACGAAAGCCTTCTATACGACCCATGTCGAAATTAATGTCGCGGCCAGTACTCGCTAAAGAATAAAAGGTATAGCGCAATGCATCGGTGCCGTATGCAGCAATGCCTTCCGGAAAGTTCTTGCGTGTTGCCTTTTCGATTTTTTTAGCCAGTTGAGGTTGCATCATGCTGTCAGTCTGCTTGGCCAATAGCGAATCGAGTTCTATGCCATCAATCAAATCGATAGGGTCAAGAATATTGCCCTTGGACTTGGACATTTTTTGACCTTCGCTGTCTCGAATCAGTCCAGTGATATAAACCTTGCGGAAGGGTATCTGCCCGGTAAATTTTAAGGTCATCATGATCATGCGGGCAACCCAGAAGAAAATAATATCGAAGCCGGTTACCAGCACATCGGTAGGATGGAAAGTTTTTAAATCTTCGGTATCTTCGGGCCAGCCCAGTGTTGAAAAAGTCCATAAGGCTGATGAGAACCAGGTGTCCAGCACATCAGGATCTTGAGTTAATTCAAGTTCAGTATCTAGTTTATATTTCTCACGAACGGCGGCTTCATTAGGTCCAACATAGATATTGCTGTCATTGTCATACCAGGCGGGTATGCGATGCCCCCACCAAAGCTGACGGCTAATGCACCAGTCTTGAATGTCTCTCATCCAGGAGAAATAAGTGTTCTCCCAATTTTTAGGCACGAATTCTATATCGCCATTTTCAACGGCTTCGATGGCAGGTTTAGCCAGTTCTTCAATGGCAACATACCACTGATTTGTCAGGTAGGGTTCGATGACTACGCCGCTGCGATCACCGCGTGGCACTTTTAATTTATGTGKTTCAATTTTCTCAAGTAAGCCCGCCGCCTCTATATCAATAATTATTTGTTTGCGTGCTTCAAAACGATCCATGCCCTGATAAGCACTGGGTGCATTTTCATTAATCGCTGCGTTATTCGTCAGGATATTGATCATAGGCAGCTCGTGCCGTTTGCCGACTTCATAGTCGTTATAGTCATGCGCGGGGGTGATTTTCACACAACCGGTACCGAATTCTGGGTCAACATAATCATCAGCGATGATTGGAATAAGTCGATCACATAAAGGAAGCTCGACAAACTTGCCGATTAAATCTTTATAGCGCTCATCTTCCGGATGCACCGCCAGGGCTGAATCTCCCAGCATGGTTTCCGGACGAGTGGTTGCAATAACGAGGTGGTTTTTGCCGTCAGCCGTTAAGGCACCATTTGCCAAGGGATAGCGGAAATACCAAAAGGAGCCGTTTTCTTCTTCATTAATAACTTCAAGATCAGAAATAGCGGTGTGTAATTTAGGGTCCCAATTAACCAGACGATTGCCGCGATAAATTAAGCCTTCGTCATACAGGCGAATAAAGACTTCCTCAACAGCAGCAGAGAGCCCTTTATCCATAGTGAAGCGTTCACGCTCCCAATCTACGGATACGCCGAGTCGACGCATTTGTTGGGTAATAGTACTGCCTGATTGCTCTTTCCATTCCCAGACTTTATCGACAAATTTCTCACGGCCCAGATCATGCTTAGTTAAGTCTTTGGCTTGCAATTGTCTTTCGACAACCATCTGCGTAGCGATGCCAGCATGGTCAGTACCGACTTGCCATAACGTATTCTTGCCTTGCATACGTTGATAACGCGTCATCGCATCCATAATGGATTGCTGGAAACCGTGACCCATGTGCAGGCTGCCAGTGACATTTGGCGGCGGAATCATGATGCAATAAGCATCACCCTGACCGGATGGCGTAAAGTAACCGCGCTCTTCCCAAGTCTTGTACCAGGAGGCTTCGATTTGCTGGGGTTGGTAGGTTTTATCCATTACTGCTTACTGCTAACGAGAAAGTCGCACATTATAACGGGTTGCTTGGGCGACCCCAAGTAATCCAGCACAACAATCCAGAATAAGCACTATACTGCTTAGAGAAACAAGCCAGAATAGAGAAAGGATTTTCCTATGCTCCAGGCAAGGATTGCCAACAAGCAAGTGCCCCCTTCAAACACAAAGCATGAACGCCACCGTCCAGAACAAACACTTCTCTATCAAATCATTAAGCGACACTACTCTGCGTTTCAGACGCTCATGGTGCAGCAGGGCAAGCCTTTACCGGCTTATATTCAGCAGGAATTTGAAGATTACTTAAAGTGCGGCCTTCTCGAACACGGTTTTTTACGGGTCAGGTGTGAGACTTGTCATCATGAAAAGCTGGTGGCTTTTAGCTGTAAGCGACGAGGCTTCTGTCCGAGCTGTGGTGCCAGACGCATGGTGGATAGTGCTGCCCTGTTGGTAGATGAAGTGTTGCCGAAGCAAGCCATGCGCCAATGGGTATTGAGTGTACCGTTCCAGCTCAGATTCCTGTTTGCCAGCTACCCAGAACTGATGGGTAAGGCCTTAAGAATAGTCTATCGGACACTAGCGACCCACCTGATACATCAGGCTGGGTTTACCCACAGCACAGCGCGTACTGGGGCAGTGACTTTCATCCAGCGTTTTGGTTCGGCCCTGAACCTGAATGTACATTTCCATATCCTGTTCCTGGACGGGGTATACATTGCCGGTTTTGACCAGAAAACCCCGCTCTTCCTTCGGGTAAAAGCGCCCAGCCAGGCAGAACTACAAGCACTGGTACAAAAGATCAGCGCACGTCTGGGCCGGTTTTTGGTTAAGGCAGGACTGCTTACACAAGATATTGAGAACAGCTACCTAAACCTGGATCATCTGGAAGAGAACCCCATGCAGGACTTGCATGGGCATAGCATCACCTACCGGGTTGCGCTTGGCCCACAGCAAGGAAGGAAAGTATTTACTTTACAAACACTGCTGCCCAAAACAGGCGATGAACGCTTTAGTCAGGTAGGAAAAGTATCAGGCTTCAGTTTACATGCCGGTGTCTCTACCCAGGCACGCCAACGTAAGAAACTGGAACGCATCTGC
>NVWI01000008.1 GCA_002746215.1 SAR86 cluster bacterium
TCCGAGTGATGCAGGCGCTGACAATATTTACAACGTGACGGTTATTACGACGGATACGCAGGGCGGGACGGATAGTCAGGCTTTGGCTATTACGGTGACTAACGTGGATGAAGCTCCAGTTGCAGCAGTAGATAGTGGTGTCGCGACTGAAGCAGGTGCTGCTACAACGGGCAATGTCTTAACCAATGATGTGGCGGAGGGTGTTAGTTCGGTTACCAATGTGGTTGATGACGATGGCGATGTGATTACGGTTGGTACACCTTTTATAACTGATAATGGTGGATCTCTCACTATTAATAGTGATGGTTCCTATTCATATACGCCTCCACCTCAGGGCTCGGTTCCTGCTTTGGGTCTAAGCGAAACTTTCACTTATACAGTCACTGACGGTGATGGTGATACAGGTCAATCTACGCTAACCATTGTTGTTGCGAATAATGATCAGCCTGCTATAGCAGTGGCTGATAATGCAATCGCAACTGAAGGCGGAATCTCAGAGTCAGGCAATGTGTTGAGCAATGATACGATAGAAGATGGTCCGGGTTCTGTTACGGCTATTATCGATGGTAATGGTGATGCCATTGGCGTTGGCGTTCCATTTATAACGGACGGAGGCGCTACTATCACAGTTAATAGTGATGGTTCCTATACTTATACGCCACCAGCACAAGGTGCAGTTCCACCGGGTGGTTTAACAGAAACCTTTACTTATACGGTTACTGATGCCGATGGGGATACAAGCCAGGCAATTTTAAGTGTCATGGTTGCTGATAATGATCTGGTTCCAATTGTGGTTAATGATACCGCTACAGCTACTGAAGGAGCGACAGCAGCCACCGGCAATATATTAAGCAATGACACTATCGGTGATGGTCCTGCAACAGTTAGTTCGGCCTTAGATGATGATGGCGATGTGATTACGGTTGGTACACCTTTTATAACTGATAATGGTGGATCTCTCACTATTAATGGTGATGGTTCTTACAGCTATACACCACCGGCGCAAGGTACTGTTCCACCAGCCGGGTTAACGGAAGTTTTCACCTTTACTGTCACTGACGCTGATGGCGATAGTATCCAGTCAACATTAACAATAGCAGTGGCTAACAATGATATAAGCCCAATTGCTAATGCTGACGCAGTTACTGCAACTGAAGCAGGTAGTTCGCAAACAGGCAATGTTTTAACGAATGATATTAGTGGCGATGGATCCAGTACAGTTATTGGGCTTGTTAACAGTAGTGGTGATGCTATACCGGTAGGTTCAACTTTCACGACCAATGCTGGTGCCACATTAACATTGAATGCTGATGGGTCTTACAGTTATACACCACCAGCGCAGGGCAATGTTCCCGCGGCTGGTTTAACTGAAGTGTTTACTTACACCGTCTCAGATGCTGATGGCGATACGGATCAGGCGACTTTAACAATTAGTGTCACTGATAATGATGTTTTCCCAATCGTCACAGTAGATGTTAACACTGCCCAAGAAGGCGGTGCAGCGGTTAACGGTAACGTGCTTACTAATGACACTATCCTAGATGGCCCTGGCAGCGTAACGGCTGCAGTTGATGATGGTGGGGATATAATCACTATTGGCGTACCTTTTGCGACGGATAGTGGGGGTATTCTTACGGTCAATAGTAATGGAACATATACCTATACTCCGCCAGCCTTAGGGGTAGTTCCATTCACAGGATTAACAGAAGTATTTACCTTAACGATCAGTGATGTTGATGGAGATAACGTTCAGTCTACACTGACCTTGAATGTGCTTAATACTGATGCAAATATCATTGCTCGAGATGATACGGTTACCAGGATCGAGGGTGGAGGCAGTCAGTTAGGTGATATTTTCCTAAACGATATTGTTCCAGATCAGCCGCCAAGTGTGGTCAGTGTTGTTGATGAGAATGGAAATTCTGTAACGCTAGGTTCTGAATTTACAACTGATAATGGTGGAAAATTAACAGTTAATGAGGATGGTACTTTTAGTTATCAACCTCCAGTGCAGGGTGGCGTACCCGTTGCTGGTTTAAGTGAAGTTTTCACTATCAGAGTGAGCGATGCGGATGGCGATTTAAGCCAGTCTACTTTGACATTTATCGTTAGAGATAATGGGGTGAACACTGATCAAACAGTCCCTAGCAATGATAACCAAAATCAGTCACCACCACCGCCACCTACTACAAATGTAAATACCAATATTGACTTTACTCCTGCTGTCGATGATCCAACATCGGTAACTCAAAACATAGATTTCACAACGGTTTTGAGTAACGTTATAAATCAACCGATACAAAATGCAGATATCCTAGACTTACCTGAACAAGATGGCTTCATCAATCTTACTGGAAACCTGCAAGATCAGATATTAGGCAGTGGTGAGTCTGTATTCCCAATTGCAAATGCCTTCCAGCATACTGATCCCAGTGAGACGTTGATAATTACTGCGACTCTCGAAGATGGCAGTCCTTTGCCAGATTACATTCGCTACGATGAAAGCTCACAGCAGTTTATTCTGGATGCCGATATGGCAAATGCTTTGGGTATTGAATCAGAGACAGTACTTGTTACTGCTGAAGATTCGCGGGGTAATTCTACTAATGCCAGATTTAATGTATTTAGTGTAGAAAATGCCGGTGCTACTAATGCACAAGCGCTCAGCAACTTGGGGCCCGGCGGTATTATTTCATTAATCGGAGACTTGCAAGATCAGATATTGGGTACCGGTTCAAATGTCTATCCAGTTGCTGACGCATTCCTTCACACTGATCCAGCTGAAGTGCTCACGATAACGGCCCGTCTGGAAAATGGTGATGAGCTTCCTGGTTTTATTCAATTTGACGCAAATAACCAGGAATTTGTGTTAGACGCGGATGCAGCAGCAGAAGCTGGTATTGAAGAAGGAATAGTTGTTGTTGTAACGGCTGAAGATTCACAAGGAAATGCAGCGACTTCCAAGTTTACAGTGTATGACGCTGATTCTGCACCAGCAGCAGGTGCAGTTGATCCAGTTACCGGTAATACAGTGGATGCGACGCCTGTAAGTACGAGTGTTATAACCTTGGTTAGTCGTATTCAGGATCAGGCTATTCCCACAAATATACCAATGATTGTGTTCTCTATAGTTGATAATTTTCAGCATACAGACCCAATGGAGACGCTGACAATTACTGCTACTTTAGAAGATGGCAGTCCATTACCGAATTACATATTGTTCGATCAGGAAAATAGAGAGTTTATTATTGATGCGGATATGGCCAGAATTTTGGGTATTGACGAAGTTGTCATTGTAGTTGAGGCTGAAGACTCTAAGGGTAACTCTGTATCTTCAAGGTTTAGAGTCCAAGTGGATTCGGCAGAAGTTGAAATTGATGAATCAGAAGTGGATGCAGATGCTGAAACTGTGATGGAGTCGGCAGAACCTGGTAGTGAAAGTGAAGATAATGCCCCGCTAGATCAAGAACTTGCGTTGACTTCTGAATGGAAATCATTAGAATTGGTCGCGCAAGGTGATGCAGAGCTTTTAGATTTACTTAATTCGTTGACTAATCAAGACGGTGAGTTGGATCAAGAGCTAAAAGACTTTGCAAAAGAGAACCTGAATGACCAGATTCTCCGAGCAGGAGAGTTTGGTTATCAACAGGAAAAATTGGAGCTTAAAACGCTGTTAGAAAAAATATTTAGTCGGGGCTGAGTGCTTGCTTAGATATGGTCTTACTAAACTTTTCAGATATTTGACCGTTGCCCCTTTTCTCGCTTCATGTATAGTCGTCCCTGACCCTTTTTCTCAATCCGAGCTAGCGCAAATAGCGCAAGCTGACCGCGAACTTATTTTTAGAGCCCAAGAAGAGTTGCCAGCTGGTGAGTTTTTGACGCTTGAGAAAGCCTTTGCGATGGCCTTAAAATATAACTTGGAAAATCGGGTTGCCTTGCTTGAGGCTACGTTAGCGAATAATTCTTTTGACTTATCCAGAGCCGAATTACTGCCAGATCTGGCAGCTAATGCCGGTTATACCAATCGTTCTAATGATTTAGCCTCTTTTAGTAATTCCGTAGCGACAGGAGATGAATCACTGGAGTCATCTTCTTCCCAGGAGCGTGAACAGGTAACGGGCGATATATCATTTTCATGGAATCTATTAGATTTTGGTCTTAGTTATCTAACCGCAAAACAAGGTGCGGATAATTATTTGATTGCAGACAAAGCTCGTCAAAAAGTCATGCTGACATTATTGCAAGAAGTACGCAGTGCCTACTGGTATGCAGTAGCGATGGAGGCAATGGAAGATGAACTTGAAGAATTATATTTGGAAGCTGAAGATATTTTGGATGATTTACAGGTTAATCGTAGAGAGGGCTTGCAAGACCCAATTTCAGTTTTGACAGAAATGCGAACGATAATTGAAACATTACAAGTATTGGATCAGGTTAGACAGTCGATAAGTACATCTAAAACTCGCTTGGCTCAACTCATTAATATTGAGAACCTGGATTCAATTAGATTAGAAGTATCCGATGATTATGAAAAACTATTTCGAGTCTCTGATGATCCAGAGGTTATGCAGGAAATGGAGCTTTATGCTTTAACCAACTCGTCTGATTACATCGCTGAAGTTTACAATGCCAGAATTGAACAAGATGAAACGCGCAAAACAATGTTGCAGTTATTCCCGGGGTTAGAATTTTCCTATGGTGAAAATTATACAAGTAATCGATTTTCTCTAAATGATTCCTGGGGTCAGCTTAGTGCAAATATTACCGGGGACTTAATGAACCTGGTTAATGTTAAGACAATTAGAAAATTTCGAGACACCAGTGAACTGTTAACGTTAAACCGTAAATTAGCTATTAATATGGCAGTGGTTGCAGGTGTGAATATCACCTGGCAAGAGTATCAAAACTCCTTAATACAATTTGATCGGGCAGCATTATTGAATGAAATTGATTCGCAGTTGTTTGAGCTGACCAACTTACAAGAAGCAAACTCTGTAGGCACCAATATTGCGACAATTCAAAGTAAATTAAGAGCGTTCAGTTCTAGTATGGGAGAACGAGAATCGTATGCCTCGGCTCAAACAGCATATGGCGCTTATCTGTCTAGTTTAGGGGTAAATCCAATTCCAAATAACTATATGCAAATACCGGTTGATAATTTAGCTGATTCCATTTCGGCAAATTTTGTTATGCAAATGGAACCGTTCTTGTCGCTTAATGCGATACAAGATATACGTATGGTTTATATTAATGATACTCAGATATCAGGCAACTTACTGGGTAATGATATTCTCAAAACAGGTGCTGAGATATCTTCTATTTTAGATAAAAATGATGAGTTAGTAGTGCTTGGAAGGGAGTTTATTACTGATAACGGGGGGCGTTTAGTGATTGAAAGTGATGGTGCTTATCAATATAGGCCGCCATCTCGTAATGAGTTTAATTATGATGATTTGGAAGAATTATTTACCTATACCATTACTGATGAAAGTGAAGATCAAGACAATGTTATTTTTAAAATTGTTGGAGTAACTGATAATAGGCTCGATTCGCGTCTGTTTATTTTGCCTGGTTTTGGGCCAAATATTGATGAATTTATGGGAGCATTCTTACCAGTGCCGCAATTAGAAGAATACCTTGAGATATTTCTTCCTGCACCAAGCAGAAATGATTTCATTGAAGCATTTGAACCTGCCTTAGATAATTAACCCTTATATATAGCTATTTTTAGCTGTTAGTCAGGTGTTAGTTACTTTCAAAATAGCCAATGTTAGAATGTTGTAACGTTACAAAGCCAAGGATACTTCATGAATATGAAAAAAATAACAAGGTTACTTCCAGGCTTGTCATTATCGTTCTCGGTAGTATTATTTGCTTTGCATTCTGGACTGGTGAATGCTCAGAGTGTTGAAGAAATTATGGCTGAGATAAATGCAGTTTCACCTTCTTTAAATAATGCAGGTGAAACTTATAGAGGTCAGCTTCGACCTGTAAATTTCACGCAAATTTCTTCTGGTCTCGATGCTAAATTAAATTCATTCCCAGTACGAGCAGGCAATAGAATTGAACAAGGAGAAGTGATTGCAGAGTTTAATTGTGCAATTGAACAGGCCAATAATACTATCGAATTGGCGAGAGAAGAATCTGCTGCTAGAAGTGTAGAAATTAATGAACGACTCAGGCAGTTAAATAATCTCAGCGAGCTTGAATTGGCGCAGAGTCGATCTGAACTTGATATCGCGAGGGCAGAAGTTGAACGTACAACATCTATACTTTCTGAGTGTGTAATCAGAGCACCATTTTCTGGGACTGTCACTGAGAAATATGTTGAAGCCTACCAGTATGTTAGCCAGGGTGAAGTGTTAATCGAGCTTATAGATACCAGAAATCTAGAGATAGAAATGGTGCTTCCTTCTTTGAACTTAAGAAGGTATCAGGTGGGCAGACAATTTGAGTTTTTAATTGATGAAACAGACCAAACGGTTAATGCTGTTATTGACCGAGTGGTTAATGTTATTGATCCGGTTAGTCAGACTGTTCGTGTAATTGGCACCTTAATACAACCACCCGGAAACTTAATGCCGGGTATGAGTGGTGTCGTTTTTTTTCCAGAATAGTTTTTTAAAAAGTACTCCTAGCAAGAGAAATAATTGCTTAGTAGGTAAGGTATTCCATGGCAGATGCAACTGATTTACTTTTATTGCAACAGAAGCTGAGACAATGCAAGAGTATTGTCCAACTAGGGCACTCCATTGTTAATCAGTCGACACGCATTGCAGATTATCAGGTTTCTGTTTTATGGATTAATAAAACTTTTTCAAAAGGTTCAGTACAGGCAGTTTCTGGATTACCCGAACCTATAAAAAACACACCATTTACAGCCTGGATTGAAGAAGTATGTAAGAAGTTGAGCGTTGCAAATTTTGAAAAATCCACGGCTATTGATAAGAATGAATTTACTGAAGATCAACAGATCAAATGGCGAGAGTTTTTCCCCAGTGATCTGGTATGGGTTCCCTTAAGATATCAAGATAAAGATGTTGGTGGTTTATTATTAGGTAGAAGTACGTCTTGGGAGGAAGAAGAACTTTCCATTCTTAATTATTGGGCTGGTGCTGTGGCTCATGCTATAGGTTCTTTGTTAAAAACTCGTGAAAAGAAAAGCACTCAAGTTAAGCAGGCAATTTCAAATAAGCGTTATTTTTGGATAGGCCTTGCTGCTGCTTTTTTGATTGCATGGATCCCAGTTCCTTTGTCAGTAAATGCCAGAGCAGAAATCGTTCCTTTAAACCCTATAATTGTGCGATCACCTATAGAAGGAATAATTGGCGAAGTTTTTGTACAGCCTAATCAAGGTGTTTTACCGGGTGATTTAATTCTTGCGTTTGACGATACCAATCTCCAGTCACAAAAAGACCTTGCAGACCAGGAACTGGCAATAGCCCAGGCTGAATATCAAAGTGTTAATCAGGCGGCTGTAAGGAATAGGGATATTGCTTCAGAATTGCCTGTATTACAGGCTGTCATAGAGCAGAGGCAAACCCAATTGAGGTATACCCAGAGCCTTCTCGATCGTTCAAATATATATGCTGAAAAACAAGGCATAGTGGTCATTCCGAAGGTAACTGAACTGGAAGGAATGCCAGTACAAGTTGGAGAGAGATTATTTACGTTGGCTGAGCCTGGTGAAGTAGAACTGGAATTCTGGTTAGCGGTTGGCGATGGCATTCCTTTGCCTTATAACGCCAGAGTGACGATGTTTCTGAACGTATATCCAGAGCAGGCTCATAGAGGAAATGTCAGGTTTGTAAATTATCAGGCAGAGGTTTCACCCGATGGAATATTAGGTTATCGAGGTCGTGCAGAATTTATTACTAATGAAGAGTTACGTATTGGTTGGCGTGGAACAGCTAAGATATATGGAGAAGATGTGAGACTATTTTATTATTTATTCAGGAGGCCCTTATCAGCACTCAGGCAATGGGCGGGCATTTAGCGGCTTTAAAATCAGTTCAGCAACCAGCCCAGCAAAAACAAGTTGCACTACCTGAAATCCGTCAGGACTTGGCGCTATATCCTGCGGAGCACGATATAGATGGTGCTCCTCTTTGGCATTTACATGACCCCTTGGCCAATAAATACTACCGGATGAATGACCGGGATGTTGAATTACTGGCGTTATTTGGGCAAAAAGCAACCAAGAACCTTAAACGACTTAATCAATTGGTTATCGGGAATAAAGTCGATAAAGAAGAGCTCGAGGAGCTTGAGCAATTTTTACGGATGAATAACCTAGTAAAAGGTGATGCTGCTCAGTTGAATATTTACCAGACTCAGCTGGATAAGGCTAATCAAGCGGTAGACTGGTTTACAAAATATATTCGTAAACCGTTATTTTTCCGTTTCCCTCTATGGAACCCAGATAAATTCCTTGATAAAACCATTTTGAACTTAAGCTGGCTTGGCCATAAGGCAACACTTTATATCTTTGCAATAATTACCTTGCTGGGTATTTACCTATTTTCCAGGCAAGTAGATGAGTTTTTTACAACATTCCAATACTTTTTCAGTTGGTCGGGGATGGTAATTTATGTTCTTGCACTGGCCTTTAGTAAAATATGCCATGAGTTTGGGCATGCTTACGTAGCTAAAGCCTATGGTTGTAAGGTGCCTATGTTCGGTGTTGCCCTTATGATGGGGTGGCCTGTACTTTATACAGATACTACAGATTCCTGGAAGATTGCTTCCCGCAAAAAACGTATGCAAATAGGTGCGGCAGGGGTGGCCGTCGAATTGGTTATAGCATCCTTGTCACTGTTTCTTTGGAGCATATCTCCAGAGGGTAGTATTAAGAGTGCATTATTCCTTTTATCTACAACTACCTGGCTTATGTCGATTTTTGTAAACTTTAATCCCCTTATGAGGTTTGACGGTTATTACCTCATGTCGGATTTACTTAGAGTGCCTAATCTTGAATCTCGTTCTTTTAATATGGCTAAATGGTGGTTACGTGAACGTTTGTTTGGATGTGGGATTGAGCCACCGGAGCATTTTCGTCCAATACTGGTGATGTATGCTTATTGTGTTTGGGTATATCGCTTCTTTCTGTTTTTGGGAATCACTTATGTCGTTTATACTATGTTTTTTAAAGTGCTCGGTGTGGCGTTGTTTATATCGACGCTAATTTCATTTCTTGTGAAGCCTGTAGTGAAAGAAATAATGGTGTGGTGGGAGATGCGAGATAAAATCAAGTGGAACTACAGAGCTGCAAGGTCTTCCGTTATTTTTCTGATCATTCTCGGATTGATATTTATTCCATGGCAAAAAAATGTGCCTGTTGCTGCGGTCATGCGCGGGCAGATTGCTGATCTTTATGTGCCAGAAGCAGGGCAGCTGCTTAGCATGCCTTATTTGAACCGAGATGAGGTTGAAGAGGCAGATATATTGTTTGAAATTACTTCACCGCTCTTGGAAAGAGATATTGAACAGGCTACCTCTCGGTATACCGAGTTGCGTTGGACTCAGGCTTCTCAAGGGTTTAATAATAGTTTGCGCAGTCAGGCAAGAGTGGTTAATTCAGAACTAATCACACAAAATGAAATTTTGAGAGGTTTATTGGAAAAAAATCAGCAATTAATAATTCGCGCCCCGTTATCTGGTAGAATTGTGGACGTTGCATCTGACCTTCAAGTGGGAGATTGGTTGTCCACGGGCTTGAAGATAGCGACAGTCGTTGATACTGATAATTTAGAAGTTGTGGCGTATCTAGAAGAAGGGCAGTTAGATAGGATAGAGCTGGGTATGCCGGCTAAGTTTTTCCCGGAAAATATAGAAAATGGCGTTTTAGATGCTTATGTCAGGAGTATCGATCTTGTCGCTGTTACCGAGCTGGACAACCCTTATCAGGCATCTACTTTTGGAGGAGCTGTTGCCGTTCGTGAAGATCGGGATGGCACCATGAATTTAGTCAGCAGCCATTATAGAATAGAGTTAGGTATTTATGGAACGGATGAAATAAATACTGAGAAGGTGGTGCGAGGAACAGTTGTAATTGAAGGCCGGGCCTCCAGTTTTTTTAATCGTGTAAGAAAACAGTTTGTTGCTGTATTCTTACGCGAATCAGGATTTTAGAATTAAAATCACATAATATTGGCATTTTGTAAGAAAATTTATAATTTTTAAAATATGAAAGTTATCCATTCCCTAAGTATATTGGCATTTATGTTTGCAAGTCATGCGATTGCGCAAGGTGTTGCTCAAGATAGTGCCATTTCTGAGTCTAACGAAATAGAAATCAAAACTCTGGAATGGCCTGATGGTACTCGCTATGAAGGAGGGGTTCTGAATGGTAAGAAGGAAGGCCAAGGGGTTATTTACTGGGCTGATGGCTCCCGTTTTGAAGGAGCATTCAGTAATGATTTAAGAAATGGTCCAGGCGCTATGACTCTTCCTGATGGCACTGTTTTTACTGGAATATTCAGTAATAATCAAATTGTGGTTATTGAAGAGCTTGAGCCAGAGAATCTACGGGCGGAGATAGAACAGGTTACACGAGAAGAAGCAGAACGTGAACAAGCTGCATTAGAATTAGCCGCTAGAGAAGAGGCCGTACGAGAAGAAGCAGAACGTGAACAAGCTGCATTAGAATTAGCCGCTAGAGAAGAGGCCGTACGAGAAGAAGCAGAACGTGAACAAGCTGCGCAAGAATTAGCCGCTAGAGAGCAGGCCGTACGAGAAGAAGCAGAACGTGAACAAGCTGCATTAGAATTAGCCGCTAGAGAAGAGGCCGCACGAGAAGAAGCAGAACGTGAACAGGCTGCGCAAGAATTAGCCGCTAGAGAGCAGGCCGTACGAGAAGAAGCAGAACGTGAACAAGCTGCATTAGAATTAGCCGCTAGAGAACAAGCCGCACGAGAAGAAACAGAACAGGCTGCATTAGAATTAGCGGTAGCGGCAAGAGATAGTGGCTATTTTACTGCCGTGGTGTATACCGACGAATTAGAGGATGAAATCGTTGCAGTAATAGATGCTTGGGCTCGAGCCTGGTCAGCCCAGAACGAATCCCTTTATCTTAGTTTTTATTCTGATAGTTTTATAGTTCCGGGTGGCATGAGTCGCAACGCTTGGGAAAGAGAAAGAAGCAGCAGAATTAATGCACCAGATTTCATTCAGGTGGACGTTGGTTATGCTCAATTTGAACTTGTAAGTAATGGTTCAATATGGGTTTATCTAAGGCAAGGCTATACCTCTGACTCGTATAGTGATTTTACTAACAAAAAAGTTCAGTTAGATAAAGAAGATGGACTCTGGAAAATTATTTTAGAAGAGTCACTTTAGTTTGTGAATACCGTTTGCCATCCCCTGAATTAATTTAATCTATTCTCCTAAATATCCTCTGCAAGATGCTGATTTCAATTCGATATCTTGTGTTAAAAAATGTGAAGCCGTACTAACACCTGGGTATTTTTCATGGTAGTATTCTGCCAAGTTCTGACGTGGAAGAGGCCTCCATATGTTTCGGTATCTGTTAAAATTGAACAGTCTTTTGGCTTTAGGACTGCTTTCAGCTCTTCGACTTCCTCAAATTAAAAACTCCCTTACAGTAATATTGTTGAGCGCTCTGTTGATCTCTTGCGGTGGTGGTGGATCTTCCACGGAAGATTTTACGGTTTTTGGCGCGGGTGGGCTTAATGGGACATCTGGTACAGCGGGAACTACTACAGTGGCGGTTACAGACCCTGCTTCTTTTAGAATCGGAATAGGCACTGGAACAAGTTTTTTGGATGGAGTTATTGGAACAAGCCCAGATGCGAATCTTGAAGCGGGGGAGTCAGTTACACTATCCGTCAATATAGTAAATACTCTTGGCAATGCAGTGACTGATGCAGCCGTTGTTGCTTTTTCATCAAATTGCGCAGCTAGCGGGCTGGCATCGTTCAGTGAAACCCCCATATCAACTACTAACGGCTTTGTTACCTTAACTTATACTGCTATAGGCTGTAATGGGAACGATGTAATAACAGCCACCCTTCAGGAAAATTCTGTCACTGCAACGGTAACTATAGTTATAGCACCAAGCCCTGTGCTAGCCGTGCAATACGTTTCTGCTATAAATACACAATTATCCTTAGCTGGTGGTGCAACTACTAGTACAGAATTAACATTTAAAGTCACTGGCCCCAATTTAATTCCGATAGTGGGTGAAACAGTCAGCTWCGCTATTAATTCGGCTGTTGGTGGCGCTTCAATATTAGCGGGAAGAACTACTGGGGTAACTGACAATCAGGGCGAAGTAAAAACTATTCTAGAGAGTGGAACTGTGGCGGGGAACTATTTTATCAGGGCTACGCACGATGCCTCTGGAACCTTGGGTATTTCTGAGGATATTGTGATCTCTTCTGGAGTTCCTGAAGCGAGTGGTTTTTCTTTGAGTGTTGATAAAAGAAATATTTCTCAGGCATATAGAATTAATGGTATAGAAGTTACTTTGTCGATTATTGCTGAAGATCATTTTGGTAATCCCCCGTCTGATGGTACAAGCGTTAGTTTCTGGGCGCCAGAATCAGGTCAGATAGGCTCCTCTTGTGTGTTGGTAAATGGGGAATGTTCCGTTAACTGGCAAAGCAATGCTGCTAGGCCGCTAGATGGTCGTCTTGAGATTATTGCTTATACCGCAGGTGCAGAAGATTATACCGACAATAATGGAAACTTTGTTTTTGATGCTGCTGATACCTTTACAACTACCGCTGGTGGTGACGATCTGGGCGAGGCTTATACTGATGAAAACGAAGATGGCATTTATAATTCAGGTGAGTTTTTTGTAGATACAAACTCTAATGGAATGAGGGATAGTGGTAATGGCTTATGGGATGGTCCTTGCCTTACAGCAGTGGATGCAAGTGCGCTTTGTGCTGGTAATAGTACAGTTACTATTTCAGCTACTAATACTATTATTATGTCTACAGATACTCCCAGACTATTCAATACTGGGAGTTTTGGTGCTCCTGGAACAGGAATTACGTTGAATGATGGGGGGCCTTCTGTAAGCCGTATTAACTTGTTTATTGCGGATGGTAATACTAATGCTGATGTCCTCGGAGGAAACCCTATGCCAGGCGGTACAACTATTGTTTTTAGTGTTGATGGAGCTGGTGTTTCGCTGGTGGGCAATGGTAGCTTTACGGTGGATACTTTTGCTTCAAGCCCTACCGGCCCTTATTCGGCGGCTGTGAGAGCTCCTATAGCCATGGCGACACCATTTTCAGCGGACTTGCTTTTGACAATAACGCCTCCTGGTGAAGCCCCAATACAGTTCTCATGGCCTATAACGGTTAATTAACATTGAATGTTAAGCTAGAAAATTAATATTTATTTTCAATCAGGTTTGTCACCACAGATGGATCAGCTAGGGTCGACGTATCTCCCAGATTATCCAGTTCATTCGCTGCTATTTTACGTAAAATTCGGCGCATGATTTTACCGGAACGTGTTTTTGGTAAGCCAGGCGCCCACTGAATCACATCAGGTTTAGCAATTGAACCTATTTCTTTAGATACTAGAGTCACTAATTCTTTCTTTAGTTCATCGCTTTCATTTATACCCATCATTAGCGTGACATAGGCATAAATACCCTGACCTTTAATAGCATGGGGAAAACCAACAACGGCGGCTTCTGCTACGGAAGGGTGTAAAACTAACGCACTTTCAACTTCAGCCGTCCCGAGTCGGTGACCACTGACATTAAGCACATCGTCAACACGTCCGGTAATCCAGTAATATCCATCTTCATCCCGGCGAGCGCCGTCGCCAGTAAAATAATAACCAGGATAGGTTGTGTAGTATGTCTCTATACAACGCTGGTGATCACCATAAACGGATCGGATCTGGCCAGGCCAACTTTGAGTAATGACGAGATTACCTGAAGCTGCGCCGTCCAGAATGTTACCTTCGGGATCGACCAGGGCGGGTTTGACACCAAAAAACGGCAAAGTAGCGGAACCCGGTTTGAGGTCAGTCACGCCGGGTATGGGTGTAATCATAAGGCCACCAGTTTCAGTCTGCCACCAGGTATCCATAATAGGGCACTGTTCTTTACCAACCTGATGGTAATACCATTCCCAGGCTTCAGGGTTTATAGGCTCGCCTACGCTACCTAAAATCCGTAGCGAGCTTCTTGAGGTGCTTTGCAACGGTTCATTACCTTGAGCCATTAATGCGCGTAGAGCAGTAGGGGCGGTATAGAATGTAGTGACCTGATATTTATCGACAACTTGCCAGAGTCGGCTGGCATCAGGGTAGGTGGGCACACCTTCAAACATAAGTGTTGTTGTGCCGTTCGCCAAAGGGCCGTAGACGATATAAGAATGCCCGGTTACCCAGCCGACATCAGCGGTACACCAATAAATATCACCATCACGGTTATCAAAAACATAATGATGAGTCATGGCGGCCTGTAGCAGATAGCCGGCGCTGGTGTGTAATACTCCTTTAGGCTTACCTGTGGAACCAGAGGTATACAGGATGAAAAGGGTATCTTCGCTGTCCATGGGTTCTGGATCACATTCAGAACTGACATCCTCTATCGCTTCGTGATACCAGATATCACGACCCTCTTGCCAGTTAACACTGTTGCCAGTTCGTTTAATAACCAGAACTGTATGGACATCTGGGCAACTATTGAGGGCTGTATCGGTATTATCTTTTAAAGGGACAAACTTGCCACCGCGGACGCCTTCGTCAGCTGTAATGACTGTCTGGCAATCTGAATCCAGGATACGGTCTTTTAGAGCTTCCGGAGAAAAGCCACCAAATACAACCGAATGGACAGCTCCAATACGGGCACAAGCTAACATCGCAAAGGCTGCTTCAGGAATCATGGGCATGTAAATGCAGACTCTATCTCCCTTATTGACCCCTCGCTGTTTCAACACATTAGCCAAAGCACAGACATGATCATGTAATTCTTGGTAAGTGATGGTTCTGTCGGTGCCTGGCTCATCACCTTCCCAGATAATGGCGATTTGATCCGCACGTTCTGGCAGGTGGCGATCAATGCAATTGGCACTAACATTAAGTTTCCCACCGTTAAACCACTGGAACTTCCCCTCTTTCATGTCACCTTGGTAAACCTTCGAAAAGGGCTGAACCCAATCCAGGAAGAGATTTGCCTGATTTGCCCAGAAAGTTTCAGGGTCATCAATAGATTGTTTATAAAGGCTTGAGTATTCTTCCAAACTGAGATGGGAATTGGCTTTGGAGTCTTCAGAGACTGGGTATATATGTTGCTCGGACATGACTAACCTCTATGCACAGAAATTCTGTGCCAATTATTTTTAGGTATTTATTTAGGCTGCTTGAACTGGAATAGTGTTACTAGAGCGAGTAATAGTATTAGTTTCGTCCAGATAGACTAGGCGAGGTCTGTAGTTCAATAACTCCTGTTCACTATAGGCACAATATGCGCAGATAATTAAGCAGTCACCTACGGCGGCCTTATGAGCTGCGGCTCCGTTTACGGAAATGATTTTTGACCCAGCTTCGGCGCGAATAGCATAAGTGGTGAAGCGTTCACCATTAGTCACATTATAAATCTGAATCTGTTCATATTCACGAATTCCTGAGAAATCCAGCAGATCACCATCTATTGCACAGGAGCCTTCATAATCAAGCTCTGAGTGAGTGACACAAGCGCGGTGTAATTTTGCCTTCAACATGGTGCTGTTCAAATTAGGTTCCTCTTACCAGTAATTCTGTCATTCTCATCATGAGGGAGTGTAATTATCGCTGAAACGCGATAAGCGCGCAAATACAGACTAACTTTCATGGTAGTAATATTTGGATATACCAGTTTGGGTAGTTTAGTGAAGAAGCCATTTACACAGCGCTATACTTTTCTGAAATCAAGAAAAGGTGATTGAAATGTTGTCAATCAAACGCGTTTCACCGAGATAGGCGGCAGTCAGAATGACAAGTTCTGTATCACTTGGTTTGGCTGGAAGCAGCGTATTGGTATGACAGATTGAAAAATAGTCTGGTTGTAGTCCTGCTATTGATATTTTCTGCAAAGCTTTGTTTTCCAGTTTGGCAAAATTTAAACCAGAAGAGTTCTTGAGAGCATCAGCAGTTTGTAGAAGGCTTTGGTAAAGAATAGCTGCTTGTTGTTTTTGCTCTGCGCTGAGATAGTTGTTGCGTGAACTTAGAGCCAGTCCTGAAGTTTCACGTTGAGTGGGGATACCAATAATTTCCAGAGGTATATTTAGGTCATGTACCAGTTTTTTGATGATAGTTAGTTGTTGATAATCTTTTTCACCAAAATAGGCTTTATCAGGCTGGCAGATAGTGAAAAGCTTAGTAACAATTGTGCAGACACCGTCAAAATGTCCTGGCCGGCTAGCACCACAAAGTAACTGGCTAAGGCTTGGTACAGTGACTAATGTTTCGAGTCTTGGACCAAAGGGATATATCTCTTCAATATTGGGGGCAAAGACTGCGTCACAGTTAATGCTTTCAAGAGCGGTTGTGTCATCTTCAAAACTACGAGGATAGTTTTGCAAGTCTTCATTTGGCCCAAATTGGGCCGGATTGATAAAAATTGTGGTAACGATAAAGTCGCATTGTTTTCGGGCCATTTTTACCAGAGATAAATGGCCTTCATGCAAATTACCCATGGTCGGCACCAGCCCAATGCTAAGACCATTATCTCTAGCGAGTTTAAGGTCTTGCCTTAAATCAGCAATAGTTCGGTAAATTTGCATGTGGTTTTAAGTGAGCTTAATTATAAGACTGTTCAGGGCTTGGGAAGCTTTCGTCTTTAACAGCGGCCACGTATGACTTTATAGCGCCAGGAATACCTTCTTTAGATTCAGCCAGAAAGTTTTTTACAAATTTTGGTGTAATTGGTGAAATTCCGAGGACATCATGCATAACCATAATTTGTCCGTCGACATCTTTGCCCGCACCAATGCCTATGACCGGGATTGTGAGTTTTTCACTGATAGTTAAAGCTAACGCAGCAGGAATGCATTCCAGTAAAAGCATACTGGCGCCATATTCTTCCAGCATCAGTGCTTCCTGGATAATAGTATTGGCTTGTTGAGGGTCTCGGCCTTGAACTCTAAATCCGCCCAGGCGATTGACTGATTGCGGCGTTAATCCCATATGAGCACAAACTGGAATTCCTCGCTCAGTTAACAGTCGAGTGCTTTCAGCAATCCAGGCACCACCTTCCAGCTTGATCACGTGCGCACCGGCTCGCATCAAACGCGCGGAATTTTCCAGGGTCTGGCTTTCTGACGAATAAGACATAAACGGCAGATCAGCTATCAATAAAGCGCCCTGATTGCCACGTTTAACACACTGCATGTGATAGATGATATCTTCCATGGTCACCGGTATGGTTGAATCATGCCCTTGCAGCACCATACCTAAAGAGTCGCCCACCAGAATAACTTCCACACCGGCTTCACAAAATAATTGGGTAAACAGAGCGTCATAGGCCGTAATGCAGACAAATTTTTCGTCTTTCTGTTTCATCTGTTGCAACGTGTGAAGCGTAATTGGAGTCAAAATTATTTCCTATTTAGCGCTTTAAATTAAGGCTGGTTTTGGGTTGAAAAAATGACGGTTGCCTTTGTTGGCGCTGAGTATATGCTCTACAAGTTGCGAATAGTCATCGTCATTGTTTACTAAGTCAATTTCAGCGCTGTTCACTACAAACAGGCTGCTTTCATCATAGTAGTGAAAAAAATTGGTATAAGCATCTATTAAGTTGAGTAAATAATTTCGGTCTATTGATTGCTCATAAGCTATTCCGCGATTTTGAATACGCTCAAACAAGACGTCTACTGGTGCCTGTAAATAAATGACTAAGTCGGGTTTTGGTGCGTCTATGGTTAGATGGTCATAGACATTTTCATAAAGTTGGTACTCATCAGCATCAAGATTTTGGCGAGCAAAGATACGGTCCTTTTCTATCAGAAAGTCGGCAACCCGAACAGGTTCAAACATATCATTCTGACGTAATTCCTGAAGTTGTTGAGCGCGCTGAAAAAGAAAAAAGAGCTGGGTCGATAAAGCATTTTGTTTTGGGTTTTTGTAAAAACGATCTAGAAAGGGGTTCTCTTCACTTCTTTCCAGCAGCATATCGTAATTAAAACTTGCAGCGAGCCGTTTGGCCAGGCTGGTTTTACCAACACCTATAGGGCCTTCAATAGCGATATAACGCGGGATGTTAGGGCTGGAAATACTTGTTACGCTGTCTGACACATCGGTACCATTTATATTAGTGCGAATACATTAGTGCGAAAAACCTATTTTCAATGAATTTCTTTTTTACTTGTTTGTCCTGATTTTACCCTGCGTTTGTGGGGTTTTGAAAGCGAGGAGTTTTGTAGCTTTTGTTGCATAGTCTGGCGCTGTTGAGGATCGGCTGCCTGATAACTTGTCCACCATTGTCCCAGGCCATTCAGATCTTCACCACTAGCTTCTCGCAGTAAAAGGAAATCATAAGCGGCCCGAAAGCGCTTTTTGGTGACCAGCAAAGCGGCTTTATTCCCAAAGCGACGTTCCAGGCGCAATTGGTACTCCCAGATTTCTCTCATAGGAATACTAAAGCGCTTAGGGATGGCAATGCGTGTCAGTTGCATTTCAATAATTTCTTGTCCGGCTTCATGCATGGCTGGCATTGGGGGCAAATTTGCAGAAATTTTTTGTTGGAAAGATCTTCTTACTGCTGGCCAAAGAATCGCGGCGAGCAGGAAAGCTGGTGTGACGCTTTTTGCATTCAATATGCGATCATCAGTACTTCGGAAAGCACCTTCGAGCATGACTCTATCCCTGTCGTCTGCAAAAGAAGTTAGCTTGGAAAGTGGTGGGAATAACACACTAATTACCTGATATAGAACGAGTTTATTAAATGTGATTAGTCCGCTGCCATTAAAGAAGAGTTTAAGGAATTCATCAAAAAGTCTGGCCGGAGGTATTGATTCAAGTAAAGAGGCGCAAGCTTTAATGGGCGCTTCAGTATTTGCTTCAATAGAAAAATTCAGTTTGCTTGCAAGTCTTATGGCTCGTAATATTCTGACAGGGTCTTCTCTATAGCGTTGCTCTGCGTCTCCAATTATTCGTAAGGTTCGTTTATGAATGTCTGCCATGCCATGACAAAAGTCATGTACGGTAAACCCCTGGACAGTGTAATAGAGGGCATTAACCGTAAAGTCGCGTCGTAAAGCATCTTCTTCAATAGTTCCGTAGACATTATCTCTGAGTATCATGCCGCTTTGGTTATGGGCTGAATCAAGATGTTTTACATTACGCGCAAGGCTGTTACCGCTAATTTTCGTACTCTGACTGGCTTGGGCGCGAAAAGTAGACACTTCAATAATCTCGCGACCAAAGCGCACATGCACTATACGGAAGCGTCTCCCAATAATTCTGGAATTTCTGAAAATTTTAGTGACCTGTTCAGGAGTGGCATTTGTCGCTATATCGAAATCTTTTGGTTGTAAATTTACGAGCAGATCACGCACGCCACCACCCACAATATAAGCATCGAAGCCAGCGTCGTTTAGTTTGTATAGAACTTTCAATGCAGAAGGGCTTATCGCCTTTCGAGAAATACCATGCTCAGCGCGACGAATGATTATGGATTCAGTGGCTGGGGGAGTAACTTGTTTTGAAGGCTTGGTCAAAGTTATAAACTAATAAACTAAAGTCGTCATTCTACACAAGTGGAGAGGCAATGAAGAGGTAATGAGGAAATAAAAAAACCGGTAAGGTTTTAGCCTTACCGGTTTTTTAAACTTTTCTTTTTATTATTATTATTATCACATCCCTGTAGCAAAATTCGGAAACAAATTGTTACCTTTATCAGGGTATTCTTATCCCTTAAGTTGACCTCACGCTTCCCCCCTTGCTGTGCTGATGTTTCAGTTCTTGCAGCTTGGGTACAGCATAATGCTGTAAACCTGGATCAGATAATTGTTCTGCCAAAGTATTGTTATTATTATTAGTTTTTAATTATTAAAGACAGACAACCAGCTAATACTAAGACAGTATTTGTAGCAAGTATATGGTTTATTTTAAATACACATATAAATCATATAGTTGCTTTAATTCAGGGGATTTTAATGCATTCAATGAAATGGCAAGTGGTGTTAAGAATTGTAACTATTGGGCGGGTAATTTGGTAACAAAATATTTTCCAGCATTACGCTAGTAGATAGTCAATTATTAACTTTTAGAGGGATTTCTTTTGTCTCGGGATACCAAAACGTTGGCGTCTCTCCCATAGGCATTTACGGCTAATGCCCAGTTTTTTGGCTAGTTGTGTTTCGTTCATAGAGTCCTGGTGGTCAAGCACAAAGCGTTGAAAATAATCTTCGAGCGATAAGTCTTCTATTGGATCATCATCTATATTCTCGGTTTTATTATTAGCGTTTTCCATCAACTGAATGACGCTATTTTGGTTTTGCTGAATTTGTTCAATATTCAAGGAGTCAATTTCTATAAGTTCAACATTAATTCCAAGCAGGTCTATCGGTATTTCTGATCCTTCTGTGAGAATTACGGCACGCTCTATAGCATTTTCCAGTTCTCTAATATTCCCAGGCCAGGGGTACATGGTAATTGCCTGAATAGAATCGGCACTGAAATGCATAGTTTCCATACCTAGTCGGTTACAGATTAGCTTCAGTTTCTTATCAACCAATTCCAGTATATCTGCGCCTCGTTCGCGCAGTGGAGGAATATCTAAAGGCATGACATTTATCCGATAAAATAAATCTTCTCGAAAACGGCCTTCTTCGACAAACTGTTGTAAATTTCGGTGAGTAGCTGCGACCAGACGCACATCAACTTTGGTTGATTCAACTGAGCCGACTTTTCTGATTTCATGTTCTTGCAAGACGCGCAAAAGCCTTGCTTGTGCCTCTAGTGGTAGTTCTCCAATTTCATCAAGAAACAATGTGCCATTATTGGCTGCTTCTATAAGGCCAGTACGGGTGGTAGTAGCACCTATAAATGACCCTTTTTCATGCCCAAACAGTTCAGATTCAATCAGGTTTTCAGGGATGGCAGCACAATTAATTGATATTAGATTAGAGTCGTTGCGTGAGCTAGCTTCATGCAGAGCTCTTGCGACTAATTCCTTGCCAGTCCCAGACTCACCTTGAATTAACACTGAGGAATTAGTGAGTGCTACTTTACGAATTCGTCTAAACAATTCTTTCATTGTTGGGCAGCTGCCCACCATACCGGGAACAGGCTCTTCATTGGCATTTGTTATGATTTTGTTTGGTTCTGTTGTGATGGCTTTTAATGCGGTCAGCACTTCTTCAGTTTCAAAGGGAATAGACAGGTATTCCATGGCACCACTCTTTGAGGTGCTAATGGCAGAACGTAAGCTGGCAAAATTACTAGTGATTAAAACGGGTGTAGACGTGTGTTTAATTAGCTCTGTGCCAAGAGAGTCAGGTAAGCGCAGGTTGCAAATAATGGCATCAAGTTGTTCTAAATTAAACTCAAGAGCTTCGCTCACAGAAGAGCAAGTCAGGCTCTGAAAGCCAGCTTGTTCCACTATTTCAGTGATTTTACCAAGAGTCGCTTGGTTATTCTCTACAAGTAATATAGTAGTCATAAACCGTGAATCGTATGAGAAAGCTGTCTAGGAAGGTCCTAAATCGACTTTGTAACGTTTTTAATAGTAATACTGTTCCCTTTCTACCCACTTTTAATGAAAAGTGCAATAGTAATAATCAAGAAGAGGAGGTTAATTTAAGTTCATAGCGCTAGCATAATTAGTTTCTTAACTTTCTTGGTAAATATTGTTTCTCAAGAAATTAGTCGCTTAATTCAGTAAACCTTCATCAAGTTGTTGTAAATTCTTCAATTTTTTAATTTTCCAGTTTTCAATAGCCCATAATAGAATTTCTGAGGGCTTGCCGTCTTGAAGTTCAGCAGGAGGACGTTGTTGTAAATAAAGTAAAGCTTGGTACAAAGTGAGGGAGGGCTTATTTAGATTTAAAGCTGTTGCATGATGTTGTTTACTTAGTTTTTGACCAAGTGAGTTGGTGATGACTGGAATATGGCTATAAACAGGTTGGGGGTAGTCTAGTAATTTTTGTAAATAAATTTGTCTATGACTGGAGCCAATCAGGTCGATGCCACGGACTATGTGGGTAATTTCCTGGAAAGTGTCATCAACGACAACTGCAAGTTGGTAAGAATATAAACCGTCTTTGCGTTTGATGATGAAGTCGCCGATTTCTGCTTCCAGGTTTTGAGATTGTTTCCCCTGCAATAAATCATCAAAGAACATAATTGAATTAGAGACTTTGCAACGTAGAGCATAGTTTCCTGGTTCCAAGTCGGAACCTTTAATGTCGCGTAAGCTGCAAGTTCCTGGATAAATGCCTGAGCAGGCTCGTAAGTCTTGCCTGCTACAGATGCATGGAAAAACCAAGTCCTGCCTTTGTAACTGGGCTAGTGCATCATGATAGGCCTTGTGACGACGACTCTGGTATAAGACTTCACCATCCCAATTTAAATTTAAGCATTCAAGCGCTTGTAAAATTTGATTAGCCGCTTCGGTGCTTTCCCTAGGCGGGTCGAGATCCTCCATGCGGACAAACCACTTGCCTTTATTTGCGCGAGCATCAAGATAGCTGGCTAGTGCAGCAATTAAAGAACCCGCATGTAAAGGGCCAGTAGGAGAGGGCGCAAAACGGCCTCGGTATGGAGAGATATCAAATTTCTTGGGAGCCGAAATATTCAGGCTCCCAGTTGTTTTTCCTTGATTTCATCGAGTGTTTTACAATCAATACATTTATTGGCTGTTGGGCGTGCCTCGAGACGACGAATACCAATTTCAACACCGCAGGAATTACAAAAGCCATAATCATCCTTTGCTATTTGCTCAATAGTGGAATCAATTTTTTTAATCAAACGGCGTTCACGGTCACGAGTTCTCAGCTCAATGCTGAATTCCTCTTCGAGCGTAGCACGGTCAGCCGGATCTGGTGGGTTGGCGGCTTCATCTTGCATATGATGAACAGTCCTATCGACTTCTTCCATTAATTCATTGCGCCAGTTCAGTAATATATTTTTAAAATGAACGCGCTGCGCTTCATTCATATACTCTTCACCCCGTTTTATCTTATAGGGGGTAAATTCACTGACTTCAAAATGCGTATTAGGACTTTTTGGCTTGGCTTTAGCTGGGCTTACAGGTTTTTTTACAACGGTTTTCTTTGCCGCTGGTTTTTTCGCAGTAAGTGCTTTCTTAGCCACGGTCTTAGGCTTCGCAGTAGCTTTTTTAGGGCTGGCTTTTGCCTTAGCAGTCACTTTAGGCGTCGTTTTTTTGGCTTTAGTAGCCGGTTTTTTTTTGCTTACCATTACATTATCTCTGTCTAATTCACTACTATGAATGTACCAGTAGCTCTTTTAATGTGGGCCGCATTCTCGAAAGGAATGCATTCTACTGGTTTATTTTAAATCAGGAAACTATTTGTCGGGCTTTTTATTGTCTCTTTTTATTGTCTCTACAGATCAGATTCTTTAATCCAGATATTACCTTCTTTAACTTCGTAATCTATTGCCTGTAAACCCCGCCCTTGGCAAGGTCCTTGCAGGCATTCACCGTTCTCAATGGCAAATAGGGCGCCATGTGAACAGCACTGAATAAGATTTCCATCCTTTGATAAGAAATCATTCGGCTCCCAGTTAAGTGGGGTTGTTCCATAGTGAGGGCAGCAATTTTGATAAAAATATATTTCCCCACATTTTTTTACGCCAAAAATTTCCACGTCTGCTTCATTTATTATAAATCCACGGCTTTCGCCTTCAGGGATACTGTCGACAGAGCAAACCTCAATCTGCATTAGATCGCTAATGCCTGATTAAAATCGGCAAGCAGGTCTGCTTTTTCCTCTATGCCTACAGATATTCTAACCAGGGAATCTGCTATACCCATAGAAGCCCTGCGCTCAGGCCCCATTTCAAAATATATTGTATGAGCAACTGGGATTCCTAAACTACGGTTGTCACCTAAATTGCTAGAACTAACGACCAGCTCCAGAGCGTTTAGAAAATCAAAACAATCAAGACTATCGTCCAGCTCAATGCTAAGTATTGCACCAAAATGCTTGAATAGCTCACGGGCTCTGTCATGTTGGGGGTGTGTTGATAGTCCTGGATAACTTACCTTTTTGACCTTTGGGTGGCGATCACATAATTCGGCGATAGCAAGAGCATTATCACAGGCATGATTAATTCTCATCTGTAAAGTATCAGAACCGACAGATAAGTGGTGTGCAGATTCAGGCGCTAGAGCAGCGCCAAAATCACGTAGCCCTTTTTTACGTATCTGTGTAATACCCCATTGTGCAGATTCTTTGTTTTTATAGTTGTCGTATATATTGTCAAAGCTGCTCCAGTCGTAAAGACCAGTATCTGTCACGCTGCCGCCCAGAGCATTACCATGACCACCTATGTACTTAGTCAATGAGTTGATTATTAGGCTTGCTTTAACCTTAATTGGTAAAAACAGGCAGGGTGAGGTCATGGTGTTATCAACAAAATAAATGAGTTTTTGTTTCTCACATAAACTCCCGATAGCAGATAGATCGGCAATCTGTGTGACCGGATTGGCAATGGTTTCGACAAACACCAGCTTAGTATTAGGCTTAATGGCGGCTTCAACATTCGTGACGTCCGTTGCATCAACGAAAGTGATTCCAATACCTAAGTTATTTAAAGTATTAAATAAACTGTTGGTATTGCCGAACAGAAAAGCACTAGAGACGATATGATCGCCAGAACGCAGTAAGGCAAGCAAAGTAGAGCTAATAGCGGCCATGCCGGTTGCAAAAATCACGCTGGTTAAACCTTGCTCCATCAAGGTAATTTTATTCGCAAGAGCTTCTATAGTTGGATTATTTTGCCTGCTATAAGCGTAGCCTTGGCGTTTATTCTGAAATACCTCTACTAACTCTCTGGCATCTTCATAGCCATAAGCGACGGAGGTATGGATTGGCTTATGTAATACACCATGCTCAGGCTGGCCTTTGCGGTCAGCATGCAAGATAGTACTTGTGAACTGTTTCTTTGCCATCGCTCTATAGTATTGCTAAAAGTGTCGGTATAAAAAAAGAGGGCGGATGATACTCCTATTCCTAGTAGTATAGAAGCATCACTGAGAAGAGCCGCTGAGGTTCTAAGCAGATTCTGCGTTACTCCTCTTTTACCATAACATCTATTAGAACGCTGAGATCCTGCTCAGGAGCGGGATCCGTAGAGTCTGCGGGGCCGACCCACAACTGCCCCATCATGCCCGCTTCTGCATGATCCAGAATATGACAGTGATACATCCACATGCCGGGTCTGCCTTCAAAGTGAACGGCTATACGCACTGTTTCCCCAACCGGTACATCAATCGTGTCTTTCCATTCAGGGATGCGACTTTCATCCAGAACCTGGAAGAAGTATCCGTGTAAATGGAAGGGGTGGTTGAAATCGGAGTTGTTAATTAAGTTCCAGACATGAGTTTCGCCGACTCGTGCTTCCAGCGGTTTCATGCTCCAGTAGGGAATCCCGTTAAAGCCCATTTCAATCTTATTGGAGGTGTCTTGCGCAATTGTCATTTCCAGATCTGTTTCTATGGCATTGCTGATATCAATGGGTTCAATAATTCGAAGTTGTTCAGGAATTTCTTCAGGTATGACCGCTTCATCCATTACAGTAACAATGTCTATCATAGGTACTGAAGCACGCCGATAAACAGTACCGAAACCACGATTAAAGGGGATCCAGCGGAAGGTTTGAGTTGTTCCAGGTTCGTGCATAGGCGTGAATACAACATCTGCTCGCTCAGAGGGGCTAATCACAACACGGCCTGCTTCTCTGGAGCGTTCAGCAAGGCCATTATCACCGCCAAGAATAGTAAAGGTATGATCGCGTAGACGAATCGGGATATATCTGGAGCGGGAGGCATTGATAACTCGCCAGCGCTGTTGTTTTCCCTGGCGTACTTTAAGCGTTGGACGAATTTTGCCATTGACCAGGACAACAGTGCCTTCCTTACCGAATAAGTTAGTAAAATCGCCACCTGCATTTTCTGCTAAAAAGCTTCCATCTCTTACATTCAGACTCATATCTGACATGACTAATATCAGCTCATCCCCAAATTCTTCTGGATCATTTGGGTCTTCAATAACTATTGGTCCGTACATACCCCAACCAACTTGAGCAGCTGAATTAACATGCGGGTGATACCAGTAGGTGCCAGCATCGTTTACCGTGAACTCATACCGAAATTCCCCACCGGGTTCGATAGGCGGTTGAGTAACGCCAGGAACACCATCCATTTGATTAGGTACGCGCAACCCATGCCAATGTATAGTGGTGGAGTCAGGCAGTGAATTTTTAAAGTGAATGATGACGGTATCACCAACCTTGGCTTTGATCAGCGGCCCAGGTAATGTGCCACCGTATGTCCATACTGGCGTAGTCAGGCCATCAATAATTTCAATATCGACAATCTGCGCTTCCAGTTCAATTTCCAGAATATTGGGATCAGGATTGAGATCTTCAGGGATAGTCAAAGCCAGGTCGTCATCCCACCCCTCAGGTTGCTCTACGTCTAAGGCTGTCAACGGTTCACGACTACAACTCGCAAGTAAGATCAGGCTGAATAGTAAAAATAATCTGGATTTAGGCATAGTTCCCCATTGGCTGCTAGCAACTGTTACTGAGAGTATAAGCTGGGACCTGGCGTTCCTGCCAGTCAGAGATAGGATAATTAGATTTAAATCAAAACTGGGGCTCACAGGCCCCAGTTTTAAGCTTGGTTAAATCAAGTAATAGTTAGTGTGCGAGTAAATTGCCCGTAATTTTCCCAGCGGGAAATTTTCTCAGGTAGCTCCTCAGGCGTTGCCTGGATCTGACCATTGACATCTATGACTCGGGAAACGATTTCATGATCGCCAGGTGTTGCATTATCCCAGGCGAAACTGAATAGTTTCCAGGAGTAACGAGTAGCACCGGGAAGTATTTCAGCGCGTTGCCAGGGGCCATTATCAATTTTTACTTCCACGGCTCGTAGTGGAGTACCGTCATTGATAGTGAATCCCATAATGTTGTGGCTGTTACCGCTTCGAGTAACACGTGTGATAGCTGATTTTAGACGAATTTTGGTCACCAGGCGTTCTTCCCAACGCTCTACACCACCGATGTCACGACGGCTTAAGGTGACATAGTCACGCGCCTGAAACCTACCGGAAAAGCGCCTGTCCTGTACATGAATCTGTTCCAGCCACTTAACATTAGTGACGCCGTACCAGCCTGGAACTAATAGTCTGATTGGGGAACCATGAGCACCAGGTAGAGGCTCACCATTCATTTCATAAGCCAGGATAATATCGTCCTGCATGGCTTCATTGAAACTCAAACCACGACCAAAGCTTTGTTCTACCTCAGTATCGCGAATGGTCTCCATACCGCGATCTGCACCATAAAAGGCAATTTCTGTGCCGCCATATTGGATGCCAGCATCTTGCAATAAATCGCGCAGTCGGCAGCCCCCCCAAAGAGCATTGCCAATCAAACCTTGATAAATGCCTTGCTGATTACCGCCACATTCAAAGCCTGCGACTATTTCCACTTTAGGTCGGCGTCGAATATCAGCCATACTTAAGCTCATTGGATTGTCTACCATGCCGCTTACCTGAATTCTGTGAGTATTCGTATTAAGCTCAGGTTGGCCATAATGCTGAACAACATAGAACTGGTCTTCGTTGCGCGAATAAAAATCTTCTATAAACTGTGTGTTCTGAAAAAATACGCCACCAGCCGTTTTGGGTGGACCAGCGAAATCAGGCGGCATATCAGTAAAGGGTATCAGGACTTCATCTTGCGCCATGGCTGTTTGTGAGATAATGGCAGCTGAGCCGGTCATAGCAAAACCACCCATAACAGCGCCACTTTTTAGAAAATCTCTCCGTTTATTTTCTGGATCTTGTTCTGACATTGCCTATCCCTCAATAAAATAAATTATTGTTTATTATTCAATTGCTACGAATGCTAGTCAAGCAGAGCTTGTTTCTTTAGCAGTGACTTAGTGCGAAACTCATGCGTGTAGTGACTCAAATAGTTACGCTCGAAATAGGTCGAAAATTCAAACTGACACAGTACTTTATTTTTGGGGAATCTACGCTTAAGTATAGTTTTATTATTGCTCTTGCTGACTCTGACACTTAAGGCATAGTCGTGCTTCCGGGCTTATTTGCAAGCGGGCAAAAGCAATGACTTCATCACAATGTTCACAATAGCCATAATCCTCATCCGGCACTTTATTTAAGGCTTTTTGTACTAACTTTAAGCGTTTTTTAGCGTGCTGCAATGTGGAATCAGCCATATGTTGCTGTTGCATGGCATCCATACGTGAAAGCCTACCCACCTTACTTTGATCCAGAACTACCGTTGCAGCAGCTGGCAAGGCTAATTCTATTTGCTCACGTAAATCAGATAAGAGTTGTTCTAATATTGCCGTTAGCGTTGCAATTTGTTCGGGGTTTAAACTATTCATTTATATACTCTGGCCATTTACAAGTCCTGGAAAATTGGTAAGAGCTCAATTGTATTCTTAATGCTTTCCATGCGGTTTAAGTAAGCCTCAGAATTTCGGTTTCCATATTGGGCAATAAATTCAGCTTCACTGATTCCATCAGGCCGACCGACCAGGGGCATATAATCGATTTCCAGTTCCATTTCTGAAAAGAAGCGTTGTAGTTGCAAAGCAGCATTCGGGTTTGTGCTGGCTAGTTCGCCCATGCGAGAACCAATCTGGTTGGCAGTAATATCACTAAAGCTGAAACCAGAATAGCTACGACTATCTTGTACTTCTTTATAGATAGATAGCATGTTAGCCAGGTCATTATTGGCATATGCTGCAATAGCAGCGGAAGCAATCATATGTCGCGGGAGATCATCTCTGGATTCTAGAGTGATACGTAAAGGTCTTGTTATTGTTGTTTCTAGTGCGTCAGATCCTACTAGGTCTTCAATATCCAGCTCATCTAATAAATAACAACTCAGAATTAAAAAAATTGCCTGGTTTTCCTCTCTCGGATCGCCATCATTTTCCAGGGCATAACTAAAAAGAGGTGCCAATAGAACATTTAAACTAATGGATCTGCTAGCGTCCGGGACTTCATTAAGAACTGAAATTAAATGCCTCTGATAAGTAATAAGATTGTTATAGGTTGTTTGATCAATAAGCAGTCGTCTCGCTTGTTCACTGATCAGGTTAATATCCACTGTTCCCCAGTTGACGGTAAGGCCAAGATAATTTTCTTTAATTTCAATTCGTTTGATTGAGGCCAATACTGAGTTAAGGAGTAGATAATTATTATTTTTGGCAAGTTCTTGTTGGCTGTAATTTAAAAAAGGACGCAATATGAAGCGAGGAATTGTAAATTCACCCAAGCGAATCTCTTGCAAGAATAAAGAGCCATTGGCCTGTTCGAAGCTGGCTTCAAAATTTAAGTAAGACCCAAATAAATTAGGTTTTATAGCGAAACTGCCGCTTAGTTTGGCAGAGTCGGGCAATAGCTCCACTAACATTGAGCTGTCACTCAACCATTCGAAGCTGCCGCTGTTTAATTGTTGTGAGAAGTAGAGTAAAAGTGCGTTACTTTCAGTTTCATTGAGTTCAATAAGTTGATCATTACTGTTAAACAAATAGCGAGGGTCGTATTCAATCAGCATATTCTCAATGCTGCTCATTTGCTGCTGATCAAGTTGTCTGTTTAAAGGGGAGTTCGCAGTGTCTTCCAGAACTATAAATAAGCTAAGCAGGGGCAGGCTGAATAAAAGCAGTACTAAGATACTCATTGCATAGATAAAAAACTTCATGGCAAACAGTATACGTAGCCTGGTTTATTCTGGGTAGCAAACAAGAGCTAGTTAACAAGAGAAAGCTTCATAAATATAGCGATTATGCTGTATTATCGCTGCCTTACATTTTTTTATGTTGTTTTCAGAATATGAAATTTAATCAACAATTTTTAAAAGTTACTTGTGTAGCGCTAACACTATTTTTATCTGCCTGTGTCAATAATGCAGTGCAAGAAACTGAACGCACCCAACAAGAACAAGCGGATCTGGCGAGTCTGGAGCAGCTCCGTGTAGAAGAAGCTGAAAGAGAAGACGCTAGTAGGCAGGCCGAAGTAGCTCGTATAGAATTACAAAGAGAAGAACTTGCTCGTCAAGCAGTAGAACGTCAACGAGAAGTGGAGGCAACAGAGGCCCGCAGGCTGGCTGAAGAGGCCCGAATTGCGGCTGAACGAGAAGCCGAAGAATTGCGTCAGACGACTGCTTTGACCAGGCAACAAGCCAGGGTAGAAGAATTAATGATGCAGGTTCAATTGATTAATGAACAAACGCAGGCTGTTGAGTCGGCGAACGGAGTCTTAAACCAAGCGCTTGAAGCAGCAGAAGCAATGAGTACGGCGCTCAGTGAAGAAAACCAAAAATTCAATGCTATTGATCCCGCAACCGGAAATTTACCGGAAGAAATCGATGCAGAACGTCTCGATGAATTAACCGCACGCCTTGAACGATTACGAGCTCAAGCGGCGGCTTTGCAAGCGCAATAATTCATACTCTCCACCACCCTTTCTTAGCTTTGTTTGTTCACCACGTTATGGTAAAGTGCGCGGGTTTTTTTAACCCATATTAATTCATTCGTACGGAGAAATTCTGAATGACAATTGCACTAATTATTATTCTGTCCCTGTTGGGTCTTGTGATTGCTTTTTATTACATGAAAAAGGTAATGAGCGTTCCTATAGATCTAGGGCTCGACGCAGAAGAAAGTAGTCGCCTTAAATACATTCATGGCGCGATTGCAGAAGGTGCCATGGCCTTTTTGAAGCAAGAGTACAAATACCTGGCCTATTTTATGGTGGGTTTTGCCCTGGTCATCGCGGTGTTAATTGATGACCAGCATACCCCAGATGTTAGAGAAGGTATCTTTACAGCGATTGCTTTTCTGTTTGGTGCAATTATTTCCATTCTTTCCGGCTATATCGGTATGAAAATTGCGACGGCTGGTAATGCCCGTACAACGGTTTCTGCGCGTAATAATATTGCTGATGCTTTTACTGTCGCCATGAATTCTGGTGCTGTGATGGGTTTTGCGCTGGTTGGTCTGGCAACACTAGGCTTGGTAATTATTTATGTGTCTATGAAAGCGTTACTACCTGATGTCGAAAACAATGTGTTGATGGAAGTCATTGCTGGTTTTGGACTGGGTGGTTCTTCTATTGCTCTTTTTGCGCGTGTTGGTGGTGGTATCTTTACCAAGGCGGCGGATGTAGGGGCCGATCTGGTGGGTAAAGTTGAAAAAGGCATTCCTGAGGATGATCCCCGTAATCCGGCTGTTATTGCTGATAACGTGGGGGATAACGTAGGTGATGTAGCAGGTATGGGCGCTGACTTGTTTGGTTCATGTGCTGAGAGCACCTGTGCGGCGATGGTTATTTCTGCCTTAGCCTTTGCAGGCGATTTGAATGCCTTGCTTTATCCGATCATGATTACAGCGGTAGGCATTCCGGTGAGCCTTGTTGCCAAAATGCTGGTACGTGTACACAGTGAAGAACAGGTGGCACCTGCGCTGAAGAAATTATTAATACTCTCCAGTGTCATGATGGCGGTAGTGCTTTACTTTGTGACGATGTGGATGATCCCTGAGTCTTTCACTATTAATGGTGAGGTTTATTCGAGCACAGGTGTTTACTGGTGCTTCTTCTCTGGCTTGTTTGCCGGTCTGGCTGTTGGCCTTCTAACCGAGTACTACACGTCGGATCAATACAAGCCTGTGCAGGATATTGCTAAGTCTTGTGAAACCGGTGCAGCAACCAACATTATCTTTGGTTTAGCGCTGGGTTATAAGAGTACTGTGCTGCCTTATATTGCTATTGCTATTGCCATCTTTGTTTCATGGGAACTTGCTGGCATGTACGGCATTGCTATTGCTTCTTTGGGCATGCTGGGAACTCTGGCAATTGCTCTGACCATTGATGCCTATGGACCGGTAGCTGATAACGCCGGTGGTATTGCTGAAATGGTAGGACTGGATAAAGAAGTACGTCGCCGTACGGATATCCTGGATTCTGCTGGTAATACAACTGCTGCCATTGGTAAAGGTTTTGCCATTGGTGCAGCAATCCTGACTTCACTGGCCTTGTTCGGTGCCTTCCTGACACATTCTCAAAACTTAATGAGAGAGCTGCCGGAATATGGTGCTGACTATGATCTGATCAGTTCAATCACCTTGCTTGATCCGGTTGTGTTCGTGAGCCTATTTATGGGTGCAGTATTACCATATTTATTTTCTGCAATGACCATGAAATCGGTTGGCTCAGCCGCCTTTGATATGATCGAAGAAGTGCGCCGCCAGTTCCGTGAAATCCCTGGCATTATGGAAGGTCAGGGACGTCCTCAATATGCTCAGTGTGTGGCTATTTCAACTAAGGCTGCACTGCGCGAAATGATAGCACCTGGCGTCCTGATTATAGGTACGCCACTTGCGGTTGGCTTCTTGTTTGGTGTTTCTGCGGTGGCAGGAATGTTGGCGGGTTCATTGGTGACCGGTGGTGTTATGGCGATTGCATCGTCTAACAGTGGTGGTGCCTGGGATAATGCCAAGAAATATATCGAAGCAGGTAATTTAGGTGGGAAAGGTTCTGATGTACATAAAGCAGCAGTAGTAGGCGATACTGTTGGTGATCCGTTAAAAGATACCTCAGGCCCTTCACTGAATATCCTGATTAAATTGTCAGCGATTTTGAGCCTGGTATTCGCACCGTTCTTTGTAAACTATGGTGGAATACTGATTAATTAGAAAGCTTAAGAGCGTTATTAAAAAAGGGGCAAGTTGCCCCTTTTTTTATGTTTTAGAATCAGCTCTGGCATAAGTGTCTTCACCTTTCATCTTCTTCCAATTTTTCTCGGCACTATGGATCGGCACTATGGATCGGCACTATGGATCGGCAAGTTCCGCAGCGCCGAATGTCGACTGAAGAAGGTGAGAGAGAACATTCGTATTAGCTGCCCCTGTTATACTTTGACCGATAAGAACTTAATGAGAACTTTATGAGCCAGAAACAAGAAAACATTAGCCCTAACCTGGAGGGCATAAAAAATATTATCGTAGTCGCTTCTGGCAAAGGCGGTGTAGGTAAATCCACTACTGCTGTCAATCTGGCGCTGAGTCTGAAAGATCAGGGTGCAACGGTTGGTTTGTTCGATGCAGATATCTATGGCCCTAGCATTCCAACGATGTTGGGTCTGGCAGAAGGAACGCGGCCTGAGATTGTTGATGAGCGCACCATGAAACCCATTGAGGCGCACGGGATTAAGTGCCATTCGATTGGCTTTCTGGTCGATGCAAACCAGGCTATGGTCTGGCGTGGGCCGATGGTGGTAGGAGCTTTTAACCAAATTTTAAATGATACGCAATGGGGTGAGCTGGATTATCTGGTGATTGATATGCCGCCAGGCACCGGGGATATCCAATTGAGTCTCGCACAATCCGTGCCTGTCACCGGCGCGGTGATTGTTACTACGCCTCAAGATGTTGCTCTGTTAGATGCGAAGCGCGGCATAGAAATGTTTCGCAAGGTGGGTATCCCAATTCTGGGTGTGGTGGAGAATATGAGCTTACATGTTTGTAGTGAATGTGGGCATGCAGAACATATCTTTGGTGAAGGTGGGGCAGAACGCATTGCTAAAGATTATGGCGTTGATGTACTAGGAAGTTTGCCACTTAACATAGCCATTCGCGAACGCAGCGATGAAGGAATCCCCATTGTGGTTGCAGATGCTTATGGCAAAGTGAGTGAAATATACCGCAGTATCGCAGCAAGAGTCGTCAGCACTGTTAAGGATTTAAACAGCAGTTTACGCACGCCCAACATCAGTATTATGGATGATTAATCTGTCTGTTTAAGTTTGCGCAAATACTGGAATAGTTTTTTGTTTGAGCTTGGCAGTTTGTTTTTATTCAGTTCTTTTTGAGCTTGACGAATTAACTGACGTAGATATTGAATATCTATGTCCGGATGCTCAAGAATAAGTTCCTGCAACGCTTCAGCAGAGCCAGCCAGCAGTTGTTCGCGTAACTTTTCCAGTTGTTGATCTAAACGTTTATTAAGGTTGGCATGGTGCTGGTGCCGACCCAGTGCTTGCTCGATTTGAGTAGTCTCGACACTGCGCATTAATTTGCCGATAAATTGCAGCTGTCTGCGACGTGCTTCATGCTTGTTTGGTAAGCGCTTGTATTCTTGAATAGCGTTCAATAGTTCAGCAGGCAGTTGACACTTTGCCAGTAATTTCTCAGTTATTTCAGTGAGTTCTTTGCCTAAATCTTGTAACTCCAACATTTCCCGCTTACGTTGGCTTTTACTAACAGGCTCTTCAGTATCAAAAGAGTCTTCGCTATTATTGAGTGTGAGTGAGTTATTTTCAGTATTATTCATAGCATGCTTAATATAGTAATGCCGCAAAGCCGAGGAAGGAAAGAAAGCCAACCACATCAGTGATTGTCGTGAGTACAACACTGCCAGCCAGCGCAGGGTCTATTTTTAGTTTCTTAAGAAACATGGGCAGAAAAGCGCCCGATAATGCTGCCACAATTAAATTAACCACCATGGCGCCGCCGAAAATATAGGCAAGCTTATTATCGTCAAACCAGAAGCTTGCAATCAATGCCGCAACTGCCGCCCATAATAAGCCATTTAACAAGCCGACACCTAGCTCACGCCACATGAGCCATGAGGCGTTAGTTTTGCCGATTTGCCCCTGTGCCATACCACGAATAACCAGGGTGATAGTCTGATTGCCGGCAACGCCGCCCATGCTTGCCACGATAGTCATTAGCACGGCTAAAGCAACGATTTCATCAATAGTACTGGCAAAGCGATTGATAACAGATGCGGCAATAAAAGCGGTTATCAGATTAACACCTAGCCAAATAGCTCGGCGCTTGGCGGTTTTGAGCACTGGGGCAAAGATATCGTCTTCCTCATCCAGGCCCGCCATGCTCATAAAGGAGTGATCAGCATCTTCTCTGATAACATCGACGATATCATCAATTGTGATACGTCCGAGTAATTTCCCCTCTTCATTAACAACCGGCGCTGAAATCCAGTCCATTCTCTCGAAGAGTTGCGCGACTTCATTATCGGGCATGGATACTGGAATGGCCTTAAAGTCTGTAATCATGATTTCACTGACTGTGAGGTTAGGGTCAGAAACGAGCACTTTACGTAGCGGTAACAAGCCAACCAGATGGTCATCCCGGTTAACTACTAAGAGATTATCAGTCATAGTTGGAATTTCATCATGGCGGCGTAAATAGCGTAGGACTACATCCAGGGTGTGACTGCGTCTTACCGTTATGGTGTCCGTATTTAACAGGCCGCCTGCAGTATCTTCAGGGTAGGAAAGCACAGCCTCCAGGCGTTGCCTGTCCTGATCACCCATGGCAAGAAGAACTTCATTAATTTCCTGGTCAGGAAGTTGCTGAAGAATATCAGCCAGGTCATCGGTTTCTAGTCCTTCAGTAAGGCTGACAACTTCTTCAGGGCTTAATTTGTTGAGAATGTCACTTTGTAAATCTTCGTTTAGAAAATTTAAAACGTCCCCTTCATTTTCTTTTGGAACTAAACGCCATAAAGTTTTCCGTGCTTTATGCGGAGAGGATTCAAGCAGATGAGCAATGGTGGCTGCGGGTAATTGATTGAGCATCTGCCGCACATGCACAAAGGAGCCGCTATCCAGCGCAATGCTTAGCGCTTCGAGTTGTTCCTGAGTTTGGTTGGTGTTTTCGCTCGGTTGCAGCATGCCTACTTCTACTTTTATCTAATGTTTTTCTGCTTGCCTTCTATCTTTCTGGAAAACCCCACAAAGACATCTGCTATTGGAAGCAGGTATTATACCAGTGCAAGGGCAGCAAAGCCCTAGCAGGTTGTTGCTTAGCTATTAGGCTTGCCAAACCGGCGTTAAAAATTGGATAAAAATGCTCATTTTCTACGTGTAAACTGTGCTTTTTCTCTAATTTTCGCCTTGTCTTGATTGCGCTCATGACGCTTTTCAACAGGCTGCTAGAAAGTAGAAGGAGCATAGTAATTTTCATGACAAAGTCAAAATTACAAAGTGTGATTGCATTGCTGGTAGTTATTGGCTTTTCGGTATTGGCATGGTCAGTCCACCCCGACTCAGCTGTAGACGGTATTGTTTGGTATAGCATTTTGCCTCCGATTATAGCAGTGGCCTTTGCAATAGCTACTCGGCATTTATTATTAAGCTTGGCAGCCGGTGTGGTGCTGGGCAGCTTGTTGATTAATGTGCCGCCCGCAGTGACTCAAGTTTCAGCGTGGGGTTCAAGTTTCGTCACTTTAGGGGTTCAATTTTGGAGTGTGATAAGTAACCCTTTCAATCTAGCGGTGCTCGCATTCATCATGTTGATGCTGACAATGGTTAGTATCGTTATTCTTTCAGGAGGCTTGCTGGCAATAGTCAGATGGCTGGAACAATATGCTAAAGGTCCCAGGTCTACTCAGTTTATTACTACTCTGATGGGGTTTCTGGTTTTCATTGATGACTATGCCAATGTCATGATTGTTGGTACGTCCATGCGCCCGATTTCCGATTCAATGAAAATCAGCAGAGAAAAGCTGGCCTTTATCGTTGATGCGACTGCAGCGCCGATTGCGGGCATAGCACTAATGTCCACCTGGATTGGTTATGAAGTCGGCATTTTTTCTGAAGTGAGCACTGCATTGGGCTTTGGACGAGATGCTTATTCAATGTTTCTCGATGCACTTAGTTTCCGCTTCTATTGCATATTCATGATTTTGTTTCTGTTTGTGAATATTTGGTCACGGCGAGAATTCGGAGGAATGCTGAGAGCTGAACAGCGCAGCAGGGCAGGAGAAGTCAGTGCTGCTGATGCAACCTTACTGAGTGGTGATGATGACACTATACAGCCTGCACAATCTGGCAGAATTAAAATGTCCACAGCATTTTATCCTTTTGGAATTTTGTTTTTTGTTTTGTTTTTTGGGCTGTGGATTGATGGCGGAGGTTTGGGTTTACTTGCAGAAGCTCCGATGAGCTTTTTTAGTTTCAGTGCCTGGAGGGAGGTTATATCAGCCTCTGAGAATAATGTTCATGTGCTGAATATTGCGGGCTTACTGGCATTACTTACAGCAATTTTCTGTGCGGTTGTCATTGCAACCTTGCCTAAACAGTTAATTGGGCAGGCAATTAAAAAAGGTGCAAAGTCGGCTTTCTACCCCTGGCAAATTCTGATTCTGGCCTGGACACTTAGCGGTATATGTAACGAATTGCAGACAGGCCCGTTTCTGGTGGCAGTCGTTGGCGAGGGAATGCCTGCGGTTATTTATCCAGTGTTGGTGTTTGTGCTGAGTGCCGCTGCCGCTGTGGCCACAGGAACTGCCTGGGGGACGATGGCAATTTTCATTCCCATTACTTCCCAGGTTGCTTTTCAGTTGGATGGTGGCACTTATGGACTGGTGACTATTGTGAGTTTGGCGGCTGTGCTTGATGGCGCTATTTTTGGTGATCACTGTTCACCAATTTCGGACACAACTGTCATGAGTTCGATTGCAACATCTTGTGATCATATTCACCATGTCCGAACTCAGTTTCCTTATGCCTTGCTGGTTGCTTTTGGTGCAATTGGATTGGGCTATATTCCCGCAATGCTAGGTGCGCCACTATGGCTGACGATGGCAGGAGCAGTAGTTTTTTTCAGTTTGTTTTTATTGTTGGTGGCAAAACAGGTAAGGGCTTAATACTTCTTTATTTCTTCTTACTTTTTCTTCTTTTTATTCTTCGTCGAACTTATTTTCAACCAGTTCGGTAATTGCAGAAAAGGCGTTAAGTTCATCACTGCCATCCAGCTTTATGTCAAGCACGGTGCCGGGAGATGCAGCCAGCAGCATAATTGAAAGTATGCTTTTGCCATCTACCATTTTTTCCTGGTTGCCAATTTCGAACTTGGATTCGAATCGGCTAACAACTTCAACCAGCCGTGCCGCAGCCCGAGCATGTAAGCCAGCCTTATTGCTGATTGTTATTTTATCTTCGATCATCTGCTAAATCTTACTTAATTCTCTATGTCGAACCTGAATATTACTAATTGTTTGGGAGAAATGCTCCCTTAGTTTTTCACTGAGGAAGACAGAGCGATGTTGACCGCCAGTACAACCCAGGGCAATGGTAATGTAACTACGGTTGTTACGTTCAAAACTAGGTATCCATTTCCCAAGAAAGTCTTTGATATCATTGTACATTTCCTCAACTTCAGGCTCTGCTGCAAGAAAACTGATAACTTCTTGATCAAGCCCGGTCAGCCCTCTGAGGGTATTAACCCAATAGGGGTTCGGCAGGCAACGAACGTCATAAACCATGTCAGCATCAATAGGAATGCCGTGTTTAAAGCCAAAAGACTGAAATTGTAATGCCAAGCTATTAGGCTGATGATTTGCAACCCTGTCTCGCACTATATCTCTTAAATCATGTAAAGTCAGGCTGCTGGTATCTATCGTTAAGCTGGCCAGGTTCGCAATGGGAGAGAGCAGTTCTTTCTCCAGTTTGATTGCTTCCAGCAAGCCAAGGTTGGTATTACTTAAAGGGTGCTTACGTCGAGTTTCACTAAAGCGTTTCAGCAGTGTGTTGGTTTCAGCATCCAAAAAGATTATTTGTCGGTCTAAAGTGGAGGCATCTAATCTGGCAAATATTTCCCTAAACTTTGAAAGGTCATCTGACAGGTTTCGTGCATCGATACTCACTGCAACCTTATCTAGCTCGTTGTTGTTTTCTTCAGCGATGCGTTCAGCGAGTGCGGCTAACAGGCTAGCAGGCATATTATCAACACAGTAATAACCCAAATCCTCCAATACATGGAGGCAGGTGCTTTTGCCTGAGCCGGAGCGACCACTGATGATAATAAGTTTCATATTGGCATTTTATGCTATTTTTTAAGCTTAAGGGAAAACTCAGAGAGTTTCTGGTCGTTGCTCCGGTATTTTAAGCCCTTTATGTAAAGGGAAAGTGAAGCTTAAAGGGCAATAAGGGAATAAAAAGCCTATTATTAAAGTGGGGTCAGATGAGACTTTTACCACTTTTAAAATTTTTTAGTGGTGAGTTTGATCAGAGTTTGTATGCTCAAAGGTCTTAATTAGAAGCAGGCGCGCGCATGGCAGCAGCGTAGAGTTCAGCATCATTTTGACTTTTTCTGAGGTTATCGCAGTAGGACTGGCTTTTAAAGAGTTCAGCTAGGGTTCTCAATACCTCAAGATGGCCTTCAATGGTATTTTCTGGCACGAGTAGAAAAAATAGCAAATCAACAGGGTTTTGATCAATGGCATCGAAATTTATGGGGTTGGTTAATTTTACTAGGCAGCCAATAGTATTCTTACATTTGGGGACGCGGCAATGAGGAATTGCAATGCCATTGCCAAGCCCGGTGCTACCCAGTTGCTCCCTAGCTATCAAAGCTTCATAAACTTCATCGGGATTTACATCAACTTTGCTGGCGATTAATTCTGCGCTGGTTTCCAGTAAGCGTTTTTTGCTTATACCGTCGACATTACAAAAGGTTAGGTCAGGACTTATGATTGATTCAAGCTGCATGGTTTATTAAATGTGGTCTTAAATTGGCAGGGTGCTTTCTAGATTACTTTTTTAGGGCGCTTTCTAGAGTGCTTTTTAAAAAAATTGTTAAGTAAAACTGCCTAAAGTAGACATTTCCTTTCGTTTGAAGGTGAGATGGACAGGGATTCCCTGTATTTTGCAATTGTTCGGCGCGCAATATTAATACCTTGTTCACCCAAAAGGGAAGTGATTTTGCTATCACTAAGGGGTTTTTGTGGATTTTCGTTGGCTACCAGCTTTTTAATAAGTGCGCGAATAGCCGTAGAAGAGCACTCTCCGCCCTCCTGAGTGCTCACATGCGAAGAGAAAAAATATTTTAATTCGTAGATGCCACGGGGTGTATGCATGTATTTTTGAGTGGTGACACGTGAAATAGTCGATTCATGCATACCAACCGCTTCGGCGATGTCGTGCAAAACCAGGGGTTTCATTGCTTCATCGCCGTAGTCAAAAAAACCTCGCTGGTGTTCTACTATCTTGCTGGCAACTTTTAATAATGTTTCGTTTCGACTTTGTAAGCTTTTCAGAAACCAGCGTGCTTCTTGTAGATTTTCTTTCAGGTAAGCACTATCGCTACCTGAGTTTCCCCGTCCTACCAATGCTGCATAATCTGGATTAACTCTGATAGAAGGTGTTGTGTCTGGATTGAGTTCGACTTTCCAGCGTTTTTTTTCTTTTTTGACAAAAACATCAGGAACGACGTAGGGCGTATCTGATAGGGTTATTTCCGAGCCGGGCCTGGGGTTTAGACTAAGAATTATCTGTAGAGCTGCTTTCAACTCAGGTTCTTTGACCCTGAGACGTTTCATAATCAGTTTGTAATCTCGTGTCGCCAGCTGAGGCAGAAAGCCTTCAATAACTTTACCCGCCAAGGTGAAACCAGGGCACTCAGCGTCGCAATGCGCTAATTGCAAACGTAAACTTTCACTGAGGTCGCGGTAGCCTACCCCAATGGGGTCAAATTGCTGTATGCGGTGGAGTACTGCAAGCACTTCATCTTCTTCTATATCAAGATCTCTGATAAGCCCTGCATGAATCGATGCAATGCTTGAAGTTAATAAGCCGTTAGGGTCAATAGAGTCGACTATCGACATAGCGATTAGACGGTCACTGTCAGACATGGGCGTTAAGTTGAGCTGCCAGTTTAAATGATCTTGGAGTGATTCAACGGCACTATTTCTGGATTCAAAATCACTGTCTTCATTACCTAGGTTGGTATAGGACGAGGTCGGTGTTGTGTTGATGTAGATGTCTTCCCAGGAACTATCGACAGCGAGTTCTTCTGGGATTTCATTTTCATTCCAATCGCTATTTTGCAGTTCCTGAAGGTCGTCGCTAAGTTCAGGGCTGCCTTGTTCTGCATTTTGTTCCGCGCTTTTTTCTGAACTTATATCTGAATTAGGCTCAGAACTATTTACTATTTCTTCCTGAGTGACATTATTTTGACTATCTTCAACAGCGTCGCCTTCATCCTGATTTTCATCCAGCTCCAACATGGGGTTGCTTTCCAGGGCTTCCTGAATTTCCTGTTGTAAGTCTAGGGTAGAAAGTTGCAACAAGCGGATGGCCTGTTGCAACTGGGGTGTCATGGTGAGTTGTTGGCCTAACTTGAGTTGAAGCGATAATTTCATAAGTGCTGCCGAGATGATTCAAAACCTAGATTAGAGCTAAGGTTAGTTTGCTCGCCACTAGGTGTTTATTGACTATAGCAAAGTTTATGCAATTATCATACCGAAGAGGGTTGAGGTGGAGAAATGGGTGTCAGAGTCATGACTCTGACACCGGAAAAAAAGGATTAGAAAGGGTTTACTCTGGCACCAATCTAAATACGAAACTCATGCCCCAGATAGACATTCTTGACCTGCTCATTCTGCATGATACTGGCCGGATCACCTTCAGCTAAAATAGCGCCTTCATTAACAATGTAGGCGCGTTCGCAGATATCGAGCGTTTCACGCACATTATGATCAGTGATGAGTACGCCAATATTGCGTTTGCTGAGATCTCTAATAATCACCTTAATATCATTGACTGAGATAGGATCAACACCGGCGAAGGGTTCATCCAGTAAGATAAAATCAGGGTCAGTCGCTAAGGCGCGGGCTATTTCAACGCGACGACGCTCGCCGCCAGAGAGGCTCATACCCAAACTGGATTCAAGGTGCTGGATATTGAATTCTTGCATGAGCGTTTTGCATATCTCCTGGCGCTGGCTGTTATCCAAGTTTTTACGGGTTTCAAGAATAGCCAAAATATTGTCTTTAACGCTTAGTTTACGAAAGATAGAGGATTCCTGCGGAAGGTAGCTCAGGCCTTTGCGGGCACGTTCGTGCATGGGGGCTTTGGAAATATTTTCATCGTCAATAAAAACCTGGCCATGATCGGCTTTAACCAGGCCAATGATCATGTAAAAAGAGGTGGTTTTGCCCGCACCGTTTGGGCCTAATAAGCCAACGATTTGGCCACTTTTTAAGGTGAGGGAGACATCCTTGACGACCTGCCTGCCTTTATAGCTTTTACCAAGCTTGCTGACGCTGAGGGTTTTCATATTGGGTTTATTCAAGGGGTAGCAGTAGATGGAATAACCATATTCATTTGCGTGGCATCCAGTTTGCGGTTGGCAATATCGTATTCAATGCGTTCTGCGGTGGTCTCAATAGTACCTTCCTGCGAAAAGGCCGCATTGCCTTGAATAATGATTATTTGGTTTGCGTTATCGAGCGTGATACTTGATCCGCTGGCATAAACAATTACCTGGCCAACTTCAGGCTGTTGTTGGAATGTTGCCGGTGATCCTGTGGCAGTTATCAAATGAATAAGACCTTGCTCACGTTCGATCCTGAATTCAAGGCCCGTTAGTTTGAGGCTGCCCTGGCTGATTTCAGCAGGCTCATCGCTTGTGCCACGACAAATTTCCAGGCCCTGATCTAAAAATGATTCACTGCGAGCTGGGCAGCTCGTGAGCATATCCTGATTAAGATCATCAGGCAGGGCTAAAGAGAAAGTCGCTAATGCACAAAAGTTTATTAAAACTAGAAGCTTCAAAAATCTATTCATAACGCCCTTTAACCTGGCTGAGAAAAGTAAAGTGTCTTGTTGTTAAATCTGCTGTCATGCCTAGGCTGCTGATTTCTCGATTCATTGTTTCAAACAGGATTTCGCTTTCGGTGCTAAGGTACTTGCTAGTAAGGTAAATTGTAAGTTCGTCGGTATAAATGTTGTAGGTTTGACCGTCAGCATCGGTATGTTGGACAACGACATTTTCCGAAAGATCCAGTCTTTCTTCAGAGCGTTCGATATCCTGTCGTATTGTGCCATAGACCGCACTCAGGAACCACGGGCCGGCCTGGCTTTCGTAAATAATTAGACGCGGGGAGTCGATGGTTGCATATTCCGGGTATGGGTAGTGCACGATACGCTCAGCTTGTAGGCGGTATTCAGATTCACCCTCAGGACTAAATTGGGTGCTGTCGACTGTCGTCAAATAATAATCAAACGTTTGATCAACTCGGCTGCCTTCGAGACTGGAGAAACTGTCATCGTTGCTTCCTGAAATTAATAACAAGAACAACATGCAAGCAAGAACGGCTAAAACAATTGTGTGATAGCGCATCGGTTTACCTGCTTACATGAAAGGCGCTATGGCCGCATCAAATTTATTTTGTGCCTGTAAAATCAGGTCACAAATTTCACGTACAGCACCTTGGCCGCCGGGGCGTTCGGTACAGCATAAGGCATGTTGAAGAATGACGGGATTTGCATTGGGCACAGTGATGCCAAAACCGACGCGGCGGATGCAGGCCAGATCGGGAAGGTCGTCACCCATGTAGGCGACTTCGTGATAGCGTAGATTCGATTTTTCCAGGATATCATCCAGGGCTGTGAGTTTTGCTTCGCAGCCTTGCACCAGTGTCTTTATGCCAAGCTCTTTAGCCCGTTGTGTGACAATGCTGGATGTTCTGCCGGTTATCAGGGCGACTTCAATACCTGCATTTTGCAACAACTTAATGCCCTGTCCGTCGAGGGTGCTAAAGGCTTTAAACTCATCACCTTTGTCAGAAAAGTAGAGCTTGCCGTCACTTAAGACGCCATCGACATCGAGCACAAGTAATTTAATATTTTGTGCTTTATCTAAAATTTCTTTGGGTAGATCAGACATGTTTGCACCTGAATTTAGACAACATTGGCTTTTAATAAATCATGCATGGTGATGATGCCTGCAAGTTTTTGCTCATCATCCAATACAACCAGGCTGTAGATTTCGTTGTCCTGCATTATTTTTGCCGCTTCGGAGGCGAGGGAGTTGGGGCCAATCGAACGAAATGAGCGGGTCATTACTTTGTCTATCCGCGTAAGTTGCAGGTCTTTGTTTTGATCAAGTACACGCCTTAAATCACCATCAGTAAAGACGCCTGCTAAATTTCCTGCGTCATCCTTAATGGTTGTCATGCCCAGTTTCTTGGCACTGACTTCCAGTAAGGTTTCACTGATGGGCGTGTCCGTACTGACAATTGGAATATCTAAGTCAGAGTGCATGACGTTCTCAACCTTGAGCAATAAACGCCGCCCCAAGTTTCCACCGGGGTGTGAAAAAGCAAAATCTTCTGCGGTAAAGCCGCGCGCCTCTAACAGAGCCATTGCCAGAGCATCACCCAGTACTAGTGAGACTGTGGTACTGGTCGTTGGTGCTAAACCTAAAGGACAGGCTTCGATTTCTACACTGGCATCCAGATTAACATCTGCACTTTCAGCCAGGGCTGAGTTGGCATTACCCGTCATCGTGATTAAAGGAACGCCTTTGCGTTTTAACACGGGCAAGATAGAGAGTAGTTCTTCTGTCGTGCCGGAATTTGATAAGGCAAGGATCACATCCTTTTCGGTAATCATGCCTATGTCGCCATGGCTGGCTTCAGCGGGATGAACGAAATGTGCCGGAGTACCGGTGCTCGCTAAAGTTGCTGCAATTTTGTTGGCAATATGACCAGATTTCCCCATTCCCATGACGATAATGTGGCCAGTGCAATCAAGCATTAACGTACAGGCCTTATTGAAAGAGTTATCAATTCTGGTCTTAAGCGCTGCTACGGCATCTTGCTCAAGGGAAATGGTTCTGAGGGCAGTTTCTATAAATGAGTTTTTCGTCATGAGGCTAACTCTATACAAACAAGAAAGTAGTGTAAGTTAAATATAACAGCATTAAAACTGCACCAAAAAAACGTCCGAATTTCTTGCCACTTTTAATTTTCATAATAAGAAAGACGGTAAGTACCAAAGTCATTGCCAGCATTACGCCGCCATCGCGCCATAAAACAATCGCATCAATATGTAGTGGTGCAAGAAAGGCTGGAACTGGTAATACCAATAATAAATTTAAAATGTTTGAGCCGATGATGTTACCAATGGCCAGATCATGATGACCTTTAAGGACGCTGGTTACTGAAGCTGCAAGTTCAGGCAAGCTGGTGCCAATGGCGACTATGGTCAATCCGATAACCAGCTCACTGACACCCAGAGCGCGCGCAATGCCGGTAGCGCCATAAACCAGCGCATTAGCGCTGATGATTAGGAGTATAAGCCCGAATAGCATGAGCCCTAGAGATTTGGCTGTACTAATATCTGTTATGAATTCAGATACCTCTTCATCCTCTGCAAGGTGGGTCTCGGATAACGAACCTTTTATTTTAAAAACAAACAAGGTGAAACAGACCAGCAGTACCAGAAGAATTACTCCATCAACCCAATTTAAGTACAGGTCTAGAAAAATTATTAAGGCCGCAAGGGTAACTATTAGTAGCGCTGGTAATTCTTCTTTTAGTAGTGAAGCGGGAATAATAATCGGACAAATCAGGGCGGTAAGACCAAGTACCAAACCTATATTAGCAATATTTGATCCCAGAACATTGCCGATAGCCAGCTCAGGAGAGCCACTTAGGGCCGCTGTTGCGGAAGTCACTATTTCAGGTGCAGATGTGCCGAAAGAGACAATGGTTAAACCGATGACCAGGGTAGAAACACCTAGATTACGAGCAGTGGTGGATGCCCCTAAGACAAACCTGTCGGCACTCCAGACAAGCCCAATGATCCCGCCGATAATACCCAGCGTGAACAATACATATTGCATTCTTTAAATCCTGACTTTCAGTAAAGGCGCGATTATAGCTTATTTAGAACAGCATAGACCTGTAGAAGGGCATAAACTCTGACAAATTCTTTGCATTGAGATAGAATGCTGGCCCTTGCGAGTGAGTGAAGAATCATGGCTATTTCAACTGAACAAATTACAACTATTATTGCTGCTGAACTCAGCGATGCTGAGATAGAAGTGAGTGGTGCTGATGGCAAATATCAGATAAAGGTTATTGCGGATATTTTTGCGGATTTAAATTCTGTGAAGCGCCAGCAAACTATTTATCGTATTATTAACGAGCATATTAGCTCGGGAGCTATTCATGCTGTCAGCATGTCGTTATTTACAAAAGAAGAGCATGCACAAACGAAATAAATAAGGGCTGATGTCAGTAAAAGAGCCGGATGGCTCTTTTTTTTTGTTAGGTGAAAGTTCACAGCACTGGCGTCAAATTTGCTAGAATGTTTCAGCTTACTTATTAGCTTAATGTCTTCATAGAACAGGTAAAAATGTGGATAAATTATTAATTCAGGGTGGCATCAGGCTAGATGGGGAAATCCGTATTGCTGGGGCAAAAAACTCTGCTCTACCTATTATGTCGGCCGCTTTGCTGACTGACGACTACCTTAAAATCAATAATTTGCCGCATCTGTATGACATCACAACCATGCTGGAGTTACTTGGCTGCRTGGGGGTGGAATCAATTATCGGCGATAAACTTGAAGTTGAGATAAACAGCAGCACGATTAATAACTTTAATGCACCTTATGAATTAGTAAAAACCATGCGTGCATCTATTCTGGTTTTGGGGCCAATGCTCGCGCATTTTGGCAAAGCAGAAGTTGCTTTGCCTGGGGGCTGCGCCATTGGCAGCAGGCCAGTAAATCTTCACATCGAATCTCTTAAAAAAATGGGCGCCGATATTCAGGTTGAAGAAGGCTATATTAAAGCCAGCACTAAAGGTCGATTAAAAGGCGCGCATATTTTTATGGATCTGGTGACAGTAACTGGAACTGAAAACATTTTAATGGCGGCAACATTGGCAGAAGGGCAAACTATTATTGAAAATGCTGCTCGAGAGCCTGAGGTTGTTGACCTGGCTTGTTGTTTACGCGCTATGGGTGCGGATATTAGTGGCGAGGGAACAGCTACTATTACTATTAATGGTACTGAAAAGCTGCATGGCTGCACTTATTCAGTTATGCCAGATCGCATTGAGACAGGCACGTATTTAATTGCAGCAGCCGCTACTCGAGGCAGAATTAAAGTTAAAGATACCCGTCCAAAAATATTGGAAGCGGTATTAAGTAAATTGGAACAGGCAGGTGCTCAAATTGAAGTTGGGGAGGATTGGATTAGCCTGGATATGCATGGTAAAAGACCAAAGGCAGTATCTCTCACGACTGCGCCTTATCCGGCTTTTCCTACCGACATGCAGGCACAGTTTACGGCTCTTAATGCTATAGCAGAGGGTTCCGGTGTCATTACTGAAACAGTGTTTGAAAATCGATTCATGCATGTACATGAAATAAACCGTATGGGAGCTGATTTAAAAGTCGAAGGGAATTCTGTCATTGTGAACGGTGTTGATAAGCTGATAGGCGCTCCAGTAATGGCTACAGATCTAAGAGCATCAGCAAGTTTGATTATCGCCGGCCTGGTTTCAGAAAATGAAACTATCGTCGATCGGATCTACCATATTGATCGTGGCTATGAATGTATTGAAGAGAAGTTGCAATTGTTGGGTGCGAAAATTCGCCGCCTACCTTCATAAAAAACAAATGAATTTTAGGAGCTGATGGAGAGGTGTTTGTGGGTGAGGCGTGTAAGCGAGCAAACCACAAAAGACTCTCACAAAAGTTAAAGATTACTATGTCGAAACAAGGATTAGTCATTGCCCTTACTAAGGGGCGAATACTGGAAGAAGTTCTGCCTTTATTGGAGCAGGCTGGCGTAATACCTGCGGAAGATATCAGTAAAAGTCGAAAGTTGATTTTTGATAGTAATCTTCCCGGTGTGCAGCTTATGGTGATTCGGGGTTCAGATGTGCCAACGTATGTAGAGCTGGGTAGCGCGGATATAGGAATAACTGGCAAAGATATCATTATGGAGAATGGCTCGCAGGGTTATTACGAACCCTTAGATCTAAAACTTGCAACATGTCGCTTAATGACAGCTAGGCCAGTTAATCAAACTGAAACACCAGCACGGCTACGAGTAGCCAGTAAGTTCGTTAATATTGCCAAGGCATATTTTTCTGCACAAGGACAGCAGGTCGACATCATTAAATTAAATGGCGCTTTGGAACTGGCGCCAATTATGGGCATGGCCGATCAGATCGTCGATATCGTTGATAGCGGTAAAACGCTCAAAGCTAATGGCCTTGAACCTGTGGAATTGATTGCTGAAGTCAGCACGCGAGTTATTGTGAATAAGGCTGCTATGAAATTAAAGCATGATCAAATTCACGAGTTGTTGCAGCGTCTTCAAGCAGCAGTTAACTAATACTCAGATGAATTCAACTAATTGAACAATAGCTTCTTTAAAGAAATTGAAGTAAAAATAATTCCATGACACTCAATATTCGAAAACTTAATGCTGCTGATTCTAGTTTTACTATTGAATTGAAGCAGGCCTTAGCTTGGGATGCGTTAGCTAGTCCTGATGTGTTGGCTACTGTGGCTTCTATTATAGAAGCGGTTAAAGCAGATGGTGATACCGCAGTTCTTAAGTTGACACAAAAATTTGATAACAGAGAGTTGTCATCAGCTGAAGAGCTTGAAATTCCTCTTGAGCGTTTACAAAAAAGTCTGACTTCTATTCCGTCTGAACAACTTCAGGCTTTGGAAAATGCCGCATTAAGAATTAAGCAGTACCATGAAAAACAAAAGCAGGGTTCTTGGCAGTATACGGATGCTGATGGTTCAACTTATGGCCAAAAAGTAACAGCCCTTGATCGTGTTGGGATTTATATCCCCGGTGGCAAGGCATCCTATCCATCAACGGTATTAATGGATGCAATTCCTGCAAAAGTGGCAGGCGTTGCGGAAGTTATTGCTATGGTGCCGACCCCAAATGGGGAAGCGAATGAATTAGTTCTGGCTGCGCTTGCTTTAGCTGAAGTTGATCGAGTGTTTACTGTAGGGGGCGCGCAGGCCATCGCCGCGTTGGCTTATGGCACTGAAACTATTCCTGCAGTGGATAAAATTGTTGGGCCCGGAAATATTTATGTGGCCATGGCAAAACAACAGGTTTTTGGCCAGGTAGGAATAGATATGGTTGCTGGTCCTTCTGAAATTCTGGTGATTTGCGATGGCAGGACTGACCCTGACTGGATAGCCATGGATTTATTCTCGCAGGCTGAACATGATGAAGATGCGCAGTCAGTATTAGTGTGTCCTGATGCAGGCTTTATCCAAAAAGTTCAGGACAGCATGGAAAGGTTACTGCCTGAGATGGAGCGTAAAACTATTATTCGGGCGTCGTTAGAAGCAAGAGGTTTGATGATTCAGGTTGCTGACTTGCAGCAGGCCGCTGAAGTTTCTAATAGCATTGCGCCAGAACATTTAGAACTTTCTATAGAAAAACCTGAAGAGTTTTTGTCGCTGATAAAACATGCCGGCGCTATATTTCTGGGCAGATATACATCTGAAGCGCTGGGTGATTATTGTGCTGGGCCCAGTCACGTATTACCTACGTCTGGAACGGCCAGATTTTCTTCCGCCCTGGGTGTTTATGATTTTCAAAAACGCTCTTCGTTAATTAATTGTTCGGCTGCTGCGGCTGCCGAGCTTGCTGACACTGCTTCAATATTAGCAAGATCAGAAGGTTTGACTGCGCACGCCAGATCAGCTGAATATCGGAAGTCTGATAATAAATAAATTTTTTATTTGTTTATTGGGCTGAAAATAAAACGAAGGGCTCACCAACACCCAAGGTGACAGGAATTCGCAAGAAATTTCTATTGCGATAAACTTCAATTTCTACGACTTCCCCAGCGCCAAGATTACTAATATCAGCAATCGCATCGAATAAATCATCTTCAGTAATAAGCGCGCCAAATTTTTTCTGATTAAATCCAGTAATGATATCGCCGACTTCAATACCGGCTCGTTCAGCAGGGCCATCTTCCACCAACGATAGTACTCTGGCTCCTTCAATACCCTGGCCGTAAAGTAGTATGCCTTCGTTCCTAGTGAAAAGCTCTGAGCTATCTACGCCGAGGTATCCGCCTGGCCCGCTCTGAAAATAATAATTTAACAAAAGGCTGATCATGCTGGAATGTGTTGCAAAACCGAGGCCTTCTGAGCCGCCAGATTCAGAAAGAATGTTTGAATTGATGCCAATTAAATTCCCTTGTGCGTCGATTAGTGCGCCACCGGAATAACCTGGATTTATTGCAGCATCTGTCTGTATTAGATAGGAATCATCATTGTGGTGTATTGCGCTAATAATTCCCAGTGAGGCGGAAAGGCCGATGTTTCGGGGGTTGCCAATTGATACAACAAAGTCACCTACTTGTAAGTCAGTGGCATCTGAWGGCTCAATATAACCGATATTGCCTGCGTCAATTTTTAATAAGGCCAGGTCGCTGGCTTCATCGTAAAGTAAAGGTCTGGCGTTTACAGTTCTGCCATCAAATAGTGTCGCGGTAATTGTTTCAGGGAAAGTGATGACCCCGGTATCTGGGCTGAAAAATATATGATAACTGGTGATAACGTAGCCATCGGCAGAGATTATAACCCCTGATCCTAAGCTATTGTTTTCACCCAGAGAGTTGAATTTTTGGTTAATGAAGCCACTAAGAGAATTGTCGAGGTAAGGAGAAGCTTCAGAGCCGACCAGCATTTGCTGTAAGTTAATCGTGACGACAGCGGGCATAACTTTTGCGATAGCGGAATTGAACGTTAGTGCAACATTTGAACTTTCCAGCTGTACTGGTTCGGAATTAGAAAAAGCCAATCCAGAAGAAAACTCTGATATTCTGGATAATTGCATGACCGTCAGAGCAAAGACTAATCCTGCTAATGCTGGCCAAAAAATATAAGTTATAACTTTTTTCATCGTATGCCCTCATAAATGGGGCTTTGGATTCAGGCTAATTCACGCATCTGTTATGATGCTGGCTCGGTAGTATACCGTAATAAGCAGGCGCCATGACAAGTTCAAACTGGAGAGTTCTATGTCAATAAGTCTTGAAACCGTCGTGCAGGATTTACACATTTTACTGCGACCAGACGATTTCAAAGATTATTGCCCAAATGGTTTACAAATAGAAGGTAGATCACAAATTAACAAACTGGTAAGTGGCGTTACGGCAAGCCAGGCCTTCATTGAGGCAGCAATAGCTGAAAAGGCTGATGCTGTTTTAGTGCATCATGGTTATTTTTGGCAAGGAGAGAAGCCCGGGATAACCGGAATAAAGAAACAAAGAATTAAAGCACTTTTAGAAAAGGACATCAGTCTTTTAGCTTATCACCTGCCTTTAGATGCACACCGGGAATATGGTAATAATGCTCAGTTGGGGAAACTATTGGGTTTTAAAATTACCGATGAGCTTTTTCCTAAATATAAAAGTAAAGTAGGGCTGCGAGGTGAGCTAATAAATCCTTGTAGTCCAGTAGAGCTAAAAAAGCACTTACAGGACAAACTGAATAGAGAGCCTTTCCATGTGCCTGGAAAAGCGGAGGTCATAAACACGATTGCCTGGTGCACAGGTTCGGCTCAGAATTTTATCGAAAGAGCCCATGATAGCGGCGTAGATGCATATTTGAGTGGTGAAGTTTCTGAACAGACAGTACATTTTGCCAGAGAAACGGGTATACATTTTTTTGCAGCCGGGCATCATGCGACCGAGCGTTATGGTGTGCAAGCTGTAGGAGAGTATCTTGCCAAGAAATATTCCATTGAGCATGTGTTTGTAGATATTGATAACCCCGTATGAAGCTAGGAATGAACCCGGGAATGAAAACAGGTAGCACTAGAGTTTATTCAACTGAGACAGGTAGTTTATGCTCAGCTTGTGGTAATAAATTAAGCGCATGTAAGTGTAAGAAAATGGCTGCTTCACGTGTGAGTGGTGACGGTAAAGTTAGAGTTTCCAGAGAAAGCAAAGGCAGGAAAGGTAGGGGAGTCAGCCTGATCAGTGGTTTGCCTCTAGCTGAAAAAGAATTAAAAATTCTAGCAAAGAAGCTTAAACAAATTTGCGGGTCCGGAGGCGCTGTCAAACATGGCATCATTGAAATACAGGGAGAACACCGCGATAAGCTAGTGACAGAATTGAATAAGCTAGGCTACCCAGCAATTAAAGCGGGCGGTTAATTTTTTAGACGATGCAATAAAAAGTCAGGAGGAAAGATGAATGAGTAATGAAACTGAAATTCAGGCCGCGGTGTTCAGGCGCTTAATTGAGCATTTAGACTCTCGTAAAGATGCACAAAATATTGATTTGATGAATCTGGCAGGGTTTTGTCGCAACTGTTTATCTAAATGGTATGTGACAGCCGCACAAGATCAAGGTGAAGAGGTATCTTATGATGATGCGCGTGAATTAGTTTATGGAATGCCCTATCCAGAGTGGAAAGAAAAATATCAACTTGAAGCATCAGCAGAACAGAAAGAAGCTTTTGAGAAAAATAAACCGGCATAACTTTGTATATTGTCTGAAGCAGTAAAATAAGGAAATTCTGAGAAAATAAGCCAGTTCTACTTTTTGAATTTGCGAGGATTTGCTTTAATAGCATATCTTCCTGCGTTGATGAATTTCAATATTGACGTTTTTAAACTAAAATGGACGTTTGACCTTAAGCAACTAACTTTAATAACAGCATTTTAATAACAACTATTTTCAAATACCAAGGACCCAGCAAAGATCAGTGGGAAAATACATTTTTCGGGGAAATACTATGCAACAATTTAATCCAAAAATCTCTACGCTCAGCTTGAGCATTGCTCTATTGTGCGGGGCTGCACAGGTGTCAGCTCAATCAAATAGCATCGATACTATTATTGTGACAGCTGATCGTCAGGAAACTGAACTGCGTGATATTGCAGCAAGTGTCTATGCGGTGGATTCAGACTATCTCGATAACATTAAGCATGTGCATATTGGGGAAGTGCTTAATTCTATTCCTGGTGTTGTATTCAATCGGGGTAATGGTCAGGAATCGTTATTAGGCATTCGTGCTCCAGTACTTACCGGTGCCGGAAGTTGTGGCGCTGTCCAAATATCCCAAGACGGTATTCCTGTACGCGCTGCAGGATTTTGTAATGTAAACCAGCTGTTCGAAGCAAATACAGAACAGGCATCCCGTATAGAAGTCGTTCGTGGCCCTGGCAGTGTGCTATATGGCGTGAATGCGTTACATGGTGCGATTAACATAATCAGTCCAACGCTGGGTGAAGCTGGAGGGAATGTTTCACTGGATTTTGGTCCGCATGAGTATGGTCGTCTTAACCTTGGATATAACACTGTCAGTGGCGAGCATGCTTTTGGTGTAAATTTTAATGGCGCCAGTGATGGAGGCTACAAAGATGACTCTGGTTTTGGTCAACAAAAACTAAATTTCGCACACCGTTATTCAGGTGATATCACTGTTACTACAGTATTTGCGGCAACTAATCTTAACCAGGAAACTGCTGGTTATCTGGTTGGAGCAGATGCTTATAAAAATGATGCTCTACAAAAAGTGAACGGCAATCCTGACGCCTATCGTGATGCGAGCAGCATTCGTCTGCACAGCCGTATTGAAGGTGAATTTGCCAGTGGTGCCAGCTGGATGCTAACGCCATATATCAGGGATACCGACATGGAATTCCTGATGCATTTTCTGCCGGGCACACCAGTAGAAGAAAATGGCCATAGTTCAATCGGCTTGCAAACTATGTACAGCAGCATGTTGACGCGGGATTTAGAGTGGATAGCCGGTGTTGATTTCGAACTTACTGATGGTTATTTACGTCAAACTCAGGCGGGTGGTTTTGGTTCTTTTCCAGCAGGCCGCCAATACGATTATGATGTCGATGCGCAGTTAATATCACCTTATGTACAATTTAAATTTCAGCCTTCAGCAAATAACCAGTTTAGTTTAGGTCTACGTTATGAGCTGTTGGACTACGATTATGATAATAAAATGATTGATGGCAATACGGCAGAAGATGGCAGCTCATGTACCCCTTCGGCATTTAACCCTTCAGGTACTTGCCGCTATAGTCGACCAGCTGATCGTAGCGATGATTTTAGTAATAGTTCAATTCAGCTTGGCTGGATACATGACTTTGATTCATCACAGCAGGTTTTTGTAAATGTTGCGCATGCTTTCAGAGCCCCTCAAGCCACCGAGCTTTATCGTTTGCAAGTCAATCAGTCAGTAGCCGACCTGAATTCAGAAGAAGTCGACAGCTTTGAAATTGGCTATCGTGCGGCACGTGACAATATGTCTTACAGCGTGGTGGCTTACTGGATGGAAAAAGATAATGTGATTTTTCAGGACAGCAGCCGCAGTAATGTGAGTGGCGGAGAAACAGATCATACAGGTCTTGAGTTTAATGCGTTGTTTGATTTAACTGACTCTTTGCAACTTAATGTTGTAGCTAGCTATGCCAATCATACCTATGGCGCAAATATAGCACCGAGAGGTGTTACGGTTTCTATCGACGGTAATGATATCGATACAGCGCCTGAGTTAACGGGTAATGTACAGCTCATATGGGCTATTAACGCAAGCAATAGTGCTCAGTTGGAATGGGTACATATGGATGAGTATTATACTAATGAAACTAATACGAATAGTTATGAAGGGCATGACTTGGTAAATCTACGCTATCAATATCAGTCCAATAGTGACTGGTATTTCGCTGCTAGAATTACTAATCTTTTCGATACTGAGTATGCGGAACGCGCTGATTGGACCAGCTTTGTAGGAGACCGATACTTTGTTGGTGAACCTGCCAGTCTGTATGTCACTATTGGTACTGAGTTTTAAATAAGGTAAAAGTAAGTTGTAAATGAGTTATAAAGGAGAGGGCATTAGCCCTCTTTTTTTTGGATTAAATTTTAGCTTGAAGAACGTTATGTTGGAACAGATCGCTAATAGTATTAGTCGATATATTGGAAAAACTGTCAGTATTACGAACTTGCAGCAGCTTAGCGGCGGCAGTATCAACCAAGTTAGCTGCATCAGTTTGGATAATGGTTCTAAGTATTTTCTTAAAACTCAAGTAGGCGCTGTGCAAACAGATATTTTTCAAATAGAACATGATTCTTTATTGTTATTAGCTGAGTCTAAGGCAATCAGGGTGCCTGTTCCTTTGGTTTACGGTGATGAATTTCTGGTAATGGAATATATCCAGAATGGTAGTAAAGCCACTGACTGGCAGGAGCAGCTGGGTCGAAGCCTGGCTTTATTGCATCAACAGTCTGAGCATGGGTTATTCGGCTTTCATTGTAATAATTATCTGGGAACCAGCCCGCAGATTAATACCTGGAAAGAAGATTGGCTGAGCTTTTGGGCTGAGAACAGACTTGAACCACAACTAAAATTACTTTCTGAACTGCTAGGGCTAGAAGACCCCTTAATTAAAAAAGGCTACCAGCTCTTGGAACGCCTGGATTCCTGGTTAGACTCGATTGCTGAACCAGCAGTCTTATTACATGGTGATTTATGGTCGGGGAATGCCATGGCCGATCAGAAAGGAAACCCCGTAATTTATGATCCTGCCTGCTATTACGGTCATCGTGAGGCTGAGTTTGGCATGATGCGAATGTTTGGAGGGTTTGGTGAAAAGTGCGAAGCCGCTTATATGGAAATCTGGCCATTTTCAGATAGATATGAAGAACGTTTTAGGCTGTATCAGCTTTATCATGAGCTGAATCATTTACACTTATTCGGCCATGCCTATTATTCGACAAGCATGGCTTCTTTAAATGCACTGCAATAACTGTTGGTGTCAGAGTAAATCTAACAACCAACCTTAACTATAAATTTATGCTTAATGAATTAAATCAACTAAAGGGATGATGTAAGTTTTACTCTGACACCTTATCTCATCTACAGAATAGACTGTTCTTTTAACACATTAACCACTCTATCAATGCATTCATCGACGTCGAGTTCATGGGTAGGAAGAATAAGATTTGGGTTTTCCCAATCTTCATAAGGGAAAGAGACGCCTGGTACAGTGCCTGTTTGCACATTGGCTTCAGCCGCGTAAATTCCACTTGGGTCGCGTTGTTTGCAAACGTCTAAAGGCGGGTTTAAATAGACTACGATGCAGTTATCTTCACCAATGACACTGCTCATATGTTCCCGCGAGTCTGCATTGGGTGCAACGAAGGCTGCACAACAAATTAAACCAGAGTCGTTAAGGTATTTTGCAATATAAGCGCTGCGACGCAGGTTCTCGGCGCGTCCATCAGCATCATGTGGAAGGTCTTTACTAATGCCCAGACGCATGGCTTTACCGTCGAGAATAGCGCTAATCCTGCCCATATCAAACAGGCGTCTTTCCAGAGCGTGGGCGAGGGTAGATTTACCTGAGCCGGATATGCCGACAAACATGACTGTAACCGGCTTTTGACCATAACGCGCAGCGCGGTCTTCGGTAGTGACATGATTGGTCGAGCTTTCTACAACGCGGCGCTTTCTTGCCGCAGTGGTTTTTATCATGCCTGCACCAACAGTGACATTGCTCAAGCGGTCTATGATGATAAAGGCGCCAGTACTGGGGTTTTGAAGATAAGAATCAAAGTGAATAGCCTCAGAAAACTCAAGATCACATAAGCCAATTTCATTGAGTTCAAGAGAGGGTGTAGGCACGGTTTCAAGTGTATTAACATCAACCTTATGCTGGATATTAGTAATAATTCCGCTGAAAGATCTGGATGCCTGCTTAAAATCATATTGCTTACCAGTAAGCAGTGGTGCTTCGTTCATCCAGACGATATTGGCTGAGAATGAATCTTCTGACGTCGGTAAGTTATCTGTGTGAACGATCATGTCACCGCGGCTGATATCAATTTCATCTTCCAGTGTTAAGGTGACGGCCATAGGCATGAAGGCCTGCTCAAGCTCTTCATCATAGGTCACAATAGATTTTATTTTGCTACGTTTGCCGGAAGGCAGGGCAATAATTTCATCACCCTTGCGTACAATGCCTGAGGCGATAGTGCCGCAAAACCCTCGAAAATCCAGGTTGGGGCGGTTAACAAATTGCACAGGAAAACGAAAGTCGTCAAAATTTCTGTCAGCAGATATTTTGATATTTTCCAGCATCCACATCAGCGTTTCGCCGTCATACCAGGGCGTTTTCTCACTGGCGTTAACCACGTTGTCGCCATTGAGGGCAGACATTGGAATGAAATAAAGGTCGCCAGTATTCAGCTCTTTGGTGAATTCAATATAGTCTTGTTTTATCGTGTTAAAAACATCTTCACTAAAATCCATTAAATCCATTTTATTGACGGCAACAATGATATGTTTAATGCCTAAGAGTGACGCGATAAAGGTATGTCTTCGAGTTTGCGTCTGCACGCCATAGCGAGCATCAATCAGGATAATGGCTAATTCACAATTGGAGGCTCCCGTTGCCATGTTTCTGGTGTACTGCTCATGACCGGGTGTATCTGCAATGATAAATTTACGCTTTGCGGTGGAAAAATAACGGTAAGCAACATCGATAGTGATGCCCTGTTCCCGTTCAGCTTGCAAGCCGTCTACTAGCAGTGCCAGGTCAAAGTCATTACCTGTAGTGCCGGATTTAACACTGTCGGCTTTTATAGCCTCCAATTGATCTTCGTAGATCATTTTGGAGTCATGTAATAAACGTCCAATTAACGTGCTTTTGCCGTCATCAACGCTACCGCAAGTTAATAAACGCAGTAACTCCTTTCTTTCATGCTGGGCAAGATAGGCATCAATATCGGTACTAATAAGATCGGACTTATGAGACATAGATTTTTTATTTCCAATAAACTATTAGAAATATCCCTCACGTTTTTTCTTTTCCATGGAGCCAGACTGGTCACTATCAATTAAGCGGCCCTGGCGTTCAGAAGTTGTGGTAAGCAGCATTTCCTGAATGATCTCTGGCAGGGTGCTAGCTTCAGATTCAACGGCTCCTGTTAATGGATAACAGCCAAGCGTACGGAAGCGGACAGTTTTCATTTCAATAGTACTTTTCAATTCATCAGGAATTCGATCATCGTCGGCCATGATGTCGATACCTTCATGCTTAATGACGGGTCGTTTTTTAGCAAAATAAAGTGAAGGGATTGCAATATTGTTTAAGTGGATATATTGCCAAATATCCAGCTCGGTCCAGTTGGAAAGAGGGAAGACACGGATACTTTCTCCTTTATTAATTTTGCCGTTATAAATATTCCAAAGCTCTGGACGCTGGTTTTTTGGATCCCAACGGTGATTTTTATCACGAAAAGAATACACTCTTTCCTTGGCGCGAGATTTTTCTTCATCACGACGTGCACCACCAAAAGCAGCATCAAATTTGTATTTATTCAATGCCTGCTTGAGGCCTTGAGTTTTCATAATATCTGTATGTTTTTGGCTGCCATGGGTAAAAGGTCCAACCCCAGCATCTATGCCCTCTGGATTGGTATAGACCAGTAAATCCAGGCCTAGTCTTTCTGCTTGAGCATCACGAAACTCAATCATTTCCTTAAATTTCCAGGTGGTATCAACATGCAGCAAAGGGAAAGGGAGTTTGCCTGGGTAAAAGGCTTTTAATGCCAGGTGAAGCATAACGGCAGAATCTTTACCCACCGAATACAGCATGACCGGTTTATCAAATTCCGCCGCCACTTCACGCATTATATGAATACTTTCCGCTTCTAATTGCTTGAGATGTGTGAGCCGGTGTTCTGTCATAATTAAAAGTTAAAAATAAGTCTCTTATTTCTTTGTGTGCTCTAGGCTGCGCGCGCTAGAAAGAGGGCGCAGAGTATAAAGTAAGCCAAGGGTAAACCCAAGACCTTAGGTTTAATGTCTCTCAGGCTCTGCTTTTTTAGGTAGGCCGTAATCTGCGGCAAGTCCACCTTTCTGATCTGGGCTGGATTTGGTTGCATAATCACGAGGTGGGAATAGATCATCCATCTGCTCATTCAAATTCCCTTGAGTATCCGTGTTACCTAAAAGGTCTGAGCTTTGCTTATTTAAAGCCAATTGTTTTGTGATATCTTCAGGGCAAAGGATGTCTGCGTCACGAGCCAAGCGTTCATAAACTTCTCGATAGCTTAGCGTGAGCTTATTGATTAGATGGGCTGTGTTTTCGAAATGAGAATATACACTTTGCTGATAATCACTGTGTGTTTCAGTTAATTCATCCAGCTCTTCAGTGAGGTTTTTCACCTTGGCAGTGTCAGATAAAAATTGTTTAAAAATTAATGCACCAGCAACAAGGCCAATTACAAAACATAAAATTCCAACCAGCCAGATGATCATAGTGTACCTTTTTAACTTGTTACCTTATATTTGCAATATGAGGTCTAATTATACCTATAATTGCTTCTTTAATCTTCATCTTTATCCTTATTATAGATAGTGGATGGGTAGTAGAAGTGTCAAAACCAGGTAAGCTTAAAAGTAATTTGAAAACTCTCATTCATCCCATGCAACGCTATCAGCAAGATATTTCCGAAGGGAGCTTAGTGTCTGATGCATCCCAGTTAATGGCGGTTAAGGAGTTGCAAATTGTCTTTGAGGCCTTGCTGCTTAGGCGTAAGCAGAGTGAAAAAGCGACATTTTTTGAGAAAATTTCCCCTCGTCTTTTTGCTACAAAGGCTTCGCCTATAAAAGGTTTGTATTTTTGGGGAGGGGTCGGGCGTGGTAAAACATACCTGATGGATTTATTTTTCCAATGTCTGCCTGAAGAACGCAAAATGCGGATGCATTTTCACCGCTTTATGCTGATGGTTAATAATCGGCTCAATACCCAGGCAAGCCTTAAAAACCCTTTGCAGGAAGTTGCACGAAGCATTGCTCAAGAAGTTGATATTATTTGTTTTGATGAGTTTTTTGTCACTGATATTGGCGATGCCATGATCTTAGCGGGTTTATTGGAGACTCTTTTTAATTCAGGCGTTATCTTAATAACCACTTCTAATATAGAACCTAAGCGTTTATATGAAAATGGTTTGCAGCGTGAAAATTTTTTACCGGCTATCGAATTACTGAAGCAGTACACTAAAGTAGTTAATGTCGATGGCGGCGTTGATTATCGGCTTCGTAGCCTGGAACAGGCGGAGATATACCATAGCCCTCTTGGGGGCGAGTCCGAAATCATCATGCTTGAGAGTTTTAAGCGTTTAAGTGCCGGATTGAATACTGTCGCAGACGGGACGATTGAAATTCAAGGAAGGAAAATATTAAGTCGTTATCGAGCGGAAGATCTGGTCTGGTTTGATTTCGAAAATATTTGTGGAGGGCCTCGTAGCCCCGCAGACTACATTGAAATTGCCCAACTTTTTCATACTGTCCTGATCAGTGACATTCCAGAATTAGATGGCTACAGTGATGATAAGGCGCGGCGTTTTGTGAGTCTGGTTGATGAGTTTTATGATCATAAGGTCAAGCTCATTATTTCTGCTGCCACCTTGCTGCAAGATATTTATCAAGGGCGTGAATTGAGATTTGTCTTTGAGAGGGCTAAAAGCCGCTTGTTGGAAATGCAGTCACACGAGTATTTGGCGCTGGAACACTCGCCATGAAAAGGCTGAATTCCTGGAGGCAGGATATTTCGTTAAAAACAACGCAGAGCCCTTGTATATCCCCCCCGCCATCTGTAGAATTCGCGCTCCATTTGAGGCTTTGCTAGGTCAGGGCTCAATACCAGAATTGACAAGCCAGAAACACAAGTAGATAAAGCAATGAGAACTATTTCAGCAAAAAAAGAAACGACACAGAATGATTGGGTGTTAATTAATGCAGAAGACCAAATCTTAGGTCGCATGTCTACAGAAATTGCCCGTCGCCTGCGTGGCAAGCATAAAGCAGAATACACAGCCCATGTTGATACAGGTGACTATATTGTGGTGGTTAATGCTGAGAAAGTCAGAGTAACTGGCAAAAAGGCAACCGATAAAAAGTATTATCGCCATTCTGGTTATCCAGGTGCTTTAAAGACACAATCTTTTAATGAATTGATTGCGCGTAATCCAGAAGAAGTCATTCGCCTTGCCGTTAAAGGCATGTTGCCAAATACTCCTTTAGGTAGAGCAATGTTTCGTAAGTTAAAAGTTTATGCCGGTACTGAGCATCCTCATACTGCTCAGCAACCCACTCAATTGAATTTACAATAAGATAGACAACAGGTAAATAAAGCATGGCTGATACTCAATATTACGGTACTGGACGTCGCAAAACATCGGCGGCTCGTGTATTTTTGACGGCTGGTAGCGGCAACATCTCTGTCAATAAGAGAAGTCTGGAATCTTATTTTGGTCGCGAAGTAGCACGCATGATTGTGCGTCAACCACTAGAACTTCTTGATGTGTCTAATAAGTTTGATATTAAAATCACTGTCGCTGGCGGTGGTAGTTTCGGGCAGGCTGGAGCCATTAGGCATGGTATAACCCGCGCTTTGATGCAGTTTGATGAAGAAAATCGTGCACCATTACGTAAAGCTGGCTTTGTCACACGAGACTCTCGTGAGGTTGAGCGTAAAAAGGTTGGTTTACGCAAAGCGCGTAAGAAACCTCAGTTCTCAAAACGTTAAGATTTTTTTTGAATTTCAGAAAACGCCGGAACTTCTTATGTTCCGGCGTTTTTTTTTGTGAGAAATAAACTTAAAAATACATCAAGACGGGTGTTTTCACCTTGAAAAAAAGGGCGTTTTTTAGTAGCATTCGCGCAGTTTTCGACCCTGCCATATTAAGGTGAGGTCTAATGTCTTTTCAAGCGTTTCCAATAGGAGAATTTCATCGTGAATGGCGGTTCTAACAGCACTAATCGCAGGCGTTTTTTAATTGGGAGTACTTCAGTTGTCGGAGCGGTCGGAGCCGTTGGGGCGGCCGTACCTTTTGTAGGGTCCTGGAACCCTAGTGCTAGAGCATTAGCCGCAGGCGCTCCTGTGACCATCGATATTAGCAGGCTTGAGCCTGGTGAATTATTAGGTCCTATGCCCGCCTGGCGTGGACAGCCAATTTTCGTGCTACGCAGAGACGAAGATGCTCTGAACAGTTTAGAAAACTTCACTGACCATCTTTCGGATCCTGAATCTGAAAGTGATCAACAGCCTGGGTATGCTCAAAATGCTTATCGCTCGATCCGTCCGGAAGTGGGTATTTATGTTGGGCTTTGTACGCATTTGGGCTGTTCTCCTCGTATCAATACTGAAGTTACTCCACAAGAATTTGATCCAGACTGGAAAGGTGGTTTTTTCTGTCCTTGTCACGGTTCTATGTTTGACCTGGCAGGCCGTGTCTATAGTGGCGTGCCAGCACCGGATAACCTTGTTGTTCCGCCACATACGTATGAGACCGATACTGTCATCGTAATAGGTGTAGATGGGGAGAATTCATAATGAGTGAAGAAATGACAAATACAACAGAGGCTAATGAGCCAAAGAAAAATACTTTTATGGCCTGGATAGATGCCCGTTTGCCGGTGACCCAGGCCTTTGAAAAGCATATGTCAAAGTATTATGCGCCCAAGAACTTCAACATCTGGTACATCTTTGGCGTACTTTCCATGGTGGTACTGGTTAACCAGCTACTAACAGGTATCTGGCTGACCATGAATTTTGTGCCCAGTGCTGATGGGGCTTTTGCTTCCGTTGAATATATTATGCGCGATGTCGATTACGGCTGGTTACTGCGCTATTTACACTCCACCGGTGCCTCTGCATTTTTCATCGTCGTCTATTTACATATGTTCCGCGGCCTTATGTATGGTTCTTACCAAAAGCCACGTGAACTCATCTGGATTTTCGGCATGACCATCTACTTGGTGTTAATGGCTGAAGGTTTTATGGGTTATGTATTGCCATGGGGGCAAATGTCTTACTGGGGAGCAAATGTCATTGTTTCTCTGGCTGGCGCAGTGCCCTTTGTCGGTGAAGATTTAATGGTGTGGATTCAAGGTGATTACTTGATATCAGGTGCTACTTTGAACCGCTTCTTTGCCCTGCATGTAATTGCTCTACCGTTGATATTGGTCGCTTTAGTTGTGCTACATATTTTGGCGCTGCATGAAGTCGGTTCAAATAATCCTGATGGTATAGATATTAAGAAGCATAAAGATGCTAATGGCATACCGTTAGACGGCATTCCTTTTCATCCTTATTACTCAGTGCATGATTTGGTTGGCATTGTTGTGTTCCTTTTCGTGTTTTTCTTTGTGGTTTTCTTTATGCCTGAGATGGGTGGATATTTCCTCGAATATGCGAATTTTGAACAGGCGAATAATCTGAAAACACCAGAGCATATTGCGCCTGTTTGGTATTTCACGCCTTTTTATTCGATGCTCCGCGCTGTGACGTATCCTTTGTTTGGTGTTGATGCAAAATTCTGGGGCTTAGTAGTGATGGCTGGTGCGATTGCGATTCTTTTCGTTATGCCTTGGCTGGATCGTAGTCCCGTTAAATCTATGCGCTACAAAGGCACGTATAGTCGAATAGCTTTATTTGCCTTTGTCATATGCTTCGTCATCTTAGGCGTTTTGGGTACTCAAAATACGACTGGCTCTAAAACTGTTTTGGCGCAGATATGCACAGTGATTTATTTTGCTTATTTTCTGGCGATGCCCTGGTATACGCGTAAGGAGAAAACAACTACGCCGCCGGAGCGGGTAACGGGTCGTTTTATCAGCATACCGCAATTACTGCTGGTGCTTGCTCTTCTTGCGGCTTTCATCGTTGTGCCGTTGACTGCAGTGGCGGCCGAAGCAGGCGTTGAGCTTGAGCATGTTGAGATGGATCTGGAAGACACCGCTTCCTTGCAATCGGGTTTGCAGACCTTTGCTAACTACTGCATGGGCTGTCATTCAGCACAATATTCGCGTTACCAGCGCGTTGCTGATGATTTGGATATCCCAGAAGATATCATGAGGGAAAATATTATTTTTAACCCAGAGACAGATATAGGTAGTTTGATGGTAAGTTCAATGCCAGATACCGCCGAAAACTGGTTTGGTGTTTCGCCTCCCGATTTAACACTGGTTGCTCGAGTTCGAGATCCCGCCTGGCTTTATGGTTACTTAAAAGGTTTTTACCTTGATTCGTCGCGCCCTTTCGGTGTGAATAACAGAGTATTCGCCAACGTTGGTATGCCTAATGTGCTGGCCGAATTACAAGGTGATCAGTCTTGTGAAGATGCTGCGCATTGTGATGAGCTGCATCATGTAGATGGCACAGGTAACTTAAGTGAAGCTGAATTTGATGAAGTCGTTTACGACCTTGTTAACTTTCTTTATTACATGGGTGAACCCTCAAGATTAGACCGTGAAAGGATTGGTGGTTTTGTCCTTCTCTTCCTGGCCTTCCTGTTTGTGCTGGTATATATGCTTAATCGGGAATACTGGAAAGATATCGAACATTAACAAGAACACAAAAGCACAGAACGAAAAAGCACAGAACGAAAAAGCACAGAACGAAAAAATACAGAACATAAAACTAAGAGGCTTAATATGGGAGTAGTAACTAAACGCTCTTCAATGTTGTTTTATTCAGATGGTTCTAGTCAGTACAGTCACCGCGTAAGGATAGTTCTGGCTGAAAAGGGCGTTACAGTGGATGTTGTTGATGTTGACATTCATGATAAGCCTGAAGACCTTGCTGATCTTAACCCTTATAACAGTCTACCAACACTTGTTGATCGTGATCTTGTGCTTTATGAGCCGAATATCATGATGGAATATCTGGATGAAAGATTTCCTCATCCACCTTTGTTTCCTGTGTATCCGGTAGCTCGTGCTCAAAGTCGGCTTTGGATGCACCGCATCGAAAAAGACTGGTGCGCACTGGTTGATGTGTTACAGGCTGAAACAGCTTCAGCTAAAGAGCTTGATGTTGCTCGTAAGGAGTTAAGAGAAAATCTGGTTGCTATTGCCCCAATCTTTGCCGAAAAACCTTATTTTATGAGTGAAGAGTTTACTATTGTTGACTGCTGCGTATTACCAATTCTCTGGCGTTTACCTGAATTGGGTATTAAGCTACCAGAGACTAAGGCAACGAAAGCATTGATAGAATATCGCGAGCGCCTTTTTGAGCGCGAGTCAGTTCAGGAGTCGCTATCAGAGCAAGAAAAGGAAATGGCTCTCTGATACGGGTATCGAGACGACATGCTCTTATCGGACCGAGGGTAAACTAAGTATGACTATGACGTCTCATCGTCCCTACATGATAAGAGCATTGCATGAATGGATTCTCGATAATAACTTCACGCCTTATATTTTGGTAAATGCCTTTCTTGAAGGCGTCGAAGTCCCCCAAGATTACGTAAAAGATGGACAAATCGTACTTAATATCTCCCCTCAGGCTATTAAAACCCTGAACATTAACAATGCTGCAATAGAGTTTGAAGGCCGCTTTGGCGGGATTCCAACCAACGTTTATGCCCCTATGCATGCCATTATGAGTATTTATGCCAGAGAGAATGGGCAAGGTATGGTGTTTGAATCTGATGAACCCGTACCTGAGCCACCAGCACCTATCAGTGGTGTAGATGTACCATCTACAGGCTCAGGCAAGATTGATGGCAAAAATAGCAAGGGCAGCAAAGGTGTGAAACCATCACTGAGAGTTGTAAAATAGGGCTGTGAAATAAAGGTTTTTAAAATCGATAGTACGAAAATATCAGTCGATATATTCGAATGCTCTGACTACCTTCGTAACGCCACTGGTTGTACTAACTAAGTCTACAGCTCGGTCAGCTTCTGAATGCGTTAATAATCCCATCAAATAAACCACACCGTTTTCAGTGACCACCTTGGTTCGCAGTCCTTCAACATCGTCACTCACTAACATCAGTGATTTTATTTTTGTTGATAACCAAACATCGTTTGTGCGTGAAAGAAAGGAAGTATCACCGGCAACTTCGAGTTCGTTATATACCGTTTTAACTCTGCTGTTACTGGTCGTAGCGACCCGAGTAGCCAGGTTTTTTAATTCCTGATCAGGCACTTGGCCAACTAAAAGAACAGTTTGATTAAAGCTAACGACATCAATATTAGATTCCCGCAGTGCATCATCCGCAGCATTTAGATTAACTTTAATCATGGTTTCGATAGAGCCATCATCAATCACAGAGCCGGTTGTTCGGCTGCCCTGGTTCTCCTGTATGCTGTCATTGCCATTTAAGGTGCTAATGATCGAGGCACAGGCGGTGAGTAGTAGTGTTGAACAAAATAGTGATGAAAGTAGTAGTCGACGAAACATAGTTAAAAATCCTAAGGTTTAATTGATTACTTTTGCTGTTTCTCTTTACTGTTATTCAGGCCCAAATAGCTGGGTATCAATTAGATCACAAAGACAATGAATCACTAATAAGTGTACTTCCTGAATGCGAGCAGTAATTTGAGATGGCACACAGATTTCGACATCGCCAGCTTTAATCAGTTCCCGCATAGCACCACCTTCTCTACCACTCAACATAATGACTTTCATCTCGCGTGCATGTGCAATTTTGATAGCGTCGATGACGTTCAGAGAATTGCCGCTAGTAGAAATAGCTAAGAGAACGTCACCTTCTTGACCAAGTGCGCGAACTTGCTTCGAAAAAACTTCTTCAAATGAATAATCATTGGCTATAGAGGTAAGCGTTGAACTATCTGTGGTCAAGGCAATGGCAGGCAAGGGAGGGCGCTCCCTCTCAAAACGATTGATCAGCTCAGCTGAAAAATGCTGCGCGTCACCGGCAGAACCGCCATTGCCACAGGCCAGTATTTTTTTTTCATTGAGCATAGCTTCGACCATCACCTTACCAGCATCGATAATGCTGGGGCCGAGAGTCTCCATAGATTGCATCTTGCATTCTATGCTTGCTGAAAAAAAACCTTTAACTCGCTCTAGATAGTCCATAATTATTTCTAGTTATCTCTCAATTAGAAAATCGATAGTAATATAAACTTTTTCTAAATGTTTAGTATCTTCAAGTGCTTTTAGCCGTTGCATTGATAAATGCAATTGTGTCAGACTGTACGCAGCTAGTACAGTTCTAGCTGAGATCTTACTAATCTTTTCCGTTTTTTAACAGGAGGTTGGTCACACCGCAATTATTTTACTATTTCACTGTCAGTAGATTAATACCTAAATCATCTACAAGTAAAGTAGGGAACTAGGCATTAACAGGTTTTCTTAACTCGGTTCTTTTATTTAGCAAATTGGAGAGTGAGCATGGCAAAGAGATCACGCAAGCGTTCAATTCATTACAATGAAGAAATGGTACACCCTTACGAAGGACACAAAGGCAGTAAAAGACACAAAGATAAATACAAACGTCGTCGCAATAACGAGGATTCTAGTAATATTGTAGAGCTCAACAGCCTGCTTGATACCGCCTACAAACCTCCGCAACATAGACGCCCGTTCGAAGCCCTTACACCAGCCCAACAAAAATATATTAATGCCATAAAGAATAATTGCCTGACTTTTGGTCTAGGGCCTGCCGGTACGGGTAAGTCTTATTGTGCTGGGGCGCTTGCTGCACAGGCTTTGGAATCTGGCCGTATTGAGCAAATTATTTTTACCCGTCCGGCAGTAGAAGCTGGTGAACAACTCGGTTTTTTGCCCGGAAATCTGGAAGATAAATTTTCAGTTTATATAGATGCTTTTCGTGATATTTTGCATGAAAGGTTGGGCAAAGGTGTGGTTGAGTATTGTTTACGGCATGGCCGTATCGTCGGTTCACCGTTAGCCTATATGCGCGGTAAAACATTTAATGCGTCCACCTTTGTGATTCTGGATGAAGCACAAAATGTGACGCCGAATCAGATGAAAATGTTTCTCACCCGTATTGGCGAAGATTGTAAAGTAGTTATAAATGGTGACATGAGGCAAAGTGACATCAAAGGTCCAAATGGGCTAGACGATGCGGTTAATAAATTACGTGGTTTGCCTGGGGTTCATATACATACTTTTGAACGGCAAGATTCTGTTAGAAGTGGTTTGGTCAGACATGTCCTGGATCGCTATGAAGCTATATGATACGAGCACGTACTTAGGAGGTAAATAAAATACCCGTGTAAGTTGTTTACGGGTGTTTTTTTGCTCGAAGAGTGAAGTTTAAAACGCATTTCTAACCCAGACCAGTTCGGGTTTACCTTCGCGTTTGCTAATACTGATCACATCAAAGCGAGTAGGAACCTTTTCATAGAGCCCTGTGTGAATGAGGTAGTGTTGAGCCGTTTTTATGAGTTTTCTTTGTTTGGTCTTATTGACGGTATCCAGGCCATTGCCAAAATCTGTATTTCCTCTGTAGCGGACTTCGATGAATACGATGCAGTCATTGTCACGCATCAGCAAATCGATTTCACCCAGGCGGCAGTGATAGTTGCTTTGTAAAAGGCTAAGCCCCTGTTTTTTTAAATACTTAAGGGCTAGTTTTTCATAATACAGCCCTTTACGTTGACTGGGACTGCCGAGTTTTTTAGCAAACATTAATCTTCCCTGATTAACGAGCGGATTGTTTATATCACTGAGTTTCGTTCATGGGGAGGGCGATCCCGTTCTGCATTATTGCCCAACCAAGTTCACGAGTGATCCTGTTGTTTGCATCTAAACTGAGCACGCCAGTAGCGCCAATGAAGGCATTAGCAGCGCCGGTTTCCAATTGTCTGATGCGTGGATAAAGCCTGAAGGCATCTATGCCAAAAGCCTGTAAGCGCAAATTTTGTGCACTTGTTTGTGGAAACAGTAATTGTGCAGACATTTTTAATTCATCGTCCTGTGACAATAGCCAGGGGCTCTCACCAAAAATAATGCCGTTTAAATCGACATCTTCCAAGGTGCGATTTAAGCCGGAATAAATATCCTGAGTGGCGTATACCGGAATATCGCCAGCATAGAGATAGCCTAAACTTGGGTTGATCTGGCGTGCAGCCAAGGGCTCGGCAATGAGAAAAATAAAATCCACATCCTGACGACGACGTTGCGAAAATTCAACGGTGGCATTTATGAGATCACTGATCTGTTCTTTACGATTCTCGCTATTACTTAAATTCAGTAAGTTTTCGATACTTTGCGTATAGTTATTTTCATACATTTCCTGCGTAACAATTTGTCCTCCCAGTTCGATCCACTGTTGAATAAAACTGTTTCTCTTGCGTTGATAAGTTTCACTACTGGTATTTTGTGGACTTAAAATGGCCACCTTACGGTGGCCATCATTCCAGGCTTTATGCGCAAGTTGTCTGGCTTCGCTTTCTGGAGATAACGCAAACTGATAAAGCAGGCTAGATGCTGATTGTGCGCCATCAATATTATTTAAGGCTAAGGTGGGCACACCCAGATTACGAACCTGTTGTAATTGTGCAACCCGCTGCCTGAGTAGTGGGCCAATAATCATGCCGGCACCATCAATACGAGCTTGATTATGCAGGTCAATAATATTGTCAGTGGTACTGGTATCGTAAAAACGAATTTCTGGTACCTGCCCACCAAAAGATTTCACATTCAGATAGGCGCTCATGAAAGCATCGCGAATAATTACACCGGCATTGGTATTTAATGGCAGGAGTAGAGCTATTTGATTGGGCCTTTGTGCAGCCATGCTCTCTACTAACTGCAAGGTTAATGGTAGTTGCTCGGCAGCTGGGTGCCGAATCCAGGTGCTTTGCCAATTATTGAGTTCGACTAATTGGCGATCCAGATTGTATTGATAAGCTTTGCCAACGATGCCCAGTTCATACCAGCCTTGGAAGGCATAAACAATTTCAGCGTCGGCAAGACCGCGAAGTTCKTCAACTGACAGGGCAAGCAGGTTTTGCCAGATTTGCTCATGATTTAATTCTTTCTCGTTGGCGTTAAGTAGAGGGTCAAGCAGAATTCTTTCTCTTAATCCTGCTGCTTGCGTGTTCAGCGCTTCATAAGACTGCGCGCGCATAAAGCGTAGTTGCTTTTGCAGAGCAATAGATAGTTGTGGGAGCGCATCAAAACGCTCAATAGTCAGGACGTTCAGTGCTTCACTGTGACGAGCATTTTCAACCAGGTATTGCGCGCGTAAGAGCAGAATTTCGGCGGCAAGCTCTAGCTCAAGCTGCCGGGTATTTAAAGTGCTGAGCAATTCAAAAGCACGACGATCTTGATTCATACCTATATAAATTCTGGCAGCTTCCAGCGAGAAAAATTCTAACTCGGGAGAGGCTGATTCATTCGCTTGTTGCAGCAAGCTAAAGATCAACACTTCTTCGATACTTCTGACGCCGTCGGCATCAATATCGGGGATATTGAGGTTATCACCTGAGCTTGTATTGGTCGATGGCGTGGTGCCACACGATGCCAGTAATATCGCCAGTAGAAAACAAAAAGAAAATCGCAAGAAACTCATAAGCTTCAGTATAACGCAAACTAAAAAACTCGCTAACACTCTGATTGCTTCCTATGGCAAGATGTTGATCTTGTGAATTACAGCAAGCTTAATCAATGAACCCTGCCTGTTTATATATTGTTGCCACACCTATTGGTAATTTAGCTGATATCAGTGAACGTGCCGTACAGATATTGCAGAAAGTTGACCTGATTGCAGTTGAAGATACGCGACATAGTGGCAAGCTTTTACAGCATATAGGTGTCGCTACGCCAATGACGGCTTTACATGAACATAATGAAAGCAGAAAGGTCGAGCAGCTTATTGAAAGATTATCTACTGGAGAAAGTATCGCACTGATATCTGATGCGGGAACGCCTTTAATTTCAGACCCAGGTTACCAGTTAGTAAAAGCAGCCTTAGCAGCAGAAATAAAAGTCAGCCCCATCCCTGGGGCATCAGCTTTAGTTGCAGCATTATCAGTTTCAGGTCTGCCTTCTGATGCGTTTATTTTTGAAGGTTTTTTGCCGAATAAATCCGCAGGTAGACTTAAGAAATTGGGAATGCTGGCTGATGAAAGCAGAACGTTGATTTTTTATGAAGCACCGCACCGTATTGTGGCTTGTTTGCAAGACATGCAGCAGGTATTTGGGGCCGAACGTAAAGCCGTTGTTGCGCGTGAACTCACTAAAACCTTTGAGACCATTAAAAATGATAGCCTGGGAAATTTGCTTGTATGGATTGAAGCTGATGCAAACCAGCAACGTGGTGAATTTGTGCTTTTAATACAAGGTAAAGAAAAAGAGCCCTCGACTGTTGATACGGAAGCTGAATTTATTCTGGAAACGTTAATGCAGGAGCTGCCTTTAAAGCAGGCAAGTCAATTAGCGGCAAAGATAACAGGCATCAAAAAAAATACGCTTTATCAGATCGGTCTAAATAAAAAGCAATAAGGTAAGTAAAAGCTAGTGTCAGATTCATGACTCGAACGCCGAAGTAAAAAGAAGAAAAATAAAAATGAAAATGAAAAGGAGATTATTCTGGAATATTTGGCCTGGCTTGAAGCTACATCCTTGAGCGTTTGGGTAAGAGAGTCGATTGCTGGATTCCCAGTGACTATTTCTTTCCATGCGTTAGGCATGGCTTTTTTAGTCGGCATACATTTCGTTCTTGATTTAAGAATCTTAGGCTTTGCACCAAAATTACCCGTCCATTTAATTACCCGATTCTATCCTTTGATGTGGGTTAGTTTTGCTGTTGCATTGATTTCTGGGTTAATGCTGCTGCTTGCTTATCCGGCAAAGGGTTTAACCAATGTTGTTTTTTATTCAAAGATGTTGTTAATCGCAGCAGCCTTTGTTGTTGGACGAATTCTTACAAAAGATATTCTTACAATAAACGTAGCCGGACAAGAAGCTGAAATTACGGCAAGGCATAAAATGCTCGCCTTACTTTCTATAGGGCTTTGGATGTCGATTATTGTGGCGGGGCGATTTCTTGCTTACACCTACACTATTTTATTAACCACTGATTTTTATTAAATTGGTGTCAGAGTAAATCTGAAAACTAACGTTGACTATGAATTTATACTTAATGAATTAAATTAACTATAGAGGTGGTGTGAGTTTTACTCTGACACCGAGAAAAGTATGGAAGAAGCACTGTTCAGTTTTTCTCAGAATACCGGCATCTATAGCATTATGGGCTCTCGCTGGGGCTGGCCCATTATTGAGTCTTTGCATTTCTTTGGTTTATGCCTTCTGATCGGTACGGTTGGGTTGTTCGATTTACGCATGCTGGGTTTCGTTAAAGCTATACCAATCTCAGCCATGCATAAATTGGTACCAGTTGGAATTGCTGGTTATTTCCTGAATGTAATCACTGGTATAATGTTTTTCACATCAGCACCTGAGCAGTATTTATATAACCCGGCTTTCCAGATCAAGCTGCTTTTTATGGCAGGGGCGGGGGTTAATATGTTGTTTTTTTACTCATTATTTTTCCGTGAAGTAAAACTGGTGGGCGCAAATCAACAAGTCAGCCAATCAGCAAAAATCATTGCCGGGGTTTCTTTACTCTGCTGGTTAGGTGTCATTAGTGCAGGCAGGCTGATTACTTTTTATCGACCGCCTGCCTACTGGTGTTTCTGGTGTGGCTGAAAAACTATTACGCTTGTCATTACGTCGTTGAAAGAAAAAATTAATTCGGTCACTTACTACAGTAAGCTCCCTCATTAAATTTTTCTTTCGCCTCGTACTGTCGGCGCTCATGACGTTTTTTGAAATGCGACTCAGGCAGCTATTTTTTCGTCAGGCACTTGTTAACTATCATTGTTAATGACCGCTTCGCAGGTTTTAGAAAGCAAACTACACTGTTGGAAAATCACGCCGCATTGTAATTTTGACGTTTGATAGCTCCAGCGACCACTTTCTACCAACATAAATTGATTGCCCATTCCTGAGCGAGCCCAAGTTTCAACGTATTCCAGGGGTAGGTTTCTTGAGGTGCTGCAAGTTRMKYRKMYKCSAYTGWWKAKAWTNYCRGANAYKTSSYWWGMTAANTTCAGCATTAACTAATTCACAATGATCTTGTCCATGCCCGCCAGTATCTGTCACTGGAAGGTATGGCCCATTTTTGGAATCTGACATATAGACTCTAAATTGATCATCACTATTACATAGTGTCAATCCGACATAGACTTCATACTTTTGATTGTATTGCACAAGCTGCCTTCCATCACATGAAAGTTCATCTTGGGGGGAATTAAAAGAAGACTCTTGCCATGAAGTGTTTGTAAAAGTTGATTGAAAGTTTGCACAACTGGAAACGAAAATAGTAAATATAAATACGYATAATTTCTTCAAAATAACTCCAATCTTAAAAGGTACATAACGTCCACTTAAGAGCTTATTAAGGGGCGGGCTAAAATGTGTGGCGAAGTAAAAATGAAACTCAGCCAACAGTTAAAAATTCCGATTTAAATTCGGCTCGGTGTTTATACCATTWACCTGGTTTGCTTAGCCTTTTCTTGACGTAGAGCTTTACGTTCTTGTTTGTTTAGAATATTTTCTCTAGTCGATAATACTTCCTTAACATCAGAGTACGCTTGTTGCCATTGAATCGTGTTTTTAAATTCGATATTGTTATGCTTAGATGAATCATAGTGAYCTGATAATTCAAGCGACTCTTCACATTTTAGCAAAGCCTTTCTGCGACTCATTAAAGAACCCGTATGCATAGTGTCCAGGTCTGTTATTGATATTGCGTCTAGTTTATTCATCATTCAACACTTGAGTAATATTTAAGGCCAGACGCTACAGTTGCGCTTAGAACTGGATAAAGTTTAAAGCTATGGCAAACAGCAAAGCCAACTAAATTTAATTCAACGCGACCTCGAAAACCTGTAGGTTAAACCTGTAAAACAAAGCCACAATGGCTCCAAGAACAATTAAGATAACACCAGAAAGTAACGAATATTTCGCAAATAATGCTCTACTGCGAGCTTTTCCACCCAGTTGTATTGCTTGTGAGCTTGATGATTGTTCGTATTCTTTATCAATAACCCAGCTCAAGGCTCCAATTGTTTTAGAAAAAGCATAACTTGGAGGCTCGAAGTAACAGAAAAGCTGTCCAGTGAAAGCCGTGTTTTTTTGCAGCTGTAACGATGGTTGAATGTTTTGTTATGCACTTTATAGATTTAGGTGTTATTGGGTAGACAATACAGTATAACGTGGGTTATAAAGGATTTACGTGCCATTATCGTCTGGTGAAGATACACACTGCTGCCCAATGCCTTTCAGAATACACTATTGTCACATTATATTGGCATACTCTGTATCCATTGATTGGACTGTGGCACCTTGATACCTCTTCCAAAGAATATGGGCTTAAATATTGCTTAGTGAAAGGGATATACTTAAAACGAGAATGAATATACTACACATCTCAGATATGCACTTTGGCCCTCGCCACTGGCTCGGGAAAAGTGAATTGTTGTTGGAAAAATTGAACAGCTATGCGACTGATATTGTAATCAACACAGGCGACAATACGACGGATGCCCTTGAAGATGAATTTGAAGCCGCTGGGAACTTATTGAAGTCAATTGATTGCCAACACATCGTTTCAATTCCCGGAAATCATGACAAACGAAATATGCGAAGTGCTGACTATTTTCGCCAGTATATAGACGATATAGAAGTTATTCGCCCACTAAATCGTGAAAATTGCAGCAAGAAAAATATTTTTCTTGATGGCAATACCAATGGTATAAAGGAACATTTTACTGACATCAACTTTCTTAAAAACATCACGATTAATGGTGAGTCCGTTTTGATAGTATGCCTCGACTCCAACTCACTCTATGAAGACAACGGTTTTGTAGATAAGGAAATGTTGAGAACACTCTCTCATGCAATTAGCAAAGAAAGTTACGATAGAATAATTCTTCTAAATCACCACTCCATTCTGGATACTGATTCAGACCCTCTTTTCAACTCCAAAATCGTTGTCGAGTTCGTAAGAGAGAATAATATAGAACATGTTTTCTGTGGACATACCCATCATTTGTCAATAATGAGATCAACTGACCTGTACCACAAACACTCATTCACTCAATATAAGAATGGATCGCTATCAAGCGGCAATACTTTCAACGACACAAATATGTTTCTGTATTATAAAAATTTTGGCACCGAAGCAATGGAAATCCATGTAGTTAGAGCTATTGTTGAAAATGAATGCCTGAGGTTTAAAGAAGAAATAATTACCAGCGATTAGATTGGGAGAATGACCACTTGAACATCTTAAGCTTGTGAAATTCGCGCTGAGAAATGTAAATCGTCGTCTTTCTTATTCTGTGTTGTTGTTATTTAGCCAGAGCATAACGCCGCAATAAACGGCGTACGACGCAGTTGTATGTCCGGTACCGTAGGCACATACTTAATTGCTTTGTATAGCTCTTTTATTCATAGTGTGCCCAAAGCCGTAACACTTTCACTGCCTTTTCTATTTCTAGAACTTGATAAACAAGTCTATGCTGAATGTTTATTCTTCTAGAATATGCCCCATCAAGATCACCGACGAGTTTTTCGTATGGGGGTGGGTTTTGATAAGGCTTGTCTTGAATAATAACTAATAGTTCTTGAGCTTTCTTTTTTAAACCAGCAGAAGCTAATTTTTTAGAATCTTTCTTGGCTTGCTTAGTATAGTAAATTTTCCACATTACCAATCAAGACTCTTCTCACAATCATCAAGATTTCCAGCCATGCCTTCACGAATTGATTCTCTCATCCCCGGAATGGAAAGCAGAAACAATGTTTCATTAATCGAGTTCCAGTCGTCCTCCGCTAGAAGGACTGCATTCGTTCGTTTACCTGTAATAACAATCGGTTTGTGAGTTTCAGCAGTTTCATCAATTAGGGTGTAAAGCTTCGAACGTGCTTCTGTAGCATTAAGTGTAGTCATATTTCATCTCCAGAACAGGCAGCGTACGCTAATACGTACGCATTATCAATAGGAGCTATAACGCCCACATAAACGGAGCGAGCTTGCGAGCGTCCGGCGACCGCAGAGAGGGCATTTGATGTGCTTGTTAGAAGGCTTTTTCATATTCTCTAGCTGCTAAATTTATATTGCTTTCTACTGACTTTATAAGTGCCTCAACCTTTTTTAAATTCCGAAGCAAACCGAGGTAATCAAATGTTTTAAATGACATAGGAAAAGCCACGCCTTTATCACCTTTCCATTTCATAAATTTAGGATCATGAAAGATAGCATCTGTATGAGCAAACTGTTTATTTCTTAGATCTAAAAGTCTATCGTGAAGATCCCTGTACTCGGCGGGAACATATTTCTTTTCTGAGAGAAAATTCTTGCCAGTCTTGTCTCTATTTCCAGAAAACGGGCGAGAATTAATGACCGCAATATCTCTCAGTAAGGCTACCTTTATATCATCCCTTCGGTAACGCTTGACCATTTTCAGCGTGCCAAGAGCGGTATTCATATCTACTGGGTGTAATCTCAGAAACTTATAATTCTCGAATTTCGCTTCATTGCTCATGGGACTTCTAACATTTTATTAATGGGCGTGCTTGCATGCCGGTTTGTTTTCGTTTAAGTGTAAACAGTAAGTTCTTTTTATCAAAGAAGAAAGTTTTTATGTTACTGGAGAATAAGCTTATGGAATATGTGCATGCGTGTGTTCCATATTTTGGAATGCGCGATATTAATATCTGATTTTAGCTAAGTGCATGAACTGCCAGATTTATTATTTTTAGATTATTGCAATCACGCGAAATTATTAGTGCATGTAAGAAAATAAATAGTCGAGGAGGCGCTCATTCCTCTTTAAGGATTTACTCTGACATCAAGCCCTTTTATACTTGCCGCCGTGAGTTGGCCAGACAATCGCTGTTTTCATGTTACTTGTTAAGATGAAGGTAGAGGAAAGTCCGGGCTCCAAAGAGCAAGGTGCCAGGTAACGCCTGGGGGGCGTAAGTCCACGGAAAGTGCAGCAGAAAATAAACCGCCTAAACTGGATAATACCAGCTTAGGTAAGGGTGAAATGGTGCGGTAAGAGCGCACCGCATGGGTGGTAACATTCCATGGCATGGTAAACCCCGCCTGGAGCAAGACCAAATAGGAACCCTATGGTGTGGCTCGCACTGGGTTCGGGTAGGTTGCATGAGGTTTATGGTGACATAGACCCAAGATGAATGGTTGTCCACGACAGAACCCGGCTTATCGGCCGACTCACATTTTTTTATCTTTATCCGCTATAGGCGCTTTTTATGTGCGGTAGGCACTTTTTTTCTGCTATAGGCATTCCCTGTAACGGGGTGAAAATAGGGCAAAGCGGTAAAAGTTAGCAAAGTCACAAAATTCACAATTCTTTTTTAAAGCACAAAAAAGCCCCCGTACTTAATAATTTACTTTAAGTTTGCAATATAGCTTTTTGTAAACTAAGATTTTTAGCTCTCATTAATTTCTTCGGTTCAATCATTTTTCTCGGTTTTCGCCGCATTTAGCTTCATTTTCCACACCAATTAACGCAAACAAGTGCTTGATTTACTTGTCAGAACTCCCTTATAGTGCAGCAAAGTAGCCTAGTAGTGGCTGCAAAGTGGGTAAAAGGTGGGAGAGGGTGAGAAAGTTTCACTCAAACCGCAGAAAGCTATTGGGAGATAGGGTTTGTTGTTTCGTGGCTTACATTCAATAACGCTGGACGCAAAAGGTCGTATGGCTATGCCTGCGCGTTTTCGTGGCATTGTTGAAAGTCACTGCCAGGGGCAGTTAGTAGTCACTATTGATCAAGACGGCGAGTCTCTTGTGATTTACCCGCTTAATGAATTCGAAGAGATAGAACGCAAGGTCGCTGCACTTTCCAGTTTTCATCCAGAATCTAAACGCTTAAAAAACATATTTATCGGCCATGCTACTGAAGTGAACTTAGATAGCAGTGGCCGTATTTTGATTCCTCTGAATCTGAGGGAGTTTGTTGGGCTGGATAAAAAAGCGGCACTGGTTGGCCAAGGCAACAAGCTGGCAGTCTGGAATGATGAAGCCTGGAATGAAACCAGGGATAACTGGTTGAAACATAAGGTCAATGTAGACGAGTTACCGGATGAACTGAAAAACCTCTCTTTATAGAAGAAGAAAGTAAGGCTGGAAAGTAAAAGCAGGAACTTTAAAGAAGAGGGTAAAGGTGGAGAGTGTGACCATGCAGCATCAGAGCGTACTGTTGGAGCAGGCGGTTGTTGCATTAGTAACAGATAAAAATGGTTTTTATGTGGATGGCACCTTTGGCCGGGGTGGCCATAGCAGGCGAATTCTTAAAGATTTGTCAGAGCAGGGTCGTCTGCTGGTGATTGATAAAGACCCTGAAGCCATTGCCCTGGCTCAGGAGTTGGCGCTAGAAGATAAAAGGGTGAGTGTTTATCACGGCAGCTTTGACGCTTTACAAAAAGTAATGCATGACCTGGATGTCATGGGGCAGGTAACAGGGGTGTTGTTGGACTTGGGTGTTTCATCGCCACAACTGGATGATGCGCAAAGAGGGTTTAGTTTTAATAAGGACGGACCTTTGGATATGCGAATGAATACTGCAAGTGGTACCACAGCAGAGGCATGGCTCGCGCAAGTTGATGAGAAAGCGCTAGCCGATGTGCTTTATCAGTTTGGTGAAGAACGCTATTCACGACGCATCGCCAGAGCGATTTGCAAGTATCGGCTGCAGGATGCAATAAGTTCGACTTTGCAATTGGCGGAAATAATAAAGCAGGCGCATCCAAAATGGGAAAGACATAAGCATCCGGCAACACGCTCATTTCAAGCCATAAGAATAGTTATAAATAATGAATTAGGTGATTTGCAAAATGCGTTGGCGGTAATGCTTGACGCTTTAGCGATTGGTGGTCGTTTAGTTGTGATTAGTTTTCACTCGTTAGAAGACCGGATAGTTAAACAATTTATTCAGAAAGAAATAAAAGGTGGGGACTTTCCCGTAGATTTACCCATTACGCAGGATCAGCTCAATCCGCGACTAAAAGCCATTGGCAAAGCAGTTAAGGCTGGGGATGAAGAAGTTAATGAAAATATCAGATCTCGCAGCGCCATAATGCGGATTGCTGAAAAAATTGCCTGACAGATGAAGAATAAGTTTAACAGAGCGTTAAAAAGGCAGAGTAATGATGGTGTTATTTGGTTGGCTTTTTTTCTTGGTTTGATGTTGGTTTGTAGTTCGGCGCTGGGCGTTGTTTATGCGGTCAATGAGAGTAGGCATTTGTTGAATGAATTGCATCTGTTGGAAAATAAACGTAATGCCTTGCAGGTTGAATGGGGTCAGCTTTTGCTGGAACAAAGCAGCCTGGTTTCACAAGGCCGGGTTGAAGGTATCGCAATCGCAGAGCTAGGAATGAAAATTCCGGCAATGGAGAATATGGTCATGGTCAGGCAATGAGTGCTCGGCAGGCTGCAAAAAAACATACTAGCTGGAGACTATATTTTGTCTTCATGGTGATTCTTTCACTCTTGAGTACCATCGCCTGGAAGGTTCTCGACCTTCAGGTTATCAATAATGAAACGCTTCAATTCCAAGGTGATGCCCGCACCGTACGTAATGATGTAATAGCTGCACATCGCGGCAATATCCTTGATAGGAATGGCCAGCCTTTGGCAATTAGCACGCCAGTACAGTCTTTGGTGCTAAACCCCAGGGAAATTTTGCAGTATCCGGAGCAGTGGGATCGGTTCGCTGAAGCTTTATTGTCTATCAATATAAATCCCGATGTTTTAAGAAACCGTATACAAGAAAATGCGGGCCGAGAGTTCATGTTTATTAAGCGGCGAATTCCTCCTGTAGAAGCTAATCAGGTGCTGCGTCATAGCTTCAATGGAGTTTGGGCCGAGGAAGAATACAAGCGTTTCTATCCCTTAGGCGAAGTGGCGGTGCATGTTGTTGGTCTGGCCAATAGCGATGAAGTGGGGCAAGAGGGAGTTGAACTGGCTTATGATGACTGGTTAGAAGGGACACCTGGCTCTAAACAAGTCTTAAAAGATAGAAACGGCAGTATTATTAGTGAGCTTAGAATAAACCAGGTTGCCGAGCCGGGCAATGATCTGGTTCTTAGTATTGATTCCGAAATTCAGTTTCTAGCCTATAAAGCCTTGAAAGAAGAAGTTACTCGGCGCTATGCCAATGCAGGCACTGCGGTTGTGTTAAATGTAGAAACTGGCGAAATTCTGGCCATGGTTAGCCAGCCTTCATACAACCCGAATAATCGGGCTAATTTAAGCCAGCAATTAGATGGCTTGAAGAACAGAGCAATTGCAGAAGCTCTGGAGCCAGGCTCAACCGTTAAGACTTTTACCGTAACCGCAGCATTGGAATCCGGGCTTTTCGATACCGAAAGTATCATTGATACCAGCCCAGGCTATATACGAATTGATCGTTCAGTAATTCGTGATCCGGTTAATTATGGAGAATCAACACTTGAAAGAATACTGTCTAAATCATCGCAAGTAGGTGCCAGCCGTATTGCTCTGGCGATGGGGCAGGAGCCCATGCTGGATGTTCTGAGACGAGTGGGCTTTGGACAATCTCTGGGCACAGGGTTTCCAGGAGAGTCTGCGGGTTTATTAGTTAATCATAATCGCTGGAGTGATTCTGAAATTGCAACCCTGGCTTATGGTTACGGTTTTCAGGTGTCCCCTTTGCAGTTAGCTCAAGCTTATATGGTTTATGCAAATGGAGGGATTTATAAACCAGTCTCCCTGTTGAAAATAGAAGATGCTGATAACGTTCCAGGAATCCGCGTAATTAGTGAAGATATTGTGGCATCTGTTACGCAGATGCTGGAATCCGTCGTCAGACCGGGAGGCGGGGGTACAGGTACTCGAGCCTATATTCCTAGTCATCGGGTTGCAGGTAAAACCGGAACAGCCTGGTATTACGATGTGCAACGTGGCGGCTATGATGATGAAAATTATATTTCTCTATTTGCCGGCTTTGCGCCAGTTTCAAATCCAAAAATTGTTACGGTTGTGACTATTCATGAGCCGCAAGGTAAGGAGTACGGCGGTGGTCAAGTTGCCGCTCCGGTGTTTGCCAACATAACTGCAGGCGCATTACGGATATTGAATGTGCCACCTGACATTATTTCTAATGCCTCTGAAAGCTTGAGCCTTGAAGGGCTCAATAGTGCTGCATCAAGACCTTCTTTAGCTGGACTCAGTGGGGGCAGGCAATGAATACGGCTAAGAGCATGTCGCAGCAAATGACACTGGGGTTATTGTTGGAAGCTGAAATGGAGATTCCAGACAATTTTGATCGGGTATTGACCGGCATTGAAATGGATAGCCGCAAAATAGAAAGTGGTGATTTATTTATTGCCTGTAAAGGCGCTAATTTTGATGGTCGAGACTTTGTCCGCGAAGTCATTGAGAAAGGGGCGGCAGCGGTTCTGGTTGAAAAAGGTGAGCTGTGGCAGAAAATAAGCGTTGAAAATGATGTGCCTGTCATCCCTGTAGAAAATTTGGCAAGTCGTATCAGTTCTATCGCAGCAAAATTTTTTAATAGACCAGCTGATCATTTTTCTTTGATTGGAATAACCGGTACCAATGGTAAAACCAGTGTCTGTCAGTTTTTTGCTCAAAGTATTACGAGCTTAAATCGTATTTGTGGGGCAAGTGGAACTTTAGGCTACGGCATTTACGCTGAGGAATATGCTCAGGCTGATGCAGAGACCCCGGGGGCTGTTCCTGGGACTACGCCAAACCCTATCGCTGTTCAGCGTATTTTCAGCGAAATATTACAAAAAAATGCCGACACTATGGTGATGGAAGTTTCCTCACATGGATTGAAACAGGGGCGGGTTTGCATCAATGAATTTGATATTGCTGTGTTCACGAATTTAACTCGTGACCATCTTGATTATCACAATTCTATGCGGGCTTATGGTGAAGCAAAGCTGAAACTTTTCCGCGGATCACGATTAAGCACTGCTGTGCTTAATATGGATGATTTATTCAGTTCAACAATTCTGAATAATTTATCCAGGCAGGTGAAAAGTTATACCTATAGCCTTAATAGCGCACAGGCGGATGTTCATCCGGAAAGCATCGAATTTAAAAGAAAAGGGTTCAAGCTCGAAATCTCTAGTCCCTGGGGCAAGGGTGCGTTAGACGTTGGTTTACTGGGTTCATTTAATGTCAGCAATTTGCTGGCTGTTCTCACTGCGGTTATGGCATTAGAAAGTCAGCAGAACGATTTTGATTTCAATCGGGTGTTGTCAAAGGTTGCCGCAGTGTCTCCTGTTAAAGGGCGCATGGAACTGATTGGCGATAAACCGGTTTCAGTAGTGGTTGATTATGCCCATACGCCGGACGCTTTGAAGAATGCTCTTAATGCTTTGCATGAGCATTTCAAAGGCAAAATTTGGTGTGTGTTTGGTTGTGGTGGTGAGCGTGATAAAGGCAAGCGACCTATGATGGCGCGAATTGCTGAAAACCTAGCAGATGAGTTAATCGTCACTGATGACAATCCACGTCAGGAAGCCTCCGGTGACATTATCGAACAAATTCTTGCGGGTTTCTCTAATAAAGACAAGGTGTTGGTGGAAAGTGATCGAGCTAAAGCTATTGATTTTGCCATAGTCAACGCAGCAGAAGGTGATGTGGTGTTAATCGCCGGTAAAGGACATGAAGAGTATCAGGATGTTGGTGCTAAACGCATGATGTTCAGTGATGTAAAACAGGCAAGGCTTAGTTTAAATCAGCGCTTTGCTGATTAGATAATAGTTGATTAAAAAATATAGGTCAGCTGAGTGATAAAGACAATGAGACTACAAGAGATACAGCTTTTAACGGGAGGTCAGCTTCACGGAGCAGACGCTGCTTTTAATTCTGTCTCTATTGATACTCGAAGTTTGCAAGCCGAAGATTTATTTATTGCGATTTCCGGTGAAAATTTTAATGGCAATAATTTTGTTAATGCTGCGGCAGAGAAACAAGCAGTTGCTGCTATTACTACAGAGAAAGTTGAGGCGGCATTACCCACTTTGCAAGTTGCAGATAGCCGGATCGCTTTAGGCAAGCTGGGTGCTTGTAATCGTGAATTAAGCCAGGCCAGAGTCATTGCTTTGACGGGTAGTCAAGGTAAGACCACGGTGAAGGAAATGACGGCCAGCATATTGACGCATTGTGGTGAGGTGTTGAAAACCAAAGGTAATTTAAATAACGATTTTGGAGTGCCTTTAACCTTGATAAAACTGGAGGCAAAACATCAGTTTGCGGTTATTGAACTAGGCGCAAATGCACCTGGTGAAATTTCTTATATTACAGCGTTGACCAAGCCGCATATTGTTCATATTACTAATATTGCGCCAACGCACCTGGAAGGGTTTGGGAATCTTGATGGTGTTGCTAGAGCTAAAGGAGAGATCTGGGAGGGTCTGACTGATGATGGCATAGCCGTGCTAAATCTTGATGATGCCTATGGCGGGCAGTGGATGGAAAGATTAAAAGGCGAGAACTTTGTCAGTATCAGTGCCCTAGGAAAAGCCAATGCAGATTTTAAAGTGTCAGATTTGAGGTTTGATGATGCCATGTGCTCGAGTTTTTCTTTGAATTCTCCGCAAGGTTCCATAGAAATTAATCTGTCTTTGCCCGGGCAGCACAACGTTGCCAATGCTTTAGCCGCAGCAGCATTAAGTATGCAAGTTGGCGCGGAATTAAGTCAGGTTAAACAAGGCCTGGAAAGTATGCAGCCGGTAGAAGGGCGGATGCAGACTCAGGCTGGATTGAATAATTCAATATTAATAGATGATTCTTATAACGCCAGCCCAAGTTCCTTTCAGGCGGCTATTGATGTGTTAGCAGAGCATGAAGGTATAACCATTATTGCTATGGGTGAAATGGGTGAGTTGGGTGCTGACGCGGATCAGGCTCATACAGAGCTTGGTATTTATGCGAGGGATAAAGGCATAGATTATTTGCTTGGAGTCGGAAGTTTAAGTGAGTGTTCACTTACAGGCTTTGCTGGAGAAGGAAAGGTTTTTTCTGATTTGGAGGCTTTGGCGCAACATTTAACACCAATGCTCAATCAGCAAGTAAAAGTTTTGATTAAAGGATCTCGTAGCGCCGGGATGGACAAGTTGGTTCAACGCTTAAAGCCTCAAGGAGGTTAACGGTCTATGTTACTTTGGCTGACAAATTATTTGACGGAATTTAACTCGGGATTTTCTGTTTTCGAATATTTAACGGTGCGTGGAATTTTGGGAGTTCTAACGGCGTTAATGATTTCTTTATTAATTGGCCCTTATGTTATCCGGCGATTAAATTACCATCAGATTGGTCAGGTGATAAGAAGTGATGGCCCGCAATCGCATTTAATTAAGGCCGGTACGCCGACTATGGGCGGAGCCTTGATTCTTATTAGTATTATCATTAGTAGCTTACTGTGGTCTGATTTGAGCAGTACTTATGTCTGGGTGGTGATATTTGTTACTACAGGTTTCGGCGTTATTGGGTGGGTAGATGATTACCGTAAAATATTTGAACAAAATCCTAAAGGCTTGAGTCCGGGCTGGAAATATTTCTGGCAATCTGTCGTTGGTTTAACAACAGCGTGTGTCTTGTACTGGAATGCTGCTACTCCCGCAGAAACTGAAATGATTGTGCCTTTCTTTAAGGATTTCGCACTGGAGCTTGGTGCATTTTATATCTTAGTTGCCTATTTCTTCATTGTTGGTTTTAGCAATGCCGTTAACCTGACAGATGGCCTTGATGGTTTAGCTATTTTGCCGACCGTCATGGTTGCTAGCGCCCTGGGAATAATCTGTTATCTGGTTGGCCATGTGGAGTTCTCTGCCTATCTGAATATTCCCTACATAGCTGGGACTGGCGAACTCGTTGTATTTTGTGGCGCTTTGGCGGGGGCTGGTCTTGGCTTCCTTTGGTTTAACACTTATCCCGCACAAATATTTATGGGTGATGTTGGCGCTTTAGCCTTGGGCGCCGCTCTAGGGACAGTCGCCGTTATTGCCAGGCATGAAATTGTTCTGGTCATTATGGGTGGCATATTTGTGGTGGAGACCCTGTCAGTTATTTTGCAGGTGGCATCCTTTAAGTTAACGGGTCGACGGATTTTTCGCATGGCCCCGTTGCATCATCATTTTGAATTGAAGGGCTGGCCAGAGCCCAGAGTGATTGTTCGTTTTTGGATTATCACGATCGTTCTGGTGTTGTTTGGACTGGCGACGCTGAAACTAAGATAGAAAGACTTTAAAGAAAAAATGGAAAAGTACGGGAAAAGGTACAGGCAAGAATAAATGCAAATCGATACGGCGCAACAGCAAGGTAAAGTAATTGTCGGTCTGGGCAAGACCGGGCTTTCCTATGCGCGCTATCTACACAGTAAAAATGAAAATTTCACAGTGGTGGATAGCAGGAAAAATCCTCCAGGTTTGCAGGAATTAACCAGGATTTTTCCTGATGCGAAAGTTGAGCTTGGCGAGTTCAAGGCAAGCACTTTTTTGAACGCAACAGAATTACTTGTAAGTCCAGGCGTTGATTTACGTGAACCGGTTTTAGCTAAAGCAATTGAACAAGATGTGCCGGTTACTGGAGATATCAATATTTTTGCACAAAAAATTACCGCGCCCATTGTGGCTATTACCGGCTCTAATGCGAAGAGTACGGTGGTTAGCTTGCTAGGTGAAATGGCCTTGCAAGCAGGAGTAGATGCTGTAGTTGCAGGGAATATTGGCAAGCCTGTACTGGATTTATTAAATGAAAATTCAGCGAAGCTTTATATTTTGGAAATTTCCAGTTTCCAGTTGGAAACCACAACGATGTTAGGCGCTGAAGTGGCTTGTGTACTTAATGTTAGTGCCGATCATATGGATCGTTACGATTCCTTACTCGATTATCATGCCGCCAAGCACCGAGTTTTTCAGGCCTGCAAGCAAGCGGTTGTGAATCGTGATGATCCACTAAGTGCTCCTTTATTACCTGCGTCAGTTAAGCAGTGGCGTTATGGTCTAGAAGAGGGTGATATCAATGAGTTTGGTCTTATAGACGATCAGGGTGAAAGTTATTTAGCTTTTAATCGGCAGGCCTTAATGCCTGTTGGTGAAGTGAAACTTGCCGGGCAGCATAATTTATCAAACGCTTTAGCGGCCCTGGCTATAGGCCATGCTGTTGGTTTGGAGATGGTGGCAATGTTGCAAACCTTGCGTGAATTTTCAGGTTTACCGCATCGTTGCCAGTGGGTTTCAGAAATTGCAGGGGTAAGTTATTACAACGATTCTAAAGGTACCAATGTCGGCGCGTGTAACGCTGCATTGATCGGCCTTGGCAAAATAAACAATGTGATTTTGATTGCCGGTGGGCAGGGTAAAGGCGCTGAATTTCATGATCTGAAAGCTGCACTTAAAGCTCATGGAAAATTACTTATTGTCTTCGGTGAAGATGCTGACCTGATCGTATCAACTTTACATAAGGTTATTAATACTGAAAAAGTTGTTTCTTTAGAGGAGGCAGTGAAGCTGGCTTCTGAGCAAGCTGAGGCCGGGGATATTGTTTTACTTTCACCGGCTTGTGCCAGTTTTGACATGTTTGATAATTATGAAAAACGTGGTGAAGCATTTATAGAGGCAGTGGAGGCTTTGCATTAATCATGGCTATCCTTGCGCAAGACCAGAGTTTCAGCCACAACCGTGAAGCCTTCTATTTTGGTGATAAGGCTTTGATTATTAGTGTTTGTTTATTGTTGGCATTTGGTCTGGTAATGATGACGTCTGCATCAATAGAAATTGCCAGCAGTGAAAATGCAGATGCTTTTTATTATTTGAAAAAGCAGCTGATTTTTATGGTGATAGGATTTATTGCGGCAACTGCCGTTTATATGTTGCCATTGAAGTTATATCAGGAGTGGGACATTTTTCTGCTGTTTTCTGCAGTCAGTTTATTGGCGTTAGTATTGGTGCCAGGCATTGGGCGTGAAGTAAACGGCAGTACACGCTGGTTGAATTTAGGCTTCATGACTTTACAGGCATCAGAGCCAGCAAAACTTTTTATGGTTATTTTCATTGCTGCTTATTTGAGTAAATATCGCGCCTTTGTGTGTGGTTCGTGGAAAGGTTTTGCCATGCCATTGTTGTTTGTGGCTTTGCCAATTCTTCTGTTGCTTAAAGAACCAGATTTTGGTGCGGTGGTGGTATTGATGCTAGCCGTATTTGGCATGATGTTTCTCGCTGGAGTGAAGCTTTATCAATTTATGTTGCTGATGCTTGCTGCTGGCGGCGCCGCGGCTGGATTGGTTTTTTCCTCAAGCTATCGTATTGCACGGGTTAAGTCTTACATTACGGCTTTATCCGATCCTTTTAATGAAGATGTGGTGTTTGGTTCAGGTTATCAATTAGCCCAGGCATTAATTGCCTTTGGTCGTGGCGAGTGGTTTGGCGTTGGTTTGGGTAATAGCATTCAAAAATTGTATTTCTTACCGGAAGCGCATACCGATTTTGTACTGGCGATTGTTGCCGAAGAGCTCGGTGTAGTTTCTGTGTTGTTATTACTGGCTTTGTTTTTGGTATTTATTTGGCGTGCCATGATGATTGCCAGAAAAAATGAACAAAAAGGCGATTTCTTCCCAGCATATCTTGCCTATGGTATTGCACTGATTTTTCTTGGGCAGGTCATCATTAATGTAGGTGTTAATACAGGGCTCTTGCCAACTAAAGGCTTAACCCTGCCGTTTCTTAGTGCCGGCGGTTCAAGTTTGATTACTTGTATGGTGATGGTCGCAATTCTTTTACGCATAGATGTTGAAAACCATGCTAAAGGAAATAATTTGAAACGAGTGATAAACGGATGAACATGGCTGCTGATAAAAAAGTCTTGATCATGGCCGGTGGCACTGGGGGGCATATTTTCCCGGCGCTTAGTATTGCGCGTCAATTACAGTCACTTGGTGTCGAAGTGGAATGGTTAGGAACATTGAAAGGAATGGAGTCGGCGTTAATTCCACAGACAGGTATTCCTATTCATTATATTTCAGTCTCAGGGCTTAGAGGCAAGAGCTTCTTAACCAAAGTGCTTTCACCTTTTGTCATTGTCATAGCGATTGTGCAAGCCATAGGGAAAATTCTAAAAACAAAACCTTCTTGTGTCTTAGGTATGGGCGGTTTTGTAACAGGCCCCGGGGGGGTTGCAGCATGGCTGCTTAGAAAACCTTTATTGATTCACGAGCAAAATGCCATTGCTGGGTTTAGTAATCAATTATTGTATCCGATGGCGTCTGTGGTGATGGAGGGGTTTGCGGGTGCTTTTAATCGTAAGCAGGAAATCACTAAAAGTTCATTGCTCAAACACTTCTACAGTGGCGATAAAACTGTGCATACAGGCAATCCATTGCGTCAGGAAATTTTATCTTGCCCTTCACCCGCTCAGCGTTTTTCTGATAGCGCCAATACGGATCGAATAAAACTTTTAGTCTTAGGTGGTAGTCGAGGTGCATTGGCGATTAATCGTTTAATGCCTGAATTATTAAAAGACTTTCCGGCTGCAGAAAGTATTGAACTGTGGCATCAATGCGGCAAGCAAAATTTACAAACGTGTAAAGCCTATTACGCAGAATTAGGTATTGAAGAAAACCAGAACTGTCGTATTGCGGCTTTTATCGATGACATGGCTGAAGCTTATTGCTGGGCCGATGTGGTTATTTGCCGAGCGGGTGCGTCTACGGTTGCAGAAATTGCTGCCGTTGGTGTTCCGGCAGTATTTATCCCATTCCCATTTGCTGTTGATGATCACCAGACTGCGAACGCAATTATTATGCAAAAACTTGGGGCTGCCTGGTTAATACAACAGCAAGAACTCAGTCCAGAAAGGCTTGGGTCTGTTCTGATGCAGTTCATCGAAGATAAAACGCTCATTCTGAAGGCCGCGCTGTTAGCACAACAAGCCGCTAAAACTGATGCAACAGAACAAGCTGCAAAATATTGCATGGAGGCTTGTTATGCCTAAAGTGCAAACTAAAGTGAAAAGAAAAGTACAAAGAGTGAAAAAAACACAAAAAGCGCAGATAAAACTGTCAAGTGTTGTTCCGGAAATGCGTCGAATTCGAAATATATATTTTGTTGGTATTGGTGGCGCTGGTATGAGCGGAATAGCCGAGGTTCTTTTGAATCAAGGTTATAAAATCAGCGGATCAGATATTGCTCAAAGTAAAACTATCGCACGGCTACAAAAGCTTGGTATGAATATTTTTATCGGGCACAAAGCTAAACAAATAGAAAATATAGATGTGGTGGTTGTCTCTAGTGCAATAGATGAAAATAATCCTGAAATCAAAGCGGCCATGAGAAAAAGAATTCCAATCATCGGGCGCGCTGAGATGCTGGCAGAACTTATGCGCTATCGCCATGCGATTGTGATTGCAGGCACTCACGGTAAAACCACTACGACCAGTATGGTGGCATCTGTTTTAGGGCAAGGTAAGTTAGATCCCACTTTTGTCATTGGCGGCCTGCTTAATAGTGCCGGCACTAATGCAAAACTGGGAGCCAGTCATTTTATGGTGGCTGAGGCAGATGAGAGTGATGCTTCTTTTCTACACTTGCAGCCGATGGTAGCAGTTGTCACGAATATTGATAATGACCATATGCAAACGTATGACGGTGATTTTGAAAAATTAAAACAAACCTTTTTAGAGTTCTTACATAACCTGCCGTTTTATGGTCTAGCGGTACTTTGTATAGATGATCCTGTGGTTCGAGAAATAATACCAAAAATTTCAAGACCTGTTTTGACTTATGGTTTGTCAAAAAAAGCTGATTTTCGTGTACATAAAATTTCACATCAGAATCAACAGTCAAGTTTCACTGTGAGCAGGCCAGAGAAAAAGGATATTACGCTGACTTTAAACATGCCGGGTGTTCACAATGTTTTGAATGCGACAGCGGCGATTGCGATTGCAACAGATGAGGGTTTAAGCGATAGAGATATTGTGCTGGGTCTGGAGAATTTCCAAGGTGTGGGTAGGCGCTTTGAAATGCATGGAGATATTAATTTCAGTAAAGGCAGTGCCATGCTGGTAGATGATTATGGTCATCACCCAACAGAAGTTGCTGCAAATATTAAAGCAATCAGAGCGGGCTGGCCAAAGAAAAGGTTGGTAATGATTTATCAACCGCATCGATATAGTCGAACGCATGATTTATACGAAGATTTTGTCGATGCACTTTCAGGCGTGGATTTGTTGTTGTTGCTGGACGTTTATGCGGCTGGTGAGAAAGTAATAAAAGGCGCTGACAGTAAGAGCTTATGCAGGAGTATAAGACAACGCGGTCAGCTTGATCCGGTGTTTGTGAAAGATCAAAAGGATATTCCCCATTTACTGAAAGAGTTACTTGAAGACGGCGATCTTCTGTTGACTCAGGGAGCCGGTAATGTGGGTTTGATTTCAACACGTTTGGCGCAGGAAGGCCTGCAAAAAGGGTGGAGTTAATACTCTATGGTTAATGAGTTTGGCAAAGTGGCTGTGTTAATGGGAGGCCAATCATCTNAGAGGGAAATATCACTCTTGAGTGGTWATGCTGTGCTTGAAGCTTTGCTCGCCCGTGGTATAGACGCTATGGCAATTGATACAGGTAATGATTTTTTTGCATCGATTGAAAATGAAAAATTCGATAGTGCATTCATTATGTTGCATGGCGGTTATGGTGAAGATGGACATGTGCAGGCCGCATTGGACATGCTGAATATTCCATATACAGGAAGTGGCCCCTTGGCCAGTGCGCTAGCGATGGATAAAGTTCGCAGCAAAATGTTATGGCAATCTCAGGGGTTGGCAACGCCTGAATTTGAATTGCTGACAGTAGATACGGATTGGCAGGCAGTAATAGATCGCTTGGGGAAATGTTTTGTTAAGCCGGTTAATGATGGCTCCAGTTTAGGGATTAGCAGAGCAATTAATGCGGATGAATTGCAGGCAGCCTATATCTATGCAGCGGAATACGATGATGAAGTAATAGCAGAGCAATGGATTGAAGGCCCTGAATMCACTATACCGATTGTAAATGATGAAGTTTTTCCAGTGATTGAGCTGAGAACCAATAATATTTTTTATGACTATGCCGCCAAGTATGAAGCGGACGATACGATTTATTTGTGTCCTTGTGAGCTTAGTGTTGCAGAAGACCTTGAAATAAAAAAACTGGCTAAAGACGCTTATGAGCTGGTGGGTTGCGAGGGTTGGGGCAGAGTCGATCTCATGCGTGATAAGCAGGGGGAATTCTGGTTGCTGGAAGTGAATACTATCCCTGGAATGATGAGTCATAGTTTGGTGCCAAAGTCAGCAGCAGAAGTTGGAATGAGTTTTGAAAAGCTGGTGCTGGAAATTTTGGAAAGTAGCAAGCTTGAGCGAGGGGGTACTTAAGATGCTGAATTTATTTTTCAATAAAAAAAGTACACGTGGCCGTGGGGCGAGTTTAAAAGTGGTAAAAAAATCGAGCCCACTAACAGTTCATTTTTTGCTGCTAAAAAAAGCAGTGCTTGTTGTGTTGCTTGGTTCTTTATTGATCTTACTTGGCTTGAATTCAAGAACCTTGGTTAACGATATCAACCAACAAAGAGTTGAGTTTATAGCAATAGAAGGAAGCCTCAGAAATGTTACTGAAAATGATATTAAGACTGCAGTTTTCGACTTTATAAATCAAAGTATGGTGGCAATTAATTTGCTTGCTATTAAAGATTCTCTTGAACAAAACGCCTGGATAAAAACAGTTAGCTTACGCAGAAAATGGCCGGATACATTAATTATAAATGTTACTGAAGAAGTTGCGATTGCGCGTTGGGGTTCACAGCAATTGTTGAATCAGGAAGGTGCATTATTTTTACCATCAGCGACTTTAGCTCAAATTAATTTGGCTGAATTGTCTGGTCCGAGCGGTACTGAAAAAAGAGTTATGCAGCAGTATCAGATTTTTAATCAGCTGCTGTATCCAAAAAATTTACGCATAGCACGTTTGAATTTGAATTCACGCGGAGCATGGTTTATGCAGCTAAGCAACGACACTCACGTTGCTATTGGTAGCATCAAGGCTGTAGAGCGACTTAGAAGGTTTGCAGCGGTGTATGAGGTTTTATTTGCTAGTCAGATTGAAAGCATCGAAGGTTTTGATTTGCGCTATGAAGATGGCATTGCGGTTAAACATAAAATATTAATGAATGATGCTTTGCTTTCAATGCAAGGGTAAATGTAGGAATAAGGATACGTGAAAATTATTAAGGTCGTCATTAGGGTTGTTAATAAGGTGGGTTTCTCGTTATGAATAATACATCGGATGGGAACATGATAGTGGGTTTGGATATCGGCACATCCAAAGTTGTGGCCATTGTCGGTGAGGTTGATGCTGACGGAGGTCTTAATATCATCGGTATAGGGCGACATAAGTCCCGCGGCTTAAAAAAGGGCACAGTTGTCAATATTGAATCCACCGTTCAATCTATTCAACGTGCAATAGAAGAAGCAGAACTTATGGCGGGGTGCCAGATTCATTCGGTGTTTGCGGGTATTGCAGGCAAACATATCCGTAGTATGAATTCCCACGGTATCGTTGCAATACGTGATAAAGAAGTTTATGCCGCAGATATAGAACGCGTTATAGATGCGGCTCAAGCCGTAGCAATTCCTGCGGATCAAAAAGTTCTTCACATTCTTCCACAGGAATACATCATCGATTCACAAGAGGGTGTTAAAGAACCTATGGGAATGTCAGGTGTACGTCTCGAGGCTAAAGTTCATTTAGTGACATGTGCAACTAATGCTTCTCAGAATATTGAAAAATGTATTCGCCGTTGTGGTTTGGAAACTGATGAAATTATCCTTGAACAACTTGCTTCAAGTTATGCCGTCCTGACTGAAGATGAAAAAGAATTAGGTGTTTGTCTCATTGATATCGGTGGCGGTACAACTGATATTGCTATTTTTACTGAAGGTGCCATTCGCCATACAGGTGTAATTCCTATTGCCGGCGACCAGGTGACTAATGACATTGCGATGGCCTTACGTACACCTACCGAAAATGCTGAAGAATTGAAAATAAAATATGCTTGTGCGCTTTCTCAACTCGCTAGTCCAGATGAGTTGATCAAAGTTCCCAGTGTTGGCGATAGACCGCCACGTGAACTTTCACGTCGTGCATTGGCTGATGTGGTTGAGCCACGTTATGACGAACTCTTTCATTTAATCCAGGCAGAACTTCGTCTTAGTGGGTTTGAAGATATGTTAGCAGCAGGCCTGGTGTTTACTGGTGGCACAAGCAAGATGGAAGGTGTAGCCGAGCTTGCCGAAGAAATTTTTCATATGCCAGTAAGAATTGGCATGCCAACAGGCGTAAGTGGTCTGGTGGATATTGTGAGAAACCCAACTTATTCCACTGGTGTTGGCTTATTGCTTTATGGGCTGAAACAGCACCAGGAAAAGCATGGAGGAGCGGGTGGTAAAGGTTCCGGAATTAATATTTTTGAAAAAATAAAGAGGTTTTTTGGTGGTGATGAGTAGTAGAAGGTTAGGTGGACAAGTAATAATTTTTTTAACTTATAGCAATAAATAGAGGGCTAATACTATGTTTGAGATCATAGATAATATTGCACAAAACGCAGTAATCAAAGTGTTTGGTGTTGGCGGTGGTGGCGGCAATGCTGTCCAGCATATGTTAACGAGTAGCATTGATGGTGTGGATTTTGTTTGCGCCAATACTGATGCGCAAGCGCTGGAGAAGGTCGGCACTAAAATGAACTTACAGCTTGGCAATGATATTACTAAAGGGCTAGGTGCTGGAGCAGACCCCGAAATAGGTCGCCAGGCTGCACTTGAAGATAAAGATCGAATCCGCGAGATTATTTCTGGCGCTGATATGGTTTTTATTACAGCAGGAATGGGTGGCGGTACAGGAACTGGTGGTGCACCTGTTGTTGCAGAAATTGCGCGTGAAATGGGCGTGTTGACAGTGGCAGTAGTCACTAAACCTTTCCCATTTGAAGGTCGTAAGCGCATGGCAATTGCTGAGAAAGGTATAAAAGAATTGGAAGAACATGTTGATTCTTTAATTACCATTCCAAATGAAAAGCTTATGGATGTGCTTGGTAAAGGAGCAACATTACTGGATGCCTTTAAATCGGCTAATGATGTTTTGTTGGGTGCTGTAAAAGGCATTGCGGACTTGATTACTCGACCTGGCATGATAAATGTCGACTTTGCTGATGTAAGTACTGTGATGTCGGAAATGGGTATGGCAATGATGGGTACGGGTATCGCTAGTGGCGAAGGTAGAGCAGTAGAAGCGGCAGAAGCCGCTATCCGCAGTCCATTATTAGAGGATGTAAATTTACAAGGTGCTAGAGGGATATTGATTAATATCACTGCCAGTGAAAGCCTGACCCTGGGAGAGTTTTCTGAAGTGGGTGACACCATCTCTGAATTTGCATCTGACCAGGCAATCGTCGTAATAGGTACAGTTATTGATCCTGATATGGGTGATGAAATTTGTGTAACTGTTGTGGCGACTGGCTTAGGAGCGCAGAAAATAGAACGTCCTACTAAAGTGATTGATAACACTAGAAATGGAAATGTTGACTTTAATTCATTGGATAGACCTGCAGTGTTACGCAAAAAGTCCAGTGCAGGATCTAAATTAGAAGAAGCATTTGAAGAAAAACCTGTGTTCGCAAAAAAAGCAGTAGGTGCTGAATCCGATATGGATTATTTGGATATTCCAGCATTTCTGAGAAAACAGGCTGATTAAGGAACTTCTGGCGTACATAGGGTCATACTACAAGGGTGAGTGATGTTTACGCAGCTACTCTGATATTCCGAGTATTAAGCTTGGGGTGGAGTGACTAGTTTGTTAAGATTGCTCGGCTATGGTGGCATGCTTTCAACGATGAAGAGACGATGAACGGATGAGTAGTTAAATGATTAAACAAAGAACCTTGAAGAATGTGATTCGTGCTACTGGTGTCGGTTTACATACAGGTGAGAAAGTTTATTTAACGTTGAGACCAGCGCCAGTCGATACAGGTATTGTATTCAAACGAGTTGATCTTGATCCCGCCGTTGAAATTCCTGCATTGGCTGAAAATGTAGGTGATACAACATTATCATCATGCTTGGTAAAAGGGGATGTCAGGATATCTACAGTGGAGCACCTGATGTCTGCTATGTCTGGATTGGGTATTGATAATGCTTATGTTGATGTGAGCGCCCCAGAAGTTCCCATAATGGACGGTAGTGCGGGTCCTTTTGTCTTTTTGATTCAATCGGCAGGTATAGAAGAGCAAAAGGCACCAAAGAAATATATTCGTATTACCAAGGAGCTTAGTCTTACCCAGGATGATAAAACAGTCAGCCTCAAACCCTTTAACGGCTTCAAGGTTGGTTACACGCTCCTCTATGATCATCCCGTTCATCGCAAGCATACCAAGGAAGCGTTTATTGATTTTTCCAGCACCTCTTTCGTTAAAGAAGTCAGCCGCGCTAGAACCTTTGGTTTTATGCATGAATTTGAAGCATTGCGTGATCGTAACCTAGCTTTAGGGGCCAGCATGGATAATGCTGTTGCTGTTGGTGATTACAAAGTGCTAAACGAAGATGGTTTACGTTATGAGGATGAGTTCGTAAAGCATAAGATACTGGACTCCATTGGTGACCTCTATTTGCTTGGTAAAAGCCTTATTGGTGAGTTTTCTGGTTATAAATCGGGTCATGCCCTGAATAATGCGCTATTAAGAAAGTTACTTGTCAGTGAAGATTGCTGGGAAATTGTGACCTTCGACACAGAAGATGAAGCGCCGATTTCCTATCTTAGACCGCAATTCGCATAAGTTAATATAGCTCTAATTCCTAGTCGCTAAAGTAGTCGCTAAAGCGTAATGTTAATTTAGTCGCTAAACCTTATAGCTTAAGGCTATAATTGCCCGCTATTGAATTAGATGCTCAAATTTTGAACCTATATCTGATACTACACTTGTTTTGGGATTAAACGTTGTAAGCTCCTCTCTACGATGAAAATTATCATAGTCGATCAAAAGCATGGTGAAACCAGGTCCTTAGTTTTAAAAGGCTGGATGCGAGCCATGTTGACATTTTGTTTCCTGGGWAKRMYMSYRSWRWWRRRKWAWKACGGNNAWCAAWKYRSYSYMARTCNGAKCMKNCTGATTTATATACTGACGAAGTTGCCCAGGCCTGGGCTGATAGAATGGTTGAGCAAGAGGCCGAAGTTCAACGAATTCGTGAAGAGGCATTGGCGCAATTACAGGCCTTAACTCTGCGTTTGGCCAACTTACAAGCACGTTTGCTTAGATTGGATGCCCTTGGTGAGCGTTTAACGGCGATTAGTGACTTAGATGACGGTGAATWCAACTTTAATCAGGTGCCAGCACTTGGAGGTCCTGAACTTCTATTAGAAGATGTAAATAATAGCTTTGAATCCTTTGATTTAATTCAGGAAATTGATGAATTAAGTCTACAGATTGAAGACCGCCAACAACAATTGGAACTGCTTGAAAATTTACTTTCTGGTAGGCAGATTCAGTCAGATACTTTTTTGGCTGGCCGCCCTGTAAGCTCAGGCTGGATATCTTCAAATTTTGGTAGACGCATTGACCCTTTTAATGGCAATTTAGCTTGGCATCAAGGTGTTGATTTTGCCACTGGGGTAACGGGTGTCGACGTTTCTTCCGTTGCCTCTGGTGTCGTTACTTTTGCCGGTGAACGCAGCGGTTATGGCATGCTGGTGGAAGTTAATCATGGCAATGGTTATGAGTCCTTATATGCGCATAATCAGGAAGTTTTGGTTAATCCAGGTGACATCGTTAAGAAAGGTCAAGTTGTCGCACTTTCTGGAAATTCAGGACGATCGACTGGTCCCCATGTACACTTCGAGATTCATAAAAATGGTCGAGTTATCGATCCGGCTTCTTATATTCACCGAACAAATCGGTGAACTCCCCTTCATAAAGTGAAAGTACAGGAAAGTATAGAAGTAACCTGTATCTAAGCTGTAAACCTCCGCAAGCTTATTAACAGGGTCATTAGTTGACCTGAACCATTTAGAGAATAACACTGGAAAACCGTCATCATGCTGACAAAAATTTTTGGCAATAAAAACCAACGTGAAATTAAACGATTAAATAAGGTCGTTGTGCAAATTAATGCGCTGGAAAGTGCTATGCAAGCTCTATCTGATGAGGCGTTAAAAGCTAAGACCGCAGAGTTTAGGCAGCGCTATGAAGCGGGTGAAAGTATTGATCAGTTACTGCCAGAGGCTTTTGCTGTTGTGCGGGAAGCTGGCGTCAGAGCTTTGCAGATGCGGCATTTTGATGTGCAGCTAATTGGCGGCATGGTGCTCCATCAAACCAAGATCGCTGAGATGAGAACGGGAGAGGGAAAAACCCTGGTTGCTACCTTACCCGCTTATCTAAATGGTTTGACTGGCAGAGGTGTGCATCTGATTACTGTTAATGAATATCTGGCTGCCCGTGATGCTAAGTGGATGGAGCCATTATATGAGTTCCTCGGTCTTACAGTGGGTGTTGTAGTGCCTGGTCAAGGGCCTGACGCAAAGCGAGAAGCCTATAGGGCAGATATTACCTACGGTACTAATAATGAATTTGGTTTTGATTATCTACGCGACAATATGGCTTTTCGTCTTGAAGACAAGTTTCAACGAGAACTGTATTTCGCCATTGTTGACGAAGTTGATTCCATTTTAATTGATGAAGCACGCACCCCATTAATCATTTCTGGAGCTATTAAAGATAGTGGTAAACGCTATGCCGCTATCAATGCCTTAATCCCCAGTTTGAAACAAGGTGAGAAGGGTGTCGAAAAATCTCAGTTGGAACGTCGAATTGAAGGTGAGGATGAAATTGACGGGGATTTTATTATTGATGAAAAAACACGTCAGGTTGAGTTGACAGATGAGGGGCATGAAAAAGTTGAAGGACTGTTAGTCAGTCGTGGGCTGCTGGACGAAGGCGAAGACCTTTATGCTGCGACCAACCTGGGTTTACTGCATCAAGTGCAATCAGCGTTAAGAGCGCATTATTTATTTAATCGAGAAGTTGAATACATTGTTCAGGAAAATCAAATTGTACTGGTTGATGAGCATACGGGTCGCACCATGCCTGGTCGACGCTTGTCTGAAGGTTTACACCAAGCTATTGAAGCGAAAGAAGGCGTACAAATTCAGAGTGAAAGCCAGACCCTGGCGTCTACTACTTTTCAGAACTATTTTAGGCTCTATGAAAAACTGTCAGGTATGACGGGCACAGCTGATACAGAGGCATTTGAATTTCATCAAATTTATGGCTTGGATGTTGTGGTCATTCCAACCAACCAGGCAATGATTCGAGATGATGCCAATGATTTGATTTTTCTAAGTACTGAAGAAAAATATTTGGCGATTGTTAAAGACATAAAAAGTTTTAGAGAAAAAGGCGCGCCTGTTCTGGTGGGTACCGCCAGCATTGATACGTCTGAAATATTATCCAATTTTTTAAATAAAGAGAAAATTGAGCATCAAGTACTCAATGCTAAATACCATGAAAAGGAAGCTGAAATTATTGCTCAGGCTGGCCGTCCCGGTGCGATTACTATTGCTACCAATATGGCAGGTCGAGGCACCGATATTGTGCTTGGTGGTAAATGGGAAGCTGAAATTGATGCCTTGGAAAACCCCAGCGAAAAACAGATTGCAGAAATAAAAGCGACGTGGGACAAACGTCATCAACAGGTATTAGACGCTGGAGGTTTGCATATTGTTGGAACCGAGCGACATGAATCCAGGCGCATAGATAATCAGTTGCGAGGTCGTGCGGGTCGACAGGGTGACCCTGGATTTTCCAGATTTTATCTATCATTGGATGATAATTTGATGCGAATTTTTGCTTCTGAAAAAGTGACAAATCTCATGCGCCGTTTAGGCATGGAAGATGGGGAAGCTATCGAGCATCGTATGGTGTCTAACTCTATTGAAAAAGCGCAACGCAAAGTAGAAGGCCGTAACTTCGATATTCGTAAGCAACTTTTAGAATATGATGATGTGGCAAATGCCCAACGCCAGATTATTTATCAACGTCGGAATGAGTTGATGGAAGAAGACGATATTTCAGAAGTAATTTCTGACATGCGCGAAGGTGTAGTTAATGATTTTATTAATACCTACATACCCCCTCAAAGTATAGAAGAGCAATGGGACATTCCAGGTTTAGAGCAAGCATTGCAAGTTGAGTTTGGGGAAAGCTTGCCGTTACAGCAATGGTTGGATGATGATAAATCTCTTTATGAAGAAACCTTGAGAGAGAGGGTCACAACAAAAATTGCTGAAAGTTATGCAAAGAAATCCGCAGAAGTTGGCCCTAATATGCGCATGTTTGAAAAACAAATAACCTTACAAATATTGGATACTTTATGGAAAGAGAATTTGTCGCAAATGGATAGCTTGCGCCAAGGTATAGGCCTGCGTGGGTATGCTGGTAAAAATCCTAAACAGGAATATAAACGAGAAGCTTTTGCTGTTTTTGAAGAGTTACTGCAAAACATTCAATACGAAGTTATTAAGTTTCTTAGTCATGTGAAAATTAAGCAAAAAGATGAAGTTGATGCCATCGAAAGGAAGCGTGAAGAAGAGCAGAAAAAAGAACAGACAGTCATGACGCATCAATCAGCAAACCTGATGGATAATAAAGCTCAGCAGCAAACGGCGAATTCGAAAGAGCAACAAGCACCGACTCAAAAAGCGCCATTTGTGCGTGAAGGGCAAAAAGTTGGAAGGAATGAACCTTGTCCTTGTGGGAGCGGAAAGAAATATAAACAGTGTCACGGTAAGCTTGGCTAGAAAGCTATTGCGTTAGGTAATATTGCGTTAAAGGTGCTGTTTAATTCGATCACTTACTAGATAGTAAGCTCACTCATTAAACAGCATATTTGCCTTATCTTGCCGCCGCTCATAATGCTTTTAAAAAATTTTAGTTTGCGGCGTTCTGATCATAATTTTTAAAATTGGGTTAAAAAGCGGAGTAATACCCAGGCTGCTTAGTAAGCTTCTTGGAGAATTTACGCATTTGCTGAAGAAACAGCACTTCTGTCCTTGGGAACCCATCGAAATATCCTTTCTCCTGACTTAGTCAGGAATACGTAGAACTGTTTGAGGAGTGTAGTAAGGTGTTCTGCAGTGTTGACCTAAGCCAAAGGAAGGTTGCTGGGTGACAAAAGCGATGTATAACGACAGTTAATCGTATTAATATCTTTTAATCTGAAAGGTAAATATTTTTAATTAAGAAGACGAGATATAAGCGTGAACGAATTATCTAAAAAATTACATTCAATAGATGGGGTTCGATTATCGGCGGTGTCTGCTGGAATTAAGACAGCGGGTAAATTAGATCTAGTGTTATTTGAATTATGTGAAGGTGCTTCAGTCGCTGGTGTCTATACACAAAATGCTTTTTGTGCAGCGCCGGTCGTATTAGCTAGGAAGCATAGCGCCTTACACAGCCCTCGCTATTTTTTAATAAATTCCGGTAATGCCAATGCAGGAACTGGTGAGTCTGGAATGCAAGCTGCATTGCAATCTTGTGAAGCGTTAGCCAAAGTAGGTGCATGTGATACAGAGCAAGTGTTGCCGTTTTCAACCGGGGTAATTGGTAAGGCGCTTCCGCTTGAAAAAATTATCACCGCACTCCCACAAGCATTCTCTCAGCTAAACAGCGATTCCTGGTCTGATGCTGCTCAGGGAATTATGACAACGGATACAGTGCCGAAAGCCTATTCAGAAACTTTTGAGTTAGCAGGTAAACAAGTCACTATTACTGGGATAGCCAAAGGTGCGGGGATGATTAAACCCAATATGGCAACCTTGCTGGCCTATATATGCACAGATGCTGAAATTGCAGGAGAAACACTGCAAGCGCTTTGTCAGAATGCCGCTAATCTTTCTTTTAACAGGATAACTGTTGATGGTGATACATCGACTAATGACAGCTGCATGCTTGTGGCGAGTAGTCAGGGGGAGCTGAAGTATTCTGACATCACTAAGGAACAACAACAGCAGTTTGCTACAGCCTTAAACAAAACATTTGAGATTCTTGCCCAGGCGATTATTAAAGACGCAGAAGGCGCTAGTAAATTTGTATCTATTTTAGTTGAAGAAGGACAGGATTCTGCTGAATGCTTGCAACTCGCCTACGCTATTGCTGAATCTCCTTTGGTGAAAACTGCCCTGTTTGCTTCGGATCCTAACTGGGGACGAATATTGGCTGTAGTGGGCCGAGCTGGCCTGAAAAATTTAAATATTAGTAAAGTCAGTATCTATTTAGGTGATGTCTGTATTGTAGAGGGTGGTGGGAAAAGCCTCAGTTACACTGAAGCTATGGGGCAAGCTGTTATGTCAGAAGCTGAAATTGTCATCACGGTTAAATTAGGTAGAGGTTCTTGTTCTGACAAAGTGTGGACCTGTGATTTGTCCTACGATTACGTCAAAATAAACGCTGAATACCGGACCTAACAAGGCTTATGTCATCAAAATCGCTTCACGTTGCAGTCGGCATCATCCGTAATGAGTTAGAAGAAGTATTGATAGCGTTGCGAGACAAACGCCAACATCAAGGCGGGCTTTGGGAGTTTCCTGGTGGTAAAGTGGAAGCGGGTGAAAGCGTTAGTATGGCGTTAAGTCGTGAGCTTCAGGAAGAACTTGGTCTACAGGTATTAAGTTCATCACCTTTGCTTAAGGTTGAGCATGATTATGGTGATAAGCAAGTATTGCTGGATGTCTGGCAGGTTGATAGTTTTCAAGGAAAGGCAACAGGTAAGGAAGGCCAGCCAATATGCTGGGTTGGTTTGAAAGAATTAAAAAATTATCAATTTCCGCAAGCAAACCATGAAATTATTCATTTTTTACTGGAAAGTTAAACGCTATTCTTCGAAGTTTTCCCAATCTTCGGAAGATTCTTCTGATGGTAAGCTATTTTTTTCCATAGCCCAGTCACCAAAATCTATCATTTGACAACGTTTTGAACAAAATGGACGATATTTAGAATCATCTACCCAGGGAACCTTCTTTCTGCATTGTGGACATGCAATTTCAGTGATTGTTTTAGTCGTTGAGTTGCTGATATTTTTCATGGAGTTCTAATACTTTTTCTCTTAATGAATTCAAACTGCCTTGGTTAACAATAATATCATCTGCTAATGATAAGCGCTGTGTTCTTGGCATCTGTGAATTTATTATTTTTTTTATTTCAGCGACCTTACTTTGATCTCTAATAGCCGTGCGTTTTAATTGTAATTCTTCAGAGCAATCCACGACTAACACTCTGTTTATAAAGTTGTAATTAGTGCTTTCTAGTAGAAGCGGGACCACTATTACAACATAAGCATTCTTGTAATTTGTTAATTGGGTTAATAGTAATTCTTTAATTTTTGGATGTAATAGCTGCTCTAACCATTGTTTTTTATCGGGGTTTGCAAAGATTTTTTTTCTCAGGCTGTTTCGATCTAAATTACCTGATGGTAAGAGTATTTCGTTGCCAAAGTATTTAGATATTTCACTAAGAAGTGGTGAACCTGGTTTCACAAGTTCTCGACTTAACTGGTCTGTATCAATGACAGGCACACCCAGTTCAGCAAAGAATTGGCTAACGTTACTTTTGCCGCTGCCTATGCCACCAGTAAGGCCGATAGTTAAAGGTAAAGAGTTGTCAGTGCTCATAGCTGTGGAGGTGGTTGCAGAGGTAGTAGAGAGATAATAGAGCGATAGTAGAGAAAGTCACATGAAAATTGCTGTATATAGCTGAGACAATTCATCATTCCATAAAAGAGAAACAAAACCAGCGCCTGCCAGGTAAGGGCCAAAGGGGATAGGAATATTTTTATCTCTACCTTTAATTATGATTAACCCGATACCCAAAAGAGCACCAATGAGTGAAGACAGTAAAATTATTTGTGGTAAGGCTTGCCAGCCCATCCAGGCACCCAGCGCAGCGAGTAATTTAAAATCGCCATGTCCCATGCCTTCTTTGCCGGTGAGTAATTTGAATAACCAGTACACAGTCCAAAGTATCAAATACCCAGCAATAGCACCTAATACTGCGGCTTCAAGCGTAGTGATGAGTTCAAAATAGTTAATAAGTAGACCCAGCCATAGGATGGGCATGGTTATGTCATCAGGTAGTAACTGATGATCATAATCGATCATGGTGAGCACAATAAGCGACCAGGTTAATATAAGGATGGCTAATGTCAGCCAGCTAAAGCCATATTGGCTCGCAATTAATACAGTGAAAATTCCGCAGGCAGATTCGATTATTGGATAGCGTAGAGATATTGAGTTTTTACAGTTTTTGCATTTTCCGCCTTGTAGGAGATAACTGAGTACTGGAATATTTTCGAGGGCGCTTATTTCATGTTTGCAATTTGGGCAATGAGAGCCAGGGCTGGAGAGGTTAAAACCCGAAAAATCACCTGCTTGTTTCTTATTATCTTCTTTACTGTCCTTTTTACTGTTTTCTAGCTCCAAAAATTCATAGCATTGTTCAGCCCATTCATGTTGCATCATTACCGGAAGACGATAAATCACAACGTTAAGGAAACTGCCGATAATCAGCCCAAGCAATAATGCAAAGCAAAGGAAGGCTATTGGAAAGGTAGCGAAGAAAGTAGCAATAGCCATTAACGATACTTTTGTTTGCTAGACAACTGAACCAATCTGGAATATTGGCATATACATCGCGATCATCAGACCACCAACTAATACTCCAAGCACGGCCATAATGAGTGGCTCCATCATGGCGGTTAAGCCATCAACAGCATTATCAACTTCGGCTTCGTAAAAAGTAGCGCATTTATCCAGCATGTCATCCAGCGCACCCGATTCCTCGCCAATAGAAACCATCTGAACGATCATGGTCGGAAAGACACCGGTTGATTTGATTGCTTGTGTCAGCTGGATACCTGTCGTGACATCATCTCGTATTTGCAGGGTGGCGTTTTTGTAAACCACGTTGCCGGTTGCGCCAGACACAGAATCTAGAGCTTCTACTAAGGGGACACCGGATGCGAATGTTGTAGAGAGAGTTCGGGCAAAACGGGCCAGGGCAGAGCTTGTGAGAATGTCACCAACTACCGGTGCTTTTAAAGATATGCGTTCCAGGAAGTCAGAAAAGGCTTTAGAGCGAAATTTAACCTCTTTAAAGATATAGCTTGCAATGCCCAGGCCAACGACAATATAAAGCCACCAAGCTATTGCAAAGTCTGATATTTTCATAACAAATTGTGTAAATACGGGTAGCTCAGCACCAAAACTTGAGAATGTTTCTGCGAATTGGGGAACCACTTTAATCAGCAAAATAGCGGTCACAATAAGAGCGATAACCACGATGGTAATGGGATAGTTCATGGCTTTTTTGATTTTTGCCTTTAGCGCTTCAGATTTTTCCTTATAGGTTGCCAGGCTTTCCAGYATGGATTCTAAAGCACCAGATTGTTCGCCGGCTTCGACCAGGTTGCAAAATAGGTCATCAAATTGACGTGGAAATTTCCGGATGGAATCAGCAAAATTATTACCAGAGGCAACATCGTCACGAATAGCATAAACCACTTCGCGCATGGAGGCGTTTTCCAAGCCACCACCAACGATCTCAAAAGACTGAACCAGGGGGATACCCGCTTTCATCATAGTTGCCAATTGGCGTGTGAATATCGCGATATCCATGGGCTTGATTTTGGGTTTGGAAGCGGCAAATAAATCTTTACCTTTTTTCTTAACCTTAAGGGCATTAAGGCCTTGCTTACGTAACTGGGCTTTAACCAGTGCAATACTTGCTCCAGGAATTTCTCCTTTCACGATCCTGCCTTTAGAGTCTTTACCCCGCCAGGCATATGTAGCCTGTTTAACWGTCGCAGCTGCTTGAGTTGCCATTTTGTACCTACCTTATTTGCTTGCCTAGCTGACYACCTACTTATCCTTATTCTTAATATTTATCTGCTTTTGATAACAGAGGGTATGTGTCACCAGTATACTCAAAATTAAGTGATTCGATTAGCTTCAGCAAGACTGGTCAAACCTTTAGCGACTTTAATCAATGCTGAATTTCTAAGGTCATTGAAGCCTTGCTGTCTGGCCATATCGGCTATTTGAATAGTATTTCCATTATCCATAATAATACGTGAAATACTATCGGTGATAGGAACTACTTCATAAATCCCGACTCTGCCTTTATAGCCTTCGTTACACTTATCACAGCCCATTGCGCCATATAGTTCTATATTTTCTAATTGTTCTTCAGTAAAACCTTCTTGTAACAAGATTTTCGGTGGTAATTTAATTGGTTTTTTGCAGTTATTGCAAAGCCTTCTGGCTAATCTTTGAGCGATAATCAGTGTCACAGAGGTTGCCAGATTATAGGACGCAATACCCATATTCATCATGCGGCTCAACGTTTCTGAAGCGCTGTTGGTGTGTAGGGTCGACAGTACCATATGGCCAGTTTGTGAGGCTTTTATCGCGATTTCTGCAGTTTCCAGGTCACGTATTTCGCCGACCATCACGACATCTGGATCTTGCCGTAAAAAGGCTCGTAGCGCAGAGGCGAAGTCGAGGCCGACTCGTGCGTTTATGGCAACCTGGTTGATGCCTTCCAAATTGATTTCAACGGGATCTTCTGCAGTAGAGATATTTCTTTCATTGGTATTGAGAATATTCAAGCCAGTGTAAAGAGAAACAGTTTTACCACTGCCGGTAGGGCCCGTGACAAGAATCAAGCCTTGATGTTGGTGCAAGGCCTTGAGAAATAATTGTTTCTGGTCATCTTCATAACCCAGGGCATCAATACCCAGCATGACGCTACTGGAGTCAAGAATTCGCATGACAATTTTCTCGCCCCATAAAGTAGGCAGGGTATTAACCCTGAAATCAATGGACTTGTTACGAGATAGTTTCATCTTTATGCGGCCATCTTGCGGCAGGCGCCGTTCTGAGATATCGAGTTTTGCCATGATCTTAATTCGCGAACAAATACGATTAGCGATATTAATTGGAGGGCGAGCTATTTCTTTGAGGATGCCATCCAGGCGGTAGCGTACCCGGTAAACTTTTTCGTAAGGTTCAATATGAATATCAGAGACACCCAGTTTTATTGCATCTAACAGGACTTTATTGACGAACTTGACGATGGGTGTGTCATCAATACCTTCTGCGGGGTCTTCCTCAGCGCTTTCTTCTATTATTTCGATATCTATCTCTTCGAGGTCAAGGTTATCAAGGCCTTGGTATTCATAGTTACCCTCTTCTACATCTTCACCCTCACCGCCAAGATCTAACAGCTCATTTATCAGGCTTTGTAGCTTGTCATCTTCAACGATGATCAGGTCTATACTGGCGCCAGTGTTAAATTTTATTTCATTAATAGCATTTTCATCTGAAGGGTCAGATACTGCCAGGCTCACACGGTTACCTTTTTTCTGCAGGGGAAGCACATTGTGTTTCTTAATAAGCTTGGCATTTACCAGCTTTACAGGTTCACCAAGAGTGACAGGGTCTAACGCAGCTAAATCAATTCTAGGTAGCCCGAATTCAATAGAAGCGGTTTCTGCAATTGCCTTACTATCCAGAATGTTATTTTTAACCAGATAGCGGGTTAGAGGAATGTTTTCTTCGCGGGCTTGACTGTAGGCTCTAAGCATTTCCCCTTGAGCAATTAAATTTATAGCGACCAGTTTTTTAGCTAAACCTTTGATTTCAATTTCACTTTTTAATTCAGTGCTCATGTTAATAGTTTACTTTAACTTTCTGACTTTTCTATATAAAAATAAAAGATTTTTCATATTAAGTGGGAACTAAAAAATAACCAAAAAATGGAATAAAGTGACAAATATTGTCAATAAATTATAGGGCATTTAGGATAAATGTCATTTTTATTTGTTGAGCCACCTTAAAAAACAGGTGATCTATTTCACATTTTAGACTTGAAAAATTAGATTTGAACGATAGATAGCCCTAAATAAGGGGCTATTTTATTAAATAAACACATTCAGCATAAAACTGGCACAAGCTTTGCACGGTTAAATGCAGATATTAGATAATATGCCTTATGCGGTGATCTGATTATCTTGAATAACGTTTTTTTAACTTAGGAGACACAACATGAAAAACATGAAAAAGAAAGTCCAAAAGGGTTTTACCCTGATCGAATTAATGATCGTAATTGCGATTATCGGTATTTTGGCTGCTGTTGCTTTGCCTGCTTATCAGGATTACACGATTCGTGCTAAAGCGTCTGAACTGATTCTTGCTGCCAGCACAGCTAAAAACAGCGTTTCTGAGTATGCCATTATTAACGCTACCCTTCCTTCTACTACAGGGATTACGATTCAGAATATCACTTCAGGTATGACCAGCTCTGTAACATGGAATGGGACTGCCAACAGAATTCAGGTTGTAGCTGATTCAACGGCTCTGGGTCAACCCGTTACTATGTATTTAACGGCATCAATTAATGGTTCCGGCGGTGTTAACTGGGTATGTAGTGCAGCTATAGGCACTAATTATCTGCCAGGTAGCTGTAACTAAAATTTCGAGCTAAGCTTTAGTTTGTTATATAGAAGCCAGCCTGCAATAGTAGGCTGGCTTTTTTTTTGAATGACTTACTGAACATAAATTAAATTTCTATATGTTTGAATCTGACAAAAAATTCAATTGGTTTGTGGCGATAGGCATTGTTGCCAGTCTCTTGTTTGTTGCCAGTTTGTACTGGAGTGGTTTAAATGGGCCGTTCTTATTGGATGATGTGCAGAATATTCAGGCTGATTATGTAGCGGGCTTCAACTGGCCTGAAATTTATTACGCGGTCACTCATAATAATAGCGGTATGTTGGGAAGGCCTGTCTCAGTTTTAAGTATTCTCTTTTCGGGTATTTTGCATGGCCCTGATAGCTGGGGATATAAGTATCATAATTTACTTATCCATCTTATCAATGGCTTATTAATTTTCTGGATTTTATTAGAAATACTGCCAAGATTAGTCATAAATAAAGATCAGAAAGCCTTATGTATGGTTGCTGGCTTGAGCGCCTTATTATGGATGCTTCACCCAATCATGGTAAGTACAGTACTTTATGCTGTGCAGAGAATGGCAGAACTCTCGGCTTTGTTTACCTTAGTCGCAATCCTTGTCTATATCTTTGCCCGTGAGGCTCTAGAAAAGCAGAACAAAAGTTATTATTTTCTGGCCTATTTAGCCTTTCCTTTAGCATTGTTGCTTGCCGTTTTTTCCAAGGAAAATGGGGCTCTGGTTCCGTTTTATATTTTTGTAATAGAGCTTGTTGTTTATCGTTTACATTTTTCCAACAAAAATGTAAGAAATAATCTTATTGTTTTTCATACCTTGTTTGTTTTTATTCCGATCATGTTGGGTTCTATTTATCTGGCGACACATTTTAGTGAACTGGCAAATTTTGCGCTTAGAGATTACAGCATGATTGAACGACTGATGACTCAGTTACATGTGATGGCTTTTTATCTCAAGTTGATTTTGTTGCCGAACCTTTCAGATATGTCTCTATTTCATGACGATTATCAGATAACTAGAACCTTTGATATTGGCACAATTCTGTTGTTCCTGTTTTTTTCAGCCTCAGTCTGGTTTGTTTTTTATATGAAAAAAAGAGCGCCAGTGATCTCATTTTTTGTGGCCTGGTTTATTGTTTCACATCTTATGGAATCGACTTTTTTGAATCTTGAACTAGTCTTTGAACATCGGAATTATCTTGCAGCCTTAGGCCCGATAGTCATACTCATTTACTTTGTATCCATAAGTATGCAACATAAGGGGTTAAGGTATATTCCTGTTTTTTTTATAGCGCTAACTTCTTTTATGACTTATGCGAGGGTGGGTGAATGGCAGAGCAAGGATGTGTTTGTCACGATTGCTGTTACTGAGCACCCTGAATCACTTAGAGCACAAGTTGAATATGCATATCTTCAGTTTGCTTTAGGTAATCGGGATGCCGCTATTGAACACCTTGAAATTGGTCAAAGACTCAACCAAAGAGAATTTGGTAGTGTCGTAAATAACATTGTCTATCTGTGTGGAACGGACTTTAATTCTGAGGAGTTATTTGTTGAAGCTAAGCTGAGAGCAGCTAACTATCCAGTTACACCGTATGCGCTGAATTCAATTGATATCTTATCAAGATTAATAAAAGACAATAATTGTTCTGGGGTGACACTGGATCAACTTTTGGAGCTCGTGCAAGTTTCAAGTAACCAGACTGATACGCAGAAAATCAAGACTTTATTGGGGTATCTACAGCGACAAGAGGCTCAGATTCGTATCTTCACAGGGGACGTTGACGCAGGTCTAAGGTATATGATTTCAGCTTATCAAAACTCTGGTGCTACCAGTATTTTAGTCGAAATAACAAATGTGCTATTAAGCGTTAAAGCTTATGAGAATGCAGAGGAAATTATAGGTTTACTAGAGGAGCTGGATCAGAATTCTCCTAAGTCTGAGAAATATCAGATCGATATCCTTAAGACTAAACTGGCTGAATTAAAGCCGTAAAGTATTAGTAAGCTATTTCATAATCGTGTACGTGAGGTCGTAAGTTAATGGCTAATTCAGATTTCTCAATAGTGATTCCTGCTAAAAATGAGGCGCAGAATTTAAAGCTACTGTTGCCAGAGTTAAAGGCTTTATACCCAGAAGCTGAAATTATTGTTGTCAATGATGGCTCGACTGATGATTCAGTATCTGTTTGTGAAGAAAATGACGTTAATGTATTTACCCATCAGTACAGTAAGGGTAATGGCGCTAGTATAAAAACAGGAGCTAGAGCCGCTTCTCATGACATTATTGTTTTTATGGATGGGGATGGGCAGCATCAGCCAAAGGATGTGTCTAGATTGTTAGAACAACTAAATCAGGGCGCTGATATGGTTGTCGGTGCTCGGGGGAAAAAATCGCAGGCAAGTATTGGGCGTTTACTTGCTAACTCTATTTATAATCGTTTATCTAGCTGGATTGCAGGACAACAAATACAAGATTTAACTTCTGGTCTTAGGGTCGTTAAAAAAAATAAATTCCTAAAGTTTTTGTATCTATTACCCAATGGATTTTCTTATCCGACGACCTCAACGATGGCTTTCTTTCGCGCCGGTTATTCAGTCGAGTATATCCCCATAGAAACAAAAGAAAGGCTGGGTAAGAGTCACATTAATCTTTTAAAAGATGGCATTCGCTTTTTTATAATTATTTTTAAAATCGGCACGCTCTATTCCCCCTTAAAAATATTCCTGCCAATATCTTTTGGTTTTTTCTGTATGGGCTTGGCTTATTATTTGTATACGTTCTTTACTTTCCATAGCTTCACAAATATGAGTGCTTTATTATTTATGACTTCTGTATTGGTCTTTTTAATTGGGTTGGTTTCAGAGCAAGTAACAATGCTGATATATAAAGACTCTGAAGAGTAACTGTTTTTTTGTGGAGCATAAATAATTGAGTTCTCTGCTGAAAATAAATACTAATCTAGTATCTCTGGGTTAATTTTGATCATGCCAAATATTAAGCAAAAAATTAAATCTATTCCGCTTATAGGGTTGCTGGCAAAAGTACTCTATTTTCTCTTGATTGAACCATTTCGAAAATTTTCCGGATCAGAAGATTACTGGAAGCAACGATATGCTCAAGGAGGTAGCTCAGGTGACGGCTCTTATAAGCTGCTAGCAGACTTCAAGGCCGAAGTATTAAATGCATTAGTAGCAAAACATGAAGTAGAGTCAGTGATTGAATTTGGCTGTGGTGATGGTAACCAATTATCTCTTTTAAACTTTTCAGCTTATCAGGGGGTAGATGTAAGCCCGCAAGCAATCGCTTTATGCAAAGATCAGTTTTCACAAGATGCTACTAAGGCCTTTTCATTATTAGAGGAGTATCGAGGGCAGCAGAGTGATATGAGCATGTCTCTGGACGTGATTTATCATCTTGTAGAAGATGAGGTTTTTGAAAATCACATGAAACTTCTTTTTGAATCGGCTACTGCACTGGTTGTGATTTACTCATCTGATACAGCTCAGCAGCAGAAGATTCAGGGCAAGCATATCAGGCACCGAAAATTTACTGATTGGATAGCTAGGCACATCAATAACTGGGAGCTGGCGCGGCATATTCCAAACAAATATCCCTATAAAGGCGATGATACGTCAGGCTCATTTGCTGATTTTTATATCTACTCCCCACGAAGTCAGAAAAAAGAGTGAGTTTGCTTGAATCAGGCTGCTCTTGGTTGGTGCTGTTCAATGGTTGAAATTGAAAATAAAAATTTGAAAAAGTCACGGTTTCAAGCCATTATTTGGCCTGCTTTGTATGCCTTTATATTGCTTTCTGTCATTCTGGCACTGAATTGGTTTTTCTCACTGAAAATTGATTATCAGCTATTTAAAATGCTTTCCTATCAGTGGTTAGCAGCAGCTATCCTGATGCAGGGGCTGGTAATAATAGTTTTTATAATGGCTTGGCAATATAACCTGCGCCTGCATGGTCTGTCACAAATCAGCTTTTTACAATCAAGTCTCATGATAGGCATCAATTCAATTGGCAAGTACACGCCAGGTAAAATTCTCGGTGTTGTTGCCAGAGGTTCTGCCCTTTACAAAATGGCTGGTGATGGGAGGCTGGTAGTTCAGGCTACGTTGGTGGAGCAACTGGCCCTGGTCCATAGTGGAATTGTGGTTGCCGCGTTGTTCTGGTTAGTTGACAAAGGCAACATCCTACTGGCTTTACTGGTACTGGGTTTGGCGCTTATTTCAGTTTTTCTGATGGCTCGTTTTGATGAGCTGGTTGTTAATACAACGTTTAAATTACTCAGAAGAACGCCAGTTGCCCTTATGCATATTGGCTTTAGGAAAAGTTATAAACTGGTCTTTGTGTTAATGGCTCTGATGTGGGTATTGTCAGCGATGACTTTGTATCTGCTTATGATTGCATTTGGGGTTGTCGGCGGCTGGAGTATTTCTGCATTGATCTGGATAACAGTGATGGCCTATTTAAGCGGATTTTTGGCCTTTTTTACGCCAGCAGGCCTCGGTGTGAGAGAAGGGGTCATTGTTGCACTATTGAGCGTGCAGATGGGTGTTGGAGTAGCAGTTTCAATTTCTATTCTGCATCGCTTAATTACCTTATTGTTTGATTTTTTACTGGGCTGTCTTGCTTTGTTTTTGGGTAAGTCTTATTTAATTGCTCCAATAGATAAAAGTGATTAAATCGATGCAACTTAGTTTCAAGTTTCAGTGTTCCTCTAGCAGCAGGGTTTCTCTGAAGCCAGACCGTCATGACTAAAAATAAAATCCTTGTAACGGCTTCTACTTTCCCTCGATGGCTTGGTGATACCGATCCTCCGTTTATTTACTATCTGTGTCTAGGTCTCCAAAAATATGAAGTACATATCCTCGCTCCACATTGTAAGGGTTGCCCAGAGAAGGAAGTGCTAAAAGGCTTGCATATACACCGTTACCGGTATGCCCCCCAGAGCATGGAAGTTCTCGCGTATGATGGCGGCTTGCTCAGAAAAATAAAAAGCCGTCCTTTATATGCTTTGCTGTTGCCATTTTTTATTGGCGGCCAATGGCTGGCAATAAGACGCTTACAGAATAAGCATAAGTTTGCGCTTATTCATGCTCACTGGATCATTCCGCAGGGGCTGGTTGCAGCCTTAAGCCCTTGTAAATACCTGCTAACTTCTCATGGCGGTGACCTCTATGCCTTAAAGGGTAAATTTCTTACTTCAATAAAAAAATGGATATTAAAGAAAGCCGCTAGAGTGACGGTGGTGAGTCATGCAATGGTTAGTGAGTGCGTTAAATTGGGTCTCAGAGAAAGCGATGTAACTGTACAGCCGATGGGGGTGGATACCACCGATTTGTTTGTTGCCCCAGAAAATCACGATAGTGCTGCTAGAAATGGAATTTTATGTGTAGGCCGGTTGGTCGAAAAAAAGGGAATCTCTGTCCTGATCGAAGCGTTGGCAGTACTCAGAGCAATTGAGATAAAGCCTAAGCTAACAATTATTGGAGATGGCCCTGAAGCCGAGAATCTTAAAAGGCTGGTTTCTGAAAAGAAGCTGGGTGCACAGGTCATATTTTTAGGCGCTATCAGGAATACAGATTTGCCGGCTTATTATCAGCAAGCGAGTATCTTTGTTTTACCTTCAATCATTTCCAAAGATGGGGACCAGGAAGGTTTGGGTCTAGTCAGCGTAGAAGCGATGGCCTGTGGTTGTCCTGTGATTGCCTCTGCTCTGCCGGCAGTGAAAGATGTTGTTAGTCATGAGAAAGATGGGCTACTGGTTGAGCCAGGCTCTGCATCGGCGTTTGCCAAAGCCATTCATCGATTACTTGAAGATAAAAATTTGAGAAATCTGCTGGCTGAAGCAGGCCTACAACGGGCGAGTTATTTTGATTGGAAAAAAGTCTCAGCCCGATATCAGGACATCATTGAGCAGTTGATCAGCAAATAAAGCTAAGACATTGCCAGAAGGTTTTGATCCTGTTTTAAAATGGGTGAACGGCCTGAATCATCGCCGCTATTTCGTTTCTGTGGCTGGACACAAATTGATCCGTCAAATGCTGATTATCGCGATAAACAATTTCATTGTTTGCCTCTGCTTTACAGATTCCATTTGGGCAGACTATTGCGTTTAAGTCCAGCAAACTAACATTTGAAAAAGACGCTGCTGCCAATGAGATACCTGCCATCATGTCTGAAGCAGAATTAATTTCTGGTTGGTAAGTACAACTTGTAATCTTCGCGAGAAAATCAGGTTGCCAGGATTTTCGTGCTAGGCAGCCGGGGCCATCAAAAGGCAGATTATGGGTGCCGGGTATAATAAAGAGGTGTTTCAGCGCGGGTGTTAACTTGGTAAGCACTCGTTGTGTGCCTTCGTTCCATTGTTGTGTCGTGTAATCATATTCGGCTGAGTTACCGATAAATATTAGATCTGGGCTGAATTGATTTACATTAGAAAGGACATTATCACGCCACTCTTGACAGACTTCATAGATCATCCCTATACGATCATAGTAAATGGATTCATCAACAATGGGGCAGGATGATTTGGTGTAAACAATAAAGCGCCAGCCAGCATTAATTAGAGGAGTGGCCAGGCCACTAAACCACTGTGCACCAACACTGTCACCAATCAGTACGGCAGTATGCTCCGCATTCTGATCCCCAAAAACACAGGCGAGAACTCTGGCGTTTTGGTACCAGTCATCACAACCAGATTGGTAAATCATAGGAAGATTACTTCTTACTTCTAGAAAAGTAATTTGCTGGGGGTTCTGAGCCTCAGAAAAAACTTTAGTTTCCCATGTTTTCACAATAAAGAGAGCGGACAGCATAAGAACAAATGATGCGCATACTGTAAGGGCCGGCTTGATACTAAATAATCTCAAGTGTCGCAGTGGCGACTCTATTAAGGTGTAGGTTATTTGAGCGAGTAGCAATGAAATTATAATAAGAGATAAGTTTAGACCCATAGCTGGAGATGGAAAGATAACGCCTCCCAAAACAAGAATCGGCCAATGCCATAAATACCAGGAATATGAAAGGTCACCAATTTTTTGCATCCATTTTCTAGAAAGTGTTCGGGTGATTATCTGTGATGCGTTAGACGCCCCGGCTAATAAGATTAAGCCTGTTCCTAAAGATGGCAGCAGGGCATGGAATCCGGGATACACAACTTTTTCATCAAGATAAAGCAATGCCAGGAGGATGCAGGCAAGCCCTAAAGGCCCCGCTAATTTAAATATTTGGTCATAATTTTTATTATGGAAGCAGGAAGTCTTTGTGTGTATTAGAAGAAAAATGATGCCACCGAGGGCAAATTGCCAGCCCCGTCCAGGCATTAGATAAAAGGCTAGGGTCGGCGCTGCATAAGACCAATAAATTCCTAAAATAAAACTGAAGAGGAAAATGCAAATTAATCCTATACGTAAATTATGAGTACTGTACTGCGCATGCTTGGGCTTGGTATCGCCGTGGGTTTTAAATAGCAGGAGAAATAAGAGCAAAGGCCATACTAGATAAAACTGCTCTTCAACGGCTAGAGACCAGGTATGCAGGAAAAGGCTGTTATCGGCTTCAGGCGCAAAATAATTAAAGTCGGCAAAACTGAAATAGAAATTACTCAACCATAAGGGGACAGAATAAGCCGCCTTTGCCTGGTTGAGCTGCTCAAATGGTGCCAGGATAAAATAAGCTAATAGTAAAGTGGCTATTACGACGGTTATCAGGGCTGGAAGAAGTCGTTTGAAGCGGCGCGAATAAAATTGTAGAAAGTTTATTTTATTGCTTGTCTGTACTTCTTTGATCAATAAACCAGTGATTAAATAACCGGATAAAACAAAGAAAATATCAACGCCAATGAAGCCGCCCAAAAAGCCTGGGATGCTGGCATGAGAAAAAACAACTAATAAGATAGCTAATGCTCTCAATCCCTGAATGTCAGGTCTGAATCCTAGATGAATGATCTTGTCAAAATCATTTCTAGTGACAGATGATGGCTTCAGTTCTTCCATTATTTATTGACTATTTAAATGCTTGAAATTCAGCATGGCATAGCTATTTTACAGGCACAAGCTGGCTTCATAAAAATGTGATTTGGGTAGGAAAATAAGAGAAAAATAAAAAATTCGATGCTTATAGTAATTAAATCAAACAAAACGCATAGAAAAATCGATTGCCCGACAATGCTTCGTAAGAGCACCTATTGAAATATAATCAACACCAGTTTCCGCAACGGCGACAATACTTACATTATCATAGCCACCGGATGCTTCCAGTAAGGCTCTGCCTTTATTTATAACAACAGCCTGGCGTAAAGTCTCCAAAGAAAAATTATCCAACATCACCGTGTCAGCCTTGGCTTTCAGCGCAATTTCAAGCTGTTCCAGTGTTTCCACCTCTACTTCAACGGGTTTTTCAGGGGCAAAGCGACGTGCATAGGCTATGGCCTCAGCTATCCCTCCGCAGGCGCTGATGTGATTCTCCTTGAGCAGGAAAGCATCATATAGTCCTAAGCGATGGTTATAGCAGCCGCCCTGAGTAACTGCGTATTTTTGTGCGAGTCGTAAGCCAGGAATGGTTTTTCGTGTATCTAAAATTTTTACCGCTGTATGTTGCACGAGTTCAGCATAGTGCCTGGCTATAGTCGCAGTGCCAGATAATATTTGTAGAAAATTTAAAGCCGTGCGTTCTGCACTAAGAATGTTTTTTGCAGAGCCATAGGCCTTAAAAATGACATCATCGATTTGGCATTGGCTACCTTCGATCACATCCCAGTCAATTTTTATAGAGGGATCGATTTGATTAAATACTTCATTGACCCAGGGCTGGCCGCAAATTACAGCTGTCTCTCTACATATCACTTGTGCCACTGCTCTTTCTTCAGTAGGGATAAGAGAGGCGCTTATATCGCCGCTGCCAATATCTTCTTGCAGGGCACTACGAACATTAATTTCAAGGTCTTTAAGAAAAAGGCTATTGGTCATGTTGGTCTCTTTTCAATAGTAGCCGCTTCATTATAGCGTAGGCCTTTTGTGGTATAACAGAACTATGAAAATTATTGATCATTGTTTGGATATTGCTCGCCAACAACACTCTCCAAACTGTAGCGACAGGCAAGACAATGAAATCAGCCTTTTGGTGATTCATAATATTAGCCTTCCGCCGGGTCAGTTCGGTGGCCCATATATTGATGCGCTTTTTTGCAATGAGCTGGATTGTAGTCAGCATAATTTTTTTTCGGAATTAAAAGACTTAAAAGTCTCATCACATCTGTTAATTCGAAGAGATGGTGAAATTGTTCAATATGTGCCATTCAATAAACAAGCTTGGCATGCTGGTATTTCTAACTATGAAGGCCGCGATCAATGCAATAAGTTCTCTATCGGAATCGAACTGGAAGGAACTGATCATGATGAATTTACAGCGCTTCAATATCAGGCATTAAGCACCATCACTCGTGTTTTATTGCAAACATATCCGACGCTGAGTGAAGAGAGAATAGTAGGGCATTCAGAGATAGCGCCAGAAAGGAAAACTGACCCGGGCCCTAGCTTCAATTGGCATCTCTACCGAGATGGAATAATAGTTTAATTGGTTTTACTACAAATCTACCTGCTTGATAACTATAGTAATTAAACAAAAATATTAGGCGAATAGTGTTTAAATAGTGCATTTATGTAGTAAAACTACATAAACAAAGAGCTTTACTGGAAATTCAGCATAATTTTAAGTAGAATTGCGCGCAATTGTAGCTTTACTACAGATTTTTTTCCTAAATTGTATCCCAAGAATTCAAGAGATCTAACCTATGTCAGAGAGTAATAAAGACATCGATCAACAAGAAACCCAAGAATGGGTCGATTCGATAGCTTCAGTCATAAAAAATCAAGGCTTAGATAGAGCGCAATTTTTGCTGAAATGTCTCATTAATAAAGCCACAGAATCTGGCGATCCACTTCCTCCTGATACTCTGCATACTCCATACCGCAATACCATTCCCGTTACTGCTGAAGAAAAAATGCCAGGTGACATGTTTATGGAGCGTAGCATCCGCAGCATTATACGCTGGAATGCGATGGCGATGGTTGTGCGTGCTAATAAGCTGGGAATGGAGTTGGGTGGTCATTTATCCTCTTTTGCGTCCAGTGCGACGCTTTATGATGTTGGATACAATTACTTTTTTCGTGGAGAAACCAATAATCAAAAAGCGGATCTGATTTTTTTCCAGGGTCACTCTTCGCCGGGAACCTATTCGCGTTCTTTTCTGGAAGGGCGCTTAACAGAAGATCAGCTTGATAATTTTCGACAAGAAGTCGATGGCAAAGGGCTTTCTTCTTACCCGCACCCCTATTTAATGCCAGATTATTGGCAGTTTCCAACTGTTTCTATGGGGCTTGGGCCGCTTCAGGCAATTTACCAGGCACATGTGATGAAGTACTTGGATAACCGAGGCCAAGTGAAACAGGGAGATCGTCAAATATGGGCGTTTTTAGGTGATGGAGAGTGTGATGAGCCCGAGTCTTTGGGTGCCATTAGCGTAGCTGGACGAGAAAAGCTGGGCAATCTGAATTTCGTAATTAATTGTAATTTACAGCGACTTGATGGCCCAGTTCGCGGTAATGGCAAAATCATACAAGAGTTGGAAGGCATATTCCGTGGGGCTGGCTGGAATGTCATCAAGGTTGTTTGGGGCAGACACTGGGATGATTTATTGTCGAAAGATACCGAGGGTCTCTTGCAGGCTCGAATGGATGAAGTCGTAGACGGTGAATACCAGACTTATAAAAGCCGAGGCGGGTCTTATACTCGCGAGCACTTTTTTGGTACAAGCCCAGAATTACTGAAAATGGTAGAACATCTTTCTGATGATGAAATTATGAATCTTAATCGTGGTGGGCATGATCCTTTTAAAGTTTATGCCGCTTACAAACAAGCCGTAGATACCCTTGATCGACCAACAGTTATTCTTGCAAAAACTGTGAAAGGTTATGCTTTTTCAGCCATTGAAGGTCAGAATCCTGCGCATAATGCGAAAAAACTTAGTTTAGACAGTTTGAAAGATTTTCGTGATCGTTTCGGCATTCCAATTTCAGACGAAAAACTTGATGACGTTCCCTATTATCGCCCGGATGAAAATAGTCCTGAAATGCAATATATGCGTAAGCGCCGGGAAGCTTTAGGTGGCGTCGTGCCACAACGCCGGGTGCATAGTAAAAAATTGGAAACGCCTGATTTAAGCGCATTTAAGGCTATTACAACGGGTAGCGGCGATCGAGAAATATCGACCACTATGGCATTTGTCAGGCTGTTAACGGGCTTAGTAAAAGATAAAAAAGTGGGCGAACAAATCGTTCCAATAGTGCCGGATGAAGCACGTACTTTTGGTATGGAGGGCATGTTTCGACAGATCGGCATCTATTCAGCTTTAGGACAGCTTTATGATCCCGCTGACTCCGGTCAGGTAATGTATTACCGGGAGGATGTAAAAGGACAGATTCTAGAAGAAGGTATAAATGAAGCTGGCGCGATGAGCTCATGGCTGGCCGCTGCAACGTCCTATAGTGTTCACGATTATCCGCTCATTCCCTTTTATATTTATTACTCCATGTTTGGTTTTCAGCGTGTGGGTGATTTGTGTTGGGCTGCTGGAGACCTTCAGGCAAGGGGCTTCTTGATTGGAGGTACTGCTGGTCGAACGACTCTAAATGGTGAAGGCTTGCAGCATCAGGATGGGCACAGCCATATCATGGCTAATACCATACCTAATTGTGTGACATATGACCCTACGTACGCTTATGAATTGGCTGTGATCATTCAGGATGGTATGCGTCGTATGTATCAAGACGATGAAAGTGTTTTCTATTACATCACCACCATGAATGAAAATTATGTGCAGCCAGATATGCCTAAAGCGTGCGAAGAAGGCATTATAAAAGGTATGTATTTGCTCGAAGATGGTGACAGCAAAGCTTATAAAGTCACCTCAAAAGAAAAATTACGGATTCGTTTGTTAGGCAGCGGCACGATACTGCTTGAAGCCCGAGCCGCCGCAGAGATTTTGCGCAAGGACTATAAAGTCAGCGTTGATGTCTGGAGTGTGCCGAGTTTTAATGAGTTAACCAGAGATGGCCAAGCTGCTGAGCGTTGGAATATGTTGAACCCTGAAGCAGAGCCAAAAGTGTCTTATGTAGAAGAGTGCTTGTCTAAGCAACAAGGTCCTGTAGTCGTTTCAACGGATTATATAAAACTTTATGGCGAGCAAATCAGGCCGTTTGTGCCAGCACCTTTCAAAGTGCTTGGCACTGATGGCTTCGGTCGTAGCGATAGTCGAGAAAAGCTGAGACACTTTTTCGAAGTAGACCGCAACTATATAATAGTGGCAGCACTGAATGAGCTAGCTAAAGAAGGTAGCATAGAGCCTTCTTTAGTGAGTAAAGCTATCAAGAAATTAAAATTAGACCCGGAAAAAATTAATCCGGTTTTAGTATAGAAGTAGGAGAAAATTGTGTCCCTGGAAAAAATAACAATTCCTGATTTGGGTGATTCGGCAGATGTCGAAGTCATTGAGGTTTTAGTTTCACCAGGTGATGAGATTCAGGAAAATGATTCTCTGTTAGTTTTGGAAACTGATAAAGCGGCCATGGAAATTCCAGCTGCTAGCGCCGGGGTTATAAAAGAAGTATTAGTGAAAGTCGGTGATACAGTTAGCCAGGGACATGAAATTATTGTCTTGGAAAGCATTTCTGCTGGTAGTGATTCTGACGATACTTCTAAAGAAAGCGTAAACACAGAAACAAACGTTGAAGCCGAATCTTCTAGCAAAAAAGTTGAAGAAGTTGAGCCGCCTGTTGAAGAGCAGAAAAACCAGAGTGTAGACAGTACAGAAACATCAGTTGTCGATATTGTTATACCTGATCTAGGCGCTGATGATGCGGTTGAAGTCATTGATGTGCTTGTGTCAATTGGTGATGAAGTTAATGTCGATGATGGCTTGCTTACTCTGGAAACTGACAAAGCTGCAATGGATGTGCCCGCACCTTTTAGCGGTAAGATTACTGATATAAAAGTTAAAGTTGGTGATAAGGTGATAACTGGCGCTGTTATTATGCTTGCAGAAACTTCTGCTGACGTAAGTGCTGAATCGAAACAAGAAGCAAAACCTAAACAAGCAAGCGCTGATGTTGCTGCTTCAAGCTCTCCAGTCATTCAAGCTGTTTCGCCCCCCCAACAAGCCTCTCAACAAACCTCCCAACAGGCAATTGGGCCAAAAGACAATTCTGAAGTTTATGCTGGCCCGGCAGTTAGAAAATTTGCTCGTGAACTAGGCGTTGACCTGACACAAGTTGCGGGTACAGGAACAAAAAGTCGCATCCTTAAAGAAGATGTGCAGGCCTTTGTAAAAACGACTATCCAGGGAGGAGGGGCTTCGTCATCAAGTGGTGCAGCTTTTGCTTTGCCTCAGATTAAGGATATTGATTTCAGTCAGTTTGGAGAAATTGAAGAAATTGAGATGAGTAAATTACATCAGCTGACTTCTCGGAATATGTCTCAAAACTGGCTAACCGTTCCACATGTCACTCAATTTGAAGAAGCTGATGTGACAGATTTAGAAGATTTTAGAGCGGCACAGAAAGCTCTTGCTGAGAAAAAAGGCCTCAAACTTTCGCCATTACCATTTATCGTTAAAGCCTGTGCTCAGGCCTTGACTGAATTTCCACAATTTAATGTGTCTATACATTCGTCTGGCAGTAAATTAATCCAGAAAAAATATGTGAATATTGGCGTTGCAGTAGCAACACCCGCAGGCTTGATGGTACCAGTGGTGAAGGATGCTGATCAGAAGTCAGTGTGGGATATTACAGCAGAAATAACCGAACTTAGTCAGAAGGCTAAAGACCGTAAACTCACTAAAGAGGACATGGCAGGCGGTTGTTTTACTGTTTCAAGTCTTGGCAATATTGGTGGCGCAGGCTTTACACCAATTGTTAATGCCCCTGAAGTTGCCATTCTGGGTGTTTCTAAAACAACAGTAAAACCCGTTTGGATGAATAATGAGTTTGTGCCACGTAAGATGCTGCCGTTTTCCTTGTCTTACGACCATCGTGCCGTGAATGGTGTAGATGGTGGACTATTTTGTCAGTATCTCAATCAATTACTGAGTGATATCCGCTTAATGGTACTGTAGTGAGTAGATTAGAATGGTTGTCGGGAGTATTGCCTGGTCGCCCTTCGATCCTCTTATTTCGTAAGTTCGGCGCTGGGAACTCGACGCCTTGCGACTCAGGTAGCCTCGCTCGAATCCGAACTTTCGTGACGAGAGAAAACATCTCAACGGACTCCCAGATATAATACTCTCGGTTCAGAAATATCACTTAAACAAAGGATAAGCGTTATGCCCACATTCGATATAGTCTCCGAAATCGATATGCATGAAATGACTAATGCCGTTGATCAGGCGCAACGTGAAATGTCTAATCGTTTCGATTTTAAAGGTATCGATGCTTCATTTGAATTGAATGATTCTGAAATAATTATTAGTGCGGAAGTCGATTTCCAAACACAGCAGATGCTGGATATTCTTCACAATAAAATGGCCAGCCGAAAGCTGGATATCAAAGCCTTAAAACCAGGAGAAGTCGAGATGTCTGGTCAACGTGCGGTCTTAAAGATCTCTATTCAGCAAGGTATTGAATCTGAAATTTCTCGGAAGATTGTTAAAAAAGTGAAAGACCAGAAAATGAAAGTGCAGGTGGCGATTCAGGGTGAGAAACTTAGAGTGACCGGTAAAAAAAGGGATGATTTACAGGGTGTAATGGCTGTGCTGAAAGATGATGATTGGGGTTTGCCTCTACAATTCAATAACTTTCGCGATTAGTGCCGTACCTACTGCGCTCACTTATGCTTTGTTAAAAAGAATTTTTTATTCAGTCACTTACTTTAAAAGTAAGCTTCTTCTTAAAAAATTATTTTTGCCGCGCCTAAGCTTCGCTCGTGACGGTACATTATAGTGTGCAATATTGTAATGATTTTAGAGGTGTTCAAAATCAATCAAAGCTTTATCTTCTGGTTTTGATCCCCATATATAGTTAGACCAAAACTCAAAAGGCTTTTTTGTGCGCTATTTATTTTTGTTGTTCATTCTTATCCCAATTGCGGAGATGCTATTACTTTTTGAAGTGGCAGATCACATTGGTGCTTGGTCAACCTTGGCTTTGGTGGTACTTACTGCGGTGGTTGGGATTCAGATACTTAAACAGCAGGGGCTTGCCACTTTCACGCGTGCTAGTCAAAAAATGAGCAGTGGGGAATTGCCCGCTCAGGAAATGATCGAAGGGATTTTTCTGGCAGTTGGTGGAGCCTTTCTGCTTACGCCAGGCTTTATTACAGATACTCTTGGTTTTATGTTCCTAATTGGCCCTATTCGACGCCTTTTTGTGCGTGCCCTGATCAAGTCTGGCAAGCTGGCGATGTGGAAAGCTGGTGGCCAGCAGCAATTCTTCTATACTAATTATCAAACTCGAAGTAAATCTGAAGAAGGTGGTATTTACGAGGGGGAATTTGAGCGTGAAGAGCCGATAAAGCCAGATCAAGATAAACTCGGGAAAGAGTAATAAAAAGGGCAATAAAAAAAATCCCTGCTGCCTATTGAAATTCCATCATCGACCCCCATTTAGAGGGTTCAATCATTCTTCTTGGGTCTTTCATGCTCATAAGCTAATGATTTGTAAAAGTTTACGGTCAGTTGGTACTAAATAATCAACGGCCATCAATGTGTTATTAACACCAGATAGTTTTGGAGAATACAAACTATGAAAATTCGTCCTTTACAAGACCGAGTCGTGGTACGACGTGAAGAAGAAGAAACGACATCAGCTGGCGGCATTGTCCTACCAGGTTCTGCGACTGAAAAACCTTCTCAAGGTGAAGTTGTAGCCGTAGGTCCAGGCCGCCTTTTAGATAACGGAGACGTACGACCCGTTGATCTGAAAGCTGGAGATAAAGTTATTTTCGGTAAGTATGCCAGCAACACAGTTAAGCTTGGGGAAGAAGAATTACTCATCCTTAATGAAAGTGAAATTTTTGGTGTTGTAGAAGGCTAAGCCTAAGAATTTTAAGCAACATTTTACTAACAGATTGAATAATAGGAATTAAGACAATGGCTAAAGAAGTGTTATTTGGAGATGTCGCACGTCAACGCATGCTAAAAGGTGTCAACCTGCTAGCAGATGCCGTAAAAATCACTCTCGGACCTAAAGGCCGAAATGTGGTGCTGGATAAATCTTTTGGTGCTCCGACAGTAACCAAAGACGGTGTTTCTGTCGCAAAAGAAATTGAGCTGAAAGACAAATTTGAGAATATGGGTGCGCAGATGGTGAAAGAAGTCGCTTCCCAGACTTCTGATCTTGCCGGTGATGGAACGACTACAGCTACAGTACTGGCTCAGTCTATTCTTAACGAAGGTTTGAAATCAGTTGCTGCGGGCATGAACCCAATGGATCTAAAGCGTGGTATCGATAAAGGTGTCATAGCTGTTGTTAAAGCGCTTAGTGCGATGTCTCAACCTTGTACAGAACCTAAAGCGATTGCTCAGGTTGGTAGCATTTCAGCTAACTCTGATACGACTGTCGGTGACATTATTGCTGAAGCGATGGAGAAAGTCGGTAAAGAGGGTGTTATTACCGTTGAAGATGGCTCAGGTTTTGAAAATGAGCTGGATGTTGTAGAAGGCATGCAGTTTGATCGTGGCTATCTCTCACCATACTTTGTTAACAATCAGGACAACATGACGGTAGAACTGGAAGATCCTCTTATTCTTTTGGTAGAGAAAAAAGTATCTAATATCCGTGAAATGTTGCCACTACTTGAAGGTGTTGCTAAATCTGGTCGCCCACTTTTGATTATTGCTGAAGATGTTGAAGGTGAAGCGCTAGCAACGTTAGTGGTTAATAACATGCGCGGTATCGTTAAAGTTGCTGCGGTAAAAGCGCCTGGTTTTGGCGATCGTCGCAAAGCCATGCTGGCTGACATTAGCACCTTAACGGGTGGTACTGTGATTGCTGAAGAAGTTGGCCTAAACCTGGAAGGTGCCACAGTTGAAGATATGGGTTCAGCCAAACGTGTGATTCTTTCTAAAGATAACGCTACGATCATTGATGGTGCTGGTGAGGCTGATGCTATTCAGGCTCGTGTTACTCAAATCAGAGCTCAGATCGAAGAAACTTCTTCTGATTATGATCGTGAAAAACTGCAGGAACGTGTGGCTAAATTAGCTGGCGGTGTGGCAGTGATTAAAGTCGGTGCCGGTACTGAAATTGAAATGAAAGAAAAGAAAGCCCGTGTTGAAGATGCTTTACATTCAACCCGTGCTGCTGTGGAAGAAGGTGTCGTGCCTGGTGGTGGTGTTGCCCTGGTTCGTGCTTTACAGCAGATTGAAGATGTTAAAGGTGATAACGAAGATCAGAATGTTGGTCTGGCCATCTTGCAACGTGCTTTGACTTCTCCTTTGCGTCAGATTGCAGAAAATGCTGGGGATGACGGTGCTGTGATTCTGGATAAAGTCCGTTCTTCTAAAGGTAATGAAGGCTATAACGCCGCTACTGGTGAATACGGAGATATGTTGAAAATGGGCATCCTGGATCCAACTAAAGTTACTCGTTCAGCCTTGCAGGCTGCGGGTTCTGTTGCTGGATTGATGATTACCACTGAAGCAATGGTATCTGAGCTTGCAGAAGAAAAACCTGCTGCACCAATGCCTGATATGGGTGGCATGGGTGGTATGGGCGGCATGATGTAATTAGCCGTTTGGTTATAAAAAACCCGCCTAGTGCGGGTTTTTTTATGGAAGAAGCTACTATGCTCACCTACTCTTTGTTGAAAGATAATTCTGTCGGACTGTTTACTTAACTGTAAGCTCACCTCCAGAATTTGATTTCGCCTCGACTAGGTATCGCTCGTTACGCTTCTTGAAAGCTTTAACTTTAATCTTCCGTAGTCAGAAATGAATTCTTCAGTGAATATTCTTGTTTATCGTAAATATATGGAAGTGCCAGAGAGCTCGGGGAGATAACCAAAAATATAGATTTCTGTGTTCTATTTTTCTGATTTTTTTTCAGTATTAATGCCTTTTAGAAGGCTATCTATAACTTTTTGTAAATTGACAGGTAATTTCCGATAGTTACTAAGTAGTCGGTATTCTTCGCCTGAAATTGAAAAGTTCTCTGTTGAACTGCTTCCGGAATAGTTGGCAGATTTTTCTCTGACTTCTAATTGAATTGATCTCATCGGCGGTTCGCCATCGAGTAGCCAGGCTCGTCTGACGCCCAGCTTTAAGGCGACGTCAGGTGCACGGGAAGAGTTTGGTATGGCTTCAGCGTTAAGCCATTTTCGTACAGCCTGGCCAGATACCTCAAATATGCCGCCCAATTCAAGGAGTTGAGTTTCTTTATGCCCAGCTTCATTGAGTGCCTGTCTGAATCTTTTTGAAAATTCTCGTCGTGTTGAATTAGCCACAGTTTTATAAGTAATTAGTTCATGAATAAGTAAATATTGGTTTACAGAAATAAAACTATCAGTTATTTTATAATTAACTTTTGGTTTGGATTGTTGTGACTTCCGTTTTGAAAGGCAACCGTAAGGATACAGGTTTTGCAAATAAATATTCCACAGCTCTATTGGGGTCTTGAAACCCTGATAATTGAGCCAGTCTTCCGTACAGGCATTAGTGCAGACATTTATGTAATCCCCTCACGCCTAAAACAAAGCAATTACTCTATTGCTTTGCTCAAGTATTGGTTCATTTACCACTTTCTTATTGCCGAAAATACCAATCATAATCCTCTCAACATTTGTGAAATCGGGGCGGATAGGGGGCGGCAATTAGAGTTTATCAATGCAGCAGTTAAAAGAGGTTATCCAGAGGTGCACTTTTTAAAATGGGACGCTTTTGGCGAAGATATTAGCAAACCTATTTTTCGATTAAAGGGTAATAGCCGTATTCTAGAAAAGACTGATGCAAATGAATGCAGCACTATAGAACAGTTTGAAGATTATGATGTGATTATTTACTCGAATACCTCAGGAGGTAGAAAGGACACAGAGAATGTTATTTCTGGTTTGACAGGGCGTTTAAAAAATAATGGAATTTTAATAGGTATTAATGGGCTTGCTAGAGAGAGGAAAAGTGCAGGTGTTGAATTTACATTAAACACTATTCGTGACATTGCCAAGAAGCATAAATTATCAGTTGATTTTCTAAGTGGTGGTTTTTTTAGGCGTAACGGTGGACTTATACCTTTGCAGAAGAAACGCTGGTTTCGGTTTAATTTGTTGCTCGGTGCACTGTTGCCGTCTCTGTCAGGCGAAATATATTGGGTTTATAGAAAGTAGTAGATACGCATTAAGTTGGCACTGAAACCATTTATTTCTACTTTTATGAAATTTTTTAGCCAAGGGTCTTAATCTGTGTATGGTACATGTTTAAGCACTTGAGCTTTACTTCAGCTTTAAACCTCCAGCTTTTAACAAAGGAACTTATACTTTTCACGTCAAAGTAAATATAATGGGGGAATGAGTACAGAAGAACGAGATTACGACGATTTTTCTATTGTCCCTGAGCGTGACGAGCTCGTCACTCATCGTAAACAGAAACGTGGTAATTCACTGTCTGCTACTAGTGGTAATCAAATAGCAGCAAGCTCTGGATCCAGCAGTTTGGTAAAACTCTTACTTGGAGTCCTTTTCTTAGGTTTGTTTGCAAGTGGTGGTGGTGCCTATTATTTTTACGATCAGGGGCTACAAACGCAAATATCTTTAGACCGCTCGAATGATCGGATAGTGCAGCTAGAGAATCGATTGAATCTTGTAGATGAAGCGGCTGAGCAATCATCAATGGGTTTATTAGAGAGAGTGGATTTCAATTTCTCTGAAATAGATAAATTGTGGGCGGCACGAAATGTATTACGATCGGATGCTGGTGGTCTCAATAATACATTGGCAGGGCAGGCTGAGAACATCACTCAGATTGAAACGGCGGTCGCTAATCAGGCGGGAATGATCAATCAGCAAGCAGTAAATCTTGATCAAAATGAACAGATAATAGAAACTATTCGAAATCAGATAAATAATCTTGATAGCAGTGTTGCTGGTTTAAATAATTTGAATATCAATCAGCAGCTAACAAGCATCACAGGCGATTTGAATGTTCTCAAATCTTCACTGGCTCTGGAAGATTCAGGTCTTGTTGGCCGAGTGAACATTAATGAACAAGATATTGAGTCAATCAATTTATACCGTCTTAGTTTGAATCAAACTATTAATTCCATTCAGCAAAGTCTCAATGAGCTTGAAGAGCGTGTAGCCACGACGAATACAAGGCCTACGATCTTTCAATAAATTTTAGCCCCACAACCTCAACCAAAATTATGTTAATTCATTGTATGTGCGCATACATTTGAAACTGGATAGTATGAACAATAAACCCTTCAGCCAGGCTTGCGAAAATAATAAGCAGCCGATTCTCGAAGTCATTGCATCTCATTTCAAAGCTGGCGATCGAATAATGGAGATAGGCAGCGGCACTGGGCAGCATGCGCTTTATTTTTGTAAACAGCGACCAGAGTTAATCTGGGTACCTTGTGAAATTCCTGAGAATATGGATACGCTTGCAGCTGGTTTGCTTAGGAATGGGCTAGCAAATTTAATGCCTGCTCAGGTGCTGGATGTACGGCAGTCAGAATGGCCAGAGCAGGGCTTAGGAGGTCTGTTTAGTGCTAATTGCTTGCATATTATGCCTGCAGCTTTTAACGCGGATTTTTTTAGAGGAGCTGGCGAAGTGCTTTTGCCGGGAGCCACACTTTGTGTTTATGGGCCTTTCAAGTATCAAGGTGAATTTACCAGTGACAGCAATGCTCGATTTGATGAATGGTTGAAAAATCGTAACTCGTTAAGTGGCATAAGAGATTTTGAAAAAATAAATCAGCTTGCGAAAGAGAATGCTTTTGAATTTATCGAAGATAGAGCGATGCCGGCTAATAATCAGTGTCTGATATGGCGCAAAGAATTGGTAAACCAAAAAGGTTAAATTACGTTAAAGGTGTTTTAACTTTACTAAAATTTTAAATAAGAAATCGGGAATCATGAAAAACAATAAGTGCTTGAAGAAAATTTTTTTTTACGCTCCAGTCTTGCTTTGCCTACTTCCAACATTACTGTATGGGCAGAATACTGCAGCGGATGAAGGTTCTGCCTTTGTCAGAAAGTCGGTTGATATTCAGCGGACGACATTGGCGCCAGTTATTGACGGTGTACTTGATGATGAAATCTGGAAGCAGGCAACTGTCATCACTGATTTACACCAGGTTAATCCCGTTGACCATGGTACGCCGACTCAGGAAAGTATTTTTTACGTCACTTATGATGATAATTATTTTTATGTTGGGGCCCGCTTGTTTGATACGCAACCGGATGAAATTATTGCCCGGACTATGATCCAGGGCCAGACAGTGCGCTTTGATGATAACGTGCATATCATTCTCGATACCTTTAATAATAGTAGAACTGCCTTTCGTTTTGTTACCAATGCTAATGCGATTCGGGATGATGCAGTTTTCGAAAGTCCAACCAGTAATAACTTTGATTGGTCCGGGATTTGGCTGGTGGATTCACAGATTGATGATCAGGGTTGGACCACTGAAATAGCTATTCCTTTTACCACCATGAATTTTGATCCGAACAGCAGTACCTGGGGCTTCAACCTTGAACGCGAAATTGCTCGCAATAATGAAAGGCTGGCCTGGTCCTCATTCAATCGTGCGATTGATCCATCTACTGGAGGACAGATAGAGGGTATGAATGGTCTGCAACAAGGGTTGGGCCTGGATATAGTGCCGTCGGTGAGCATCGTTAATGCTGAAGATCATATTAATAACAGTTCAGATTCGAGATTTGATCCCTCATTAGATGTTTTCTATAAATTCACCCCCAACCTTACTGGTGCATTGACGCTGAATACCGATTTTTCGGCAACGGAAGTGGATGATCGGCAGGTGAACCTGACACGTTTCTCATTGTTTTTCCCTGAAAAGCGTGACTTCTTTTTACAGGATTCCGAAATTTTTAGTTTTGGTGGTTCTTCAAGTAATAATGGTATTCCGTTTTACTCACGGCGTATTGGCCTGGATGCAGCCAGTGGTCAGCCGGTGGATATTGATGTTGGAGGCAAGCTGGCAGGTCGAGTCGGAAATTTGAGTGTCGGTGCTCTGGTGGTGCAACAAGAAGCAAGAGTTGGTGTGGATGATGCGCCACTTTTTGTTGGTCGTATCACACAAAACATTTTGGAAGAATCTCGTATCGGGGCTATTTTCACACAGGGTGACCCTAACAGCTTAATTGATAACTCTCTGGCTGGTGTGGACTTCAGGTATCGCAATACCCGCTTTTCGACGAATCACACCTTGACCGGTGACTTTTGGTATCAACAGAGTGATACGGATGGTCTGACGGGAGATGACAAAGCTTATAGTGCTAATCTTGATCTTGGTACAGAGAATACAGGCTTTAGTGGTACGCTTGGTTATAATTACATTGGTGCTGAATATAATCCAGCACTTGGTTTTGCAAATCGCCGAGGTATAGAAAAACTCGATGCAGAGATGCAAGCACGTTACTACACTACCGGCAATCCACTGTTACGCCATTACTTTGGTAGGCTTAGGTATTCACATACCCGTCGAATAGATAACGGGGAGATGCAAAGTGAAGAGCTCTCTTCACGATTATTTAGTCTTAATAGCCACCAGGCGGATCGTCTTTACTTAGATGTTCAGCGAGAACGGGAAGGTTTGACAGTCGATTTCCCTATTAGTCCTGGCATTGTAATTCCGGCTGGTAAATATTCTTTCGACAGTATTGAAGTGGGGCTGGAAAGCTCCGAATTTAGGGATATAGTGCCAGACATCAGTTATAAGCAAGGTGATTTTTACAATGGTGAGCAGCGTGAAGTAGGACTAGGACTTGGTTGGCAACCGAACCCTCGTTTCTCTACAAACTTTTCTTATCGTTATACTGATATTGATCTGCCTCAGGGGGATTTCATTACTCGCCTGGTCAGTCTAAATACCACTGTGGCTTTTAGCTCAACCTGGTCATGGATCAACCTAGTGCAATATGACAATTTATCATCATCTGCGGGGTTAAATAGCCGGGTGCACTGGAATCCTCAAGCAGGTGAAAACCTCTATTTTATTATTAATTATAACTTTGATTCTGATGGGGTATTTTCTGGCGTGAGCGCCAGAGATTCGGAAATTGTACTGAAATATAGCAAAAACTTTAGGTTTTAAGCCATCATTTAAATAAAACACTGCCAAGTTTAAAGTGCGCTTGGTCGGTAACTTATTGGATTAATTAAATTAAACTTTATCGTAAGTATAGCGGGGAAAATTTTTACTAAAGTTGGGATTTTCGTATTTTAATAAATTTCTAAGAGAAGTTGAAAATCTTAGGCTTAGGTTAACTTAAGGGTTTTGGTATTAGCACCCTGACCGGGATTTAAAACCGATTAGAATGAGTATAGCAAGTTATTGAAATGGTGCGGACGGAGAGACTTGAACTCTCACACCTTACGGCACTAGAACCTAAATCTAGCGCGTCTACCAATTCCGCCACGTCCGCACAGGTCGCGTATTATACCTGTTAATCCGTTCTTAGCAATTGTAATGGCTTTTGTTTTAATACAGACCTAGTTGCCACTAAAGCAGTGACGACACTTAAGGTTGAAATAGCGAAAATACTGAAAATTGTAATGCCCCAGGACAAGCTCCATATACTGTCGAAAATAAACCAGGAAATGGCATAGGAGATCAGTAGGCTCATACTGACACCAACTAAAGCGGCAAAAAAGCCGAGGATGCCGAACTCAATTTGTATCATACGTTGCACATCTTTAAAGTTGGCTCCAAGTATTTTTAATAGATTGATTTCCCAGAAGCGAGTTTTCACTTCGTAGCGGGCAATGGAAAATAGTACGACCAGTCCAGCAAAAATCGCTAAATACGCCATGACTTTAATGCCCCAGCTAATCTGATTGGTAATATCTAGAATACTAGCAACTAGTTGACCAACATTGATTATTGAAATGTTAGGCAGTGTTTCTACTATTTCATTTTGAATGCTCAGATGTTGCTCTTCGGGCACATTACTGACTGCCGCGATAAAGGTTTTCGGTGCTGGGTCCAATACGCCTGGCTGGAAAGAGATGAAGAAATTCGGCTGAAAACTGTTCCAGTCCACTGTGCGTAAATTCATTACGCGGCCAGTGATCGGAACACTTTGTACGTCAAAACTGATGGTGTCACCAACCTTGACATTAATACGTTCTGCAAAATCCTGTTCCAATGAAATGCCGGGTAATTCGTCGGAACCAAAGACCCAAGGGCCGTCCCACATTTCGCCAGCAACAAGCTCCTCGGAACTTTTTAGTGCATCTTGATAAGTCAGATTAACGGAGCGTCGGCGCTGCATTTGTTCATCAGGGGTTTCTTCAAAAGCGCTTACTTCGCCAGCATTAATGGTTTCCATTCTGGCGCGTACTTGCGGGGAAACAAAGGAAAGTGTATGTCCGTAATCAGCTAGAATTGTCTCAAGGGGGGCGAGCTGGTCAGGCTGAATGTCGAACATAAAGAAATCGGGCACTGAAAAATCATCAGGTTGGGAAATTTCTTCTTGCAAGCCTTTTTCAATTTGCGGAATCAGGTTGATAAGTAGTGAGCCTAGGCCTATCGCCAGAAAACAGGAGATTGCACCTAAGCGGTTGCGGCTTAAATTGCGCAGAGCCAGTTTTTGGGTGACGGAAGAGTGGTTGGAAAATGAGCCGCAAAATTTGAGAATATACCAGGCGACCAGGCCGAGAATAAAAATAGCGATAAGAAATGCGGCAATAAAAAGGCTGCCAATCATCACGGAATTGGATTGCCATATAGCCAGCGACCAGAACACAATTAATATAGGCGCATAACTCATCACATGACGCTGCCAATGTGGTAGAGATTTACTTGGTTGAATTTTCTCATGAAACAGCGCGATGGGGTGCAGATCATAAATTTTTGACAGAATAGGCAGACAGCAGATCACAGAGCCGATAGTGCCTAAAAATAAAGCCAGAACAAAAGAACTCAGCTCCATTTGATTCTCAAAACCGCGTGGTAAAAAATTCTCGAATAAGCTGGGCAATACTGGCATTGTAATAAAACTGATTACACTGGCTATGCTTGCACTGATGGCGCCAAGTAGCACAATTTGTATCAGGGTCATCAGGTAAGCTTGTTTCGGCGTGCCGCCCAGGCACATTAATATCGCCATATCTTTGAAGCGGCTGGTAAAGAAAGAGCGGAACAGATAAGCAGCACCCACACCAGCCAAAAACAGGGCAATCAAAGCAATTAGCCCGAGATAATCATTCATATAAGCTAGAATGCGGCCCAAATCTTCGCTGCGTTCCTGATGGGTTGTCATGCTTATGCGGCGGGTATCGCCGAGTATGTCGAGTTCCGCTTGGCGGAATTCGTCTTCCCAACTATCCATGTTCACATCTTCGATAAACTTGTAGAAACGTGAATAATTGATACGACTGCCAAACTGAATCAGCCCGGTTGCCTGAATTTGTTCCAGCCCCATATAGACTGCCGGAAAATTGGACATGACTGATATTGTGCTGCTGGGGTCGATATCAATAATATCGGTAATGGTGTAGTCCATAGCACCGATCTTGATACTGTCACCAATAGTTAAGCTTAGCGTCAACATCAGGCTTTCAGCTACCCAGATAGAATTACTGCTAAACAGCTGCTGACGTAATTCATCCGTCAGAATGCCGCCTTCTTGTAAAACGAATTCACCGTATTGTGGGTAGCTTGCATCAATGGCAATGAGTTGGCTCATACGTGAGACGTCATTTCCGGCGACCATAGAGAGGAAAGAAATTTGATCGGAATACTCATAATCGGTATTAAAAATATTGTCGGCCAGTGTAAATTCAACCTCAGTTAGCGGTGCATTACCTGAAATTTGTGCGTCTGCTGTAAGAATGGCTCTGGAATTGTTGGTCAAATGCGTATCAATGGAATTTTTAAAGGAATCCAGCGCGATAAAACCAATCAGCCCGATAGACAGGTTGATAATAAAGAAAAGACTGAAACGAAAATTATTGGAAATTTCCTTGTAGGCGAGCTTTAGCCAAAGCATCAGATAAATTTACCTCCTTGTAAGCGCAGCTGGCGACCGCAACGTAAAGCCAATTTCTCATTGTGAGTAACAAACAATAAGGTCATTTTGTGTTTTTCTACTAACTCGAAGATCATGTCACTGATATGTTCACCAGTAGCACTATCCAGATTTCCCGTAGGCTCATCTGCTAATAAAATACTGGGTCTGACTACCATGGCACGGGCAATGGCGACGCGCTGACATTCACCACCGCTGAGTTGATATGGGAAGTGATCCATGCGATGACCCAAACCGACTTGTTCCAGGGCCTCTTGAGCTTTCTCAATGGAAGCTTTGTCTTTAAATAAATCCAGCGGCAGGGAGACATTTTCTAATGCGGTCAAATGTGACATCAAATGAAACTGTTGAAAAATGATGCCGATGTTCTGCGCCCGAAATTTAGAGAGTTCTTCTTCATTGAGTTGTTGCATGTCCTGTTCATTCAACAATATTTCACCGGAACTGGGGCTATCAAGACCAGCTAATAGCGTTAACAGGGTTGATTTACCGCTACCGGATTGACCGAGAATAGCGACACTTTCACCGACTTCCATACCCATGTTTAAGTCTTTCAGGACTTCGATAGGTTCAGAGCCAGCAACAGTTTCAAAATTTTTATAGAGGTTTTTTACTTCAAGAATCATGGAAAGCCTTAAGGGAGCAGGGGGAGTAAAAATTGATAGACGTGTTCGGCAACAATTCTACTGCCTTCAATATTAGGGTGAATACCATCGGCCTGATTAAGCTCTGGGATTGCGGCAACATCTAGTAATAAAAAGGGCATGAAAGGCAGCTGATATTCTGCTGCCAGATCGGGGAAAACCTGGGCAAAGGATGAGGTATATTCCGGCCCCATATTAGGCGGGGTTAACATGCCTGTCAGTGCCACTTGAATGTTGTTACTTTGGGCAAACTCTATAGCTTCAGCCAGGTTGCCCTTCATGTTGTCTACGCTAAGACCACGTAGACCATCATTAGCCCCCAATGAAAGAATTACCAGATCTGGACGTGAACGAACATACCATTGCATACGTTCCAAAGCGCTAGCTGAAGTAGAACCGCTGATCCCGGCATTGACTATTGTAATGTCGCCATAGCCTTCTCTTTTCAGACGCTCATCAACAAGAGAAGTGAACGCCTGTTCGGTTTCCAGGCCGAGGCCCTCAATTAGAGAGTCGCCCAGGAACAGGACAGTGAAAGTCTCCTGAGCCTGAATTAAAGGGCTGGCAATTAAAAGTAGGGTAATGAGTGTTTTTCCAAGCATCGGCGTATTTTATAGTAATCAGTTTGTTTTTATAGCTTTTAAACGTGCAAAAAATATCGAAGGGTAAAGCCACTGCGATATTTTTTGAATTGTTGTTGGCTGTTTATTTTACATTTGCAGAAGTTCACTATAAACCACGGCAACAAAGGCATCGCCATCACTCCAGCGATCATCATACTCTGCCGTAAAGTTACTGGCCTGAATCTGTGGAAGGCTCATGCCGCTGGCAATGGCGCTTCTAACCCGGTTTCTTATCGTAACAAATATTCCTAGTTGTTCTTCTACATCAGCACGGGTACTGACTACGCCATGTCCGGGAAGAAAGCGTGTTTCTGCGTTGGAAATATCCAGTAGCTTTTGGTAGGACGCCATGATGCCATGAAAGCTGCCGTTGTTGCCGGTGTCTACCCGAGGGTAGGCTACGGTGCGGAAGACATCACCGGTATGAATAATATTGGCTTTACGGAAATACACAAAGGCATCGCCATCGGTATGCCCGGGGCCATTATAGAAGACATGAATGTCATCACCATTTAGATGAAAGTCCATGCTCTCGAGGAAAGTCACTACCGGCAGGCTAAGGCGTTCATCTTCAGTCAGCATATCAGGATTATCAAAACCGGCAGTCAGACGTGATCGCACATTTTCATGGGCAAAAATCACGGCACCCTGGCGAGCCATATTCAGGTTGCCACCAACATGGTCACCATGAATGTGAGTATTGAATACGTAGCGGACAGGCTGATCGGTAAGAGTAGCTATTGCGTCCAGAATTTTTCTACTAAGTGGCGCAAACTGATCATCAACCAGAAATACACCATCTTCACCAATGGATACGCCGATATTTCCACCTTGCCCTTCAAGGTAATAGAGATTATCAGTTAACTGATGGGGAACTATTTCCACGCTGCTCATGTCTTGCTGAGCAAAAAGCGTTAAGGGAAATAATATTAACCCCGTCAATACTATGCTCCGTTTTGGGAATTTTATTCGATTCACGGCGATCTCCTTATTAATTGCTTTACGTATGCATGCTAGTTATATGCCGCTGAGAATACGTTGTCCCAAATAAAGCATCAATAGTTCTAGCCGTACAATTGCGTAAAAAATGAGTAAATTACTTTAAAAGCTATAGTATAGCTTTGAGTATTATAATTTATACTAGTATAATTAGGCCTATCATTAATTAGTCTATGTTTGCTTATTGAAAAATGAATACGAAAACTTTGTGTCTGGCAGTACTTAGTCTTGGCAAAGCCTCTGGCTATGATATTGGTAAAAAGCTCGAAGATCCCTTTGGTCATTTTGTCGATGCGGCCCGTAGTGGTGTCTATCCAGTGCTTAAATGTCTGGAGGAAGAGGGCTTGGTTCAATATGAGGATGTAGAACAGGTTGCACTTCCAAATAAAAAAATCTATGAGCTGACTGACAAGGGAAGAGACTTATTGAAAGCTGAATTGGAAGTGTTAGCGCCTGTTCACAAAATTCGTTCACAGTTTATGCTATTAATTTTCTTTGCAGACATGCTGTCTGAGAAGCGCTTAGAAACAATTTTTAAAGAGCGAATTCAAGAGATGGAACACTTTTTGCAAGATGAACCAAACTGGCGTAGGTATGTAGAAGGGAATAAAGGGCAGGAATTCCTGCTTGATTATGTGCATTTTAAGATGGCGTCTGAGAAGGAATTCCTGGAGAAAAATGCATGGAAGTTATTGAAAGGTTTGAAAACTGAAGAGATGGAAATGGAGAACAACGATGAATAAGTCTACCGGAATTGCCTTCGGTGTATGTGTGGCCCTGGTGCTGTGGATGGCCTCCGGCATGTTAATGGGTGGTGGCGAGCTAAGCGATGTTGTTACTAATGACAATGACAATGTTATCGATAACCGTGTGCTGGTCGAAGTCACTGACATGTTAGCTGAGGAAGTTACCAGCTACATCATCGCTAACGGTAGCGCGAGACCAGACCGTGAGGTTTTATTGCGTGCCGAAACAAGTGGCCAAATTGACAGTATTTTGGTCAATGAGGGCAGTTATGTTGATGCAGGTAGTGTCATCATGCGAATTAAAATGGATGATCGTGCCATTCGCGAAGAGCAGGCAAGCATTAATTTACAAGAGAAACAGCGTCTCTATGAAGCCCAGGTTAACCTGCATGAAAGAGGCTTCGTCTCAACTAGTGAGCTGGATACTGCGCTTACACAATTAAAGCTGGCAGAAGTTGAGCTTGAACGTATCCATCTGGAAATTGAAAAGACCTACATCAGAGCACCTTTTGGCGGCTATATAGAGGAAAATATAGTAGACCTGGGTGAGTATGTTGGTTTAGGTAACGAGCTAACCCGTATTGTTGATAACGATCCTTTGGTAGTAAATACTTATGTGTCACAGAATGATGTTGAGTTTCTGGCGCTGGGTGTTGAGGCAAAAGTGGAACTGGTTAATGGACGTCAAACAGTCGGTCAGATTCGTTATATTTCACCTCGAGCAAATGAAGCTACGCGTACATTCCGGGTAGAGATTGCTGTTTCTAATACAGAAGGTTTAAGGGCTGGTAGCAGTGTAACCGCTCGAATTCCGCGTCAGCAAGTGACGGCGCACTATTTGTCAGCTGGTTTGCTAACCCTGAATGAAGAAGGGGATATTGGTATTAAAACTGTAAACCTAGAAGGGGTCGTTGAGTTTTATCTTGTCAAAATTGAGTTATCAGATGCTAATGGTATGTGGATCAGTGGCTTGCCAGAAAGAGCCCGAGTTATCACTATTGGCCAAGGTTTTGCTGGAATTGGTGAGGCCGTCAGGATTACGGTAGCAGACCCTGAAATGGCCTGGGATGTCCCCCAACCCCGGTATTCTGAACTGAGATAGGTTTAGAGATTAAGAGTTAACAGAGGCAGAATTTTACTATGAATACTTTAATAGACGCCGCTTTTTCAAGGCCGAAAGTTGTGATTTTAATGTTGCTGAGCATTATGATCGCAGGTGCTTATGCCTATGTAAGCATCGCGAAAGAATCTATGCCGGATATCCCGATTCCTATTGTTTATGTCTCTATGGTTCACGAAGGTATTTCTCCAGAGGATGCTGAGCGTTTGTTGGTCTTGCCCATGGAAAGGGAATTACAGTCGATAGAAGGCCTAAATGAAATGTCTGCTACTGCCTCTGAAGGTCATGCTTCAGTCACGATGGAATTTGATGCCGGTTATGATATTGATCAGGCTCTGCTTGATGTCAGGGAGCAAGTCGACAGAGCTCGCGTAGAATTGCCTCCGGAAACACTGGAACCAACAGTCAATGAAGTCAATATATCGGAATTTCCGGTTCTTTCGGTTTCACTCTCTGGAAGAGTCTCTGAACGAACATTGATTACTATCGCCAGGGATTTACAGGACAGGATTGAAGGCTTGCCTAATGTGCTTGAAGTAACAATTGGCGGTGATCGTGAAGAAATGCTCGAAATCCTGATTGAACCTTCTGTGCTTGATGCTTATGAATTGTCCTTCCAGGATATTTCCAACCTTGTTAGCACCAATAATCAGTTGATCGCCGCCGGCGCCCTGGACTCAGGAGCAGGCCGGATGATCTTAAAGGTGCCAGGTGTCATATCTGAATTGGATGACATTTTGACGATGCCAATCAAGGTGTTGGATGATCGTGTCGTTACTTTTCAGGATGTTGCTACTATAAGACGAACCTATAAAGACCCAGAAAGTTTTGCCAGAATCAATGGTGAAAATGCGGTGGTGCTGGAAATTTCCAAACGCTCAGGCGCTAATATTATTCAAACCATTGAAAATGTTCGCGGCCTGATTAGTACCGCTGAGGATGCCTGGCCAGCATCTATAAATGTAACCTACCTGCTGGATGGCTCTGAGCAAATTCGTACGATGCTGGGTGACCTGGAAAATAATGTTATCACTGCCATTATTCTGGTGATGATTGTGGTTGTTGCTGCCCTCGGCGTCGGCCCGGCTCTGTTGGTAGGGCTTGCTATCCCGGGATCATTTCTTGCCGGGATACTGATCATTTATGGGATGGGGCTGACGATGAATATGATTGTGCTGTTCAGTCTAATACTGGTTGTTGGCATGCTGGTGGATGGAGCAATTATCACGATTGAACTGGCAGAACGACTTAGATTAGAGGGCCTCCCTAAAAAAGAGGCCTTCGCGCAGGCCGCGAAACGTATGGCCTGGCCTATCATTGCATCGACAGCAACCACCCTGTCGGTTTTTCTTCCTTTACTCTTCTGGCCGGGCATGATGGGAGAGTTTATGAAGTATCTGCCAATAACCGTTTTGATTACGCTTAGTGCTTCCCTTTTCATGGCGCTTTGTTTTATTCCGGTACTGGGTGGGGTTATTGGTCGCCAAGTGAGTGCCACGACAGTGGCAAATACTGAGTATGTCAGGCATCAAAGTGTTAGAGCTGCCACGGGTTTTAAACTGAAATATTTGAAATTACTTTGGAAACTGCTTAATCATCCGGGCAAGGTTCTTGCCGGTATGATTCTATTCTTGTTAGGCACATATACTATTTATGGAATGTTCGGTAAGGGTGTCGAATTTTTTCCTTATCAGGAGCCGGAATTTATTCAGGTGGAAGTGCATGCTAGAGGTGATTTGTCGATTTATGAAAAAGATCAGATCATGGTTAATGTAGAAAACCGTTTGTTGGATATGGATTATCTGGATGCAGTTTATACCAGAACGTCTGGTGGTGGTGGGCAAAATTCAAACACTGAAGATACGATTGGCGTAGTTCAGTTAGAATTTGTCGATTGGGATTTGCGCCCCACTGCGGTTGAACTGCAACAGGTTGTGCGCGGCAGGCTGGCTGATGTGCCTGGCATTCAAATTGAAATTGCTGAGCAGGAAAGTGGCCCGACTGGAGGTAAGCCTATCGAGCTTAAAGTAAGCTCAGATGATTCGAGCAAACTTGAAGAAGCAGTGGCAAACATACTTGCAGCTATGAATGAGATAGGTGGCTTTATCAATGTTGAAGATAATCGAACGTTACCGGGCATAGAATGGGRGATGCTGGTAGATCGGGAGGAAGCAGCCAGATATGGGGCGAATATTTCAAGTCTTGGTAGTGCAGTACAACTACTGACAACCGGCCTTAAATTGTCTGAATATCAACCTGATGATGCTGATGAAGAGTTGGATATCCGACTGCGTTTTAATGATGTTAACCGCAATATGGAACAACTGACCCAGTTAAGTATTCCGACAGCGAATGGTTTAATTCCGATAGGTAACTTTCTGCGTTTCGAGACGTCACAGAAAACCGGTATTATTAATCGTGTTGATGGTGCGCGAACCTTGACGATTATGGCTGATGTTGAAGATGGACTGTTAGCGAGCAATCAAATCAACTTATTGAGAAATGCATTGTTGGATTTGACCTTTGATCCTGGTGTAAGCGTGAATTTCGGCGGCCAGGATGAAGATCAGGCCGAAACCATGTCCTTTCTAGGGAAGGCATTTATGATCGCTATTGTATTTATGCTTGGTATTTTGTTGACTCAATTTAATAACTTTTACCAGTCCTTTCTGATTATATCCGCGGTTGTTTTTTCAACGGCAGGCGTGCTGATTTTCCTACTCATAAGTGGGCAACCTTTCGGCATCGTGATGTGCGGTATTGGTGTAATAGCACTGGCAGGAATAGTGGTTAATAACAATATTGTATTGATAGACACCTTTAATGAAATTAGAAGGGATACTGATTTTTCAGTTAAAAAGGCTGTCATTGAAACTGCTTCGCAGCGTCTTCGTCCCGTATTACTGACATCGATCACCACGATTTTGGGTTTGCTGCCGATGGTGCTAGCAATCAGTATTAATTTTATTAGTCAGGAGATTATCGTTGGCGGCCCTTCCACTCAAATGTGGGTGCAACTGTCAACGGCTATTGCCGGAGGCCTGTTTTTTGCAACGATTCTTACGCTGGTTTTTACGCCTTGTATGTTAGTGCTTGAGGCAAAACTGTTTAAAGCAAAAAATAGAGAAAAATTAAGTACTCGAAGCGTTGAAGTATCATTGAAGCCTGTTCAGGCTTAGAGTTGGCTGTAAGACTAACTCTCAAAATTTTATATCCTAAAATGGGATGTATTAGGTAAATCATCGATGGGAGGTTTGTTCTTGAATACCTTGTGATTCAAGACTTACCTCTTCCTTTTAGCCCCTTTTCTGTGGAGGCTGAATGAAGTCCCTTTATGCGCTAAAAGCCAAACTCAAGCATGCTAGAATACGAGCATATATTGCGTATTACCTGAAGATTTTTTAAATAAAACTAAAACTATAATTTTACTAGTAAGGAATGGTTTGTCATGACTCTTATTCGCCAGCAGGATGTCATCCAGAGCGTAGCAGATGCTCTGCAATATATTTCCTATTACCACCCTCTGGACTATATACAGGCCATTCATCGCGCCTATGAGCGAGAGGAGTCTCCAGCAGCCAAAGATGCCATGGCACAGATTTTAACCAACTCGCGTATGTGTGCCGAAGGCAAACGCCCAATTTGCCAGGATACTGGCATAGTCGCTATTTTTGTTTATGTCGGTATGGATGTGCAATGGGATGCCGACATGGGTTTGGAAGAGATGATTAATGAAGGTGTGCGTCAGGCTTATACGCATCCTGATAATGTTTTACGTGCTTCTATTGTCAGTGACCCGGCAGGTGCTCGAAAGAACACTAAAGATAATACGCCGGCAAATATTCATTACAAAATTGTTCCGGGAGATAAGGTTGAATTCAAATTAGCCGCCAAAGGCGGTGGTTCCGAAAATAAATCCAAACTGGTTATGCTGAACCCCAGTGACAGTATTGTTGACTGGGTATTGAAGACAGTGCCGACCATGGGTGGCGGCTGGTGTCCTCCTGGCATGTTAGGCATAGGCATAGGCGGCACAGCTGAAAAGGCAGTGCTAATGGCTAAAGAAGTGTTGATGGACCATATTGATATTGATGTCTTACGTGCGCGTGGCCCACAAAACACGGTTGAAGAATTACGCCTGGAGTTGATGGATAAAGTAAATGATCTGGGCATAGGCGCTCAGGGCATTGGCGGTCTGACAACAGTCGTTGACGTCAAGATTAAAGAATTTCCGACACATGCAGCGTCCTTACCTGTCGCGATGATTCCCAACTGTGCAGCAACCCGGCATATTCACTTCACCCTGGATGGTTCGGGTCCTGCTGAATTGATTCCGCCGAAATTGGAAGACTGGCCGCAAGTGACCTGGCAAGCAGCCCCGAATGCTCGGCGGGTTAATTTGGATACAGTGACCCGCGAAGATATTGCAGAGTGGCAACCTGGGGATACACTTTTGTTGTCGGGGAAAATGTTGACGGGTCGTGATGCGGCGCATAAACGTTTGATTGATCTTTACCAGAAAGGTGAAGCCTTACCTGAAGGTGTGGATCTGCGCGATAAATTTATTTATTACGTTGGTCCAGTTGATCCGGTACGAGATGAAGTAGTAGGACCTGCAGGCCCAACGACGGCAACACGGATGGATAAATTTACGGATGCTTTGTTAGAAAAATCCGGTTTGATGGGCATGATTGGTAAAGCCGAGCGGGGCCCGGTAGGTATAGAAGCTATCAAAAAACATAAATCAGTCTATTTGATGGCAGTAGGTGGGGCGGCGTATTTAGTGTCGAAAGCAATCCGTAAATCCAGAATAGTAGCTTTCGAAGACCTTGGTATGGAAGCGATTCATGAATTTGAAGTGGAGGATATGCCAGTTACTGTCGCCGTAGATATGCATGGTTCTTCTGTTCATCAGACAGGCCCAGCGGAGTGGCGTGCTAAGATTCATGAAGCTAAACCGATAGAAGTAACATAAGCTTTAGCCGGAAATGTAAACCGTAAACCGTAAAAATGAAAAAGCTCTATCTTATAAGATAGAGCTTTTTTACTTTTAGGATGACTTTTTAAAAGTCTTTTTTAATTACTTTGGTCTTAAGCGTCCTTAGCCCAAGCACCCATAAAAAAGTTTTCACTAAGCGGGTTTCTTTTTCTTGGGCTTAGTTCTCTTCCTTTGAAAGCTTCAGGAATTCCATCTTCAGTTGTTTGATAGCCTATCGCTATTGCAGCAACCGGTGTGAAACGAGCGGGGACTTCAAATTTTTCTCTGATCAAATCGGCGGAAAAACCTGCCATTTGATGGCTCATTAAACCCAAGTCAGCAGCCTGTATGCACATTGAAACAGAGGCTGCACCTGTATCGTAAGCTCCCCAAGGATTGGGGTCATCATTCATTGAGAATTGAGTGTCATGGCAGGCCGCAATTAAAACAGGCGCATTTATACACCAAGGCTGGTTACCTTCTGCTAAGCAGTCATATAGTTTCTGCCAGGCTTCAGCATTGTCAGCTTTATTACAAACAATATAACGCCAGGGCTGATCACCAAAACAGGATGGTGCCCAGCGTGCAGCTTCCATAATGGCGAGTAATTGCGCTTGATTTACAGGCCGCTCGGCATCATAAGAGACACCACTCCAACGAGTAGCAATAATGTTATTTATCGGTTCACTGGTATCAATTTTCTTTTCAATCATAAAGTAGCCTTTTTGTATGACTAATCACACATATCTGAATAAGGGTTGGTGAGTTTAAGGTTTATCGCCAGACTTTCGCCTGTAATTTTTATTTTGTCGTCTTCAAATTTTACATCATCTCCTGCCCGGACATTATAATCGAATTTATAAATTGGCGTTATTGGCTGCTTATTGCATTGCTCTTCGTAGACAGCGCAAGCTTCAGTAACTTTTTCATTGCTTATTTGATGAGCGGTTAAGGTTTTTTCACCATGTTTATGTGCCAGCATTCGGCGTGCGACCTTTGGCGATAAAATTGAAGCAGTGGCATTATTTCCACCAAAGCCTTTGGCATTTAAAATGATGGCTTCAATGGATTCTGGATCTATCTCTCGGTGCTGTAGTAAAAAGTCTAATTGCTCTTGATGCACATCTTCAGCAATAGCGTCACTACTTGAGATGCCTGGAATTATACCGTACTTCCAGACCCCCAGGCTGCTGGTAAGCTGATCAGCACCCGCACTGGCAATAGAGTGGCCTATATAGGCTTTAACGGCGGTTACAGGCCAGCTCTCAATACCAAAATAAGCAGCAACATCATTTAAGATTGCCGATTCAGTGACCCGGTTTTGAGGCGTGCCTGTACCGTGCGCTTGCACAAAGGTTTTATGCCGCAAGCCTTTTTCACCTAAGACCGCTTTAGTTGCTGCGGCCGCTTTGGCAACGGTTAGATAATTACCTATACCAGGGCTGGCAATTGATTTTTTATGACCATCTGCATTGATGAAGACATCATTGATTGCGCCGTGGATGTTAGCGCCTAATTCGAGAGCCAGAGCATCATCAAATAGAATTATAAATTGGGCAGATTCAGCCAGAGTAAACCCAACGTTTTCAGCAAAGGGTCGGCAGGCGCGACGATGGTTTGGTTCTGCCAAGTTGTCCAGTGCCTTTAATTTTGCATCATCTGCAAGAGCGCCCATTGCACTATAGCCTTCGAATATTTCGGGGACTAAGGGTGCTTCACTGTTGCCGACAATTGCAACGCGATGGGTGCCATTTTGAATGTCACGAATAGCCTRWTTTAGGTTGTAATGAAATGTTGCGCAGGCACCCAGGTTGCATGCGGTTTTTCCAATATTGCCCAGCATATAAGCATTTATAAAATCAGCAGGCATTTCTGCAAATCCGAGTGGTAATTGTTTCGAGGTTACGCGTTTACCGAGCAAACGTGCTTGTAGCATTCCAGCGTTACCATTGTAATCAAGCTGGCTCATGCCTGAACCTGCATAAACAGCAATTTGATCGGGGTTTACATGTGCTTTAACCGTTTCCCAATCTATGCCCATTGAGAGTAAGGCATCAGAAGCGCCATAAACTGTCATTTGTAAACTGCGAGGATGATTACGAGAAGGGTATAGTTCAGCAGGGTTAAAACCAGAAGGTAACTGGCCTGCACAATTCACCGAGCCATGATATGAATCTGGCAGCAAGGCTGCCAAATTGCCTATAACGTCGACCTTACTCTCTTTGCCATTTAATGTTGTAACCTGCCAGTTACTAGGAATCTGCTCAGGTAACTTACGTGTTGCTACTGTAAAGTTTAATGATTCACCCTCGACAGGTGATAAAACTGCATGGGTATGTTGCAGGAGCTTAGCGTTATCAAAAAGATTGTTTTCCAGTTTACGAATCAGTGTGCTATTAAGAATTAATTCACGGTGGAAAGTCAGAAATTCACTCTGTGCAATGACTTCACCTTGAGCATCTAACCATTTATTGTCTTTTATTGTTAGAAGTCCCATCAACACGGCGAGGTTAATCAGTGTCTCATCTGCCGTCGGTTGGTCCAGTTTATCAATCACCATGCGTCGATAAGCATAATGGTTTGAAGCTCTACCAGCAGAATTGATGCCACCAAAGCCGACTATTATGGGTAAATGTGACATTCAGTTCCTTTAATTAAGATCTCATAAAATCAATGACTTAGGCTTTAATCATAAGGGTTTTAGAATATTATAATTTGTTTAAAATAGCCATATTATATTGCTATATAGACATCGTGTTGATGATATATACTGATATGGCAGGCTATATTTTGAGGCGGTTTAATTGCAAGATGCAATCTTCCAAGACTATTTTTTATGCAACCGCCGTTGCTATTTTAACAGCCAAGATATTCATGCTTAATTGAATTAATTTATAAGCAAGGCCTTTGACGTGGTCAATCAAATTCGGACACCCCAGTTAAGCAGCTTTTTGTAACACTTTCATATCGCTCTCATACCGATCAGGGCTTTTGTAATCCAAGTAGG
>NVWI01000009.1:0-36257 GCA_002746215.1 SAR86 cluster bacterium
AGGGTTTTCTTTTGCTTGTCATTGGGATACTCCTTCGCGACATTGTCGCTTATTAAAAGTATCCGTTAAACTAGGGGAGCTTCACTCTGACCCCAAATAGAAAAGGTGTTTATCTCTTACAAACGGCTATCACCAAACGTAAACTTCCCACTTGATGCCTGGGGCTCAGGTACCGCATCACCTGATTGTGGTGAAACTGGAAATATAGCGTTTATTTGTCCGGTGCCTGAGCTGGGAAAATACGGCGTTATTATTTCTACGGGCTGATCGTAATCAGACCAACCTAACAGACCCATTAACATAGCCGTATCATGCATAAAGCCTTCGCCGTGTCCTTTGGCGGCATATTCAGGCAGCATTTCGCAGAAGGTGGACCACTCAGCATTTTTCCACATTTCAACGACTTCATGATCTATTTTTTCTAAAAAGGGGCTCCAGATTTTATCTAAATATTCAGGTGCGGTGCCGTTTTGGGCAAAGCGGTGAGACAGTGAGCCGCTGGCAAAAAAGGCAACGGTACCGTCGTAATGTTTTTCAACAGCTTCGCGCATTGCCCAACCTAGCCGAGCGCTGTCATTCAAATAATGCACGGTACACAAAGCAGAGACAGAAATAGCTTTGAAGTGCTGATCCTCATTCATATAGCGCATTGGTACCAAGGTGCCATATTCAGGGTTAAGTGTCGTATCGACATGAGCCAGCGTTTCAACCCCCTGTAATTTGCATTCTTTAGCAAGAATTTCACCCAGTTCTGGGTTGCCAGCTATTTCAAATTGCATGTTGTTTATGAAATGTGGCAGTTCATTGCTGGTATATATGCCTTGGGCTTTTGCTTTGCAATTAATGTGGTACCCGGAATTCACCAGCCAGTGAGTATCAAAGACAACGATGGTATCGACACCCAGTTCGCGGCAACGTCGGCTAATTTCCTTATGCCCATCAATGGCGGCTTTACGGCAATCTTTAAGCGGGCCATCTAACTCTGACAAGTACATGGATGGAACGTGGGTAATTTTTGCGGCTAAAGCGACTTTGCCCATGAAACAGACTCCTATTTATAATCAGTGCTGATTAATTAAATCAATTAACATGCGTTTAAATGTAGTGACTTCTTCATCCGAAAAATTTTCGAATTTGTGCTTTTGTTCATCCAATGCAATTTTCCAAAGGGTTGTCGCCATTTCTTTACCCGCATCTTGCAGGCTAAAGTCTGCTCCTTGTTTTGAAATGAATCCCTTGTTTTGTAGGAGGTTTATGGCATCTTGTAAATCGTGATCTGGCATATTGACCTGGCCAGACAATGTTTCCAGGGTTAAATTTTGCTCGGTTTTAAGCGACATAAGTATGCGTGCTTCAGCGGTGTGTAAGCCTGTCCCGAGTTGTTTAGGTTGGTAATCAGCCTGGTAACTTCGTATAGCCTGAATCATTAAAAAATAAAGATAATTGTTTAGCTCATTATCACTTTGAGCAATATCAATATTGTTTTCAGTATTTGATTCTTTTGTCGGGTTTTGGCGACCTAAAGGCATAACGAGCGAATAACTGCCTTGGTGATAAAGCAATGGCGCTTTACCCTCATCATTAAAAGCAACGACTTTGCCGATTATTATCCAGTGATCGCCGCCCTCAATGACAGCATGGCGTTCACATTGAAATGTAGCGGCACAGCCTTTTAGTAATGGGGTATTAGCTCTGCCTTCTTCGAAGTCGATAGCCGCAAATTTATCGTCAGAACGTTTGGCGAAATGATTAGAAAGATGCATTTGATCTGCCGCCAGAATATTAACGGCAAAATGAGAAGCGGTTTCAAACACAGAAAAACTGCTGGAGGTCTTTTCAATGCTCCACAGAATTAAAGCGGGCTCCAGTGAAACCGAGTTAAAACTGTTGGCAGTGACGCCAACCCTGTTGCCTTCAGGTGACGTTGCCGTCATTACCGTGATACCCGTGGCAAAATTTCCCAGGGCGTGACGGAAGGCTAGTTTGTCGATGTTATTTTCAGTAATCATTGTGTTTGCTCACTTCAGTTATTGAGTATTCAGAATGCTTTTAACGTAAAACAGTCTTGAACTTATAAACAGTCTTGAACTTATAAACAGTCTTGAACTTATAAACAGTCTTGAACGTATAAAGAGCCCTGAACTTATAGAAGCCCTGGATCTGGCTCTAAGCCCATTAATTCCCGGCCCAGAATTTGCGCGCAAACATCGTAATCGGTATAAGCATGAGCGGCGGTAATTTGATTGTCGCGCCATACTCGCTGTGCTTCACGATTAGACATCCAGTTACTGGCACCCAGGCCTTTCCACAAGCGATCAGTAGCCTGAGTACACATTTTTATGGCATAAGCCTGATTGGTTCGCCAGTTAGTGAGTGTTTCCTGGTTTGGGTACTCCTTGCGTTCGCCATGCTCTTTATGATCAAGCCAGGTGGCTTCAAGAAAACAACGAGCAGCTTTTACCTGGTGTGAAGCTTCGGCCAGGCGGGTGAGGGCGGGGATAGAGGCAGATACTGCGGCGCCGGTATAAGCCCGGATACGTCTTTTATTGTATTCGGTATAAATCTCGATCATGCGTTCAGCGGTACCTAATGCCATAGCAGCAAAGCCGGATGCGAAATAAGGGCGGTAGGGTGTGTTAAAGATAAGACTGTCTGGATAAAGGCCTGCTCCTTTAGAGTGGCCTTGCATCATGCCTTTAGCGGCCGAAATACGATGCTCTGGTACAAACACCTGTTCAATTTTTAAGGTCTTGGTGCCGCTACCTTTTACGCCAGTTGAATACCAGTCATCTATAATTTCATAATCTGCTTGAGGAATGGCGGCGAAGCAATAGACCTTTACATTACCAACCATGCGATTAAATCCGACTAGTGCCCATTCAGCATGGTCTGAACCACTACTCCAGGTCATATTGCCGGTAAAGAGAACGCCACCGTCAGTTTCTTCATACTTGCCGATTGGCGCGATACTGCTACAGGCCGTTGTATTGTTGTTTTTACCCCAAACGTCGTCTTGGGTTTCTTTCGAAAATAAAGCCAGTTGATGGTTATGTGTACATAAGAGACTAAATGCCCAGGCTGTACTGCAACAAGCCCCTGACAATGCCGCTATACAATTGGTGAACTCAGGTAAAGAAATTTCCAGGCCACCATAAGCCTTAGGCAGGAAAGAGTGGTGCAGACGAATACTTTTCAGAAGGTCGACATTTTCTTGCGGCATTTGGCGTAATTCTTCTGCCTTTTCAGCATTTGCGGCTATCTGAGGCAATACTTCTTGTAGACGCTCGAGCATTGGGTTGGCTTGTTTCATTCTATTTTCCTTTTACGGCCTTGTATTTGAGGAAAGTATGAATGCTGAAGTCGATTATGGAAATGTAAATTTTTGTTAAAAAGTTGCACTTTTCGTTATTGATGCTTACAGGGAAAGAATCACTATGAAATATTATTTGAAATATTATTTGAAATATTAAATAGATATTTAATTAAAATTAAATCATTAAGAAACAGAAGGTTATATTTCTTATATAAAGTAAAATATCACTATATATTTCTTCTGATTTGCTATTAGAGCTTGGTTTGTGGCGGGCTTGTACTGAATCCAGATCTAGGCTGAATTGATGAGATTGATCTAAGCAGTCCTGCTCCAGGAGGCGGTCGTGGTTTAGCCGGCTGGAGCAATATTTCTACGGTCGAAGTCTTCACGAATTTAATAGAGCGATAACCCGTATTGCTTCTACGGAGTGAGATAATATCTGTTATGGACTCAAAACGGCCATTAAAGAATCAATATTACGGGGATTCGGCAATCATTTTTATGTTCTGTAAAGCACCTTCGAACATTTCCCGTCGTCTTGTAATATCGGCTTCAATAGTTGCTTGATCGGCCATATTGGAGGTGTCGTATAGGAGGGTATAAAATACTCTTGAGCTTGTTTCGGTAACGGGTTTTACTTCCAGGAAACCGTGATACAAATTGTAAAACTCTCCTTCAGTAGAGGGCAGCGTATAACCATAAGATAAATCGCTAAGCGCGACAAGTATCTGGATCGCTCTGCCGCCAACGAGTTCTCGAACTGTACCTATGCCGCCATCTCCTGAGGTGATCACGCAATCAGTCTCAAACCATTCGGCGATATCGCAATAGCCACCAACTTTAGCCCACACTTCTTGAGCTGACGTTGAAATGTCGATTTCAAACTGGATCGTTGTGTATTCCGGGTCTGCTGCAAAAAGACTGGAAGTTGTAGATAACAATAGGGCGAAAACAGATAATTTTAGAAATCGTAGCATTGTAATTTCCCCTATTATGACGAGTAATAAATTTGGATATAAAGTGTAGAGGTTTGGTATTAAGAAGGCTAGGCATTTTCCGATCTAGAAAACCTGCCAGCTTAAATAACAAAATATTGTCTGCTATTGGTCTTGATTTCAACTGATCAACGCAACACTTTACTCTTATAACAAAAAGATGGCGTGTTGACCATGAGTTATAGAACGCGAATAAAGTATAGCCCTCAGCAAAAAGCAGAGATGTGGGATCGTTAGCAACGAGGCGAATCACTCACCGCCATCGGCAGAGCCTTTGATCGACCATCTTCATCCATCTTTGGACAGTTATCACCCACAGGAGGAATTCGCCCGCCTGATCGAAGGCGTTCCCGTTTCGCATTGACGCTCTCGGAACGAGAAGAGATTTCCAGAGGGGTTGCCAGAGCTTTATCCTTGCGAACTATAGCCGCTCAACTGGGTCGTTCAGCCTCGACTATTAGCCGTGAAGTGAGCCGTAAGGAAGTCTGTGGTTATCGTGCTACGCAAGCAGATCAAGCAGCCTGGGATAGAGCCTGTCGCCCCAGGCGATGTAAACTTGCTGGTAATCGATTCTTGAGCCGACTGGTTGCGACTAAACTTCAATTAGAGTGGTCGCCTGAAAAAATTGCAGGTTGGCTTAAAACACCAATACCCAGGAGACGAGAATAACCAAGTGTCACACGAGACTATTTATCGCAGTCTATTCGTTCAAGCCCGCGGTGTGCTTAAGAAGGAGCTTCAGCAGTACCTGAGAAGCCAGCGCGCAATACGCCGTTCCAGGCATTCAAGTCCCAAGAAGCATGGGCTTGGTCAAATAGCCAATATGGCAACAATCCGAGAGCGTCCAGCCTCAGTGGAAGATCGTGCCGTACCAGGCCACTGGAAAGGCGATCTTATTGCGGGTTCAAATAACAGTTATATAGCGACACTGGTAGAACGCCAGACCCGCTATGTCATGTTGGTAAAAGTGAAGAACAAAGATACTGAAAGTGTTGTATCAGCATTGATAAAATAATCGAAGAAGTTGCCGGCCGAATTATATAAATCATTAACCTGGGACAGAGGTAAAGAGCTATCAGATCATCAACGTTTTACCTTGAAAACCAATATCGATGTCTATTTTTGTGATCCACAAAGCCCCTGGCAACGAGGATCGAATGAAAACACTAATGGTTTGTTGCGGCAGTACTTTCCGAAGAAAACGGACTTATCGGTACACTCTCAGGCAAAGTTAAATGCAGTGGCTCGAAGGCTTAATGAACGACCAAGAAAAACCTTGGCATTTGAAACGCCAGCAAGTAGATTTAGCGCATGTGTTGCAGCGACCTGTTGAGACCACCATCCAAAGCGGACATTAGATAGATTTTAGATTTAACGTTGTTAATATGTATGCAATCCGCCCAAAGCGGATATTAGGCTTTTACGCGTTGTACCTAAAATGGTATTTATAAAAATTACAGGAATAAAGATAAGTGGATATAGAAGGCATACCTAATTGGTTGTATGAGTTTTATGGCGAAATGAGCAATTTTGAAATTATTCAATTGCAAGCAGCGCAACTCGACAATACTAATTCAATACTTACAATTGTTATGAGTGCCTTATTTGCTTATTTTATGCTCAGTCAATTTTTTGCAACTAAACTATCTAAACTTCAAGTGATTATCATCAGCATAATTTATTCGTTATTTATGCTCTTTGAAGTTAGCCTGATGGCATCGACTTTAGTTAATAATCACTCAATCCAACTTTATTTTTCTTCTTTATCGGGAGGTGAATTAACTGTGGACCCTTTGATGCTTTTTATGACTCTCCCATTTATTTCAATAATCGCCTGGGGAATAAGTATTATTTATATGTGGACTTTAAGTCGAAGGAAATAATAAATCTATGTCCGCTTTTAGCCGTAAACAGGCATCCAGCATCATTTAAAATCTCCGGCATAAAAACAGTTGAACCGCCGTCCAACAAATTTATTAATGTTTGGAATCAATATTTAGTGGGCTAAATATATTTTCATAATATTCCCATAAAGTGCTAATAATACTCGCGGCGATCTATTTTGTTTGTGCTAAAGGTCAACATCAGGAAGTGTTTTCATGAAAAAGGCAGTCTACTATTTTCTTGCAAGTTTGATCGCTCTTTCGGTCATGCTTATGACGCTGTTATTGATGCCCTTGCCGAAGGCGCCTCTAGTTGGGGTGGGTGGTAATTTCATTATCCGAGAGATCAATATAGTGGATGTCGTAAATGGCAGAATAATCGAAGACGCAACTGTGAAGATTGAACATGGGCGTATTGCATCGATTCAAACGGGTTCAGCTTTAGTTATACCCCCTGATTATGTCGTGATAGAAGCGGAAGGTCATTATCTGGCGCCAGGCTTGTGGGATATGCACACACATGGGATAAAACTTTCGCCACAACTGCATCACCCTTTATTTATTCGATATGGAGTGACTTCCGTGAGAGACATGTCTGGATGCATGGAGCGTGAGGACAGTTACTGGGCCTGCCCACAAGATCGACGCAAATGGGAGAATTCCAGTCTGGCAGGTGAGTCGATATCACCAAGATACCCATTGCAGAGTAGTTATCAAACCAATGGAGGCAACGAAGTCCCCGCTGGCTACTCCGATTTCTTCCGACTTAACTCACCAGAGAATGCTGGCAACATGATCAATTTCTATTCGGGGCAAGGAGTCGATTTCATAAAAACCTATGCGGATTTAAGTGCTAAACAGTTTGCTGAGCTTGCGGAGGCATCTCGCGAGGGTAATTTCTCTCTTGCTGGACATAAACCCATGGTGGTCCCGTTAGCGGATGCTCTTGCGGCTGATATGACGAGTATTGAGCATGGTCGGCTCTTCATGTTCGAGTGCTATAAAGAAATAGAGGCGTTCCGTGAAGAGGAAAATCCCTTATCACTTTATACGCCGCAGAAGATTCGAGACATCGTTAATCAGCAGGACCAGCAACAGTGTAGTGAGCATATGCACAGAATGGCAGGTTCAGAGACGTACTGGGTGCCTACCCTGACCACCATCAAGATGAGTGCTATGGCACGCGATGAAAACTACCGAAACGATAAGCGTCTTAATACGATCCCGTGGTTGGTAAGGGCGTTATTGTGGGAGCCGGACATTAATCGAGCGGCTAATTCTGGAGTCGATGAGCAGGGCAGGTTTGTGCATGGCGATTATTTTGAGATGGCAAGCCAGCAAGTGGGAACAGCCAAAGCTGCAGGGGTCAAGATTCTGGCGGGGACGGATAACATCGATACTTATGTGTTCACCGGCAGTAGCTTACACGATGAACTTTCCATGTTGGTTGACGCTGGATTTTCACCGTTACAAGCTTTGCAGGCTGCGACCATCGATGCGGCTGTTTTTGCTGGAAGGGACAGCGATTTAGGCAGTGTGGAAGTAGGCAAGAAGGCGGATCTTATTTTTCTTAGAGACAACCCCTTGCTTGATATTAGTAGTAGCCTAGACTTGGCAGGCGTGATGTTTAATGGGCAATATTTTGATGCCTCGGCCCTCATGGCATTAGAACAATACGCCATTGATATGGCCAAGAGTGTGAGAGTGAATTTACATTATCTGATGGGTCTGCTCATGAGTCCGCTTATGCGAGTGCAATTGGCAGATTAGGCTTATTGGGGGGGGGGATAAATTAATGCCCCCTTACGGTCCAAAGCGGACAAAGAAGATATTCTCAAATGCTAATTAAATATGCTTAATTCGTAAAGTTAGACTGATATTTCAGATTTACGCGTTAGTAATAAAGCCATAAAACTCGCAAAACCGCATAAGCCAACAATAACCGACATATAAAAATCAGTACCATCATATAGATGACTAACCAATACACTAAGAAGAGCGCCGAGCCCAAATTGTGCGGCTACTGCTAACCCTGCTGCTGCCCCAGCATTATCCGGATAGGCACGCATTAAACTGGCAATACAGTTTGCGCCTAGTACGCCAGTGCAACTAATAAAACCAAGCATGCCCATGATGCTCAGCCACATGCCCCCAATTCCAGTGAATCCAGATACCAGTAACAATAGTCCAGAAAAGGCACAGAGAAGCCCGAAATAATTGAGCATCTTTTGAGTGCCCAATGCGCCTACCAGTCTTGCATTCAAAATAACTAAAGCCATGACACCGGCAATGTTAAGAACAAAAATCCAGGCATATTGTTGCGGCGAAAGTCCGAAATGATCGATAAAAACGAATGAAGATACGGTGAGATAGGCAAACATGCCGGCAAAACAAATCGACATACAAAGAATATAGCCAAGCGCTTTTATTTCGCACATTATTTTCAGATAGGCCAGGTAAACTTTTGTAATGCTGTTGTTGCGGGTATTGCCCTGATGAGTTTCCGGAATTTTAATGGCAGTTAAGGTGAGTAGTATTGCGCTAAAAACAATCAAAGCGGCAAACAACCAACGCCAGGAGCCAATCAATAAAACATAACTTGCCAGTAAAGGGGCTAGCAAGGCGGCTATCATTGTGACCAGATGCATCAATGAAAGGGCACGTGCTGCCTCATGTATAGGAAAGATATCACGCACGATAGTTCGTCCCAACACTGTTGCAGCAGCAGCACCTAAGGCTTGAATAAAACGCCATAGCAGAAAATTTTCTGCAGTACTTACCAGCATACAGCCTATGCTGGCAAACAGATAAAGCGTAATACCTCCAAGCAACAGTTTTTGTCTGCCATATCTATCGGATAAAGGGCCATAAAAAAGTAAGCCGATAAACAAGCCCAGTAGAAATGAGCTAACCGATTGCTGGGCAACAGTTTCTGTCGTGGCAAGGTCGCGAGCAATTTCCGGTAAAGCTGGCAAATACATGTCGATACTTAATGGGCCGAAGGCCTGTAACCCGGCCAGCAGTGGAATAAGGCGATTAGGTTTGGAAATGGTAAGCAAAGGTTAAATACTCAAGTTAGATAAAAATTAATGCAGAGCCTGTTTTTTTCTATAACTGTGTGGCGTCATGCCTGTTTGTGCTTTAAAAAATCTGGAAAAATATGCAGGATCATTAAAGCCTAATTTATAAGAAATTTCATTACTGCTTAATGAGCTGAAGGTCAGCATACGTTTAACTTCTTGTAGTAGGCGCTCTCTAATAATCTTTTTCGGTGAGCTGTTAGAGATGCGTTTACATATCTGGTAGAGCCTGCTTGCAGAAACGCCGATAGTTCGAGTGTATTCATAAAGGTGCCAATGTTCATGTAAATGGGTTTCGATTTCATTACTAAAACGATGGAAAAGTCTTAGATCATCATTGTTGATCAAGCTGCTTTTAACTTGACGACTACTGAGTCTGGCAATCTGAATAATGAGTAAGTAAACAAAGTTTTCCAGTACCAGAAATTTTGCTGGTGATTCTGCTAACCATTCATTTTTTATATTTTGTAACAATTGCTGGATGAGTTGCCATTGGTTTCTTTGTTCTTCATGCATATTTTTTTCAGTGAGACAGATGCCGAGTTGTAGGTCGATTTCAGGTACATTTTGCAATCCTCTTTTCATCAATTCCCAGATCAGAGACTGATGTATGGTGAGAACATGACCGCCTGCATCTTGCATAGTTTGAAATGAGTGAGGGATAGCCGGAGGCGTCAGGAATAAACATGGGCCTTCTACTTGAAAGAGTTTGTCATCAATATGAAAGTTTATATCACCGCGTTCGAAATAGTGAATCTGCAAATATTGCGCATGACGATGTACCGGCATGTCGCGACCAAAAAATACCGCAAGGTTTTCTTGTGCATCATAATGTATCGAGGCATCAATATAACGGCGATCATAATCTTCACCAAGGTTTATGTTGGGAATCCAGTCTGATGAAGGCAGTTGCTTGTTGTCAGACTTTATTTGTTTTTTTGGGTGGTGCTGAGTCATAACTATTACTGATTTTTAACTTCTGACGGCATTAAGACATGAATTCTGAAGAATACTTTCTACAGCAAGGGAAAGCAAAATTAACAGGGTGGAAGCTGAGTTTGAAATGGGGTAATTAGAGTGAGGGAATAAATAGCGGTTGTTAAATCTGCATCAAGGAGAAGGGGTGTGATTCCCTTCTCCTTGAGCGTGCAAAGTCAGAAAGTTTTATTCCACTTCATCATAAGGTAGGCCGACATAATTTTCGGCAACGACTTTTAAACCAGTTTCAGTGCTAGTGAAATAATCAAGCTCGCTTTTTTGCACCCCGAGCTCAAAAGTGTTGTCGGATAACTTATGCAGCATATTCGTCATCCACCATGAAAAATGCTCTGCCTTCCAGATTCGTTTTAAGCAAAGTTTTGAATATTGCTCAATTGCTTCAGGTTTGTTTTCCTTGTAAACCTTCAACATGATGCGATAAAGGTAATTGACATCACTACTAGCAAGATTTAAACCCTTTGCGCCAGTAGGAGGTACAATATGTGCGGCATCACCGACGAGGAAAAGTCGTCCATACTGCATAGGTTCAGTAATAAAGCTACGCAATGGCGCGATACTTTTTTCCAATGATGGGCCAGTCACTAGATTATCTCTTATACTTTCAGGTAAACGGCTTTTTAGCTCTTTCCAAAAACGATCATCTGACCAGTCTTCAACTTTTTCATCCATGCTGACATCAACATAATAGCGACTGCGAGTTTCAGAACGCATGCTGCAAAGGAAAAAACCTTTATCACTGGTGCCATAAATGAGCTCATCTGAGATGGGTGGCGTATCAGAAAGCATGCCTAACCAACCAACATTATAAATTTTTTCATGCTCGGTTCTTAAATGTTCCGGAATGGTTTTGCGTGATACACCATGAAAGCCATCACAACCCGCGACATAATCACAATCAATCCTTTCTTCAGTGCCGTCTTTGTTAGTAAAGGTGACATAGGGAGAATCTGTTTTTGGATCATGAATTTCTACATTACTTACTTCGTAGATGGTTTGAGCATCTGTTGCGTCGCGCGCATCCATAAAATCTTTGGTGATTTCGGTTTGTCCGTAAACCACAACTTGTTTGCCGCCACTGTGTTTTTTCAAGTCTACTCGTCTTATTTCTCCGTCTATGGCTACTTCAAACCCATCATGAACCAGGCCTTCTTTATCCATTCTTTCAGAAACTCCTGCTTCGCGGACCATTTCCACAAAACCTTCTTCAAGTAAGCCAGCGCGAATTCGGCCCAGCACATGCTCAGGTGTCACTCTTTCAATAATAATATTATCGATACCGGCATTATGTAAAAGCTGACCTAATAAAAGCCCTGAAGGGCCGGAGCCTATAATTGCTACTTGTGTTTTCATTTGTAGTTATCTCCACAGTATTTAATTTCAGTGACAATGAATCTTGATCAGATGGCTGAGTTAAGCTGTTGTTCTAAATCATGCAGTACCTTGTAACAGTTCAGCACTTTTCCAACGCTGGAATTTGGTTCGCGGCCTTCTTTAATCGCTGCAAAAAATTCGCGATCCTGCAACTCTATACCGTTCATGGAAACATCAACTTGAGACACATCAATGGCTTCTTCTTTGCCGGTAAACAAGTCGTCGTATCGGGCAATGTAGGTGCCGTTGTCACAAATATAACGAAAGACAGTGCCTAACGGCCCATCATTATTAAAAGACAGCGATAGAGTACAGATTGCACCTGAAGTTGATTTTAACTGGATAGACATGTCCATTGAGATGCCAAGGTGAGGATGAATAGGGCCTTGTACTACGTTGGCCTGAATCACTTCTTCGCCAGTTTGATAACGGAACAAATCAACAGTATGCGCTGCGTGATGCCACAAAAGGTGATCGGTCCAGGAACGCGGCTCACCCAAAGCATTCATGTTAGTGCGCCTGAAGAAATAGGTTTGTACATCCATTTGTTGAATCGTGATCTCACCCGCTTGAATCTTGTTATGCACTAACTGATGCGAAGGGTTGAAGCGGCGGGTATGGCCGACCATGCAAACCAGCCCGGTTTTTTGTTGAACTCGCTGAACTGCTTGAGCTTCTTCCCAGCTATCTGCTAGAGGAATCTCTACTTGGACATTAACTCCGGCCTGCATACATTGAATGGCTTGAGTGGCATGTACTTGAGTAGGGGTGCAGAGAATAACCGCATCTAAATCAGGCAGTTTAAGTGCTTCAGCCAGATCAGTATAAGCATGAGGAACATTGTATTTGTCGGCAACTTTCTGGGTTTTTTCCAGACTTCGGCCAATCAGTGCAACAACATTGACGTCATCAATCTTAGCGATGCCATCTAGGTGTTTGATACCAAAGGCTCCAGGCCCTGCAATTGCAACATTCATTATTTATTACGCTCCTATTTCTTGTTGTGCGGTTCTTGTCGTACTTTTATAAAGTGACTATTTATTTTCCAGAATCAAATGGCCTACAGCGGTATTGGATGCTGGCACATGATAAAAACGGTGCTTTTCGATAACTTTTTCATTTAGCGCGCCACGCATAATTAACCACATAACTAGTTCTATGCCTTCTGATCCAGCTTCGCGGACATAATCAAGATGCGGAATTTTTGCCAGCGACTCTGCATCGTCAATAAATTTATCCAGGAAATTATTATCAAATTCCTGGTTAATTAAACCGGCTCTGGGTCCTTGTAACTGATGGCTCATACCGCCAGTTCCCCATATCTGCACATTAAGGTCCTCGTCAAAACTCTCTACTGCTTTGCGTAAGGCTTTACCCAGGTCATAACAACGTTGCCCAGATGGTGGAGGGAAGAGTACGACATTCACCGCCAGCGGAATGACTTTACATGGCCAGGCTTCGGGTTGACCGAACATCAGAGATAGAGGCACAGTCAATCCGTGATCTACATCCATGGTATTGACGATGGTTAAATCAAAATCATCAGTGATGACTGACTGAGCAATATGTGAAGCCAGTTCTTGATGACAAAAAACATCGGGTACGGGTCGTGGCCCCCAGCCTTCATCAGCCGGTTTATATTTTTCGCCACAACCTAGAGCAAATGTTGGTACTAAATCCAGACTAAAAGCGGATGCGTGATCGTTATAGACGAGGATAACCACGTCGGGTTTTTGTTCAGCAATCCATTTTTTAGAGAAATCATAACCCGCAAATACAGGTTTCCAGTATTCCTCATTGCTTTTGCCATTATCCAGCGCTGCACCAATGGCAGGAACATGAGAAGTGGTTACTCCAGCGGTAATTTTAGCCATCAGATTTTTCCTTTCTGTTCATGTAAATAACGATTACCATCAGGAGATCTGCCGCCATCTAGCATCATTTGCGCATACTCTTGTTGGGACATTCCAGTCATGCTTGCAGCAGCAACTTGGAAACTCAGCCCATCAGTTGAAAATATTTTTGCCAGGAAATAGACATTGCCGCCTAGGGACATCATTTTATTGTAATCTCGATCTAACACGGCCTGCTTTTGATCTTCTGTCATTGCCCACTCATCAAGATAGCTTCGCTCATCAGCTTTAAAGCGTTCGCGATTTTCAGCCTTCATTAATGACAGCGCAAATTGGTTTATATGAAAACCAATGCGCGCCATGTCAGCATCAAAAATAATTGTTCCAGGGATATCTGCGTAAGGTTTGGCTATTGCCATCGTTGTGTCCCTCTAGTTTCTATTTAGTTTTTTTAATTAATTTCATCGGCCCAATAAAGCCGCATTGGGTTATCGATTAATAATTTTTTTTGTAACTCAATTGTTGGTGCTATGTGAGGAATTACATCGACTAAATGAGCATCATTAGGCATATGATTTTTCATATTCGGATGCGGCCAATCAGTTCCCCATAACACTCGTTCTGGAAAAGATTCAACAATGCGTCTGGCAAAAGGAATGACATCGCTGTAATGAGGAGGCCCCTCAAATGATAGCCGTTCCGGGCAGCTTACTTTAGACCAGAAGTTAGTATTTTCTGCCATTAACTTTACGAATAATTCAAATTCAGGGCCATCAACTGCTTTGCTGACATCGGGCCTGCCCATATGGTCGATGACTACTGTTGTTGGTAGGCCGGTAAACAAATCATAAAGTCCGGGTAATTCAGCGGCTTCAAAATAAATGACGATATGCCAACCTAAGGCTTTTATTCTGCCAGCTATTTCATGCAAGCTATCAACGGGCAAGGTATCTACCAGGCGCTTCACAAAATTAAACCTGACACCACGAACGCCTGCCGCATGCAGAGTGTCGAGTTCGGCATCACTGATATCGCGATCAACAGTAGCAACACCTCGTGCTTTGCCCGCAGAATGTTGTAAGGCATCAACCAGGGCGCTGTTATCAGAACCATGGCAAGTGGCTTGCACGATGACGTTACGCGTAAAGCCTAAGTGATCGCGCAATGCCCACAACTTTTCTTTAGGCGCATCGCAAGGTGTGTACTTACGTTTTTCTGCATAAGGGAAAGTGTCGCCTGGGCCAAACACATGGCAATGTGCATCGACAGCTCCTACAGGAGGAGTGAAATTTGGTTTGCCTGGCGCTGGGTGAAAAGGCAACCAGTCAGCATCTGGAGTGAATTGGCTCATGTGTTTTATTTTCTTAATTATTTATAATTTTCTTTTATTTAAATGGTATCAAGGCAATAGTTATAAGTGCCTTGATTTGAAATAACTTGTTTCATTTTTAATGACTTATTTGCCTTGTTTTTTTAGCAACTCATCAAGGCGGGGATATATTCGTCTTGCGTTGCCTTCAAATACTTTATGTCGAGATTCTGTGGAAAGATCGAGTGCTTCGATATAGCGTTTTGTATCATCAAAATAATTGCCGGTTTCTGGATCTATACCTCTAACTGCGCCAACCATTTCCGAACCAAATAAAATATTATCGATATCAATGACCTTGAACAGTAAATCAATACCTGGTTGGTGATAGACACAGGTGTCGAAGTAAACATTTTTCATCACATGCTCATTAAGGGGTGGTTTTTTTAACATATCTGCCAGGCCTCGATATCGCCCCCAATGGTAAGGTACTGCGCCACCACCATGTGGAATAATAAAGCGCAGTTGAGGAAAATCTTTAAATAAATTGCCTTGAAGAAATTGCATAAAGGCGGTGGTGTCGGCATTAATATAATGTGCACCGGTGGCATGAAAATTAGGATTGCAGGAGCCGGAAACATGAATCATTGCCGGCACATCCAGTTCAATCATTTTTTCAAAAAACGGATACCAGCTTGGGTCAGTTAAAGGTTGGGATGTCCAGTTTCCACCAGAGGGATCGGGGTTAAGATTACAACCAATAAATCCCAGCTCAGTGATACAGCGTTCGAGTTCAGCAACTGATTGCTTAATAGATACGCCAGGTGATTGAGGTAACTGACAGACGCCAACAAAATAGTCAGGGAAGAGATCAACAACGCGTTTTATTAAATTATTACAGGCGATAGTCCATTGCTGCGATACGGCATTGTCACCTAAGTGATGCGCCATGGCGGAAGCCCGTGGTGAGAAAATCGTCATGTCTGCGTCACGTTCGCGTAATAGCCTGAGCTGGTTTTTCTCAACACTCTCCTGAATTTCATCATCACTAATGACCGGAATCTCTGGTAAAGTTTTACCCGAGGCAAAGGCGTCCAACTGCGATTCACGGAACTGTTGGTGAGGCTCCGGGGCAGTGGTGTAGTGTCCGTGGCAATCTATAATTAGGGTCATAAAGCGGCTCTTAATTTAGGCATGGTCAATTTAAGTGTGAATTTAAGCATTAGTATCTTCAGGTATAAGAACTTCCCCGCGCATAAGTAAACGCGCTGTGCGTAATAGGGCGACGCGCTTTATATCAGGGGGAGTACTGCTTTTATCCAGTTCTATTTCTACGCTGAAAAAGCCCGTTGGGTGTTCGACATCCAATAAATGTAATGAATTCTCAGGGCTAACCCTGGCAAGTGACTGGGCGACAGTACCTGGCAGAATGCAGGCTGTTGCAACACTGGCCGCCCCAAGCACACCAATGGCTTCATGTACTCGATGTGGAATAAAGGTGCGGGTGCAAATGGCTCCGTTATGCTGGGGGGCAGCAATTAATGATATTTTAGGCACCGTTTTCTGGCTGACATCGCCAAGATTCATGATTTCACCAAGTTGCAGGCGAATACTTTCTATACGCTGCTTGAGCGGCTCATCACTTTCTAATTCCTGTGGGGTTTCATAACCTGTTTTGCCCAGGTCTTGTGCCCGGATTAAGACAACAGGCATGCCATTGTCTATGCAGGTGACGTCTATGCCATCTATCTGGTCAATAGCATTGCCCGTGGGCAGTAGCTGACCACAGCTAGACCCGGCAATGTTAAGAAATTCGAGTAAAATTGGTGCGGCTGTACCCGGTACACCATCAATTCTGGCAGCACCGTTATATTCAACATTGCCCCTGGGTGTTTGGACTTTAGCAATAGCAATTCCGCCCGTATTCACCATATGAATACGCACAAAAGTTTCATCCTCTGTTGGCGTAATGAGTCCCTGTTCTATGGCAAAAGGACCCACGCCAGCCAGCATATTGCCGCAATTCTGGTTGCCACTGACTAAAGACTGATCAACAGATACTTGTAGGAAGAGATAATCTACATCCGCATCTGGATGCGTAGACGGTTTTACAATAGCGATTTTGCTGGTTAAGGGATGCGCGCCACCGACACCATCTATTTGCCGCTCATCGGGAGAGCCCATTGCGGCCAACAGGATGCGGTCGCGTAATGTAGGCTCTTCTGGCAATTGATCTGCCACAAAAAACAAACCTTTGGAGGTGCCTCCACGCATTAATGAACAGGGAATAGCTGCTTGCATGGTTATTTAGAATCCTGCCATTCTTCATAGTCAATATAGCTTAAGCCTTTGTCGGCTAAACGTTCTCGCATGTTATAGATGTCCAGGCCAAGCTCACCGCTGGCGAGGCGTTCGCGTTTAGCGCTTTCGTTAGCTTCACGCGCTAGCGCATTTTTAAGGGTAGTTTCTATGTCTTTTTGATGGACAACGACGACACCATCATCATCGGCAACAATTAAATCGCCTGGGTTGACCAGAGCGCCTCCGCAAACGATAGGGGTGTTGACGTTAGCAATGGTTTCTTTCACGGTGCCCTGGGCATAAACCGTTTTTGACCAAACCGGAAATTGCATCTCGGTTAATGTGGCGATATCACGCACACCGGCATCCATGATGAGTCCACGAACGCCCTGAGCGCGTAATGATTCAGCGAGTAAGTCGCCGAAATAACCGTCAGAACAGGGGCTGGTAGGGCAAACTACTAGGATATCGCCTTCACGGCACTGCTCGGCAGCGACATGAATCATCCAGTTATCACCTGGGGCGACTTCACAGGTTACCGCTGTACCAACAATTTCAGCAGGTCTGTAAATGGGTTTTATGTCTGCGGACATCAAGCCCTTACGACCTTGCGCTTCATGTACTGTGGCGACACCCAGCTTGGAGAATTGTTCAACTAATGCACTGTCTACACGAGGTGGATTGGTAACAACTATTGACATATTTTGACTCTTTTAACGTTGGTTAAAGGCTTGAGTGAGCCGTGACTGTGTTGGTTTAGTTTTATTAAGAATTTGCTGTAGCGCTTTAATAACAGACATAAATAACAAACATAAGCTCATTCGTATCAGGCTAGCCAATATAGTTGGCAGCTTGTGACAATACAATTAAATTTTAAGCTTCTTATTATTACTTTTTGATATAGACTGCATAAAAAACAAAGTTTTCAGAGGAATTATATGGCCGCAGAGTTATTGAATTTAAGGCATTTAAGAGTCTTTCTTGAGGTGACTGATTTAGAAAGTATTAGTAAAACCTCTGAAAAAGTTTTTCTTTCACAATCGGCCATAACTCAGGCTATAGCCAAATTGGAAATTGAACTGAATACGTCATTATTTTATCGGCGCAGTGAGGGAATGTTTCCTACAGAGTCTGGTTTAATATTTGAAGCTAGAGTTCGCAGAGCGTTAAGTTTAATTCTGTCTGGCTTGCAGGGTTTTTCTCGGGTGAGTGATGGAAAACTACTCAAACCATCACAACTTATTCAAGCTATTACTAGTACGCAGTTAAGAAATCTAATTAGTATCACGCAATCACAGAACTTCAGTATTGCAAGTCGGGCACTCAAGGTTTCCCAATCGTCATTACACCGTGCTGCGCGCAGTTTGGAGAGCCAGCTCGGGACTACTTTGTTTGAGAAAACAATTAACGGAATTACCTCCAGTAAAGCCGCATTAAGGCTGGCTAGAGCAACAAAACTAGCYTTTAATGAAATTACTCAAGGGAGGGCAGAGGTTAATGCGTTTCATAATCGTGAATTGGGTAAAATCACTATTGGTAGCATGCCTTTGGCAAGGGCTTCGATATTGCCCACCACAATCATAGAWTTCAACAAACGTTTCCCTAATTTTAAGATAAGTGTCATTGATGGTATCTACGATGACTTACTGTCGCATTTACGCAATGGTGAGATTGATCTGTTAACAGGTGCTCTGCGTTTTCCTAACCCAGGTGATGACATTAAACAGGAAAATCTGTTTTCTTCTTCTATTGAGATTTTAGCTAAGGCTGATCACCCTTTAGCCACTGACCATACTGTGTCACTAAAAAAATTGTCAGTATATCCCTGGGTGGTTCTCAGGCCCGGAACACCGACACGTGCTCTCTTTGATAGTGTCTTTACTAATGAGGATGTTGCAATGCCAGAAAGAATAATTGAATCAGGCTCCCAAGGCCTCGTGCGTTCTTTATTGCTGGGGGATGATTGGCTAACCATGAGTTCAGAGCATCAGTTCCAATACGAATTAGGCATAGGGCAGTTGAAGAAAATTAAATTCGACCTAATACAAACCCCTAGACTAATAGGTATTACCACAAGAAAAAGCTGGAACCCGACTGGCACACAGCTGGCTTTCTTTAATCTATTAAGAGAAAAGGCGCGACTTTTGAATGAACCCGCTAAATGAATCCCAGCTAAAGCAAAAGTGCATAAAAAAACCAAATAACCAAGCAGCATAAGTTCATCTGTCGGATAGGCTTGCCTAGTAAAGAATTAATGCGGTAGGCTCCTGCATTGCTAAATATTTTTCATAGGGAGAAAGGCATTGGCCGATTACAAAAAAACTTCATTTAACAGACGTTCTTTTCTTGGTTCCACGGCTATTGGTGCCGCAGGAATGTATCTTGGTGCTCAAGCACCTTTTGCTTTAGCACAGGACCTTCGCTTAAGCGATGTCGGTGAGACAGTATCGACTCGCCATGGCCGCGTTAGAGGCTTGACTCGTGAAGGCGTTCAGCAGTTCTGGGGAGTGCCATATGGCGCGCCAACTGACGGCGCTAATCGCTTTATGCCGCCTAAGGCTCCTGCCGCATGGTCTGGCGTTAGAGATGTCTTTCAGATTGGTAAACGCTGCTATCAAGGGCCTAATGCCGTTGAGCCAGCACCTGTTGTGTTAGCGATGAATCGTTTGGAGGAAGAAAGCGAAGATTGCTTAAACCTGAATGTTTTTACACCCGCCGCCGATAATCGATCCCGCCCAGTCATGGTCTGGATGCATGGTGGTGGTCACCGTTTCGGCTCGGGCAATTATCTAATGTATGACGGCACCTTGCTTGCGAAAAAAGAAGATGTCGTTGTTGTGTCTGTTAGTCATCGATTGAATATTTTCGGTTATATGCATCTCGCTGATATTGGCGGTGATAAATGGGCAGAGTCAAGCAATGTCGGGACTCAGGATTTGGTCGCGGCTTTGCAATGGGTGAAAGACAATATCGAAGAATTTGGTGGTGATCCAGACCGTGTGACTATCTTTGGTCAGTCTGGCGGAGGGGGTAAGACTTCTTCGCTGATGGCGGTTCCAAGTGCGGCCGGCCTGTTCCATCGGGCAATTGCACAAAGTGGCTCAACCATAAAAGGCATGACCGCCGATACGGCAAACGAGAGTGTCGACAGGTATTTAAATAAATTAGGGATTAATGCGAATCAGCTGGATCGTTTACAAGAACTAACACCACAACAGATTCAAGATGCTTTATACGGTGATCCTGATTTAAGGAGCTTCCCGATGGGACCGGTGGTGGATGGTAATTTCATTCCACGACACCCATGGGATCCATCTGCGCCAGCTTATTCAGCCGATGTGCCTTTTATGGCGGGTTCTACAGAGACTGAAAATGGCTGGATAGGGCCTCCAGCGTATGATCTTTCAGATGCCGATATGTTGAATTTATTTAGTACACGTATCAGTAATGGTAATGAACAGCAGGCGAGGGAGTTAATCTCACTTTATCAAGGCAAATTCCCAGAGAGAAGAAATAGAATGCTCTGGCTGACCGCTGAGTCAGACAATACACGGCGCTGGGGTGCTCAATACCTTAATCGCATGAAATATGAACAGGGCTCAGCAGCGTCTTATTTATATTTGTTTGACTGGCATTCTCCCGTGCATGACAACCGTATGGGGGCCTACCACACGCTGGACATTCCTTTTGTGTTTAATAATGTTGATGTCGCGGCTTCCATGACCGGGGCAGATAGTTATCGTTATGAACTGGCTCATGTTATGAGTGCTGCCTGGGCGGCCTTCGCTAGAACTGGCAACCCTAACCATGCGGACATGCCAAACTGGGCGCCGTTCACGCCAGAAAACTACCCAACCATGATGTTTGGGAATGAAGTCAGGCTGAATAATGACCCTAATAGAGAGCAACGTCTGGCCTTGGCGGCAATTAGACAGCAAGCCTGATCMGACACAATAGTCCAGGCAAGGATGCGCTGGACTGTTTTATTGTGCTAACGAGTAGAAGGTGGCTAAGTAGAGAATGAGTAAAAAGTATGTTTGAAAATTTTCTCAATATTCTCATTGCTCCGAAGAAGGCATTTCCGCTTATAAAAGAAAAGCCAAGCTGGTTTTTGCCCTGGCTGCTTATTTCGGTACTGGCTGCTTCTGTGCAGTTTGGGTTCTATAGCCTGGTTGATGCTGAGTATTTGCTGGACCAGTTAGTTCAACAAAGTTTACTGCCCGGAATGGGAACAAATGACTTGCGGGTGATTTTACAACCGGTTGTCGATAACAAAAAAATACTGGCGATATCTTCAGCTATAGGCGTACCTGTCGGACTGCTGGTGCTGTTTTTATCGAACTCAATTTACTTCGCGTTTATTTCGAAATTCACTGATGACAACGTTGGCTTCAAGCGTTGGTTTGCTTTGAGTGCCTGGTGTACAGTGCCAACAGTTTTTAGCGCACTGGGCGGTTGGCTGGTGATTATCACTTCCGGTGGCTTAATAGACATGAACGCTTTGAACCCCTTTAGTTTCAATTTTTTATTTAAGACTGAGGGAACGTTTACAGGGCTGTTTTCTTTTGTGAATGTGATAACACTTTGGACACTCAGCTTACTTATTTTAGGTTATAAAAATTTCACCTCTAGCAGCACATTAAAAGCTGCTTTGGTTGTTGTGCTTCCTTACTTGCTCATTTTTGCTATCTGGGCTTTGGTGCTATTACTGTAATTCTATGAGTGAACTTGAAGTCCGCCAGTTGAATAAATTTTTTGGTAAATTACACGCCGTAAAAGATGTGTCATTCAACGTCTCCGAGGGTGCTATTTTTGGTTTGATTGGCAGAAACGGCGCTGGCAAAACCACCACGCTACGCATGATGATGGATATTATCGGGCCAGATAGCGGTGAGATATTGCTTGATGGTAAGCCCGTTGGGCATGAATTCAGGCGCCGTATTTCATACCTGCCTGAAGAGCGTGGCCTTTATAAAAAAATGAAAGTCATGGATATACTGAATTTTTTTATGGAAATAAAAGGCATTAAGCCTGCTGCTGTAAAAAATAAAGCATTAGCTTATCTAGATCAGTTTCAGTTACTCGACCGCAAAGACGCTAAAATTGAAGATCTGTCAAAAGGTAATCAGCAAAAAATTCAGTTTATAGCCGCTATTCTTTCAGACCCTGACTTTATAATACTGGATGAGCCATTTAGTGGGCTTGATCCGGTCAATACGAACATCCTCAAATCAATCATTATTGATTTAAAGCAGCAAGGGAAAATGATTATTTTCTCAACGCACTTAATGGATTTCGCCGACAAGATGTGTGATCAGATTGCCTTGATTCATCAGGGTGAATTAGTTCTGAATGGCGCTTTAAAAGATATAAAGAAACAATATTCAGGTCGTAATATAAGCCTGGTTTATGAGGGTGACATTAGTTTTTTAGATGAGAATCCTATGGTAGAGGCCGTGCATGATTATGGTAATGCCACTGGAATTAGTCTTTATCAGGGTGAGGATATCCAAAAAGTACTTCAGCTTTTAATAGCGCATAAAGTTGTCATTAAGAAATTTGATGCCAATGAGATTTCCCTACAGGAAATATTTTTAAAAGTGGCAGGTGAAGATGATTAATTATCGAACCAAAGCCATTATTAAACGTGAAGTGATACAACAGATATTCAGCAAACGTTTTATATTCGCAACCTTGTCATTACCAGTTTTTATGTTGATTGTTTTCGGCCTGCAATTCTTGTTTATGAGCTTCGAAGGAGGCGGGGATAGTCTTAGAGTTTTCGCGGAAGAACAAAACACGCTTGAATTATTACAAAGTCAGCTTAATGACATTGAAAATGAAAACCCAATTGATCTGGATGTTATTTACCAGCAGTCGAACAGGGAAGCGTTAGGCGTTTTTATAGCGTCTAATCGAGACGCTATCCTTGATGGCGACATCAACGGGGTTTTATTCGTGCCAGCAACGGCACTGAATGATAAACAAGTTATTTTTTATTCGAATAATGCAGGTAATCAAAATTTACTCAATCGCATTAGAGCTGTTGTGAATACTGTCGTACTTAATTCTTATGTTAATGATAGAAACATGGATGATGACATCATAGATTTTGTCAGAATGAATGTCAGTGTGCAGAATATACGCCTTACTGAAAGTGGCACGATTGATGGCAACGCTGGTGGGCAACAGGCCATTGCAGTATTTTTTAACATTCTGCTTTATATCAGCTTGCTCATGGTTGCAGCGCCTGCAATGGCCGCGGTGAATGAGGAAAAAGTTAGCCGTGTGGTTGAAATAGTGTTGTCTTCGGTAAGCCCAGCAGAGCTTATGGCTGGGAAGATTGTTGGTAGTGCGATAGCCGGTTTTACTCAAATGTTTATTTGGTTGATTCCAGTGGTGTTAGTGGCTTCGGGTTCGTTACCTTTACTGATGGTTTTAAGCGACATAGAGATTCAACTTAATTTTTCCATGCTGGTATATTTTTTACTTAATTACCTTATGGGTGTGCTGACTTTTTTGAGCATATTTTCTGCTTTTGGTGCGATGTTTGATAACCCACAGGATGCTCAGTCGAGTATGTTTCCAGTGATGATGTTAATTGTTGTGCCATTTTTTCTGGCTTTTTCAGTGGTTAATAATCCAACCAGCATGCTGGGCGTGGTTGGCTCTATGTTGCCGTTTTTCTCTATATTGGTTATGCCCGTACGTATGGTGTTAATTGATGTGCCGCTTTGGCAATTTGCTGTGGCAGTTTTAGTGAATCTTGCGACACTTTATTTTGTCGTGCTTTTGTGTGGAAAAATTTATCGCTTTACTATTTTGATGACAGGTAAGAATCCCTCATGGAAAGAAATTTATAAGTGGATGCGTTATAGCTAGCGTGTAAAACGCAGGCAAAAAAAGACCGGATTTTGAGTCCGGCCAAAGCATTGTTCTTAAGGTTTAGTCTCAGGGTTGATGCGAAAACTGTTTCAGGCAAATTTCTCCCAATTAATATTTTGTAACTCTGTCTCTACTTCTTTTTCAGCCTGTTCTAACCACCATTCTATGTTTGGATTACTTAACAGAGCCTGAATGTACTTTTTACTTAACAAAGATAAATTTGCACCATAGGCATTTAAGGCAACCGCTATGGGGGCGAGCATGCAATCTGCTATTGAAAATTGACCGAAAAGATAAATTCCTCCATCCCCGAAATTGTTTCGGCAACAATAAATAATGGCATCTAAACGGCCGATTTCTTTTTCGGTTGATGACGAGTTTTTCATTCGTGCTTTTAACTGGCAATTCATAGGCCAGTCTTTTTTGAAGTGTTGGAAGTCAGCGTGTAGCTCATTGGCAATAGATCGAGCTACTGCTTTTTTTCTAGCGTGCTGAGGCCAGGCGCGACTTTCAAGAAAGGTTTCATTAATGTATTCACATATAGCCAGGGAATCCCAAACCTTGATCGAGTCATGAATGAAGACAGGTAATTGTAAGCTGGGTGAGAACATGGCGATTTTTTCAACACTATCGCTTTGGAAAAGTTTAATAATAGTTTCGTCAAAAGTGATTTCGAATTCGTTCAGTAATAACCAAACGCGTAGAGAACTGGAAGAATAATTACGATCACCACTGATTAATTTAGGTTTGCTCATAATCATCTCCAGTTCTCTTAATTGATATAAACAGCCTTTATAAATAGTACTTACAAAGAGTGCTAGTTATTGGCTTAAGGTAAATAGTTCATTATTTGCAGAGCGCAGCTCGACATTAACGCGGCGGTCAAAAAATAAGCTTTCTACATTCTCACTTTCACCAATAGTTCTGGATTCACCAAAGGCCGTAGACTGAATATGCTGAGGGTTTATACCAAGTGCCAGAAGAGTACGGACAACAGCGTCCACACGCCGCTCAGAGAGCGTCTGGTTATCCACACTGGTGCCACGAGCATCGGCATAGCCATTTACCATGATAATGGGGTTATCAATGTCTTCAGCTGTAATGGCTAACTCTTCCAGTGCCTCTCTATAGTGTTGTTCAATCACTGCAGAGTTGGTTTGGAAGTGCATTGATAAAGCGGTATCGCTACAACACGCAAGACTATCTTGCATGTTTGAAATTTGATCTGTGAGGCTTACGCGCCGCAGGTTGGTGTTTTCAATTTCTTGTAGTGCAAGCTGATAACGCCTTTCAAGGTCTCTTTGCTGGTTTTGTAAGGCAACTAATTCCCCTTGGCTTTGATTTAAATGGCTAGTTAGCAGTTGTTTCTCATTTTGCTCACTTCTAGCGCTAGTAGAAATTAAACCTAGCATGGCGGCAGCAACAGCCCCTGGAGGGCCGGCGACTAGTCCACCGAGAATAGCGCCACCAAAAAATCCAGTCGCTTCATGGCGTGTGCCTGCTTGCTCTAGATTAGATAAGTCTTCTAGCGGGCTGGCGATTGCCGTGTTAATTGCAGTAAACACGAGTGAAGCCAGGATTAAGGGTACGACTACATTTTTCATATTGTTATACGGGTTTTTATGGGGCATTAGATTTCTCCTCTAATTTGTTTATGTAAGTTGCTTGATGACCGTTGTTACTGGGTGTGTATTTAAGAGTGACTCTAGTCCTTTTTAGAGGGAGAAAAGGGGCAGTCCACTGATCAAATATGGCGAGATTATGGCAATTGCTATTAAGGCTTTAGGCTGGCTGCCTTTAGCTGAACCTTTGGGGTATAGTTCAGGCAAATCAATTGCTTGTGCAGGAAACTTATGAGTCGGCGAATCGCTATTGTGGAAGATGAAGCAGCTTTACGTGAAAACTATACCGATGTTTTGCGTAAGCAGGGTTATGAAGTGTTTGCATATCCTAACCGGCAAAAAGCAATGGCCGCCTTTGAACTGCGTTTACCAGACCTTGCTGTTATCGATATAGGACTCGAAGATGAAATAGATGGTGGCTTTAAGTTGTGCCAGGCTTTGCGTTCAATGTCTGAAACTTTGCCTATTATTTTTTTAACGGCGCGTGATAATGATTTTGATACGGTGAGTGGTTTGCGTATGGGCGCCGATGATTATTTGAGTAAAGATATTAGTCTGCCACACCTGAGTGCGCGCATAGCCGCCTTGTTTAGACGTCTGGATGCTCAGGGCAAACCTACTGAGCCAGAAAATTTAGTCGAGCGTGGTGACTTGCTGATGGATTTAAGTCGCCTTTCTGTAAGCTGGAAAGAACAACCGATTACCCTGACCATTACCGAGTTCTGGATGTTGCATGCCATGGTTAAATTTCCTGGGCATGTAAAAAGTCGAGATGCACTTATGCAGGAATCAAAGATTTTTGTTGATAACAGTACCATCACGTCTCATGTGAAACGTATTCGTAAAAAATTTATTCAGCTTGATGTAGACTTTGACTGTATCGATACGGTTTATGGTATGGGGTATCGCTGGTCGACTGAAGCTCTGGGTTAAGGGTTAAAATTTAAGTGGCCGCCTTTACAAAAAAATTATTCAGCATCAGAGCCAAACTGGTTTTTGCTTCCAGTTTTTTGCTAGTCATTCCCTGGCTGGGTTATCTCTATATTCTGGAAATGGAAGAATATTTAAGCCGCGCTCAAGAACAAACAGTATTAGGCACTGCGCGTGCATTGGCCGCTGCCTTAAGTGAACGACCTGAGCTGTTTAATGACAGTAGTTATAGTCGCGCTACTGAAGGTGGCGATCTTTATGTCTATCCTGTGTTTTATCCCCTGGCGATAGATGACGGCAATATTCTAGATTGGCGTGACTACCAGCAATACGAGCGACATTATCAGGAGGGCAGTAATAGCCCTAACCCTGCCAATGAATTCAGCAGCTTCCGCAATTCAAGCATAGCGGGAGATCCACTAAGTTTTCGGCTGATGTTAGGGGAATATAACCGCTCACTGTATGCCTATTTAAGAGTGATCGATGAAAATGTTGTGCTGCGAGATCGTGAAAGTTTACGCATTGACCGGAGTGATAATTTACGCCTGGGGCTCGTCAACAGGGAGGGCGTTTTTGAGAACTATGTGATTGCGCCTTATGCCGATGAGTTTATTTACCCTTACCGCATCGATGGTGATATCAGTGATATTTCATCGTTGAGATACGAGCCGAGAATTACCGGGCGTTGGAATCGAACCTCAGAAGGCTATGAGGTTGAATTGCGGCTACCACTGGAAATGCTCGGTGATAAGTTAGCCCTTTCGATTTATGACATCGACGATAGTGAAGAGCGTCGCCTGGCCGCAATTGTTTCGACCTCGGGTATCAATAGCCCGGAATTACTTGGCACACTACGTCGTCCAACACCTGAAATAGATCGCATAGTTGCTGGCATGGGCTTAAGTAACTCCCGCGTGCAAGTGGTTGATCGCAGTCAACGTATCTTGCTGAGCGAAGGCGATATTCAAAGTGCCAACGGTTTAATGCTGGAAGAGTTAGACCAGGGAGAACAGAGCTTATGGTCCAGGCTTAAAAACACCTTATTAAGGCCTTTGTATAATCAGGTTCTGAGCCAGCCCATTAGCAATTTCGTTGATGAACTTTACCAGCAAGGCACGGTAGAAGGTGAGCATATTATCTCGGCTTTAAGGGGCGTGCCTACTACCAATTTCAGGACATTGGGCAATGGCGAAACCCGGATTCTTGAAGCCGCATTTCCAATTATGGCAAGCGGGCAGGTTCTGGGCGTGGTGGTGGTTGACCAAAATATGAACGGCATACGAACATTCCGTAATCAAGCATTGGAAACGTTGTTCGATACCATGCTGGGCATTATGTTGCTGGTAATAACGGTTTTGTTTTTATTTGCTTCAGGCTTGTCCAACCGTATTCGCTCTTTGCGCAACCAGGCTGAACAAATTATTGATGACAGTGGACGTATTCATAACACCATCAGCCCATCACGCAGCAGTGATGAAATTGGCGACCTGAGTCGTAGCTTCTCCAACATTCTTGATCGTTTAACACAGTACACAGATTACCTGGAAAATATGTCTTCGAGGCTTTCGCATGAATTAAGAACGCCAGTGACGGTGGTGCGCTCTTCATTGGACAACCTGCGACTGGCGGCGAATGAAAAAGAATCTGAAACATATATTCAGCGGGCAGAAGAAGGGCTTGCACGTCTTAGTTTAATTCTAACCAATATGAGTGAAGCTTCGCGTATGGAGCAAATACTCAAAACCTCCGATAAAGAGGCAGTAGATCTCACTAAAGTTATTGCCGCCTGTACGGAAGGTTATAGACAGGTTTATCCACATATTAATTTTAACGCCAGCGTTGCTGAGCAGCCGGTTATGATCATGGGCAATGCTGATTACATCGTACAACTGATGGATAAGCTGGTGGCCAATGCAGTTGAATTTTCTTATGAAGGCAAACCCATCAGAGTAAAATGTGCCAGTGAAGAAAATGAAGCCGTTATTTCAGTGACTAACTCAGGCCCATATTTAGCAGAAGAAATGAAAGACAGAATTTTTGACTCAATGGTTTCAGTTCGCCCTGAAAGTAAAAAACGCCAGCCGCATTTGGGCATGGGTTTACACATTGCAAGAATGATCAGTGAGTATCATGGGGGTTATATCTATGCGGATAACTTGCTGGAGGAAGAGGGGGTGATAGTGGTGTTGAGGATTCCTCTTGGTTAGGGTGCTAGAGTAACCTTTATAGGTTTTACTCAGATACCTTTTTACCTTTAATATTCTGTTTATTAAGAAGCGTAATACCTTTTTTTCACCAGCGGTTTTTTTATAAAAATATAAATATTATATTTTTCAATAGATTGTATATTCTAGTGTTTAAACAAAAAGGTTAATAAGGTATACCTTCTAATAATGATTATGAGGTCGAAGACCTCATTAACATACTATTATGCATCTGTTGTAACTTTGAATTGCAATTGAAGATCTTATAAATTATTTTAATCTTCAAATACTAGAAGATCGCCAGGCTGGCATCTCAAAGCTTTGCAAATCTTTTCCAAAGTTTCAAAACGAATTGCCCTAGCACGGCCAGCTTTTAAAACTGAAAGGTTTTGAGGTGTAATTCCAATCAGTTCAGCTAGTTCATTTGAGCGCATTTTACGTTGAGCCAATACAACATCAAGATTAACGATAATTGACATAAACTCTCCTAAATCGCCATCTCTGAATCTAATTGCAAAGCTTTGCCAACTTGAAGTATCCAAACAACTAACCAAAGTACGCCAAGAAAGAAGAATTCAAAACCTAAACCAAGTTTATAGCGAACTTCTTCTAGTTGGAATATAAAGGGGGCAAGGAACATCCAAAAGTATTTAAAACAAATCCCACCAAAAGTTATCCAAGCTAGTATGCGAGCATAACGTACACTTTGTTCGGTAAAGAGTATTTGTTTTTTAAAGCAAGCTAGTAATTTTATGGAATACACCATAAAAGATATAAAAACTGTCGTTACTGCAACAAAAAGAACTAGGATCATCGCTTTATCTTGGTAAGTTAATAACCCAGTTGTAATAGCTTTTGAATCTATACCCATGACAATAGCTTTAAAAAAAGGAGTTCCTGTAGCAGTTGGTGAACTTAGTAAACTGTTAATACCTACAAGCAGTATAATGCTAAAAGCAATAAGTGACAGAACCATGAGAACCATCATAATTCCACTTAGTCGAGAAATTTTATTTAATTCAAATTCGTATTCTTTTTCCACTTTAGTCTCCTTTATTTTAACTACGAAGAATGTCATGTTAATAAACTAAATAATCAATGTCAATAATAAATTAATGAATAGCGATAAGTAAATATTAATAAAAGGTAATATGTTTGCTATATTTTATTAATATCCTTGGTTAGCAAGGAATTAGAGAAATGCATAATAATACGGTAAAGTCGCAAGCAAGCTTGCTGGGACGCCGCTCTGCGTCGCCCCTTACCTAAACATTAAGTTTCACAGGAGAGAGCAGTGGCTCATCAACTATCCATATCGGAACAGCTTGCACATAGCACAGTCAGAATCGAAACAACTACTGCAAAAGGAGAAGGCAGTGGTACAGGCTTCTTTTATCAATTTGCTGAGAAAGGAGATAGGTTTATTCCAGTAATTATTACAAATAAACATGTAATTGAAGGTGCAACAAGTGGCCGGTTTGTTCTGACTGAAAAGAATGATAAAGGTGAGCCAATTTATGGAAAATATCATGCATTTCTATTTGAAAACTTTCAGAATCAATGGGTTCCACATCCAAATCCAGACATTGACCTTTGTGCTATGCCTATCGCTCCAATTCTTCAACAAGCTCAACAAAAGAACCAAGATTTTTTCTATGTCAGTATCAATAGTTCATTACTCTTAACCCAAGAAGAGCTGGATGATTTAACCCTTATGGAAGATATAGTAATGGTTGGTTATCCAAATGGAATCTGGGATCAAAAGAATAATATGCCAGTATTTAGAAAAGGAATTACTGCTACTCATCCAAATTTAGATTGGAATGGCAAACCTGAATTTTTAATTGATGCTGCGTGCTTTCCAGGTTCAAGTGGTTCACCTGTTTTTCTATTTAACCAAGGTGGCTATTCTACTAAATCTGGTGGAATGACTATTGGACCTAGTAGAATAAAATTACTTGGTGCTTTATATGCTGGGCCGCAACATACCGTTAGTGGGGAAATTAAAGTTATTCAAGTCCCCACGCAAAATGTACCAATTCCTGTTTCATCTATTCCTAACAACCTTGGAATGGTTATTAAGGCCTTTCAATTAGATGCATTCGAAGAGTATTTTGGCAAAATTAGTGATGAAACTTAATAAGCGGGTCAAGTCACCAACTGCGTTGGTTGGGACACAATCTGCTTCGCACCTTGTGCCCCTTACCCTAGACATTAGCTGTCCGAGAAGAATTCCATCCTATATTGACTTGTAATTATATTATAATTATACTTTTCCCATGAATAAGTTGGAATTCACTTGGAATGAGAAGAAAAACACTTTAAATCAGAAGAAGCATAAAGTCTCATTTGAGGAGGCTCAAACAGTCTTTTCTGATGAACTTGCTCGCCTAATTCCTGATCCAGACCATTCGAAAGGTGAAGAGCGATTTATCCTTTTAGGAATGAGCTCTAAACTTAAATTATTAACGGTTTGTCATTGTGAAATTGATTCAGACATTATCCGTATCATTTCAGCACGAAAAGCTGAGAAGACTGAACGAAAACAATATGAGGGTAAAAATCATGCGTGAATCATACGATTTTACAAAGTCAGTCAAGAACCCCTATGCAAAGAGATTAAAGAAGCAAATTACTATTCGCATAGATGAGGAAACTATTTCTTACTTTAAGGAAATGGCTGATCAAAAAGGACTTCCTTACCAAAGTCTTATTAATCTTTATCTTCGAGATTGTGCTAGTGAGCATAGACAATTAGAAACAAAGTGGAATTGAAGAGCCAGCTAATAAGACGCTAAACTCGCCCTACGGGCTGGGACGTCTACTTCGTAGCCGCCCGTTAGCTCAACATTAGAAGGCAATTCCATCAGTAGCAAAATTGGGCAATGATTAAATAATTTGAAAGTATAAAGAGCAATATTCAAATTATTTAGAAGAGCGGTTCTATATGCTCTCTTATGAATTCAATTCTGTCCTTAGCTCTTGGCATAAACCGAGAAGTGATAGCAACTACCATCTTCTTTTCTGTAGATACATAAATTACATTGCCACTATCGCCTATAGCTGCATAAGTTCCAGCTTTGTCATCAATAACCCACCACAAATAACCATACGCCTTATCCCCCCAAAGGCTATGGGTTTTAATACTATCTTCAATCCATTTTGACGGTACAATTTTATTGTTTTTCCAGTGTCCCTTATTCAAATACAATAGACCGATTTTCATCATATCCATAGTCGTTAAAGTAAGCCCCCACCCAGCAGTGCTCACACCTTTAGGATCGATAACCCAGCCACTAACACTTTTGTCTTTAAGCAAAGCGAAATAGTCATCTTTGTTGTGTATTCTTATATCTTGTGAAACTTCGATTCCAAGTGGCCTAAAGAGATTTTCTTTGGCAAATTCAAGCGCAGATTGACTTGTTGCTTGTGTGATAATTCCAGATAAAACGTGTAAACCTATCGTAGTATATTTGAACTCCCCTATATCTCGATTACCACCCAACAAATCCAATACTGATTTGGTCCAGTCGTCACTTGAATACACTCTGGTATATGGTTCATATTTGTATTTATATGGTGCAGTCATCGTTAATAAATTACGTATCGTTACTTCTTGAATTTTTTTCTCTCCTCTTTTTATTTTATATTCAGGAAAAAAGTCCAATACATTTTGCTCAACACTGTTTATTAAGCCTTTTTCGATAGCAATACCAATAAGGGCTGATAATACGCTTTTAGTAACAGAGGCTACATGAATAGGGCTATTTTGATTATGCCCATCAAAATAATGTTCATATGCAATTTGTGATTTTTTTAGAATTATAATACCTACAATATTTTTATATTGATCTTGTATTAACTTCTCTAATTCTCCTGCTTTTTCATGAACCATATCTTTGCCTATTACTCATCAAATTATTGAAGATATGGTAAATATATATTTTTAAATTGTATAATTAATTTTTAAAATTATTTATATTTGGAGTATTGTTGGCTAGGCGGGGTCTTTCTTAGAAAAGAGCAATAAAGTTAATATCAGGTGTTTTCCGGAGGCTAGCAACTGAACAAAGTGCTTCACATATGTTCAGCATACTGCGATATAGTGTCTTTTGGTGAGTTGCCTTCTAATAAGTCGCTAAACTCGCAGCTTCGCTGCTGGGACGCCTACTGCGTAGGCGCCCGTTAGCTATAACATTATGCGTCTCCTAAGCTTGGTAACACACTTAAAACTTATTGACATCTGTCACGTGACGAATTACATTAATTCGCATGATTAAGACTTTCGCTGACAAGCATACTAAAGTTCTCTATGAGACAGGAAAGTCCAGGAAGTTTCCTCCAGATATTCTTTCACGAGCTTCCAGGAAGTTGGAATACGTTAATCTCGCTATTTGTCTCGATGACCTTAAGGTGCCCCCAGGGAATAGATTGCATCAGCTCACAGATGACCGAGAGGGGCAGCATGCCATAGCTGTTAACGATCAGTGGCGCATCTGCTTCTTGTTTGAAGATGGGGATGCATTTGATGTTGAAGTCTGTGATTACCATTAAAGAGAGGTGACATTATGTCTATTGCGAATACAGGGTTAAAACGTAAACCTACCCATCCGGGTGAAATGTTGCGTGAGGATTTTTTGCCTGACTATAACTTAACGGTATCTAGTTTAGCAGCAGCGCTTGGAGTATCGAGACAGTCGGTAAATGAATTACTGCGTGAGCGGCGTGCAGTCAGTCCAGAAATGGCAATTCGACTTGGGCGCTTGTTTGGCAATTCCGCAGAATTTTGGCTGAACGGACAACGTGCCGTTGACCTTTGGGACGCGAATATAATGCTAAGGTCTAAAGTTGCTCAAATTCAACCATTGAGTGCCGCATGAGTAAGCTCAACATTATGCGCATTGTAAGGTTCTAGGAAACGGATGAATTGAAGAGTTATGATCTATATTACACAGCTCATTTATATAAACGAGGGACAAGAAGAAGCATTTAATGAATTTGAATCTTTTGCTATTCCAATCATCTCGAATTATAAAGGTGAATTGATTTTAAGAGTTAGGCCTAGTACAGAGTCGTACATCCACGCTACAGAAGAAAAGCCATATGAAATTCACCTTATTAAATTTGAGAGTGAACAAGACTTCCAAGAGTTCATGTTAAATGACGAAAGGAAAAAATATTTACATTTAAAAGAGCGGTCAATAAGGGAGTCATTTTTAGTAAAGGGCGAAAAACTACAATAGAAATGGTTGGGCAAACGCATAATAAGAAAATTATGTTCGTGCCTGCGGCACCGGACACCAATCTGCTTCGCACCTTGGTGCCGCATATTTAAACATTAGTAATCGGGGACAGACCACGTTTTTTACTATTTACACCACGATAATATGCTAGCCTTATCTTATCAATTGTGCGGCGAAGTGAGAAAAAACCGTGGTCTGTCCCCGAATGTTTCCGTGTAGTATTTGACACGGTCTATCGATATGGATACTGTAATACCATAACTCAATCGATAAAGGTGTCGTTATGACTGCTGTTACAGTTTCCCCAAAATTCCAAGTTGTAATTCCTAAAGATATCCGAGAAGCAATGGGGATAGTCTCTGGGCAAAAGATTCAAATGCTAACCTATCAAAACCGTATAGAGCTTATTCCGTTGAGTCCTATTAAGAAAATGAAAGGTTTTTTAAAGGGAATTAATACTGATATCCAAAGAGATAAGGATAGAGTATGAATGTTGTTGATTCTTCAGCATGGCTTTCTTATTTTGCGGGAGATAATAATTCTTCAAAATTTGCAAAAGGCATTGAAAACCTAGAATTACTATTAGTTCCTAGTATCACCATTACTGAGGTATTTAAGCATGTTCTTCGCCATCGGGATGAAGAGGCCGCTTTAATTGTTGTTGCTCATATGAAGCAAGGTCGAGTTATTGATTTAGATTCTGAGTTAGCAATTAATGCTGCTAGCTTTGGTATTACTCATAAACTTCCTCTTGCTGACAGTATTCTATTTGCTACAGCTCAAAAGTATGACGCAACAATATGGACACAAGATAAAGACTTCCAAGGGCTGCCAAATGTTAAATATTACTCTAAATCATAAATCAAGCGGTAGGAAACATTAGCTGTTAGCGCGATTCTCGAAAAAAATGGAAAAATAAAAGTAATTACATTATAATTACTTTATTGTGTTAAATATGAGGTCTATCGAAATGGCAAATCTAGTAAAAATTGGTAACTCTCAAGGAGTTAGAATTCCTAAGGCTTTGATTCAACAGGCATCTTTGGAAGGAAAAGAGTTATCTTTTGAAATTGTAGGTGATGGCCTTCTTATTTCTCCTTCAAAGCATGCTAGAAGTGGCTGGAAGGAGAAAATTGAAGCCCTTTTGGCATTGAAGGGAAATGAGCCGTTAGATCAAGACTGGTTAGAGGTGCCTCTAGACACAGATGAGGAGCTGGAGTGGTAATGGAAACAGTTCAGCGTTTTGATGTATGGCTTGTTAATTTGAATCCAACTAAAGGACGTGAAATAAATAAAACTCGCCCTTGTATTGTTATATCTCCTAATGAAATATTAGCACTTCCTACAGTTTTAATGGCTCCAATGACAACTAAGGGGTTTGATTATCCATGTCGTGTTTCTTGCACTTTTAAAGGCAAAAAAGGCTTGGTTTTACTTGACCAAATTCGAGCTATAGATAAATCTAGGCTAGTAAAAAAAGTGGGAAGTATTGATTCTAGAACTCAGGTTAAACTATGTTCATATCTTCAGGAACTATTTGCGTATTAAATCTCTACGTGTAAATCAAGGGTTCAGGTTACTTGATGCTTAAATTTCTTATAATAATGCACTTAAGTTTTCTCCGGTACTTTGTGCCTGCACGCGACGCTGAGCTGTGTTGCTTGCCGCTTATCTAAACATTAAACTCCAGTTATCGCGAAGTCTATTGCGGAAATAATTTCATCTCGAAAATGCTTCAAGGAGCCTATAGGTTTATTTAATCGTTTAGATGGCATTGAGGAAATTTGTGGTGTTAGGAGTAGAAGCCGTTCACCGTTATAAGTTATTTCAGGCGTTAGACCTTTTAGGGGCTTATTTTTGAAAGCCGCTAATTTTCCGAGAGGAATAACTATTCTTGTAGCAAGCTCTGAAATATATGGGTTTTGAATATCTACTAAGAAGGGAAAAGTTTTACTGCTGGTCTTACTTGGGTTTTTATAAACATCAAATTGAGGCATTAAAACTCCCTGAATTCATCACCAAAACAACCATTCGCCTCTATAAAATTATTGTAGGTATTAATGGCATTTTTATTTTCGCTTGCCCATTTTTCGGCTGCATTCTCGGCAAGTTTTTGTTGGAGTACTTGTTCCAGCGTTGCTGAGAGGTTGATATTTAAAGCTCTAGTCTTGGCTAGCAAATCACTATTTAGACTTAAATTAGTCGCCTTCTTTGGCGCTTCTTTGTTGTATAAAGCTTGCATAGTTTTTTACCTTTCACCCGTTATNNG
>NVWI01000009.1:36267-141635 GCA_002746215.1 SAR86 cluster bacterium
CGCATTCTTATACGCATTCTTATACGCATTCTTATACGCATTCTTATGCGTATATTAGTATATTTGGGAAATAAAGCAAAAGAAATAAATACAATCAAGCTGTCAGGTTACTTGATCCTTGTCTTTATTTGACTGTTGTTTTATCTATTCACTAACAAAGATCAGACGAAGGCCTTCTAATTGTAAGCTGGCCTGATCAAGTAGTGTGTCAGCAAACAGTCTTTGATTTTTAAGAAAACCTATTTCTGTATCGCGGATGTTGGGGTTTACAGTTTGTAGCGCAAGCAGGCGGTTTATTTCAGCGTTTAATTCGGTCAGCATTTTTTCGGCGCTGTTTTTTATTATTGCTGGCAGTTGCTCGCTAGCAGTTTTTTCTGAGAGCTGGCTTAATTGTGTAAGTTGTTCTTTATTTTCTGCGATAAACGCAGTGAATTGATATTTATCGGCAAGTTGAAGTTTGGCGTTTAGGTCTTGCATGGCAATCTTAGGGGCGAGGTCATTGCCTTCAGAGCTAAGCAGGGTTCTGATTGTTGTTGTGGGCAGAAAACGTTGTAATTGAAATTCTCGGGCAGCAGGCAGGTTTATGCGGTAAATGCTTTCCAGAAAATAATAGCCTTGGGGTAAACGCTTGTTTTGAAGAACGGCCAGGCTAGCCTTGCCCAAATCACCTTGTAAAATGAAGTCTATACTTTGATTAAGCAAAGGGTGGTGCCAGGAGACAAACTGTAAGTCCTCCCGAGATAAAGCCAGTGAACGCTGGCAGGTAAAGCTAAGGCCAGACTCCGGAACACCTGGAAAGCCATCAACGAGCGCTTCATCATCGGGTTTTACAATCCAGCTACCATCGCTATTACGCTCGGTATTTAAGCCATAGTTATCAAACACAGATTCAAGCCAGGCTTCGGGTGAAGCGGTTTTTTCCAGTTCAGTAATATCGTTGATTAAGCCTTGGCTTACCTCAGGTTTGAATGAATTTAACTCAAGCAGACGGTCTCGACCTTTAAGTAAGCCTTCATGTAAGCGTTTATTTTCTGCCTGAACTTTAGAGACAAGGCCGGATATTTTTTTTGAATTATAGTCAGCAGGATTGCCTAAGGCTTCTTCAAGTAAAGGCTTTAGCGCATCGAATACTTTATAAGATGCTGGGTTGGTTTGCTGAAATGCATTTAGCCCCGCATGGTAGCAATGAAATAAAACAGCTTGCGCAGTATTGCTGAAATAGGGCGCGTGAATATTAATTGTTTGGGTTTGCCCAATCCGGTCGAGTCGCCCGATACGTTGTTCCAGCAGGTCTGGATTAAGCGGTAAATCAAACAGCACAAGGTGATGACTGAACTGAAAATTTCTGCCTTCACTGCCAATTTCTGAGCATAATAATAGCCGCGCGCCGTTTTCTTTTTCAGCGAAATAGGCTGCGGCTCTATCTCTTTCTATCAGGCTCATGTCTTCGTGGAAAACGGCAGTACGAACACCGCGACGTAGGCGTAAGAATTTTTCTAAGTGCTTTGCGGTATTTTTATGGGCGCAAATTAGTAGAATTTTCTCCGCTGGATGTTTTTTTAATAGACCTTCAAGCCACTCTACACGAGGGTCAAGCTTTAGCCATTCACTTTCTTTACTCTCTGTTTCCGGGGTTAGCTTGCTAGACATGCCTTGATATATTGGCGGTGCTTCTAAAGGGTATTCATGTAACTTACGGGCAGGAAAGCCACTAATCACCTTGCGGCTATTCCTGAATAAAATACGTCCGGTACCGTGACGATCCAGAACAGCGTCGATTAAGCTTTGTCTAAGCTGGTTTTTTTCTTCATCGTCGATTTTGGCAGAAAGTAGTTTTTCACCCAGCGCCTGAATATGCTTGTCGTTGAATAGCAGCGATAAATCATCTATTAGTTTTTTTAGTTTGTTCGTATTGGACAACAGCGCGTCCTGTTCCAGCTTTTCTATTAAGGTGGCTATTTTAGTGAAGTTATTTTGTTCATGGCTAAAGCTTTCAAAATCATGAAAGCGATCGGCATCCAGTAAACGTAACAAGGCAAAATAACTTTCAGCGCCAAGTTGGTCTGGCGTTGCGGTTAATAAAATTAAGCCTTTCACCGCTTGGCTGAAGGCTTTGATATGGTTATAAGCGAGAGCTTCAGGGCTTATTTCCTGAGAGCTGGGGTTATTTTCAGTGGCTTTTAAATGGTGCGCTTCATCAACGATTAATAAATCCCATTCTGCGTCGAGTGCTTGTTGATGACGTTCAGGGTTGTTGATAAAGAAATCATTACTGCACAGTATTAATTGCTCTGCCAGAAAAGGGTTTTCATTGCTGGCGCTGGCTTCGCAGCGGTCAACATCGACGATGCTAAAAGCCAGATTAAAACGCCGTAATAGTTCGACCAGCCATTGGTGTAACAAGGTTTCAGGAACGATGATAAGAATGCGGCTGGCAAGCCCGCTGAAAAGTTGTTGCTGCATGATTAAGCAGGCTTCAATGGTTTTACCCAGGCCTACTTCATCCGCTAACAGAACCCTGGGGGCATAGCGCTGGGCAACTTCATTCGCAATGTAGAGTTGATGCGCTAATAATTCTGTGCGTGCGCTACAGAGCCCTAATAACGGTGAGCTCTCAATGAAATTTAAGGTGTCGAGGGTGCTGCTACGTAGTTCAAACCACTGTTTATGATCAAACTGGCCTGCAAGTAAGCGCTTGAGTGGTTGATCAAGTGATATGTTGTTAGTCAGCGAACTTTCGGGCAGATCTTTAACCTGATTGTTTTGGTCGGTGACCTGGTAAATTGTGAGGCCATCTATTTCGTTAAGGGCTTGTACTTGATAGGCATTTTGTTCGCGATCATGCACGGTATCGCCGACATTGAACAGAATGCGGCTTAAGGGCGCGCGATCTTTAGCATAAAGACGAGTCTCTGCGGTTTGTGGAAACTCGACACTGATTATGCGTAGGTCTACTTCAGTAATAAGGCCAAGCCCAAGTTCTGGCTCTGAGTCGCTAATCCAACGTTGTCCGAGTGCATAGGGTGTCATAAATAATTAACTAGTAGAGTGCTGACTTATTTTACTCGACAGTGAGCTTGCTTAAAATTTAATGCCGCTATCAGTCATAGATGTCCTGACTGTGTAAGTAATCTTCATAAGAGCCTTTGAAATCAACTAAGCCGTCTGGTTGCATATCAATAATTCGCGTAGCCAATGAGGATACAAATTCGCGGTCATGACTAACAAAAATTTGTGTGCCAGGGAAATTGTCTAAAGCCAGGTTCAGCGCTTCGATAGATTCCATATCTAAATGGTTAGTAGGTTCATCGAGCAATAAGACATTAGGGTTGGTCAGACTGAATTTACCGAACAACATACGGCCTTCTTCGCCACCCGAAATTACTTTCACCGATTTACTGACTTCATCGCCGGAAAACAACATACGCCCAAGGGCGCCACGAACGAGTTGGTTGTCACCTTTGGTCCATTGTTTCATCCAGTTAAATAAGCTGAGGTCATCGACAAAATCATTTTGGTGATCCTGAGCGAAATAATCTATTTTGGCTTGCTCGGCCCATTTCACTTTGCCGCTGTCTACTTCCATCTCACCTAATAAGCAGCGCAGTAGTGTGGTTTTACCCGCGCCGTTTGGACCGATGATGGCTACGCGTTCACCCGCTTCAATTTGCAGGCTGAGCTTGCTGAATAAAGGTTTATCGAAAGCTTTACTAATGTTTTCAACTCTCACGGCCTGACGGTGTAGTTTTTTCTCTTGGGAAAAGCGAATGTAAGGGCTGACTCGACTGGATGGTTTTATATCCTCCAGTTGAATTTTATCTATTTTTCTTGCGCGGGAGGTTGCTTGTTTGGCTTTAGACGCATTGGCAGAAAAACGGCTGACGAAACTTTGTAATTCGGCAATTTGCTCTTTTTTCTTGGCATTTTCATTGAGCAGGCTTTCACGAGCTTGGGTCGACGCTATCATGTAGTCATCATAATTGCCGGGATAGACCCTCAACTCACCATAATCCAAATCAGCGATATGGGTGCATACGGTGTTTAGAAAGTGACGGTCATGAGAAATAATAATGATTGTACTGCTGCGTTGTTTGAGAACATTTTCTAACCAGCGAATGGTATTGATATCCAGATTGTTGGTGGGCTCGTCCAGTAATAATACCTCAGGGTCAGAGAACAAGGCTTGAGCAAGCAGTACGCGCAGCTTCCAGCCTGGTGAAATATTAGCCATAAGACCAACATGTTGATCAAGTGGAATGTCCAGGCCCAGTAATAATTCACCGGCTCTTGATTCAGCGGTATAGCCATCCAGTTCAGCAAAGAGAGTTTCCAGGTCAGCGACCTTCATGCCTTCATCTTCTGTCATTTCGGCAAGGCTGTAGATACGGTCTCTTTCCTGCTTAACTTTCCATAACTCTTCATGGCCCATGATCACAGTATCGATAACCGAATGTTCTTCAAAGGCAAATTGATCCTGACGCAGCTTACCCAAACGTGTGTGAGGCTCCAGCATAACCTGGCCTGAAGTGGCTTTTAACTCATCTCCCATGATTTTCATCAGGGTAGATTTTCCACTGCCATTAGCGCCAATTAGGCCATAGCGGTTGCCGTTATTGAATTTAACAGAGACATTTTCAAAAAGAGGTTTTGCCCCAAATTGAATGGTGAGGTTTGCTGTGGAAATCATGAGCTTTGCTTGCGGTAGAAATTAAGGCGCGCATTCTAGCAAAAGGGGGAGGGCGTGAGTAACTTAATATTCAAGCCGACAAATTAAAGCCAATATAAGGTCAATTAATAGAACCTCTTATATAGAGATAAGAGATGTCCACTAAAAACGAATACGGATTTAAGCCGTATATTTTATCTCAAACTCTTGACTGAGTTATCATTTATGATAACCTTGGTTTATGTCATGGAATGTCACGTTCTTCAATGGAAAGGTTAAAGATGAGGCGCTTCGCTTCCCAGATGGAATACTATCTAATTTTCTACACATCTTAGAAATGATTGAAGAACATGGCCCTGCAATTGGCTTACCTTATACGGCTCCATTAGGAAATAAACTATTTGAAATTCGAGCTAAAGGACAGGAAGGAATAGGTAGATCTCTTTTTTGTCATGTTAAGGGAAAGGAAATAATAATTTTACATTCCTTTATTAAAAAGACTCAGAAAGCGCCAAAGAAAGAAATTGATAAGGCGCGTAAACGAATGAAGGAGCTCTAAAATGGCTAGACCTACATTAAAATCATTTAAGGCTGAAGCACTAAAAAGAAAGGCTGTAAAAGAAGAATACTTGGAGCTTGCTCCTGCTTATGAAGTAAGACGTAAGCTTATCGCATTGCGCCAAGAAGCGGGTTTAACGCAAGAGCAACTAGCAGAGTTATTGCATACTAATAAAAGTAATATCTCTCGTTTAGAAAGTGTGGGTTCTACTATATCGCCAAAATTATCGACTCTCGCTGATTATGCTCAAGCCATTGGTTATAAAATAAAAATTGATTTTGTGCCAATCCAATCAGGAACCTAATCAAGAGCAATATGCCAAAGTCGCATTTAAGCCAGTCATAAAAAAGCCCCTAGCTTAAGGGGCTTTTTTTATTCTATAAAACCTTACATTACATTGCCGGTCTTCTTGCAACAAAAAGGAACCGGTCTGTGTTACGGCCCAGGAGTGGGTCACTGGCTGAAAGTGTATGATCGTCAGCATTGTTCCTCATTAAATTGGATTCTTCCACGACTTCCAGTCCTGCTGCTTCAATCCATTGCCTTATATTAGCTGGTGGCATTCTGTGTAATCGAGAATTATCTATGCTGGCATCACCGATATGATCGATCACAGCTACCACGCCACCAGGTTTCAGCGTATTTTTTATCTGCTCAAAATAAGGAATGAATCGACCACCATCACCATGATGGGTATTCAAGGCAGTAACGGCGACATCAATGCTGCTACTGTCTACGTCTTCTAGGCCACTTACAAATTCAACATTGTCCATGGCAGCCATATACTCAGGGGGAGGGCCTCCTCTAACACCGCCATCAGCACCTTGTGCGACGATAGTGCCGGATTGCCCAACAGCAGCATCAAACACCAGCGTCCACCAGCCAGTTTGAGAGCCAATGTCGAGTACTGTCATGCCTTCTTCAACGCCCAATAAGTTCATGACCTGGTAGGGGTGGCGAGCACCATCTCTGAGTCTGTCTGCTTCGGGTCTGGCGCTGAGCTTTTCGACAAAATCAGGGGCTTGTGCATAAGCGCCGGATATCATGCCGAAGAGACATATTACAAAACTGGTTTTTTTGATTAAGTTGTTCATTAGCGTCCTTATTGGTTTATGGGCTGTATGAAAGAGCAGGAAAAGTACTCTAGATAGGCTTTGATATCAAGATTTGATTAGGGGCGAACTGGTTAACAAAGGGCTGATATAGAAATAGCTTAAATAAATTTTATTTAACCATTATGTTATGGTCTTCCGCGCCAAACAGGTTGTGCATAGAGAGATGTATCGTTGCCTTCTGCACAAACAAATTCAAATATTTCTTGGCCTTCGACAAGACGCGCCTCGAAATTTTGAGTCCAGGTGCCAGTAAATGCTTCAGGGTCTTCTGCGGTGATTTCTATTAATAAACGATCATTTTGTGGGCGAGTGTAGCGCTCAGTAATCGTTAATGCTTCTGTATGTACACCGAAACCAGGTGTGATCTCATTAAAACCGGAAGACTCTACTACTAAGGTATCACCTTCCCAATGTCCAGCCGAATGCCCATACCAGGCGGGATTCCATAGTTCAGGTCGAGATCTGCCATCAAGGAAAATCTGCCGGAAACCAGGGGTTACAAACTCAATGATCTGCACAATCAAATCGTCAGTCTGTACAATTTTATAAGGGAAAATTAAGGCGCTTATTGACGCGCTCTGAGGTAGGCAATAAGAAGCAGGGTTTTGTTGCCCCAATGCCATCAATTGGTCGTTTATATCTTGCGCCCACGGTTGCATTGGAGGCGATGGAAATAATCCGCTGCGATCAGGAATGTTGTACCAGATACCTGAAAAATCAGGTTTTCCGTCAGCCATTCTGGGTGTTGGCCCGGATAAATCGCCTGATTGAGAGATCATATCTTCCGCCAGCATACCCGGATCATCACCAATCGTTCCAAGGTTAATGTGCCAATTCAGATTGAGATCCAGTTGTTGTGTTTGGCGCGCTAAAATTTCGACATTCTCTTGAGCATAAGTGCGATACATGCAACAAGAAATGGGGAAATTAAGGCTGTAAAGTCCGACCGGAACATCGGTAATCGTATATTGCCCGCTGAGTGTGACGTCGGCTTCATACACTGTCGCCGTGTCAACACTGGTTAGAGTAATAGCAGAACTTAAGCCTGTAACAGTGGAGCCGTTCGGGTCAATAAGGCTGCCTGTAATAGAGCCAGTATTCTCTTGAGAAAAGACAAGATGAGAGGAAAAAACAGAAGATAGAATCAACACAGTAAGTAGTAATTTGAAATTATTTATTATTTTTCTCATCAACTTTGCTCTTTTATACTGTTTATGGGGTAACACTATACTATTTATATAATGTAGATAAAGGCTTTTGAAAAACACAATCAAGGGGGCAGGTTACTTGATCCTTAAATAGCGGCCTATAAGCTTGAGAAGTGTTTTAGAAAAACATAATAATGCGGTAAAGTCCTTCTTCGCAGTTGGGGTGCCTACTACGTAAACGTGCTCAGCCTAAACATTAGAAGGCCGCGAATTTATATAAAAAGGAAGAATGGATGGAAAGTTATAATGGTGGTTGTTTATGTGGCGCTGTACGATTCACGGCAAAGGCGAAACCGATAGTAACCAGGGCATGCTGGTGTCATCTTTGCCAAAAGCTTGCGTCAGGAAATGCGACTATAAATTTAGCCTTCGATAAAAACGCGATAGTGATTACTGGTCAACTAAAAGATTACTCTGGGGTTGCGGAAAGCGGCAATAAGATGCACCGCCGATTTTGCCCTGATTGTGGTGTGCATATGTTCAGCGAAGCTGAAGAAAGACCCAACATCATTGTTGTAAGAGCCGGAACTCTTGATGAACCAGAGAGTGTAAAGGTAGAAGCCTTAATCTGGACCAGTAGTGCTCCCTCATGGGTAAAGCTGGATTCTAATTTACCTCATTTTGAAGCCCAGCCTCCGGCTCTTAAAGTTAATGAATAAAGAAAATAAAAACCAAAGATGAGAAGAGGTAAGAGCCTTCTATAAGCGTGACCAACAGTGTTGGCATCCTTGAACCTAAATATTATGTATTTAAAAGGAGAAAAATATGAAAACGATGAACTGTAAACAACTGGGTGGGGCTTGTGATAAAGCGTTTCATGCTGATTCATTTGACGAGATAGCGGAAATGAGTAAGCAGCACGGTATGGAAATGCTCCAGAAGAATGACGAGGCTCACCTCAAAGCAATGAATGACATGCGAGAACTTATGCAGAAACCTGATGCAATGACAGAATGGTTTGAAAGTAAAAGAAAAGAATTTGAAGCATTGCCTGAGAGCTAGCAATAAAAAAAGGTTAGGGTGTCGGAGTCAGGACTCCGACACCATTGAAGAAGGGCTTAGGGCCGATATTCAAATACTTCGCCGTCATGGCTGAGGCTGAGTTTATTACCTTCTGCACTGCTTTCAGTTCTACCAATAATCTGGGCATCGATGTTAAAGCTCTTGCTGACATCAATGACTTTTTGCGCATCTTCAGGCCGGCAATAAACTTCCATACGATGCCCCATGTTAAAAACCTTATACATTTCTTTCCAGGGAGTTTCTGAGGCCGTTTGAATGGCTTTGAAAACAGGCGGTGCCTGGAACAAATTATCTTTAATGAAATGAATCTTATCGGCAAATTTAAGGCATTTGGTTTGAGCACCACCTGAACAATGAATCAAGCCTTGAATAAGGTCGGGGTGTTGTTCAAGGATTTTATAAATAACCGGGGCGTAGGTTCGGGTCGGACTCAATATCGCTTCACCGACAGTGAAGTCTGAATTTGGCAGTGGGTCTTCCAGTTTGTAAGGGCCACAATAAACCAGTTCACTGGAAACGTTTTCGTCAAAAGATTCAGGGTAATTTTCAGCATAATATTTGTTCAGCATGTCGTGCCGCGCACTGGTTAATCCATTGCTGCCGATACCGCTATTTGGCGTATCTTCATAAGCGCTTTGTCCGGTAGATGAAAGCCCAACAATGCTTAAGCCTGGCTGTATCAAATCACCTGTAATGACGTCTTTTTTCTTCATCACTGCAACCGCGCAACTGTCGACAACAATAGTGCCAGTAAGGTCGCCAACGTCGGCTGTTTCACCACCACCGCTGTAGATTTTCACCCCGAATTCTCGCAGTTTAGCCAGAAAGCTTTCACTGCCTTGAATAAGCGCACCAACCACTTCGCCAGGGCAGTTCAGGGCATTACGGTTGACGGTATTGGACAGCAAAATTCGGCCATTTACACCAATGCAGAGTAAGTCATCCAGGTTCATCACAATGGAATCCTGTGAGATGCCATGGAAAACGTCAGTGCTACCTGTTTCCTTGTAGCTCAGATAAGCAATAATGGATTTTGTGCCGCTACCATCAGCATGGATGACGTTACATTGCTCTGGATTACCGGTGAGATAGTCTTCAGTAATTTTACAAAAGGCATTCGAGAATAAGCCATGGTCCAGACCATCAACGACCTGATGTACTTCGTTTTTATCTGACGATACGCCTCTAGCTTGATAGCGGCCTATGCTCTCATCCGGTTTTGTGACGATATAAGCACTGCGATCCTGGGCTTTAATCAGGCCGCGAAATTCAAGCTGGCGGAAGGCTTTAACCACGGTGTTGGCGGCTAAACCATGCTCCTCTGCGAGACTGCGAATGCTGGGTAATTTGTCGCCAGGGTGCAGTTCCTCTGTGTTTACCTTAAAATGAATCTGATCAACAATCTGTTGAAAAATGGGTGTGGAGAGGGTGTTATCAAGTTCAAGTTTCATGGAAGCCTATTTTTATGACAAAGATGTGTACTATAAAAAATGACAAAGGAATTCTGTATCACGAGTATGATACAGATTATCGGAATCCAGCTCAATGAAAATAGCCTTAGTTATTAATTATGAATTTGACTCTGACTATATAGAGGCTATTAAACAGCTTACTAAATTGCCGTTGTTGGAATCATCTGAGCAAGATGAGTTTACGCATATCTTGTGTCTGGAAGATTCAGGTTTAGCGCTTAAGCGCCTGGGTTTAAAAACAGGCGAAAACCAGAAGCAATCAACGCGTGTGGATTTTCAGGATTCCACTCTGCTCTATCGTAAAAATAGTTTTGGTAAGCAGCAGGGGCTTGCTAAAGCGGTTGGCCTGAATAAACACGAACCTATGCAGGTGTTGGATGCTACAGCGGGGCTGGGGCGTGACGCCTTTATTTTGGCGAGCATGGGTTGCCAGGTAAGCATGCTAGAGCAATCGCTGATTATTTATAGCCTGCTGCTTGATGGATTTAAAAGAGCAGAAGCTGTTGAGGATGAAGCGCTGAAAAGCATCATGCAGAATATGTCATTACATCAGGCGGCAGCGCAAGATTGGTTTACAGAAATTATTGAGGGCAAAAAAGAGCAGCCGGATGTTATTTATTTAGACCCGATGTTTCCACCGCGTAATAAAAATGCCAATGTAAAAAAAGATATTGCTTTGCTACAGGAAATTCTTGGTTTTGATGAAGACAACGATAGCTTGCTTGAGGCCGCTAGAAACTGTGCTAAGCATAGAGTCGTGGTTAAGAAGCCGGGGAGTAAAGTTAGTAAAGGGGGTATCAAGCCCAGCTTTGTTGTACCAGGCAAGACGGCGCATTTCGAAGTATTTGTTTGAGCTGTGTGTTTAGAGCAGAACTTCTTCTAATATTTTCTCATACATCAGTGCGAGCTGATCGAGATCGGCGACGGCAACATGTTCATTATTTTTATGAATGCTGGCATTAATAGGGCCTAATTCAACGACCTGAGCACCAGATGGCGCAATAAAACGACCATCGCTGGTGCCACCGCCAGTTGATAAACTGCATGCAACGCCATTCACGGCTTCGATGCTTTTCACAACCGCATTGGTTAAAACACCTTCTTCGGTAATAAAAGGATTGCCGGAAAGTTGCCATTCAAGTTCGTAATTTTCGTAATGATGGTCAAAGATCGCCTGCACTTGTGCCATCAAGCCCTCAGCCGTGACCTCGGTAGAAAAGCGAAAATTAAACAGCAAAGACATTTCTCCGGGAATGACATTAGTTGTACCCTGACCCGCAGAAATATTTGATATTTGAAAGCTGGTGGCTGGAAAATAATCATTACCTTGATCCCACTCGATCTGACTTAATTCTGTGAGTGCGGGTAAGAAAGTATGAATGGGGTTTATGGCTAAATCAGGGTAGGCGACATGCCCTTCTTTGCCAATAACCTTAAGGTTGCCGTTCAAGGAGCCACGTCTGCCATTTCTAACAGTGTCGCCCAACACTTTGCTGCTGGAGGGTTCGCCAACGAGGCAATAGTCAATCTGCTCGTTCCTGTTTTGTAATGTTTCGATAACTTTGACGGTGCCGTCAACGGCAATACTTTCTTCATCGCTGGTAATTAGAAATGCGATTGAGCCATTAAACTCAGCGTGCTGTGCCAAAAAATTTTCACAGGCCGTAATCATGGCGGCGAGGCTGCCTTTCATATCGGCACTGCCACGACCATAAAGTAGTCCATCTCTTATTTCAGGGCTGAAAGGTTCAGAATCCCAGTTTTCTGGATTACTAGCAGGAACAACATCGGTATGCCCAGCAAAACAGAATAAGGGGGCAGTTGTCCCACGGCGCGCCCATAAATTTTTCACTTCGCCAAAAGGCATGTTTTCTAATTGAAAGCCGAGTTTTTGTAGACGCGCAGATAACACGTCCTGACAACCTTGGTCGTCAGGGCTGACAGAAGGGCGTGAAATTAATTCACAGCATAAGTCTATTGTTGAAGACATACTTGAGCCTTACTTAATTGTGGGCGTGTAGCTCTGAGTTCAGTTCAATACTGCTGAGATTAGTCAGGCATTCAACAGTCCCTGTTATAGAGTTACGCCTAAATAAAAGGTTATTTTTACCAGACAGCTCTCTGGCCTTTATCGTTTCAACGACTTCTTTTTCGTTATTTAGTACAGAGGCTTTAGTGCCTGCCGTTACATAAAGACCAGCTTCTACAGTGCAATTGTCGCCCAGGGAGATACCAATGCCGGCGTTAGCGCCGATCAGGCAATTTCTACCAACACTAATGACTTCTTTGCCGCCACCAGACAAGGTTCCCTGCGTGCTGCAACCGCCGCCTAAATCACTGCCTTTGCCAACAAAGACTCCGGCGCTAATACGGCCTTCAATCATCGCTTCACCTTCGGTGCCCGCATTAAAGTTAACAAAGCCTTCATGCATGATGGTTGTGCCTTCGCCAAGATAAGCGCCGAGTCTGACTCTGGAGGCGTCTGCAATTCTTACACCTGTCGGAACCACGAAGTCGGTCATTTTTGGGAATTTGTCGACTGAGTTTATAGACAAGGTCTGATTTTGAAGCCGAGCCTGTAGTTGATGTTGAGGTAGCTCATTAATGGCAATAGCGCCTTTATTAGTCCAGGCAACGTTCGGTAATAATCCAAACATCCCATCCAGATTTAAACCATGTGGTTTTACCAGCCGGTGGGAAAGTAAATGTAATTTGAGATAAACCTCAGGCACAGAGGAGGGTTTAGTGTCATTTTCCAGAAGGCATAATACGAGCGGTTTTTTACTGAGTACCAGGCTGGAAAGTAAGTCGATTTGGGCTTGATTTTTAGCTGCACCAAAGTTATCCAGGATCTCGTTAACTTGTTGTTGGTCAAGCTCAATAGCCTGGTTGCCTCCGCTATAGTTCAACACAGGAAAAATAGCCTGCTGGACATTTGTATCAGGGTTAAGCAGGGGAGCAGGGTAATACACTTCCAACCAGTTGCCGGTAGCGTCTTTACTGCCGATTCCAAAAGCCAGGCTATATAAATTCATTGTTTATCCAGGGTGAAGAAAAAATTAGTGAAAAAAACTGGCGGCATTATAACAGGCTTTGATACTCACTTTGATTAAATCCAAGTACAAGTTTTTCTCCTGTATCAAGCAAGGGGCGCTTAATCATTGAGGGTAACTCTTGCATGAGAAGAATTGCATTGGCTTCATTAATAGAGGCTTTAGTTTCATCGTCGAGTTTACGCCAGGTTGTGCCTCGGCGATTTAGTACGTTTTCATAACCGAAAGTCTTGCACCACTGCTGCAGTAAAACCGGAGTGACGCCTTGCTTTTTATAATCATGAAACTCGTAATTAATATTGTGTTGGTTCAGGAAACCTCGTGCTTTTTTAATAGCGTCACAGTTGGGTATGCCATACATAATCATGATTAATCTCAGGCCGCGTTTAAGGTGGCATCTAGCTTTTGTTTTATGAGCGCTTGTAGTTCTTCTGACACTTTTTTGTTGGTGATGGGCTTATTACTATTGTCAGCGATAAAAAATACGTCTTCAACATTTTCACCCAGTGTCGTAATTTTAGCGTTATGTAAAATAATTTTTTTATCAACAAATATGTTGGCGATTTTGGCTAAGAGCCCAGGTCTGTCAGGGCAAAGGACTTCTAATATTGAGTAAGGGAAATTTTCAGGATTAGTAAAGCTGGTTTCAGTCGCTCGACTAAAGTGCCTTAGTTGCCTTGATGCGCGCTGTTTGGTTTTGGCTGGTCGCTCTATCGGTAATGAATACTCTTTAAGCAAGCTGATTATTTCTACTATTCTTGGGGAGTTCTTTTTAATTAATGTGCCATTGGTTTCTAAGACCATAAACGTTACTAAGGCTTTTTTAGAAGCCGTACTAAACAGTCTGGCGTTTTGAATGTTGAGGTTTAACTTATCGAAAGCATTGGCGATATTTGCAAATAAGAAATGTGAGTCCTGTGTGTAGATGAATACCTGAGTGGCGCCTTCAGACTGATGCTTAGCACTGTTTTTTATAAGTATCAAAGGCGTATCTGGCTCTTCGTGTTTGGATATTGCCAGGGTTTGCCACGCAATATCCTCTGGGCTTTCTCTAAGAAAATAATCTTCAGTAGGGGAGTCCCATATGGACAGTGCTTGCTTTTTTCTCATATCTTTTTCACTTAATATCGCAAGCGCCTGGTTTTGGGTGTCTTTGATGCGCGAGCTTTTGCCAACGACTTTTTCCAGGCCGAGACTTAGTGCGCGCTTGGTCGCCTGATAAAGCTGCCTAAGTAGTGAGGCACGCCAGGCATTCCAGAGTTTAGGGTTGGTGGCATTAATATCGGCAACAGTAAGGGTATACAAATAGTCTAAATGGGTTTGGTCGCCTACAACTAAGGCGAAACTTTTTATGACGTCAGGATCTTGAATATCTTGACGTTGTGCAATGCTGGACATGAATAAATGGTTTTTTACCAACCAGGCAACAAGGGCTGTATCCCATTTTCCTAGATGGTGTCTTATACAAAAGTCTTCCGCATCTTTTACGCCTAACACAGAGTGGTCGCCACCACGGCCTTTAGCAATGTCGTGATAGAGCCCGGCGATATAAAGTAATTCAACTTTGGGTAAGGTTTTTATAATGCCTGCAGCCAGTGGGTATTTTTCTTCGGCTTCGGGGTGATGTAAACGTCGCATATTTTCTACGACCTGTAAAGTGTGATCGTCGACAGAATAGATATGAAATAAATCGTGCTGCATTTGCCCGATAATTTTCCCAAACTCGGGTAAATAAGCACCAAGAATGCCGTAACGTTTCATCTGTCTTAGACGCGCTACTATTTTGTATGGCGAGCGTATTAACTCCATAAATAAACTGGTGTTGCGTATGTCTTTTCTGAAGTCGTCATCAATCAATTGTCGACCATTTCGGATCAAGCGAATTGTCGAGGCTCTGATGCCTTCAATTTTTTCATTTTGAGCAAACAATACAAAAATTTCGAGGAGTGCAAATGGCGTTTGCCGGAACACTCTGGAGTGTACTGCTTCAATATAATTATTATGAATTTGAAAGCGAGCATTCAAGGTGAGAATTTTAGCTTTTTCTTTGGAGCGAATTATTTCTTCATCAAATAGCTGTAGCAGTACATCGTTTAATTCACGCAATGTTTGTACGTTACGATAATATTCTTTCATCAACTTCTCGATCCCAAGACTGTTCTTGTCGTCTTTGTAAGAGAAAATTTCGGCAAGTTTACGTTGGTGTTCAAATAATAAGCGATCTTCTCTGCGCCCTGCCAACATGTGTAAGCCGTAGCGTAAAGACCAAAGAAAATTTCTGCCTTTGATTAAATCCTGGTATTCATTTTTTTGCAGGAAACCACGTTCAACCAATTCCTGGAAGTCTGAGGCGCCAAAATAACGCTTGGAAATCCAACCGATAGTCTGGATATCTCTGAGCCCGCCAGGGGATACTTTCAGATTGGGTTCAAGCGCATATTCAACATCATCGTATTTGGCATGTCGGGAGATTTGTTCATTGCGTTTGGCGGTGAAAAATTTCTTAGCATCCCAGATTTTTTTCTTGCTGACTTCGAGGATAAGTTTCTTGTGCAATTCTGGATTTCCAAAAACTGTTCGAGATTCCATCAGCGCGGTTGCGATGGTGATATCTTTTGCGGCCAGTTTTTTGTTCTCGCTAATGGTGCGGACACTTTGGCCAACTTCGAGGTTGATGTCCCAAAGAAAAGTCAGGAAATGTTCAATATTAGTTTTATATTTTTTAGGATTATTTTTAGCCAGCAATATCTGAATGTCGATATCAGAGTAGGGGTGTAATTCTCCGCGTCCATATCCTCCAACTGCTAACAGGCTGATATCTTCTTGGTCGTCCCAGTCATATTGCTGCCATGCGACGACTAAAATTTGGTCAATAAAGTGGGTTAAGTCAGAAATTATGTCTTCAATATTGGCTTTGGACTTAAAGCGTTCGTCGAGTACGACTCGAGTTTTCGTAATAGCGGCGCGGAAACAGTGTATTGCTGAGTCAGTTTTTGCTAATTGTTGTTTGAAACGTTTTAAATCAAATATTTCAGTGTTTGCATTTGCCATGAGGGTTTAAAAACTTTCCTCATTGCGTTTGGTTAACACCTCGCAGCCATCATCAAGTACAGCTAATGTGTGTTCCCATTGCGCGGAAAGGCGGCGATCCTTGGTGGTAACTGTCCAGCCATCTTTTTTAGATAAGCGGGTATAGCGGGATCCGGCGTTAATCATTGGTTCAATGGTAAAGGTCATGCCTGCTTGTAACTCTACACCCGTATTAGGTCGACCGTAATGGAGGACTTGTGGTTCTTCATGGAATATACGTCCAATGCCATGACCACAATATTCCCTGACGACAGAGTAATGTCGATTTTCAGCATATTTCTGAATCGCATGACCAATATCGCCTAAACGTACGCCTGGTTTAACCATATCAATGGCGAGATATAAGGCTTCTTGAGTGGTTTTGACCAGACGGTCGACATGGGAAGGCACGTCACCAAGTAGAAACATTTTGCTGGTGTCGCCGTGAAAACCATTTTTAATAACAGTGATATCAATATTTATAATATCGCCTTCTTTTAGAGTTTTGGTTTCACTTGGAATGCCATGGCAAATGACATGATTGACGGATGTGCAGATTGATTTAGGGAAACCGTTGTAATTCAAGGGTGCAGGAATAGCATTCTGCACATTAACAATGTGATCATGGCAAATACGGTCAAGTTCAGCCGTGCTAACGCCTACTTGGACATGAGGGCCTATCATTTCCAGTACTTCAGCAGCAAGACGGCCTGCTTCACGCATTAGGATGATTTCTTCAGAGGTTTTGATTGTTACAGCCATAAGCAGGTGGAGTATGCAAAAGAATGTGATTTTAGTGTATCTGCACCTTCAAAGTATAGGCCGCTGTGGTATTGATAGTGATTAAGTCTAAATTTGGCCTATTGCTGGAGTAAGTCGTCGCTGGTTTACTATGATGCTCCTCATCTATGGCATTATTTAGGGCATTATTCTGACGTAACTATTCGGGGGCGTTTTAAATTGAGTGATTATTGCAAGCTCCTGAGAGGATATTATTACTTTAAGTCGGTCAAGCTTTATGGTATAAAGCCGCACGTTTTAAGGGCTCGCGCTCAGTAAAACGAAATTACAGGCAAGATAACTTGTCTATTAATATTTAAAACTAACGTCACACATATATCGACACATGTTCCCGGGTGCTTTTCGGGTCAAACCTAAAGGTTGGGATCATGGGATGTATGGAGGCCTAACCCAAAGGAAAAGTTATGAGTACTGCAAGCATGAAAGACATGCTGAAGGCCGGTGTACATTTCGGTCATCAATGTCGCTACTGGAATCCGAAAATGGAACAATATATTTTCGGAGCCCGCAATAAAATCCACATTATAAATCTTGAACATACGGTTCCTGCATTTAACCAAGCTCTGGCACAAATTAAGCAAATGGCGGAACGTCGTCAGAAAGTCTTATTTGTAGGCACTAAAAGAGCCGCCAGCAAAATTATTAAAGAAGAAGCTACTCGCGCCGGTATGCCTTACGTTGACCAACGGTGGTTAGGCGGCATGTTGACTAACTACAAAACTATCCGTGCTTCTATAAAGCGTTTAAAAGACCTTGAGTCTCAAGCTGCGGATGGCACATTCGAACAATTAGGCAAAAAAGAAGCCCTTATGCGTAAAAGGGATTTAGAGAAATTAGAGCGAGCTATCGGCGGCATTAAAAATATGGGCGGTTTGCCTGATGCTCTTTTTGTGATTGATGTGGATCATGAGCGTATTGCTGTAACTGAAGCCAATAAAATTGGTATTCCAGTGATCGGGATTGTTGATACTAACAGCAACCCTGATGGGATAGATGTTGTTATTCCTGGTAATGATGATGCTATTCGAGCTGTACAGCTTTATGTTACATCGGTTGCTGACGCTTGTATTGAAGGTCGTGGTGATTCGGACGTCGAGGCGGCTGCTAAAAATGAATTTGTTGAAGAAATTGGTTCAGCAACGGGCGAAGGTGGACCTAGGGTTACCGTTAAGTCTAAAGCCAAGGTTAAAGCAGCTCCTGCTCCTAAAGCTGAAGCTGCCTCTGAAGCAGTAGAAGATGAGCCAGTAGTAGAAGCTGCTACGTCTGATGAAGTGGTCGTTGCAGATACCAAAGCCGCTGATACTAAGGAAGCAGAAGTAGAAGCTAAACCTAAGGCCAAAGTTAAAGCTAAAGCTGCGCCTAAAGCCAAAGCTGAAACTGAAACTGAAACTAAAACTAAAACTAAGGAAGAGGCAGCTCCCAAAGTAAAAGCTAAGGCGAAAGCCAAAGCTGCGCCTAAAGCCAAAGCTGAAACCAAGGAAAAGGTAGCTCCCAAAGCAAAAGCTAAGGTTAAAGCTGCGCCTAAAGCCAAAGCTGAAACTAAGGAAAAGGCAGCTCCGAAAGCAAAAGCTGACGAGAAAAGTGCTAAAGACGCTTAGATTGGCAGAAGGTATTAATTCATTTTGGGCTGTGAAGCCCATTTAACTCATCGCTTAAACTTTTTCCACTCCCTGTACTCTAAGACAGGGAGTGAAAAAAGATGAGACGTATATAAATGTAGTAGAGGAGCCGAAAATCATGGCTAATATTGCAGCAGCATTAGTAAAAGAATTACGTGAAAGAACCAGCCTGGGCATGATGGAATGCAAAAATGCTTTGGTAGAGTCAGATGGCGATATTGATAAAGCCATTGAGATATTAAGGAAGGAAAGTGGTCTGAAAGCGGCTAAGAAAGCTGGCCGCACTGCTGCTGAAGGCATAGTTCTGGTTAAAGTAGCCAGTGACAATAGTGCTGGGGTTATGGTTGAAGTTAACAGCGAAACAGACTTTGCCGCCAAAGAAGAAAATTTTAATAATTTTTCCAAACAAGTACTAGAGGCTTTATTTGAGACAAAAGAGTCTGATGTCAGCAAGTTTATGGGCTCTGAGCTGGAAACTGCCAGATTAGGCCTAGTGCAGAAGATCGGTGAAAATATCACAGTAAGACGTGTTGCGGTTGCTGAAGAAGAAGGACTTATTGTTGGGTCTTATGTGCATTCGAATAACAAAATTGCAGTGCTGGTTAGTTTACGTGGGGGCGATGAAGCGTTAGCAAAAGATGTCGCCATGCATGTCGCTGCGGTAAACCCAATGGTTGTGAATGCTGAAGAAGTTCCTGCTGACGTGTTAAGCAAGGAAAGTGAAATCTATACAGCGCAAGCAGCAGAAAGTGGCAAGCCCGCTGATATCGTAGAAAAAATGGTCAGTGGTCGCTTGAGGAAATTCATTGAAGAAGTCACTCTGGCAGAGCAGAATTTCGTTAAAGATCCGGATATAAAAATCGGCAAACTTGTCAAAGATGGAAATGCCGAGATAATCAGCTTTACTCGTTTTGAAGTGGGTGAAGGTGTTGAAGTTACTGAAGTTGATTTTGCTACAGAAGTTGCTGAACAACTTAAAGATGCAAAAGGTAAAGACGACTGAGAATTCCCCTGATCTGCTCACAACTGAGTTAATACTAAAAAATGAGCACTAAAATTCGAAAATACGACAGAATCTTGCTTAAGCTAAGTGGTGAAGCACTTACTGGTAGTGCGGAGTTTGGTATTGATCCTAAAGTGCTTGACCGAATGGCTTTGGAAATTGGGCAATTAATCGAAATTGGTGTTGAAGTCGGCGTAGTCATTGGCGGAGGTAATCTTTTTAGAGGTGCCGCATTACATGCTGCGGGTATGGAAAGAGTGACTGGCGACCATATGGGAATGTTGGCGACAGTAATGAATGCCCTGGCAATGCGTGACGCCCTGGAACGAGCAAATATTCCTAGCAGGGTTATGTCAGCAATCCCTATGAGTGGCGTTGTGGAACATTATGATCGCCGCACAGCAATCAGGCACTTGAAAGCTGGCGATGTTGTAATTTTCTCAGCCGGGACAGGTAATCCATTCTTTACAACTGACTCTGCTGCTTGTTTACGTGGCATCGAAATTGATGCGGATCTGGTTCTCAAAGCAACAAAAGTTGATGGCGTTTATTCTGCTGATCCGGTTAAAAATCCTGAGGCTATTAAATATGACAGGCTAACTTTTGATGAAGTTCTGGATAAAAAGTTAGGTGTGATGGATTTAACAGCTATCTGTCTAAGTCGGGACCATAATTTGCCGGTCAGAGTATTTAATATGAACAAGAAAAAAGCGTTGTTCAATATTATGATTGGTGAAGAAGAAGGCACGCTTATCGAGTCTGGTTCTTAAACTTTTAAGATCAGCTGAAATATTGATATAGGGGGTTCTGGTGATTGAAGAAATCTTGTTAGATGCAGAAGAACGGATGGAAAAAAGTTTAAGTAGCCTTGATTCTGCCTTCAATAAAATCAGAACAGGTAGGGCGCACCCTAACATCCTTGATAATGTCCATGTGGATTATTACGGCTCTGATACGCCGATTCAGCAAGTGGCTAATGTAACTGTGGAAGATGCACGATCCTTACTTGTTACACCATGGGAAAAAAATATGCTGGGCGCTATTGAAAAAGCGATTATGAGTGCTGACCTGGGGCTTAACCCATCTAATAATGGTGATGTTATCAGAGTGCCAATGCCTGCATTAACTGAAGAAACGCGCAAAGAGTATACTAAACAAGCTAAACACGAAGCCGAAAATTCTCGAGTTGCTTTAAGAAACATTCGACGTGATGCGAATCAACATGTGAAAGACTTACTTAAGGAAAAGGAAATTAGTGAAGATGATGAACGCAAAGCCGAACAGAATATTCAAAAGCTTACTGATAGTTCTATAGCTAAAGTAGAAGAAAAATTTAGCGCAAAAGAAGTCGATTTGTTGGCAATTTAATTAAGTAAGGTGGCTCCTTAGTGTCAGCAGACAAAAACAATTTACCCCGTCATATCGCGATTATCATGGATGGTAATAATCGCTGGTCAAAGCAGCATAATAATTCTCAGTTATCTGGACATCGTACTGGTGCGCTACAGGCACGAAGTATCACTAATTATTGTGTGGATCTGAAGATTGATTATTTAACCTTGTTTGTTTTTAGCAGTGAGAACTGGTTGCGACCTAAAAAAGAAGTCAGTAGTTTAATGGCACTTTTTTTGAGTGTGTTGCAACGTCGTGAAATTAATAAACTGCATGATCGAAATATAAAAATTAATTTTATTGGTGAGCGTGAACGCTTTCCAAAAAAACTTCGAGATCAAATGCGGATTGCAGAAGAATTGACAAGAAATAACACTGGCTTGACTGTCAATGTTGCTGCTAATTACGGCGGTCGTTGGGATATTGCAAACGCGGCTAAAAAAATAGCAAAAAAAGTACAACAAGGTGAGTTAACAACGGATGATATAAATGATGAGCTGGTACAGACGTATATTTCAATGGGTAATATTCCTGAACCGGATTTGTGCATAAGAACGGGCGGGGAGAAGCGGCTTTCTAATTTCTTACTTTGGCAATTTGCTTACACAGAACTTTATTTCACTGAAACTTTTTGGCCTGATTTCTCAGAAAAAGAATTAGATATTGCATTAGATAATTATGCCAAACGTCACCGTCGGTTTGGTATGGCTAGCGAGCAAGTAGAAAACTAGCATGTTGGGCCAAAGAATCATTACTGCAATAGCGCTTTTGTCAGCACTTTTACTTATTGTGTTTTTTACTAATGCTCTAATTTTCTCATTACTTTTAAGTGTTGTCACACTGTTGGCAGCTTGGGAGTGGGCTAAACTTGCTGGCATCAAGAGTACAATAAATCGTGGTTTATATTGCTTTGGCTTCATGCTGGTTTGTAGTGTGGCATATGGGGCACTGCAAAATTATCTATTTGTCATCCTGGGCTTAAGTTTAGGTTTCTGGATGCTGGCATTGTTCTTAATTTGCACTTATCCGCGTTATAACAAACACTGGAATAATGTTTATGCGCTAGGCTTAATGGGTGTTCTAGTGCTGTTACCTTGTTGGTTTTTGCTGCTTTATTTGCGCAATTATGATGATTTTGCATTTAACTTTTTGAGCCTGATTGTATTAGTGGCCGCAGCGGATGTGGGCGCCTACTTTTCAGGTAAGCGTTTGGGTAGACATAAGCTGGCTGAGCAGGTTAGCCCAAATAAAACATGGGAAGGCGTAATAGGCGGCATTGTCGCTTGTTTCATTCTTGCTGTTGTTATTAATGTTTTCAATGATTTTACGCAGAAAGAAATGATTAGTTGGCCTGTTCTTCTAAGCTTGCCTTTTCTGGTGTCTTTTTTCAGTGTGCTGGGCGATTTATTTGAGAGCATGTTGAAGCGAGTTCGAGGCGTAAAAGATAGCGGGAATATACTGCCTGGACACGGGGGCATCCTCGACAGAATAGATGGTCTTGTCTCAACAACGCCAGCTTATATATTAATGTTGGTTTATTTCATTTAATAGTGCCTATGTCTTTTAATGACCATAAACAAAAGGTATGCATATTGGGCTCTACGGGTTCAATTGGTGTTAATACGCTTAACGTAATTGAAACCAACAGTGAACTCTATGAAGTGTTTGCGTTAACAGCGAAATCACAGGTAGATAAGCTTTTCAAACAATGTGTGAAGTTTCAACCGGCATTTGCAGTAATGCTGGATAGTGCCGCAGCCGTTCAATTAAAAAATAAACTTCTGGATGCTGGCTCCACTACTGAAGTCCTGCAAGGAATGGAAGGGCTTACTTTTGTCGCCGGGCATGAGCAGAGTGATTGCGTCATGGCTGCCATTGTCGGTGGTGCTGGCTTACTACCTACGCTTCGAGCAGCTGAAGCGGGTAAGAAAGTGTTGTTAGCCAACAAAGAGGCACTAGTGATGGCTGGGAGGTTGTTCATGCAACTTGCAGAGCAATCCGGGGCACAGATCATTCCAATTGATAGTGAACACAATGCAATTTTTCAATGCTTACCCATAGATGAACAGGCTAAATTTGCAAATCAAAATCGACAGGGTGTAGAGAAAATTATTTTAACCGCTTCAGGTGGCCCATTTTTAAATAGTAGCTTGACAGATTTGCAGCAGGTAACACCGGAACAGGCATGTAAACATCCAAATTGGAGTATGGGGCCAAAAATTTCAGTGGATTCGGCCACTATGTTGAATAAAGCCCTTGAGCTGATTGAAGCCAGTTTTTTATTTGATCTCCCAGTAGAGCATATTGAAATATTAATACATCCACAGAGTGTCATTCATTCCATGGTGTATTACAGGGATGGCTCTGTATTAGCGCAACTCGGTAACCCTGATATGCGAACACCCATCGCTTATGGGCTGTCCTGGCCAAATAGGATTGCAGCCGGTGTGAAAACATTGAATCTTTGTGAGGTTGGGCAATTAAACTTTCAAGCAGCGGATGCAGATCGTTTTCCATGTTTGGCCTTGGGACGTGCAGCAGCTTTAGCTCAAGGTTCAGCGCCGATAATTTTAAATGCGGCTAATGAAGTAGCCGTTGCAGCCTTCCTTAAAGGAGAGATCGGTTTTACTCAAATTCCTGTTATTATAGAGGAGTCTTTGAATGTGCTGGAATACAAGGCACTAGATAGTATCGAAGAGGTTTTAGAAGAAGATAACAAAGCGAGATCTTTAGCTCAGAAGCTGATATTTGGATAGTTATTTTTCAAGATGTATTTTATAGACGTGTTTAATAGCAACAATTTATAGTACTAATTTATAGCGTAATGGAAATTTTACAGACACTTACAATTAATATTTTAGCCATGCTGGTCACGCTGGGAATTTTGGTGACTATTCATGAATTTGGTCACTATTGGGTGGCTAGGCGCTGTGGTGTGAAAATAGAATGCTTTTCTATTGGTTTCGGAAAATCTCTTTTTAGTTGGTACCGGGGTGAAACTGAGTATCGTATTGCTATCTTGCCGCTAGGTGGCTATGTAAAAATGTTTGGCGAGCAGAATGTCGACATGAGTGAGAGTGAAAAAGCGTTAGCCTTTAACCATAAAACATTAGCACAAAAAACTGCGATCGTAGCGGCGGGTCCTTTAGCTAATTTGATGTTGGCGGTTGTACTTTATTGGGTCATGTTTATGACAGGGGTAAGCGGAGTTGCACCTGTTATCGGTAATCTTGAGGCAGACTCGCCTGTTGCTTTGATCGGTTTACAGCGTGGTGATGAAATAATTAGTATCGATGGTGACCAAACCAGAACGTGGCAGGAAGTAAGAATTGCGTTGCTTGAAAGGTTAGGTGAAAGCGGAACGCTGGAGTTAAGCTTTGTCTCACCAGGTAGTGATTTAATTAACAACATTAATGTTCGTATAGATCGTTGGCTGGTTAACGATGCTGAACCAGACGTATTAGGTGCCTTAGGTATTACACCTTATCGCTTGGATATTCCGGCAATTATTGGTGAAGTTGTTGCAGAGAATAGAGCCGAACAGGCTGGACTATTGTCCCAGGATGAAATTTTAAGTGTTAACGAAATAGAGCTTTCAGGGTGGCTACATTGGGTAGATATTGTGAGAAAAAACCCAGAGCAGGATTTATTTATTCAAGTAAGTCGGCAGGGGCAAGTGATTAATTTAACGATCAGACCTGAAATTAGTATTGATAATAATGGTGATCAAATCGGTTATATTGGTGCCGGTGTTGTAGTGCCAGATGTTATGCCAACCTTACCTGAAGAAATGAACAGGGCTGTCCGCTACTCGGTAATTGCGGCATTACCATACGCATTTACAGAAACCTGGGATAACGGCATCTTCATAATCGACTCAATCAAAAAAATGATTGTAGGTCTGATTTCAGTTGAAAATTTGAGTGGGCCTATCACAATCGCACAAATTGCAGGGCAAACTGCAACTTTTGGGCTTGAATACTATCTAAGCTTTCTCGCAGTGTTGAGCATTAGCTTGGGAATTTTAAATTTTTTACCTATACCCGTATTGGATGGCGGTCATTTACTGTACTACCTGATTGAAGCAGTAACACGTCGCCCGGTGCCAGAAAAAATTCAAGCTATGGGGATGCAATTAGGAATATTTTTAATTGTATCTATTATGTTTATCGCTTTTTATAACGATATAAATCGGTTGCTTTAGTAACAGCTACCCAGGTATTAGATTTTAAATTATGCTTAGATTTGCAAGTCGCTTTTTATTATTTGTATTTTTTATAAGTAATTTTTCCATAACCGTATTTGCTCAAAGCTTTACAGTTTCTGAGATATATCTGGAAAATTTGCAACGGGTTTCTTCCACCACAATATTCAGCGTATTGAGTGTGAATATTGGTGACGAAATTACCCAGGCTGATATCGCTGAGATTATTCGCAATCTCATGGCAACAGAATCTTTTAATGGTGTTGAAGTATCACAAGGCGCTAATAATGAGCTCATTATTAGTGTTGACGAACGACCATCTATCAGCAGTGTGATAATAGAGGGAAGCAAAGCAATCCCGGAAGAAATATTAATGGAAAACATTAGTAGCCTTGGGCTTTCTGTTGGTGAGTTATTCGATCCATCAGTGCTTGATGGCTTGCAAATTGCGATGGAAAGTCAATATGTTGCTCAGGGGCTTTATGGTGCCACTGTAGAACTCGACATTGAAGAGCTGGAAAGAAACCGTGTTGCACTGCAAATAAATATCAATGAAGGAGATGCTTCAAAAATTGTACATATTAATATAGTAGGCAATGAGGCGTTTAGTGATGAAGAGCTGCTTGATATATTTGAGTTGAGGGAATCACATTTCACTTCTTTCTTTTTGGGGGATGATCGTTATTCCCGGGAAGAAATAACGGGTGATCTGGAAAGCTTGCAGTCGTTTTATATGGATCAGGGTTTTGTGAATTTTAACATCACATTACCAGTAGTTTCCCTCTCTCCCAATCGTGATCAAGTCTACATCACAATTAATGTGGATGAAGGCGAAATCTACCGAATCAATGATGTCTCTTTAGCTGGAGATTTGGTTGGCTCTGAAGAGCTATTGAATCAATTAATGTTATTTGTCCAGCCAGACCAGGTGTTTTCTCAAGTTTTGGTCACCCAAGTAGCAGAAGCTATGACGACAACATTAAGTAATAGAGGATACTTTTTTGCAGAAGTTAATGGCCTACCGATAGTTGACGAAGATGAGGGTACTGTTGATGTGACATTTTTTGTTATTCCGGGAAATAGAACCTATGTGAACAGGATAAGTTTTAATGGCAATACCAGAACTGTTGATGAAGTACTGAGACAGGAATTACGTCAAATGGAGGGTGCGCCAGCGTCAGCAAATGCAATAGAGCAGTCTAAAGTCAGGCTGGAAAGACTAGGATATTTCTCATCGGTAGAGTATGAGACAGCAGAAGTAGGAGGGGTCACTGATCAAGTCAATGTGGATTTCACTGTCGAAGAGCAATTGTCAGGGTCTATTAATTTCTCAGTTGGATATGCCCAGGTGCAAGGATTAACCTTCAGCGCTCAACTGCAGGAGGGCAACTTTCTTGGAACCGGGAAACAAGTAGGCGTTGGCGTTAGTACCAATGCTTTTACTACTAATTATCAATTCTCATACCTGGACCCATTTTATACAGTTGATGGTGTAAGCAGAGGCTTTGGTTTGTCTTATAGTCAGTCTGACTACGCAGAGCTAAACCTGGCTGCATACAGTACCAACCAAATAGGGGTTAATGTGAGTTTTGGCTATCCTGTTAATGAGAACCAGTCATTAAGTTTTGCTTTAGGCCTTACCAATACAGAAATTGAGACTGGGTTTGGGCCTGTACAGGAAATTATTGGTGGGCCAATACTGGATCCAAATGTTACAAATTATCTTGTTTCGCCAGCGCGTTTAAGCGAGTTTACTAATTCAAGTGGCACAGTTTTTCCTGTTGCTAATGCAGTCGTAGCCCCACTTTCATCCTTGCCATCGGCTGCTTTCAGAGACGTTGTGCCAGGTTTCGTTGACCGAGAAGGGAATAAATTCACTGATTTAACCTTAACGCTAGACTGGAACAGGAATAATTTACGGCAAGCCGGTGTTTTTGCCACAGGCGGCAATCAACAGGCATTTTCGATTGAGTTTGCTGTACCAGGCAGTCAGCTATCTTTTTACAAAATGCGGTTGTTTGCTGAAACCTTCCTGCCTATGAATAACTTATTACCTTTCTTGTCTCCAAGTTGGATTTTTCATTTAGAAGGGACCTTAGGCTACGGTGATGGCTATGGTGGGACAGAACAACTGCCTTTCTTCAGAAATTTTTATGCTGGAGGTCAGAATAGTATTCGTGGGTTTGAATCAAATACTTTAGGCCCAAGAAGTACAGATGGACTTGCTTATCTGGAACAACCAACTGAGTTATTGCGTGATAGCGATGGGAACCTGATTTTAGATATTTTGGGTAATGCGCAATTTAATTTCAGCTCTGAAAGAGCCTATGCGCTTGAGCAAGCTGTGGATGCTAATGGAGACCCTATTATTGATGCGTCAGGCCAGCCAGTATTTGTGGATGAGCTAAACGTTCAATCATTGAATTTTTATACTCGCCCGCAACCCTTTGGTGGTAACATTCAGATGACAGGAACTGCCGAAATTATATTTCCATTAGGCCCCTTGGAATCACGAGATACCTTGAGGTCAAGTATATTCCTGGATGCAGGAAATGTGTTTTCAAGTTATTGCACTGATAACCAAACCGCTCTAAACAATTGTTCAAATTTTTCTTTTGATGAAGTTAGATATTCAGCCGGTATTTCAGTGAGTTGGTTTACGGGCTATTTAGGTCTCATGACCTTTAGCTTTTCTAAACCATTTAATAGCAGTATCATTGATGAACGTGAAGCGTTCCAATTCGATATAGGGCAAAGTTTTTAGATAAGAAAATTTCCCAGGCTGATTAACAGCCATTTGATATGCACTTTACGTGTATTTATTAGTGTATTTATTGTAGGTGTGATTAAAAATGAAGAAGAATATTAGATTTTATATAGCAATAATTGGCTTGAGTCTGGGTGGTAATGTGTTTGCTCAAGATGAGCTTGCTGCCGACGGGCCTAGAATAGCAATTCTAGACATGGCTGCAGCTTTATATAATTCTGAGTTGGCTGCGGTAGTACAGGATCAGTTAAGTTTAGAAACAGAAGATGATTCAGCAAGAATCAGAGAATTGGCTCAGGAAGGCTCTGCTCTACAGGAGCGTTTAACTGTTGATGCTGAGGTGCTTAGTGATGCTGAGCAAAGAGACATTCTGGGGGAACTCGAAGAGATTGGTGTGCAATATCAATACCTTGAGCAACGTGTCGAATCAATCGTTCAGCAAAGGCGTGAAATTTTTGAGCAAACGTATTCTTCAAATCTTATTCAGGCAATTAGCGATGTTGTAGAAGAAGATGATTACGATGTCGTACTAAGAGCAGAAGTAGCACTTTTCTTCAAAGGAACTTTGGATATTACGGCCAAGGTAACTGAAAAATTAAACGAGCAACAGTAGCTCTTGTGATAGGCGTTTAACCGAAAAGTGTGTCTAATTTACCTCCTTATGATCTAGCGACCTTGGCAGTTTTGCTAAATGCAGAGCTGGTTGGTAACCCAAATACGAAAATTCACGCATTAGCCACTTTAAAAACGGCTAATACTGGTGACTTAAGCTTTTACCATAATTCTCGGTATTACACTGATTTATGTGAGACTAAAGCTTCGGCAGTAATTCTGTCTAAAAATCAGGCAACAAACTATCCAGGTAACAAACTGCTTACAGATAACCCTTATATTTGTTATGCGCGTTCGTCTCATTTGTTCAAGCTGGAGCCTTCCAAAGAAAAAGCAATTGCTCCAAGTGCAAGCATCCATGCTTCTGCCAAATTAGGTAGTAATGTTGCGATAGGTGAGAATGTTGTTATTGCACAAAATGTAAATATTGCAAAGGATGTTACCGTTGCTGCCAATACTGTTATAGAAGCCGATGTGGCAATTGGTGAAGCAAGTCGAATTGAAGCCAATGTAAGCATTGCACACGGTGTTAAAATAGGGAAGCGAGCACATATCTATGCAGGGGTCGTCATTGGTAGTGATGGTTTTGGATTTGCACAAGAAGATGATAAGTATTTTAAAATTGCTCAGCTTGGCAGTGTGATAATTGGTGACGATGTTGAGATTGGAGCAAATACCTGTATAGATAGAGGCGCGCTTGATGATACCGTCATAGGCGATGGCGTAAAGATAGATAATCAGGTACAGATAGCCCACAATGTTGAGATTGGAAATGACACGGTTATTTGTGGTTGTAGTGCCATTGCGGGGAGTGTGAAAATTGGTCGGAATTGTGTGATTGCAGGTGCAGTAGGTATTATCAACCACGTTGAAATTGCTGATGGGGTGACAGTTACCGCTATGTCATTAGTCAACCAGTCTATAAGAGAGTCGGGCAGTTATTCATCAGGTACTGGGCTTTCCAGTACTGCAGAATGGAAAAAAAATATAGTGCGTTTTCGTCAGCTTGATAAGCTGGCAAAAGGGTTAAAAAAAGATAAATAATTGAAGCGGAAGTCTCGCTTGTTCAGGTAGTAATATTATGATGCTTATCGAAGATGTTAAAGAATACTTGCCACAGCGCTACCCATTTTTGCTGATAGATAGGGTGTTAGAGTTAGAGCCTAACAAATATATTAAGGCCTATAAAAATGTTACGACTAACGAAGAGTTTTTTCAGGGCCATTTCCCAAATAAACCCATTATGCCCGGTGTTTTAATTATTGAAGCGATGGCTCAGGCGTCTGGGGTGCTTGGTTTTAAAAGTCAGGAAAAAAAACCCCGAGATGGTTATCTTTATTATTTTGTCGGAGCAGATAAAGTGCGTTTTAAAAAACCGGTTGTTCCTGGTGACCAGCTGATTCTAGAAGCTGAAATTTTAGCGGTGAAACGCGGCATTTATAAATTTCAGTGTAAAGCCAGTGTTGATGGAAAACTTGTTAGTGAGGCTCTGATACTTTGTGCTGAGCGGCAGGAATAAGTAGTCCCGGTATGTTTATGAGTACTAATTATGAGTGCTAATAAAGGCGCTAGTGATCCAATTATTGATCCGACAGCTAAAATTGGCAGCAATGTTGAGATTGGCCCATGGACTATTATTGGCCCCGAGGTTGTTATTGGGGATGATAGTAAAATTGGTTCTCATGTTGTTATCAGGTCTCATACTACATTGGGTAAAAATAACCAGATATTTCAATTTTCTTCTGTCGGTGAAGATCCTTCTGACCTGAAATATAAAGGCGAGGCTAGTCTACTTGAGATTGGCGATAACAACGTAATAAGAGAAGGCGCGACTATTCACCGTGGTACCGATGTTGGCGGGGGCATAACACGCATCGGATCCGATAATTTATTTATGCCTTATACGCATGTAGCGCATGATTGTATTGTTGGGAATCACACTATATTTTCCAATAATGCTGCCATCAGTGGTCATGTTGAAGTTGATGACTGGGCGATTTTGGCTGGCTACGCTGGGGTCTACCAGTTTCTAAAGGTTGGTGCTCATAGTTTTATTGGCGGTTTAACGCATGTCAATATGGATGTGCCGGCTTACGTGATTGTCAATGGCAGTCCACCCTCGGCCAGGGGAATAAATAGCACCGGGCTTGAGCGCAGGGGCTTCAGTAAAGAAGCCATTAGAGCTATACGCCAGGCATATAAAATTCTTTATCGCGATGGGAAAACCACTGAAGAGGCTATAGTCGAAATTCAGAAGATGACCGATACTCACCCTGAAATTCAAGTCTTGATTGATTCTATACAGGCATCTACCAAAGGCATTACGCGTTAAAATATCACATGAGTAAGACTCTACGCATTGGAATATTAGCTGGGGAAAGTTCCGGCGATATTCTTGGAGCAGGGCTCATGCAAGCACTTAAATCCCAACATTCTGACATTTCTTTTGAAGGCATTGGCGGCCCGTTAATGGAGGGCCAGGGCTTGCAATCTATGGTGCCGATGGAGCGTTTGTCGGTTATGGGTTTGATAGAGCCGCTTAAGCGTTTGCCTGAACTATTAAAGATCAGGAAGACGCTGATTAAATATTTTTTAAATCACCAGCCTGATGTGTTTATCGGCATTGACTCACCTGATTTTAATTTAAACATTGAAAGGCAATTAAAGCAGGCTGGTATTACCACAGTGCATTATGTCAGTCCGTCTGTTTGGGCCTGGCGCAGTAAACGTATACATAAAATTGCTCGGTCGGTGGATTTAATGTTAACGCTATTTCCTTTCGAAGAGCCATTTTATAAGGAACATAAAGTCGCTGTGTGTTGTGTAGGGCACCCGCTTGCAGACCTTATTCCCTTGGAAGTTGATAAAGTATCAGCCATAAGTGATCTAGGCTTAAATCAAGTTGGGCCGATCTTGGCTTTGCTACCAGGTAGCAGGGGTGGTGAAGTAGGTCGATTAGCACCCGCATTTCTGGAATGCGCAAGTTTATGTTTACAACACTGGCCTCAGTTACAGATAGTTATTCCCTGTGCTAATGCTGCTCGAAAGGTGCAAATTGAAGCCTTGCTCAATGAAAAGTTCCCGACATTGAAAGTAACGTTGATTGATGGTCGTTCACGTGAGGTTATGGCAGCAGCTGGTGCATTATTGATTGCATCTGGTACAGCAACATTAGAGGCGCTGTTATTAAAGAAACCTATGCTGGTTTGTTACAAAATGTCAGCAGTATCCTATGCCTTAATTTCTAGAATGTTAAAGGTGCCGTATTTTTCTTTGCCGAACCTGCTAGCAGGTAAAAAGCTGGTAGAAGAAAGAGTACAAAAGGAGGTTAATGCTCCTGCATTATTTCACAGCCTTCAAAAGTTACTGGAAGATAAAAATAAACAGGAGCAATTGAACTTGGAATATCTACAAATCCACCAGTCGTTGCGAAAAAATGCGAATGCAAGAGCCGCCGAGGCCGTGTTAAGTTTAATAACGCATGAGAAATAAGCTGGCTTTGTTGTTCTGTGAACAAAATGAATCAAACTATCGTTTGATTGCTGGCGTGGATGAAGCTGGAAGAGGGCCATTAGCAGGTAATGTGGTTGCTGCCGCCGTTATCTTAGACCCGAAATCAGAAATTATTGGTTTGAATGACTCGAAGAAATTAAGTGAATCGACCAGAGATAAACTTAGTAAACAAATAAAACAACAAGCCCTGGCCTTTGCAATTGCTGAAGCAGATGTCAGTGAAATTGATCGCTTAAATATTTTGCAGGCGACAATGCTGGCAATGCAACGTGCTGTTGCAGCCTTGCAACTTGAACCGGATTTTACTTATGTTGATGGTAACCGTTCTCCGCAGTGGGCCTATAAAAGCAAAGCCCTTATAAAAGGAGATCAACGGATTCAGTCAATCGCTGCCGCGTCTATTTTGGCTAAAGTACATAGAGATCAATGCCTGAGAGTATTGCATGAACAGTTCCCAGGTTATGGTTTTGCAAAGCATAAAGGTTACCCTACGGCTGAGCATTTGGCTGCTTTACAAGCGCTTGGGCCATGCCCTGTGCATCGGCGTAGCTACGCACCAGTGAAGGCTGTGCTGGAAACTAAATAAGCATGCCCGTTTATTAATAGTGACTCAGTTTGAAACTCACTTGGATAGTGAAATAGTAGCTAAATAAATAGTTACACTAGAGTAGTCGTAGTGAAGAGCCTTTTGGCGAGCGAGCGACGACTGCCTGGCAATAGGTTGAAATTTCAAACTGAGACATTGGGCGTTTATTGTGCCAGTTTGTTGTGTCGGTTTATAAATAATCCCGTTACACTTACTTTGAAAAAATACAACCTTGGTTATGACAGATACTCCCTCATTTATACATCTAAAAGTTCATTCAGAATATTCACTGGTTGATGGTCTGGTCAGAGTTYCTCAGCTGGTTGATAAAGCTATTGAATTGGGTCAGCCAGCTATTGCGCTCACAGATTTGGCTAATTTCTATGCCTTAATAAAATTTTACTCTGCTGCCATTGCTAAAGGCGTGAAACCGCTGTGTGGTTGCGATTTGCTGGTGGTAGKAGATAAAGGTGAAAAGAGCGCTTCAATTCTTACCTTTATAATAAAAAATAATGAAGGTTATCAAAATCTTATAAGATTAATCTCGAGATCATATCAAGAAGGACAGAGTCGTGGAAAAGCATTTACTCAAGCCAAATGGCTAGAGCAATACAGTGCTGGGCTAATCGTACTTTCTGGGGCAAGGGAAGGAGATATTGGCCAAGCTTTACTAAATGAAGACATGGATTTGGCAAAAGCTCAACTAGAGCATTGGATGAGAGTGTTTCCTGATAGCTTTTATCTGGAGTTGCAACGTACAGAACGTCCTCAAGAAGAAACCTATATACATGCCGCAGTTGATCTTAGCGCGGAGTTTGGTWGCCCTGTGGTTGCAACTAATGACGTGAGGTTCTTAACTACCGAGGAATATGAGGCACATGAGGCTCGAGTGTGCATTAACGATAGGCGCACTCTGGATGACCCACGACGCCCTCGGCTTTATTCGGACGCTCAATATCTGCGCAGCAGTGAAGAGATGCAGACCTTATTTAGTGATATCCCTGAAGCGTTGCAAAACACTGTTGAAATCGCTAAACGCTGTAACCTTGAATTATCACTGGGGACTCCCTGCCTGCCCGATTACCCTGTGCCTCAACAGGATTTGGATATTGATGCCTATCTTCGGCGTTTAAGTGAAGAAGGTCTGAATGATCGCTTACTGGCATTGGATGGAACAGTTAGTGAAGAAAAGCGGCGTTCTTATCAGGAGCGTCTGGATTTTGAGCTGGGTATTATTATTCAGATGGGCTTCCCAGGTTACTTTCTGATTGTAATGGAATTTATTCAATGGGCGAAAGATAACGGTATTCCTGTCGGTCCGGGCAGGGGCTCAGGAGCCGGTTCATTAGTGGCTTATTCACTTAAAATTACTGATCTGGACCCTATCCATTATGACTTACTGTTTGAACGGTTTCTGAACCCTGAGCGTGTATCCATGCCGGATTTCGATGTGGATTTTTGTATGGATGGACGTGATCGGGTTATTGAGCATGTGGCTGAACTTTATGGTCGAGATGCGGTGTCTCAAATTATCACTTTTGGCACCATGGCGGCGAAAGGCGTGATAAGGGATGTTGCTAGAGTTCAAGGTAAGTCTTACTCCCTGGCTGACAAACTTTCAAAACTGGTGCCTTTTGAGATAGGCATGACCTTAGAAAAAGCCATGAATGAGGAGCCTCAGCTCGCAGCATTTGTGGCGAATGATGAAGAAGCTGACGAGATTATGGAAATGGCCTTTCAGCTAGAGGGTGTCGTTCGTAATGTTGGCAAGCACGCCGGGGGTGTCGTCATTGCACCAGGCAAGCTGACAGACTTTACACCGCTTTACTGTGATGAAACCGGCTCAAACCTTGTTACTCAGTATGATATGAGCGATGTAGAAAAAGCCGGCCTGGTGAAGTTTGATTTTCTTGGTTTGCGTACGCTAACCATCATTAATGGGGCGGTCAGGATGATTAATGCTGAGCAGGAAGCCTCTAAGGAGAAATCTAACCCACTGGATATTAGCCATATTCCACTGGATGATTCTGCTGTTTACCAGTTACTTATCAAGGGTGAGACAACGGCAGTGTTCCAGTTGGAATCAAAAGGCATGAAGGAATTAATAAAGCGCCTTAGACCCAATATTTTTGAAGATATTGTTGCCTTGGTCGCCTTGTATCGTCCCGGCCCATTAGGTTCAGGCATGGTAGATGACTTCATTGATCGAAAACACGGTGCAGCGGTTGCTTACCTGCATCCTTTACTCGAACCTATCTTGAAAAATACTTATGGTGTCATTTTGTATCAGGAACAGGTTATGCAAATTGCTCAAGTATTGGCAGATTACAGCTTGGGCGGGGCAGATATGCTGCGTCGTGCCATGGGTAAGAAAAAACCTGAAGAGATGCAGAAGCAGAGTAAAATATTTCTAAAGGGTGCGGAAAAAAACAATATAGATTTGAAGCAAGCCGAGTCCATCTTTGATCTGATGGAAAAATTTGCGGGTTATGGCTTTAACAAGTCTCACTCAGCCGCTTATGCCTTGGTTTCCTATCAAACTGCCTGGTTGAAAACACATTACCCCGCCCATTTTATGGCGTCGGTCTTATCGGCGGATATGCAGAATACTGACAAAATTGTAGTGCTTGCGGATGAATGTAGCCGGATGCAGATTCCGCTCAATACGCCAGATGTCAATATCGGTAGTTACGGCTTTGCTGTTGATTATAACGACGAGGGTGGTGCGTATGTTGTTTATGGGCTTGGCGCGATTAAAGGTCTTGGCGAAGGGCCCATAGAAAATATCGTCAAAACGCGTAAAGCAAGCGGAGCCTTCCGTAATCTGTTTGATTTTTGCCAACGTGTTGATTTAACGGTTATTAATAAACGCTCCTTAGAGGCACTGATTCGTTCTGGCGCTTTTGACTCTATCAGCAAGGGCGTAGATCGAGCCATCTTATTGGCGAGTATGAGTGAGGCAATTAAAACTGCGGCACAGGCTGCTCGTATTCAGGAAAGCGGTGTTGATGACCTTTTTGGTGAATTGGTACCGACTGAAGACACAACAATGGATGTCTATGAGAACTTTAGGCATATTCGACCCTGGAGTGAGCGACGACGCTTGCAGGAAGAAAAAGAAAGTCTTGGTCTGTACCTATCAGGTCATCCAATAAAAGAATATTTACCCGAGATTGCGAGAATTACTAAAAATCGCATTGTAAACCTGCGGCCAAATAATGCGCCACAGACAGTTATTGGTCTTGTGCATGATATGCGTGTGATTAGAAGTAAGCGTGGAGACAACATCGCGATTTTAACCTTGGATGATAAAAGTGGCCGAATTGAAGTGACATTATTCGGTGAAGTATATGAATCAGTAAGAGAATCGTTAAGTAAGGATGAGATTATTCTTGTCGAGGGTACTGTTGGTCAAAACGAATATGCGGGCGATGGCAGTTTGCAGGTGAGGGCAAAAAGTATCATGAGTTTCCAGGAGGCGAGGGAAGTATACCTGCGTCATATCACCCTGAATTTGCAACAGGATGAACTTTGCCTGGAAGCGTTACAGCAACTTGAACATATTCTGGAAGATTATATTGCTCCTTCGAAATCTGAAAGCTTGCATGAGAGTCCGCGTGAGAAAAAGGTGTGTTGCATTGTAGTTAACTATGCAAGAGAAGGTGTGCAGGGTAAAATCGCTTTTGGGAAAACATGGCGAGTTAAGCCTGATGATGAATTGCTGCATCGCTTAAAAGAGCAATATGGGGAGCAAGGTGTTAGCCTTGACTATTAAGTTATTGGTTAAGTTAATAGCCTGGTTCGCAACCTAATTTCTGGTGGTGTTATTGCCCTGATTTTCTACAAACATTATTTGAAAAAAACATTCGCAAAAGTATATTAAATACAAAAGTAGTATCTTATGAATCCTGATTACCTTGATTTTGAACAGCCGATCGCCGAACTTGAAGTGAAAATTAATGAGTTACGTTTGGTTGGTGTCGACAATAAACTGAATATCACTGAAGAAATTGAAAAGCTTCAAGAAAAAAGCCATAAGCTTACCTCTAAAATATTCTCTTCGCTGAGCCCTTGGCAGGTTTCCATGCTGGCTCGGCATCCATTACGGCCACAGACAGAAGACTATATTCGTTATATGTGTACTGATTTTGATGAATTACACGGTGATCGTCTGTTTGCCGATGATCAGGCAATTATGGGCGGTGTGGCGTACCTGGATGATATGCCCGTCATGATTATTGGGCACCAGAAAGGACGTAATACAGAAGAAAAAGTGCGGCGTAATTTTGGTATGCCGAAACCCGAGGGTTATCGTAAGGCGCGTCGGCTTATGCTGCTCGCAGAACGTTACAAGATGCCGGTGCTGACCTTTATTGATACGCTTGGCGCTTACCCTGGTGTTGATTCTGAGGCGCGTGGAATTAACGAGGCCATTGCTGAAAATATGGCCATCATGTCACGTTTAAAAACGCCCATTATTGCGACAGTGACGGGCGAGGGTAATTCTGGCGGTGCTATTGCTATTGGGGTTTGTGATTATTTAAATATGCTTGAATACTCAACTTACTATGTCATTTCGCCGGAGGGCTGTGCCACTATACTTTGGAAATCCGCAGACTATAAAGCTGAGGCTGCTGCAGCGATGGGTGTTACGTCCAGTCGTCTTGAAGAGCTTGGCATCGTTGATCGTACTATTCAGGAGCCTCTTGGTGGCGCTCATCGAGACATGGAGTTGATCGCTAGTCGTTTAAAGGAAACCTTGCTAGAGCAAATCAGGCAACTGAAAGATATGGACACTGATGCATTACTGGATAGGCGTTACAAACGCCTGATGAAGCATGGCGCCTCTAACTGAGCAGGATATTCTGCTCAGCCTGCCTGATTTATCTGCAACACAAGGTAGTACTTTTTGGGTGGCCTATAGTGGCGGCCTGGATTCTCAGGTCTTACTCAGCCTCTTACAAAAAATCATTCCTACCACGCAACTTCGTGCTGTACATATCAATCATGGCTTGAGCCCGCAGGCAGATGACTGGCAAGCACATTGCCAGCAATACTGTCAGCGTTCAGGCATAAGTTTTGAATGTAAAACAGTCGTGATTGATAAATCAGCAAGTAGTCTTGAGTTGCAAGCACGGCAGGCTCGCTATGCTGTATTTGAATCTTTATTGCAAGCTGATGATTATCTGCTGATGGCGCACCATCAAGATGATCATATGGAAACAGTGCTTTACCGTTTATTGCGCGGTAGTGGTCCGAGGGGGCTGGCCGGCATTCCTGCTCAGCGCAAAATAGGTAAAGGCATCTTGTTAAGGCCGTTACTGAAAGTTAGTAAAGAAGCGTTAACTGATTATGCAAAAACAACAGGGTTAAGTTGGGTAGAAGACAGCAGTAATAAAGATACAAATTTTGATAGAAACCTTTTGCGTCAGGACATTATCCCGACGCTAAAAATGCGCTGGCCGCAAGTGGGGAAAAGCATACAGCGTAGTGCGGAGCTGTGCTTTGAGTCAGAGCAGTTATTGCAAGAACTTGCAAAAATCGATGCCGGACAGGTTTTAAACACGCCAGATAATATTCCAGAGTCTTCTTTAGCAATCGCTTCACTGACTGAACTGAATAAACCCAGGCAGCGTAATGTGTTGCGTTACTGGTTTCAGGGTCTTGCTGAAGGCTATGGGATTCCTGTGCCGGGCTATGAAGAGTTACGCCGTATCGTGGATGAGCTTATTCCTGCCGCTGAAGATGCCAGGCCTCTAGTTGCCTGGAAGAACGCTAAGGTTAACGTTCAGGTGCGTCGCTTTGCCGGAAAAATAGTTGTATTAAAAGATTTTCCGGCAGTTTTTGATAAGCGTGTGCGTGCGATTAATCTAGAAGAGAAGCTTGAACTGGGGGGGAATCTCGGGGCTGTTATTTTAGAAAAGCTTACTGCCACATCGGACTTGGTTGCCACAGATGGGGTTTGTATTGAAGCGGGTGATGCACTTGAAATTCGTTTTCAATGTGATGAGCCTGAGGCAAAACCTATTGGCAGAAAGACGCGATCTCTTAAAAAAAATTATCAGGATTATTGCGTGCCACCTTGGTTGCGCGACCGCATACCTTTGCTTTTTATTAACGGTAAATTAGTTGCCGTAGCGGACTTGTTTGTGTGTCATGGTAAGGGGGCAAAGAAAGGGCAAAAAAATGTCAAAATTAATTGGCAAAAGCTTGATATTTATTGTGGTTATTAGGGTGTTCTGGTAGCCTGTAATTCCATCTATGTAGCATTAAGATGGGCCGTAAATGACACGATATATTTTTATTACTGGCGGTGTTGTCTCTTCACTCGGTAAGGGCATAACCTCAGCATCACTAGCAGCAATCCTTGAAGCACGTGGTCTTAATGTGACCATGCTCAAATTAGATCCCTATATTAATGTTGACCCTGGCACCATGAGTCCGTTCCAGCACGGTGAAGTCTTTGTCACCGATGATGGTGCTGAGACAGATCTTGATCTGGGTCATTATGAGCGTTTTATCCGCACCACCATGAGTCAGGCCAATAACTTTACTGCGGGCCGTGTTTACGAAGACGTTATCAAAAAAGAAAGGCGTGGTGATTATCTGGGTGCAACTATTCAAGTTATTCCTCATATTACGGATGAAATAAAAAGGCGTATAGAGCTGGGTGCAGGTGATGCCGATGTGGCGTTGGTGGAGATTGGTGGTACGGTTGGTGATATAGAATCCCAGCCCTTTCTGGAAGCCGTGCGACAAATGAAAGTGGAGCTGGGTTCATCTCGAGCATTGTTTCTTCATCTCACCCTGGTGCCATATATTAAGACAGCAGGAGAAATTAAGACTAAGCCAACACAGCATTCTGTGCGTGATCTGCGTTCGATTGGTATTCAGGCTGATATTCTGGTGTGCCGTTCTGAACAGGGAATACCTGAATCTGCACGTAAGAAAATATCGTTGTTTACCAACGTTGAGTTACGTGCAGTAGTTTCCTTACCAGATACACCGACGATTTATTCTGCGCCTTTGCTATTACATGAGGCGGGCTTGGATGAAATTGTTGTCGAACGTTTTAATCTGCAATGTCCACCGGCAGATCTGTCTGAGTGGGAAGAAGTCGTTAATCGTGTCAAATCGCCTAAGCAGGAAGTATGCATTGCCATGGTAGGTAAATATATGGAACTGCTGGATGCTTATAAATCATTGATCGAAGCAATAAAACATGCTGGTCTTCAAACCGGGACCAAGATAACAGCACGCTATATTGATGCAGAAACCATTGAGAAAGAAGGTACGGGTATTCTTGATGGCGTCGATGCAATCGTAGTGCCCGGTGGTTTTGGTAAGCGTGGTATTAATGGCATGATTGAGACAGTTAGATATGCACGGGAACAAAAAATACCTTACTTAGGGATATGTTTAGGATTGCATATTGCGGTCATTGAATTTGCCAGAAATGTACTGGGTTTGAAAGAGGCGCATAGCTCCGAATTCAATAAAGATTGCGCTGATCCAGTGATTGGTTTAATTACAGAGTGGACAACGACTGCCGGGGATACTGAGCTTAGAGATGAGAACTCAAATTTAGGTGGCACCATGCGGCTAGGTGGGCAAGAATGCCAATTGGAAGAGAACTCTTTAGCTAAGGCCTGTTACCAAAAGGATGTGATTGTTGAGAGGCACCGTCATCGTTATGAAGTTAATAATAATTATGTAGCAGCACTCGATGCTAAGGGGATGAAGGTTTCAGGCAAGTCCATGGATGAAAATTTAATGGAGATAATAGAGATTCCAGAGCATCCCTGGTTTTTATCCTGCCAGTTCCATCCTGAGTTCACGTCAACACCGCGAGATGGACATCCCTTGTTTACCGGTTTTGTAAATGCCGCTCTTGAAAAAAGTAAGACGACTTAAGCGGAGTGTTAGTTATGCAAAAGGCATTACAGCTAGGTGAAATAACACTTTCCAATGATGCCCCCATGGTAGTAGTGGGTGGCTTAAATGTGTTGGAAACTGAATCTTTGGCGCTTGAAACTGCAGATGCCTTTTCTAGCATATGCAACAAATTAGGTATTCCCTATATCTTTAAGGCCTCTTTTGATAAAGCTAATCGCTCTTCAAAAGACGCCTATCGTGGACCGGGCCTTGAGAAAGGGCTGCAAATACTTGATGCCGTCAAACAAAAATATAAGGTTCCGCTGTTAACGGATGTGCATGCGCCTGAACAAGCGGCTCCTGTTGCAGAGATAGTTGATATTATTCAGTTACCAGCCTTTCTATCGCGTCAAACTGATTTGGTTGTCGCAATGGCCGAGACTCAAGCCACTATCAATATCAAAAAAGCCCAGTTTCTAGCGCCAGCCGAAATGCAACACATTATTAATAAGTTCCTGGAAGCCGGGAATGAAAAATTGATGCTGTGTGAACGTGGTAGTAGTTTTGGCTATAACAACCTGGTGGTCGATATGCTGGGCTTCCCGATATTAAAAAGTTTTTCCTATCCCGTGTTATTTGATGTGACACATGCATTGCAAATGCCTGGTGCCAGAGCAGATAGTGCCGATGGTCGTCGAAAAGATGTGACCGCACTGGCTAAATCAGGGATTGCACAGGGCATTGCCGGTTTGTTTTTAGAGGCACACCCGCAGCCGAATAAAGCCTTATGTGATGGGCCATGCGCACTGCCATTAGATAAATTAGAACCTTTTTTACAACAACTAAAAGCGCTCGATGACCTGGTTAAATCTCAAGAGCCTATTGATACAGCCTAAACAAACCATTAAATAAGTTAGTAGATAAATTATTAAAAAAGATTAAAGGAAATATAGTGACAATCATTAAAGATATTAAAGCCAGAGAAGTTCTGGATTCACGTGGTAATCCAACAATACAAGCTGATGTGATACTTGAGTCTGGTCATATTGGAACAGCTTGTGCGCCATCGGGTGCTTCTACAGGCTCCAGAGAAGCGCTTGAATTAAGGGATAAAGATCCGTCTCGTTATGGCGGAAAAGGTGTATTAAAGGCAGTTAAAGCCGCCAATGAAGATATTAGAAACCTTTTGCTTGGCAGCGATGCGGTTGATCAAAACAAGCTGGACCAGGCCATGATTGACTTGGATGGCACTGAAAATAAAGCCAATCTAGGTGCTAATTCCATCCTGGCTGTTTCACTGGCGGCAGCAAAAGCGGCCGCATCAGCCAAGCAGCAAAGCTTATACGCCCATATTGCTGAACTTGATGGTGCTGTTAATGGTAATAATAGTTCATACATCATGCCGGTGCCTATGATGAATATCATCAATGGTGGTGAGCATGCGGATAATAATGTGGATATTCAGGAGTTCATGATACAGCCTGTTGGTGCGGCAAGCTTCAGTGAAGCGTTACGTCACGGTGTAGAAGTCTTTCATGCTTTGAAGTCGGTCTTAAGCTCACAGGGTTTGAGTACGGCTGTTGGTGATGAAGGTGGGTTTGCACCCAATTTGCCATCCAATGCCGCAGCACTTGAGGCCATTCTCATCGCAATTGAAAAAGCCGGCTTTCAGGTAGGCAAAGATATTGGTTTGGCACTTGATTGTGCGGCTTCTGAGTTCTATAAAAATGGTAAATATGAACTAAAAGGTGAAGGAAAATCTTATAACAGTGAAGAATTTGTCGATTATTTAGCTGAGCTTTGCCAGCAATATCCAATTCTGTCTATTGAAGATGGTTTAGATGAAGGTGATTGGGATGGCTGGCGTATTTTAACCAATAAACTGGGCGATAAAATTCAGCTGGTGGGTGATGATCTTTTTGTGACGAACACTAAAATTCTGGCCGAAGGAATTAGCACCAATGTGGCCAATTCAATTTTGATTAAATTTAATCAGATCGGTACATTAACTGAGACCTTGGCCGCTATCAATATGGCAAAACAGGCGGGGTACACGGCTGTTATTTCGCACCGTTCTGGTGAGACTGAAGACACGACAATAGCAGATCTGGCCGTGGCAACTTCAGTAGGTCAAATTAAAACCGGTTCTTTATGTCGCTCTGACAGAGTTGCAAAATATAATCGTTTATTGGTAATCGAAGAAGAGCTTGCTGGTGCTGCCAGCTACCGTGGTATCAAGGAGTTTTCGAAAGCCTAGTGATAGTTGGTGATAGCTAAGGGGAGGCAGCTTGAAAATATTGATAGCTGTACTGATACTGATTTTTATCAGCTTGCAATATCGCTTATGGATAGGTGAGGGCAGTTTTGCTGATATTGACAGGCTTGATCAACAAGTTAGTGTACAAGAGCTTGAAAATGTAGAGCTCGAAGAACGCAATGCTATCTTGGTGAACGAAGTTGAGGAATTGCAAACGGGTATGGATGCCATCGAAGAACATGCGCGTAATGAGCTAGGTTTAATAATGGAAGGGGAAACTTTTTTTCTTATTATTGAAGAGGAATCCCCAGCCGAAACCAGTATTGGTTATCCATAACTGCTTAGCCAGAATAAGTAAAATTAACGGCCTTTTTATTTAAAAAAATTACAGAGATTACATTGCCAGACTCCCCGGTTCAATCAAATCAACAAAACAACAAGTATTGGGTGCTTGTGCCAGCAGCGGGTATTGGAAAACGTTTAGGCGCTAAAACACCTAAGCAATATTTAAAATTACATAACAGAGAAGTGCTTGCCTGGACATTGCAAATGTTAGGTGATTTAGACTTTCTAGAAAAAATTGTTCTCGTACTGCATCCAGATGATCATTATTTTTCTGCTAATCTGGCTGCAGAATTTCCCGATATTTTATTAGTGAATGGTGGGGAAGAAAGACAACATTCGGTTGCGAAAGGTCTCGAATTTTTGGATTCTCTTGCCAACGATAATGATTGGGTTTTGGTGCATGATGCTGCCAGGCCTTGCTTGATGCCTGAAGATGTCATCAAGCTTGTAAATAGCTTAGTGAATGATGAGGTAGGAGGGATTCTTGCTTCTCGGGTTAAAGACACCTTAAAACGTTCTGAAATTTCTTTACCCGCTGAAGACTCTTTCTCTTTATGCACTAACGCTGGGGCTGAAGGCTCTTTCTCTTTATTCGCTGACGCTGGGGCTGAAGGCTCCTTGCCCGCTGAAGGCTCCTTGCCCGCTGAAGGCTCTTTACAAGCTGAGAGCTCCTTAAAAGTTGCAACGACTTTGAACCGGAATGAACATTGGTTGGCAGCAACACCTCAACTTTTTCGTTTTAGAGTATTGCAGGATGCTTTAACGAAGGCGCAAAAAGAAAACTTTATCGTTACAGATGAAGCGGCAGCAGTTGAAGCGATGGGTTTGCCGGTTAAGATTGTTGAGGGGCGTAGCGATAATATAAAAATAACAACCTCTGAAGATTTAGCGCTAGCAGAGTTTTTATTAAAACAGTTGGGAAAAGTTAATGCTTAGAATTGGTAGTGGTTTTGATGTGCATCGCTTTGCAGTTGAGCCGCAAGTTGAACGGCAAAAGGGTGCAAGTATTATTCTTGCAGGAATTAAAATTCCTCACACTCATATGCTTGAAGCACACTCTGATGGTGATGTGCTTAGTCATGCGCTATGTGATGCTTTGCTAGGTGCTTTGGCTTTGGGAGATATCGGCCAGCATTTTCCAGATACAGACCCGCAGTTTGAAAATATCAGCAGCTTGCTGTTATTGCAGCACACGTATCAATTGTTAAAAAATCAGGGTTGGCACTTGGTTAATACGGATATCACTATAATAGCGGAGCAGCCAATGATCTCACCTTATCAGTTGCAGATGCGACAATCTTTAGCAGATGTAATGGAGTTGTCGATTGATCAGTTTAGTATTAAGGCGACAACCAGTGAAGGCCTGGGTTTTACGGGGCGTGGCGAAGGTATTGCGGTACAGGCCGTTGCGTTAATAGAGCAGGACATTTAACCGTGTCAATGCGAGGGCTTGCTTATGCTTATTCTGAACCCTCAATCACGGCTAGTTATAAAGTAAACAATGAAGACTTTCAGGTGAGAGAAATATTAAATTTTGAACCGGATGGAGAAGGTGATCATCTTTTTTTGTTGATTGAAAAAAATGGGCTTACTACACAAGATGTTCAAAAACAGCTTATGCAATTTTTTAAGTTACCAGATAGAGATGTTTCTTATTCCGGTATGAAAGATAAACAAGCGCTGACGCAACAATGGTTTAGCGTAAAACAGGAAAGCAGAGATAACCTAAATACGGATAATTTGAATTCCGATAAGATGAGTGTGCAAGGCGTTTTCAGAAATAAACGCAAATTAAAACGGGGTAGTCATCGAAGCAATCAGTTCTCAATACGTTTGCGTGATTTAAGTGATAAAGCAGATGTTTTAATTGAAGCTTTGCAGGCTATAAGTTTAGAAGGCGTGCCTAACTATTTCGGTGAGCAGCGTTTTGGCAGGAATGGAGACAATGTTTCCAAAGCCCGGCAGTTTTTTAGCGGAGCGCTTAAAATTAAAGATCGTTATCAACGTGGTATTTATATTTCTGCTGCTCGTGCTCATCTGTTTAATCAGGTGTTGTCTCAGCGGGTTGAGTCCAAAACATGGAATGCTTATGTCTCAGGTGATCGCATGAGCCTTGATGGCAGTTCTGCCAGTTTTAAGCCAGAAAGTTGGGATGAGATTTTGGCAGAGAGGCTCAAGATAAAAGATATCCATCCCAGTGGGCCGATGTGGGGTGCTGGTGAATTGTTGTCGGATGACCTGTGTGCGTTGACAGAAAAGACAATAGTATCTGCTGAAAAAGAGTTGAAATCAGGTCTGGAACAAGCGGGTTTAGAACAACAGCGAAGACCGTTACGCAGCATGCCGAGAGACCTAAAATATACAGTAGAAAATGAAACAACCATTTTGATTGAGTTCACGTTATCTAAAGGCGCTTATGCAACTTCTTTTCTACGTGAGTTGGTGAAGTTAAGACCGTTGGAATTTAGTCAGGAAAGACAGGTGGAGCAGTTTACATGAACAGCAGTATTCGGCAAGAAGGTATTGGTATGACCTCTCTACGCACCAGAGAGCGTTTAGTACAACGCCTTATAGATCAAGGCATACAACAAATAGCCGTGCTTGAAGCAATACGTACGACACCTCGACACCTCTTTATTGAGGAAGCATTAGCTCACCGTGCTTATGAAGATGTCTCACTGCCGATTGGTTTTGATCAAACAATTTCTCAACCTTATATTGTCGCCCGAATGACAGAAATAGTGCTCAGTGCATTAACTAAAGCCAAGAAAGAAGATAAAGCACATGTGCTTGAACTTGGCACAGGCTGTGGCTATCAAACAACCATTCTGGCGCAGCTGGTTAAACGTGTATATAGCATTGAACGTATCAGCCCCTTGTTACAAAAAACTAAAGAGCGACTTTCGCAACTGGCCATTAATAACATTCAGTTGAAATGTGCCGATGGTCGTTATGGCTGGCCGCAACATGCCCCGTTTGATGCAATTATCACGACGGCTGCAGCGGCTGAAATTCCAAAGGCGTTAATTGAACAACTAGCTGAAGGAGGTGTGATTGTTATTCCTGTGGGTGACTCGCGAAAACAAGAGTTACAAATATGTAGAAAGCTTAATGGTGAAATGGAAGTAGAGAGTGTTGAGCCTGTGGTTTTTGTTCCGTTGCTGGAAGGGGTAGAGCGTTAACATGGGAAAGGGTAATAAGCTCTTAAACAAAAAGCTCTTAAACAAAAAACGTCTGATGCTGTTTTTTAAAGGCATGGCAATGGGCGCTGCTGACACTGTGCCTGGTGTATCTGGCGGGACAATAGCATTTATTACTAACATTTATGAAGAACTTATATTTTCTATTCAAGCTTGTAATTTAAAGGCCTTACAGATTTTATATAAAGAAGGGCTTAGTGCTGCGTGGAAACAGATCAATGGCACTTTTTTATTGATTCTTTTCTTGGGGATAATAAGCAGTGCGATACTTCTCGCCAATATTGTCGGATTTTTACTGGATAATTATGAAGCTTACGTCATGTCATTTTTTATTGGTTTAATTCTGGCATCAGGCTTATACATCAGAAAACAAATTACAGACTGGAGCTATCAAAAATATTTTCTTTTACTTGCTGGCATTTTTTTAGCGGTGAGTTTGAATTTCATCCCCCAAAGCGACAACCAAATGAATCTTCTGTTTGTATTTTTTAGTGGGGCAATTGCTATTTGCGCTATGATCTTGCCCGGGATTTCAGGCGCTTTTATTTTGTTATTACTGGGTGCATATGAAGGTGTTTTAGAGGCTGTCAGAAATATTGATTTGATTATTTTATTGCCTTTCATGGCTGGATGTATTGTGGGGCTGATTAGCTTTTCTAATTTTCTGGCTTATTTGTTGGGCCACTGGAGAGCTCAAACACTTACTTTTTTGTTAGGTGTGCTTATTGGCTCGCTTTATTCAATGTGGCCAAGTCAGCTAAGTATTGAAGAGTTTTCATTTTCATTTTTCAGTCTGTTTGTCATACTGGTTTTGAGTGGATTTTTTTTGGTATATTTTCTTGATAAAAAAGTGCAGCCGACTGAGTCAGCTGAATAGTTACAGGTATAATTTTTTTTATTCAAATAAGTGCTGCTATATGAGTGCGATGAGAAGTTCAAAAAAATTTAAAATCTATTTTAACAGTCTCTGTGTTTTACTTTTAAGTGCCTGTTCAAGTGGAACCTACCGTGCTCCAGTAGTTGATGTGGGACAGGAAGCTTCTACTTCACAGCGTACTACCGTTGTCCTTGGAAGTGGGCCACAGCATCGTGTTAATGAAGGCGAAAGTTTGTATGCCATCGCCTGGGTGTACGATTTGGATTATAACGCCCTTGCTTTAGCCAATAATATTCAAGCACCTTATGTTATTTTTCCGGGTCAGGAATTGAATCTTGATATCACAAATGTACCGCTTAACAACACGTCAATAAGCTCTGGTAATCAAACTCAAGCACCTAGTGTTGTTACTAGGAATACGAGTGGCAATGCGCAAACTAGATCGACAGGCACGACTAACAACCTGTTACGTTGGGTTTGGCCGGCTCAAGGCAATATCGTTGCTACTTTCTCAATTAGTGATAATGAAAATAAAGGGATTGATATTGCAGGCACTAATGGAGATCCGGTTATGGCGGCAGAGTCTGGTGAGGTGGTTTATGCTGGCAATGGTTTGTTGCGTTATGGCGAATTAATCATCATTAAACATAATGATCAATTTTTAAGTGCTTATGCGCATAATAGTTCAATTAATGTGAGTGAAGGTGACCATGTTAGCAGGGGGCAGCAGATTGCAAATTTGGGCTCTACAGGAATAGATAGAAACATGCTGCACTTTGAAATACGACTGGCTGGGCAGCCAGTCGATCCGGAAAATTATTTACCGCCACGATAGGTTTTAATAAACTTATTCGAAGTCTTGTGAAAAAGTTCGCGAGGTCTAAAAGTTATACTATACTCAGGTGTAGTATGTACAAGTTATGTTTTGGGTGAAAGTTGAGAATAATAGAAAATTAAAATAATAAATCAAAGATTGAGTGAAAAGGAAAAGGAGTCTAGGAATGGACAAAACGGAAGATACTCCATCGTCCCCGCCAAGGAATAAAGAAACCCCTTTCTTTGTTTCTGAGAATAAACCTTTAAAAGAGCCAGAAATTTTAGTTAAGACGAAAGAAAATAAACTCAGTAATAAATCCAGAAAAAAATCTAGTTATAACAAAAAAAAGCGTCAACCCAGTCTTGATCCAACCACAATGTATCTCAATGAAATAGGGCATACCCCCTTACTTTCAGCCAATGAAGAAGTAAGGCTGGCCAGAGAGATCGCCTTAGGCAATGACAGTTCAAGAAAGCAGATGATTGAGTCTAATTTGCGCTTGGTCGTGACGCTAGCCAAACGTTCAGTAAATCGTGGTCTTTCATTTTTGGACCTTATTGAAGAGGGTAATTTGGGTTTGATGCGAGCGGTTGAAAAATTTGACCCTGAGCTGGGCTTTCGTTTTTCAACCTATGCCACCTGGTGGATTAAACAGAGTATTGATCGAGCCATTATGAATAATGGGCAAACTATTCGTATGCCAATTCATGTGATTAAGGACATTAATGCTTGTACCAGGGCTCTTCGGCAGCTGACTGAAGAGTTAGGCAGAAAACCAAGTGATGATGAGTTAGCAGAACGCATGCAATTATCGATTGAGAAAATTACTAAATTAAGAAAAAAAGAAGTAAAAGTCTGTTCAGCAGATATCCCGTTATCTAATGATGCTGAAAGCAGTTTGTTGGATGTTTTTCCGGACGATGTAAATGGGAGCCCTGAAAAAATTCTAGAAAAAGAGGACTTACGACAAAAACTTGAAAAGTGGGTTGAACGGCTTTCGGCAAGAGAATCGGAAATAGTCGCTCGTCGATTTGGCTTGTATGGCTATGAATCCAGTACGCTTGATGAAGTAGGTGAAGAAATCGGCTTGACTCGAGAAAGAGTCAGGCAAATTCAAATTGAAGCCTTGTCGCGTTTGCGTCGCTACCTGGAAAGAGAAGGCTTAAGTATCGATTATCTGTTTGCTGATGGATAACGCCCAAAGCAGCTAATGGCGGAGCCATCAGACTGCTTTGTTTGTTATGTGTTGGTGCCTACCTACTAAATAGGAACAACTTTGTTTGCACAAGGGCCTTTTTGGCCTTGGCCAACTTCGAATTCAACGGCCTGACCATCATTCAATGTTGCATATCCACCACCGGCTTGAATTTCTGAATGATGAACAAATAGATCTTTACTGCCATCCTCAGGGGTGATGAAACCGAAACCTTTATCAGCATTGAACCATTTAACTGTACCTTTACTCATTTTATTTACTCATTTTGTTGGTGAAATATAAAAAATATATCCGAATTCACCGGTTCGAATATAAAATAAAAACATTTAATAGAGAGGTATAACAGATAAATAGGTGAAAAGACAAATAGAAAGTTAATAAGGTTGAATTAACGTTCCAGGTATTGCTTTTTGTCAGTCTTATCAGTCCATTCTTCGGCGTCAGGCAAAGCCTCCTTCATTTCAGTGATATTTGGCCACTGCTCACTGAGTTCGGTATTGATTTCGAGGAATTCCGCCTGATCTTCAGGCAATTCATCTTCAGCGTAAATTGCATCAACTGGGCATTCAGGTTCACATAAAGCACAATCGATACACTCATCTGGATTGATGACTAACATATTAGGGCCTTCATAGAAGCAGTCTACAGGGCATACCTCTACACAGTCAGTATGTTTGCAGCGAATACAGTTTTCACCAACTATAAAGGTCATCCTAAATCTCCTTAATACATTTCAAGCATTGCGTTTCAAGTATCATATTTTAGCAAGAATTACTTATCTCGTACTAGTTTATTCAACTGATATAGAAAGTCCTGAGCTTGTTTAGGTGTCATATCATCAGGGTCGATTTCTAAGAGTTTATTAATAACGGGGTGTGGTTCAGTTACCGAGAATAAATCGGACTGAGTAGAAGAAGGAGGCTGGTGTTTGTATTCTTCACTTTCCAATTGTTTTAACTTTGACTTCGCTTGTTGAACCACTGATTTTGGAATGCCGGCTAACTGAGCTACCTGTAGACCATAGCTTTGGTTAGCGGGCCCATCTTCGACGCTGTGTAAAAAAACAATGCCGTTATCATGTTCTGTGGCATTTAAATGCACATTTTTAACGGCAGGAAATTGCTCTGCTAAACCGGTTAACTCGAAATAATGTGTTGCGAACAAAGTGGGGGCTTTGATATCTGAAGCGATGTTTACAGCGCAGGCCCAGGCCAGCGACAAACCATCAAAAGTGCTTGTGCCACGGCCTATTTCATCCATTAAGACCAGGCTTGAAGCGGTTGCATTATTGAGGATATTTGCTGTTTCGGTCATTTCCACCATGAAGGTTGAACGTCCTCCAGCTAAATCATCAGAGGAACCTATACGGGTAAAAATGCGATCAACCGGGCCAATAATTGCCTGCTCAGCTGGAACAAAACAGCCCGTATAGGCAAGTAAAACAATAATGGCAGTTTGGCGCATATAGGTTGATTTACCGCCCATATTGGGGCCGGTAATGATCAGCATGTTTTCGTCTGACGTCAGGCTGAGGTCATTGGCAACAAAGGCTCCATCCATGACCTGTTCGACGACAGGGTGTCGGCCTTGTTTAATCTGAATGCCTGGCTGGGAACTCAATTCAGGGCAGCTTAAATTTAAGGTTTTTGCGCGTTCAGAAAAATTTGTCAACACGTCAAGTTCAGCCAGACTATAGGCATTTTCCTGTAATGTTTGCAGTTGTTGAGCCAGCGTATCCAATAGCGCTGCATACAGTTGTTTTTCTCGTGCCAGAGATTTACTTTTGGCGCTGAGCACTTTGTCTTCGAATTCTTTTAATTGGGGGGTGATAAAACGCTCGGCATTTTTAAGGGTTTGGCGCCGGATATAGTCAGCAGGCGCTTGCTCTGATTGTAGTCTGCTTATTTCAATGTAATAACCATGCACACGGTTATAGCCAACTTTTAGCGTGCTGATGCCTGTACGCGTTTTTTCATCTTGTTCCAGCTTGGTAAGGAAGTCGCCTGCCGTACTGCTTAGACTTCTTAATTCATCTAGCTCGGCATCGTATCCCGTGGCGATCACGCCGCCTTCACGGATAACAACCGGCGGGTTTTCCTTAACTGCGGATATAAGTGTGTTGTGTAATTCAGGGTGTTCGCCAATGCCTAAGGCTAATGTGTCTAGTTGCGGAGACTCAATGTCTTTTAAGATGAGTTGTAAGTCAGGTAATAAGGCCAGTGCATCACGTAGTTTTACTAGATCACGGGGTCGAGCAGAGCGCAGTCCTATACGGGCAACAATACGTTCAAGGTCGCCGATTTGCTCTAATAAGGTTTGGATATTTTCATATTGATAATTGTTAATCAGACTGCTGACAGCTTGTTGGCGTAACTGGACTTGCTGAATGTCACGGACAGGGCGGTGTAACCAGCGTTTTAATAAGCGCGAGCCCATAGCGGTGGAGCAGTGGTCAAATACAGCGCTTAGCGTATTTTCCTTGCCGCCATTAAGATTGCTGTCAATTTCCAGGTTGCGGCGGCTTATGCTATCCAGGATAAGGCTGTCTTCATTTTGTTCTACCCGCAAGCTTTGGCAATGTGGCAATTCGGAAAACTGGGTTTCTTTGGCATAATTTAGCAAGCAGCCTGCTGCTCGAATAGCGGCATTTAGATTTTGGCAACCGAAACCATCAAGACTGTCGGTTTGCAGCTGTTGCTTCAATAAGCGTAAAGCCGTGTCTTGATCAAAGTCCCAGTCAGGTCGTTTGCGTATGCCTGCCCGGGTTGAAATAGTCTGAGACCAAAGACTACTGCTACTTTCGCTGATAAGCAGCTCGGCTGGGTTTATACGTTCCATTTCAGTCAGTAAGGCATCTTCACTGTCGACTTCTAACACAGTAAAACGACCCGCACTTAGATCCAGAGAAGCCAGGCCATACTTGTCGCCATCAAAATATAAAGCTGACAGGAGTCTATCCTGGCCTTCTTCCATAAGAGCTTCATCACTTAAAGTGCCGGGCGTGATGAGTTTGACGACTTTACGTTCAACGGGTCCTTTACTGGTAGCGGGGTCACCTATTTGTTCACATATTGCAACAGAGATTCCTTGCTCGACTAATTTAGCTAGATAACGATCAGCAGCATGATAGGGAATTCCACACATGGGGATAGGAGAGCCGCTAGACTTACCACGAGCAGTCAGCGTTATGCCGAGTAGTTTTGCCGCTTTTTCTGCATCACTGTAAAACATCTCATAAAAGTCACCCATACGATAGAAAAGCAGCTCACCAGGATGCTCTGCCTTTATTTTCAGGAATTGCTGCATCATGGGAGTATGGTCTGAAGCTGGATTGTTCAATTTCACCTACTGAAAGCTGCCTGCTGAGTTTTGTGATGCTGAAAAAAGTTAGAATTTGAGGGCGAAGATTCTACGTGATTCGTTGCGATCATACAAAAAATCTCTTTTGAATAAGCGGTGTTTATCTGCTTTAATTATTGTTGGTTTGTAATGCAATTTTTTTTCGAAAACTAGCAGCTATTTTCAGTAAAGTAGATAAGATACAGACCCTAGTCTCAATAGATAAATTATAGTTAGATAGACTAAAGCAGTTAGATAAATCAACGCTTAATAAATAAGGTAAATCAATGGCAGAGCAAGGTTCAAACAGAGAAAAAGCACTTGGCGCAGCGTTAGCGCAAATTGAAAAACAGTTCGGTAAAGGCTCAATGATGCGCATGGGTGATACCGAACGTGTTGCGATCCCTGCCATATCAACGGGTTCTTTGGGCTTGGATATAGCCTTGGGCATTGGTGGCTTACCAAGGGGGCGTGTTGTTGAAATCTATGGGCCTGAATCTTCCGGTAAAACGACGCTCACATTACAAGTCATTGCTGAAGCTCAAAAAACCGGTGGCACCTGTGCTTTTATCGATGCTGAACATGCGCTGGATCTTATATATGCGGAAAATTTGGGTGTGAAAGTTGATGATTTACTGGTAAGTCAGCCAGATACTGGAGAACAAGCGCTGGAAATTTGCGACATGATCGTGCGCTCTGGCGCGGTTGATGTGGTGGTTATTGACTCGGTAGCTGCGCTGACACCGCGTGCTGAAATTGAAGGTGATATGGGTGACACCCACATGGGCCTCCAGGCTCGCCTGATGTCTCAAGCCTTGCGTAAAATGGCAGGCAATATCAAAAATTCTAATACGCTGGTTATTTTCATTAATCAGATTCGTATGAAAATCGGCGTTATGTTTGGTTCTCCTGAAACCACCACTGGCGGTAATGCGCTTAAATTTTATGCCTCGGTACGTTTAGATATCCGTCGCATCGGCGCGATCAAAGACGGCGATGAAGTGGTGGGTAATGAGACGCGCGTTAAAGTGGTGAAAAATAAAGTGGCACCGCCTTTCAAACAGGTTGAATTTCAAATTTATTACGGCAAAGGTATTTCCCGCTTAGGTGAAATTATTGATCTAGGTGTGAAACATGATTTAGTAGAAAAAGCCGGGGCCTGGTATGCCTATAAAGGTGAGAAAATCGGGCAGGGTAAAAAGAACTCTATTCAATACTTGGAAGAACACCCTGAGATAGCCCAGGAAATTGAAACAACTCTGCGCGAACAGCTTCTCGCCAAGCCGGATAAACCGGCTAATAGCGATGAGGCTGATGTAACTGAAGAAGCTGTTGCTGCGGGAGAATAAGCTCACAGCGTGTGAGTATGGGAAACTTAAATAAAAAAGAAAGTACTGAAAAGCTTGAAATCACGATTCGTCGTGCTGCAATGGATTTGCTGGCACGGCGAGAACATTCCTTTAAAGAACTAACCCAGAAGTTATCTCGTAGCATCAGGTGTCAGAGTCATGACTCTGACACCTTTGTCCCTAGGTTTGACGAAGCTGATATCCAGCTTGCGCTGGAAAAACTCCGAGATGAAAATCTGCAATCTGACCAGCGCTTTCTTGACGCTTATATTCGTTTTCGCCGCAATAAAGGCTTCGGGCCGTTAAAAATTGAAGCAGAACTTTACCCCAAAGGGCTGGATTCAGAGCAAATAAGAGCATGCCTTTATGATGAGGAGAATGATTGGGCAGGGCTATGCCGACAGGCTCTGGAAAAACGTTTTCCCGCTTTTAATAAGGAAGACCTTAAGGAAAAGGCGAAATGTGAGCGTTTTCTGACGCAACGAGGGTTTTCGCATGAGCTTATCAGGAATGCTTTAAGCCAAATTCGTGAATGAATGTTTTAGTTAATGAATGGGCTGTCCTGCCCCAAGGGGTGAATTTAGCCTTTTGTATAGGTGTAAAATAATTTGATAAGTGTGTATCTGTGCGTAATAGTGCCTCATGAAAAGCAAGGATGTTATTTCAAGGTTAAAAAAAGAAGGCTGGCGTAAGGTGGGTGGCAAAGGCGACCATGAGAAGTTTAAACACTTCTCATAGAAAGGGTCATGTAATTGTGCCACACCCTAGAAAAGGTATAGCTATCGGAACCTTACGTAACATATATAAACGCAGGTTGGGAGTGGTAAAATGATCTATCCGGCATACGTACATATTAGGTGATAAAAAGTATGCGCATGGAGTGACGCTGCCCGATTTCGATGGATGTTTCTCTGCCGCAGATGATTACGCCGATTTACCCGCGTGTGTACAAGAAGCCGTTGAATTGCACTTTGAGGGTGAGGCGTTTGAAATGCCCAATCCTTCGGATATAAATGAGCTAGAAAAAACGGGGGAATATGAAGGCGGCGTCTGGATGTTGGTTAACGTTGATTTAAGTAAATTAGATACTAAGCCCATGCGACTGAATGTGTCTCTTCCAGGACATATAGTAAAACAGATGGATGACTTCGCTGCAGAAAATCATCTGACCAGAAGTGCATTAATTGTAAAAGCGACAGAAAACTATCTGAATTCTCATTAACAACCTCAGTAGTATCGGTGTCAGAGTCATGACTCTGACACCTTTCACCTTTTTTCTCAGCTTGCCGATACGTCTACCACATCAAAGGCTTTATAGCTCACGATAAGCCTCATCATCAGCTTTTGAATGCCACTCATGTAAAGTATCGTTCAATGCTGCGGAGAATTCCAACTCAATAGGGGATGCTTTGCGTAATTGGACAACGCTATTTTCAATATCAAAAATAACAGAATCACCAGCCTGTAGGTCCAGAATTTTGCGCACCCTTGAGGGGATAGTCGCCTGGTATTTTGCCGTTAACCTGCTCATGACCTTGCCCTTTCAATATAACTTAGAACTCAAGACCCCTTTGCTCAAAGATGACTAATATCAGATGCTAGTGCGGCCCTGCCAATATCCAGGTTTTCGGGAGTGGTGAGCAAATGCAATGATTAGTATTCCATCTTCTCGATTTAAAGCAATAATGTCATAAGGGAAGCGTTTTAAAATCAATCGCTTGGTCTCTTTTAATGCATTAGTTTTTTGAGCCAGAGGGAGGAGTGGGAGCATGCCTTCTTCAATTAAATCTAATCCTGCTTCAAGTGCCTCAGAAAATTCAGCCCCAAGTCCAGCTCTTTCCTTTTCGTATCATGCAGCTGCTGCGGTGGCTTCCATAACCGCTTCTTCGAGTATACGAACAGTTGGCATTATTGTGTGCCGATACTCGCATGCATACGTTGCTTAAACTCTGCACGATCAAGCAGTTTTGCCTGTCCAGAATCAATTTGCTTAACTCTGCGTAATAACTCTAGCTCCCAGGCTTCTTCTACGCCTTCATCAGCAGGGGCATCCAAACTCTGTAAAAGGTCATGGGCCAACTCGGCACGATCTTGCTCTGACAAAGTTAACACCTGAGAGCGTAGTTGTTCTAATGGTCTAGGCATATTTTTTCCCTCTTAGCCTTTGTTATTATTTTATTGTAATCGTTAACTATAGCCCTAACAAGGCGCAAATACGGCGCTTAGGGTGCCGGAAGTCTTACCCACGGCCTTCTCCTTTCAATATAGTTTAGAATCCAAGAAAGACAAGTATCAGGTGTCAGAGTCATGGCTCTGACACCTTTGTCCTGCTAGACTTTCTCTGACAAGAAAAGAGCCGAGTGCTATTATTGGCATCAGGTGTCAGAGTCATGACTCTGACACCTTTGTTGACACCTCTGCCGCATTTAGACCTGAGCTGGAGCAAAAAGGAAGCTATGCAAAACTGGCACCTGTTATTAAGCAAGCCAAGAGAAGAGCTTAGGGCTGAAGAGCAGCTTCGTAATCAGGGCTTTAAGGTCTTTCACCCTTTGTTAAAGCACTATAAGTTAAAACAGGGTAAGCAAAAATCTATTATCGAATCGTTATTTCCGCGTTATCTGTTTATTCAACTGGATGATGAGCTTAATGACTGGAGCACTATCCGCTCAACACGAGGCGTTGCAGAACTGGTTCGATTTACTGACTATCCAGCGGTTGTGCCAGAGTCAGTGGTCAATGATTTATTAAAGCAAGTTAATGAAGAAGGGCTTATTGATCAAACCCAACAAGAAACTCGCCTGTTTAAACCCGGAGACAGAGTGGAAATCAGAGAAGGAAGTTTTAAAGGCTGGCAAGGTGTTGTTAAAGAGCAGGATAGCGATATGCGCGTTGTTTTATTATTAAAAATGCTGGGCAGGGAGCAGTCATTACAAATCCCTTTAGCTGAAATTAAAGCAATTTGACGTAAAGTAATTCAATTCTTTTCATTCCAAAATATAGCATCAGGTGTCAGAGTCATGACTCTGACACCATTACCCTTCTGTTGCTCATTTAATCTTTTGCAAAATCAGGCTTACTTCTCTAGAATGGCGTTCAAGCGATGAACGCCGTGTCTTATGCTGGATGCCCAGTAGGGCGGTAGCGTCTTTGAATTTCTAAATACACTTTCTTATTGAAAAATAAAATGTCGATATTGAGCGATGAAAGTCGCTATCAACTATTAAAACTACTTGAAGAAAAGCCGGACTTGAGCCAGCGTGAAATGGCGTCTGCTCTAGGTATTAGCCTGGGTAAAGTAAATTTTTGTTTAAAGGCCCTGATAAGCATCGGCTGGATTAAGGCCGGAAATTTCAGCCGGAACCCTGATAAAAAGGCTTATGTTTACCTATTAACACTTAAAGGTATTGAAGAAAAAGGCAAAGTGACTCTTCGCTTTCTAGCCAGAAAACAGGAAGAATATGAGTTGCTGAAAAAAGAAATATCTGAGTTGAAAAATGAAGTAAAATCATGCCGTTAGGTATCCCTATGAAGTTTATTATCTGCAACATAAACAGTGGCTGAAATTATTGCACTGATGTATCATTCGGGCTTTTCCCGTTTTAGTAAAATTAAGCACTTAGTGCTTTCTCAGGTATAAAGTAAGAACTAGTGTTATTGAAAACGAGCTAAATATTTATGAATAACAGCGCAATAGAAAATCATTCCATTTTTTCTAATCTAAAAAAGATTACGGCTATTTTTCCCGTTCTGATTATCAGTTTTTTTATGCATTCTTATGCTAATGCCCAAGCAGATATTCTTAGTGGGTTAAGTCCTGATCAATTAGCTCAATTTAATCAACTTCCACCAGCGCAGCGCCAAGCGTTGCTAAGCCAATTACAAGTTGGTGAAACGGCGGGTTTTGAGCTGCCTGTTTCGCAACCCCAGACAGTTAACCCACGGCTTCGTGGCAGTATTGATAATGGTGTAAATGACAATGCATCTACTGTTTCATCAGTTGCAGAGACAGATATAGAAGAAAGAGATGAACTCAGAGTTAGACAGGAAAGAGTAGAAACTCCGACACAGAGGATTTTACGTAAGGCGCAAGAGCTGTTTAATTTAGGTATAGATGTGGTCGCTCTCGATACTTACGGTGAATTGGCTCAAATGGGCATAATACAAGCTATCCAGGGTGGCGGAGAATCAAGCGCTGATGATGGCGAAGAAACTGGTGACTTTACTGAAGGTAGGTTAAATACTGTTTCAAGAAATCGAAATGGGCCGCTCGAGCCCTTTGGCTATGACCTTTTTGCGGGCATACCATCGACTTTCGCTCCGGCCACAGACATTCCCATACCTACTAATTATATTGTCGGTCCAGGTGATACAGTTGTACTCCAGCTTTATGGGCAATTAAATGTCCGTTACGAATTAGCGGTGTCTCGTGAAGGGCTTATTCAATTTCCTGAAGTGGGTCCGCTAAATGTTTCAGGCCTCAGTTTTGAAGACATGAGTGTGTTGATACAAACTACAGTAGATAACACGCTGATTGGCCAGCAAGTTAGTATCACAATGGGGCAATTAAGATCCGTTCAGATTTTCATGCTGGGTGAAGCTTATCAACCTGGGATTTATACAGTAAGTTCGCTCGCAACCATGACTAATGCGCTGTTTTCAAGTGGCGGGGTTTCAGACTTAGGCACCTTACGCGATATTCGACTTATTAGAGATGGCGAGCTTCTTGCTACTTTAGATCTCTACGATTTATTGTTGACCGGTGATACAAGCTCTGACGAGCGGCTACAACCGAATGATGTGATTTTTATCCCAACAATGGGGCGCACAGTAGGCATTTCAGGTGAAGTCTTGCGGCCTGCTATATTTGAATTGTCGGCAGAGGAAACACTTCAAGATGTATTGAATCTTGCTGGAAGATTGCTTCCGACGGCTTACCCTGCATTGGCGCATATTGAGCGGGTAAACCCATTTGGGCAACGTACAATTATCGACCTGGACTTATCTAATGAAGGTGATTTGGCGAGCGCTGTAATAGATGGAGATTTGATTCAAGTGGATATGATTTTGGATCAAATAGAGTTTGGCGTGAGTATAGAGGGGCATGTTTTTCGCCCTGACACGTTTGCATGGGAAGACGGTAAGCGTATAAGCGATATTCTGAATATTAACGATTTACGCCCTCTAGCAGATTTTAACTATGCGCTTTTGGTAAGGGAAATTCAGCCTAGTAGAAGAATTCAAGTCCACCAGGTAAATCTGGCAGAGGTGTTTGCCTCGCAGGGTTCTGGTGAAGACATGTTGCTTGAAGCAAGAGACCGTTTGCTGGTTTTTGGTGAGGATTCTTTAGAAAACCGATTGGATCGACGCTTATTGATTCACCCTCTTATACAGACTTTGTCGTACCAATCAGAGCAGGGGAGTTTTAGAGCTGTTACTTCAGTTGCTGGTTCAGTGGCGGCTCCAGGAGATTATCCGCTGGTCGCGAATATGGCAATTGCCGATTTACTAATGGCAGCTGGAGGCCCGCTGGAAAGCGCAGATTTATCTCAGGCTGAGTTAACAAAAAATATAAATACGCTGGAACGAGGCATGGTCTCAGAAAGCATGGTTGTTAATTTAACAGATAGCCTAACGTTAAGTTCTGCTCTGAATTCTTTAGATCTACTAACAGTCAGACAAATTCCAAACTGGGGGGCTGTGGAGACAGTCTTTATTGGTGGTGAAGTTCGGTCTCCGGGTACTTATGTTATTGGCAGAGATGACAGACTCAGTGATTTGATTCAACGAGCGGGAGGCCTAACTGATTATGCCGATCCGAAGGCCGGTATTTTCTTGAGAGAAGAACTGCGACAGAATGAACAGCGATTACTGGATGATTTTAATCAGCGTTTGACAAGGGATATTCTTAGTCAGAGCCTTACCAGGACCACAGGGCAGCTACAAACGTCACAAGTAAATGTTGAAGTGATGGCTCAATTGTTAGAGCAAATAGAATCGGTAGTGCCAACAGGAAGGTTAGTGATCGACCTGCCGGCTCTTTTAAGTGGAATAAACCCTGAAGAGGACGTTATTTTACGTGATCAAGATGAGCTGTTAATTCCTAGAACTCGACAGGAAATTAGTGTCATTGGAGAGGTTCAGTTACCGACCTCCCATTTGTATAACGGCAGTGACACAATTTTTAATTACATAGATAGAAGTGGTGGTTACACTAGAAATGCAGATGAAGGAAATATTTTTGTTATTAAATCTAGTGGTGAAGTGATTCCTTACTCTAGAAACAGAAGAAGTTTATTTTCTTTTTCAGATTCTGATAATTTCAGTTTAGAGTCGGGTGACAGTATTGTTGTTCCATATTTTGCTCGACTAGAAAGCCCCTTAGTTACCTGGATGAATGTTTCAACGGTGTTGTTTAACCTTTCCACAACTGTTCTGGCTTTGCAAAGTATAGGAAGGTTGGATTAATGGAAACTAATCAAGTCCAACAAGGTCAGATTATGGATGATGAAATTGATCTGCTGGAGTTATGGAATATTCTCTGGAAGGGTAAGTGGGTAATTGTATTGATTACCGCCGTTTTTGCTGTGGGCTCAGTCGCTTATGCCCTATGGCTACCGGATATCTATCGAACTGAAGTATTGCTTTCTCCCACTGATGAAGAGGGTTCATCCGGTGGAGGCCTTGCTGCGGGGCTAGGTCAACTTGGCGGCTTAGCGAGTCTAGCAGGAGTTAATCTAGGAGGCTCCTCTGGTGTTTCACAAAAAGATCGTGCGCTTGCAATCATGCAGTCTCGCTTTTTTATTAAAGATTTTTTTGATAAATATGATTTAGTCGTCCCTTTTATGGGGGTAAAGCCAGGCGAGGCGTCAGGGGCGGTAGTAATTGATCCAGAATTATATGATGCGACTAATCAGCAGTGGGTGAGAGAGGTTTCGCCGCCTAGACAAGCAGCACCTTCGGATGAAGAAGTGTATGAGGCGTTTTCTGAACTTATGAGCGTCGAAGAGGATGAGACAACCGGATTAATAACGATCGCTATTGAATGGTATGACCCCAACCAAATAAGAAACTGGGCAGGCTGGTTAATAGATGATCTCAATAATTATATGCGAGGGGATGCGTTGTTGGAATCGCAAGATGCCATTGAGTATTTAACTGAGCAGCTTGCGAAAACATCATTAGTTGAAATGAGGAGTGTTTTTTTCAATCTAATTGAAGAGCAAACTCAAAGGGTGATGTTGGCTGATGTACGTGAAGAGTATGCGTTCGAGATATTGGATCCGGCGGTTATTCCGGAAATAAAATCAGCACCTGGACGTGCGCTGATATGTATTCTTGGTACATTACTAGGCGGGATGTTGGCGGTGCTTTTTGTCTTGCTAAGTCATTATGTCTCTAAGGGAAAAGAAGAGTCAGCGTAAGACAGTCGGAATATAATTGCCATAATTTTTAAAAATAACAACGAACAAGCCTCCTATTTATTAGGGGCTCTTTTGAGTCTGTATTTTTTAACTGAGTAGTTTTAATCCTTTTATTCTTTTTAACATTATTTTGTTCTGATCGTTGATAAGAGCCCTTATCGAAAGTTAAAAAAGAGTTTTCGCAGTTTTTACAACCTACAAAAATGAATCTCACTGTATAAAGATTAGTTTACTTTATTGGCAAATCTATTAACAAAATGGAAAGGAAAATAGTTTGAGTATATGTGCAGTGATTATGGCAGGAGGGTCCGGCACTCGCTTGTGGCCATTATCAAGAGCCTCCCACCCTAAGCAGTTTTTATCACTTCATGGCGACGACACGATGCTTCAGTCCACAGTAAAGCGACTGGCAGGGTTAGATGTTCAGTCATCTGTGACGATCTGTAACGAAGAGCATCGATTCTTTGTTGCAGAGCAGCTCCGTGAAATTGATAAGCTTGGATCCATTATTTTAGAACCCGTAGGTCGTAATACGGCCCCCGCCATTGCTCTTGCAGCTTTTTCTGTCAAAGATGATCCATTGTTATTGGTGCTTGCTGCTGATCATGTTATTCAAGACGAAGTCGCTTTCACTAAGGCTGTGCAGGCCGCTATACCGTTGGCAGAGTCAGGAAAACTTGTCACCTTCGGAATAGTGCCAAATGAGCCCCATACAGGTTATGGATACATTAAAAGAGGTGAAGGGCAGGATCTTGGATTTTCTGTCGATAAGTTTGTCGAGAAGCCGTCTATTGAATTGGCTCAAGACTTTATCAGCTCGGGTGATTATTACTGGAACAGCGGTATGTTTTTATTCAAAGCGAGTAAGTACTTGGACGAACTCAGAAAATATCGCCCGGATATTTATAAAGCCTGTGAATCAGCGATAGCGAATAGTAATAAAGATTTGGATTTCATAAGGGTTGATAAAGCAAATTTCGAATCATGTCGTAGTGAGTCTGTTGACTACGCCGTTATGGAAAAAACCAAAGATGCTGTGGTGGTTTCATTAGATGCAGGGTGGAGTGATATAGGGTCATGGTCCTCCTTGTGGGACATTAGCGAAAAAGATAGCGATGGCAATAGCAAACACGGAGACGTCATCATTCAAGACACAACGGAATCTTATGTCAGGACAGATGGTCAGTTAGTGACAGTCATTGGAGCAAGTAATTTAGTCATTATTGCGACAAAAGATGCTGTGATGGTTGCGGATAAAGATAGTGTCCAAGATGTGAATCTTATGGCTAAGCATTTAAAAAACAATTCACGCCCTGAGTGGGAGCTGCATCGTGAAGTTCACCGCCCTTGGGGTAAGTACGACTCTATCGACCAAGGTGATCGTTACCAGGTTAAACGTATTACCGTTAATCCTGGTGGCAAGTTAAGCGTTCAAATGCATAAGCATCGGGCGGAACACTGGGTTGTTGTATCAGGGGTAGCTAAAGTGAGAAATGGAGAAAAGACATTTCTATTGTCTGAAAATGAATCGACTTTCATTCCTGTTGGTGTCATTCATTGTCTTGAAAACATAGAAGATTATGATTTGGAACTCATAGAGGTTCAATCAGGCAGTTATTTGGGCGAGGACGACATAGTAAGGTTTGGGGATGTTTATGGTCGCAGCCAATAACATTTCCAATGTTTATGAATATCTTGATCAAGATGCGGAGTTTTAAGAAATGAAAAAAGCTTTAATTACAGGAATCACAGGTCAAGACGGCTCGTACCTAGCTGAACTTTTACTTGAAAAAGGGTATGAGGTCCATGGGATAAAGCGGAGATCATCATCATTTAATACGGCCAGAATTGATCATCTTTACACTGATCCTCATGTGGTGGGGACTAAGTTGTTTCTACATTATGGGGATATGACTGATTCTACGAGCCTAATTAGGATACTGAAAGATGTTCAGCCTGACGAGATTTATAATCTTGCTGCGCAGTCCCATGTGGCAGTATCTTTTGAGGAGCCTGAGTATACGGCTAATTCTGATGCCATCGGTGCTTTACGTTTACTAGAAGCTATTCGTATTTTAGGTTTAGAATCTAAAACCAAGTTTTATCAGGCTTCAACTTCAGAATTATATGGGGAGGTTCGAGAAACGCCCCAGACTGAAAAAACACCTTTTTATCCTAGATCACCATATGCTGCAGCAAAAATTTACGCGTATTGGATTACCGTTAATTATCGAGAGGCTTATGGAATTTACGCTTGTAATGGTATTTTATTTAATCATGAATCTCCCAGAAGGGGTGAAACTTTCGTAACTAGAAAAATTACGCGTGCTTTGGCCAGAATTAAACTGGGATTACAAGAGTGTTTGTATCTTGGGAATATGAACGCTTTAAGAGATTGGGGGCATGCTAAAGATTATGTCTATATGCAGTGGCTTATGCTACAGCAAGAGAGCCCGGACGATTTTGTGATAGCCACAGGAAAACAGTATTCAGTTAGAGATTTCGTAAATGCTGCGTCAAAAGAATTAAAAATGGAGTTGACATGGGATGGAGAAGGGCTGGAGGAAAAAGGATATTTAAATGGTAATTGTGTTGTTCAAGTTGATCCAAAATATTTCAGACCAACCGAAGTTGAAACTTTGATGGGAAGCTCTGAAAAAGCTAAGAACAAGTTAGGTTGGAGTCCAAAAGTATCATTTGAAGAGTTAGTCTCTGAAATGGCTCAAGCAGACTTGGAATTAGCGCAAAAAGATATCCTTTTGAAAGATAATGGTTACTACTCAGCAAATTATAATGAGTAGTAAGAGAGCGATTATATTTGGAATTAGTGGCCAAGACGGTTCTCTTTTAGCTGAATTTCTATTAGGTAAGGGATATCGAGTCATAGGTCAAACTAGATCTTTGAAAAATTCAAATTTTATTAATTTGAAAACATTAAACATCTTAGACTTTGTTGAAATGGTTGAAATAACTGAATTTGATGTTGCTAAATTAGCGCAGTTTCTGGAAAGAATAGAGCCTACTGAAATCTACAATTTATCTGGGCAAAGCTCGGTCAGTCTCTCTTTTAAGTTGCCAAATGAGACTTTAATTAGTCAGTTAAATTTTGTTAATTTACTGCTAGAGGCTATGCATAAGATTGATTGCAATGCTAAATTATTTAATGCTGGGTCAGGTGAATGTTTCGGGGATACTTCTGGTCGTATAGCAACCGAGACTAGTCGATTTAGCCCTATGAATCCTTATGCAGTTGCAAAATGTGGTGCGTTCTGGACTGTATCCAATTATCGTAATTACTATGGTGTGAATGCTTCAACGGGCATTCTTTTTAACCATGAATCGTCCTTGCGTCCTTTAAGTTTTGTAACCAGAAAAATAATAAAGGCCGCGATCCATATTTCTCAAGGATCTAGAGAGAAGCTCTATCTCGGAAATCTTTCAGTTAAAAGAGATTGGGGCCTTGCTAGTGAATACATAGTGGCTATGTGGGAAATGTTACAACAGGATAAGCCCGATGATTATATTATCTCGACGGGCGTTGCTCGAAGTTTAGAAGAATTTGTGGAGATTGCATTCAGAGTTTTAAATTTGGATTGGTGCGAACATGTTATAACAGACTCAAGTCTGTGTAGGCCTTCAGATTCGCCGATGAATCATGGTGATCCCTCAAAAGCTAAAGTAAAATTTGATTGGTCAAGTACTAATGCGCTAGAAGATGTCGTTACACATTTGGTAACGGCAGAGCTTAATCCGACGTTATAAATAGGACTGTAAGTGCTTAACTCTTCAATAAAACAATATTTTTCTAAAATAGGATGAGTTGTGAAATATAAGATAACTGTAGTTGGGGCGGGATATGTTGGGATGTCAGTCGCTGTATTACTAGCTCAGCATAATGAAGTCGTTTTGTTGGATGTTGATAAAGAAAGAATAGGTCTTGTCAATTCGAATAAATCTACTGTCAGAGATGTAGATATTGAAAGGTTTTTAGATGATAAAAATCTTCACATATCAGCAACTGATGACGCAGTATTTGCATATAAAAATGCCTCTTTCGTTATTGTAGCGACTCCAACTAATTATGACCCTGAGACAACTAAATTTGATACCAGTTTAGTTGATAGCGTTTGTAAAGATGCTATTAGTAATAATGCTGAAGCACTGATTATTATTAAATCAACATTGCCTATTGGCCATACGGCATATTTACAAGAACTGCTAGGTACAAAAAGAGTAATATTTTCACCAGAGTTCTTGAGGGAAGGTAAATCTCTCCATGACAATTTATATCCATCTAGAATCATCATTGGTGGGCATTGCGATTTAGCGGTTACTTTTTCTGGACTATTGAGTCAAGGTTCTGAATTAGATAACCCTGCTATTTTGTTTATGGACCCTACTGAAGCTGAGGCAGTTAAATTGTTTGCAAATACATACCTGGCCATGAGAGTCGCATTTTTTAACGAGCTGGATAGTTTTACGCTTTCTAATGGGTTGGATGCCGAATCTATAATAAAGGGCGTCAGTTTAGATCCTAGGATTGGACCTGGTTATAATAACCCCTCTTTTGGCTATGGCGGATATTGTTTGCCCAAAGATACAAAGCAACTAGTCGCAAGTTTTAGCTCAATACCTCAGCATCTAATTAGCGCAATAGTAGCTTCTAATGACACGCGAATTACTTTTATAGCTGATGAAATTCTAAAAGACAAGCCCAAATGTGTCGGAATTTATCGACTTGTAATGAAAGCTGGTTCTGATAATTTTAGATCCTCAGCAGTCGAATTCGTTATTCAGCGACTTTTGAGTTCAAATGTTAAGGTTATTGTTTATGAGCCTGATCTTAACAACAAAGAGTTTTTGGCTTGTAAAGTTATTAATAATTTCGAGGATTTTGAGAGTCAAGCTGATGTTATTGTTGCAAATCGAAAAACATCAGAAATAGAAAAATTGGGGAATAAAGTATTTTCGAGAGACATATTTGGGAATAACTAGTGTAAGCCTGGTGTCGGTATGCTCCAGGATTCAATTATAATTTTTGTACTAAAGGTTTTCCAATGAGAGTTTATGGCGTACAGAAGAAAGTTTTGGTCACGGGCGGCTGCGGTTTCCTTGGCTCACATTTGGTCGATAAACTGATTGAAAGAGGTGATTATGTTATAGCCGTAGATAATTTGTATACTGGAAGTCGGCAAAATACATTACAACATGAATCAAATCCTAATTTTGAGTTTTTGAGGCATGATATTGAGGTAGACTTAACTTTAGAAGTTGACGAAATTTATAATTTAGCTTGTCCTGCGTCACCTGTGCATTATCAGCATGATCCAATCAAAACTGTTAAAACTTGTATATTGGGTGCAATTAACATGCTCAATCTTGCCAAACGTTTGGAAGCAAAAATATTTCAAGCCTCAACCTCTGAAGTTTATGGTGATCCAGCTGTACACCCCCAATCAGAAAGCTATTTTGGGAATGTAAACCCTATTGGCATACGGAGTTGCTACGATGAAGGGAAGAGAGTTTCTGAAACTCTGTTTTTTGACTACCATCGCAAAGAAAATATTGATATTCGAGTAGCACGTATTTTTAATACCTATGGGCCTAGAATGCATCCGAATGACGGACGTGTTGTTAGTAACTTTATTGTCCAAGCTCTTCAAGGTAAAGACTTAACAATTTATGGTGATGGTGGACAAACACGCAGTTTTTGTTATGTCGATGACCTCATAGATGGTTTCCTTAAATTTATGGATCTGACTCCTAACGGAGATGGTGAATCAGTTTATCCAGGCCCGCTTAATCTAGGGAATCCTCAAGAGTTTACAATTTTAGAATTAGCTCATCTAGTAATTTCTATGACTGGGTCTTCCTCAAAAATCATCTCATTGCCCTTACCATCTGATGATCCTATGCAGCGTAGGCCCGATATCACATTAGCTCAAGATTGTCTTGACGATTGGCATCCAGGCATCCCTCTAGAAGATGGCCTTAGAAAAACTATTGAGTACTTCGATCACCTTTTGGTTAATATTTAAAGGTAAAGTTATGTTTGGAAGAATTTTGGTAACAGGAGGTGCTGGCTTTATAGGAAGTCATGTTGTGACGGCCCTGATTCAAGAGGGATATAAGGTAGGCATAATTGACGATCTCCGGAATTCTAAATTAGATGCTGTTCATCGACTTATGGAAATTACTGAATCAGAAATAGATTTTTTCAAAGTTGATATTCTTGTAACGAAAGACGTCCTCAAAGTTTTTGAGGATTTTCAGCCTGTTTCAGTTATTCATTTAGCTGCTGATAAATCCCCTTCAGAATCTATCAGAGAACCAGTAAAGTATTACAGAAATAATATGATGGGTCTGTGCAATGTTTTAGATTCTATGAAACTCGTAGAGTGCGATAAAATTGTTTTTTCATCATCAGCAACTGTTTATGGTGCCCCACCTTCTCTCCCAATTACCGAGGAGATGTTAACAGCTCCTACTAATGCATATGGCCGCTCTAAGCTTTTTGGTGAAGCCTTGATCCAAGACTGGTGCGACTGCAGCCCAGCTCGAGGAGCAGTTTCATTGAGGTATTTTAATCCTGCTGGTGCGCATCAAAGTGGATTAATTGGTGAGAATCCAGAACAGGCAGAAAATATCTTCCCTAAAATATTTAAATCTATTAATAATGCCGTTCCCTTGAAAATATATGGAGATGACTACGACACAAGGGATGGAACGGGGGAGAGAGACTTTATCCATGTTATGGATCTAGCAGATGTTCATACCAGCGTTGTTACTGGATTGCTAAAGCGAGAGGGGTATGAGTTTTTTAATGTTGGTACTGGCGTCGGAACGACTGTTCTTGAGTTAGTTAGTATGATGTCTAAAGTATCAGGTGTCGATATCCCTACTGAAATAGTTTCGCGACGGCCAGGTGATGTTGGGAGTGCATTTGCGGATGCGACACGAATTGAGAAAATATACGGTTGGAGTGCAAAATATAATTTAGAGTCGATGTGTCGAGATTCTTGGAATTGGATTAATTCTCAGTGATTTTTACATGCAATTCCCAGAGCAGTTACTAGGTTAAGTTTGGAATTATGGCGCTGAGACATCTCCTTAATTTATTTTCGGCAGAAACTTTTGTCGTAGCGATGGGCCTAGTATTTGGGATTTTTGTTGCCCGTGGATTTGGTGTGGAGGCTAAAGGATTGCTAGCTGCTATAGCCGCACTAGTTGGGCTGGGCTCTGTATTAAGCTCTTTGGGAGTAAGCTATTCCGCGGTGAAACTTGGGGGGGGCAATACTAATCGGATATTGATAACTTTTTCACTTTTTGGCTCTTTGATCTCATTGCTATTTATAGTTATTTATGAACTTTATAGACCGACTCAACGTGATATCTTTAACCATATTTTAGAGCTCTACATTGTTCTATTTTTTACGATTTATAACTTACAAGGCCTAGCATTCATCCTCTCTCGGCCGTCACGAAAATACTATCCGTTAGCTATTATTACTGGGCAGCTGTTTGCGTTATTCGCCTTGCTGTTGATGTACCTCAATCAGCAATTCGATGCGATTTGGGTCTTACTCGCCACTGCTGGCGGCCAGTTTTTAGTCAGTTTTTATTATTTAAAAAGAATCCATGTGCCTGAATCAAAAGCGAGTATTGTCTCAATGATTCAATATATAAAGGCAAGTTTAAACCAAGCTCCGATAACCTATATAACGGCAATTAGTATACACATTCCCGTTTTAGTTATTTCGTCAGTGTCTCTTTCTGAGGCTGGAATCTACTCTGTAGCGGCGGCCTCTGTTATGTTGATGGGGAAGATCCCTAGATTATTGCATGGGATGACGATTGGAGGCGTGATGTTCAACAGTAGCAGCGCCAGATCTGATTTTTTCAAATTGCAAGGCGTTATGATAATTATGATTGTTTCATTTCACTTAGTGGTGCCTTTTTTAATACAGTCGCTTTATGGGGAGCAATTTTTCCCTGCTGTACTAGTTTCAATAATATTAGTTTATTCAATGGTGCCGTTATTGTTTATAGCTCTCGGAGAGGCAAGACTGATTGTCTTCGAAAAATATAATACCCTTATTGCATATAAATTTATTGCGTGTTCCCTATTTGTTACAGCAATCTATATGTTACCTTTTTTTGGTTTTGATATTTCTTCTTCATCGATTGCATGGTGCATTTTTGGTTACCGTTATCTGTCGGCTTTACTATTGCTTTTTACTGCAAGATATCAATCAGTCAAGGTTTTTGGATGAATTTATTTTTTCTTAGATATGTAAAAAGAGTTTCTCGAATCCTACTCAATGCTTTACCTTTGCCCGTGTCCTATCTATTAAGCGTATGCTTCAGGTTAGAGATGCCATTAAGTGTTCAGCTTTATAAATTGAGTAAGGGGCAGCCTCGACCTGGTCACGCAGAAATCTCTGCTTCTAACAAATTAAAGCCCAAAATTTTAATAGCCCCGATATTTGGATTCTCCCAGGCCACCTTAGCCGCTGAATCAACTTTCGCACGTGCACTTTTGGCAGTGGGAGCTTCTGTGGAGTTCTTATCTTGCGGACGTGGATTAAATCATTGCATGTGGGATTCATTGGGTCACTTATCAACAACTAAACCTAATTTATCAGAGAAGTTGGCGCGTAAAGTTAGGTGTCTGGAATGCACTACTAGTGTTGATGCTATTTCTAAAGCGGCCGTCAACAAAAAGGCATTAGTTCTAGATCGAAGTACCATTACACCAATAAAATTAATTAATAAAAATTCAGACCTTATCGCTAAGGCTTCAGATGAGCATGCAACTTCTTCCTCTTTGAGGAAGTTATTAGTGGGTGAGCTTACAGATTCTCCTAAAGATCAAGTGGTCTACAGAAATTTTCATAGAGCGCATGAAGAATATAAAGATATGCTTGCAAGTTTATTTGATAACGAATTACCAGATAGAGTAATCATGACTCACGGCATTTATCTGGAACACGGGCCTTTGATAGATATATGTCATGAGAGATCTATACCGGTGTACGTTTATGGTTTTTCCTATCGGGAAAAGACTATCTCAATCGTTAAAGGTGATACCTACCATCGTGCATTATTAAATATTTCCAGGGATCGATGGGATTATCCATTGTCGTCAGTTCAGAAGGCACAATTATTAGAATATATTGGCTCAAAGGTTTCCGGTGGTCGAGATATGGTAAATTATCACCCAAATCCAAAAACTAGCAAGGCAGGGATTGTTGATGAGTTAGCTCTGGATCTGGAAAAACCTGTGATTTCTTTTTTTACCAATGTCACATGGGACGCAAATATTTTTTATAGTTCTAATATCTATGAAGGTATGCTTGAAGCAATCTTTCATACCATAGACTATTTCCTAATAGATTCTTCGAAGCAACTAATTGTCCGAGTCCATCCTGCTGAAACAAAAGGTGGTTTCTCTACTAAAGTTAGATTAAAAGATATGATCGAGGAGCGGTATCCTAGTTTACCTGGTCATATAAAGCTAATTGGTTCCGAGAGTGATATTGGGAGTTACTCACTAGCAGATTTAAGTGATCTTAATGTTATTTATGCTTCAAACATTGGAACAGAACTATGTGCACTTGGTCACAAGGTTATGGTTCTCGGTGAAGCATATTGTAGAAACAGGGGGTTCACTATAGATCCAGTTTCACAGGATGATGTTTGGCAAGAATTGTCTAAGGTATTAAAGGGAGAAAAAGCCTCTCAAGCTGATCATGAATTGGGCGAAAAGTTTGCCTACTTTTGGTTTTTTAAAGCGATGATCGATTTTGATTTCTTTGATTATTCTATTTCAAATAATTCTCTAGCGTATTTTAGTGAAGATATAATTAGTTTGACGAATGATTCCGGAGAAATTGAAAATGCTAATCTTTCAGAGATAGTATCGGCAATAGTTAATGGGCGTGACTTTGATTATCAAAAATTTAATAGTGAGTTAAACTAATGAAGGTTCTTTTCTTCATCCCAGCTAGAGGTGGGTCTAAAGGCATTGTTGATAAAAACTTACAGTTAATCGGAGGCGAGTCTCTAACTGAGAGAGCTGTAAAATTCATGTGTGATGCAGGTTTTAAAGAGTCTACGGTTCTTTCAAGCGATAGCGACAAAATACTTCAGATTGGCCAGGCCAAAGGTGTTCTTTCTGACAAAAGATCTAGGGCGTTATCTGCAGACACCACCACCACTGCGGCAACAGTAAAAGAGTTTCTTGAAAGTGGAAGAGGGAGCTATTCCTTGGGCCAGGATGATTGGGTTATTATCGTCGAACCAACTAGCCCTTTTAGACGATTGGAGACATTATCTGCCGTACTCATGTCAATAGAATCTGCTGAGTTTGATAGTGTTTTTACGGTCTATAAATCCTCATCAGTTGAGTGGGTTGCAGGGAAAACATCTTGGAGCCGAAAAGACCATGTTGATGGTCGATTATCTCGCCGACAAACTAGGCCTGCTAAATATTATGAATGTGGCGTTTTTTATGCGACAAAAGTAAAAAATATTACTTCTGAGGCGATTATGGGCAAAAAATGCAATTGTATTACAGTGGATAACACTGAGGCTCTTGATATAAATTCTCCTCTGGATCTTGAGGTTTGCCGAACAGTATTTAATCAATCAAATGAGACTTAAACTATGAATTTTTTTGAAGCCTTAGTGGATAATGTTTATGGAGGGGTTTATGTAATCGCCGAGGGTTGCGATAATCATATGGGTAGTACCATAGTTGCCAAAGCTTTAGTAGATGCGGCAGTAGCATCAGGTGCGGATGCTATTAAATTTCAACATCATCTTGTTGAGGAGGAAATGCTGGTTAATGATTTATCCTCTGATAATTTTGATGAACCGCTACATGAATTTTTGAAAGTAAACGCTTTAAACTTAAATCAGCATCATGAATTAAAATCTTACTGCGACACTAAGAGTATCACCTACCTTTGTACGCCTTTCTCTTATAAAGCAGCTATTGAAATTGAACATTTAGTGCCGTTTTTTAAGATTGGATCAGGTGAATTTCAAGATTACTGGTATATTGATAAGCTCGCTGAACTGAAAAAGCCGATCATATTCTCTACTGGGATGTGCGATGAAGTTGAGATCAAGAGTTGGCTTAAAAGATATAGTGATATTATTGAGGATTTCGCCCTTTTAAACTGTATTAGTGAGTATCCTCCTAAGTATGAAGATTTAAATATACGATTTTTGGATAAGCTCGATAAGATGAGCTCTTGTGTTATAGGACATTCCGACCATAGCCCAACAATTGGGTCAAGCGTTTCAGCGGTTAGTTTTGGTGCCCGTATTATTGAGAAGCATATTACGTTGTCTCACTTCATCGCTGGACCGGATGCTTCTGTATCTCTTGACCCTGGTGAGTTTAAAGCAATGGTTGATGCTGTCAAATTGGTTAGGACTACCCTTGGAAATTCTAAAACTATCCAAGACAAGGAAAGACCTATTAGAGGCTGGGCATATCGGTCATTAATCACTACCCGCCCGATAAAAGCTGGACAGGTTATCACCCTAGATGATATTTGCACTAAGCGGCCCGGAGACGGAATATTGAGTGCCGACTATGAAAGTGTCTTGGGTAAAGTAGCAGTAAAAAATATCAGAAAAAACATTCCCTTTTCATTGGAGGATTTAAGTGAGTAAACGGATACTTGTGTTCACAGGATCGAGAGGGGAGTGGGGGTATTTAAGGCCAATTCTTGAAAAGCTCAAGAACTCTGACCATATTGTTGGCCTGGTGGTGACTAATATGCATGTTGACCCTGCATTTGGTGCAACTGAAAAGGAGATAATTGCTGATGGGTTTAACCCTGATTATAGAATTTACATGAATATAACCGGAAATACGCAAACTTCCTGGTCTCGATCGCTAGGTTTATTGGGTGTTCAATTACCAACTGTTTTTGACGAGTTTTCTCCTGATTTAATTTTGTTGGCTGGTGACAGAGCTGAGACATTTGTTGCCGCTACCTCTGCATTCTACAGCGATATAATCATCGCACATATACAAGCCGGTGAACTATCTGGGCATAAAGATGGAATGGCAAGGCATGCTTTAGGGAAACTAGCGCACGTACATTTCGCTAGTAATGAAGATGCAGCCGATCGCTTAATTCGTCTAGGAGAGGAAGAGTTTAGAATCCATATTACAGGCGCACCTCAGTTAGATAACTTATTGGATAGCAATCAGGTTTCAGATATTGAAGATGTGTGCACGCAGCTTCGGTTGAATGAGTCTGAACCTTTCTGTGTATGTATAGTACATCCGAGCAGCGATGAGAAAGTTGCTCCTCAGTTGTTTATTCAAAAGATTTTCAAAACTTTAGAAGAGAGGGGCTTAAACCAGATTTGGATATTGCCAAATAATGATTCTGGGAGTGGGGATATCGTTCATGAAATAACTCATTTACCGAAGAAGTCTGTAAGAGTTACCAGAAATCTGGCTCGAAATGATTATGCTGCACTCCTTTCTAATTGTGAGTTCTTGATTGGGAATAGTAGTTCTGGAATTTTAGAGGCTCCGAGTATGGGAGTAGTATCTATAAATATAGGCTCCCGACAAACGGGTCGATTACGGTCGAAAACAATTATTGACGTCCCAGATGCATCGTTTCATTCAATTGGAGAGGCAATTGATAGTGTTACTAAGATTCGTAATTTTGGTATAGATTTCCAATATGGTGAAGGTGACAGCAGCTCAAAAATAATAAATGTTTTAGATAGCTTGATCATAGATGCTAAATTGGCAAACAAATTTTTGGTGGAGAAATAATATGGCCATTATTCTGAACGAAGATGTTAAATTATCTGATGCCTTGGATGAAATGATTCATCAAAAATCCCGATTAATTTTTGTGATTGATTACGATAGTAAGTTGTCTGGAGTAGTATCTCAAGGTGACCTTTTGAAGAACTACAGAAGTTCGGGTTCTATAAAGTTATTTATGGAAATGAATCCCGTTTATTTGTTAGAAAAAGATAGGAGTCGTGCTTTGGAATTACTAAAAAAGTTTCATTTTTTAGAGCTTCCTATTTTAAGTGATGATTTCAAAATAATAGATGTGGTTTCTATTTGGGATTTGGTTTAACTATTGAAAGATTTTAGAGCGATATACAAAAACTTCTTCGAAAAAAGGAAATTTAAAACTTGGTGTACTGAGCTCATGGGTTTCTATTCAACTGAAATTAATAACCCTTATATAGTTGATGTTGGTTGTGGTTCAAATAAGATTGGAAACTCAAAAAGTGTTGTCGGATGCGATATGTTCCCATCGTCAGATGACATTATTCAGGCTGCTGCTGATGATTTGCCATTTGAGTCTGGAAGTGTCGATATATTGTTCTCAGCGCATTGTCTCGAACATATGGCTAATCCGATAAAAACTCTTCAAGAATGGTGTCGCGTTGTAGGTGATGATGGCGTGATTTGGTTGGTTTTGCCTCATCGTAATAGAACATTCGATAGTTTGCGCGATTTGACGGCAGTTGAGCATTTGTTCGACGATTTGGCTGAAAATACTCCTGAAGAGGATATGACGCACTGGGAGGAGTTTCGGGCTAAAGTAATACTCTCAGGACATAGGTTAGTTCCTTCAGAATATATCATGCCAGCACAAGAAAATAAGTTCACATACTTCAATAGTAAGCGATTAATCCATCACCATGTATGGACTTTAGGGACGTTTATAGACTTAGTAAAAGCTTTAGGGCTAGAGGTGACATATGGTATAGAGCAGGTTCCTGGGCGCGAAGACTCATTCTCAATAATTTTTAAGGGCGTGATGCATGATTCAATATGATTGTCATTTTGATAATCTCAAGAGCTTTTATTTAGCTAAAGGTCTATCTGCAAAAGATTCAATATTTTATGCATCAGAAAAAATAAAAAAATTAGAATTTTCTAACGATCCATTTAGCTATAAATCTTGGGTAAATAAATTAATTCCATATCTTGAGGTGGAGATTCAAACGGTCTCTGACGAGCTTTTGGTTTTAGATTTTGGATGTGGATCAGGGGAAATGGTTTTACTAATGAGATCTTTAGGGATTAAAGCTTATGGATACGATATCTACACTGAGGAAATTGAAATAGCAAAGAAGTTAGCGTTAGATAATGGTTATCAGGAGCCTATATTTTTCTCTAGCGAGGAAGATATATTTGATCATATTGGTCATCAAAAGATCAATGTACTGGCCTCATTTAGCGTGCTAGAACATTTGTCAGACCAGTATTTTCTTGAAATGCTAGATGATTTTTATGAGCATATTGATGGATGTATATTTGCTGTTGTCCCCAGTAAATACAAGATTACAGACGATCATACTGGCCTAAAGTTCTTGGGTTTACTTCCCAGATCAGTCTCACAAATGATCGTCTCGTTTGTTAGGTCCCAGTATAAGCTTAGCGAGAGTGGTGACTGGGATGTTTGGTATCGTAGCCTCTCGGACTTCAAAAATCTCAGTGCTACACGAAATATGAAATTGAAATTAGTAGACGATTCGGTTATGTACCCGTCCCTATTGGAGGTTTCCAAGATCGGTGAATCGGGGCGAACTTCGTTCGGAGCGCTGATCGAAAGATGGTATGCTTTATTCGTAAAACTGATCACCCGGAATAAAGAAAATCTTTACCCCTACCTCAACTTTATAATTAAAAAATGATAATGAAATACCTGTTTGTCTTACCAGGCTCACCTGCCCCAATCGGCGGATTTAAGCTTTTGTATGAGCATGGTCGCATTCTGGTTAATGCTGGATATCAAGTTAGGTTTTTGCATTTAAATGGAGGACTATTGTCTGAGATAGATAAAACTTCAATGATGCTTCGGCTAGTAAGACGTTTGAGATTCTTTTGGTTAAATAGTTTCGGTAAGTGGAGAAACTATGCAAGTCGAGAATTTGGGCTGAATTCAGAATGGCAACAGGAACTATGTCCGGACGATATAAAGAATACTGAAATAATTATTATCGCCTCATGGCAACTTTTGACTGAACTTTATGATAAATTTGATCTTACTCAAGTTAAGGTTATTCATCCAGTTATGGATTATCCTGGTTATATGGGGCCTGCTGAAAAAATCAAAAGTTCGTGGGAAAAACCAATATCATATTTTTGTATATCAGACTATTTATACGCGTCTGTACGCTCTCACTCTAACGGTAAACAAATCAAAAATATAGGCTGCATACTTCCGGGTGATGATGTTGGATCTATGTATTCGGAGAGGGATATATTAGGAGTCTCTCGACAAGGGATTCTTCTTTCTTTTGCCACAGGAAAATATAAGAATCCTGATGGTACTTGTGAGCTAATTTCAGCATTAAGGGGTAAGTTTCCTAAAGAAAAGATAACAGTTTTTGGTCGACCCAACCGTCCAAAAAGTTTACCATCAGACGTTATATATCTTCAAAATATTAGTGATAAGGAGGTTGTTAAATTATATCATTCGTCAAAAGTATTTGTGTTCTACTCAAATTTTGAAGGATTTGGCCTTATGCCCTTGGAGGCAATGCGACTTGGTTGTGTTGTCGTCTGTACTGATTGTTTTGGAAATCGCGATTATATAAAGGATGAAATAAACGCTTTGATTGTGTCGCCTGGTGATCTCGGGAAAACCTTATTTAGCGTAAGTAAGGTCTTAGATAGCGAGCATTTACAAATGAATCTTGTTAAGGGTGGCTTAGAGCAGTCAAAGAAATTTTCACCAAGTAATTTTGAAGAAGTGATAGTTGAGGCATATGCCAATGTATGATTTGCTAATTGGGCTACGTGTATATCCCGGAATTTCAAAAAAACCTATTCTCAAAGGGAGTAAGGTAGATACATTTGGAAAAGTCTATTTTTCAATATTAAATAGTACTCAGTCACTTAACGCTAAGATTGTTATTTTCTCCGACGGTTGTGGTATTGAGTTCCATGAAATGATAGAAAATATGACTCCCGAAAGATATGATCTTGAAATAATAAGAGTAGATTGTTTTAGCGGACCGAAAAGCTTTAAGAAGCAATACGATTATCTTTCAGCCTCTGATGCCAAGTTGGTAGCGCTACTCGAAGACGATTATTTATTGGATGTTGGTGCGTTGGACTCTGTATTTAAATATGCAGCATCTCAGGGTTTTAAAAATTACTATACATTTTTTAATTCCTCTGATTATTACACACATGATTTACATGACTATAAAAGTAAAATAATTTACTTTGATGGCGATTATTGGCGCACAGTGGCTTCGACAACATTTACTTTTCTGTGCTCTCCGGCAACCTTGAAGAAAAATTACGTTTTTTTTAGAACCTATTCTATCGGTAATTTTGACCATAATATCTGGGCCTTACAGACTAAACTAGGTTGGTGGTGTCTTCTGGTGTCAATATTTAAAAAACCTAGTGTTAATAATTTTAAGCGGTTGCTAAAATTTTTTTTGACGTTGCTATTACTGTCTCCACTTGTTTTTTCACGACGTGAAAATCTTTGGGTTTGCATACCCGGTAAGGGTACTCACCTAGAGACTTTGGGGTGCTCTTTTGAATATCGCCCTGAATGAGCTAATTCTAACATCTTACAATTGGCGTTACAGAGTAGCAGGTTTTTTCCTGGCGTTAAGTATTCTGTTGGCTGGCAGTCATATTTATGCGTCAGAGATATGTTTCCTTCTATTTTTCTTACTCTGTTTCTTTAAATTAAAATTCAACCTTATGCTTGCTGTCATTGGGCTGAGTTGTTTGTTTCTCTTCACATTCTTTAGTATCGGTTCAGATCGCGCCTTGAATGAAATGGTCTTTATTATTTTACTTTTAGGTTTGCCGTGCTTGGGCTTTTCTAAAAATCATGTATGTATTGATAGCTTAGTGAAGGGAATAGCCTTAGGGCTTTCATTTTCAGCTATATATGCCATTTTATTATTAATATTCCAAATAATTTCTCCTAGCTTGGGGGGGGTATTTGAGTTGTGTTTATATGGATCGGAAAGGTCCACAAACTCATGTGGAATCCCTCCATATACAATAGGTGGTTTCTCTTTACATAGGTTATATGGGCTTGCGAGCGAGCCTAGTACCTATGGGATGTCCCATGTTGTGTTGTTGTCTTTGGTAATATCTAATTCTAGAGTAAAATTACCATCGTCCTTCTTTATCATACAAATAATGAGCATTCTCGCTACTATTTCTATTACTGCAATAACTCTATTGATTATGATGTTCGGGATAATACGGCTTAAGCGTACGAAAATCGGGATGGTAAACCAGAACATACCAGTCCGAAAAAACCTAAAAATATTTCTTATTATAGCTGCGTTATTAGTTATTTTAGTTGTGTCAGTTGATGGAGTTTTTGAAGCATTATTAGGTCGTACATATGGAAGAATAGTGGATCTTTTTCTAGGCGAAGATACCTCGGCTTTTATGAGATCTACAGCGACGTGGTCTCCAGTATTATCTTTTTTTATTAATGCACCAAATTCTCAAATACTATTTGGGATGGGGGTGAATGAATACTTACTTTTTCTTGAGAATTTCTCTACCTTTACTATAGTCGATGGAACACTTGTTGAGTTTGCAGGACAGAGGGGTAGTATTCTGAGTACTCTATTGGTTAGTTATGGGCTGGTTACTGTCGTTACGATTGTAACGATGCTGTTTAAATTAGATCAATATAGGTTAAGTGTTGTTGCTTGTACTACTTTTGGTTTTTTGTTTTTCCATACTTCAGCATTATCGTTTTCAACGTTAGCTTTGATTTATGTGGTTGGCATTAACAGAGCAAGGGTTCGAAATGTCAAATAAAGTCACATTGAGTTTAATAGTTGTAACATATAACTCTCAAGATACAATTAAAGAGTGTTTGGGAGCTTTAATTAGGCAATGCACGTCAGCAGATGAGATTTTGGTATATGACAATGGCTCGGTAGATAATACGGCAAAAATTTTAGAAGATTATGCGTCAAAAGTATCATTGTATCTAGCGCCTAACAATTCTGGTTTTTCTTATGCGTGCAATTGGTGTACAAAAAAAGTTTCTCAAACTAGCCATTTGGCTTTTATAAATCCAGATGTGGTAGTTGGTATAGATTTGGTTCATAGGGCAAGAGGAGCGTTCGACGATAGGTCTGTGAGTTTAGTAGGTTTTTTCTGTAAAGGAAAAAATGGTTTACAGGATAAGAACTTCAGACGATATCCAAGTATTTTATCTGGTCTACTAACCATAATTGATAATGTTATCCTTCGATTTAATATCAAATGTAACTCAAGTTTTAACTTAAAAAAACATTACTTAGATGGAAGCTGTATGTTCGTAGATCGAAGTATGTTTGTTCGTGCTAATTACTTCCAAGATTTCTTCTTATACGGAGAAGATGTAATTTTATGCGATTTTTTGAAACAAAAAGGCATTAAAGCTATTTACTATAGTGATGTGTCTTATCTGCATTTAAGAGGCGCATCATCAAGCTCTATTCCAGGAGAAAGAAGTTGGTCCATGTTGCCCAATATGACTTACAGTGAACTTTTCTATTTATGTCGCAGGAGTTTATTATCTCGAGGGGCTTATTTGATACTTAAGTTTATCGAGTTGCTTAGTTTAGTAATGGTTTCTACACTTTTTTGGCGTAAAAACAAGATCAAAAGGGAATTTTATAGGAAAAGATTATTACTCTTTATCCAGTATTCCTTAGCCTTTTTAATTCAAGGAAAAGGTTTCACTAAACCAGAGTTTCATGTGGGGCCTGAGAAATTAAATGGAGAAATTTAATCTATGTACTCTTCTAAGGGCATGCTGTAATTATGAAACGTCGTACTATACTCATTGATTTCGCTGGAGCAACTACCCATTTTACCAGGCAGCTAGAAGCCGCTTTAAAGGATGCTAATCTCACAAAGACAAGATCGATTAGCATTAGACCAGGGGTTGGCAACACAAAGTCACTTGTCCTTACTCTTTGGAACAGCTTTATTAGGCTGGCTTCAATACCTATAAATTATATCGTTCTACTCATTGATATTGTTACTTGCTTGCCTAATCAAATATTTATTTTTAACATTCCGCTGATTCCATCGGTAGAGACATTTTTTCTTTGGATAATCCGCGTGAATGGTGCTGTTTCCGTAGGTATTTTACATAATCATATACCCTCTCATGGTGAAAAAAAACCTATTCGAAATTATAGATATTTTGAATTTTATAACTATTGCGATATTGTCGTTTTCCATGATTCATCAATATCAGAAATTTTCCAATCTATATTTCCTAATGCTGTTCCATTGTATACAAGCCTCCCAAGCTACTCAGTACCGAACGCTTCAGACAACAAGACTCAAAAGATTATGGACTCAGAAATTATAAAGCTGGGTTTTATGGGAACTATAAGGCCATATAAAAATCTAGAAATTATTTCTTCAGAGTTTAAGTTGCTAAATAAGAGCCAACTTTCGTTTTTGTCTCTGAAGATTACGGGAAAGGCATTTTACGATATCGACAATATGGTTAGAATTTTTGAAAATATAGGTTTCTATGAATTTGTCTATAATGGAGAATTGATAAGCGATGAGAAGTTTTTTAAAGAAATGTCCGAGTACGATTTTCTACTACTCCCTCACGCGAACTCCTCTGGAAGTGCACTGCTTTCTGTCGCAGCTTCGCTTGGGGTACCTGTTATTGCGAGTAATCTGACTGTATTTACTGATTTTGTTCACCGTTTTGGGAATGGTGTTATTTTTGATCACCTAATTACTGGCGATTTACATCGTGTTGTTTCTAAATTGATAGAAGATAAAATTCTACGAGAAAAATTGAAAGTGAATGCACTACGTGCTGTGAGCTCAGTACCAACATGGAGTAATTACGTTAATGATATTTTCGAATGTTGCAACGAGTTAGTGACTCGAAGAGTACAATGAGCCCTAAAACGACAAAAGTTTCTCCTATAGTTTCTGTAATAATGCCAAATTATAATTCTGTAGACTTTATCCAGACAGCTATTGAAAGCGTCCTTAGTCAAACGCATAAAAATTTAGAACTAATAATAATAGATGATTGCTCGAGTGATGATTCGCGATCTGTTATAGCTAAATTCTCGGCTCAGGATTCGCGGATCATACCTATATATAAAGAGAGTAACGAGGGCGCTGCAATGAGCAGGAATGTTGCTCTTGATTTAGCGCAAGGTGATTACATTGCTTTTCTGGATTCTGACGATGTTTGGAGTTCTAATAAGCTTGAAACGCAGATAAGCTACATGTTGAAGCATAATTGTCGTTTTGTTTTTTCTTATTATGATGTGATTTCTAGTGCTGGACAGTATTGCTATACCCTCAAGGCACCTAAAATTGCCACGAGAAACAAACTTTTGTTCACGTGCTTTATTGGTTGTTCTTCGGTCGTTATTGCCAGCTCTTTGGTAGGGAAAACACGACAAAGAGACATCGCTTGTAGAAACGACTATATGTTTTGGTTGGATATTCTTAAAGATGGCGAAGTGGGATATTGTTGTCCGGGCGTATTCTCTTCTTATCGAAGAGGTTCAGGAATTTCATCAAATAAGTTGCGTAATTTTAAATTTTATTGTTATGTGATCATGAGTACTGCCCCGTATGGCGTACTCTTGCTCGGCATTACAACGCCGGTTTTTTTAGCTATTAATTTAGTTAAAAAAAGATTCCCGGATTTGTATAACAAAGTTATTACTCAACTATAGTACAGGTAAGCATAGGGCTTTCTAGTCGTGTGATGGAATATCCTTGCATAATGTAGGCTAATGTTTGACAGTAAAATAAAAGGTTTCTAAATGGATCAGACCAGCAAACATGTATTGGTTATTTGTAGTTCAAATAGCGTCGGGAATGCCCTTGTTACAAGATTTCACTCTGAAGGCTGGACAGTTTCTCATTCTTCGCGAGCTGCGATAAGCGATGAAACCCATCATTTTTTAGACCTTGCATCCGACGAGAGTATCCTGGATTTTTGCGCCTCAATTAAAGCTGGTCTTCGGTTAGATGCTTTGGTGTTTCTATGCGGTATCTTAGGAAGCAAGTCGTTGGAGGAAAAAAGTTATTCAGATATTCTTGTAGATTTCAGTATTAACACGATTTCTCAAATTAAAATTGTAAAAAGTCTCTTAAGTCATTTTAGTGATGATGGAAGAGTTATTTTTTTGAATTCAATTTCAGCATTTAATGGAAGTTACGACTCTACATACGCGGCAAGTAAAGCGGCGGTTATTGGGTTCATTAAGTCTATGGCAAAGCATGGGCCAAAGACGGTTAGATTCAACGCTATCGCTTCCGGATTGATTGAAGATTCAAGCATGGCTAGACAGTTTACTGCGGAAGATTTTGATAGGCATAAATCTGAAACGCCTACTGGTCTGCATAATGATAGCTCAGAGATTGCTGATGTTATATTCGACATTTGTGGACCAAGTTGGAGAAATATGAACGGCCAAGTAATACATATTAATGGGGGGCGGTATGTCTAGAGAAAAGGTCCCGCATTGTTATTAGTTTTACACATATCAATTCTTATTATTATTGGTAGTGGTGTTGTTCCTCTTTAAACCTTGGGATGAAAATATTAATTAATATGAATGAAAAAGATCGAAACATACATGTAGCGGTTATTGGTGGAGGTATTTTTGGCTGTCTTATATCGACGGAGTTGGCCCGCAGAGGGTGCTCAGTTAATTTATATGAAAGAAATTCTGAGATTATGATTGGAGCGTCCCTAAATAACCAGAACCGCTTGCATCTTGGGTACCACTATCCTCGAGATGATAATACTGCTCGGCAATGTATTAAAGGTTTCGATAGGTTTAAATCAGCGTTCTCGAATTGTATTTTGAGCGATTTCCACAATAACTATTATATCTCGGCAAGAGATTCAAAAGTTTCCATGCGCGAATATGAAACGTTTTGTCGTAGGGTAGGATTGCCGGTGTCTCCAGTTTCGGATACTTCCCCCGTAGAGGTGCGGAATGTAGTGGGTGGGTTATCTACAAATGAGGCGGTGTACGATAGCCGACTGTTGGCAAAAGAAATTAAACGCTTATTCTCTCAATCAAATGTCAACGTTTTTTGCAACCATGATATAGCAGGTGTAAATAAGAGTGATTCAGGTAAGTTTATACTCAATTCAGGTGATGTTGACGTTGGCGCGTTTGATAAAGTAATTAATTGCACCTATGTAAACTACAACAAATTCAATAAAGACTTAGGTCTCGAAGACCAATTACTACAATATGAATATACACTGGTTCCGATAATCAAATGGCTTGATTCGCCTATTGGAATAACAATCATGGATGGAGATTTTATGACTGTGCTCCCATATGGTTTGTCAGATAACTCCTTGTTATATCATGTTAAACATACTGTAATTGAATCTGAAATATCCCATAATTTAAATGAAGCCTGGCTTTCCAAATCTAGTTCTCCTGCGAATTACATTGATAAGAACCTTCATTTTAAAAAAATGTTAGAAGCTTGTGTCGAGTTTGTTCCCGAGCTTTCAACTGCAGAATTAGTAGGTTTTTTGGAGGGGCCAAGAGTTGTGTTTTCGGGCAATGACTCGACCGACGAGAGACCTTCGGTAATTAATACGCTTGACAAAGATGGGTTTTTCTCAGTCTTTTCTGGAAAAATTGATCATTCTATTTGGGTTGCTGATCAAGTTGCTGATTTAGTCATCGATGACTAAATTATTACGAAGTTAATGTTAGTGGTACTGTAAATTCATGTTGAAAAATAATGTTTATAACTTGATTTTTTCATCATCAGCTAATGTTTATAGTGCCGACAATGCATCGCCGATGAAAAAAGTCTATCCGGTTGGTGGCACTGTAAATCCTTATGGCACGACTAAGCATATTATTGAACGATTCTTGAAGGAACTATGTGTTTCTGTAGACACCCCCGTTAGTGAGACAGGTTTAAATTGAAGTTTTCTAAGTTATTATTTACTTAGGAGACGAGTATGAAGAAGACACGATTTACGGAAACACAGATAGTTGGTGTATTAAAAGAAGTTGAGTCAGGCCTAAAGGTCGATGAGATTTGCCGTAAACACGGCATCAGTCCAGGCACTTACTACAACTGGAAAAGTAAGTATGGCGGCATGGAAGCATCGGATGTTAAGAAGCTAAAAGAAGTGCAAGAAGAGAATGCAAAGCTCAAGCGCATGTTTGCTGATTTGAGTTTAGAGAACTATGCGATAAAGGACTTGCTTGAAAAAAAGCTCTAACGACAGCTGAACGGCGCGAGGCTGTCGGACACTTGCGAGACTTGGGACTGAGTATTGTCAGAGCATGTCGTGTTCTAAAGCTTCCCCGCGCCACTTTTTATCGTCAGCCTAAGGACTGGCGTAAAGCAGATTCTGAGGTGATTGATGGACTCAATGAGATGCTACGTAAATCTCCTCAATCTGGTTTTTGGAAGTGTTATACCCGACTACGATTCAAAGGGGTTAAGTGGAATCATAAGCGAGTTTATCGTGTGTATTGCCTGATGGGGCTGAATTTAAAGCGCAGGGCTAAGAGAGTATTACCGAAGAGATATCCAAAGCCACTAGAAGTGATAAATTATCCAAACAAGCAATGGGCCTTGGATTTTATGTACGACACGCTTTATTGTGGAAAATCATTTAGAACATTGAACGTTATTGATGAAGGAACCAGGGAGTGTCTGGCGATAGAGGTTGATACCTCTCTTCCAGCACAGCGTGTAGTAAGAGTGCTTGAGCAGCTTAGAGAAGAACGTGGGCTTCCACACCAGATTCGAGTAGACAATGGCCCAGAACTTATTTCTGCAACACTGACAGATTGGTGCGAAGAGCATAATATTGAGCTGGCTTACATTAATCCTGGCAAACCGCAGCAAAATGGTTTTGTTGAGCGCTTTAATGGTTCGTTCAGGCGAGAGTTTTTAGATGTGTACCTGTTTGAAAACCTAAGACAGGTGCGAGATATGTCTTGGGTATGGCGTCTTGATTACAATGATGAGAGGCCGCATGAAAGTCTGGGTGATCTGCCACCCAGTGTTTATCGGCAGAAACTATTAATGGAAAACTCTAATTTGGGGTTGTCTCATTAATAGGGGGTTGCACAACTGGACATAAAACATTATTGCCTTATTGCTGGGTAGTTGAGGTTCCATTGAATGAGAATGGCGAAGATAATCCCCATGTTCATATGAYGCTTGGCTGGGGCGTTCCTTTGGAGCAATTTGCAGATTGGTCAAAACGTATTGAAGGAATATGGGGTAATGGCTATTTTCATATGGAAAAGATAAGAGACCCGCTTTGTGCAGGAGCATATATGGCTAAAGCTGCTGGTTATATGACCAAAGCAGCAAACCAAGATGATCAAGGCAAGGTGACTGGGAATAGGTATGGAATTAGCACTATTGCAAGAGCTCCAGATTGGTGTGTTGTTACTGAAGCTGAATTAGGAAGTATGGGAAAAATTATTAATGAAGTTCATGAAGCATGTATTAAGAAACAGCAGCCCTTACTTGATGAACGAGCTTATTTAAAAAGATCATTATCGAATTGCCCTAAAAATGATTATAAAAAGCGAAAGTTAATAGGTAAAAGATTGCAAACTGTTCGTGAAAAGATAGCAGCGGAGCCAATAATAACGAGCAAATATCAATTGATATTTAAAAATTCAGAAGAGTTGTTGAGGTTTATGGCAAGATCACTCGCTAAAGGCTGGGATATGTACTTTAGGCCAACATCACTTTGGTATTTAAAAGTTATACAAAAAATCAAAGCATAAAAACATTACCCCTCTCCCACTTAGCTTGATGGGAGAGGTATGTCTATAATATCTCTATCTAAATATACATTATCAGTAGAAACCACTATAAATAAATACTCTCGTAAATTATTCTCAATCATATTCGATTCTTCAGTCCTGTTTTCATTTAAAGAATTAACATAATTATTAAAAATTCTGCTGTATAAGATATGGAGGTTAATTGGCAATTTAATATTTCTTAATGATTTTATTGATAAAAAATTAGCTCCGGTACCCTTCTGCAATAAAAAGCCACCTTCATTACATGAGTAATATGTTCTTAGTGTAAAAAGTAACTGTTCAGGAGAAAGTAGATTATTTTTTATTCTTATAACAAGAATACAGTCTGTTGGTGTGGGCATATCAAAATATGGATATATTGTGATTGAGGAAATACAATCTCTACTAACTCGTTTAATTACAATATCACCAAAATGAATTTTTTTAACGTTTACTTTTAGTGTTGATATATTACGCTCTTCTTCCTTTGCGTTTAAATTTTTAAAATCAGTAGAATGGAAAACTCCTTTTTTTGGATAAGGAGGAGGTAAAGCCCCTCTAAACACTTCACAAAATTCACTTAATCTTGAATGTTTGAGAAAATCAACTGTATATAACTTTTGGTAAAGGTCTAAAGATTTATAAAAAGAATAATCGAGTCTAAATTGATTGCTTAGAAGATGTCCTTTCTTAATCTGCAATTTTAAATTATTCTTCCGAAGCTCAGTCTTATTAATAGGACTAGTCTTTTTTATAATAACAACATAAAACTGAGATTCAATTGAGGGAAATTCAAAATTATTAAGCTCATAAACATACTTCAAATCAAACTCATTTAGTAATTTATATCGTAAAGATATAGATGAGTTAGTCCCTCCTGATATTATCGATTTAGGAAAAACACCAATAATTACACCGTTAGGCTTTATAAGAGTTAAGCATATTTTTAGAAAAGCCATTTCAATTGGACATCTTTCATTATTATATTTAATCCAATTATTATATTTAGCAGAAAATGGAGGGTTCATTATTATCAAATCATATTTATTTCTCTTATTATGGTGCTTAATAAAATCGCAATGATTAGATATTATTTTCTTAAAAGATGACTTATATTTTTTCTTCATCAAGCTTAATGCAGAACCGTCAATATCGTAAGTTGTAACAGTTATATCTTTATGATTCTTATTTTTTGAGAAGGGGGCTAAGAGTGAGCCATCCCCTACTGAGGGCTCTAAAATTGATTTGTATTTTTTAGGAGCGTGTTTCTTTATTATCGAAACAATTGTATTAGGCGTGTAATGAATCAATTTAATTACAATATGCTATATAAGTGAAGTGAGCCGATTTTTTTACTTCTTTCATTAGCTTTTATTGGATGATCATAAAGCACATATGAATGATCATCCCAAGCAGTAAAGATTAAGGACCCTATACTATGAGGCTTAGTTCCAATCGGAACTATTGTTATTTTTTGATCGTCTCCAATGTCTGACCGTAATTCTTGCAACTGCTTTAATACAGCAGCGGGATTGTCAGCACCGCAAAAATATACTCTACCTTGAAGGTCATTTTCGTTAATACTCTTTATATTATTTGCAAATGCATTTAATTCCCAGCTTGGTTGAAATGATGGCACCCCAAAAACTAAAGAACATTCTTTAGTGATAATATTTAATTCTTCTAAAGCTAAACTCAACCTGTATCCCTCAAAGCCTAAAAAGAACACTACATAATTCGGTGTTTCGATATCGAGAGTGTCTGCCAACTGAGGAATTCCTTGATAACCTATTAACTGTTTAGTTAAGTTAAAGTCTCTGTTATTAATTTTAGAATCGGCGCTCCCATCGCTCTCATCATCATTTGCAGTATAGCCTCCAGGTTCGGCATATAAGATAGAGATTGTTATGTTTTCAAGATTTTTTAAGTTGGATAATAATAGCCCTATCTCAGGAACCCCCAAACTTGTTCCATCAATCAATACTGTTGAGTTTTGGTACTTCTCAAGGAAGCCTTTAAGCTCATGACAAAAAACTTCATTCTTATCGATGGTTAGAGATAATTTATAAGGATCGTACAAAACAACATGGTTTGTTCGAGCTTGTTGCTTTGAATAGCTTATAGTTGCTTTTGTCCTGTCATCTAGCGCCTTTCCAATAAAGCATATATCCCAATTTTTATTGTAAGCTACAATATCTTCTAGGTTATCGAATTTTATTAATTCTAGGTTCATATTAAAATAAGCTATAAGAAGTCGGGGCTTCGTATTCGTCAATACTCCATTTTTTCTTAAAATGACTATTTAGCGAATCAATCTCTTTTTTTGAACCGTTATAAAGGATTCTAAACATTTCCTGTTCGAACTCTAGTTTTCTATTTTTCCTGTAACTAATCATGAAATAGGGAGAATAAATTGGGTTTAGAATCCAATCTACTGCATTTACATTATTACCATCTTTATCTTTGGTGATTTTTTCCTTGTAAAGAACTCCCCATTTTTCAGCCTCATCTAGAAATTCTTTATCTTCGTTCTTAAGAGCTGAAAACCCACCTTTAATACTAAAGTGATTTACTTCGGGCTCACTTTGAGATTCCCTCATGTGAGAGAATTCGAAAAGATGGGCTAAATTGAAAATAAAGTTTTGCAAGCTACTACCTAACCTTCCATAGGTTTGGGCCTCATTTAAAATGTCTTCACTTGCCACCCTTGTAGCAAGAGCTTGAATGTCGATAGGTATTTCAGTGAGTTTCCCTTCTTCAGGCATTCTCTTTATAGAAGAATTACAAAGTTCTAAAAAATGCCTTATATTCCCATGAGACATTTTAACAAAAGCACTGAATCCAGAATAAAATGGGCACTTTTTATCAAAAACTCGATAAAACTTTAAATACGAACCAATAAAGTTATTAGATATCCATTCGCGCTTACCGGTAAAATCATTTACTTGATTGCGGCATAACTTTCCATATTCACTTAGAACCTTATCAGCCTTTAAATTTTTCCTAGCTAATAAGGATGGAACTATTATTGAAGCCTCTTCAAATCCGTCAACAAAAAACATATCACTAGTCATATTTAAAAGCTTATAGGTTTCTGAATTTTCGATAAATATATTTATTTTGTCTTCCAATTCTTTTTTATATTGATTGTTGGCTAATAAACTTTTAGCTAATTCGGATTGTGTTAACCCAGGAAGAATGCTTTTTGCCAAATAAATAACTTTCCCTTTATATTCACTCATTTCCCGAGTTCTAATTGATGCTATGTCAGATAATAGATCAGCATTGAATTCTTCAAAGCTGTATTTCGTTTTTGATATTCTGTGAAGAAGTATTTCAGCAGCAAACACATCAAAGTCTTCGGATAAATGCTTGTCTAAATCAATATTCCTATAATCTGCTAGGCCTTGAATATTTTCGTTCCCTAATGTCTCATTAGTTTTCATTCCATTTCTTTTTATGGCCACATGATAGATTAAGGGTGGCTCCCCATGCTTAATTTTAGTGTTTATGGTCTTTTGTTGATATTTTAAGAGATTCTCATACTCATCAATATATAAGGCAAAAGTACAACCTCTTATTGCGGGCAGTTGAGAGTAAATAACCTCTAGGAGTCCCTGAGTAACAAATGAATCGGGAAGTTTGTGCAGATCTTTTAGACAAGGCGGGTTATGAATGCGAGTTTCACAAAGTCTCAGCTTTGATTTAAAAGACTTCAATATATCTTCATAACCCCCTGAAAATTCGCTGTCGTAATCTTTTAATTCCTCAAATGATAAACTTTGTATGTCCTTTTTTGATAAGGCTTCACATTTACTACTAGCAATTGAAGATAAACTCTTTAAAATTTCAATTGATGTTATAAGAGTTAAATAATGTTTAAAAACTAGTATCCACTCCTCTTCTGCGACCCCTTGGCTGTTTAATAAAGGCAAGAAGTTCGTGTCAGCTCTCCAATACAAACCAATGTTACCAATTTCATTAATATCTATATCATTTCGATCTTTAGAAAACTGAGAGTGGTGAGATAAATATCTAAGAAGCATGGTTTTCCCACAACCTCTACCTCCAATAATTCTTCTTGCTTTGTCAGCAGTACTTAAATCTATCTCTTCATAAAATAGAGGAACTACAAAATCACTCCATACATCAAGCCCAAGTTCTTCAGCTCTATTATTTGTGAATGCTACTTTTAAGCTAATTACTTCGTCTTTCATCGCTAATGCCGTTTTAATAAATTTATCTGCTGATTTTGCGTAGACCATAGTAAAGGTAATGTAGCATTTGGAGTGCCATGGCTAAACGCATATGTTAATCCTAGTTTCCCAAACCCAAATGGATTCCGTATGTTCCCAACTCTTTGTTTCAGCAGTTTTTTATAAAATACTTTTAAATCACCGAATGTGTTTACTTGATCAGGGAGTAATTCTGCATCTTCCTTAAAGAACCTATCTTCATCTGATAAATTTTCTGGGGCTACAACTAGTATATTTGAATGTTTATTAAATATTTTAGTTTTCCCTTTTGAATGCATACATAAAGGCATAAATATTAAACAATCCTCATCATCAAACGCATCATTCACTTCATCAAAGAATCTTAGAAACTGTTTTCCTGTCCCACAAAAATCATCTATAAAGATGAATAGGTTAGCCCCATCTCTTTTAGCTTTCTCTATGGCGTCTGGATAAATTATATTGCTATTGTGAACGTTGAGTTCACTATTGTATTTCCTCGCCATGGTTGGACCACTTTTCGCGGGACTATCATCTTCGCCTATAACTGGTACCAATTTAACGAAATTGAGATTTCTTTTTAAAATATTGATCCAATTTCCTCTATAAGCATCATATTGAGGTAAGTCTTTAAGAGCTTCTGGGAGAGACCTTTGCATCCCTTGTATCATTAATGCTTTAGTTTGTTGGTTAGACCTGAAAATTAAATTATCTAATAAGATTGAGGCGAAATATTTCTCTTCATTTGTATTAAAAGACCTCAACCAGTTTCTGAGATGGTTTCTTTCAATGCCCGACCAAATACTAGAATTTATCAAGCTATCGCAACGATGGCTAATGCTATCTATATATATATCTGACCCATTAGGTAATTTGAAACTCGCCGCCATCTTTATCCAAGGTTCACTTTTAATGAATTGTTTTTAGTAAGATATCTGATTATTGCCAAAAAGAAAATTTCGACACTATTACTTGTCTACATAGCGTCTACATAAGAGAAAGAAAAATATTTAAGTAAATTAAAAATTATGTAAGTGATTGATTTAAATGGTGCCTGGAGCCGGAATCGAACCGGCACGGTGTTGCCACCGAGGGATTTTAAGTCCCTTGCGTCTACCAATTTCGCCACCCAGGCATTGGATGGTCAGCAGTTAGGTCCTTAAAGTTGGAGGCTGGAACCGGAATCGAACCGGTGTACACGGAGTTGCAGTCCGCTACATAACCACTCTGCCATCCAGCCTTATAAGGGACTTTGGCTACTATCGATAAAGGCCAAAAATTGGAGCGGGAAACGAGATTCGAACTCGCGACCCCGACCTTGGCAAGGTCGTGCTCTACCAGCTGAGCTATTCCCGCACTGTACTGTAACTGCACCTTTATCTTTGCTTGGGGAGCTTATTGTTCCCCATCCAGAGTTCCATTATTTCAGGCTCTTTGGCTTTGTGAGCCTGCTGTAGAAGCAGGGCTTCAAAGAGGACGCTATTCTAATCAGATCACCTGTGAAGTCAAGTAAAGAGTGGTTTGCAGAGCATTAAGATGATTTCTGTTTCAGATCCTGGCTGATTACTGGCCAGGCACTTTTAAGATAGATAAACATGGACCATAAAGTCAGAATGGCCGAGATATAAATCAGTACATAACCAACGATTAACAACACATTAAAACTGTCTGGATCGGCCGCCAATAAGACAATAATTGCCAGCATTTGGGCCGTTGTTTTCAACTTGCCAATATAGCCGACAGCGACTACGTTACGTTGATTACTGCTGCTCATCCACTCTCTTAAGGCCGAAATCAATACTTCTCTGGCCACCATAATGGCAGCGGGCGCGACGAACCAGGGACTGGTGTAATTGGCTGCCAGCATAACCAGAGTAACAGTCACTAATAACTTATCAGCTACTGGGTCTAAAAAGGCACCAAAATCGGAACACTGGTTAAGCTTGCGTGCCAGGTAACCATCAAGCCAGTCAGTGATGCAGGCTAAAATGAAAATTGCAGAAGCTATTAGGTGGCTACCTGGAATACTCGAGTAATAAATCGTAATAAATACCGGGATAGCCAGCACGCGTAAAACAGTAAAGAATGTTGCTATATTCATCCGGCTATTCTACACCAACTCATCCGCTTACTAGTTATGAATAATGTCATAAAGGGATTCAGCCAAGGAATGACTGACTCCTGGCACTTTTTGTAAGTCTTCGATACTGGCGCGTTTAATCTCTTGCTGTCCACCAAAATGATTAATAAGTGCTTTACGCTTTTTCGGGCCAATACCTGGAATGCTATCCAGAAAGGATTCTGTACGTTTCTTACCGCGACGCTGGCGATGTGCGGTAATGGCGAAACGATGGGCTTCATCACGTATATGTTGTAACAGATGCAGTGCTGGTGATTCGGCTTCCAATACCAGCTCTTCACGCGTGCCACCAAAAAATAGAGTCTCTTGCCCTGCTTTGCGGCTGATGCCTTTAGCAATACCCAGCAAGAGCACACCTTGAATATCCAGCTCTGTTAGTACTTTTTCAGCCTGTGTTAACTGGCCTTTGCCACCATCGACGAGCAGTATGTCTGGTAAACGGGCTTCACCTTTCTTTAAACGTGTATAGCGACGTTTGAGTACCTGTTCCATCGCCGCGTAATCATCGCCGGGAGTAATGTTTTCAATATTGAAACGTCGATAGTCACTTTTCAAGGGGCCGTTTTGATCAAACACCACACACGACGCCACGGTGGCCTCCCCAGCAGTGTGACTGATATCGAAGCACTCTACTCGAGTGGGTAACTTATCGCTCTGCAACGCTTCATGTAAGGCGCTGAAGCGCGCCTCCATGCTTCTCTTACTGTTAAGTGTGCTCATAAGCCCGTGCTGGGCATTGGTTTGCGCAAGCTGTAACCACTTTTGTCGATGCTTTCTGACCCGCTGTTTGATATCAACTTTATGTTGGGCGCAATACTCCAATGCGGCTACCAGCCCATTAAGTTCATCGGGTATATCACTGACAATAATTTCACGTGGAATGGTGTGTAGCCCTTCTTCCTGAATATAAAACTGCGCAATAAAAGCATGTAGAATACTTGCCGGCGTATTTTCAATGACAAATTTTGGATAATAATTTTTATTACCCAGCACTAAGCCGTCACGAATAAAAATCACCTGAATAGAAACAATACCGGCATCGCGGCGCATGGCAATAACATCAACATCGCCCTTTTCGCCTGAAACATACTGGCGTTCTTGCACAACTCTGAGATCACGAATCTGGTCACGCACTCTGGCCGCTTTTTCAAACGCTTTGCTTGTAGCCAGAATCTGCATTTTAGCTTGCAGTTCATCGGCAATCTGATTGCTTTTACCTTCTAGGAACATCACGGAATGGCGTACATCTTCAGCATAATCTTCTTCGCTAACTAGACCGACACAAGGGCCGGAACAACGTTTAATCTGGTACTGCAAACAGGCTCGGCTACGATTGCTAAAATAAGAATCTTCGCATTGTCGAACATGAAATACTTTTTCAAGAAGGTTTAAACTTTCCCGCACTGCCCCGGCGCCAGGATATGGCCCGAAATAACGTCCCTGCTTTTTCCTCGAGCCACGGTGAATTGTCAAACGAGGATACTTATCTTTACTGGAGAGAAAAATAAAGGGGTAGGATTTGTCGTCCCGCATTAAAATATTAAAGGGCGGCTTTTCTTCTTTAATTAGCGTTTGCTCTAAAATCAACGCTTCGGTTTCAGTATTGGTGATAGCCGTTTCGATACTATTGATTTTTGAAACCAGCAGCATGGTTTTGCTATCTAGCCCTGACGCACGAAAATAAGATGTGACACGCTTTTTTAGATTTTTGGCTTTACCAACATAGAGTATTTTGCTTTTTGCATCATACATCTTATACACACCGGGACGTGTGCTGGCATGCTTAAGAAAATTTTCACTATCGAAGGCGGAAGGCTCCATGGACTTATTCTAACTGATGAGGACTTTAATTTAGTGAAGATTCAGTCCCAAGGACAAAAATAAGTAGAAGAAATACTTGTTTCAACGGCGTTAAATAATACGGACTTCAGGCTGCAACTCGATACCAAACATTTTAAGCACGGATTGCTGAATGCGAACTGAAAGGTCATACAATTCAGCGCCGCTGGCTTCAGCATAATTAACCAGCACCAATGCATGCTCTTTATGTACGCCTATATCCCCTTCTCGATAGCCTTTCCAGCCGGCTTGATCAATTAGCCAGGCCGCAGCAAGCTTGTACTGCTCTTCATAGGGGTAAGCCACAATCTTAGGATTTTCATTTTGCAGGCGCTTTAATTCAGCGGCTGAAATGATAGGGTTTCGAAAAAAGCTACCGGCATTACCTAACACACCAGGGTCAGGCAATTTAGAACGTCGAATTTTGCAAACGGCCTCGCTAACTAAGAGCGGCGTAATATTCTCAGCTTTAATATCGACGAAGGCATCGCGTAAAGCCGGGTAAGTTAGATTAAGTTGAGCTTGCTTTAATAATTTAAACGTCACATCAGTGATCACAAAGCGGTCTTTGAATTCTGCTTTAAATATGGAATGTCGATAAGCTAATTGGCAATCTTCTTTAGTGAATTGAATCAGTTTGCCTGAAGAAATTTCCAGCGCTTCAAGCTCATGCAGAAAATCCGCAACCTCTACAGCATAAGCACCTATATTCTGCACTGGCGCAGCACCAACTGAGCCAGGAATTAGGCTTAGATTTTCAAGGCCATAATAGCCTGCTTGCAGGCAATGCTGCACAAAGTCATGCCAGTTTTCACCGCATTGTGCTTTTACAAAATAATGACTGTCATCTTCTGCAACGCGTTCTATACCTTTTATATTCAACTCAATAATTAGACCGGCATAATCTTCTTTGAAAAGTAAATTACTGCCCTGCCCGATTATCATAAAAGGGATGTTTTGTTGCTGACTAAAGTCCAGTGCTTTTAATAAATCGTCTACCTTTGTTATATCAGAAAAGTATCGGGCATAAGCCGAGACATGAAAGGTATTAAAGTTTTTGAGGTTAATATTTTCTTGAATCAGCATGCTATTTAGATAAGATCAGATAAGACAATCAAGATAATTATAAAGTGGCTATTAAGGTCGTTATCAATGTAGTCATCAAGATAACTGATGTGTATCAATAATATGGTCCAGAATATCTTTGCTGGCGGCTTCGACTAAATCCAAAACCAGCTCAAAACCCTCTTCGCCTGAATAATATGGATCAGGCACTTCCTGGTAGCCATCCTGTCCATCTGCTTTATTGGGCCAGGTAAGAAAGAGTTGAACACTGGACTTTGCATTGTTCGGTTCCATGGCTTTTAAATCGCTATGATTTTGAGCGTCCATTGCAAAAATATAATCAAAGTGATGAAAGTCTTCTGGTGCCATTGTGCGGGCTTGCAAAGGGTCTAAATCCATATTGCGCAAGGCCGCTGCAGCTCGGGAGCGCTTGTCAGGTTTCTCACCAATATGCCAGGTGCCAGTACCTGCTGAATCGATATCAAATAAATGTTCAAGTTTACGTTTAGCGACTTCATTTCTAAACGCGACCTCAGCGGTTGGAGAGCGACAAATATTGCCCAGACAAACCATTAAGACTTTAATTGATTCTGTACTCATGTTCGTTCCAATAACTCTTTGATATATGCCAGGTCAGCTTCAGTATCTACACCAGGGGGAATGTTTTCGAGAGACTGTGCCATGTGTATTTTTATTCCGTTATCCATAAAGCGTAGCTGCTCAAGTTTCTCGATGCTTTCTAATTCACTTAGCGGCCAGGTGACAAATTCATGCAAAGTCTTAACTCTGTATGCATATAAACCAATATGCCTTTTATAGGAGACGTCTTCAGCGTCATCTCGGTTAAATGGAATTGTAGCCCTGGAAAAATACAAAGCCATCCCATGGTTATCGACCACCACTTTTACCGTGTTAGGGTCGTTAACTTCTTTTGAACTTTCAATGCCTTCGTAAAGAGAGCATAAACCAGCGGCCGTATTAGCTTGTAAGTTTTTAGCGACTTGATTAATCACGGCAGGAGGAATTAAAGGCTCATCACCTTGTACATTGACCACGATGTCATCATCCGCCAATTTCAGTATGCGCGTCACTTCTTCGATACGATCACTGCCAGAAGCATGCCCGGCATCGGTCATACAAACCTGCGCACCAAATTTTTCACAAGCAGCTTTGATTTCCTCATTGTCAGTCGCGATATAAACTTCTGTTGCTAAACTTTGTTTGGCGCGTTCGAATACATGTTGAATCATCGGTTTGCCAGCAATCTGGATTAAAGGTTTGCCAGGTAAACGAGCGGATTGAAAACGTGCTGGAATGACGACTATAAAAGACATTAACGGGGCCTGTTTTCTTTTTCCTCGGCACTCAAGGTTCTGGCTTCACTTTCCAGCATGACAGGAATTTCATCTCGAATTGGGAATGCCAGAGCATCTGCATAACAAATAAGCTCCTGTGCTTCCCGGTCGAAATGTATTTTGCCTTTACAAATTGGACAGGCAAGTATGGCAAGTAATTTTTTATCCATGTTTTTTCAGCTGCTCACAATTAAATTAAATCAAATACTAAACGTTTTAAGTTTTATCAAGAGGCTCTCAATAAAGGCTTCATCGATGACGGCATCTACACGTAAATACCAGTCAATCTTTCTGGCAAAGTCCACGCACTTCACCGCATCTTTTTCGGTCATAATAATTTCGTAATCGTCATTGAAACTAATATCTTGCAAAGAGTAAGCGTGGTGATCATCGAAAACGTGACTAATAATATCAAACCCGCAATCACAAAGAGAGCTAAAAAAACGTTCAGGGTTTCCAATGCCTGCAATGGCGTGAACTTTATGTCTGGCTACGCTGCTCGGTCCAGTGAGGTTTTCATCACTCGCTGCATCAGTGTCTGTGGTTTGATTGGCTTCTCTGGATTTAGCCATTTCTTCAACGATATGCGGAATAGGAAACATTTCGCCTGATAACAGGTGGCACAAATGCCTGGGTTTTAATGTCATCATATAAGCTGGTTTATTGAAACTTAAGTTACATTCACCATTGCAAATAATGTAATCGACTTCATTCAGACGTTCGGGTTTTTCTCGCAATGGCCCTGCTGGAAGTAGCTCACCATTACCGAAACCTCTACGTCCATCAACGACGGCAATTTCTATATCGCGTGCTATTGCGTAATGCTGCATGCCGTCATCACTGAGGATGACATTACAGTCATAATGCTGCTCAAGACTTTTTACTGCCTCGGCCCGATCCGCAGCAATCACTACTGGGCACTCGGTATTGCGTGCAACAACCAGTGCCTCATCACCACTGTGATTAACGGGTGAATCTTTTTTAACATGAAAGGGATAACTTGGGGCTTTAGAGCCGTAACCCCGGCTAACAATACCCGGGCGATAACCCGCATGGAGTAACTGCTTGGCGAGATAAACAATCAGAGGTGTTTTGCCGGTACCACCGACAGTGATATTGCCAACAATAATTAAAGGCACACTGGCTCTGTAGGCTTTTTTTCTACCGCTGGTATAACGCTTTCGACGCACCCTGCTTATCAATGAAAATAAAGCACTAACTGGCTTCAACCAGGATATGGCGGAGTCTCCATACCAGGTGTCGACAATTTTTTTCATGCCACGTTCTTCATGCTAAGTTCTTCATGACGGTGCAAATTGCTTTTTATGTAATTTGGCGTAGTACTGATCAAGCGCAATCAGTTCATGGTGCTTGCCGCTTTCAACAATCTCGCCATCTTGCATCACCAGAATTTGGTCGGCTTTTTCAATGGTCGATAGGCGATGCGCAATCACAAACGTCGTTCTGCCTTGCATAAGTGTTTCTAATGCCGCCTGAATATGCTGTTCTGACTCACTATCCAGTGCGGATGTAGCCTCGTCTAAAATCAAAATGGGCGCATCTTTTAATAAGGCTCTGGCAATCGCCAGTCGTTGGCGCTGACCACCCGAAAGCAGCGTGGCATCGTCGCCAACGATGGTATCCAGCCCTTGCGGAAGCTGCTCTATGAATTCCAGCGCATGGGCGCTTTTTAGCGCTGCCATAATCTCTTCTTCACTTTTATTGGCGAGTTCGCCGTAAGCAACATTGTCGCGAATTGAGGAGTTGAACAGGATGACTTCCTGGCTTACTAAAGCTATCTGTTGGCGAAGATTGTTCAGGGTGAAATCCGTATTGGCAACATCATCAATTAGAATCTGCCCTTGTGAAACATCATAAAAACGTGGAATTAGATTCATTAATGTTGTCTTACCGCTGCCTGATTTTCCGACGATAGCGGTAACCTGCCCCGGGCCTGTTTCAAAATTAATATGGCTCAGCACCTCTTTAGTATTTTCCTGGTAGCGGAAGCTCAAATCTTTGAAGATGACTCTACCTTCTACGCGTTTGGATTCGTAGGTGCCGTTATTGGCTTCGATATCTTCATCCAATAAGTCAAAGATAGAGCTGGCCGCAGCCAGCCCGCGCTGAATGGCTGAATTCACCTGCGTAAGTTGCCTTATTGGCGTTGAGAGCATGCCCGCCGCGATGATGAAAGATGCCAGATCACCAGTGCTTAGATCACCAATCATTTGAGGCGATAAGATCAGCCAGACCATAAGCGCCAAAGAAATAGTGACGACAACCTGTATCACTGGCGTGCTGATATTAGATACGGATTCTAACTTGAGGCTTTGACTACGGTTGCGTGCACTGGCTGCAGTAAAGTTGTCCAGGGCTTGCTTTTCTGCACCGAAACTACGAATCACACGGATACCTTTAATGGTCTCGGATAAAATATGCGTGACATCGCCAATTGATGACTGAATACGATGACTGTATTTGCGAAACAGCTTGGAGGCATAACTAATTAAGGCAGCGATTAAGGGCAATACCGCTATGAAAATCAGCGTTAGCTTCCAACTCTGATAAAACATATAGCCCAATAGCCCTATCACGGTAAGGCCCTGTTGTAGCATTACTTTTAGTGAGTCAGTGACAGCGGAGGCTATCTGAATCACATTATAAGTAACCGTCGACATAAGCTTGCCGATTTCACTACGGTCATAAAACTTGACGGGTAATAGTAAAAAACGTTCCAGCAGCTGTGAACGAATATGATGCACTACCGTGTTAGCAATATAGGCCATGGAGTAGCCGCCCAGGTAGCCACCAATACCACGTGTCGCAGCCAAAAGAACCAGTAATAACGGAATGCGTAACCGCTCTTTAGTGGTTATTTCCCGCGCTACGTTTATGGTATCGACTAGCTGGCCGGTTAAATCAACGAACCAGAAATTGGTGCTGGCGAACATGGCGAAACCAACGAGGCTGATGATTGCTACCGGCCACAGAGGTTTTAAATAGGTCAATAAACGTTTGTATATAGCCAGACTAGCGGCTTTGGAAAGGTGAGCAGAATCTTTACTCATTCGTCCCCCGCTTCCTGGCTGGTGGCAATATTCAACTGGCTAAAACCCAGTTGAGCAACCGCATCCATGACTGTTACGACAGATTGATAGGATGTATTGGCATCCGCGGTAATAATTACCGGCAGACTGCGATCACCTTCAGACATTTCTTCAATGGCATCCATTAAGGTCGACAATTGAGTGTTGACCAGCCCTCGGCCATTCACGGCATAGGCGCCGTTCTGTGCCACCATGACTTCAATCTGTTCCGGCGCAACATCCATTAACTCACCTGAGGCTTCAGGCAGATTAATCAATAAATTGGTATCCCGGGAAAAAGTGGTCGTCACCATAAAGAAAATCAGCAATAAGAACACCACATCAATCAGAGGCGTTAAATTAACACTCACCTCTTCAGTCATTTGGCGTTCAAATTTCATGTTGGCTGTTCTTCGTTGCTGTCTTTCTCGTTATTTCCCTTTTCGTTACTATCCTTATAGTCCACGGTACGAGATGAATGCAGCGCATCAACCAGTTTGATGGATTCACGCTCTAACTCAATCACCAGGGTGTCTATTTTGCGCTGAAAGAAGCGATAGAACAGGAGTGTTGGAATGGCAACAGTTAAGCCAGCCGCGGTCGTAATCAGGGCTTCAGAAATGCCGCCGGCCAGTACGTTAGCATTACCGGTGCCCTGCGCCATGATCTCGCTAAAAACCCGAATCATGCCAAGCACTGTACCCAATAGTCCAAGTAACGGCGTGATCTGAGAAATAGTCCCCAACAAGTTTAGATAACGTGACATCTCATGAATGACGTGCCCGGCCGCTTGCTCAATACTCTCGATCATGATCGTACGACCTGATTTGGCATTGACCAGACCTGCTGCAAGTATTTGCCCTAACGCCGATGAGTTTCTAAGGTCGCGTAATTCAGAGGCATCGAGCTGGTTTTGTTTAATCTTCGACCAAACATCAGGCAGCATGTTTTTGGGTGCGATACGAGATGGCTTTAGCGTCCAAAAACGCTCAATAACAATAGCAATGGCAAGAACTGAACAAAGAATGATTGGCAGCATTAATATGCCGCCGGCCTGGACTATTTCAAACACTAGGACTAATCCCTCTTTTTAATGCCGTTTTACAAGCCGACAGGCGGCGAATATTAGCATATTCTATGTGTAAACCTCAGCGTTTGAGGCTCTATTCTGGTTTAAGCCTTACTGAAGGCAGCACACGCCAAAAACGTTTATTGCTTTCTCGATACAGCGAAACCTCATGTAAGTCTTCGTCCATACCAATCAACCAGCTAATTGTGCCCATTTTGGCCGTATTTAAACTAATTGTGCCACTGTTTGTATAGAGTTTCACTATGTCTGGGTGCGGATGATTAAATTGATTTAAATAGCCGCTAGAAAAAACTACATAATCGGGTGAAATCGCCTCAATAAAGCGGCTATTGGATGAGGTTTTTGAGCCATGATGTGGCGCAATCAATATATCAGCATCTAAATTGACGCCTGAACGGAGTAAACGCCTCTCCACCGGTGATTCAATATCGCCAGTCAACAAAACTGAGTACTTTGAATTACTCACTTTCAGCACGCAGGATGAATTATTACGACTAAAACCATCTGTATCAGGGTGTAAAACTTGAAACTCAATGCCATCCCAGCGCCAGTGCTGCCCTGCTAGGCATAGACGGGCCTTATATTGATGGGAAAAGGCCATTAAATCACTGCTTAGAAACTCAGCCTCTGGGAAAGCTAAGAGTATTGGCGCTAAACCACCAATATGATCATTATCAGCGTGACTGACGACTACCTTATCGACATGCTCAATATTTTGGGAACGTAGAAAAGGCAGGATGATGCCTTCACCAGCATTAAAGCTGTCACTATAAGCTGGGCCAAGATCATAGAGCATGACATGCTCGCGGGTTCTAATCACCAACGCCAAACCCTGCCCAACATCAAGGATATCCAGCTGGAACTCATTTAAATTGAGCTTACTGCCCCTGACAAATAATACTGGAAGAACACATAACAGGGCCAGCACGGCGATTGGGTAGCGCTTTGTAGTAGTCAGGCCATAGAGCAACAATGCAATAGCAATTAACAGCATTAACCACTGCCATAAGACTAGAGCGGGTAAATCAAACATTGCCTGCGGCCAATACTGGTTTATTAGTTGCAGCATCGACATAAAGAACTCAATTAAACGATCGGCGCATAAACAAAGATAGACAACGACCTCAGTGGAGATGAAACTCAGGACGATAATCAGCAAACAGATCAGTAGACACAGAGGCACTAAAAGTAAGGTCACATAAGGAATCGCAATAAGATTAACCAACGGGGCACTTAAACTACTTTGCTGGAAGAACAGCAACATAAACGGCAATAAGCCGACAGCAATATAAAACTGGGTTTTAAGCAGCATCACTATTTTTGATAACAGGGATGTTTGTTGCGCGCCTCCCTTGTTAACGAAAAACACCAGCACGCCAACGGCGATAAAAGATAACCAGAAGCCGCTGCTTACTGGAGCCAGCGGGTTAAGCAACAATACCAACGCTAAGGCCAGACAATAACTGTTACTGACTGAACTATGCCGACAACAACATTGTGCCAACATAAAAGCGGCTATCATGATAAAGGCACGTTGCGCTGGCAAACCAAAGCCAGCCATTCCCGCATAGAGATAAGCTGCTATCACTGCAATCAACGCCGCGAGTCTTGGCGCCGGAAGGTATAAAGCCAGATTGCCAAATTTCCTAAATAAAAAATGACTTAATTGGTAAAACAATAAAGCGACAAAGCCGACATGCATGCCTGAAATCACCATTAAATGATTAGTGCCTGTTGCGCTGAATAGCGCCCACTCTTCATCTGTGATGCCTTGCCTGTCACCAATGCTTAAGGCTTTGATTAGATTTAGATGCTTTAAGCGCTCGCTGGGAAAAAGTTGCTCCAGCTTATTACGAAACTGATAACGCAGACTTTGAAAGCTGTGGCTCGTTCTCTGTTCAAGTAAGTGATTTGCATCGTCATTACGCACATAACCACTGGCTCGAATCTCGCTTTGCCATAACCAGGCTTCATAATCGAAGCCTCCAGGATTAAGAAAACCATGCGGGCGTTTTAATCGGACCTTAAATTGCCACTGTTGACCTGGACTAAGTTCAATTTTTTGATAAAGGCTTAACTGAATCAATTGCTCACTTAACAAGTCATTCGTAAATTCGCAATTCGGTAAAGACTTTAAGCAACTGGTTTCAACCTTAAAAATAAACTGACTATTAATACTGCCAACCTCCGGTAGGCTGACAACCTCCCCTTTCACCCAAAAATCTTTTCTTTCCAGTTCTGCTGGCAAGAGTTGCTCTAAACTATTTGCAGCCCAATTCAACACCCAGAACAAGCCAAGACAATAAGCAGTTAGTAAGCTTAAATTTGAGAATCGAAAACCAAGTAGTAGAGGAATAAAGAGTAAGGGGAAATAATCAGGCTCAGGCTGGCCGGGAATTAAACCGCCAAGGAAAATACCCAGACTAAAGGCGATCATCCATGAGCGCATAGCATAGCTTACGTAAACAAAAGGAAGGTTTATTTAGTGTAGATGCTTATCGTTATTATACGAATTTTTTACTCGCTAGCTCATAGTTACAGTTAGTTCAGAGCCACATAGGTAACACAAAGAAACATCACAATTGCAACTGGCGCCCAAAGCATTCGCTCTTTTTTACTTGGCGTTATTGTGTTCATTATTGCGCCAAGCGTGCTAAACGCGACAACAAACCATATGGCTAATTCAGAAAAATTATAATAATTTTCTAATATCAACCCAGACCGGGTTAATACAATTGTTGCAAAAAATACAAGTATTACTATTTGTACTAATGCTGCAATACGCATGCGCGGAGGAAACTTCCCTGGGTATTTTCCACCCATTGCCATCTCGCCCCATGGCACGCCTAACGCCAAGGCAAATTGAAAGATAACGATTATTACTGCAAATAAACTAAAGATGTATGAAGCGTATGTATCAAACATATTTGTACTCTATTTTCGGATGTAGTTAATTAAGGATTGCTTATACCCAAGTCATTACATATTTTTCGGGCTAAGTGCTCATTAACTTCTCGATGGCGTGGAACTGCTGAACGCTTATTTAGAGTGGGGTTTTGCCACCAAGAATGTCTGCCGCCTTCCCTGAACAGTTCACAACCATGAGATTCGAGATGCCGAATCAGGTTGCGTCGTTTCATAGTGCTATTTGTAATTCCTCAAACCCATCACCAGCGGCTTTAATTGCATCCTCGCGATTAAACGCTATAGCTTCTCGTAGGGTTACAGACAATGATTCCAGAAGAGACTCTCTTGAGGCTTCCTGACAATTTACGCCAGGAACTTCTTCGATCCAGCCAATCCACCAGTCACCCTGATTTTTAACTACTGCGGTATAGTTGATATTCATAGTGTCAGTTTAACTCAATTTTTATAAATTTCCATAAAGACATAATGCCAGCATAAGCGGAGCCAACGCAGTTGGCTTCCGGCTTTATGCACTTATTAAGTGACTGCTAAGCCGAGCATATTAACATCACGATTAACCCATTCCACTTCATCCATAAGAATAATTTTTCTTTTTAATATTTCCTCAGGAATTACTTCTCTAAAACCTGACGTGGTCAATCAAATTCGGACACCCCAGTTAAGCAGCTTTTTGTAACACTTTCATATCGCTCTCATACCGATCAGGGCTTTTGTAATCCAAGTAGGAGTGAAGTCGATAGCTATTGTAGAACATTGAGATGTAATTCAGAATGTCCTGCTGAGCCTCATGGGGAGTTTGATAATGCCGCCAATGAACTCTCTCTTGTTTCAAACTACCGAAGAAACTTTCAACAACAGCGTTATCCCAACAGTCGCCTTTTCTACTCATGCTACCTTTAAAGCCGTTTACGTTAAGGAGTTTTCTAAAAGCATGGCTGGCATATTGAGAGCCTCGGTCAGTATGGACAATCAAACCTGCATTGGGTCTACGCTGCCAAATAGCCATTGTTAGCGCATCACAAACCAATTGAGCTTTCATACGTGAACCAATACTCCAACCAACGACTTTTCTTGAATAAAGATCAATGACAACAGCAAGGTATAGCCAACCTTCTTGTGTCCAAATATAGGTGATATCTGCAACATAGGCTAGGTCTGGCTGAGCAACATCAAATTCTCGTTTGAGTAAATTATCAAATACTGGCAGCTTGTGATCACTATTCGTCGTTACTTTGTATTTCTTTTTACTGCGAACCCAAACGCCAGCTTCTTTCATCAACTTCGCCACTTTATATCGGCTCATTGGAAAACTTAATGCATCTAGAGAAGCTTTAATGCGCCTTTCACCATAAGTGTAGCCACTGAATTTAGCAATATCTTGAATCCATCCAATGATATCATCATGATTTGGATCGTCAGGTTTGTTGGCTTTCCGCCT
>NVWI01000010.1 GCA_002746215.1 SAR86 cluster bacterium
GCATCATCTTGTGACATACCTTTTCTAGTATTACCATACATCATATTATATGCAACACAAATTGCCATTTCTGCATTTGCTGCATCTGCTGTGGAACTTTCAATAAGTAATTCTTCTTGTTCAGAAAGATAACCTGCTTTTTGCAGTATTTCTTGGCCTTTCACTTGTTCGGGCGACATAAATGCAGGAGTACCTACGCAGGCGCCAGCTTGAGTCATCTGGGTGTCGCCGGAAGAGCTACGAGCAAGGCCTAGGTCGGCGAGTTTGGCAACTCCATCCTCAGACATAAAAATATTGGCAGGTTCGATGTCTCGATGAATGAGGCCTGCTTTAGGGCGACGCGCCCAAATAGCCATAGTCATGGCATCACAGACTAGCTGTGCCTTCATTCGAGAACTCATGCTCCAGCCCACCACCTTGCGGGAATAAAGATCAATCACCACCGCTAGGTAAAGCCAGCCTTCCTGAGTCCAGATATAAGTCACGTCAGAGGCATAGACTTGATCAGACTGGCCAACATCAAACTTTCTTTCCAGCAAGTTATCATACAGGGAAAGCTTGTGATTACTGTTCGTAGTCACTTTGTATTTTCTTTTACGTTTCACTTGTACGCCAGCTTCTCTCATCAATCTTTTGGTTTTCATAAGGCCAACACGATAGCCAAGAATATTTAAGGCTACTCTCATTCGTCTACCGCCGTAGGTGTGGTCACTGGATTGATCAATCTGCTTTATCCAGTCAATCATTTCCTCATAACTTGGGTCCATGGGCTTATCTTGATGGCGCTGTTGAAAGCTGTAGTAACTGCTGCGCTTTACTTCGAGCACCTTACACATCACATTAATTGGCCAGGTCTTCTTATGCTGTTGGATAAATGAATATTTCACTTCGTTTCCTTGGCAAAGAAGACCGTCGCCTTTTTTAGAATGTCTTTCTCCATTTCAAGGCGTTTGACTCGGATTCTTAAATCTCGTAGCTCATTCTGTTCGGGGGTGAGTTTTCCATTTCCTCTAAAGGCTTGAGCATCATCGGCCTTATGTTCTTTGACCCAGCGACCTAATAAATTCTGATTAAGTCCCAAGCTTCTAGCGGCTTCTGCTCGGCTATAATATTGATCAAGCACCAAACTAATGGCATCCAGTTTAAATTCTTGTGAGTATTTCTTTCTTGCGGTCATACTTTTTCTCCAGTTAAGTTATTATCTCTTAACTGGGGTGTCCGAATCTATTAAGCCACGTCATAGCACTTCGATAACAGCACGTTCTAGTTGAGGGTCTTCACCATTGCCCAATGATATAGCATCTTGATAAACCTCAATATCCGGTGTTATTCCTTCGTTCTCCGCAACCCATTGATTTGCAATAGGATCAAAAATGGCATTATCAGGTGCTGTCAATATACCGCCATCAACCAAACTATAGTGGACCGATGATTTCACTAGCCCGCCCCAAGTGCGTTGACCGAGTAAAGGCCCAGCCTGTTGCTGTCTAAAAACCCAGGCGAAGAAGTCTCCACCTGACATTGACATTTCATTTACCATCAACACTTTCGGCCCCAATATACCTGCTGGTATCCTCATTGGGCTTCCATTAGGAACCTCGTTAGTAATGCTGACTCGTAAACTTCTGGTCATTAAATCAACCATGTAATCGTCCAACTGACCACCGCCGTTATATCTCTCATCAATAACCGCTCCGGCTTTATCCTGTTGCGCAAAAAAGTAACGGTTGAAAGAGACCAACCCAGGAACAGTGGTATTAGGCACCCAAATATAGCCTAACTTTCCATCTGAGAGCTCATCTACCATGCGTCGATTATCTTCGACCCAGGTGCGTTGCCTCAGGGAGTTTTCATTTCTAATAGGCACTACAGTCTCTTGCCAGGCATTCTCAAAATTCGGCGAGTCATTAACATGTAAAACTGTTTGTTGATCAGCAGTACCTTCCAACAAAACGTAAGGGTTTTCATTGGCACTTAATTCTCTACCGTTGATACCAACAAGATAATAGCCTTCTTGAATATTTAAACCCGGCTGATCAAGTGGCCCAGTAAGTTCAGGGTTCCAACTTTCAGAAGTATAGATACGTTCAATTTTCCAGCGGTTTCTTTCGATAATTAAATCGACACCAAGCAACCCGGTAGTAGATTCTTCAACCTCAGGATAGTCGCCCCCACGAACAAAGCTATGACCAACGGACATTTCACCGTTAACCTGGTCAAGAATATAGCTTAGAGCTGAGCGGTGCTTGATGAAAGGAACTAAGGGTGCATAGCGACGATAAACATCATCCCAATCACGCCCATGCATATTAGGGTCATAGAAATAATCCCTTTCATAACGCCAGGCTTCATCAAACATCTGCTTCCATTCAGCCTCTCTATCGAGCCTCATTGTTAAATTCACTTCTATATTTGTAGCGCCATTAGCATTTTCACCGATGTATCCACGTTCACTTCCGGCATCAATAATTTGCCAGGCATTAGCTTTATTAACTAATAAACTATTTCCATCAGCCGAGACAGATACACTGCTAACACCATCAATAAATGGTCGTGCTTCTCTACCCTCGAGAGTGAATTTTTGCAGAACCATTTCTTGATTGTTAGGCGGTTTCTCTCCAATAAAAACTGAACCAGATGGCCCGCTGACCGTCATTCTATAATTTCGTGCAGGGAGAGGTAGAGCCAATGTTCTACGTTCAATATTTTCAATATCAATTGTTACTGAAACAGTTGCAGGGTCTTCTGCCGAATCACCTTCTTTTGACGAATCACTTTCTTCTGAAGAGTTCTCTGCGTTTACTTCTTCATCACTTAGCGGTTCGAATGGGGAATTCGATGCTTCGCTAAGATTGATAATATAGGCAGCATATTCAGGCCGAGATGCAATAGCACTGGTACTCGCCCAGCTTGATCCCAGAGCTACGTCGGTACTGGCAAGAAAGTAGAGGTGTTCACCATTCCTGTCCCATGATGGCGAGAAAGAGTCAGCAAAGGCATTGGTCAATGGATTCACTTCATTATTCTCCCTCGACCAAACAGTAATTCGTCTGAAGCCGTTACGCCCTGTTTTTGAATAAGCCAACCAGTTCGAATCTGGTGACCATGCCAAGCCATTAGAACCTCTTTCTATATTTGTGCCGCCCACATCAACAGTAGTAATTTCACCACTGCCTATATCAATCACTCGAATTCTGACATCGTCATCTACAAAGGCTATTAATTGACCATCCGGAGACCAGGTTGGCTCCCAGGCCATTGTAGACTCACCGATAGAAAAAGCTGCAACAGAAGACATTCCATCCTGACTACTTATTATTAAGCGATAAGATTCACCATTGTTATCTGAAAACCAGGCTATTTTATCGCCCAACGGAGACCACAATGGCGCGCGATCCGCAGCCCCTGAAGTTTGTGTAATATTACGCGTATCGCCATTTTCTACGGGGACAGTAAACACCTCTCCACGGGCTGCCATGATGGCTCTTTTCCCGGTTGGTGATAGTGAAGCAGATTCTGCATTTTCACTGACATCTTCCCATTTGGTTTCTGCCCAGGGAAAATCACCAATGACATTAATTTCCAGCTGGATGGTTTCATTCGAATCAGGGTCTAAGGTATAGAGATACCCATCATGTTCAAAAGTCAGTAATTGATCATTCCCTGCAAGCTGCTTTATATCGCTATCTGAAAACTCCGTAATCTGTCTTAAAGAGTTAGACCCGGGAGAATAAGACCAGATATTCGATGTCCAATCACGATCTGATAGAAAATATATGTTATCTCCTATCCAAATTGGTTCTATATCTACTGATGATTCATTGGGTAATTGAATTTCAGATTCGTTATCCAGATCAAGAATAACTAATGGTGTATTTTGGCCACCTCGATAAGAACGCCATTCAACATCCCGGCGAGTCATTCTGTCTATGATGATTTGATTTCCAGCGGGAGAAAACGCTCCGTTATATCCCCATTGCTCTGATAATAAACTTGGGCCTCCGCCATCAACAGCAACAGTCCACAGCCTATTAAATTCTATAGGCGTTGCCCCTCTACTAGAGGCATACAAAACGCGCTCGCCATCAGGAGTCCATCCTCGAGTTATCACTGGGGAAGGATGCCAGGTCAGCCGATTAACAGCCCCACCATTGACTGAAACTGTATAGACTGAAGCGGTGCCAGATCGGTTCGAGGTAAAAGCAATAGTTTGCCCATCGGGAGAAAAATGTGGATCACTCTCAACAGCAGCAGTACTGGTAATTCGAACTGCTTGTGTTTTCCCTAGCTCCGTAACCCAAATATCGCCACCATAAACAAAGGCAATATGTGTATCACTGATGGTAGGTTGTCTGAGTAAGCGAGTACCTTGTGCATTCGCCGATAATGAAATTAAGACGCCGCAGCAAAACACCGCTATTAAATAGGTACAATTTTTATGGGCTCTAATGGCAAAACATTTAAAAAGTCGAAAGCAATATAGGTTTTTTATTATTTTACTCATAGCTCAATTTCTCCGAATGGGCAAATGGTTGCTTTTCATTAATAATTAAGACATCACTTTGGCCTTACTGTTCAATAAATCTACTTTCCAATTTGATAATGCTTATGACGGGATTTATAAAACAATGCCAAAACCGCCGTTTCCAAACACAGATTCAATAATGTAGTTGTGTAAGGCCGTGCCAGTAGGGTAAGGCATTCTTCAGATTTTTATCCGTCATCATTTACAGGAGCGGTTAATCGAATATGGAATTTATAATAGAACAGACTTAAATTCCATTTTATTTACCCTTAACTTGGGCATACAGGTGATTTAGATACATTGATCATAGACTTCTAATAACGTCTATCATGAATATTAGGATATTAGCTCTCTGGGCGAGTCCAGATAAACAACAAAACGCAACCAAGAATCACGACTTGAAGCAACAACACAGTGAGCTTCACATTAAGTAATATAGAAAAAGAAAAAGCAGCAGCAATTGAGACGCTCGCCCATACTTTTGCAGTCCGGCGAATGATTCCATTTTCATTCCACTCCCGTATTAGTGAACCTAGCCGCGGGTGGTAAATCAGCCAATGATGCAAACGCTTTGACGAACGGGCAAAACAAAAGGCTGCAAACAATAAGAAAGGAACTGTCGGCAATAACGGAAGAACGATGCCCAATGTTCCCAGGAACAGTGCCGATAAACCTGAGATTACCCAAACAATACGCAACTAATTTATGCCCTTGATTTAAACACAAAGATTTAACCGAAAATTAACATTGGGCTAATTTAATATTAGGAATTCGTAATTGAATGACCCAACGCTCTGCGAAAAATATTATTATTCACTTCTTAATATCCGAAACTTCAGGCCCCGTATAAAAAGCAGGTTCATTTTCTTTAACAACAACCGAATCCGTCGCCCAGGCATGACATGTATTCAAGACAAAAGGCCTTTCAAGCTTTGATTTTTCATGTCCACTTGTTTCACTTCTCTCTATATTTTTTCTAAAAGGCATGAGAGTTTGAATAGCCACAGTAGCCATGGGGAATAACAGTTCTGTTATGTGTGTGCAGCCAGCAACGCCACCCACCTTCTGCCTTATAATTTTGCGCCAGCCCAAGCCCATCGAAAGCCCTATCAAGGCTTTATAATTTGGCGTTATATTTGGGCACATTTCAAATGGGCTATTATCCGTTACCGCCTCAATATCTTTTATTAAAAAGTTATCATCAATAGTGACTCTTATTAACATTTCATGCAGCGCTTCCCCAACCGTAATTTTATCGCGCCATTTATTATCGATAGAGTAAGTTTTAGTATCGATTAAATGCCCTTCTATATCCCATAACCCATCCTCCCTTTTATAGCCTTGATAAGTAATGGCACGGGTATGAAGATGTTTTCTTGGTGCGGGCTTAGAGAGAGGCATTACATGTTTTCCTGAGTTTCAAAGTAAGGTAACTATTTTATTACTCTATAAGAGCGCCATAAACCAACGCAGATAGCTCTCCTCTAATCGAACCGGTTCCAGGCACTCTCATATGTTGAGTCATCGACACAACCACTATGTCTTCAACAGGGTCAATCCAAAAAGTTGTAGCTGCCGCGCCACCCCAATAGAAAGTACCTTCTGAGGCGGGGTAACCTACTTGAGCCGGGTCATCTATAACTGCGAAGCCCAAACCAAAACCGAGCCCAGGGGCGAAGCTATTATATTGTTCTTCTGTTAGATGGTTTCTGCTCATAAACTCAACAACATTTGGGCTAACTAAGCGTTCTCCATTTAACTCACCGCCATCTAGCATAGCTTGTGCAAAGCGAAAATAATCTTCAGCCGTAGACACAAGGCCCAAACTTCCACCTTTGAATTCGTGATCGACTGTATAACTATTGGCTGACCATGGCTGAACCAGAACCCCGCCTACTGGTTGTCCATGTGATTCATCAAGAGGAACCAACTCGCCTTCTTTTAACCAGTGAATGGGTGACAATCTATGTGCATTATCTAAATCAACTACATAGCCGGTGTCACCCATACCCAAAGGCTCAAACATGCGCTCTTCTAGATAATCATCAGCAGACATGCCAGAGAGAATCTCCACGAGTCGCAATGCAACATCAGGGCCTACACTGTAACGAAATTGTTCGCCCGGTTGGTTAACCAGTGGAATTTGTGACAAGGCAAGCATCATCTCAGTCAACGAAGTTTCTGGGCTAAAGATACCCAGATCATCAACAAAGTGTTCATCATAATCGCTAGTGCCAAGGCCATGAGAAAAACCCGCAGTGTGACGTAAAATATCTTGCACAGTAGGCTCACGCTCCAAAGCAATGGTTTCATCAAGAGGTGCGCCAGGTTCTCGCAACACACGAAGATTGGCAAACTCAGGAATGAATTTAGATAAAGGGTCATTCATTTGAAACAGGCCATCCTGATACAACATCATCAGTGCAGTCGTGGCTATTGGCTTGGTCATGGAATAGATGCGAAAAAGTGTGTCTTTCTGCATTAGGATCCCCTTCTCCACATCTTGATAACCCACTGCACTGAAATGCGCAATTTTTCCATGGCGAGCAACCAGCGTTACGATACCGGCTATCTCACCCTTCTCTACTCTGTTGGAAAAGAAGCTCTCTATTTGATTAAGTTGTTCGGACGAAAATCCGACTTCCTCTGGTTGAACAATATCTAAAGTGTCAGCGGCACTGGCATAGCTAAAAGAAAAAATTGTTACTGCGATTAAGAATATTTTTAACAATTTACTGTTCATTACCTGCTCCTTGAATCCTAAATTTAGGACTTGTCATAATACCTTGAGTTAATGAAATATTATTATCAGCACTAACGTTCTATCTTAATAAAACATTGAAAGATTAGATCTGCCATAGATCGTTAGTGGACAGTAACGGGCAGAGATTTAATGCCCCTAAGAGTATTGTGCGGCACTCTTACCGGTTCTCCACATTCAAACCTCTCCACTCTGGCTAACAAACTTTCAAGTAAACTTCTTATTTCGAGACGCGCCAGGTTTGAACCGGGACACGAATGAGGCCCCATACCAAACCCGACATGTTCACTAGCATTCTTACGAGTAATATCGAATTTTTCAGGGTTCTCAAATTTTCGCTCATCCAGGCTGGCAGAGGCATAACTCAAGAAAGCTCTCGACCCCTCTTTCAAGGTAATGCCGCCGATTTGAAAATCTTTAGCTAAATAACGTACAAAAGATCTGATGGGGGCTTCCATACGCAGTATTTCATTAATAGCATTTGGAAGCAGAGAGGGATTCTTGCGTAATAAATCCCATTGTTCAGGATTCTCACTGAATAACCATATGGCGTTACTGGTGGCATTGATTGTCGTGTCCAGTGAGGGAATCATATAGTCAAACATCATAAATGTTGCCTGCTCTTGCGTTATCTTACCCTCATCAGCGGCTTTGAATAAGCGATCTCCCCAGCCATCTTTTACCAGCATATCTCGTGTCACTTTTTGCTGGACATAGTTCATTAGCGCCTTTACATCAAGCATTCCGGATTTTGTTCTTGCGTTATTAGGATGTCCGAAAGCATTAAAAACACCCGCAGCCCAGCCCAACATGTTTTCTTTGCCTTCTTCATCAATACCGATCAGATTAGTCACGATATTCATCGGCAAGAACAAGGCAAGATCGTCGACTGCATCAAAATGCTTACGCTTAACAAGCTTATCTATGTGAGCATCTGCAGAGGCTTTAATTTGATCCCGAACTTCTTTTAAGCCCTGCGGTAACAGAGGCTTCATAAAAACTTTACGCATGCTTGTATGTGATGGCGCATCCTGCATAACCATGTTTCCACTCATTCCAGCATTAACATCAGGATTTAAAGTAATGCCCTTTCCCGAGCAAAAAACCTCTGGGTTTTGCAGCCCCGCGGTCACATCTTCATAACGAGAAACAAACCAAACATCGTATAGGCTGAGCCATACAGCAGGCGCAAAATCACGCATCTTTTTATAAAACGGATAGGGGTTGAGAATGAGCTCATCATCGTAATAATCTATATCACTACTTGGGATCGAATTAAGGTCTGTTATGTTCATAGTAATTTCCCTGCAAATTTGCCAACGTGCTCAACTGTATCAAATATTTTAAGAGTTGATAACAACAACCCCCTCTTTTCCTTATAGAAACCATACAGCAAGACATCCATACCCTAGCTTACTTATACTCAAAAAAACCTGAAAAACTATTTCCTACTGTAACAACTACCTGCCTTTCACCTCTCCCTCTATACAGATAGACTTGGGGAAGCCAAGTATTAACGTCAGCTTCAGGAGAATAATCATGACAGTTTTTTCATCTTTACCAGCAGATGCGCACTTGATGCATATTTTCAAACGTTTCCCAAAAATGGTCATGCCCTTATTAGAATTACATGATGCAATCTTACGTAGTGACTCTGGGCTAAGCATTGGAGAAAGAGAATTAATTGCCGCTTATGCTTCACTACAAAATGCCTGTACTTTTTGTCATGGCGCACATACTTCAATAGCCAGTATGTATGGTATCGATGAAGCGACACTTGAGCAGTTAAATGTCGATTTAGAAAGTGCTGATATTCCGGAAAAGCTGAAGCCAATCCTTGCCTATGTGAAAAAATTAACCTTAACGCCCGCAAAAATTATGCAGGCAGATGCTGATGCTGTTTACGCCGCAGGCTGGAGTGAGGAAGACCTATTCGATGCAATCTCTACTTGTGCGTTATTTAACTTCATGAATCGTATAGTTGATGGTTCTGACATAAGTGTCTCAGCCCCTATCAGCCAACAGGCTGCACAGGGTATTACGATGGAGTCCTATGTTGGGATAGCTAAAAGGCTTGAAGACTCATAGAACTGCGGAAGTTAATGCCGCGGCGAATCCAAATTTATTTGATTCAGTTTCATGATTTATCGCCTGTGTACTGTGTATCTGGCTAACATTAAGTCACATTTATAAATCTACTTTTTTTAATCGGGTTGCATTCAAAATAACCGACAAAGAACTAAACACCATTGCTGCGCTCGCAATTATTGGATTAAGAAGTATCCCAAAAAACGGATAAAGCACCCCTGCAGCAATCGGTATACCAATGGCGTTATACACAAACGCAAAGAAAAGATTTTGTCGGATATTCTGCATGGTTGCCCGACTGAGCTTTCTCGCACGCACAATGCCCGTTAAATCCCCTTTAACTAAGGTTACCTCTGCACTTTCCATTGCAATATCTGCCCCAGTCCCCATTGCAATACCAACATCAGCTTGGGCCAATGCAGGAGAGTCATTTACACCATCGCCTGCCATAGCAACTTTATAACCTTCTGCCTGCAAACGTTTTACCACTTCAGTTTTGCGTTCAGGTAAAACGCCCGCCTCAATCTCATCAATTTCCAATTGCCCCGCAACAGCTTTGGCCGTAAGTTCATTATCGCCAGTCAACATCACTATACGAATACCGTTTTTTCGAATCTCATGTAAAGCCTGCGGGGTCGTCTCTTTGATTGGATCAGCCACGCCGATAAGTCCAGCTAATTCCCCTTCAATGCCAAGCAACATGACTGTTTCACCTTTACTACGCAGCACATCAGCCTGATTAACAAGCTCCGTCTCTTCAATGTTCAGTGCTTTAAGTAATTTGTCATTACCAAGAGCAACTTTTTTATTATTTACAATGCCGGTTACCCCTTTCCCTGTAATCGAATCAAAGTCTTCAACATTAGAAAGTCTGATTTCTCTTGCTTTAGCGCCTTCGACAATAGCAGTTGCCAAAGGGTGTTCACTGCCTTTTTCTAAGGTTGCCGCCAAGAGTAAGAGCTCTTCTTCAGAGTGATCACCCCCTGCTATAACAGACATAAGTTTGGGTTTCCCCTCAGTCAAGGTTCCGGTTTTATCGATAACCAATACATCTATTTTTTCCATCAACTCCAGGCTTTCTGCATTTTTAATCAGAATGCCGGCTTGAGCCCCTCTACCTGTTCCCACCATAATCGACATAGGTGTTGCCAGGCCTACTGCACAAGGGCAGGCAATAATCAGTACTGCTACAGCATTAATCAGGGCAAATGAGAAGGCAGGTTCCGGCCCCCAGATACCCCAAACTATTGCGGTTATAATCGCGGTGAGAACCACTACAGGGACGAAATAACCCGCAACAGTATCGGCTACCTTTTGAATAGGCGCTCGACTTCTTTGTGCTTCGGCTACCATATGTACGATTTGAGATAACACGGTCTCACTTCCAACCCGTTTGGCCTCCATAATAAAACTGCCAGTTTGATTCAATGTTGCTCCGGTGACCTTATCTCCCCTTTTTTTTGTAGCAGGCATGGATTCTCCGGTAATCATCGATTCATCAATAGTACTGGAGCCTTTTAAAATTTTTCCATCCACTGGTACTGAATTGCCAGGTCGAACTCGCAACTTATCACCCGCTTGCACTTGATCCAGCGGCACATCTTCTTCCGATCCATTGTCATGAATAATGCGCGCTGTTTTGGGTGAAAGATCCAGCAAGGCTCTTATAGCGGTATTGGTTTGTGAACGTGCTCTTAATTCCATCACCTGCCCTAACATGACAAGTGTGATAATAACGGCGGCGGCCTCAAAATAAACATCTACCAAGCCATTCTCCATCAGCATTTCCTGAGGAAATAAACCAGGAAAAATCGCGGCAATAACACTGTATAAATAAGCAACGCTTGTCCCCAGCGCTATTAAAGTAAACATATTTGGATGACGGTTTATTATTGATGCCCAGGCCTTTTTAAAAAAAGGAATTGCCCCCCAAAACATCACAGGGGTAGCTAAAGCAAATTCGACCCACAAAGCCGTTGATGAACTAATGAATGCCTCAAGAGGCCTTCCAGGAAGATGATCCAGCATAACTAGGAGTAAAGTTGGAAAAGATAAAACTGCACATACCCAAAAGCGCCTAGTCATGTCATCAAGCTCAGTAGTATCTTCATCCACTACTGATGCATCTTTTGGTTCCAGAGCCATTCCGCATTTAGGGCAACTTCCTGGGCCAACCTGCTCAATTTCAAGATGCATAGGGCAAGTGTAAACCGTTCCTTCGGGCACAGAGGGCTGCAATTCTTTCGCTGAATTATCCAGATACTTTACTGGTTCCAGCTTAAATTTTTTCAAACAATGCTCACTGCAAAAATGAAAGCTCATGCCTGCATGCTGATGATGATGTTTTGTGTTATCCGGATTAACATCCATACCACAAACAGGATCTTTGACCGTCATTCCTACCCTTTGATGGCCATTTTTTACTTCAGGAGAGTGTGACATTTAAATTTCCCTTACCTATATTTTTATAAATATATTTTTCTAATCGTTAGCCATAAATTCTTCAATTAAGTGGCAAACCAACGGCCACGGTGTGCCACCATTTCCTGCAACACCTATTATTTCTCCAACATCTTCAACCGACAATTTTAACTGACTAGCACTAAAACAAACCTCAACCAGAATGACCCAAACCTACCAGGGTTGTTAGATACGCTGTGATCATTAAAACTACAAATGCCAGGGCTATTTCCAATGCAATGGAATTTTGCAGATGTATTACTCCTTTAGCATGAGTCAAGCCCGGCACCAGTCTAAGTTTATTTATTGCACCCAGAGAAAGTAGTGCCACTACTCCTGTTAATTTAAACAGTAAAGTAAGACCGTAAGATGTGCTGATCAATTCGATGGGCGCTTCCAGTAACTGCGTTAATAAAAATACGCCACTGAGAATCAGCAGCCCCACAAATACCATTGCTAGCTCACCAAAACGCCGCATGATTTGTTGTAGCCTTTCTACTTTTTCAAGCTTGCACAGATACCAAAGAGGATAGAGAGAACCCACCCACAGAGAAACAGCAAGAATATGTAAACCGACAGCAACACCAGCCAAGAACTGCAATTCAGTCACGTGGCCTATCAAAGAAAAAGAATAAACTAACAACAGCATTGCTATAGAAAAAAATAGAATTGAAAAACCACCAAAATTTAAGGCTTCACTTTTGCTAAATCGGGTCTTGAAAACAAAGAAAATTACTATCATAAAAAATGCAATAACCCGAATTAACGAAGCATAACCTAGCCCCGACTGAGCCAGAATGCTTATCATTGTTCTATCCAGCATGCCGCTTAAACCAGACTGATTAATAGCCCCAATCTGTACGAAAAAATACAGACCCGAGGCAAAAAAACCTACTAAAGCCCCTATAGCTACGTAGTTATACAAATGCCTGCGTATCTTCAACGCAGAGTGCGAACTCAAGAGCAGACAAAAAGCGCCCCCTATAACACTTGCCAAGGCTATCAAGATGAAAGCCTTAGCAAGCAAGCTGCTCATATCCCAACTCATGTAAATGCCAGGTCTTGTTTAATCTGCATCATGATGAGCAGGCATATTATGATGTTCGCCCATTGATTCAACAGCAGCCGTATCAACAGTAAAAGAAAATTCACCTTCAACACGATGGCTATCACTTCCCATGGCTGTCCATTCAACCGTGTAGGTATCCGTAGCCAATGTAGGCATCATTAATGAAAAGGTTCTATCTGCGTTAGCCGTCGGAGTGAAATTAATTTCAACCGCGTGACTGGCGCTATTAATTAGCGATAGTTGTAACAAACGCACCTCATCAGTAAATCTTAAGGTTATATTCTCCGGCCCCTCATTCAAGACGGCGCCATCTGCTGGTGCTGTCACAGCCAATGCTGTATGTGCCAACAGTCCAGTCGAACTCAGGACTGAAGCACTTACTAACAATACTAACGACAAAAGTTTTACTATTTTCATTGTTGCTCTCCTATTAAGGTTTGATTATTTAATCACTTTTTTAAAACCACATGCGCAGACCTGCGACAACTTTCGTATCACTGACCTCCAAGCCATCACGGCTGGCAAAGTCAGCACTATTTCCATAAAATTTAGACCACTCTAGACCCACATAAGGCGCTATTTCCCGACGTATTTCATAGCGCAAACGTAAACCCAATGTAATGTCTGATAAGCCAGAACCTAGAGAAACTTGCGGGATATTTTGGCCATAAAAATTCATTTCAACTTCTGGCGTCAGAATAATTTTTTGAGTGAAGAGCCAGTCATATTCTACATTTAAACGTAAACCTGAGTTGCCTGATTCGCCGACAAATAACGCGGCATCTATTTCAAAGAAATACGGCGCAAGCCCTTGTAAACCAATCACCGCCCAGTCCTGTGAGGGGCTTGGTTTTGCATCATGGCGCAAACCGATCTGAAAATCCCAGAAAGGACTAAAAGCCTGGCTATATAGCGCTTGTACTTCTACTTCTTTCGTATCACCTTGGGTTCTTTCCCCTTCGGTTTTAAACCACAGCTTTTTAAGGTCATGGCCAAGCCATGCCTGGGCATCCCAGGTTAAGGGTGTTGCCCCTGAATCATTACTTTCCAGTTCGTTCACCATCACATTGAAGAGTAAGGGATCATCAGTACTGGCGGCCCATGATAAGCCAGGATATAACCCGACCATCACCCACAAACCCATTACTATTGTTCGCTTGTTTAACATATTCATTTCCTTTAGCTCCCCCCTTAACTCACATTAACTTCACGGAACATACCCATCATGTGGTACAACAAATGACAGTGAAAAGCCCAGCTGCCTCTGGCATCAGCAGTCACAAGGTAAGAAATTTTAGACCCGGGCTGGACAAGCACCGTATGCTTGCGTGGAATGTACTGTGGATCACCCGTTTCCAATTCACTCCACATTCCATGTAGGTGCATTGGGTGTGTCATCATCGTGTCATTGACCAGGGTAATACGCACCCGCTCGCCATAACGAAGATTCAAGGGTTCGGCATCCGTAAATTTAATACCGTTCATTGACCACATGTAGCGACGCATATTTCCGGTTAAATGTAGTTCAATTTCACGCTCAGGTTCTCTTGTATCAAGCGTGGCATTAAGGTTTTTAATATCACCGTAATTTAACACCCGGCGGTTATATAACTCTTTATGATTACGCAAGCCTATACCTGGGTCGTTCAACCCGCTTTGTGGACTTTCACTGCGCATATCAACCTGAGGGCCAAACTCACTCTGCACATGGGTAATCTCATTCGATGATCCAAAGCCAGCGCGTCCTAATGTGGACTGCATAGGCATTTGATCAGCCCCCATTCCAGGCTTCCCCTGAGACATATCCATTTGACTGTGATCCATGCCTTCCATGTTCATACCAGACATATCCATCTGACTGTGATCCACACCTTCCATGTTCATACCAGACATATCCATCTGACTGTGATCCATGCTTTCCATGTTCATACCAGACATATCCATCTGACTGTGATCCATGCTTTCCATATCCATGCCAGACATATCCATTTGGCTCTGATCCACACCTTCCATGTCCATGCCGGACATATCCATTCCCATCTCCTTGTGCCCTAATACAGGTCTAGTATCCATGGCAGGAACTTCGGCACTTAAGCCTGCTTCCGGCGTCAGTGTTCCACAAGCATAACCACTACGATCAATACTTTGCGCAAAAATTGTATAAGCCGTATCTGCACTGGGTTCGACTATTACGTCATAGGTTTCAGCAGTACCAATTCGAAACTCGTCTATTGTCACTGGATCAATATTTTGGCCATCGGCGGCCACAACGGTCATCTCCAACCCTGGCATGCGCACATCAAAAATGGTCATCGCTGAACCGTTTATAAAACGTAGCCTAATTTTTTCACCACGCTGAAACAGAGCCTGCCAATTTTGATCCGGCGCGTTTCCATTCATCAAAAAGGTATAGGTATAACCGGTTACATCAGCAATATCTCGATCGCTCATGCGCATCTGGTTCCACATAGCACGATCATTCCAGGCCTGGGTTATACCCTTGGTTTTAATCTCCTGCCAAAGGTCTGCCGTCGTGCGTTCATTAAAATTATAGTAATGGCTCATTTTTTTAAGTTTGGCATAGACATTATGTGGCGAAGTGTCACTCCAATCAGAAAGCACGACGACATATTCACGATCAAAACTCACCGGATCTGGCTCTCTTGGATCAATCACGATAGCGCCATACATACCCGTTTGTTCCTGAAACCCAGAGTGACTGTGGTACCAATAGGTGCCGCTTTGATTAGCGGTAAATCGATATTCGAATGTCTGGCCAGGCCTTATCGCATCAAAACTTATACCTGGGACCCCATCCATATTCGCGGGCAAAATAATGCCATGCCAATGTAAAGAACTATCTTCTGCTAAATTATTAGTTACCCGTAGGAGAATTTCATCACCTTCACGCCAACGTAGAATCGGCGCAGGAATACTGCCATTAATCGCAGTCGCTATGCTTTCCTGACCAGTAAAATTCACCGGCTTGTAGCCAATATTTAAATCAAATTCGCGCCCGCTTAAGGTAACAGGTGACTGCTCTGGTGAAGCTTGTGCCCATAATGATCCGGCATTCAGCCCCCATAGCGCGCCACCCGCAACCGCTCCCGTAACAAATTTGCGTCGCGAAAATGCTTGATGAAGAAGCCTGTTTAAATGGCTTTTTGTATGTTTCATTTCCCTTCTTTTCCTTAGAATTTATTTATTCAATAAATAAAATAATGCTGCACTCATGCTGAACATGCGCGTAGCAACAGATAAGGAATTAATACGAACTGCGAGATATAAGAAGCTAACTAAAAAGCTAATGGGACGCTGTTTACCCAACACGCAGGCGTACTAACCCTGTGTTAGGAAAATATGGGAGGTCTAAAGGGGTTGTCAGTTGAGGAAACAGGAAGAAGCAAGTGATAATTCTCATTCAGTTGACTCGAAGCCGCTTGTGTCGTGAAAGCAGTAAACTCAACGAGTAAAACTGTCCCCATGCAAACGTCACATTGATGATTACAATAGGTTTCATCTGCATGATTATTATTATGAATGGCCGACTCTGAAGGATGATGGTCTGACATACCCATGTCATGATGGCCATTTATTTCCTCAGATTCGGCCCTTGTGTTCTCCGTAGCCATGCAGCAATCCAGAAAAGGCATAGCAACAGCCTGCCCGGCAAAAACAAGCAACATAAGTAAAAGGTATCTTTGAGATGTAGACCTGAACATGGCTAATATCATAATCCCTAATTAAATAGTTTTGCAAACACTATAAATAATAATGCTAAGAATTTTCTTTTTTCAACCGCATGAGTCGCCGCTAGTTCACAGAGCTACTTTTAATATTGAATATTATTTTAATATCAACATTTTGCGGTCTTTATCACTGTAGTAAATGAATGTTATTTAATCCAGTTTTAGCACATTATTGACTACAGCTTAATCTAAGCCATAGTACGGATAACAACCGTATATTTGACACGCCAGATCGTTGCATCTATTATCCGTACATTACCCGTATATATTGAGAAAGGTGGCAAAGATGAACAATTTAGCTTTTAAAGATGCTCGCATGGAGCTTAAAACAACTAAGCGCTTAAAAGAGATGCTAAATTCTGCTGCTTCATTAGCAGGACAAGATTTAACATCCTTTGTATTAGCGTCCGCAGAGGAACGTGCTAAATTTGTGCTGTCCGAGTATCAATCTTTAAGCTTATCCCATAAAGAGCAGCTTAGTTTTATGGCGGCACTTACCAAGCCATCCAAACCCACCAAAGCATTGAAAGAACTAATGTCTACGGAGAGCCTCGTTGAGCGGTGATGACGATGTTGTTCTGGAGCAATACAAACCTGATAAAACCTATAACAAGCAGAAACGATTTGATTGCGAAAATAAAACAATCAATAAGTTTGTATCAGGAAGCCTTAAGAAACAGATTCGCCAAAAATTAAGCCAGTGTTTTGTATTGCTTGATACCAACAATGCGGATCGTTTCATTGGATTCTATACACTAAGTGCATTTGCAATTAATGCCTCTGATTTAGAGGCATTATCAGCCGGTAGCTTACCCTCCCGTATTCCATGCTCTCGCCTTATCATGTTAGGTGTTGATAAGAATTATAAAGGCAGAGGATTAGGCAAGCGTCTTATGAAAAGTGTATTTCTAAAAACCATTGAGGCCGCAGAGAAAATCGGTATTTATGGTTTGTTTCTTGATGCCGATGAACAAGCCTACACATTCTATCTAGACCATGGATTTATCGCTCTTCAGAAAAAAGTGAAGACAAAACCCACGCCCATGTTTTTGCATATCGATACTATACGTGCAGCATTTCGAGATAGCGCTTAATTATTGGCACATTTCTTACTACACAAGCGACAGGCACAAAAAAGCAGCACTGCATTTATTGCAGTAACTGCTTGATTTAACTACAAATTAAGTGGAGCACCCGAGAGGATTCGAACCTCTGACCCCCTAGTTCGTAGTGTCACTTTTAGAGATGATAGCTTTTATAAATCAACAACTTGCGAGCTTGGTCGCTGTAGTAAATGAGCCTAGATTAGGCGTATTTAGTCTCAATTAGTCCTGTTTTGGTACGTTTTTTACTACATAACCACACAATCTAATCCTATGACTAAGCAGGACATTTTCGTTATAAAATAATTGGAACTAAAATACATTTATATGGTTCTCGTCCTTCGAATGTTGAGTTTAGATCTGATGCGATAGATTCACATTTCTCTATGTTAACCTCTTCCGAAGATCGGAACATTTCACGAATCGAGCGGTCAGGGTGTGTTAATAGTTCATCTCTGTTAAATTTAATCCATTGATCTGAATAAGTAGTTGAGTAAAGAGAAGAATCCATTCTTGCAACTGTTTCCCAAACTCCTGCAAAAATGTTGAAATAAACGAGGGTTATCTCTTCATTTAAAATATCTATAGTAGAATTAGGTTGATTTGATGTACTACATCCAAACTGAATAATAGATATCAGCAATACGAATATTTGAGTTTTAGGAATCATATATAATTATTTTTTAAATGAACTGATCATAAATATTTATAGACTAATTTAGCTCTATTAATTTGTGGTTAATCTCTAGTATAAATATTCACAATATGTCTATTGCCTCGTTTATGATATTCCTTACGATTTACTGCAACATTTCTGTCTGATTCCCAATTTCCTAACCATTTCGATTCCGATTCACAGTAAACACGATAGAATGAGGCATCAATAGACTCATTTTTTTCATCAAGCTTTTTGGCTAGTTCTAATTTATCTGGATCTTTCATTAATAAAACCCTATTTATTCGTGGATWTAAGTAATTTATATTTGTATGAAACAAATAATAACTAATAAGTACAATAAATAATGACGTGGCTTAATAGATTCGGACACCCCAGTTAAGAGATAATAACTTAACTGGAGAAAAAGTATGACCGCAAGAAAGAAATACTCACAAGAATTTAAACTGGATGCCATTAGTTTGGTGCTTGATCAATATTATAGCCGAGCAGAAGCCGCTAGAAGCTTGGGACTTAATCAGAATTTATTAGGTCGCTGGGTCAAAGAACATAAGGCCGATGATGCTCAAGCCTTTAGAGGAAATGGAAAACTCACCCCCGAACAGAATGAGCTACGAGATTTAAGAATCCGAGTCAAACGCCTTGAAATGGAGAAAGACATTCTAAAAAAGGCGACGGTCTTCTTTGCCAAGGAAACGAAGTGAAATATTCATTTATCCAACAGCATAAGAAGACCTGGCCAATTAATGTGATGTGTAAGGTGCTCGAAGTAAAGCGCAGCAGTTACTACAGCTTTCAACAGCGCCATCAAGATAAGCCCATGGACCCAAGTTATGAGGAAATGATTGACTGGATAAAGCAGATTGATCAATCCAGTGACCACACCTACGGCGGTAGACGAATGAGAGTAGCCTTAAATATTCTTGGCTATCGTGTTGGCCTTATGAAAACCAAAAGATTGATGAGAGAAGCTGGCGTACAAGTGAAACGTAAAAGAAAATACAAAGTGACTACGAACAGTAATCACAAGCTTTCCCTGTATGATAACTTGCTGGAAAGAAAGTTTGATGTTGGCCAGTCTGATCAAGTCTATGCCTCTGACGTGACTTATATCTGGACTCAGGAAGGCTGGCTTTACCTAGCGGTGGTGATTGATCTTTATTCCCGCAAGGTGGTGGGCTGGAGCATGAGTTCTCGAATGAAGGCACAGCTAGTCTGTGATGCCATGACTATGGCTATTTGGGCGCGTCGCCCTAAAGCAGGCCTCATTCATCATTCTGATCGAGGCTCTCAATATGCCAGCCATGCTTTTAGAAAACTCCTTAACGTAAACGGCTTTAAAGGTAGCATGAGTAGAAAAGGCGACTGTTGGGATAACGCTGTTGTTGAAAGTTTCTTCGGTAGTTTGAAACAAGAGAGAGTTCATTGGCGGCATTATCAAACTCGCCATGAGGCTCAGCAGGACATTCTGAATTACATCTCAATGTTCTACAATAGCTATCGACTTCACTCCTACTTGGATTACAAAAGCCCTGATCGGTATGAGAGCGATATGAAAGTGTTACAAAAAGCTGCTTAACTGGGGTGTCCGAATTTGATTGACCACGTCATCCCGTTAGAATAACGGAGAGCATAAAGTTTAAAATTCAGGCGGACTAAGCATAAAAATAAAGTGACTTTCTAATAAAGTGATACTCATAGAGGAGAGCAGGTTATAACTATTAAATAATATAATTATAAAGAATTTCATATATGATGATTTCTTACTTTCTAAATATTTTTGTATCAAGCTGGTTTACATAAAAATCATAAAATTGCAGCATGCATTAATAACAATAACTAAAGGAAAGAGCATGGGGTTTACATTTACATACAGAATTAAAGGGTGTTTTGGAATCAGTAAAATATTTTTGCTTTTTATAGTTCTTGTTTTAAGTCAGTCGGTATTCGCACAAGACAGAACAGCCATACCTGCAATGGCTAACTTATCAGCAGCTGAAGCCTGTTCCAGCCTGGAAGGGCTAAGCGTAGCAGCAGGTGATATAGGATTACCTACAGCAGGAGCCACTATTCAGGTTACAGAACTCGTCAGTTCAAATGCTCGTGATAATAATAACGGAGAGTACTGTAAAGTGCTGGGCGCCATTCATCCTGTCACTTATAACGCGCCGGATATAAATTTCGAAATTAATTTACCCAGTAACTGGAATGGTAAATCTCTACAGTTTGGTGGCGGTGGTTTTAACGGCTCAATTGTCACAGGGCTAGGGCATTATGCTAAACAGCCTACGTCAGAACAAACGCCTCTTGCCAGAGGCTATGTCACCTTAGGCAGTGATTCAGGTCATCAGTCTACCCTGGGGTTTGATGGTAGCTTCTTGTTGTTTGATGAAGCCTTGCGTAATTTTGGTCATGAACAAATCAAGAAAACTCACGATGTGGCAATGCTGCTGATTCAATCCCGTTACGGCACTCAGTCTCAATATAATTATTTTATCGGAGGATCTCAGGGCGGGCATGAGGCTTTTGATGCGGCTCAGCGTTATCCCGATGATTACCATGGCATAGTGGCAGGGTATCCAGCGCATAATCTGGTGATGCTGCATCTTTCAGCAAATCAATTTGCCAGAGCGTTGTTAGCCAATAATGGAAATAGTTGGTTAAGCCCAGCAAAAGTAACCGCATTTACAGCCGCAGTGTATGAAACCTGTGATGGCTTGGATCGTGCTGAAGACGGAATAATCAGTAATGTGGCTGCTTGTATCGACGCGACTGAAGATTTCAAACTGAATACTCAGCAAAATCCTATCCGCTGTGATGGTGGAGCAGATACCAGTGATAGTTGTCTTTCGGATGCACAGATCCAGGCATTAAATGTAATGGATGAACCCTACGATTTAGGTTTTTCTGTGTTCGCTGATGATGAGGCTAATTCGATTTTTCCTAAATGGACACCATTTGAAGGTTCAACATTTTTTGATGGTGGTTTTCCAAACCTGGGAGGAGAGGGGCCAGAAAGTTCGCTGCAATCTGCGCCAGGTAACGCTACACCAAAATATGCAATTGCTCAGGATCTGAGCCTGGATACGATGAATGATTTTGATCCAGCAAATTATGCAGGACGTATCAGTGAGTTGGTGGAGCTCATGAGTGCTAATAGTATAAATCTGGATCGATTTAAAGAAAAAGGCGGCAAGCTGATTTATTTTCATGGCATGACAGATGATTTTATCCCTGTTTATAGTTCCATTCAGTACTGGGAGCGTTTGCAGGGTCGCTATGATGAAAACTCACTTTCTGACTTTGCACGTTTTTATACCATTCCTGGAATGGGGCATGTGACTGGCACATTTAATGCCCGCATCTCATCACTTGATGCATTGGAAGCCTGGGTTGAAAGGGGTATGGGGCCGGGCAACTTAATGGCCACTGATGCTAATCAGGCAACTGAAGGTCGTAGCAGGCCGGTTTGCCATTATCCGGAATGGCCTCGGCACAACCGTGGTGACATGAACAGTGCGGATAGTTTTACTTGCGTCGAATAGGCGAGGCAACAAAGTAAAAACCACATAAGGGTTATGGTTGATCTTTTGTGAAAATGCCTTTGCCAATCGCAGCTAGCCCGATTGAAATAACTATATTGAATGAAGATAACAGAACCCAGGGTGCATACTGAATAGTTGATACGCCTAATGCCGCACTAAAAAAAGCACCCGTGGTTGTCCAGGGTATCAGGCCAGCGCTGAGCGTAGCGCCTTCTTCGACACATCTGGACAGCATGCGAGGGTGAAGGCCGCGCTCCGCATAAGTGTCTTTATAGATTCGAGAACCGAATATCACCGCCAAATAATTTTCACCCATGCTCATGTTGGCCAGCATACAAGTTGCGATTGTTGATGCAACGAGTTGGGTGGCAGTTTTTATGCGATTGATAAGACCTTTAACAAGAATTTTAAGGAAGCCTGCGCCGTTCAGGATGCCGCCAAGTGCCAGTGCAATTAATGCCAGTGACAAGGTCCACATCATACTTTGCAGTCCGCCTCGGGTTAGCAAGGTATCGACACTTTCGATGCCGCTATCTGAGACAAAGCCATACTGCAAGCTGTAAAGAATGTCAGAAAATTCACGATCCTGTAGATACATTGCAAGAACGACAGCAACAACTGTGCCTGCCATCATGCTCGGTTCGGCCGCCATTCGCATAAAACTCATGCTGATAATGACCAGTAATGGCAAGAATACCAGCACGTTGATTGAGAATTGTTCCAGTAAGGGTTCTCGCAATGCGTCGATTTCATCGAGGCTTAATACTACGTCACCATAGCTAAAACTCATTATGCCAAAGACTATAAGCGTCAATAGATAAGCCGGGCCTGTGGTATAAAACATGGCTCTAATGTGCTGATCAACGTCAGTGCCTACCGCTGTTGCTGCAAGTATTGTGGTATCAGACAAAGGTGACATCTTGTCACCAAATAAGGCACCCGAAATCACTGCACCAGCAACTATAGGGACCGGTATACCAATAAATTCACCTAGCCCCACTAAGACAACGCCTGCTGTGCCGACGGTGCCCCAGGAAGTGCCAGTAGCCATGGACATAAAGCTGCATAGTAAAAGAGACGCTGGCAGGAACCAGCGCGGGTCGACAACACCCAGCGCATAAACAATGATGCCGGCAATTGTGCCACTTTCGATCAAAGCGGCAATCACAACGCCAATCAGCATGAAAATATAAATGGCGCCGACGGCAGCAATGATGCCGTCATTCATCAATTCTTTAGTGTCACGAAAATGAAAACCCAGCAAGGCTGCATTAAATGCTGTCCATATAAGAGCAAGTGTTAAGGCGAGGTGTAATTCGATTTCAAACAAGAAGACACTGGTAATTATGATGGCGAGAACACCGCTGCAACATATCAATGCTGCAGCAAAACTTGGTTCGTCATACTCTTTGACGTCTTGAATGCTGGTCATTTAGTCTCCTGGCTTTCAGTTTTTATGCGTTGTTTTAGCAAGCTGCGGAATCTCAATGCGCCGGCATCAAGTGCAAGGTTAATAGGCCTGTTTTTTGTTCTTGTGATTCCTAGATGCACAGCCTCCAATATAGCTTTGTCTTCCAGGAAAGCTTGCCTTGCACCTTTGGTAATAGATTTTGTTACGGCCTCATCACTTGGATCCGTATTACGTTGTTGGAGCCAGAAATAGCGCGTGTTATTTTCGTCAACGGGTGTCAGAAAATTATAAGAGATCATCTCATAACATTCTTCGCTCGGATTCCAATTGGGACCGCCAGTACCAACAGGGCAATAAACCGATTTGTTGATTGCGATGGACGGGTATCGGACTTCATAGTGTTGTAAACGATCGCATTTACCAGAAAATTTTAGCAGAGGTTGATAAAAGGGTGGTGCATCGCAATTGTTAATCCAGCGAGAGACAATCAAACCGTCCTCGCTTTCTTGCACATCTAGTGGCGTGTCTTCAGTTCCCTTTGCGGCGAATGAGTCTTTATGCACCCAGGCGACATGCGATGGGTCAAGAAGGTTATCTACCAGGTAGAGATAGTTGCAACGACAATCCAGAAAATCACCACTGGTTATGTGCCAGGCAGGATCTTCAGCATTCTCTATGAAGAGAAGACTTGATTCGTTTGCATCTTGCTCTCCCATCCAGACCCAGAGCAGTCCGTATCTGTCTACTGCTGGATAAGATTTGACGATTGCTGTTGGTGGTACACGATCTTGTGTTGGCGCTTTAAGGCAGTTTCCAGAGGCATCAAAACAAAGCCCATGGTAACCACATTCAATATAGTCATCGATCAAACGTCCCATTGATAGCGGCAGTTTGCGGTGTGGGCAGGCATCTTCGAGAACTACGGGCAGACCAGCGTTGGTTCTATATACAACAACATCATTTCCTAAAAGCTTTAAAGGTGTCAGCTCATGTTTTACGGCATCAGAAAGTGCAGCAACGTACCATGCATTTTTTAAAAACAGATCTGAATTGGAGGTGATACTTTGCTCAATCGTAATAGCCAATAGCGTCGCCCTCAGTGGTCACGCCTAAGCCATTCAAAACACGATTCGAATAGTTGAAATAAGCGACAACCTGATTTACCTCCAGAATTTCTCCATCGGTGCAACCTGCATCATGAAGACTCTTAATATCTGCAATATTCATTTCAGAAACTTGCGTGGTTAATTTTTCAGTATAGTGAAGTAAAGCTAATTCTTTACCCTGGAATTGAGTTTGAGGCTTGCCTGATTTCAGTGCTGCGAGAATGAGGTTGGCGCGCTTTTCGTTGCTGATCAGGCGCCTGGCGTTGGCAAAATGATGGGACAAGCTGTAGTCGCATAAGTTCTTGATACTTGTATACGAAGCAACTACCTCAAGAAACCATAAAGGTAAAGTTATGTCTGGATGGTGTAGTACACTTTTATAAAGCGCCATGTGTCCTTGCATGGTGTGGGGTCTAAGTGAATGTACTTTCATAACATTATCGACAGTGCCATGCGGGGTCATGGCTTGAGCATACATTTCACGAAGGTCGCCGGTTGCTTCCTCTTCCGGAATCATTTTTATCCAGGCAGTCATTCGCTTCTCGCTATTTTTTTTCTGGTGAATTAAAAGGACGAGAAAACATACGTTGTACCATTGGTTCAAATGCCTCCAGGGGCAAAATTTCTTCGTCGTAATTAATCGTAGTCTGATCGAATTTTTCAACAAATTCTGCGGTCCATGCAAAGTAAGGGTGGTCTTGCCATTGGTCTCGGGCGTGGCGGTCACAGCCTGGGAGGTTATAGCAGTGATATTGCTGAAAAGCAGCGTGATGAAGCAGCATCCAATGGTTTCTTTCAGAAATAAAAGGACGCATCAGCGCCGCAGAAAATTCACCATGAGTTTCATTGCAAGTTACGAACCCAACGTCGTGCAATAGGCCAACAACAACATCCTCTTCTGATAAACCTGCACGCAGCATCCGAGTCGCAGTTTGCATGCAATGGTAGTAATTATTGACAGTATAAAGGTATGCCTTATCATCTTTTTGGCATTCGAGCATACGAAGTATGTGCTTAACTCTTTGCCCTTCAAAGTACTGAGTGCGTTGTTCAGACCAGAGAGCCCAGTCTTTTGCCTTAAAATCATCTAATGAGCGTTTTTTTGAATACTGCCACTCATCCTTTTGCAATGACACTAGAGTTGGGTCGATTGGTGCCAATCCTATATCAAGGTGTTGAGTGACGTCTTTTTGCGGATTTTGTTTTGTGTTGATTGTCATCTTACACTGTCTTTAATTAAGCTGGGCAAGAAGTATAAGAAGAATAATGAGTTGATTCCAGATATTCTTTGTCAAGCTCAATGTCTATTAAACCCTTTGTTGTAGCCAATTAAAATTACAGCCTTTCCTCTTTATTTTTGAAAAAAAAGAGTTACCCTAATATTTAATTAGAAAATTTCCATTGGACTTGATGGCGATCCAGTATCGCCCTCGCCTTGTAATGGTGTAAAAATTATTAGATTTAAACCTTCTGTTTACGGCTAACAGCGGAAATTAAATAACCCTTACTTCTATTTCACCCAGGTTATCAATGCCCGTTCTTATGACATCGCCTTTTTCAACCAGTCCAATCCCTTCGGGCGTGCCCGTCATGATGATATCTCCCGCGGTCAGTTCGTAATGTCGAGAAAGAATGGCAATTCCCTGTGGCACTGACCAGCGTTGCAAATCTAAATCTGAATCTTGTTTAATGTCGCCATTTACACTTAACCAGATACGACCACTAATCGCATGTCCGTGGTTTTCAACGGGATACAGAGGCCCACAGGGTGCTGATTTATCAAAGGACTTGCTGATTGCCCAGGGCCGTGACAGCGCTTGCGCTTCATGTTGTCGATCTTCTCGCGTCATATCTAAACCAACACCATAGGCATAAACATGATCCAGAGCATCTGCTTCGCTGATATTGGAACCACCACTTTTAAGGGCAACAATCATTTCGCCTTCATAACGTAATTCACTGGTCATAGAGGGGTAAGGGAAACCATCGCGGCTATCGACAACAGCATCTCTGGGTTTAATAAAGAAAAATGGTGGTGTTTCGTCAGGGTTATCACCAGATTCAATGGCATGAGCGCGATAATTTCTGCCTAAACAGAATACACGTCTGACGGGGAAACGCTCTGATGACCCTACAATTTCCATTGAAGTGACTGCGGGTGGGTTAAATACATAACCCTGTTCCTGGGCAAGAGAAGGTTGTATGGCAGCCCCCATGACAGTTGCGCCTGCAACAGCGGCACTACCCGTTAAAAATTTTCGGCGACTTTCGTTTTTATTATTCATCTTTTGTCCTCTACTTTTATTATTCGTATAGGGCTAGCTGGTTTGCGTTATTTAAATCCTATTATGCCTACTTTCTTTACTTAGAAAGAACTGATATTTGTGAGCCTGTTTGGCCATATTATTTATTTTTTAGCGGATCAAATAAATATTCAAGCCCGTTGGTTTTTATTTCCAACATCATGAGCATGTATTGTCCAAGTTCTCCCTCAGGGAAACCCTTTTTTGAGAACCATAAAAAATACTCTTCCGGAATTTCTACTAACAATTTATTAGTATATTTGCCAAAAGGCATGCGGTAGTTTGCCAGTTTTAAAAAAGTCTCACCTGATAATTGCTCACTCATGTGCATAACTTGTTTATAAACATCTAAGGTAGAACTTAGCTATTTAGCGCCCTGAATACGGATCTCATTTATAGCCACAGCAACCGGGATGTCTCCGACATTGGTGATGCTAAAACTGGAACCGACATCTCGATAAGCCCAGTCAGCGGGTTGAGCCAGCTCTCTTGTTAGACCATCCTCACGTGAAACATGCATAAGGCCCTCAGTGACTTGAACGATCAGAGTAGGATTAGAGTGTGTTTGAGTAAGCGTGGATTCTCCTGGCGCCAGTTCAATGCGATAGGCGCGAAACCAATTATCTTCGACTTCAGGTTCAAGCGTCATGCCAGTTGGTGTGTCATTCGGGTTCAAAGGTTCACCGTTGCCATCATGGATCACGCCAATGATGCGCCACAGATAAGTCCCCGAGTTTTCGATCTTATGCGTATAGGTTTCTGTAGCATAGTCTGTAATGGCTTCTACAATACCGTACTGAGGCCCTTCCGGATTACTGATACGATTAAGCAAAATAGCCTGATTATGGATGTGAGGAAGGGAAGCATCACCGGGTCTGAGTTGCATATCAAACACAGTGAACTGGTCTTCCTGCATGACTGGACGATGGCGCGGTTCTTCCAGTACATGCACTATTTTTTCGCCAGCAAACGCATTTTGTTGAGCGGTGGCATTCATTGCAAAGGCGCTGCAAAGCAAGATTAAAATCAGGCCTGCAACGAGCATTGGTTTGTCTTGTTTAGATAGCATGAAAACTTTTAGCATGGCAAAACCACAAGGGCCCTCATAGTATTTAAGTAGTGCTTAACACAGCATACCTTAGAATTTTTACCCTAGCGCGCAAGACTCATATAAGCTCGATCGATAAGTCTTCCAGGGTCTCCATAGCGATCATCGAATTCCCGTGTTGGCTCTGCCGCAATCACTTCTTCAAGTGAGCTACCGGCGTCAATCATATACACAATCCGGTCACGAACAGTTTCGAGCATGTCTATGTACAAGCTGAGATCTTCATAACCCAGAATTGGACCGTGGCCTGGTAAAACGGCAGTATCTTCTTCGATAGTGTTAAGGACACTTTTACAAAATTTGATCATGCCATCCAGACCACCACCATTGCCGGCATCGATGAAGGGGTAGCCAGCATTGAAGACATCGCCCATATGGATGATGTTTGCATTGCGAAAGTAAATAGCGGCATCACCCGTGGTGTGTGCTGGACCGAAATGCATTAGGTCAATATTTTCATTGTTAAAGTGAAACTGCATATGATCGTCGAATGTGATCACAGGCAGGGACTCTCTTGGATAGGCCGGCTGTAAATATGCAAAGTCTACCAAATCGATGGGGTGCTCGCCGGCCATCATTCGGCGTGCATTAGATTGTGTAACGATCCATGCTCCATCACTGCTCAGCAAGGGGTTGCCGTCTGCATGATCGAAATGGAAATGCGTATTGAGGGTGAAATCGACACCGTTGCCGCCTAAGTTTCTCAGTTCATTTTGAATTTTTGGGACTAACTGGGCATACATGCTGTCGACTATCAGGGTTCCTTGATCGCCAACAGAGGCCAGGATATTGCCGCCGCTGCCAAAAAGGACGTAAACACCATCGCTAACTTCCTGAGAGGTGATTTCGACCGACTCTAAGTCCGCGCCAAAGGCTGCCATTAACTCATCAAATTCGAGATATTCATGAGAGCTAGCGGTAGTGCTGGCGGCGATTAACGTCAACGTGAATAGAAACTTTCGCATGGCATTTCCTTTTCTATCTTTTAATTAAGGGAGAAAGTATAAAAGCTCTTTCCCGTATCGGCTAGCCTTTATTTATACTCGTTGTTTAAGGCGAAATTAGAAGGGTGTCAGGTTTGTAGTCAAAGGAGTTCAGGCTCTTGCTCACCGAGGCTAAATAAACAATAATCTTATTGACGCTAAATAAAAAAATCAAACGGCGGTTATATGCGTAAACTGAAAAGTAATGTGTTAATAAAATTGTTATTAGTAATGGTTTGTTCTAGTAGCTTGGCTGCGGAACGAGATTTTACTATTGTGCAACTGGATGAATTTGAATGGGATGAAAATAGCACGGAAATTCAACGACAAAATATTTACAGTTCCCCTGACCAGGAAGGGTTTTACGTCTATCGAGTAAGGTTTCCTGAGGGTGGCTCAACTATGCCACATTCTCATAGCATGGAACGTCATGTCACTGTAATAGAAGGCACTTGGTATGCGGGTGCAGATGCTAGTCATGATATGAATAGAGCCACGCCAATTACGCCGGGAGGCTTTATGATTCATCCACCGGGAGCTGTGCATTTTGATGGCGCTATAGATGGGTATGTGGTGGTGGAAATAAAAGGTATTGGGCCGGTTACTACTACAGAGGTTGAGATAGAGCGCTGATATTTTTTAAAGTTATCTATATTCCACTCGAGGCCACTGTTGGGCGATCAGGAATGCTTAACTGTTATGTTTATATTTTTAAATTAAAATAATCACCAGGTACGCGTACCCAGCCTTCCATTAATACCCGAGCACTTCTGCTCATGCTGATTTTATTTATGCGCCAATCGCCATTGCTTTGGCTAGCTTGTGAACCAACTCTTAAGCGCCCAGATGGATGCCCAAAGGTGACAGCTTCTCGCTCACCTCCGCCTGCAGCTAAATTAACCAGAGTCCCTGGAATTGCGGCAGCAGCGCCGATGGCAACAGCCGCAGTACCCATCATGGCATGGTGTAGTTTGCCCATTGATAAGGCACGAACATTCAAATCAATGTCATCTTCATTGATTGCTTTGCCACTTGACGCTGTATAGCGCTTTGCTGCGGCGACAAAGGCAACTTTCGGTGTATGCTGACGCGTGGCCGCCTCTTCAATATTCTTTATTAAACCCATCCGTACTGCGCCGTAAGCTCGAATAGTTTCAAACATGTCGAGTGCTTTTTGATCGCCGTTGATGGCTTCTTGCAATTCAGTCCCTGTGTAAGAAATATCTTCAGCATTGAGAAATATAGTGGGGATGCCGACATTAATCATCGTTGCTTTAAAGGTGCCAATTCCAGGGACTTCCAAGGTGTCGACTAGATTGCCCGTCGGGAAGATTAATTCGCCGTCATCGACAGGGTTCATGAAATTGATTTGAACTTCTGCCGCCGGAAAGGTGACGCCATCCAGTTCGAAATCGCCAGTCTCTTGTACTTCGCCATTGCTGATGGGCACATGGGCAATAATGGTTTTTTTAATATTTTTTTGCCAGATTCTTATTTCAGCAATGCCGTTTTCTGGAATGCGATCAGCATCAACTAAACCATTAGCAATGGCGAAAGAACCCACTGCTGCAGTCAGGTTGCCGCAATTACCGCTCCAGTCGACAAACGGTTTATCAATGGAAATCTGCCCAAAGAGATAATCAACGTCATGCTCTTGTTGTTCACTTTTAGCAAGAATAACGGTTTTGCTGGTGCTGGAAGTCGCGCCGCCCATGCCATCGGTATGTTTGCCATAAGGGTCCGGGCTGCCAATAACACGCAGCAGTAATTTATCTCGAATGTCGCCAGGAATCTGCGCGGCAAGCGGCAAGTCGCGTAGCTTGAAAAACACACCCTTGCTGGTGCCACCACGCATGTAAGTAGCAGGTATCTTAAATTGTGCATCAGTTGTCATGTTAAGCCGCCTTATGTTGCAACTGAGGATTCAAGAAAGTCTTGTGCAAAACGCTGCAAGACGCCACCCGCTTGATAGACTAAAACTTCTTCTGCGGTATCCAGTCGACAAGTAACCGAGAGTTCAATTTTTTCACCATTGCTACGATGGATAATCAAGGTCAGTGTTGCGCCGGATTCCACATTGCCGCTTACATCAAAAGTTTCGCTACCATCAATTGMATAAGTATGACGCGTTTCACCGCGCTGAAATTCAAGTGGCAATACACCCATGCCCACCAGGTTTGTACGATGAATACGTTCAAAACCTTCTGCAACAATAGCCTCAACACCCGCCAGGCGAACGCCTTTAGCCGCCCAATCTCGCGAAGAGCCCTGGCCATAGTCTGCACCAGCCACAATAATTAAGGCTTGCTTGCGTTGCATATAAGTCTCAATGGCTTCCCACATACGCATCTCCTGGCCTTCGGGTTCGAGACGCGCAAGAGAGCCTTGTTTGATATCACCTTTGTCATCCAAACACATTTCATTTAAAAGTTTAGGGTTGGCAAAGGTGGCGCGCTGGGTCGTCAAATGATCACCGCGATGAGTCGCATAAGAATTAAAATCTTCTTCTGGCAGCCCCATCTTGCTGAGATATTCGCCAGCGGCACTGCTGGCCAAAATAGCATTGGAAGGAGACAGATGGTCGGTTGTGATGTTGTCACCAAGAACGGCTAATGGGCGCATGCCTTGTAGACTACGTTCACCTGCCAGGGCGCCTTCCCAATACGGAGGTCGACGAATATAGGTGCTTTGTGGCTGCCAGTCATACAAAGGACTTTCAGCTTCCTCAATCTTACCGAGGTCGAACATCGGAATATAGATTTGCCTGAACTGTTCGGGCTTGACGCACTTGCTAACAATGGCATCAATTTCTTCATCACTGGGCCAGATGTCTTTTAGAGTGATTGGCTTGCCATTTGAGTCTGTGCCCAAGACATCCTGTTCAATATCAAACCTTATGGTTCCGGCAATGGCATAAGCGACGATTAAAGGGGGAGAAGCCAGGAAAGCCTGCTTGGCATAAGGGTGAATGCGCCCGTCAAAATTACGGTTGCCGGACAGCACTGCTGTCGTATACACGTCGCGCTCAAGAATTTCTTTYTGAATGTTGGGATCAAGTGCACCACTCATGCCGTTGCAGGTTGTGCAGGCGTAACCGACGATGCCAAAACCCAGCTTTTCAAGTTCATTTAACAGGCCGGCTTCTTCCAGGTATAACTTGGCGACTTTGGAACCCGGCGCAAATGAAGACTTAACCCAGGGCTTGCGAAGTAACCCTAAGTCGTTAGCGTTGCGCGCGAGTAAGCCAGCGGCAACAACATTGCGCGGGTTGCTGGTATTAGTGCAGCTGGTAATTGCAGCAATAATGACAGCGCCGTCAGGTATAAGACCCTCAGCTTCTTCAGCTAAGGCTTTATCGAGACCAGCTGCAATGCCGCGTTCAGCCAGAGCACTGGTCGGCAGCCGGCGATGTGGGTTGGATGGGCCGGCCATGGTTCGTTCTACCGATGACAGATCAAATTCGAGTACGCGATCATAGTCGACATTGTCCAGTTGATCTGCCCAAAGACCTGTCGTTTGGGCATAGTTTTTTACCAGCTCTATTTGCTCGGCATCACGCCCCGTCAGCTTGAGATAAGCGATGGTTTGTTCGTCAATATAAAATAGTCCGGCTGACGCACCATATTCAGGCGTCATATTAGAGATAGTGGCGCGGTCTCCAATAGTTAAGGCTTGCGTACCTTCTCCAAAAAACTCGAGATAAGCTGAAACGACTTTTTGTTCTCGTAGGAATTCAGTCAGTGCCAGCACGAGATCGGTGGCGGTAATACCGGGTTGGCGCTTGCCGGTTAAATTAACGCCAATAATAGTTGGTAGACGCATCATAGAGGGGCGGCCCAGCATGATATTTTCGGCTTCAAGACCGCCAACACCAATGGCAATGACACCCAGGGCATCAATATGTGGCGTGTGACTATCCGTGCCCACACAGGTGTCAGGGAAAGCAACGCCATCACGCGATTGAATGACCGGCGACATTTTTTCCAGATTAATTTGGTGCATGATGCCGTTGCCTGCCGGGATCACATCAACGTTTTTGAAGGCCGTTTTGCTCCACTCAATAAAGTGAAAACGATCTTCATTGCGACGGTCTTCAATGGCTCGATTTTTTTCAAAGGCGTCGGGATCAAAGCCCGGCGCTTCAACGGCGAGTGAATGGTCGACAATTAATTGTGTTGGCACGACGGGATTAACCTTGGCCGGGTCACCGCCCTGATCAGCAATTGCATCACGCAGGCCGGCCAAGTCAACTAAAGCCGTCTGCCCCAATATGTCATGACAAACGACACGTGCTGGATACCAGGGAAAGTCCATGTCACGTTTACGCTCGATAATTTGTGTTAAAGCAGTATGGATAATTGATGGCTCACAACGACGTAATAATTGTTCTGCCAGTACGCGCGAAGTATAAGGCAGCTTTTCATAGGCGCCAGGTTTAATACTTTCCACAGCAGCACGTGTGTCAAAAAAATCCAAATCTGTACCAGATAGAGGTTTACGGTATTCAGTATTGATCATAGGGCTTTAATTTTAGTTTGAGGCTGACCGCTTAATTTACGTTGCAAGTTATTTTTGCTGTACAGGATATGTCGACGCATCAGCATTTCAGCGAGCTCGGCCTCACGGTTTGAAATGGCCTGCACAATTTGTTTGTGTTCGTCAAAAGCAGTGGTGACTCGTGGGCCGGACATGCCTAGCTGGACACGGTACATGCGAATTAAATGATAGATGCTGTTCATTAATATCGATATCAACTGACTATTTTTACTGCCAAGAATAATGCGATAGTGAAAGTCCAAATCACCGGCTTCCTGATAATAGGTTTCACCGTCTTTAACCGTTTGAAAATGAGCGTCCAACAAACTATTTAAATCTGCTATTTCAACATCGCTCATATGAATGGCGGCAAGGCGAGCAGCCATACCTTCGAGCGCCTCGCGCACCTGATACAGTTCCATTAAGCCTTCTGTGCTAATGCTAACAACCCGAGCACCAATATTAGCTTTGCGTTCAACCAGATGGCATGACTCAAGACGGTTAATCGCTTCACGGATAACCGCACGGCTAACGCCATAGTTTGTCGATAATTCTGTTTCACTTAGTTTTGAACCTGAAGCGATAAGGCCTTCAACAATATCTTTTCTTAAGCGTAGAAAAGTTTTGTCGGCGCTGGTTATTGCTTGTTCGGAATTTGGCAGCATGTTTTTTATTAACGCTTTTCGATAGGCACATAGTCGCGATTTTCTGGCCCGATATAATTGGCCGATGGGCGAATAATTTTTCCATCTTGACGTTGCTCAATGACATGCGCACCCCAACCAGAGACGCGAGCAATAACAAACAGAGGCGTAAACATGTCAGTAGGGATTTTCATCTGCTTGTAAGATACGGCTGAAAACCAATCCAGATTCGGAAACATCTTTTTGATGTCCCACATTGCTGATTCCAGTCGCTCAGCAACATCGTACATAAGGGTGTCACCGGACTCATCTGACAAGCGTTTGGACACACGTTTGATGACATCGTTGCGAGGATCGCCCACGGTATAAACCGGATGACCAAAACCAATAATGATTTCTTTGTTGGCGACTCTTTCTCGTATATCCGTTTCAGCCTCATCGGCAGATGTGTAACGGTTCTGGATATGGAAAGCCACTTCATTAGCGCCGCCATGTTTTGAACCGCGTAAGGCACCAATAGCACCTGTAATAGAGGAATACATATCGGCGTTAGTGCCGGCAATTACTCTGGCCGTGAAGGTGGACGCATTAAATTCATGTTCGGCATATAAATTCAAAGAGGTGTGCATGGCTCGCACCCAAGATGCAGAAGGCGCTTCACCGTGTAACAAATGAAGAAAATGCCCGCCGATGGAATCGTCATCAGTGTCTACATCAATGCGTTTGCCCTTTATGCTGAAATGATACCAATATAAAAGTGCTGAGCTAAAACAAGCCATTAAACGGTCAATGATGTCACGCGCTGCTGATTCAGGATGCTCTTCTTTTTCCGGTAAGCAAGTCCCCAAAACAGAACAGGCGGTGCGCATGACATCCATCGGGTGGGCTGTGGCTGGCAGTGCTTCCATGGCTTGCATAACAGGCTCTGGCAGATTGCGCATAGATTTTAATTTGGCTTTGTAGGCCGCCAGTTCGGTTTGATTGGGCAGGTGGCCGTGAATCAGTAAGTGAGCAATTTCCTCAAATTCAGCTTTTTCAGCAAAATCGAGAATATCGTAACCACGGTAATGTAAATCATTACCGGTACGTCCTACTGTGCAAATAGCCGTGTTGCCTGCGACTACACCGGATAGGGCAACTGATTTTTTTGCTTTGGGTAAAGCCTGTTCAGTGCCAGTGCTCATTGCTTATTCTCCTCAGTAAACAGCGCATCAAGTTTTTGCTCGTAGTGGTGATAATCGAGGTAGTCATAAAGCTCATCACGGGTTTGCATAATATCGATCACATTTTTCTGGGTGCCTTCAGTCAGTAAGGTTTGGTAAACCTTTAGTGCGGCTGCATTGGCTGCACGAAATGCCGATAGTGGATATAACGCGATGCTGACGTCGGCACTGGCCAATTCTTCGGTGGTAAAAAGCGGGGTCGCACCAAATTCTGTGATATTCGCTAACACTGGAACCTTTACTGTATCGACGAATTGTTGGTACATGCTTAGCTCTGTCATCGCTTCTGGAAAGATCATGTCGGCACCGGCTTCAACGCAGGCGCAAGCTCGATCAAGGGCTGATTGTAAGCCTTCAACCGCCAAGGCATCTGAACGCGCCATGATGACAAAGTCGGGATCCGTTCTGGCATCTACTGCCGCTTTGATTCGATCCACCATTTCAGTTTGCGACACAATGGCTTTGTTAGGCCGATGTCCGCAGCGTTTTTGCATGACCTGATCTTCGATATGTACCGCAGCAGCGCCATTCTTACTCATGGCGCGAATAGCACGTGCGATGTTAAAGGCACCGCCCCAGCCGACATCGATATCGACCATGACAGGCGCTTCGGTAACATCAGTAATACGACGCAGGTCAATTAAGACGTCTTCCAAAGTGGTGATACCCAGATCAGGTATGCCGCATGAACCAGCAGCGACGCCACCACCAGAGATGTAAAGGGCTTTAAAGCCGGTAGCCTCGGCCAGTCTTGCATGGTAAGCATTGACGGCACCAACGCACTGCAAAGGTTTTTCATTTTTAACTAATTCGCGAAAGGTACGTCCAGGTGAAGTGGGGTTCATAATATTCTCTATCTTATTGAAATTGTCGACAATATAGCGGTTAAATTAACTTATTATGATAAATAAGTCTAATATTGTCGACAATATTGCTTATTTTAGAGAATGTTAATAGTGTGGGTTGTTATAAGAATACGCACCATAAAACGCGCAGCCTCAAGAGGAAAACGCCAAATAAAAAAAGTTGGCGACTAAAACTATCGTCATTACATCGACAATCTTTTCATGAAAACCGTCTGTCATTTTTCTTAGTATTTTTTGCCCCAGGAAATTTCCGGGAATAGTCGCAAGGCCTGCGATGACGCCAAGAAGAATTAATTCTGGTGTAAGCAGGTCAGTAAAAGCAAAGACTGAAATTTTTACTAGGTTCATGGCTAAAGTAATTGTTGCTAGCGTACCCACGAAAGCCAATCGGTTCATGCCTGTGCCTAACAGAAAAGGCGCGAGGAAAAAGCCTGGGCCAATAACATTGCCTGCTAAGCCTCCCCAGACAACAGACGCACCGGCTAATAATTTTGGTCCTGTTTTGATTGAATGTTTTCTTGCCCAATATTTTATGGGTAATGAAATCGTTAATACTGAGCCGAAAACCAGTGCTATAACCTGGGAGGATAAATAACCAAAGGTGATGGAGCCCAACACAACAGTTGGTAAGCCAAATAAAAGCACACGCCGAACTGCCCAAAACTCTATGTCTTTTCTCAACATGTAGCCCCGACTAAAGTGGCTAAATATTAAGGCACAGGTAATAACAGGAACGGTCAATTTTATTCCTATGAAGTGTGCGATTACGCCGGTCATTAGTAAGCCGCCAATCATACCAATTGCGCCATGAACTATTCCGGCAAAAAAGGCGACAGCGATAATTAATAGCAGAAGCCAGGGGTCGGATCCTAATATTTCAAACATTGCTTATGACTTTCATAATGAGGAATTAAAAAATCTCAGCTTTAACAGTACACAATTAACTGTGTTGACTGTTAGAGGTTGAGGGAGAATAGATTGTTAAATTTTTGCTTTACTCTTCGTTAATTCGAAAAGCAATTTTGACTACAGCGCTATTTCTTTTAAAGCTATAAGGGTCGATTAATTTCCAGGGTGATTATCCACCAAGGTGGCGACTTGCAGAAACTCAACGCTAGGTCTTACACCATAAATGCTCCCGATATTATCTATGTTGGCTTCAGTGAAAAAGTTTCTGGCTGCACTTTCTTCTTCCCATACATAATAGTTTTTTGCAGTTTTAGTTTCAGCATTTAAGGAGAAAGCCTTTGAACGTAAACCGGGCATGTTTTCAAATTTGGGTCTCGCCGATTCGGCAATGTTGCGAATTTTTTCTTCATCAAAGTTATCGGCATAGGAGAAGCTTACGAGTGTTGCGATCATTTTATTTTCCGTTTTTTTCTGTTGTTATGGATTGATGAAAGCTGCTTATTAAAAAACTATGGCGCTAATCCCTGCGTCAATTCAATGTAAGTTCCCCAGGGATCCGTTAAAAAAGCAATGGCAAGATTGGCCGCGGCAATTTCGCGGTAACCGGAGTCCATTGTCACACCTGCTGCTTCCAGTTTGGCAATGGTGGCGCGTAAATCGGTGACTTCAAAACCGATATGATCCAGTACGGTGCCCTGAGTTTCCATGACTGGAGATTCAGCTTGGTTGAAAGTGAGATTGACACCGGGGATGTCGGCTGCCTGAAAATTACCCCGCATGCCGGGTACGGCACCAAACATATCGCTATACCAGGCTTGCATGCCTTCAATATCCGGCGTTTCCCAATGAATATGATGCATCTGAATCGAGCCAGTGATTTCTGGGTTTTCCAGAATCTCGATGAGCAGCCCATCGGGGCCGTTAACCCAGAGCTGGAAATCGAAACTGCCACGTTCGACATCTATGCCAGCGGCTGACCATCGGTCATAAGCGGCATTGACATTCGGTACGTGAAAGCCCACATGAATAATCAACGTGCCAGCCGAGCCACTACTAGGTTCAGCTTCACGCAGCAGTATCAAAACACCAGGTATGTCATACATACTAATTGGGCCGTTCTGCACAACCTCGCCTCCGAGGTTCTCCCAGAATGCTTGACTGGCGGCAAGGTCAGCAGTTTGAAAATGCAGGTGTCCCATGGCAACGCCTGCACTGTTAGGCGCGTTTAGTTGAGCAAAAGATAAACTCGGTATGGTAAAAAGGGTGACCAGTAACAAGGATAAAAGGCTTCTGGAGCGTGTGACTAATGGCAACGTTGACATGATTGACCTCTCGGATTTATTCCGATTTATAGTGTCGTTTTTATTTTCAGTGCAGAGTATAAAAGTGATTCAGTGAATACGCTAATCAAAATCCATTGTTATGGAAGACCATGAGGCATTTTTGGCAAGTAGATTTTAAACCTGTCATCAGAAACGGCTCTTTATAGGACTTCATCCCAGAGATATTCATAGGTATAAGGGCCGCCCCAGAGTTTACCGGTCAGTAGTCGGCAGTGTTGATCGAGGGCTTGTATCTGACTCATTTCTTCAGCATTGAGTTTGAGGTTTGTAGCCGCCAGGTTTTCCTGCATACGTTCTGGATTCACAGTTTTTGGAATGACTATAGTGCCACGTTGCATACCCCAGGCGAGTAACACCTGGGCCGGACTGGCTTGATGGGCGGCTGCAATTTCCTGGATAAGTGGCAGCTCCAGAGGTATCGGGCTGTCTTCGCTACGGAAAAAAGCCGGTCGGTCGCCTGAACCGAGGGGAGCATAAGCTGTCAGGTGAATGGCTTCAGTATCGCAGTAGCTTTTTAAGGCTGGCTGCTGAAGCAGGGGATGCAGCTCTACCTGATTAACTTCCGGTTTAATTCGACTTTTGGTTACCAAATCTTGCAGTTTAGCTGCGCTGAAATTAGAAACGCCAATGTGTTTTACTAAACCGGCATCAACACAAGCTTCCATGGCTTGCCAGGTTTCTATAATGGGCAATTGCTCCAGACTCAGGTAATCATCATCAGACTGAGGAAAGCCTACTTCAGGCTTGACTGCCACTGGCCAGTGAATCAGATAAAGATCAAGATAATCGAGTTGCAGATCTTTAAGGGTTTTTCTGAGCGCTGGTTCCACGCCCTCAGCTTTGTGAGCATTGTTCCAAAGCTTGGAGGTGATCCACAGTTCGCCCCTTTTCACCTTGTTCTCGGTAAAGGCTTCAGCAAGCGCTTCGCCTATGCCGACCTCATTGCCGTAAACTGAGGCGCAGTCGATATGACGATAGCCAGTATCGAGAGCTTGTCGGATGACTGGTTTGATGGCGTCGTTAGCTGTCTTCCAGGTTCCCAGACCGAGAGTGGGTATCTGATCACCATTGTCGAAAGTGAGTGTTTGCATAATTCATCCTGCTCGTTATGTGTAGGCTTACAGCCGAACATAATAACGTTTGTATCCTGAGTTCGGCAAACTGGAATTCCCCGTGTAATGCGACTACTATCGTATCGTTTTTTGAAAATAAGAACTTAAGATGGTTAATCTAAGAAGACTTAAAAGATCATTCAAACTGCCCTTTATTGGCATGCTTATTTGTGCCCCTTTTTTAAGCGTAGAGGCTCATCATTCCCGCGCCGGTTTTGAAATAGATGAAACCGTTCGGCTGACAGGTACGGTAACTAACGTTCGCTGGCGCAGTCCACATGTGTTTTGGGGGATTGATACTGTTAATGCCGATGGTGAAAGCGAAAATTGGACTATCGAAGGTCATTCTATTCCCGGTTTATTGGGTAATGGCTGGGAGCAGGATTCTGTAAAAGTCGGTGATCATGTTGTTGTAGTGGTCAACCCTAACAGGAACCCTGATCGACACTTTGGCTTACTGGATTATTTTCAGCACGATGATGGCAGGGTTTTCTACTCCTTTAGGGCTCCGGAAGGCATTGAAATTATGGGGCGCAATGATGATCAAGGCGTCACCCCGTCTACTGATTTTTCTGGAACCTGGACTCGTGTGTCGGTAGGAACGCCTGAGGAAAACTTAAGAAGAGCCTTAATTGGTAGTGGCTTTAGTGGCCCGACTGGATTACAGCTCACGCCAGTTGGAGAAGCTCAGGTAGCCAGGTTTAATACCAATGATGATCCTTTTCTTAATTGTGAGCCTTTACCTTTACCAAGAATAATTACCTGGCCTTATGCTATTCGATGGACACGCAATGATGATCAATTGCTTATCGAAAAAGAGCTGGCACAGCAGCTGAGGACTGTATATTTTGATCAAGAAAAGCCACCGGTAAACTACGTGCCAGATGAATTGGGCTACTCAACCGGGCGATTATTGGATGATGGAACCCTGGAGATAGAAACTTCTAACTTTTCCCAGACGGGTTGGGGGATAGTCAATGGTCTGGATTCCAGCGATCAGAAAAATATAGTGGAAGAGTATCGATTATCTGAAGACGGACTTTTTTTGTCGTACCTTTACACACTTACCGATCCGGTTTATCTCACAGAATCTGTAGTTACCGAGGGTCGCTACCGTAAAATTATTGATCATGAATTTACCAATGTGCCTTGTGATGTCGAGACATCCAGACAACATTTGGAATTTGAGTAGTCGTTATAGTTATATTCACACCGTTAATTAATTAGAGAGGATTTTATGAAAAAAATTACTGTAGTTGTATTGCTTGCTTTGACATCATTTGGCTTAGCTTCTTGTGGATCAGAAGAGACAGCGGCGCCGTCTGCATCCTCGGCGAGCGCTTCTTCAAGCGACACAACGTCGGCTAACGATGCTGTGGGAACTGCTCAGGCTGAAGCGGCAAATATGGTAGAGCAAGCAGAACAAATGCTAAACGAAACAGTCGTTGCTGCCGAAGCCCGAATGGATGATGCAATGGAGCAAGCAGAAAGTTCAGGTGAAGAGTTAATGGAAGAGAAAGAAGAAGAACTAAGGGACGCCGTTAACGATCAGTTGAATGGTCTTCTTAACTAGAGGCTGATGTTGGTAGAAAAGCGCGGTAAAATAACTTTTTTAAAATAGAAGGAATTCTCAATGACAACTTATGTATTAGTCCATGGCGCCTGGCACGGTGCCTGGTGTTGGAATAAAGTAGTACCAGGCCTTGAAGCCGCTGGACATAAAGTGATTACCCCTGAACTGCCTGGTTCTGGCGAAGATTCGACGCCTGCAACAGACGTTACTCTGGAAGCCTACGCCAATAAACTGGTTGAGGTGCTCGATCAGCAAGATGAGAAAGTCGTCATGTTAGGACATTCAATGGGTGGCTTGGCTATTTCTGCCGCCGCAGAACTGCGCCCTGATAAAATTGGTGCTCTGGTTTATCTCTCCGGTTTTTTACCGCAATCCGGTCAGTCTTTATTATCGCTGGAAGAATCCAATCCTCATTCATCTGTGCCGTCGGCTTTGCAAGTAGCCGAAGATGGCGTCACTGGCGCGATAAAAGCTGAGATGATTAAAGATCTTTTTTATCACGACTGTAGTGATGAAGATGTAGCTTTTGCTACGGCTCATCAACATGCACAGGCATTGGCACCATTAGGAACGCCGGTAATAGTTACTGATGAAAATTTTGGATCGGTGCCACGTTACTATATCGAGTTGCTTAGTGATCATGCTATTCACATCGACATGCAACGTCAGATGGTTGCGGCGTCACCTTGCAAGGAAGTGTTCTCGATAGATTCCAGCCACTCGCCTTTTTATTCTAAAAATGAAGAGCTTATTGAGACTCTACAAAAGATAAGTGTCTAAGTTTGAAGCAGAACGCTGACTGTTAATGGTTAACCTTTAACCTTTAACAGTCAGCATTTGTATTTTGAACAATACTCCCTAGAGACCCTGGGAAAGTATATCGATCGCGAAAATTTCCACATCTCGAATAGAGACTCCAAACAATGTACTCTTATTTGGTCCGCCAAGGGACACGCTGATCATACTGCGCGGGGTGTTTATAAAACCCAGTATTTCTCCTGCTGAGCTGATCACCCATACTCCACCGTTACCAGTGACATAAATACGGCCATTAGTATCAACTGCCATGCCATCTCCTCCGGCCCAGGCAAGTTGCCTTTCATTGCGCAGTGAACCATCAGCTTGTACATCATAAGCCACCAGTCCGCCGCTTGGTTCAGGGGCATTAGTTGGCACTGATAAGTTGGCAGGAGGGCTGGCGTTTGGGAGTCGCCCGGTAACATACAAAATACTTCCGCTAGGACTCAGGGCTAATCCGTTACCCCCATTCACGCCGTAACGACTGCTGACTACGCCTTCTGGGTTAATGTAATAGACGCCACCCATGGTCATATAGATACCGCCATCAGCATCAGCAATCATGTCATTCAACACACCAGTGGTCAGGCAATCCAAAGGTTCACCGTTCATGGTGTTAGCGAAAACCTGACGCGGTTCCACCTGCCAGATGCCCTGGTTCAAAGCGCGCTCGCCAACATAAAGTGTGCCATTTGGCGCTATAGCTAATGCGCCGCCGGTGTAAGTATCGGTGGCAACAAGTTCTACTACGCCGTCTAGTCCGACTTTTAGAATCTGGCTTTTATCATTTTGTGCTACCAGCACACCATCTTCGACGCCGATGGGGCTATCGGCATTGTTGCCAGTATCGGTCCATAAGCTGCGCCAGCGAGTACCGTTCGCAATGACGCCGGAAATTCCACTGACAGTAAACATTACCTGTCCCGGCGCTATGCTACCTGGGCCACCTCGTCCACGACCTCTACCACGTCCAGTGGCAGTAGCCATGGCCGCTGCTGGGTCGGCACAATGCTCCAGGATGAAGGCGTCGCGATTTGAATCCTGACGCGCCTGTACTCCAGGAGTGCGTTCAGGATCAGCAGCCTGTTGTTGAGCGAGTACAGAAAAGCTTGTGAGAGTGAAAAGACAGAGCAATATTATTTTTGTTTTCATGGTGTCTCCGAATGGGTTTGAGAAGAAGAGTTTTGGATTTAGGTGACTAAAAACCCATCGCGGTGTCATCACCAAAATTACTGGCTCCACCGGTCATGGTGTCAAATTCCTGATTAAACAGAATGGCCGTGATAGGGCCTGAAGTCTTTTCTCTGAATTCAAGTTCATAACCCAAACGGATTAAGGTTCTTAATACTAAGGTGTTCATATCACTGCGTAGGACTATTCTGCCAGGTTGGCTATAGTGTTCGCCAAAAGAGCTATGCAGTTGAAAACTTTCAAAGTTGGCGGCTTCGCTTGCTTGCTGGACATCCATGCCGAACTCGACAATATTAAGAAAGAACTGTAGTAACCATTGGTCTTGGCCATCACCACCCTGAACTGAAAAAGCCATATAAGGTTTGCCATCTTTCAATGCGATACTGGGTGAGAGAGTAGCCCTTGGACGTTTACCTGGTTCAAGCGTGTTATAAGGGCTGCGCTTCTCTGAGAGTTCAAAACTTTGCATGCGTTGCGACAAGCTCATGCCCGTCGAGCCAGCAACAAAAGCAGGCAGCCAGGCACCACTTGGGGTAATTGAGACAACCCAGCCTTCTTTATCAGCGGCTTGTATTGAGGTTGTACCAGCATGAAAACCTTCATCATGGCTCATGATGCTGACGACATTGCCATTGCTGTCAGTTTCGCTTATTTCAATGGGCGCTATGCTGGCGCTGTTTCTTACGCCTCCCCACTCGGGTTCTATATTGGGCTCCCAGTTTTCAAGATATCTTGAGAAAGGGTTTGTTTCGTCACCTTGATATGGGTAAGGATCGCCTGGAGTAATATCGGGTTGGTTGCGGCGAGGGTCAATAAGCGCAGCTCGGTCACGCGCATAATCTTTGGACAGCAGGCCCGCGATTGGCTCTTCCGGTGGGAAGTAAGGATCACCGTAATAAAAGTCGCGATCGGCAAAAGCCAGGCTCATGACTTGATACAGCGTGTGAATGTATTCGGCACTGTTATAGCCCATTCTTTGCAAATCCATGTCTTCCAGCATATTAAGCATTTGCAGCATGACTGGACCTTGTACCCAGCTGTTAAGTTTAAAAACCTCAACACCTTTGTAGGTGGTAGAGACAGGTTCTTCAATATAAACCTGCCAGTTATCCAGATCTTCCATGGTAAAAAGTCCACCGGAGGCCTGGTTGGCACGGACAATTTCTTCAGCAATATCGCCGCGATAAAAACGCTCATAAGCAGCCATAATGGCATCTTCACGATTGGCGCCATTAGCCAATGCGGTTTGTTCTGCTTCTACCAGTTTACTCAGGGTGTCATGTAAATCGTCTTGCACAAACAATTGGCCAGGATAGGGCGCAGACCATTCTCCAGGATTGGCCGGGTCAAAATTGGGCAGCATTACGCGCGCGGCATCAGGCCAAATTCGAAGAATTTGTTTGTCAAATTCAATCCGCTCAGCTTGAATTTGTTCTATAGGGTAGCCTCGAGCCATCTCAATAGAGGGTGCAAGTATTTCAGCAAGGCTCATAGTGCCAAATTCTGCCAACATAACCATAAGGCCACCAGGTGTGCCTGGCGTGACAGCTGCTAAAGGGCCGTAATCGGGTGGTGTTCGATAATTCAGATTCTGAAAATATTCAGCTGTCGCACCAGAAGGCGCTGCACCAAGCGCATTAATAGCATGCACTTCTCCAGTATTAGGGTTATGAATTAAAGCCTGAGTTTCACCGCCCCAACCCATGGAATCCCAGATGGTGGCGGATGCAGCAAGCATGGCGCTGGCAGCATCTACAGCATTCCCACCCTGGCTGAAAATCATACTGCCAACAGAAACAGATAATGGTTTTCCAGCTGCAGCTATCCAGTGATTGCCATGCACGGGTGGTTTGCTTGAGTGTTGAGGCTCCTGCGCAAAGAGAGGGTTATAAGAGGCTAATAGCAGGCAGCTTACTAAGCTGCTCACTAGACACACACGAGCTAAGGATTTTTGAAAACAGTTTCTTTTCTCGTGTTCTTTTTTCATGTCTAGGGCTTCGTGCTTTTGATGGTTAGTCGTTGTTTAATAACTTTACTCTTCNACTGGTTTCATTTCCACTGTGGCTTTAAAAGCACCCACTTCGCCAAATTGTTCTTGTTCTAGAACTTGTATCCCTTCAGTAAACGAAAATCTGACATTACGATAACTATGACCACCATGCTCTCTTGAGGCCTCAACATGTAGCAGGTAATCGCCCGGCTGTATTAACGTGCCGGAATCATCTCGTCCGTCCCAAACCAGCTGATATTCGCCGGGGCCTCGGGTTGGTCGAGTTACGTTTATTTTTTCAACAGTAGAACGACGACCGGCATAACGCCACCAGCGTGAATTACTGCCAGCCCAGCGTTGCTGTCCACCGAAAAGAATCAGATTTTTTATAGCCTGGTTGTCCATGGTGCTTACCCAGATTGCTACGTAAGGTCTTTCATAGCCGCGATCTCCATGGGTAGGGATTGAATAATCCAGCGTTAGTTTGAAATCAGCATTGGAGAGCAGCAATAATTCCTGGCTTAAATAGTCACTCCAGCCAGAAGATGAGCGTTGGGCTCCGCTGTCATCAACTAGTAAAGCTTCGATACCAGGCAAGGCTTCAATGATAGTTAGTGCCTCGGTAATAGGCAGTACCGACAGGGTTGTGGCTACTGCGTCAGCGGTCATAGCATCATCGGCAATGACAACGGCATAAAGACCGCTAAATACAGGCCAGCCAGTTTGAGGGGTAAAGATATGGCTGAATTCACGCATTAAAATTTGTCGCATGCGGCTGTTGTGGCCGCTGGTGGCGACGGCTTTAGAGCCTAAAGACAGGCTGGTAATAAAATCGGCATTATCAGCGGTGGATTCCGGGTTAGCCACCATGACTTCCCATCCCTCTGAGTCAGGTGGAATTCCCCAATAAGACGCATCGCCACCGATGTCTACTTTAATAGCCGTGGCATTTGGCAGTTCACGCCGTAATACCGCCATGGCCTTGTCGATAACGTAGCCTTTAGCGAGGCCTGAAGGGTCTAGTTTGATACCATCGCCTAAGCTAATCTGGTTTTGATCTGGATTAATGATCAGTTCGGCTCTATTAGCATTACGGGCTATCGGGCTAAGGTCCCGGCGACTGGGAACTTGTTGGGTTTCCTCTGCAACATCCCAGAAGTCGACAACGCCACCAAGGCGGCAGGAAAAATTGCCTTCGCTTTGAGTAAACCAATCTTCGCAGGCGCTTATTACATCAATTAGCGCTTGAGAAGCAGCATCGGTCATTCTTGTAACATTTAATTGCATCACTTCGCTCTCCTCATCAAAAGTGGTGAGAATCTGCTCCAGGCGTGCAATTTCTGCTACGGTAGTTTCAATAGCGTTTGCTGTATTGCTTTGATCAGGCGCATAAACAGTGATATCAAGTGAGGTTCCCAGCACGCCGTCATAATGTTCTATGACTTCCTGAGCTTGGCTTAAACTGGCTGCACTCAGAATAACCACAAAGGATGCAGTCAGTAGGAAAATACTGGATAATGCTCGACGTGCTGAGGCGCATATTTGGAATTGAAGAAGCGTGCTAGTTTTGCTTTTAAGTCTGTTCATATGTTTTTCACATTGTTAATCTTGTCATCATTTTAAATAGTGTTTTGCATTGATGTAAGTCAATTCATATTCTTTTCACAGTTGACCACTACGCTAACCATTTTACAAAAAGCAGTATTATGACAATTAATCGCAATCTAGTGAATTGGTCTCGAACCGTTCACGTTTATCTCTCAATAGCCCTACTCGTTGTATTGGTATTTTTTTCTATTACCGGTATTACCTTGAATCATGCCGAGAGTATGACAGCTGAGCCGCAAACTGAGGTGATTACTTTAGACAGTTTGCCTACCTTGCCGCTCGATGATAATGGCATGATTACTGACTCACCTGAACTCGCAGCGTATGTGCGTGATGAATTTGGTATCAGGTTAGAGTTTGCTGACCTGACGATTGAAGAGCCGTTTATCACCATTGAATATGATGGGCCTGGTCTTCAGGCTTTAGTGGAAATTGATCAGGATCTTGGCGAAGTCTATGCTGAAACAACCAACTATGGTTTGGTCGCTGTTTTTAATGATCTGCATAAAGGGCGTTATACGCATATCGTCTGGAATGCACTTATTGATATAAGTGCAATTATCCTGATCATTTTTTCGTTGGCGGGCTTTGTCTTATTGCTGCCAAATAAATTTCGATTTAGAAAAGTCGCTAAATATTCTTTGGTAGGCATTATAATTTCTACTGCGGCTTACTTTGTAGCGACTCTTTAAGTTTTATAGTTTCATAAATTTATATTTCTATAATTGATTGTGAATTAGGTTAGCTTCCATTTTCTTAATGATATCCAAATAATTAGATTTAGCGTCTACTGAAAAAATTTCTTTACAAGTAATAGTTGGTTCAATTTCAGTGGTTTGATCATTAAATAATTTTTTATAATTATTTAATTCTGAACTTAATTTCTTACTAATTTCTTGTGCTTGGTCGATTTTTGTTTCAGGCAAAATAATTAAAAACAAATTTCCTCTCCATCTTCCTGTTATATCTGAAATTCGTAAGATCTTATTAAATATTTTCACAATATTTTTAATCACATACTTTCTATTTACACCGATAAATTTGAATTGTTCTGAATTTTCAATATCAAAACTTATGAGAATTAGACTGCTTGGGCGAAAGTATCGACTAACACGATTCAACTCTATGGATAATAATTTTTCTAGCAATATACGATTAGCAAGGCCTGACAGCTGATCAATAATTGAACATTTCTCTAATTCTTCTTGGCTTTCTAAAAAGTCTCTTTCAGCTTTATCTTTAAAATAAGAGAAAGCATAAGACAATAATGAAATTATGACAAAAACTACTAACACACGGTTAATAAAAGCATCTGCGTATTGACTATTATCGAAGCCGAAGAGATTAAATGCATAAATAAAGCTAGATATAATTAAAAGGCTGATAACTGAATAAGCGCCTATGTAATTCCCTTGCAGGAATAACGCTACTGATGGAAATATTAAAAAAATAATAGGCCCCGTCCCATTAGTTCCCCCAGTGTAAAAGAGGTAAATACAGAAAAGAGCCATTAATAAAGTTGTGTAATGTTTTGCTAGCCAATCTGCACCGGTAAACCAGATTGCTCCTATGCCTGTAGTAGCTGCAAGGGCAAAGCCAAATAAAGTGAAGGCATAGTTTATATCCTGACGAGCTAAGGCTGCAATACTAAAAATAATGAGAGCTATTATTGCAACAGAGCAGAAAACACCAGACATGATGAAATTAATATCATCAAGCCGAAGCTTTTCGGCATGGAATTTTTGTTGACTTTTTCTTTCATTTTCATGCAGCCAAAACTTTTTTATTTTTTCAGTTGCCGATGTTCTTTGCATTAATTTGATATTTTTCATATTAAAAGTTGTGTAATCCTTCTGTAAGTTTGGATGTTGCTATTTTAATAAAGCTAAAGCTGATTAATTTCTATTTTTAATAAAAAAACCTATAGTCAGGGAAAAGTTAATTACAACACGCCCCTTCCTGAATAGGTGGACATGGCACCGAGGCATAAGAGCAAAAAACACAACAATCTCCCTTCTTGGGCGTTAATCTTGTATTGCATTTTTTGCATTCATAGAAGAATAGGCAATTGTCAGTCGGCATGATTTCTTTTTTCCGGGAATGACAATTCGGACACTCTAACGTGGACTCAAGTTTAATTTCTTTCTTAATCATAAGAAGCTGTCTCACAACGTTTATGCCTTGAAGATACGATATCCCAAACAGAGACACCAAACATAAAGGCCAAGCCTGGGAATAGAAACAATTGGTTCATTTCTCTGGCACCAATTATCACAAGAGTTGGCCCAACTATTCCTAATAATGTTCTGTGCCACTGATGATGACTAAAGAAACCTAAAATATTTATTATTAATACGATTAATGCAATGAGCGGTAAAACTCGGCTTACAAGAATGCCCTCCCATTGGCTTAGAAAACTCAATCCTATAGCAGAGCTTATTCCTGCAAGGGCGGGAAAACATGCAGGACATCCTAGTGCAGCAATAAATGACCCACTGAAGCCAACCTTGTCACCAAGGCCAATTACCCACTTCCACATGCTAATCATCAAACATTTCCTCTTTTAAAGAAAAAATGAGTAATTACCTAGTGTTACTAAAATACCTAATATTTGGTAAGGTTAATACCGTACCAAGGTACGGAGTCAACTTATGCCACAATCGAATTACACAATCGGCACCCTAGCTGATGCAGCCCAAGTAAGTGTGGAAACAATCCGCTTTTATCAACGCAAAAGTCTTTTGTCTATACCAGAGAAGCCTTATGGCGGGATACGACACTACAGTGCAAAAGATTTAGATCGATTACAATTTATAAGAATAACCAAATGGTTGGGTTTTACTCTGAATGAAATTAGTGAACTCTTAGCACTGGAAAGCGGGTATCACTGTAATGAAGTCAGTAGATTAGCAGAGGATAAACTCATAGAAGTTCGAAAAAAACTCAAGAAGCTGAATCAAATTGAAGATGCTCTTTCTGATCTTGTAAGTACCTGCCAAAGCACTGATGGAAATGTCTCTTGTCCATTAATTGAGGCTTTGCAACAGCAATCTAAGAATATAGAAAATATTGATTAACTATGTAAAAGATCATATTGGCCAATGTTTGCTTTGGATGGTGGTCTCAACAGGTCGCTGCAACACATGCATTAAATCTACTCGCTGGTGTTTCAAATTTCAATGTTTCCCTTGGCCTTTCATTTAACCGACGAGCCACTGCATTTAACTTAGCTTGTGTGTGAACCGACAAGTCAGTTTTCTTCGGAAAGTACTGTCTCAGCAACCCGTTAGTGTTCTCATTCGACCCACGCTGCCACGGACTTTGTGGATCACAAAAATACACCTTGATGTCGGTTTGCAAGGTAAACCGTTGATGATCGGACAACTCTTTGCCTCTGTCCCAAGTTAATGATTTATACAATTCGTTCGGCAACTTCTTTGATTGTTTTATCAGGGCTGACACCACACTTTCTGTGTCTTTGTTTTTTACTTTCACCAACATTACATAGCGGGTCTGGCGTTCTACTAGTGTCGCTATATAACTGTTATTTGAACCCGCAATAAGATCGCCTTCCCAGTGACCAGGCACTGCACGATCTTCCACTGAAGCAGGACGTTCCCGGATTGTGGCCATATTTTTGATTTGTCCAAGCCCTTTCTTTTTCAAACTGGCGTGTTTAGAACGACGGATTGCCCGTTGGCTTCTCAGATACTGTTGAAGCTCCTTCTTAAGCACACCGCGGGCTTGAACGAATAGACTGCGATAAATAGTTTCTTGTGACACCTGATGAGTCTCGTTTCCCGGATACTCAAGTTTAAGCCAACCTGCAATCTGTCGGGGTGACCACTCTAGCTGTAGCTTGGCCGCAACGAGTCGGCTCAATAATCGATTGCCAGCCAGTTTACACTGTTTAGGACGATGCGCTCTATCCCAGGCTGCTTGATCTGCTTGGCTGGCGCGATAGCCACTGACACGGCCATTACGATTAACTTCACGACTGATGGTCGAAGGAGAACGACCTAATTGAAGCGCTATTTTCCGCAGGGATAAATTGCTGGCAATACCCCTGGATATCTCTTCGCGTTCTGAGAGCGTCAAGGCTAAACGGGAACGAATTCGATCAGGAGGACGAATACCACCGGTAGGGGATAATTGGTTAAAGATTGATGACGAAGGCCGATCAAAGGCTCGGCCAATCGCATTGAGTGATTCGCCTCGTTGCCAACGATCCCACATCTCTGCTTTTTGCTGAGGGCTATACTTTATTCGCGTTCTATAACTCATGGTCAACACGCCTTCTTTTTGTTATAAGAGTAAAGTGTTGCGTCGATCAGTTGAAATCAAGATAGAAAGCGGGCATTGAGGAAGATCGTAAATTAAATCAAACAATTTGAGGCCTGATGGCCTTAATAATCAAGGAAAGGTGTGGGTAGCCCGTCTGAATAATATCTAACCGAAGTAAACAAAGGGCTGCGAGTTACTGAATAAACTTAATTTGTTCTTTTCCTAATTCCAAGTAAAGCTTTTATCTGAAATAAACGGCAAGGGTAATAAAGATTACCAAAAATAATACCACCTCTATATTGAGGTATTCGAAGTCAATTCCCAGGTTCTGCCTTTTGCTAGTGGTCTAAATCCTAATTTTTCAAGTATTGGTCTACTGGTTTCTCTTGCTTCGGTGCTTATATATTTCAATCCCATTTTTTTAGCATCTGTATACCTGGCACTTATAAGCGCCTTATAAAAACCTTTTCCTCTATATGAGGGTATTACACAGCCTCCGAATAAAAGCCCGAAGCGAGATTTTATGGGTATTTCAAAGCGTGCGGCTGCCACAGGCGTGTTGTCGCTGTAGCCCACATAATATTTAAAGTTTGGAACAGCAAGCAGCTTGTCATGATACTCAAAACCGAATGGGTCAGGCTCTCCAAAAGCAGTTTCCACCACGGCCAGGAAATCATGTAATTCTGATGATTCTTTTAATTCTCTTATATCAAGATCAGTTTTTTCGAATTTACTATCGTCTATGGCTAAAGTCATTAATGTCACTGAATCGAATTTTTTTAAGCCTTCATATTCCAAAGCACTTTCTAAATTGGGGGGAGTGTCATGCTCAAAAACACGCCACATTAAATGCGTATTATTTTTTTTATAATCGTTAACTTCCTCATGCACGATTTGAGACATTCTATCTTCGGGAATATCCCAATAAGAAATAAATGTTAATGGGCCTTCGAGTTTTACCGTATGTTTGTTACGCACGACTGGAATGATGTCGGGATAAATGGGGTTAGCGCGAACGTCTCTATCATATATTTTTAGTAATTCATCCATTAACTATTCGCTTAAGTCTGAGTAACGGAAGTCTGTATGTTTAAAAATGACTGTTTAGTATCTAAACGTATATCTGAATCTGATGCTGATATCTGATAAAGCCGAATGGAAAGTGTTGTCTTTATCTACATCCTGCATGTTGTAATTTAATACGATCAAGGCTTCTTGTCCGGCTTCTGGAATCCATTGTATTCGAGTATTAATTCCCATATTTTCTGATAAGTTGTCATATTGCAGCAAACTAATCCAGTACAAGTTCTGGGTGAAGGCGACCTGAGTATTTAAGCTGGTAAGTCGCGCAGTGAAGTCGCCTTGAGGCAGGCTAATGTCAGTCCAGTCATAATCCAGTGACATGGCAAAATTACGCGACTGATTCCAGTTAAATGACGTAAAGATGCCAGTTGTATCGCCATCATAAAAATTACCAAATTCAGTTCTAAGGCCTACTGAAAATTCGCGCTGACTGCCTGAATTAAAGCTAAAGTCATAAGTTTGGTATTGGTAATTACCAACAGGGATGACTACGGAGCGATTTGGCTCAGAATAAATAGTGAAGGGTGCCAGCACGACTTCACGGTAGCGGGTATAACCAAGATCGAGAGAGTCTCTGGAATTAGTTTGCATTTCGAATAAGCGAAATTTGAGCACTTCACTTTGTAAACCACCATCAATAATTTCGCCTCTGAACACATCAAGCCCGGTATAGAATTTCTGGAAAAAGTCACTATCATAGAAATGGGTATAACCAAGCCTGCCGGAATAATCTCTGACATTAGTGCGGTTGACAAAACCCAGTGCAGGGTTAAAGTTTTGTTGGATCTCCTTTAAGCCAATCTCTCCGCGCCATCCACTATTGTTAGGAGAAGAAACATTAACACCCCAGGAAGCATCGTCACCATCAAGACCTGGTGAGTCAGACTGTTGGTACCAGATATTGCCTTGAAGCTGTTGGCCGCTGGCGAGCTGGGTATTCAGGTATCTAAAATCAGCGCCGTAAACAGTGTTTGCCATGTTGGATTGTGGATCGCCATCGGTAACAATAAATCCAAGAGTAGATTCATCCAGCACATTGGCTGAAAAGCGACCGACAAAAAGGTCTGTTGCATCCACTGTTGAGGAGGCATCCTGGCGTACGGCTAAAGTACCGATATTCCAGCGACCGACTCGGCCACTGACACGGCCGCCGTATTTTAAATCGACTTGTTCACCGTTGGCGCCGATGCCGATATTGCGTGAAAAATAGGGTCGAGCATTTTCCCGAGAGCCGCGGGAAGATGCCTGGTTACTAGATCCTGCATTACTGATATTGCCGAACTGAAACAGGTCGGCGTCATTAAGGAAAAAGTCACGTTTCTCCGGGAAAAACAAATTGAAGCGTGTCAGGTTAACCTGGCGGTTATCCACATCGGCAGCGGAAAAGTCTGTATTTATTGTAAGTGCTGCATTCAATGAAGGTGTGAGGCGGTAAAATACATCTAATGAGGGATCGATGTTGTTTTCTTTATCTCCGGGGTTAAAAGTACGCTGCTCATTTACGGTGAAAGTGGGCACGATATCCAGACCTAGACCTTGATCCATGCCTTCCAGTCCAGTGACCAGTCCAACAATGCTTGGATTATAGCTGCGGTTGTAGCTTACCCAGGCCATTTCTTCACCTCGACGCCGAATGCCGCGACCAAAGTTGAAACCCCAGGTATCAATATTTGGGTCAAAAGGTAAGGTTTTGAAGGGGATTTCGATTTCTGCAATCCAGCCTCCATCAAAGGTGTCAGTAGCAACATCCCAAATCACTGTCCAGTCTGCTGTGAATGAGGTGATCGTTTGATAAAGCGCATCATGGCGTACACCATTTAGGTTTGTTTCAAAGCGATAGCCCACTCGTCGTGTATTAAAAGGGTCGAGAATAATCACCAGGCGGTCATCACCACCGAGACCTTGACCATGACGAATGGTAGGTGCTGCAATTAGCTCAGGGTTGGAGTCATACATGCGTGCGCCTATGTATAAAGCGTCTTCGGTATAGATCATATAAACTTCGGTGGTCTCGGAAGGTTCGGTGCCATCACCTGGGCTGATCTGATGAAAATCATCAATGACCTGGGCTTGCTGCCAGACTGCGTCATCCAGGTTGCCGTCCAGTACTGGTGCTGTCGCAACGCGTGCAGCCCTGACTTCTTTTAATCCTTCTGGATTATTATTGTCTTGCGCGTTAGCAGACATAGGCAGAGCAGAAAAAGTCAGAAATAGTGCCAATGACAAAGAAGACACAAGACTGAAGCGAGCGGAAAGTTTCATAATTCTTCCATAGATTAGTAAAGTGTAGGGATAGTACTGTTACATTTTGCAAAAAGTGTGAATTTTACTGAATCAATCGTTCTGTATCATACCTAATTTCTGACCATCTCAAGATAGCCTTGACCGAGATATTCATTATTTTCGACATCTAAAATTTCAACGGCACCTTCCCAGTAAGGCACAGACAAATTCATGAATTGGTCATCGACCAGTGCATGAATAATCCACTGTTGACCAGCGTACTGCATTGTCCATTCAGTGGTGTAACTTATGCCTGACGGGCTAAGCCAACTTTCGTTTTCAATGAGAGTAATGTCTTCTGAGCTGATGCGAGTCTGTTGTGCATTCAGATCAGTCCAATTGCCGTCACTACTGGGATGAGCGAAGCCTTCATTATCTCTCAGTTGGTAATACATTAACTCCTGACCATCATTAAATTGTAAAGAGAACCAATCCCAACCGCTTTGATTCTCAGCCAGCGCCGATGTGCTCCATTCGCGATCCAACCAGCTTTGGCCAGTGACGTCATAGCGTTCGCCATTAAGTATGATTTCTCCCTCACTTGCTATGCGAGTAAGACTGTAATAATAAGAGGCATTGCCGACTTCTGGACTTTTTTGACTCAGGCCATTGTCACCTTGCAGCACTGGATCTTTTAGAGGGTTTAAGGTGAGCGCAAGTGAAAAGGCATCATCCTCAATATTCAAATACCAGGGGAAGTCATTTGTGTCAGAGTCGCTTGAGTCAGCTTGCAGAGACCAGTTTTCCAACCAAACCTTAAAGGGGCTTAATTGCGCACCTGCCAGACCTGGGTTTTCACGCGAAAAACGTTCGAGTGCTATATGTTCATTATTAGCCACATCAGTCAGTGCGACATGTGCCATCCATATGCGTGGGCTTTGCCAACCTGTTGCTGACGTTTGATTGTCGCCGGCAAGACTTGTATTGAAAAAAGTTGCCTGATAACCAAAATGTTCGCCGTCTGCCGTCTCAAGATTCCCGGTTAGATACCACCACTCATTACGAAACCCAGGGTGGATACCATGATCTTCTGGGAATGCAAAGGTGCGAGGGGCTTCAGCACGTAAAAAACCATCAGGGTTGTTGCCTCCGAGTAGAGTCTTTAAATCAAGATTAAAAGTCGCTGCATTATTCTGTGATTGTGGATCAGGCGAACAAGCTGTCAAGGCAACAAAAGTGAGTAATGCTATTAAGCTTGATGTTGGGTGTAGCATTAACGGCCTTCCCGTTTTTTATCTTGATGTTTTAGATGTAAAGTCCTGACTCCAGATGCTGCTTGATGTTTTAGCGTTGTTTGCTGTTTCTTTCGGCTTATAGGACTTGGCTTTATTGGCCTGTTTACTCTTGTTTTTACCACCAGAAGGTGATGGTTTGTGTCTGCGTGGTTTGTTATGGCTCGTTCTTTTATCTGCGTTTACTGATGGTGCCTGCCTGGATTCCTGAGTCTTGATGTTAATGCCAGGATCAAAATCATTATCGATTTCTTCTACAGTGATGGTAAATTTGATCAAGCGTTCAATTGCACGCAATTGCTTGGTTTCGTCAGGGCTGACTAAAGAAATTGCAACTCCACTTGCTCCAGCTCGACCGGTTCGTCCGATACGGTGCACGTAATCTTCAGGTACGTGTGGTAAATCGAAATTAATGACTTGTGCTAACAGGTCGATATCAATGCCTCTCGCTGCAATGTCTGTCGCCACTAATACCTGAACTTTATTTTGCTTGAAATCAGCCAATGCCTTTGTGCGTTGATTCTGGCTTTTATTACCGTGTATTGCTGACGCTGTTATGTTTGCTCTGTTGAGCTGTTTGGCCAGTTTGTTTGCGCCGTGTTTGGTGCGGCTGAATACGAGTGTTTGTTCATTGCTCTTACTTAATAAATGAGTCAGCAGAGCGGCTTTATGTTCCTTAGGAACCTTGTAGAGTTTTTGTGAAATGGCTTGTACCGTTGAATTTCGTGGAGCCACGTCTATTTCTATTGGATTAGAACAAATGGTTTTCGCTAGCGTGCGAATTTCATTTGAAAAAGTTGCCGAAAACATTAAGTTTTGTCGCTTGCGTGGCAACATGGCGAGAATTTTTCTGATATCCCGAATAAACCCCATATCTAACATGCGATCTGCTTCATCCAGTATAAGCACTTCAACATCTGTAAATTTAATAGCATTCTGCTGATGCAGGTCTAACAGGCGGCCAGGGGTGGCGACGAGAATATCGACACCGCGCCTTAAGGCTTTCATTTGTGGGTTTATATTGACGCCGCCGAACACGACTGTAGAGCGTAGTGCTTCGTTTTTACCGTAAGTTTGTATGCTTTCTTGTATTTGTGCAGCAAGTTCTCTGGTTGGTGTCAGCACCAGAGCATGGCAACGGTTACTTCTGACCGGTGATTTGCCACCGAGAAGTTGCAATAAAGGCAGCGTAAATCCTGCGGTTTTACCGGTGCCGGTTTGAGCGGCGGCCATCAGATCTTTGCCTGTCAAAATGGCAGGGATAGATTTAACCTGGATAGGTGTCGGATGTGTATAGCCTGTTTCTTGTACTGCAAGTAACAAGGTTTCGGACAAGCCGAGGGTATTAAAGCTCATGCGTACTCTCTTAAGAATTTTTCGGATTTTTTGGCAAGCTGACGGAAGATAACTGGCAATAAAAAAATTTATTCTCTACCAGGCCGTCCAGGCCAAAAGTGCGGCACTCTACCATAGGCAATCAAGGATAAGTACCAATTTAATCAGGTGCTTGCAAAGAATATGCTTAGCTTCCTTCTCTTCTTTTTACTCTTCTCGTAGAGCGAGGGCTGGGCTGATTCTTGCGCTTTTGAAAGCCGGGTAAAGGCCAGCAAGTAAAGCGGCAACAAGAGCCAATACTAGAGCATCACCCAATACTGAAAGAGGGAAGAAATGCTGCATGCTCCAACCAAAAGAACGTTTGTTAATCACATCAATTAAGACATCAGACATGATTAAACCGAGCGGTATCGAAAGTAGCCCGGCAAAGATACCCATTAATGCGGTTTGCCCAAGAATTAACTTAACAATCTGAGTAGGTGTCATGCCAGTGGCTCGTAGTGTTGCAAATTCTTTGCCACGCTCTAGCAGTAGAGCCATTAAGGCACTGAGTACGCCAATAAAAGCAATAACCATAGCAAGAACCCTCAATACGCCAGTAATCGCGAAGGTGCGATCAAAAATATTTAATGTGATATCCCGAATTTGTTGATTCGGGAATGCAGTGACTTGTTCATAATCTGCCAGGGTTTGTTCAACATCAGTGAAGAATTCTGGATTACTGTTATCGCTGAAAAGTGTAAGTCTGGAAGGAGTGAGCTTATCCCATGATTCCTGATAGAGGCTTTGGTGCATGGCAATCATGCCCTGGCTGGGTGTGTAATCATAAAATATACCTAAGACCCTAAAGTCCTTTGCGCCAACATCCGTATAAATTGATATGTTCTCGCCAATGTCTATTTCATATAACCAGGCTAAAGGTTCCGACAATAAAATGCCTTCGCCATTATTAAAGCGTGCCAGGTCATCCGTATTAATTTGTTTTAAGTAATAGCGTTGATCAGCGTCATAGTCACTCACATTCAAACGCACCTGACCAATACTGCTTTCAACTGAGGTGTTGATGGTGGCGCTAACATCAGAGATGCCTGGAATGTTTCCGATTTTTATTTGTAAGTCTGTGGTTAAGTTGGCGCCAGTGATTTCTATATCGCCAGCAAAGGATTGATCCAGCCAAATAACGACAGTATTGCGAAAACTATCGACCATAATGCCAACACCAATAGTGACAGAAATTGCCACGGTTAACGCCGCCACCGCCATGCCAGTTCGATTTAAGCCATTATGAATATTCCTTAAGGCCATGCGGGCAGGCAGCTTTAATGAGTTTGAAAATAAACGCAGTAATATTTTTAGAGTACAGGACATGACCACAGGAACAACAAAACAGAAACCGAAAATAATAAGGGTTAGAGCAATAAATCCGCTGATTAAACCATCGGAATTGCTCTGTAATAAAACAAAGCCCAAGATCAGCATCGCGAGCCCTGCATAACTTAATACGGGTAAGTAATGTCGCCATTCGTAATTGTGAGCAGCACGTTGTTGCAAGGTGATGGGCTGAGCTAAGGTTGCGCGCCAGGCTGGTACAGCGGCTGAAGCCAAGGTTATGCCAAGCCCTAATAGAAAGCCGAGTAATAAAGCAGCCGGTTCAACCAGAAAGCTGGTGACATTGAGCCGGTAATTTAAATCTGGAATGGCGGCGGTTACCAAATCCAGCAAAGCTATACCTAACCAATATCCCAATAGTACGCCTAAGGCACTTGCAAGCGTTCCGTAAATTGCAGCTTCGCTAAGTATTAGTTTAAAAATTTGAGTGCGAGAAACACCTTGTGCTCGAAAAATTCCGAGGGTTTTTTCTCGCCGTAAGACGGATAAAGTAACCGTGTTATAGATAAGAAGGGCGGCAACTAACAAAGACAATAAGCTCATCGCTAACAAATTCACATGAAAAGCAGAGGTCATTTGATTGAGCGTATCGTTACGGATGTCGACATCAACTAAACTTAGCCCGACAGGTAACCAGGCCTCCACAGTTTCCACTTGCTGCTTATCCAGAATTAAATCAATGCTGTCGATGAAGCCAGCTTTCTGAAGAATATTCTGTGCAACGGCAATATCTGTATAGAGTATGCCTTCAGTGGCAATCGGATCTGAGCTTGGAATAGTCGTCGCAAGTTCGATGGTTAAAGTACTGGGTGTTACGCCAACGCGGTTGGCTCCGGTTGTTGCTCGCAGTAAATCACCGGCTGCAAAACCAGCCAGGGCAGCAGCAGATTGGCTCATCAGTACCGGATTAGTTTCTGTAGCTCTTAACAAAGCGGGGTTAAACAGTAGGGCGCTGGATGTAAAGCCCGCTCGTTGTCTCTGCAAGCTTAGTTCACTGATACTGTCCTGACCCAGCAGCGTAAATTCTTTATCGTTAATGCTGATCGTGCCAGTGATGCTTGGTGCTGACTGCCTGAGTCCAAGTTCAGTTCGTAAACCGGTATAAGTGGATTCAGGAACGCCGTCATCGCCGCCTATAATCTGATGAGTAATAGAGCCATTAACTGATTCAACGGCTAATGCAAAGGCTCGGTCAGCACTGCTACTGGCTAGATCAATTGCCACTACCATCATCACACCGAGCACAATACCCAAAAAACTTAGCCAGCTTTGCCAGGGGTGTTGGCGTGCATAGCGCCAGGCACTCAAATTTAATAAACGCTTACCAGGCGAAGCCACTGTCTCTCTCCTGCAAATAGCCATTGTCCAGAGTGACAATACGGTCAGCGCTATTAGCGACTTCTAGGCTATGGGTTACCAGCAATAAAGTGCCGTGATGCTCTTTGAGTAGCTTATGCATGATTTGCAATATTGATTGTCCGGTCTGTGCGTCCAGGTTGCCAGTGGGTTCGTCGGCAAGCACAAGTTTGGGTTGATGGATGAGCGCTCTGGCAATCGCAACGCGCTGCTGTTCGCCGCCAGATAATTGAGCCGGATAGCGTGCGGCTTTATCGGCAATATCCAGTTCTTCCATCAGAGCTAGGACCCGAGCTGAGATTTCGTTTGCTGCAACACCATTCAGTTCCAGCGTAAATTCAATATTTTCCTGCGCGGTTAAACTCGGCACCAGGTTAAAAAACTGATAGATAAAGCCAATATGTTCACGCCGAAATAATGTCCGTTTGTGTTCATTCAATGCGGTTAAATCTAGGCCGCCCACGTTAACTTTGCCATCATCGGGCATATCTATACCGCTAATTATATTTAATAACGTTGATTTTCCTGAGCCACTTCGACCCAATAATGCAACACTTTCACCTTGAGCAATGTTAAGGCTGACATCTTGCAAAACCATGTGTTTGGTGTCCGCGTCGTCATAGCTGCGGTTTAGATGTTCGAGGCATATAAAATTAGTTGTCATAGTAGCTTTTACACGTTCAGGGAGCAGACCTGTTATAGGTTGGACTCTTTAATAGGGGGCTATGATACGTGTCTCTTAATGAAGAAAGAAAGTAAAGAAAGAACATGAAAATTCATGCTCATTGCGGGTAGGCACTTGAGTTAGGTTGCTTGTCCTATAAGCGCCTCTCTAGTAGGCTTTCGAGCTTATGAATAGATCCGCCTTAATAGTGACTGTCTTGTGCCCGTTGTTTCTTTGCCAGTTAACCAGTGCGCAGGAATTTGTTGGTAGTGCTGAATGTGGAGCATGTCATCAAGAGGCTTATGATAACTGGCAACAAAGTCATCACAGGCATGCCATGGAAGAGGCTAATGTTGATTCAGTTCTGGGTGATTTTGCTGACGCCAGTTTTGATTATCTTGGTAGCACGACACGGTTCTACCAACGTGATGATGAATTTTTTGTGGAAACAGATAACAGCACTGGTGAGTTAGAAGAGTTTGAAATTGCCTATACTTTTGGCTTTTATCCTTTGCAACAATATCTGGTGGAATTTCCTGATGGGCGGATTCAGGCTTTAAGTATCAGTTGGGATAGTCGACCTGAAGCCGAAGGCGGGCAGCGCTGGTATCACCTTTATCCAGAAGAAGAAATTGATGCTGATGATCCTTTGCACTGGACCGGGGCTTTTCAGAACTGGAATTCAAGATGTGCCAGTTGTCACACAACAGATCTAAATAAAAATTATTCAATTGAAAGCAATAGCTATGATACGCAATGGGCGGAAATAAATGTTGGTTGTGAAGCTTGTCATGGTGCTGGTTCGCAGCATGTAGATTGGGCGAATGGCAGTGATGAATTAAGCGCGGCATTGAAAAACAAAGGCTTGCTGACAAACATTGATAAAGTCTGGGAGCCGATAGCGGGTCAGTTACAGATCCCTGAGAATGTGGATTTCACCTTGAGTGAGCAGATTCAGGTATGTGGAGGTTGTCATTCCCGCAGGGCTGAACTGCAACAACGAGATGTCGCGGCAGAATTTTTAGATAACTACAGCCTTAGCCCCTTGCTTGAAGGCTTGTATCACCCGGATGGGCAGATTCAGGATGAAGTCTATGTGATGGGTTCTTTCCTGCAAAGTAAGATGCATGCGAGTTTGGTGTCCTGCTCTAACTGCCATGAACCGCATACGAGTGAGTTACGTATACAAGGCAATGGCTTATGTTTGCAGTGTCATGAGGCGCAGACTTTTCAGTCGCAAGATCACTTTTTCCATGAAGTCGGTTCGACAGGTGCTCAGTGTGTAAATTGTCACATGCCTGAAACTATTTATATGGGGGTTGATCCGCGGAGAGATCATAGTTTTAGGATTCCAGATCCTATTGCGAGTGTTGCGCTTGGTGTCCCGAATGCCTGCGCGAGTTGTCACAGTGATCAAGGCGATCAATGGTTAGCAGATTTTATTACTGCGCGTAATGGCAATAGCGATATGCAATACGAACATGCGGCTATTATTGCAGCGGCTCGAGCAGGCGATGCTGCCATTGCGACTGATTTATTAGCGTTGGTAAGTGACGAATCAAACTCTGCCATGCTTCGGTCAATTGCCTTAATTGAAAGTGTACGTTTTCCTGCATTAAGAAATCTTAGTGTTGCACTTGCTGCCTTGGGTTCGGCAGATGCTTTGCTTAGAACAAATGCGATATCGGCATTAAGTTTTCAAGATATAAATTCACGCTTTCAATATTTACAAGCCTTGTTGGAAGATCCACTGAAGTCAGTACGCATGGCTGTTGCCAGGCAGCTGGCTAGTCTGCCTTTGTCTCAGGTACCCCTGCGTTTCCAAACCACATTTAATAATCTCTTGTCAGAATATGAAGAAAGCTTACTGTTTAATGCGGATATGCCTGAGTTTATGAGTGATCTGGGTGCTTTTTATGCAGCCCGTGGTGATTTGGACTCGGCTCAGGCGGCGCTGCTACATGCCAGAGAACTTTCTCCGGCTTATTTACCGGCCTCAATAAATCTCAGTGATGTGTATCGTGCGCAAGGCCGTGATGATCTGGGTGAAGTCGTGCTTAATGAAGCGCTTGCGATATATCCAGATTCTGGTGACCTCAATTATGCGCTGGGTATTCTTTATGTGCGAACCGGGCGTATTCAGCAATCTCTTGGTCTGTTTGATAGCGCCAGAACATTAGCAGCCGAAAATTCGCAATATGTTTATATATACGCAGTTGCGCTGGCAGAAGTGGACAGAGTAGAAGAGGCGATCTCTGTGCTTGAAACGGCTCAGCAAGACTTTCCTAATAATGCTCAAATAAGAGAGGCTTTACGAGCTTATAGAGGCTTATAACAAACAGTCTGTAATAACAGTATGTAACTGCTTAATTATCGAACCGCGGCTCTTGTAATATCTGCAAGCGTTGGCGTTCCCGCCTGTCGCATAGCCACGTCCAGTTCACTGTCCAGAATCTGCATCACTTTCGCGACACCTTCTTGTCCAAATGCCCCTAGTCCCCAAATATAAGGTCTGCCTACACAGACAGCATCTGCGCCAAGCGCCAGGGCTTTAAACACATCCATTCCCCGACGAATGCCGCCATCAACAATGACCGGAATACGCCCTCGTACGACATCTACCACTTCCGGCAAGGAATCAATGGTCGCGTAACCACTTTCATCAGCCCTGCCGCCGTGATTGGAGACATGAATAGCATCGACCCCTGCGCTCACAGCGAGTCTCGCATCTTCAGGATGAGTAATGCCCTTGATAACCAGTTTCATATCGGTGGAGTCACGTAAACGCTTAACCCAGTCCCAGTCCATAGATAGATTCTGGGAGCTGATATTGCGCGGAGCATTTAAGCCCTGCAACATTGTTCTGTCAGCAAATGTAGTACCGGGAATATGGCATTCAGCACAGTCATCTGAATCCCGATTAAAGCGGCGCATGCGATCTTGATTGCGAGCAGGAATATCCGTTGTTAGAAATAACACATCAGACCCTGTTGCCTCCACCCGGCGCAACATGCCTTGAGTGAGATCCCAAATACTGGTTGGGTAAAGCTGATACCACACTGGTTCGCCCCTGGCCTCGGTGATCTCTTCAATGCCAAAGGTCGCCGCTGTAGACATAATCATTTTATGTCCGCCAACCCTTGCGCCCCGAGCTGCGGCTAAGTCGCCATCACGATGTGCCATACCGAGGCCGCCAACTGGCGCCATAATAATGGGAGAAGGCAGAGTGTGACCGAGCAATTCAGTTTGTTTGTTGATAATACTCACATCAATAAGGCGGCGGGCTCGCAGATGTAGACGTTCATAGCCTTCACGGTTGGCACGCAGAGTCAGTTCATCATCTACGCCCTGTGAAATATAGGTCCAGTGTGCCTGGCTCCAGTTCTGGGTGGCGACATTTTCCATGTCAAAGACATTAACCGCCCATTCAGCTGACTCGGCAATATAATCCCGGTCATTAAGACGTTGAGCGGCTAGCGCCGGCAGGTTAATAAGACCTGCCAGGAGCGGACTAGCAGCAAGGTAATGTAATAATTTACGGCGGGAATAATCAGTTGGCTGCATTACTTTGTTTATTTTCTTTCTCATATATCGCCCTATTAACATTAACATTAACGTCTGACGTAAAAAGTATCTAAATGAGTATAAAAGACTAAGCCTTATTTGACTAAAAATTTAATGCTTCAAAAGAGAATATTGATTTGCCTGATCTCAGACACATCCAATGCATTAAAGACCTTGTGAAGGAATGAAGTAAGACGTTAGTAGGAACATTGCTGGTTGGTGTAAAAGTATTCGACAGTATTGATAACCCGCGAGAAATTGCCATCAGATGGTGGCKAGTTTAGTACAGGCTGGCCAGGTTTTGCACAGGGCATTGTGATACACAATGCCCTGTGTTGAATGTTGAATCAGGAAGGATTGCGACTGCGTCAGCAATAAGTTAAGCGGAAACCCCGCCCCAAATAGCGTCAGCTGTTTTAACGACGAGCTCCAGTTTACGTCGTTGATCATCAAAACTGATATTGTTGCCTTCTTCAGTAGAAGCAAAGCCACATTGAGGCGCAATACCAAGCTGATCTATGTCAGCATATTTTCCGGCTTCTTCAAATTGCTTCTTGAGGTCGTCGATAGATTCCATTTCATTGGTCTTGGTGGTGATGAAGCCAGGAAGCACTCTCTGCTTACCTTTTGCCAGTAAGCGCAAGGGCTCTAATCCGCCAGCCCGTTCCGTATCATATTCCATGAAAAAGATATCCACGCCGGTTTTATTGAAGATAGCATCAGCAGCTGGATCATAAGCGCCTTCTGCTGCGTGAGTGGAACGAAAGTTTCCACGACACATATGCATGCCAATAAGCATATCTGATGGCCGATCTTTGATGGCTTCATGCATCATCCAGGCATAACGGTCGATAAGCCAATCTGGATCTTGTCCTTGCGCTTTTTTAGCTGCGCGATGTTTTGGGTCGCATAAATAAGCGAAAAAGATATCATCCATTTGTAAATAACGGCAACCAGCATCATAAAAGGCCTGCACTGCTTTTTTATAGGTTGCGGCAATGTCTGCCATCAGCACTTCAGGGTCGGCATATTCAGCCGGAGCAATATCCGCAGGCGCGGTACGGAAATGACAGCAACTGGGGCCGGGAATGGAAATCTTCGGTGTGACTGATGTGATCGAGGCCAAATATTTGAAATGATCCAGATGTGGGTGATCAGCCGGAAAATCAAGTTTACTTTTAATGGTAGGAAAAATCGGGCGTAATTTAACGCCAGCAAAAGGAATACCGTCGTCACGCTCCTCCAGTTCAAAACCGGTTAAAGCCCCCATGAAATCATAATGCCAAAAGGATCGCCGTGTTTCTCCATCCGTAACCGCTTGCAGGCCGACTTCTTCCTGCATTTTAACCAGGTCTCGTATGGCATCATCTTCTACTTTAGCTAATTCCTCGGCAGATATTTTTTTATCTTCGAAAAAACTCTTGCGCGCTTTTTTGACGTTTTCAGAGCGGAGCAGACTGCCAACATGGTCGGCACGAAAAGGAGGTGTGTGTTCTGACATGGCTATCCTCTTAATTTCATTTTGATATATATTAATATATTTTTATGGCTTATCCATAAGGCGATTAATCAAAGACTCTTATCCCAACCTTTGATCGCTTCGGTGTTATCAGCGGTGAAGCCGACGGTTTCGAGAGCATCTGCCCAACGCTGGCTGATCAGGCGAGAAACTGGAGCATCCAGTCCTACTGCTTTACCAAGGTCAGCAGCAATTTTCACATCTTTGGCTAATAAGCCAAGCTGGAAACCAGTAGCATATTTTTCATCAATCACATGATCTTTCAATACTACTTCTGTATGAAATGACTTGCCAGTGGAGACGTTCATAATATCGACCAAGGTGTGAGGATCTAGCCCGAAACGCTTGGCAATCAGTATTGCTTCTGAGCTTGCTGCAAAGGCTGTCGCTGCAACATAGTTATTGAGTGCTTTTACTGCATGACCATTGCCGAGGGCGCCTGTTTCAAACAAACGCTCCCCCATTGTTGCAAGCACTGCTTTGGATTTTTCAATAGCCGCTGCATCATCACCGCCGATCATGATGGTGAGTGCGCCACTTATCGCCTTGGCTACGCCGCCGGAAACAGGGGCATCAATTAGTGTAACGCCTTTCTTTACCAGTTCAGCGCCCAGTTCCTGGGTTCCGGTAGGTTCAGATGAACTCATATCAATAACCACTGTGCCGGATTTTGCATGACTGATAAAAGCGCTACTCTCTACTTCCAATAATGCTTCTCGAACTATCTGCCCAGTTGGTAGCATTGTAACGACAAGTTCACAGGCGGCTATATCTGACATTGATTTTGCACCTACAGCGCCTTCATGTTCAGCCACAAATTTTCCGACTTGCTCCGGGCTTGTATCAAACACCTTCAATGCAAAGCCTGCTTTTAATACGTTAGCCGCCATCGGCCAGCCCATGTTTCCAATTCCTACAAATCCAACTACAGGTTTATCACTCATTGTTCTTCTCTTTATGTCTAAATTTATTCAAAAAATATTTCAGGGTTCAAAATGTAAGTAAAACTAACTATCTAGTACCGCACATTTATTTATCTATCAAATTCTGTGAATCCAGCACTTCAAGTGCTGCGGTTATCGCTTCGACTCCCGCTGGAATACCACCATAAATCGCACTGTGCATGATGACTTCTTTAATTTCATCGACTGAAACGCCATTAGCCAACGCTCCCATGACATGTACCTTAACCTGATTAGGTTTACTGAGTACAGTGAGGGCTGCCAGTGTAATCATGCTTCTGGTTTTACGGTCGAGGCCTTCTCTATCCCATACGGCGCCAAAACAATATTCGGTTACCAGGTCTTCAAAAGGCCGGTTAAATGAACTGGCTTGTGCAACACGTTCCTCACCAGCAGGCCCCCACATATCCTTGCGTACCTTCATGCCTTTTTCATAATCTTGATCACTCATACTCTTTCTCCGGTTAATTTTATATGTCGTTTAAATTACGCCCTTTGGTTTCTGGAAGCAGAAAAGCCAGTACCAGAACACTGATAGCAGCCATGATCGTAGGATACCAAAGGCCAAAATAAATACTGCCATTTGCAGCCACCATGGCAAAAGCGATGGCAGGTAAAAAACCACCAAACCAGCCTGAACCAATGTGGTAAGGCAGCGATAACCCGGTATAACGAATACGGGTTGGGAATAATTCAACGGCCATTGCTGAGCAGGGGGCGTACGTCATGGTAGAAGCAATAATCAAAGGAAAAATCAGCAGGCCCAGGAGAACCAGATTAACTTCATCTACATTCACGCCTTCCGGGTAACCAGCATTTCTCAAGGCTTCATTCAGGCGCGTTTGAAATTGAGCTTTAGCAATCTCAAGTTCATCAGCAGATAAATTAGCCCCGTCAACGCTTTCTACCGTGCTCTCTCCAATTGAAATTATAGTGAGCGCGTTGGCCTGCGCCTCTTGATTAGAGTAACTGACGCCAAGTGTTGCGAAGGTGCTTTTGGCAATGTCACAGGAAGAAATAAAATCAGCTTGCCCAACCGGGTCAAGCTGCACTGAGCATTCTGCGGGGTCTGCCATGATAACAATCGGTGAAGATTGCTGAGCTTCCGCCAACGCTGGGTTGACCACAGCGGTCATGGCATTGAATAGTGGAAACCCGGATACAACGGCGAGTATTCCCCCAGCCAGGATAATTGGTTTTCTGCCTACACGATCCGACAGCCAGCTGAAGAACAGATAAAAAGGCACACTGATGCCGGTAACGACCAGCATGACAATTGTCATCGTGCCGGTAGGAAGCTTCAGAATTTGAGTGATGAAGAACTGCGAATAAAAGTGCGCCGTATAAAACACGATGCCCTGCAACATCATCAAACCCAGCAAGACCAAAATGACCAACTTAAGGTGTTTCCATTGGCCAAACGCTTCACGCAAAGGCCGCTTTGCCGCTTTTCCTTCAGCCAGCATTTTCTGAAACATAGGGGATTCTTCCAGGCTCATCCTGATCCATAATGAAATTGCCAGCAAGAAAATAGACAGCAGAAAGGGAATTCTCCAGCCCCAGGCTTCAAAAGACTCATCACCCAAAGCAGAACGGGTAAGAAAAATAATTAAAAAGGAAGCAAACAGGGCAAAACCGGCGGCTGTTTGTATAAAGCCAACAAACAGCCCGCGTTTATTGTCCGGGGCATGCTCAGCCGTATAGACAACTGCACCCCCATACTCTCCGCCGAAGGCAAGGCCCTGTATCATTCTGAGAGCAATCAGTAAAATCGGCGCCCAGATACCTATTGTTGCATAGGTGGGCAGAAGGCCTATTGCAAAAGTTGCACCTCCCATCATGGCAATCGTAATCAGAAAAGCCTTCTTGCGCCCTGTTCTGTCTCCCATGCTACCGAACACCAGCGCCCCAAGCGGCCTAACTACAAAACCAGCTGCGAAAGTCATCAGTGTGAAAATAAAGGCCGCTGTTGGATTAACTCCGGAGAAAAACTGAACAGAAATAATAGGAGCTAGTGATCCGAACAGGATAAAATCATAGGCTTCAAAAACGGTGCCAGCGGAGGTGGCAAAGACTATTCGGCGTAATTTACGTGTTTCTTCTTGAGTGGAATCCATAGTACTTCATATCCATAATTTCATCAGCGCCGATTAAAGCCTGAGGTATTTCATAATGCAACCGCTAATCAATTAAGACTGGCGAAAAAGGTTTTTTATACTCCCGGCAAGAATGACTTTTATAATCTGCTGGTATAGTCTACAGAGCATCTTCGTAGAGGAAGGAATAAAAATGACAATAAGTAGACGTTCTCTCAATAAACTTCTCGCAGCAACCGCGATTGCCCCACTCATTATTCAGAAAAGCATGGCTCAGGAAAAACGCCGTCTTGGCCTAATTTTTCCGGTCATTGATCGTGGAGCGCCCGAAGAGGGCTTGTCACTTTATGGCGATCAAATTGAATTTATTATGGATAACGTTGACCTAAAAACCATGACACCAGAAGGTTATGACTCTGTTATTGGAGATATTCCACAAAAAGCTATAAATCTGGCGAATCGGGGTGCCGAAGCAATCATGGTTATGGGAACCTCCCTGACTTTTTACCAGGGGCGTGAATTCAATGAGCAAATTGTAGAAATGGTTAAAGATGCCACAGGCCTGCCGGCGTCCACCATGAGTAACAGTATTATTCACGGTTTGCAGGAAGTCGGGGCGCGCAATGTTGTTTGTGCCACGGCGTATAATGACGAAGTTAATAGTCGTCTGGTACGTTTCCTTGAGCAGCACGATTTCAATGTGTCAAATATACAAGGATTAGGTATTGAAGCAGTGGATGATATTGCCTCTGTGACTGATTCTCAGCTTATTAATTTCTGCACAGATGTTGCCGCACAATCAACGACAGCTGATGCCATCCTGATCAGTTGTGGTGGGCTTATCACACTGAATATTCTTGAACCGGTGGAAGGTAGAACTGATCTTCCCGCTGTTTCGAGTACACCACATGCTCTTTATGAAGGCGCTAAATTGCTGGGCATGAATGCTAAGGTGCCTGGCTACGGGCAATTATTGGGCGGCTAGGCTAGGTCTGCACGTTTAAACTGAATTTAAAAAACGATTGTTCTGTAATAATAATTTATAGAGTCTTTTAGCTTTATATACTTTTGTAAGGAGTCCACTCATGAAATCGTTAAAAACAGCCAGCTTATTAACAGTCATGGTGGTAAGTGCTTTTTTGTTGGGGCGTTATGACCTGATTAGTAATTCAGCCCTGGCACAAGAACACGCACTGACCACTGAAGACAGGCTGGAAATTCTCCAGTTGATTAATAGTTATGCCTACGGCATTGATACCTGCAGTAATAATGGTTATGACTATGCCAACCTTTTTACTGAAGACGGTGTTTTTATAAGCAATAATTCTGATGCCGATTTTGCTGCAGGAGGCAGAGTTCTGGCGCGGGGCCATGAAGCTTTGGCAGAGCTGATAGGTGGCGGGCCAGACGGATGTAAAATTATGCCCTGGACCGGCTGGAGTCATCTGATGTTGAATCCAGTCATCACGCCATCGGCAGAAGGAGCCAGTAGCAGAACCTATTTAGTGCAACTTGGTATGCGCGGCCCAGGCAGCGTTGACAGGCATGGTGGTTATGAAGATACCTTTGTCAAAACGCCAGATGGTTGGCGTATTCAGACCAGAATGCATGTCAGAAACAGACAATGGCATGCGCCGTCTTTGCAGACCGAAGATCTGAATTAAAATCTAACTATAAAAATCAAACAAGGGGCAGAATAAACTAGCCCTTAAATACTTAAGAATACAGAATTACTCTTCTTCCAAAATCCGTGACGGCATATCTGCCGGATCATCGGCCCAATCAAGTTCATGCCAAACATGCATAAAACTCATGACGCTCACACGAGGCAAGGGGAAATTTTGTAATTAAGCCAAATCTGTATTTGTTCTAAGTCATTTATCTCAATGTGGAATGCCCATTTCAATTTCTTCACCGGAGATTTTAGTATTTTTAAAGCTGTTATAGGCGACAGTGATGGTGCTGAATTTCCCTGCTGCATTTAAGTCATACAAGATTAAGCCGCGAAAATCGAACTGCTCACCTTTTTTTACTGCACCAAAAAGGCTATCCGCATCCATCTTGGCAGTGAAGTTTGTCCACATTTTTACGCAAACATTTTCATCATTGCCAATAAAAGCAGAGATATATAGTTTTTCAACAAAGTAGGGCCAAATTTTATTTTCATAGTGGTCACGCATGCCTGCTACACCGGAGAATTCTAGAGCGCCATTAAGCATTTTCATGTCTGTTGCTATGTAATCATCAAATGCCGTCGGGTCTTCTTCATTGAAGCGACGAATATATTCATCAAATTGTGAGCGATTCATATTGATTTCCTTTTATCGTTTGTTCTAAATAGTTTGTTTCGGGTGCTTGTTCCGAAGTAAAAAAACATTATGTTGAATATGTATAAACATATTTCATCCAGCCTTTTCTCTGCGCCGGAAAAATTTCGATATGGTTCTATATTGAGTTTAGCTTTAGCCGAATAAAACCATGCGCAAATTTATATCATGTGTCTTGTTTCAAGTTAAATCCATAAACATGATAGGCCTGATAAGAAAATCTTATTTTACTTATGGTGAATACCTGGGTGAGTATGGTGGAAAGCATGCCCCTGCCATTGTTCGTTATGCAGATGTTGTCGACGTAATAGCAAGGTAGAGCAAAAACCTGATTAAGCTTCTGTATTAGATTGCTGTCGCATTAAAATAGCGTTGCAAGGCTTCAAGGTTGGCAATTACACCTGGCATAGTCGGGTTAACTTGCAGCGCTCTGCGTAAGGCAGACCTGGCATCGTAATATTTTTCCATTGCTACATAGACTTGGCCTAAACCACTTAATGCCCCAAAATGATTGGGTTCCAGCTCCAGGGTTTGCATAATGTCGGCTTCAGATTCGGGGTAATTGCCCAATAGAAAGTGGGTAGTGGCTCGCATATTCCAGGCTTCAGAAAAATTGGGGGCTCGCTCAATAATTTCAGTGAATGATTGCAGCGCTAGGCCATATTGATCGCCACTTAATTCATCCATGGCAATGAACATTAATTCATCGATGTCCGGATCAGGGTGTTCTCCCCAGATATCCCAGATTCTGACCTCTATCATCCCGGCATCCATTGCATCTTCAGCAGCTTTTAATTGCTCAAATAATTCAGCTAGACGTAGATTGTTCTGGTCTGCTAATACCCAGGGTGATGACAATAAGAAGATGATCGCCAGGATGTTTTTCATGAGTGTGTTCCAATCAAGCGGGCTTGAAAATCACTATACCAATACCCTGACCCAGATTACAAAGAGCTGGATGACAAAAAGAGCGACTAAGCAGGGCTATGTTGAAAATCTGCTTGAAAAATTATCGGCAATAAATAGTTAGCCGGATTCTCAGGCAAAAGGATGCTTTAAGATTATTGTTTCTTCACGGTCGGGGCCAGTTGAAATAATATCCACTGGCGCTTCAATTTTTTCTTCAATGAAGCGAATATAAGCGCGCGCATTTTCAGGCAAGTCATCCAGGGATTTCACGCCAAAAGTAGATTCAGACCAACCTGGCAATTCCTCATAGACAGGCACCAAATTATCGTATTGATCGAAGTTAGTGAGGCAGGCCATTGAAGAACCATTAACGCCTTTGTAACCCGTGCATACTTTTACGGTTTCCAGTCCATCCAGTACATCGAGTTTAGTCAGACAAATACCAGAGACTGAATTGATTCGGATAGCCATTTTTAAAGCGGCGGCATCAAACCAGCCACAACGACGATTACGACCAGTAGTGGCACCTTTCTCTTTGCCTACAGTAAATAATTGCTCCCCAACTTCATCAAATAGTTCAGTAGGGAAGGGGCCGGCACCAACTCGTGTGGTGTAGGCTTTAGTAATGCCGAGGACATAGTCTAAATATAGTGGGCCATAACCACTGCCAGTCGCAGTTGCGCCAGCCGTCGTATTTGAAGAGGTTACAAAAGGGTAGGTACCATGGTCGATATCTAATAAGGATCCTTGTGCGCCTTCAAACAAAATATTTTCACCGGCTTTGCGAGCATTATGCAAAACATCAATGGTGTCACTGACCATCGGTCTAATACGCTCAGCCATAGTCAGGCTTTCTTCCAGGGTTTGCTGATAAGCAATTGGCTCTACGCCATAATACGATTGCAGCATGAAATTATGATATTCCAGTACTTCTTCCAGTCTACCGGCGAAATGCTCAGCATTTAATAATTCACCTAAACGGATGCCACGACGTGCCACCTTGTCTTCATAAGCGGGGCCAATGCCACGGCCGGTAGTGCCGATTTTTGCATTGCCTTTTTTAAGTTCCCGCGCCTGATCCAGCGCAATATGGTAAGGCAGTATCAACGGGCAGGCCGAACTGATATCAAGTTTATCGGTAACTGAAACGCCCTTGCTTTCCAGCTCTTCAATTTCTTTTAGTAAGGCTTCTGGTGACAGCACGACGCCATTGCCAATTATGCAGCGGACATTGTCCCGTAAGATGCCAGATGGTAGCAGGTGCAAGACAGTTTTTTCGCCATTAATAACCAGGGTATGTCCGGCATTATGGCCGCCTTGGAATCGGACAACTGTCGAGGCTTTTTCCGTCAATAAATCAACGATTTTGCCTTTACCTTCATCACCCCATTGAGTGCCAAGAATGACTACACTATTACCCATGACTATGCCTTTCTGTTAAAACTGAAATTAATATTAAATAGATTATTTTTTGTTACTTATAGAGGATTTAGTGTCCACTTCCCATCAAGCTGAACGATTTCCTGTGTGCAGCCCAATTCTTGAGCAGAAGCGCTGTCTCCAGAATTATCTTCAGTAGAGAGTGCTGTTAATACTTGTTTTCCTTGAGCACGTAGAGTCTCTATAAATGCTTGCAGCTCATTATCATCATTTGCAGGGGCCATTATTTTTTCTGTGACAGAAAATTCACGTTTGCTTAGGGCAAGTAAATTTTTCAAATCACTATCAAAGCCGGTAGCGGCTCTCGCTCGCCCAAAGTCTTTACCAATGTCATCGTAGCGACCACCTTTAGCAATAGAGGTGCCGAAACCCGTTGTATAGGCGGCAAAAACAACGCCGGTGTGATATTCATAGCCACGTAATTCGCTTAAATCAAAGTACAGTGATTGTTCAGGGTAACGGACTTTTAATGCCTGGCTTAGTCGGCGCAGTTGAGCAATATCTTCTCTTACTGAGTCCGGAGCTTTGCTGAGTACCTGTTCTGCGGTATCCAATATCGTTTCATCACCACTGAGCTTAGGTAGCACTTTTAGCATCTCCAACAATCCACCATTGGTTTTTAAATTAACCAGCAAATCATCGATGTCTTTTTCTGATTTGCTTTGCAAAGCGGCAAACAGTTTTCGCTCAAGTTCGGTATCAAGATCAGCATGTGCAATCAGGGAACGGTAGATACCGACATGCCCCAAGGCCAATTGAACTTGCCCAACCTCAGCTAGTTTTAGCGTTTCCAGCATCAAAGAGATGATTTCCAGATCACTGTCGATGCCACTATGTCCATACAGTTCAGCGCCAATTCGATAAGGGCTTCTTGAGCCTAGCATTACGGAAGGCTTGGTGCGCAAAACACTGTCGGCATAGCACAGTCGATTAGGCGCATTTTTTTTCATAACGTGAGCATCTATACGGGCCACCTGGGAAGTGATATCTGCACGAATACCCATGGTGCGACCGCTTAGTTGATCGACTACTTTGAAGGTTTCAAGTTGCAGGTCTTCGCCGGGAACGATGCTAAGGGAATCTAGAAACTCAATTAAGGGGGTGATGACAAGTTCGTAACCCCAGCTACGGTATAAATTCAGAATATCGCGGCGCAGCGTTTCCAGATTATTTGCCTGTGGTGGTAGGATTTCATCCACACCATCAGGCAATAACCAGCGATTGGTTTTTGTCATTATTGCTACTTACTCTGCCGTGCTATTTGCAGTGCTATTGTTAAGGTATTTGAAGAAGTCGCTGTCAGGGCTAAGCAAGAGCAAGTCTCCACTATTACTAAACGTTTCCCGATAGGCATTCAAACTACGAGTAAATTCATAAAATTCCGGATCAACATTGAAGGCCGTTGCATAGATTGCTGCAGATTGCGCATCACCATCACCGCGAATAATTTCGGAGTCTCGATAGGCTTCGGCTTCAATCACAGTTGCAGTACGATCGGCTTCAGCGCGAATAATTTCAGACAATTCACGACCGGTAGAACGGGCTTCAGAGGCTTCCTGCTGACGTTCCGTATTCATACGGTTGTAGACAGAAGCCTGCACGTCATCGGGTAAGTCAATTTGTTTGACGCGGATATCAACAATTTCAATGCCTAACTCTTCCAGAACAATAGCGTTAAGGGTTTGGGTTAAATCGGTCATCAATTGATCACGTTCACCGGAAACTACTTCATAAACCGTTCGGCTGGCAAACTGGTTGCGTAAGCCGGTATTGATTCGTTGTGCTAACAGATTGTTAGCAATGTTGGCATCACCGGATGTGCGTGTGTAGTAAGAAGAAACATCTGCTATGCGCCATTTGGCATAAGAATCAACTTCCAGAAATTCACGTTCCGCGGTCAAGTAGCTTTGAGTCGGTGCATCGAGGGTTTGAATGCGGCCATCAAATATACGAACAGTATGTACACCCGGCACTTTAAAATGCAGCCCTGGTGCAACATCTGGATTGGTGACTTCACCAAAAGTCAGCAGTACAGCACGGTCGATTTCGCGCACAACAAACAAAAAGTTGTATGCAGCTATAAGGACAACAGCTAATAAGCCGAGAGTTACGGCACTTGAAGTTTTCATTATCGTCCCGCCCTTGTGGTTGTTTGTCTATTTAAGTCTTGAATCACCTGGTTTGATAGATTACGGATGTCCTGTGTGCTCATGGACTCCATGCTGACATTGCCACTGCGTTGTAAGATCTGATCCAGAGGCAGAACCATCATATTGTTGCCACCTTCAACATTGAAAAGTACTTTCGAGCTGTTACTCAGCACTTCTTGCATAGTCTCCAGGTAAAGACGTTCACGCGTGACTTCTGGTGCACGTTGGTATTCCACCAGCAAGAGTGAAAAACGTTGAGCTTCACCTTCCGCTTGAGCAACGACTTGATCTCGATAACCGCCAGCTTCTTCGAGGACTCTGCGGGCAAAACCGCGCGCTTCAGGAATCACCTGGTTAGCATAGGCATTAGCTTCATTCTGATAAGCTTCGCGATCAACGCCGGCTTTAATAACATCATCATAGGCCGCGCGTACTGGAGCAGGCTGCTGCACTTCAGCAATATTGACTTCACTAACAATGATGCCGGTTTGATATAAATCCATATAACGTTGCAGGCGAGCCATGACATCTAGAGAAATTTGTTGACGACCAGATGTGGTGGCGGTTTCCATTTCAGAGCTACCAATTTCGTGGCGGATGGCTGATTCTGCTGCTAGTCGTAAACTGGTTTCAGGGTCTCGGACATTAAGATAATAAGCTCGAGCGTCCGTCACCTGATATTGCACAGTCATGGATACATCGACGATATTGTCGTCTTCAGTTAACATGGAGTTAGTAAAAGACTCATCGTACACTCGCGTGACATTAATCTTGGTCACTGTATCAACCAATTGCGGGTTCCAATGCAGGCCTGGCATAACAACGCCTTCCAGGGCTTTACCAAAACGCAGGACTACGCCACGCTCCTGTTCATCCACAGTATAGAAGCCTGACCCAGCCCAGATAATTGCTACGATAGTGGTAATGCCAAGCATCAAACCACCGGAGATTGAATTTCCACCGCCTGTGCCTGTGCCACGGTTGCCAGAGCCATTATTATTTCCACCAAAAATACCGGAAAACTTTTTTATCAATGAGGTTATGACTTCATCCAGGTCGGGAGGACCTTGATTGTTACCGCCTCCACCACCACTGGGTCGCTTGCTACCCCAAGGGTCGTTACTTTCATTCTTTTTCCCGTCGTTATTGTCGGGTTCATTCCAGGCCATTAGATTCTCCAAAGTTTTTAGATGGTGTTAGACCATCAGAAGTAAGATTCTATCGAATATTCTAGGGTTTTTACACAAATTCCGCTTTCTGTTGCAGTAAAATATGCGGCTTAATTTAAGCGGCACCAAAAAGGCTTCTCTCATGATGATGTCTTAATTAGCAATGCTACTTACGGCTTATGGCAAATAGACTTGAGCATCAAGACCTTCTTCTTTAAGCAAGCGTATAAAATCTTGTTTAGGCAAGCGCAATGAGAGGTGAGAGACGCCTTGTTCGTCAAGGCTTTCATTTTTCACGGCACCTTGACGATAAAGCTTGGCTCGCAGCCGTCCTTGCAGATGATTAAGTTGTAATTCAGGTTCTATAAAATCTTCACCCAATAACTCACTGATAGCCTGCAACAGATTTTCTATGCCGGCACCTGTCAAAGCGGATACCCAGACGCGACAGGGCAAACCATTGTCGTCGCGTTCTATTTCAGGTAGCTCTCCAGGTGATTTCTCAGAAGAATCGGCATCTAATAGATCAGCCTTGTTATAGACCATGAGGGTGGGTATTTTTTCTGCACCAATTTCTTTTAATACCTTGTTGACTTCTTTTTGCAAAATAAACCGCTGTTCACTGTGGCAGTCAATGACATGAAGTAACAGACTCGCTTCTGTCGTTTCTTCCAGAGTGGCACGAAAGGCGTCGACTAACTGGTGAGGGAGGTCACGAATAAACCCAACAGTATCAGCCAAAATAGCGTCACCAAAATCGGGCAATTGTATTTTCCGTAAAGTTGAATCCAGCGTCGCAAACAATTGATCCGAGGCATAGATGTTGGCGTGAGTCAGGGCGTTAAATAAGGAGGATTTACCGGCATTGGTGTAACCCACAAGAGAAATGGTAGGCACTTCAGCTTTCTTACGTGCTTTACGCCCTTGCTGGCGTTGAGTTCGTACCTTTTTCAGGCTTTGGTTGATTGATTTAATGCGCACAGCAATCAAGCGTTGGTCAATTTCTAACTGAGTTTCACCGGCTCCACGTAAACCGATGCCGCCTTTTTGTCGGTCAAGGTGACTCCAGCCTTTGACCAGTCGGGTCGTTGAATGTTTAAGTTGAGCCAGTTCAACCTGTAGCTTACCTTCATAGGATTGGGCGCGCTGGGCAAAAATATCCAGGATTAGATCGGTGCGATCAAGTACTCGGCATTGCAGCTCTGCTTCCAAATTGCGTTCCTGACTGGAACTCAGGCTGTGATTGAATAAAACCACGTCAGCCTGGTGCAAGAGCACGGCTTGTTGAATTTCTTCTAATTTACCACTGCCAATAAAAAAACGTGGTGATACCTGCCGGCGTGAACCCGTGATTAATTCTATAGGGCAGGTGCCAGCAGATATCGCAAGTTCTTCGAACTCACGAGGATCGCTTTCTGCTTCAGAGTGCATATCTATGTGAACCAGTATGGCAAGTTCACCGCTTTTTGGACGTTCAAAAAACACTAAATACCGTTGCCAGGCTCAGGAGAGTCGGACTCGGCKCCCTCTTGCATTGGAATGCGAATAGACTGATTTGGAACGACTGTTGAAATGGCATGTTTATAGACCATCTGATTGACAGTGTTTTTTAACACAATGACAAATTGGTCAAATGATTCGATCTGTCCCTGTAATTTGATACCGCTAATTAAGTAAATCGCAACTGGCACTTTTTCCTTGCGCAGTGTATTTAAGAAGGGATCTTGTAAAGATTGCCCTTTAGACATAATCGTTTCCTCGAGTAGTTAAAGTAAGTATTAAATTTCTTAAGACCGGTAGTTTTTATCCGCTCAGTCTTTATTCCAGCCTCTATTATAGAGCTTTGTCTATGGTGGCTACCAGCTACTTGGGGGTTGAGACCATTATTTTCAAGCAATGTTCCACATTTTTTGACATTTCGTTGTCCAGTATTTGTAAATCTGGCCATGATCTCAGCCAAGTGAGTTGTCTTTTTGCAAGTTGGCGTGTTGCCGCGAGGGCTTTTTCCTGCATGACATCGTGATTATAAGTGCCTTCAAGAAAGTCCCAAATCTGTCGGTAACCGACAGCACGAATAGCGGGTAAAGAAGGGTTTAGATCGCCGCGGTCATAAAGCTCTTTAACCTCTTTAACAAAGCCTTGTTCAAGCATCTGCTTAAAACGCATAGAAATTTTCTTATGAAGCTCGGCTCTTTGGCTGGGGAAGGTCGCTATGAAATGCAAATCAAAGGGTAAATCTTGCTTTGAGTTACCTTCTTTATGCAGGGTAGTCATGGATTTTCCGGTGAGTTCATAGACTTCTAGCGCGCGTTGTAAACGCTGCGGATCATTGGGGTGAATCCGGGCCGCTGATTCTGGGTCCACTTCCGCCAGGCGATTATGAACGGCTTGCCAACCTTCCTTGTTGGCCAGATCAAGGATTTTATGACGGACTTTCTCGTTGGCGGCTGGCATAGCGGCCAAGCCATCACGCAGTGCTTTAAAATAAAGCATGGTGCCGCCGACTAACAAGGGGGTATTGCCATTGCTCTGAATATCGGCAATTTCATTGAGAACATCATGTCGAAAATCTGCTGCCGAATAAGCGTCGCCTGGATCACGGATATCAATTAAACGGTGGGGTGCCTTGGCTAAAACATCAGCGGAGGGTTTGCCAGACCCAATATTCAGGCCACGATAAACTTGTGCTGAATCAACACTGATGATTTCAAATGGCGCTTGTTGAACAAGTTCAACAGCAATACTGGTTTTACCAGAGGCAGTAGGGCCCATCAGGCAAAATACAGGAGGACGGTTATTTTTCAATGGTATAACTATATTGTATAACTAGGCTGTTAGTTTTGATGTAAATCTACGCTAACTATAGCAAGAAATACGTTACAATTATTTCCTTTTGAAACTTCAACAACATTAAATCTTAAGAAGCATGCCCTCAGATTTCCCCATAGGTGTGATTGACTCCGGTGCCGGAGGCTTATCAGTGCTGAAAAAAATTCAAGAACTTATGCCGAATGAGGAGTTGATCTATCTAGCAGATTCCTATTTTGCACCCTATGGACCAAGAAGCGAAAGAGTCATTAAAAACCGCTGTTTTGAAAATATGGGTTTTTTAAATTTACAACATGTTAAAGCCGTGGTGTTGGCCTGTAACACGGCAACTGCTGCTGCAGTAAAAGCCTTAAGAGAAGAATTTGATATTCCAATTATCGGAATGGAGCCTGCTATAAAGCCAGCGGCAGATTTAACTCGGACGGGCGTTATAGGCGTGCTGGCAACAGAGGGAACTCTGGATAGTGAAAAGTTTATGGATTTGCAAAGTCTCTATAGAGATAGAGTGGAAATTATTACCAAGGCTTGCCCAGGTCTGGTAGATGAAATTGAAAAATTAGAGTTAGATCAAGGCGAGATTGTTAAGTTAGTGACGGAATACACCGAAGCATTTTTGGAGAGGGGTGGTGATACTCTGGTGCTTGGCTGTACACATTATGCGCTGATAGCTGACATCATCTCTGAAATAGTCGGGCCTGAAGTTGTTGTTGTTGATACAGGTATGGCTGTTGCCAAAGAATTAAAGCGACGATTACGAGCAGATGATTTAAATTCTGATTCAAAAGAGAAAAGCAGAATTAGTTTTTTTACCAGCGGCAACGTTGAAGATCAGCAAATTCTTCTGTCCCGATATTGGGGCGAAGACATTCCTGTGCTGCACTATTTAAATTTTTTACTGACGATCTAAATTTTCTTTTATCTTTCTTTTCATCACGCGTCTATTCCCTTGCAATAAAACCTTACTGACCGCGCAAAAATAATTTATCCAGCTCAGATAAATTTTGCTGCACCCAGGTTGGCCGCCCATGATTACACTGCCCGCTTCTTTCGGTATGTTCCATATCACGCAGTAAAGCATTCATCTCAGGAATAGTTAACAGTCGGTTGGCGCGCACTGAGCCATGGCAGGCCATGGTGGAAAGAATTTCATCACGATGGGCTTCTAATCGATCACTTGTGCCGTGATCTGAAATATCAGAAAGCACATCTCGCAACAGTTGTTCAACATTTGCATTCACAAGAATAGTCGGCACTTGTCTAAGGCTAATGGATTCCGGGCTCAGGCGTTCGATTTCCATACCAAGACTTTGCAAGTAACTATTATGCTCTTCTGCCAGGTCGGCTTCTTTCTCACTGATAGCAATTGAAATTGGCACTAACAAAGGCTGCACTTTAATGCCCTCGTTGTTGCTGGCAGTTTTCATATGTTCATAGGTAATTCGTTCATGCGCTGCATGCATATCGACAATCACCAGACCTAAAGCGTTTTGTGCCAGGATATAAATGCCATGTAACTGTGCGATGGCAAAACCAAGCGGGGGGATATCTTCTGCATTTTCTGGCAGTTTAGGCAGCTCAGAAATACTGCGTAAAGTGTCATAATTAGCCAGTTGATTTTCTACTTGATTGATAAAGGTTTTACCACGATCTCCGCTGCCATAGCTTGAAAAATTAATGGCTGATTGTGTGCTGTTAGCTTCAATAGTTTGTGCCGAATAATTTTTAGAGGAAGCGTCAGAGTAAATATCTTGGAAATGATCTTCCGGTCGTACTGAAGCCAAAGCTTTATGTAATACAGAAAATAAAAAGTTATGCACATCACGACTTTCACGGAAGCGAACCTCATGTTTGGTTGGGTGCACATTGACATCAACGTCGGCTGGATCTAACTCCAGGAATAAAACAAAGGCGGGGTGTCGACCATGAAATAACACGTCACGGTAAGCCTGTTTCACCGCATGCGTCACAACTCTGTCACGAATAGTTCTGCCATTCACATAAAAATATTGCATGTCGGCCTGGGAGCGAGAAAAAGTTGGTAGGGAAACCCAGCCCCAAAGTTTCATGCCATTTTGTTCGATATCAATGCTGACAGAGTTTTCAATAAATGTTGGGCCACAAATCTGTGATACTCGGCGCTGTTGTTCTTGTAAGGTGCTGGCTTTTTCGAATTTATGAATCTGGCGCTGATTATGTTGCAGGTTGAAAGTTGTATTGAAGTGGCTCAAGGCGAGCTGTTTTACAATGTCGTCAATACGTTTGTATTCAGTTTTCTCAGTGCGTAAAAACTTGCGCCGTGCAGGCGTATTAAAAAATAAATCACGCACTTCAACATTGGTACCAACAGGGTGAGCAGCAGGTGAAAGTTTGCTGTCCATATCAATGCCTTCGGTTTCAACTTTCCAGGCTTCTGCGGCTACAGGTGTGCGGGATATTAAGGTCAGGCGTGACACTGATGCGATACTTGCCAGCGCTTCACCACGAAAACCTAAACTGGCTACGCGTTCAAGGTCTTCAAGTTCGGCAATCTTACTGGTGGCATGGCGACTCAGGGCTAAGGGTAAATCTTCTTTATCAATACCCTGGCCGTTATCACGAATACGGATAAGCTTAGTGCCGCCTTGTTCCAGCTCGATATCGATACGATCTGATCCGGCATCCAGGCTATTTTCCAGCAGCTCTTTAACGACTGAAGCGGGTCGCTCAACGACCTCACCGGCAGCAATTTGGTTAGTCAGCCGCTGACTAAGGAGATGTATTCTTGCCATAGTAGATTGAACTAGAGAATTTTTAAGAGGAAGGTATTCTCAAAATTTGACCAATCCAAATAGTATCACTATTTAGCTGGTTTGTTGCGCGAATTCTCTGCAAGGGGACGGCATAATCTTCGGCGATCTGAGAAAGTGACTCACCGGAACTAACTACATGTTCTCGAAAAGAAACGGACGCCAATACAGGCATCAAAGCATTAGGAATGATTAATTCCTGACCCAGCTGGATAACGGAATCACTGATGTTATTTGCAGCTTGTAGGGCGGCCAATGACACATTAAAGCGTTCTGCAATTTCGGACAGGTTATCGCCACGGGTCACGATATAGGCGCTTGGCCCACCACCATTATTCTTATGCCAGGCAATCAACGTACCTCTTGGTGGTGTTGTATAAAAATAGGCAGTAATTCCACTGACAACTGCCGAAGCAAACTGCTGTTGATAAGAAGGCGAATTCAGGTTGCGAGCATCAGTAGGGTTAGTAATGTAACCCGCCTCAATTAACAGGGAAGGAATATCCGCCTGTTTTAATACGACAAAGGCGGCCTGTTCGACACTGGTACGGCGCATGCGGGTGACATTGCCTAATGCAGAAATAATTTTGTCTCCGGCTTCCAGGCTTGATGCAATACTGGCGGTCATGGATAGATCAAGCAGCACCGACACCAATACTTCATCTTTGTCAGCCAGGCTGACCGAACCCACACCACCAATTAGATCTGCACCGTTTTCTTTTTCAGCCATGCGGCGCGCTTGTTCGCTGGTGGCCCCTCTTCGCGACAGGGCATAGACAGTTGCACCGCGCGCACTTGAACTGGTAAAAGCATCTGCGTGTATCGCGATAAAGAAGTCGGCATTGTTTTGGTGGGCAATATTTGTTCTGCCACGCAGGCCAACATAATAATCGCCATCACGTACCATCACAGGTCTATAGCCAGGCATTTGATTGAGAATGCTTTCTATCTGGCGAGCGATTGCCAGCACCACTCTTTTTTCCTGAATACGGTCAACGCCAATTGCGCCAGGGTCATCGCCGCCATGCCCGGCTGAAATTGCGACCACGATGTCACGCTTATTATTGGCAATATCATCTGCCGATGCCGTAATGACAGGTTCTCTCTCTCCCCTATCATTGCTCGACGATCCGTTGTCATAAAGATCAACAACCAGGCGATTGCCATATTGGTCATTTGCTTCCAACAAGAAAGAACGAGCTTGTACCGCAGCATTCAAATCCAGCACAACACGGGTGTCGTTATCATTGCGGGCAGCAGAACGAATATTGGAGATGGGTGTTCCACTGAGATTTAAGTCTGAGAAATTGGCAAACAGGGTGGCATCACTAAGGTCGATAACCAGGCGATTTGGGTTTTCAAGACTAAAAATTTGATGTTCCACCTGTTCACTGAGATCAAAAACCAGGCGGGTATAATCTGGCGCCCGGTAAGTGCGAACATTTTCCACAATAGCCGCTTGAACCATCGTGCTGAATAGGGCACTAGAAAGAGTGCTCAAGCAGCAAAAGAGTAAAGCTATAAAAGAATGGCGATGTCTGTGCATAAGCTTTGCATTAAAATTTAAAATTTAAACTGCAATAAATGCAGAGATTACATGCATTTAGAGCGATAATCTAGTATTTTTCTAGTTTTAAGAAGGGAGGTTCGCGGATAAGTGCTGATCGACTAAAGCGCCTTTCTCGGAAAAACTTTGCCAGCAAATTTGGCGGCCGTTTTTTACGACACCAATACTTATCGCAAGATCAGGTTCAGGCAGGAAACCTTTGGCTTTTTCGGGCCACTCAATCAAGCATAAGGTCGATCCATCCAGATAGTCTCGAAAGCCCAGATATTCCAATTCTTCAGGGGTAGATAAGCGATACAAATCAAAATGCATAACGCTTCTACCATTAATGTCATAAGGTTCGACTAAGGTATAAGTAGGGCTTTTAACAGCGCCTTTATGTCCAATAGCATGCATAAACCCTCGGACTAAGGTGGTTTTGCCTGCACCCAAGTCGCCACTTAAGGTCACAAGGCCTCCAGTATCCATAAAATCCGCTAACGTGGCGCCAAATGCCTCCATTGCGGTCTCATCTTCCAAAAAAACAGGTTTCATTAGCGATTTACCCATTCTTTATCCATTATTCACCAGCTTATGGATATAAGGCAGCAAATCTGTTGCCAACAGACCACGCTCACCAGAGTCGGCAGCCGCTAGATCAGCGCTTAAACTATGAATGCAAACGCCTAGCCTGGCGCTGTCAGCCAAAGAAAAATGTTGGGCAAGTAAGCCCCCCAATACACCACTCAATATATCGCCCATACCGCCACTGCCCATGCCCGGGTTACCGTGAGAGCAGGCTTCAAGCATGATTCGCCCCTTTTCTTCAGAAGCAATAAGAGTCTTTGCACCTTTAAGTAAACAGATGCCCCCATATTTCTGTTGCAAAAGCAGGCAGGATTTTTCACGATCAGCTTTTACTTCCTGGCAGCTACAAGCTAGTAATCTAGAGGATTCCCCAGGATGAGGTGTCAATATGAATTGACCTGACGCGGGTAAATCCATTTTATTTTGACTGAGCAAATTTAAAGCGTCGGCATCAATAACCAGCGGCGTTGTTTTATCAGCCGTATTTTCTAAGGTGGCTAAGAGGCAGTTCAAAGACCACTCCGATTGCCCTAGCCCAGGGCCAATAACGATAGTGGTGGCTTTATCTAATAGAGGAGTAAGAGCAGCGGCATCATCAACAGCTTTGACCATTAATTCCGGGCATCGACTGATAAAAGCCGCAACATGCTCAGAACGCGTTGCGACAGAAACCAGTCCAGCGCCAGCTCTTGCAGCCGCTTCGGCAGCCATTAAGGCAGCACCAGCAAAACCGTGATCCCCACCGATAACCAGGACATGCCCGTTATTCCCCTTATGTGAGTGCTCACTTCGGCTGAACAGAAGATGCTTTATGGATTGATATTTAAGAAGTCTGGGTGAGCTCACAAAAGTTTTCCGGTTGCGCAACTAATCCCGGAAGTGTAACGCTACACTACCGGGATGTTAAAACTTAAATGTTCTTTTTTGTTCTAAATTTGATTGAGTTTTTCAGATAAGAGTTGCAGGTAAGGAATTAACCAGTTTGGTGACGTTTACCAAGAGTGATATGTCGAGGGCCTGACGTCTGAACCTGGCCGCTTACACCGTTAGGAATCTGTTGGACTTCACCGCCTGAAGCTAAAAATTTTGCCATTTGTTTTTCTAAACTAGCAGCATCTGTTTCAGAAGCTTCTGATCCAGCTTTTTTTGATGCAGCCTTTTTTCGTGTATTAGCCATATTAGCCCTTATTGTTACTGTTATAAAATCGAGAGTAAGCCGATCATTATACTAAAAAACAGGCATTTTTACCATGTTAATACTGTGCAAGAAGAGTGGAATAAGCGTTTCATAAAAAAATCATTGCTAGTGAGTGAAATATTTTTTCGGTATGATGGCGGCGCATTTTTAATGCTGTATCCAAAAAAGCAGCGCTATAGTTCAGCGATGGGTAAAGAGTAGTAACTGGCTTTACGAAGCCGTGATAAGACATCACAATCATAGTTTAGAAAATCAGAATTCAGCGCCTGTAGCTCGGCGATGGGTAAAGAGTAGTAACTGGCTTTACGAAGCCGTGATAAGACATCACAATCATAGTTTAGAAAATCAGAATTCAGCGCCTGTAGCTCAGCTGGATAGAGTAACTGGCTTCGAACCAGTTGGTCGGGAGTTCGAATCTCTCCAGGCGCGCCAAACAAGTCCTAAGTAAATCAAGCAGTTAGCTCATAATTGGACTAGCTGCTTTTTGTTGCCTTTTTCACCTGTAGTAAAAAACGTAGCAACGTTTTCTAAACCACAAATTTTGTCGGCATAAGAGGACAAATGTTCAGGGGATAAATGGGCGTATCGCTGCACCATTTTAATCTCTGACCAACCACCTAATTCTTGTAACACATGAATCGGTGTACCACTTTGAACATGCCAACTCGCCCAGGTGTGTCGTAAATCGTGCCAGCGGAAATCCTCAATACCCGCTTTTTCCAAACCTTTCTTCCAAGCTTTGGTATTCACCTCATGCACGGATCTTCCTTTGTAAGAAAAACAACGCGTCTGATGCTTCCCAATCTCGCCTCGAAGAACAACAACAGCTTCTCGATTTAACGGCACCCCAATAGGGCGTCCAGTTTTTGATTGATCACCATGCACCCAAGCCACTCGACGAGTTAAATCAACCTGCGACCATTCCATTCCGGTCACATTCGATTTCCTCAATCCCGTTGATAAAGAGAAGCGCACCATAACCTGTAAGTGCTCAGGCAAGTGATGTATTAACCTTGCCGCTTCATCCCGTGTCAGCCAGCGTATGCGCCTAGTTGGGATTCTTAACAACTTCACAGCGGGAGCGTGATCAATCCATTCCCATTCCTTCACAGCAGTATTCAAAACCACTCGGACAATTTCAATCAAGCGATTCACCGTTGCGGGTTGTACACCTGTTTTAACTTTGTCGTATTTGATCTTGTCTATCAGGTCTCGGTTAATTTCATCCAGATAAAGCTTCCCCAGGTATTTATCCAGCCACTTGAGATTAGTCTTATCTGTTACCGTAGACTTGCGGGTAGTCTCCTTAAACCACCTGACCGCTGCTTCCTTCCAAGTTCTTCTTGGCCTCTCGCCTAATTGCACGATGCGCCAGTACCGAACCTTTAAGTTATCAACAAACTCTTGAGCCTGCTGTTTATCTACCGTTTTAGTAGATTGTTGTATTCGCTTTCCGTTTGGGGCGATAAAGCGGCACCACCAGAAACGCGAATTTGATCGCTTGAACAACATAGAGTATCTCCTACCTGTTGAGCTTGCGACCTTGGTCGAGGAACAGAATAGTGTGATCGTAAATGGGATGCAAGATCGTCGGTTAAAAATACCCAACGCTTGCCCAACTTGGCTCCAGGGATTTCACCGCACTTGGCTTTAGCACGTAGTGTTTGCCAGTGCATTTTGAGAAAGTCCGCTGCTTCATAGAGGTCGAGGGTTTTATTCTCCATCCTTTTTTCTCCTGTAGGACTCAGGCGTTTCTTGATACTCCTCAAGGGCGGTTTTCTTAGAGCGCACATTAACGGCAGTGCTGAAAAGACGTTGTTTAACTTTGATCTTCTCAAGTACATAGTCCTGAAAGTCCTTACCTGTAAAAGGTTCACGGGCATCATGGTATGCCTTGGCAGCTAGGTAATAAGCCCTCATGCCATCATCAGCTTTGGCATAGCCTTCTCTAGCCATGAACGAGGTATAACCGCTCAAGCCATTTTCAAACAGGGTCTTATTAGAGGGGAGGCGGCCTTTCTCAACATCAACACGGGGAAAATCAGCATTACCAGACCAAGGAGCAGTGCGCAGAATTTCCCAAACGTGAGCAGTAGGCCAACGGGTCGGGTTGGTGTCAGTATCATTAGAAATGGCAAGGCGAAGCCAATGACAGGTGGCGTAATTCCATAGCCCGGCAAGATGATCTTCCAATAGATCGCAGGTGGGGGTGTTTAATTCTTTTAATACATTGCGTCTGAATTGAAATTCTAATCGCCATATAACTTGCTCACCATCCCAACCAGAGGCTCCCCACACCATAGCAAGATAAGGTCTAGGCTTACTTTGCATCTCAAGGGTTTTATCGTACAAACGTGCTGAGAGCTTCCCGCCAAGGCCAATACTAAAGCCTGAGAAACGTTTAGAAACAGAATGCCGACTTATGCCCCGAGCACGAGTAATCCAATCAGAGTCAGCCACAGCCGACAAAGGGAAATCAGTGATAAAGTCAGCGCAGAGATCAACACGACTTAAATTAATAATCCCCTTAAGAAGCCCCAGAGAAGAGACAACTTGGGTTAGGTCTTCCGTGATAGAGGATAAGGGTTTTAGAGTGAGAAGCTCACTGGGAATTTTAACGTAAGCCAAAGGAAGGCGATCAGCCCCTAATTTAGAAACCTGTATTTCATACCAGTTATTTCTAAGCACATAGCTATAAACACTACGCCCCTTGTCAGAAACATAAAAGAGATGACCAGCCAGCTCTATTTGAGCCAGTGATGTAGTTTCAGGGTCAAGAGAACGTGCATATTCCTTAAGCTTATCCAAGACTTTAGAAGATTCTTGGGATAATTCCCCGGGGAATGATAAGTAAAGCGAATCAATTCCGGTTCTTAGAACTGTAGTATTAGTCTGATTATTGTAGTTAGAGGGTACAGTGTTACTAGGCGCTGTACCCTGACTGATGCCATCTTGATCTGGGGTGCCCTGCTCCGCAGGTGCTCCCAGTTCAAGGCTGGCTTCAGCTGGTTTAGTTTTTCTAGAAGACATAGTTCTATCCTTTTATTCAAAGGACGGTGCCGAACCGTCGAAACAAGACGGTTGCCTATACTATGCATATTTAGTCTAAGTAGAAGGAAGTGAAAATTGAAATTGAGTTCCTATTGATGATTTAAATGCCCTAAGTTTTTTTGAAAACCCATTAATATCAGGTGAATCAGTTACACCTATTTTAATGCAGGCATCTAGCAATTCTTCATGCGGGAGGTCTAACAATTTAAGAAGGTGAAAATAATAAAATACTATATTAATAGTCTTATATTTTCGTTTTTTTGATAAAGCTTTACCTTTGATTGCAAGAGCCAGTCGGTTCAAAAAATCTTTATCCATTTGTAGTTGGGCATGATAAATACGCTTTCTAAAAAAAGAGTGGTCAACAATTAGAGACTTGTCAATTTGAATTGCTTTAAAAAAGGAATCTTCATCTGCATTTTCAGCCTCCTGAATAAGAACAGTAAGAAGCTTGCCAAATTGAAAAAGCCCTAGGAAGTTAAAAAACATAGCAAAGGCGCAAAACTCAGGTGGAAGAGGAATAGTTGTTGATTCAGCGAATTTTGTTGAACTTAAAGTTATTGAGGATGAGTATGCATTTTCAAAGCCATCTTCTATGTTAACTAGCTGAGACATGATTTGTTCACAGTTTTGAAGAGTAGCTTTCTCAATTATCTCTGAAGAGGATGGGGAGGTTAGTGCTTTTAAAATAGGGTGGAGAGTGCAGGCATTATCTTTATAAAAGTGAGTCCAACCTAGATACTCTGAATTAGATAAGTTTTCTAAGGCTTCATCAGTGATGTAAAAGTAACCATCATTACTTTGGACATTTTCTAATTGCTTTTCAATTAATAGGATTAAGTCTCCCATCATCGGGATTAGAGCATTCAATAAGTTGTTAGTCTTTGATGGAGGCATAAAATTTCAAGAGTATTGTTGTATCAACTTACTCTGACCCCTTTGATTAGTTTTTGATGGGGGCATAAATTTTCAAGAGTAATATTTAGTATTTTCTAGCATTAATTGGACTCTGACACCTATTTCTTTCATGTTTATATCTTATCTATTGAATCTAGTAGAATATCTTTGCCATGTGGCCCTGAAGATAGATCCCATTGAGCTAATACTGTCCAAATATCTCTCATAAAACCTTTTTGGTCATCATATTCATCTAGATCGCGTCTCCGAAGACTTCTAAGATGGTTTACATAGCGAGTGAGCTGTTTTAAAACTTCAGCCTGATCTACGCGGGCTGTAATAATGAACACCTCAATATGATGCTGTAAGTTTTCTAGCCCATGAATAAGTTCATTGGAGTGATAGCTGTTATTAGATAGGTTATTTGTTATCGCATACCAACGCTTACTTTCGTCTTCTTTAAAATAATTTTTAAACTCATCAACTTTCAACAGATTTTCCGCTAGTTCAGAAGAAACGCCTTTTCCAGGTTCTGCCAAGAACAATAAAGAAAATACAACATCTCGTTTCCAGGCGTTGTATTGTGCCTTCAGATTTTCTTTAGCGGCATCAATTCTTTTCCTTTCTTGCTTTTCAATCAGCTGATTAGTTACTGCAAACAAAAATACTCCCATAAGCACAATGCCAAGGAGTGCTTCCAGCGATGCTATTGCTTTACCAAAGTCACTTATGGGTGATAGATCGCCATAACCCAACGTGGTTATTGTCACAACACTAAAATACAAGCTGTTACCAAAAGTAATATCAGCTGAAAAAATATTTGGAACAAAACAGTACAGAGTTGCACAAATTAAGATCAATAAAAGATAAGAGAGGAAGACTTGAATAGGGGTAAGTTTCATATATAGATAAAGTCCATTTTTAATGGCTAACGCCGTGTTCTGTGGAAAATTTGTCCGATAGCAGGGCCTTGTTATGGGTTTTATCTGTAGTCATTTAGATATCTAATGTAATTGGAAAGCCCATCAAGATCTGGAAAAATAGTGCCTTGGTGAATTCCATATTTAACTAGCTTTTCTAAGAAATACTTCTTTTTCGATGCTGGTATAAGAATCTTTTTAATAGACTCTGATTCCAGCTTCATGTTTTTAGTTGGATGTATTGTAAACATACCAGATTGAGCGGTTACTCGTTTGGTTCCGTGTGAAGGAAAGAATGCCACGATATTGTTTAACTTTGAGGGTTGAATTTCTTCTTCCTTCTGAAACTTTCCAATATCGTATATATAAATGGCAGCATCATCAGAACTCAAACTTTGCACTGCAAAAAAGCAAGCTACTAATGGGCTCAGACTCCAATCTAATAACCTCGTTGGAAGTCCGTGATGCTGAGCTATTGCCATCCATTCAATTTCATTTTCTGGAAAAATATCAAGATGGGCTTTTGCATGAGTTTTAAATACCCACATTAAATTATGTTCGCGGATATCTGCCGACTCAACATCAGCATGTCTAAATAAAGATGGCAACAAAGGGTATTCGTGATTTGACACACCACGACATAAAGCTGTCTTGCTGAATCCATCAATCGCTTGATCGAAATCAGAAAATGAATCGACAACAATTAGGTTTTCACCAGCCTCATAATGACTCAAATCAGAAGTGATTTTCTTGGTGCTTTCATCAATAAGCGCGAACAAGAGATCGGCAATTATTTCAGCTCTGAACAAGGAACCAAATAACCCTGATTGAGATGTATCTACATAATATCTATCACACAAGCTGTACAGGCTGTTATTTTGTTTGGGGTGTCTTTCATTGCCAATGACCAAGACATCAACAACATCGTTGTTTAGGTCGTCACTATGATTTTCCCCCTTAATTAAGGCGAACTCGTGATGCAAGAATGACAAAACAAAACCAGCATTATAGGTAATGATTTCATCCTTCCCAACGAAGGCTAGAAATTCTTTTGTTATTTCTGAAAATATTGGTTTATTGCCTAAAAACTCATCTGTAATCCCGTGGCGTTCAATTGCAATTTCTTCAACAGTTCTTTGAGGATTGATATATTGATGATAGTGGTGTCCAGTCAGCTTTTCATGAATCAGTTCTACAGCGCCAATTTCAATAACACGATGTCCTGAAGATAATTCAGGCCCTGTTGTCTCGATTGATATTGCTATCTGCCTCAATGCTTACTCCTTTTCCCCATAACACCGCACTAAAAGGCGCAGCATCGCTGCATTCTAGCGGCTGAAATCCACGACTTTAGTGCCTTGTTATGTATCACTTTTCTTTCTTCTTGCCTTTATCCGAATTTCTAACCGATACAGTTTCAGGTTGATGAGTCTCTGTTTCAGTTGGCTTAGGTTTTGGCGTATTATCTTCATTAGACATTGGAGGCTCCTATGGGTGATTTGTCATACCAGCAACGCGCTGTATTTGAACGACTTTCAGTTAATAATGAAAAGTTTACACAACTTAACAACGATATGAAAACTAGAGCGAATTTCTTAACTGCTGCTTCAACAGCAATTGTTGGGATAATCACTGCATCAAAATTTTTACCAGAATCTAGTTCTAGTACAGGAATTGAATTTATTTTGCTTAGTTTCGTTTGCTTATGCTCGATTGGAATATATTGGTTTGCAGCCATGATATGGAAAGGTGGAAATACTGCTTTAACTGGCCCAAGTGACTTGGACAAACTATATAACTCATACATTAATAAAGATGCTGATGCTACATATGGGAATATGCTCTCAGACCTTTGTGAAGCATTTGACCAAAATGAACAAGAAAATGCAGCAAGAGGTAGGTGCTTAGATAGAATGGTAATGTTCTTCATTTTTCAGCTAATTTTCCTTGCCATATCTATTGGATGGGCATCTTATGCTGCACTCTGGTGATACATAACGCCTGCATATGGGGGGCTGAAACAAAGCAAAGCGCCGTGTAAGCCGTCCCAGCCACGTAGTGGTGACATAATGTGCTTATTAGCTATTTTGTATACAAACTTGTTGATTATAGATGGCTACTGCTCTGTCGATATTTTGTGCAGCTTGTTTTATAGCCAGCGCCCATTCTAGTACCCCGCCGATTACTTGCAATTCACCAAGATCAAACTGAGCGTATATGATATTTCTAGAACAGTATGACTCTCTTGTGGGATGAAACTTCTGACCATATATCATTGCATTTAATATAGAGTTAGAAACCGCAAAGCCCTGACGAGGAAGAAGTAAATCAATAATGGTATTGTCATTGATCCTGCCATCAATAAGTGATGCTATTTCATTCAGCCCGTGACCATTTCTAGTTATCTCTCTACTGCGTAATTCTCGGTCAGTTGCCAATTCAGTCTGAGTTGCGAAAGCTTTGAATGTAATCTCTATAGATTGAAGTAATAAGTTAATGAACACAGGGATTGCAGGTTCGTTGTTGTTTAAAAAGTCAGCTCCACCTTCAATAAGCTTTTCTGCGGAGATCGCATGACCTAGGGCTGCTTCTTGAAGAGAAAACATAGCTGACCTGTATTTATGGCTAACGCCAGTGTAAGCGGCACAAGATGCGCAGCAGATTGTGTCCGGTGGAGGCACGTAGTGACGGAACAAACTTGACACTTTTGTTAGGCATTTTCTTTTTTACGTTGCCATGTTATGACTAAATACATACAAACCACAAATGATGTAATGGGATAAAGTGCATAATTGACCCAGCTTTCTTCTAACGGTGGTATCCAATAACCTATTACTGATAATGGTATTGCAGCTATCGCGATCCCTGCAATTGCAGAAGAGTTATTTTCGGCAGGCATGAAAAGTAATATAAGGGCAAAAGCTAGCCATGGCAAGACTGCTGCAATGGCCTGTTTCATTTCTCTAGATATTGAAACTAAATCAAAGCCAGTATCATTTAAAGAGTTTAGCTCAAGAGAAAGTGCTTCATATGTTGCCGACAGAGTCGGGTTATTTTGTATAGGCTCGTAATTGCTTAAATCTGATAGTTTTTCTAATAATACTAGCTGCTTTTCAAGTTTCCCAAGTTTAAATGAGCCTGTATAAGATTCATATATCCACAGACTAACAGCGACAAATATTATTGCGGAAAGGAGTAATGAAAGACGCCGCCAAGTAAAATCATCGACTAGCTTATCAAAAAAATTAACAATAGGTTCGATCATAATTAATGCCTAACAGTAAATTTATAAGGCCGCCGACTTTATAAGAATTATTAGCAGGCGAACCTTAATATATTAACAAAGGTCGTTTAAACAATTTTAYTCAATATATCAGAGTTGATCTAAAGATATAGGTTGAAGGGTAAAAGTGAGAATTTATAKRKTAGWAAAAAGTGTAGCTAAATATGAGTAAATAAGGCTCAAATATGTAGTAAAAACACTAAAAACTGAGATTGACCAAGATCACAAGCCTTTGATTTATATAAATAAAAATATCAAAAAGGCAAACTTCGAACCAGTTGGTCGGGAGTTCGAATCTCTCCAGGCGCGCCATTTTATCTATATCCTAACGATAATCTTCATTAACCGTTGCCCCAAAGAATCTAATTTGTCCCATTGATATATATACTTTTTAATATGTCGATATACGTTTGCTTTGTAAGGATGGCATTTAGGAACGTTGCCTTATAAAATATTGTTTTCACATATAAATATAATTTGGCTCATTGGATGAAAGAAATAATTGATGCAATTAGATTGGCGCTATTAGAAAGGGCCTCTAGCCCTTTACTAGGTAGTTTCACAATTGCTTGGTCTTTATGGAACTATAAAGCTCTTTTAATACTATTTTCAAAATTAGCGATTAATGAGAAGTTTAGATTGCTGAATCAGTTATATGGAGTACTGGTATTTTATTCCCTTAGATAGCTCATTCTTTTATCCATTGCTAATAGCTTTGCTTTTTGCTGTAGGTTTTCCATTTATAAATACTGGAATTTATGCAATCACAATAATAGCGCAAAAAATATATAACAAAATAAAGGAAGGGGTATTAAGTGAATCTAAAGTACCTTATTCGACTTTTTCAGAATTAAGAAAAACTTATGAAGATAGCGTGGTCGATAATGAAAATGATCTAGCAAAAAAAGAAACTCAAATTTCAAAATTTGCAGAAGAGAATCAAAACTTAGTCGAAAGGATTAAAGAATTAGAGTTAAGTGTAAATGAATCTGCAAATAGTAATGTTGAGTCAAACGATGATAATGAAAGTGAAAAAGCCGATGATAATTCGAACGGAGATGTTTTAAATGATCCTAGCCTACCAGGTATAGTTAAAGTTAATGCTGACCAAGTTGTAATTTTACATTACCTTTCTCAGAATCCTGAGAATTATCCATTAAATGTTTTACATAACAATATTAGAGGTAAGCTTAAAGGAGACATGATCGATTTTAGATCTGATTTGTCAGAACTAGTTAAAGATAAATTGCTACAGCTGAGAACTGGCGGTTATTCAAGTACAGATCTTGGAGTTACACTATACAACAAAATGCGAAAAGAAAAATCTACCTAGCAGGCTTTATAAATAGCTTTTTCCTTCTATATATATCTGTTGTTTTCAAAATCAAGAAATCAAGGGGTCAGGTTACTTGATTTTAACCACTGTATGCGAATTCAGAAATCTTGAGGGCTAAGTCTACTTTTCTGCTTCAATCAGGCGCTCTTGCCGGTTTTGCTCTTCGACTAAGGCTGCTTCTATTTCCCCCAACACCCCGTTGACATCGGCCTCCTGTGTGTTTTCAGCAAAGGAGCCAGTTAACTCTATTTCAGGGTGTAATTCACCGTCTTCGTATAGTTTCCAGATTTCTTTGGCGTAATGGGTATTTAGCAATTCTGGTGCGTACTGGCCGTAATAACTGCTTATCTTGTTTACGTCACGCAGCAACATGGACTCAGCATTATTATTTGCTGCGGCATCCACCGCTTGCGGTAGGTCGATAATTACTGGGCCATTTTCATCTACCAATATATTAAACTCTGATAAATCACCGTGTACCAGACCGGCACAAAGCATGCGCACCACGAAGCGCATGACTTGGGAATGACCTTCTAAGGCCTGTTCGGCTGACATAGCCACCTCGCTTAGACGTGGAGCCACGATTCCTTCGCTGTCAGTGATTAATTCCATTAACAAGACGCCATCAACACACCCGTAAGATTGAGGAACTCGTACACCCGCATTGGCAAGTCTAGTGAGAGCATCTACTTCGGCATAATGCCAAACTTCTTCCTGTTGTTTACGGCCAAACTTTGAGCCTTTTTCCATAGCGCGAGCACGACGACTATTACGTGTCTTACGACCTTCTTGATAAAGCGCTGCCTGTTTGAAGCCACGCTTGGCTGCTTCTTTGTAGACTTTAGCGCAGCGGATTTCAGAATTGCAGCGCACTACATAAACATCAGCCTCCTTACCACTCATTAGCCTACTGATGACTTCATCAATTAGACCTTCTTCTAACAAGGGACGGATTCGTTTTGGGATTTTCATGGCGTCTTTGTACAGCACTTTAGCTTGAGAATATACAGTATGGTAATCATTGTGTATTTGGGGTCAGAGTAAAAATTCACATCTTGAGTTCAGTTTTACTCCGACGCCTATCCGTTAAACCAAGCCTGAAAAGGAGTTTTTACTCTGACCCCAAATCAATTTCTATTTTTTAGCCTGAAAAGGAGTTTTTACTCTGACCCCAAATCAATTTTCCAAATCAATTTTTTTACTTTGACCCCAAATCAATTTTATTTACCAGAGCTGAGGGAATATCACTGCGATTGAGGAGGGTGATAGGTTTAAACTAATATCTTTTCTCTTCGGCGCATTAATCAAATGTTCCTTTGCCATCTTATTTAAAATAGGGCGTATTGTGGACTCACCTTTACCAAGAATTTTGTATAACTCAGCTCTGCTCATATCACCTCTTTCAAGTAATGTTCTATAAATATCTTTAGATTCAATTCTTAAAGGTGCTAGCTTGTCTCCATTGTGATCAGTAAAAGAGCCCCTAGCTCTATATTCAAAATATATATCTATTCGGGTTCTTAAGTTATGTGGATCTAATAAATCTGAGAAATATTTAACTTGATCTAACGCAGTATCTAGAAAATATTCAATAAATGAAATTAAGCCTTTATCAGAAAGGATCCCTCTTCCATCTGTATCCCCTTGTCGAGATTTATCTGCTAAAGAAAGTGCTCTATAGTATGAATCTGTGTCTCTTCCTAGTCCTCTTGAGATTGTCCATAAACCTGATCCTCCAAGTCCAGCTAATTTTAATTGGCAATCTGTAAGTAATCTTCCAACTCTTCCGTTGCCGTCCATAAATGGATGTATCCAAGAAAATCTATGATGAGAACAAATTGCTGCAAGTATTTTGTTGGTTCCAAATATTTTGTTAAAGTCGTAAGATGAGGTATACCATTTAATATAAGCGTCAATTTGTGAAGGTTCAGGCGGGATGTGGTCGCCAACTTTCACATTATGTTTTCTAAATGCACCTGGTGTAATAGATATTATTTTTCCAGCCTTATCTTTTACTGGCTTGTTATTTTTGTCTTTTACAATTAGATATTCTTTCGGCAAATATTTAAAAAACTGCTCATGAAGCAATTTCATGAATGTAGGGTCGTAGACGTCATCCTTGTCAAAAAGAATACTGCCTGTAAGTTTCAACTGAATTTCTAAATGGCTTAAAATCTCATTTATGCCTTTGCTTTTTTTAGTAGTATCTTTTTCCCCATATTGAGTTTTAAGAATTTCATTTGGTAAAGTTGGGTTTCCTTCAATTTTATTACTATAGAAACTGTTAACTAATCGCAATAGTTGCTCGGTTTGAGCTCTGATAGGTTTAGGTATGTTTGCATTAAGCGCAGCATCAAGAGTGACAAGCTCTAGAAGCTTGTCTTGGTGTGAGCCAGGTAGGTTGTTAGTGATATATGGTGTCAAAGAAACTGTCATGGTTATAATTTTAAAGAAAACTATAATTATATCAATAGGTAATAATAATATATTTAATATTTCAAGGTTATAGATACTGTTATAGGTGATTAATATCTGTCCCAATAAGAAAACTAAAAGATAATAAAAACAACATATTATGAAGTTATGATAAGGAGTTTGATTGGGACATTGTAATATAATAACTGTTTGATTTTGTTATAAAAATACTCTAAAAGGTAACAGGCTTCGAATCTCTCTAGGCGCGCCATTTCATCTATTCAAGAGTCGCGGTATAGCGACTAATCCACCAGGTTATCAATAGCCCGGCAAGCAGGTTGCCGATGGCGGCGCCGACAAATAAACCGCTGATTCCACTTAGAGCGGCACCAATCAAGGCTAGAGGAACATAAAAAACAAAAAAGCGCAGCAGGCTAGCAACCAGGGCATTGCGTGGGGCATGCAAAGCGTTAAAGCTGGAAGCACTCAAGACGACCATGCCCTGGAATGCATAGCTGGCTGGGAGAATCCTGAGAATAGTAATTATTACCTCTCTGACCTCCTGCTCGGATGAAAAAATCGCAGCAATAAATGGGGCAGCCAACGCGACTACAAGGTACAAAACAAACTGCAATACTATAATAAATTTAAGGGATAATTTTAGGCCATGGCGCAAGCGGTCATAGGCTTGGGCGCCAAAATTTTGGCTGATAAAGGGCGGTAGACTCATGGACATACCCAGTACCACAATCAGCACCAGAGCCTCTATCCGCATGACCACACCGAAACCAGCAACAGCCGAGGGGCCATAAGCGGCCAGAGTTGCAGTAATCACCCCAGTCGCCAGTGGAGTAATCATGTTGGCCAGGGCTGCGGGCAGGGTAATTTTCATCAATTGGACCCAATCTCGGGTCAATTTGCTAAAACCGGGCCAAATAAGTTTCAACATTTTTTCTTTCACAGCCAGGTAGTACCAGATAAAAATATTGGTCATCACCCAGGTGAGAACAGTAGCAATGGCAGCCCCTTTGATGCCAAAGGCTGGCAATGGACCGGGGCCAAATATCAGCAATGGATCAAGGATGAAATTGGTAGCAGCCCCCATCATCATTAAGCGCCCCTGCAAGTTGGAGTGACCACAGGCGCGCATGACAGCCGTGCCCGCAAACTGTACAAGAATAAGAGGGATGCCCAGATACCAGACACTCAAAAAGTCGTTGATCAAGTCTACTGTTGGTGGGCTTGCCCCCATGAGTGTGAATACCCACGTAATAGAGGCAAGTGCCGGGTAGATCGTGAGCAAGCCAAACAGGTAACCAAATGCGACAGCGGCATAGGTCAATTCCACCGCCTTTTCTTTGTTGTTGGCGCCAATGGATTTGGCTATCAGGGCTGAGGTGCCAATAGCCAGGCCAACCCCAAGATAAGTAACCATAATCGTGGCAGGAAAGGTAAATCCCAGGGCCGTCAGTTCCTGAGTGCCTAACTGACTCACATACCAGGTATCTGCCAGGTAAAACAGGACCATGGCAATGGCGCCAATGGTGATAGGTACAGAAGTTCGGTATAAAACCTGACCTACCGGATCATGGAGCAGGTCTGGTTTGGCAGAAGAATAGGTTTTGCCTGTGAGGAGACGGTAGAGCAAATTAGGATCACGTAGTATGAAGAATAAGTAGTTTAATTCTACAATATAAATTTACTTAATTGGTTAGAGATAGAGTATCTGGTTGCAACTAATCAAATTACTCTGGCCCTTTGATTCCCAATCTACAACTAAAGTAACAAATCTGACTCAATGGCATGAAAAGCGCTGGCTGACTGTATAAGGGATTTTGCGGTGAGTTCTTTCACGCCATATACCTGTGCATTTACTTTATATTTGCTAATGATTTTATCCAGCAGTTGATCAAAATCGCCATCGCCCGAAAGCAAAATTACGGTATCAACATTTTCGGCTGACTCTAATACATCTATTGTAATGCCTACATCCCAATCGCCTTTTGCAGAACCATCACTGCGCTGAATATATGGCTTTAGTTTTAAGTTAAAACCAATGTGTTTAAGGGCTGTTTGAAATTTATGTTGTTTATCATCACCTTTATGGGTGGCGTAAGCATTGGCAATAACAATAAGTCCTGTGGATTTAATCTGTCGCCAAAACTCACGATAATTAAATTGTCGACCATAAGCGTCACGAGTTGTGTAATAAATATTTTGAACATCAACGAAGATAGCAATTTTATTCATTGCGGGTTCTGTAACACAGACCAGTTTACTTCACACTCGCCGTTCTTGGCGGCTATGTAGGCTGAGTTTTCAGTAATCGTTACTGACAAGTCCATAGTCCGCTCGACTAAACTGGTTAAGGCTTTTATTTCATTAAGAGGAAACTGAAAAACGGCGGCATTTAAATCTTTAATACTTGCCTGCCCTTGCGACCACCAGGTATCTGATTTTTTATTGAAGCAATACACTTTTACCTGTTGCGCAAGGCGAGTGGCTTTTTTGATTCGATCCGGGGCAGGTTCTCCTACATCTATCCACAGCTCCAGAACATCATCTAATGTTCGCGCCCAAAGATCCGGCTCTTCGGTTGCGCTGAGGCCTTTGGCAAAAGTTAGATTGTCTTGCGCGTTAAGGCAAAAAGCCAACATGCGTACCATCATGCGCTCAATCGTTTCGGATGGATGCTGGGCAATAGTTAAATTGAGCGTGTCGTAGTAATGTCGATTGGTGTCTGACAAGGCAATACGCAATTTGTAGATAGTGGGTTTAAGTGCCATTATTTTTTGTCAACTAAAGCCTTAAGCCTGCGGCCATTTAAATGCAGCCTCTTCAACCACTTTATCTGCTTGATCATCCGCCGCATCATTAGTGTTGCGATGTTTTATTTGTAAGCCGTTAAGAAAGTTTCTTAATATTTGATCTTTACATTGCCGATAATGTTTATGATCGACTCTGCGAAAAAAAGCGCTCAACTCATGTTTGCTCAGGGTGAAATCCGCTAGTTTTAAAAGCGCCAGAATATCTTCTGCTTTTAAATTCAGTGCAATTTTTATTTTCATAAAAACCATATTATTAGTGAGCTTTTTTTCTGGTTGGGGTTGTTCACCCTCACGCTTGCCACGTCTATCATTAATAAAGCCATTGAGGAAGGTCGCCAGCATTTCATCGTCGCAAGATTTGAAATTGGGATCATCATCTTTTTTAAGCCAATTACTGATTTGTTCACGAGTAGCTTTGAACCCTGCTGCTTCAAAACAAGCCATCATTTTTGAATCACTTAGATCAAAAATATAACGCAATCGTCTTAGACAATCATTATTAGTCACTGTTAAATCCTTGTTGTTGTAGCATTATTTTAATTGCCCCAATGGTATTGAAGAAGTTATAAACCATTGTATGTGAATTTAGTAAATTAAGGGGCAGGTTGTTTGATTTAAGAACAATTAATCTCCAGCAGCCCAACCCGCAAAAAACCACTTACCTGCTCTTTTTTCAAAAAAACATCGATAGCCGACTGGGCTATTTATCTGGCTAGCAGAAATATTGCCTTTACGCCCATCAGCCAGTTCAATTTCAACCCAAAGAGGGTTATCAATATTGTCTGGATTTGTGTCAGGCCACCAGTCACTGACCACGACAATAACCTGGCCTAATGTCTCCATGATTCGTCCACCAGGCACATCAACTACTTCGGCTGCATTATTAGTAATTGCGCCGGTTGAAAAAATCCAGTCAATTGTTGTAGGCCAATCGTTGGGTTCCTGAGGGTATCTATCGGTATAAGGCGCTGTGTATTGTGCTTCAACATCGGCTTCAAGCCAATCCTGAGGAGAAAAATAACCGCCTTGTTTTAAAACACTGAGTAAATTTGGACTAATTTGCTCCCAGAAATCTGCAAGTTCAGCGAGCCCACCAGAGCCACCAAAACCATTCATGACATCATCAATGCTATTTTTAAATATAAACTTAGTGTCATTAGCCTCTATAGCTTGAATAAATTCAGTTCGAAAATTTAAAAAATCAGAATCTTGCGAAGCTTCATCAAAAGCAGGAAAGGGCATCACCTGAGCAGAAACGTTAATGCTTAGTAAAATGAAGCCTATTAATGTAAATACTAATTTAAGATGCATAAATAAAATCTTATTGAATATGCCTGTATTATATAACCAAAGGAGCCAGAGTCATTTAATCTAGGAAAAACTTATCTGTAATTTTTTTCCTGTCACCTGAGCAACATTCGCCAGGGTATTTAAAGTAATGCTGGTGTTTTCTTCATCCAGTAAACGCTTAAGACCACTACGGCTAGTATGTAGACGTTTGGCTAATTCAGTTTGGCTCAATTTTTGCTCTTCCATGACCTGTTCTAACTGCCAGACAACAACACGTTTAATAGCTTCAGCTTGGGCTTCTGCCAGCAGGTTTTCCTCATTCAAAAAATCATCAAATTTGCTGCCAATATGCTTGTTCATTTTTCACCTCCGAGAATTAAATCCCGTCTTTTTTTTGCTTTGCTTAAATCATTAACAGGCGTCTTTTGAGTTTTCTTGATAAAGCCATGCAAGAGAACCATTTGGTTTCTATAGACAGTAAAAAGAACCCTGGAAATGCGTTTGCCTTTCAGAGAGCACCGAACCTCCCAAAGGCTATTGTCCATTTTTCGGACTAGCGGCATGCCCAAAGGCCAACCAAGTTCTATTGTTTTAATATCTTGACCAATAATTAATCGATCTTGCTTATCTAACGATAGTAACCAATCTTTGACGGGTTCCTTGTCATTGCTGAGTTTAAAAAAGACAGCAGAAATCACTTTCATGGGGAAATTGTACCAAAAATGGTACGCATAAGACAAATTATTTTAGGTCATCCTTAGGTCTTAGTTAGCTGCTCTAAGAAAAAGGGGGCGGGGTGGGAAATCGGACAGTTGCTCAGTCTATCTTCGACAAAGCACTATTGTATCTGTAGCTCCTGCCCATCAGACATTCTTATCGTTAAGAGACGTATGAGCTTGCGGCCATCTCGCGTGGGGTTGCCTGTGACGGTTATTGTTTGCCCGGACTGCAAGGTGTTTGGTGTGACGCCTTTACGCGTCAACATACCTGGTGTTGTCGTTTCGACCTCCCACATAACCTGAGACTCATCGCCAAGGGTTTCAACAAGTTGGATATAACTGTGAGGTGCAATGAACCTGAATGCGGCTACTTCACCTGTTATGGAAATAGTATTCGATACATCAAATAGTGCATTAAAAGAGTGGTGCGCCTGTGCGTTCACGGTCATTGCGAGGAGTAGAATTGCCCCAATGATTAACTTTAGTTTCGCCATAGTTGTTCTCTTTTTACACTCTTTCTATTTTGCTTTCTAAAAACGGCTATCAGCCGGATCGCATACGGATTCAAAAATCATACCTTCAGGATCAAGTTCCCAGGTAAAACTACGGGGCCAGGGGTTTGCGAAAGTTTGTGGTGCTGTGATCTCGACATCTGCTTCAAGCCCACCGTCTTCGCTTAGGCGATAGCGCTCGGTGACAGTGACATCACCATATTGTCTCAGACCCGCACCACTAAGTAGCCCTGCGGCAACGCTATTTGTTTCAATAACAAGCTCATTCTGTTCCCAGTGCCCCAAGGAATATCCCACGCGACTTGGTGGTAGGTATGCAGGGGGTTCTCTGTCATCCATATAAATGCGACGAATCATCCCGAAAGATTCATATAAAAATACAATCATTGCGTCCGTTTGAACAATTTCAAAGGGATATATGATGAGACCGCTACGTGGAAATCCCGGCATGACACAGCGTATGTTGGGGTCGCTTAAGGGGTCGAAAGTTTCAATATCTGCCTGTGCTTGTGATGTTAGAGCAGGCATGTTGGCTGTGATGATGCTACGTGGCGTGGTTGCGAGCCAGACGCCACTCATGTCGGGGGCATCTTGAGCGAGTAATTGAGTGTTTGCAAAAAAGACTGAGCAGGTGAAAAACAGGGCAAGTTTCCATTTCTGTCTCATATGTTTACCCAAAAAGTAAAACCTGAATAATTGAAGCATTTGACTAATTTCATTCAATTTTAATAAAGAAAGTAGTTTATAACGAAAGTTTCTTTAAAAGACATTTTTATTTCTACTCTAGCCCCTTTACTTAGAACTTATCTGCCTTTTAATTTAAGCGATTCTTTTACTACTTTTTTATGGAAACGGACGGTCTTTTTGTCAGTACTTCGGCGTTCAGAAATACTGGCCGCATTGAATGCTTGCTCACGTGATAACTTCAAAAAATTGTTCAAGCGGCGCTCATCAAGTTCACCACTCTGCAGAGCGTTCCTAACTTTACAACCGGGTTCACTTTCATGTTGGCAATCACTAAATTTACAATTTTTTGACAGCGCGTCGATATCAGCAAAGGCTTCAGTCACACCATCTTCATAACCACTTAGCTGAATTTCTCGCATACCTGGCGTGTCAATAATCATGGCGCCTTCCTGCATGGCTAGCAAGGAACGTCGGGTAGTGGTATGTCGACCCTTGGCATCGTCTTCACGAATAGCCTTGGTCAGCTGGGCTTCTAAACCTAATAGGTTATTTGTCAGGGTAGATTTGCCGGAGCCTGAAGAGCCTAACATGACAATAGTTCTACCAGTTTGGCACCAAGGATGTAGTGCTGACACACTGGAAGAGTCAAGGCCATTAATCAACTCAACACAAAGCGAAGAGTTTAGGTTTTGCACTTGATCTTTATAGTTTTCAGGCTCAGGACATAAATCAAGTTTGCTCAAGACGATAACCGGCTCGGCGCCTGCTTCATAAACCAGGCTCAGGTAGCGTTCTATTCTATTTAGATTGAAATCCTGATTAAGCGAACAAACAATAAAAGCAGTATCAACATTTGTAGCAATGAGTTGTTCTGAATTTTTAGCACCTGCCGCTTTTCTTCGGAAGCAGCTTTGCCGATCAAGCACTCTGGAAAAAATTTCAGATTCATCAAGCAGTATCCAGTCGCCTACGGTAAAAGGTGGCATTGTCTTAGTTATATTTAATATTTTTATACCGGTTTCTGTCGCAACTTCAATAATCGTTTTATGTTGTTCAATTATTCGAGCAGGTTTGGATGAGCCTAATTCCTCTAAAAGTAATTGTTGTTGAAAAAATGGTTGCCAGCCTAATTTGGCTAATGATGTCTTGTGGTTCACGATAAACCCCTGACGTATGTGCACCATTAATTGTGCTATAAACAGACATAACAATTAACGGTGCGTCAATAATAGATAGGGCTATTTGCCCCGGCGTAGTAATAAAGTTAGCGCCGGGCTACGTGAACGATTGAGGTGAGATTGAACACTAACCTGAAACGTTTACCCAGCTAGGCGTTAATAGGGTTATTACAATCATGTTTTGCTCTCCTTATGTGTTCGAAGTGTTAATGTACTCGCCCTTAAATCTTTGTTTTATGAATTAATTCATAAAGGTGCTATAAGAAACTATATTGAAATACTCAATAAGCTTAAATGATAATACCGATATATAACTTACTTTAGTGCAGGGGCAGCGATAAGATATCATCTGTTCAGCAATTCACCCACTATTTAATGAGGAAAAAATGAATATAAAAAAAATAATATCAACTAGTCTATTCGCTTTGATATTAACTGCTCCTTTGACGCAGGCTGAGGTCTATGAGTTAAGAACTTATACTACCCATGAAGGCCGTCTTGATGATTTGTTAGCCCGATTTGAAAATCACACCGTTGGCCTGTTTGAAATGCATGGTCTGCGTAACGTGGCTTATTGGGTGCCCCAGGACCAGGCTGACACCTTAATCTATATTATTGCGCATCCGGATAGAGAATCTGCCACTGCTAACTGGGATGCTTTTAGAAATAATCCTGAGTGGGTACAAGCCCGAGCAGAATCACGAGAAAATGGCGCATTAGTTAAAGGGATTGTTTCAGTTTATATGGAAGCAACGCCTTGGTCGCCTATGCAATAGAGTAAGTACATAGCAGTAGCTTTCATAACCTTTAAATGGAATAAGACAAGAAGCTATAATGCTTTTTTATGGCGAATTACTTGTTAAAAAAATCCGGAGAATAGAATGACGATTAATAAAAGAAGTGTACGTTTATTTGTACTGGTGCTGTTTGGTTTTGGTATTTCCTACCAAGCAGTTGCCCAGGAATACAGGGCCCCAGCTAATACGCCTGTGCATATAAGCAATGCGGTTGAATCGAATGATAGAAGTGATGAAGAGACTGCGCGTGATGCCAATCGTTTACCGGCTGAAATTTTAACCTTAGTTGATTTAAATGAAGGCGATACTGTTATTGAGCTGTCAGTCTTGGGTCAGTATTACTCGAATATCATTGTCAATGCTATTGGTTCTAACGGTAGCCTTCATATGTATGATTTAGTGGCCTTTGAAGATTTTGGTGCAGAAGCCGGCAATGCTTTTGCAGCAGCACATGCCAATGTGGAATATAGCCTACAAGATTACGATGCCGCCGATTATCCAAATGGTGCGGATGCTGCGTATCTCATTCTTGGCTACCATGACCTGCCGGCGCGAGGTAATGATACTGCGGGAATGAATAATATGTTGTATGCAGCACTAAGGCCTGGTGGCAAGTTCCTTATCATTGATCATAAGGCTCAGGATGGTACAGGCTGGAGTGTCGCAGAGACTATTCACCGTATCGATAGTAATACAATCATTGAAGAAGTCACTGCTGCTGGTTTTGAATTAATTGCAGATAGTTCTTTGTTAGCTCATCCCGAAGATAGTAAAGATGCCAATCCTTTTGGATTGGCTGGGCTTACTGATAGAACGGTATTGGTTTTTCAAAAACCATTCTAAGAAGTTTTATAGTAGGAACAAAAAGCCCCGAATTTACGGGGCTTTTTTATATGAGCTTTTTATTTTAGTTTTTAAAAGAATGATTAATCATCCCTTTTTTCATATTTTTGCAATTCTTCAAGTGTGATCGTGCCGCCTTGTCCGTCTGCTTTACCTTGATCTTTAGAAGGCAGCATTTCTTGAAATAAATCTAATTTTTTCCATTGCGGTAAAGGTGTCTCGGTATCTTTTTGCGGAACATACTCTGAGGTTTCAACTCTTTTATATTTATGAATGTAGCGCGGGCAATTAATCCATATTTCAGTCGTTTTTATTCTTACGATGAGTTGAGCTTCTTCATACTCCGTTAATAAAGGATCATCATTTGAGACGGTCGCTTCGCCATATATTCTTAAGCGGTGAGGGTTTTCAAAATCAATGAATAATATGCCAACTTTATTGTTGATGGTTATATTGCCTGCCGAAAGAAACATGCCGTTGCCATCATAGCTTGGAAAAGCCAGCGTATTTTTATCGACTACTTTAACAAGACCTTTCTCGCCACCTTTATAGGAAACAGAGGGTCTGCCCAAATGATCGACAGTGCTGATGAAAAACATATCCCGGCTTTCTATAAAGGCTTTTTCTTCATCAGTGATTTCAGAATGAACAATAACGCTCTCTACTGAGTCTGCTAATTTTCGGGTTTCAAATTCGTCCTGAAAACCTCTGTGTTGTTCACCGTAGAGTTTGCTCATATCAACACCTGAAATTATTGATTAAAAAATGTAAAAAAATAATTTTATAGAGATATCTGTAAGCTTTTCTTTCTAAATGACATCAAGCTATAAGCAGAAATTAAGCAAATAAAAATACTAGAAGATTAAAAGTAATTTATGCTTTCGCCAGTTTTTTTTCCAATAAATTTTCTAGAGAAACTAACCAGCTTTCGAAATAACCTCTGCTGGGATGAAGCGGGTTATCGCCTTCAGCGTCTTTAATCGAGGAAATTAATTCACGTTGAAACTCTGCCCAATCAAAGAGGCCTTGGTTTGCAAGGCTTACTGCAATCGCGAAAGATTTGCGTTCCCAGTCATCATGGAAAACCATTTCACCATTTTTACGCGGCAGGGTGGCTGCCCCATTCATTTCGGCAATTTCTGGCTTAGCTATGCGTTCTTCATTCATGGCGCAGAGACCTTAGTGACACCAATCATGGAGTCTCTTTCAACTATAGCTGCTAGTTCGCTTTCACTAAGGTTTTCAGTGCCTTCAGGGCGCTCAGGAATCACCAGATAACGAATTTCAGCACTACTGTCCCAGACCCGAACCTCAACATCATCTGCCAGGGTGGTACCGAATTCTGCTAGTACTTTTCTGGGTTCGATAACAACTTTTGAACGATAGGCAAAACTTTTATACCAGGCTGGTGGTAGCCCGAGTACCGGCCAGGGATAACAAGAGCATAGGGTACAGACCACAATATTATGAATTTCTGGGGTATTTTCCACTGCGACCATATGTTCGCCCTGGAGCCCACCATAACCCAGTTCGGCTATTGCAGACGTGGCATTTTCAAATAAGCGCTTTTTAAAGTCAGGATCAATCCAGGCGCGAGCAACGACGTTGGCGCCATTCATTGGGCCGAGGTCGTTCTCATAAATATCGGTTAATTTATCGAGGGCGTCCTGAGAGACCAGGCCTTTCTCTAGTAAAAGTGCCTCCATCTTATTAACGCGCTCGGTAAGTGCCTTATTCTCGGCGTCGTCACGAGCACTTTCATGATAGGGATTGGGGGTGTCATGGTTATGTGTAGTCATTTTTTCTAGCCTTTTGATTCCGATTCCAGATAGTCTTCCCAAAGGTCAATATAAACACAATCTTTACGCTCAACGTTCTCGCCCCATAAAGTTTTGGCTTCAAATCGGACTGTATAAAGAGGTTGCGCGTTTTCACCAAGATCATGTGCATGGCTATCGGGGAGAACATGTGATCCATTGTAATGTGTTATTACACCAACTTTGCCTTTGACATAGTTGGTTGCGCGGTTATGGCCTTTAGATTCCAGGTTGCGAACTCGCACTCTATCGCCAACCTTGTAAGCAGGGTTCAGTCTGCCGTCTTCTCTGGTTGCTGGAACGCCAGCTCGAATTAAGCCTTCTACCATAGCGGCATCCGGTGGAGGATGAGGGGTTTCTTTATGGTTAATGGCCTTACCTGTTGCAATCTCTTCGTCGGATAAATAGCCAAGATCTTTGCCCATGATTTCAATGCCGCGTAACCAGCGTTGATAATAACCACTATTTATATATTCTTTTGTGTCCATGCGTTCGACAGCATGTCGGGCTCGATCTACCGGGCCTAGAAATGCCAAAGTAGCGATATTCATGGTGAAAACCTTTCTTTCCCAATCAGCGTGAAACACCGGTTCATCAGTTTCTTGAGGTATAGGGCCGAACTGCGTCATACCGCCCATGTCATGTATGTTATTCATTTATATGGCCAAAGAATAGAAGGTATTTGTACTATCTCGCACAGTAATTTAAAAATCAAGAATATTATGCGGATTGAAATATAGGAGCGTGTAAACGCATAATGTAGAGGGTTTATCTAACAACCAAGGCAATCAAGGGGTCAGGTAACTTGATCATACAGGGGGCTTATCTACAGCTATTGCTCTGAGTGTTCCATCTTTTCTGTGTTATTTAGCCACTCTTCTTCCAGCTCAGAGGTTGCAGAAATTAGCTGAGCCCTTTCTTGCAGTAGTTTATTTAGTTTATCTTTTTGGCCGTCTTCATAGAGAGCTGAATCAGCCAGTTTTTCTTCAATGGCACTAAGCCTATTTTGATTTAACTGGATATCTTTTTCCAATTTGGCAGTATTAGTACGCAAGGATTTCAAATGATTGCGTTTTTCAGCCGCTTGTTGACGCAGTTCTTTTTTATTTAACTTGCCTGCTTTTGCCTGACGGGGTTTATTATCGGATTTATTACTTTCCAGTAAGAGTTTTTCGTAATCATTGAGGTCGCCTTCAAAAATATCCAGCTTGCCGTCTTTTACCAATAAGAATTGATCGACTGTATTCCCCAATAAATGTCGATCATGTGAAACCAGAATCAATGCGCCTGAAAATGCCTGCAAACCAACCGTCAGGCTGTGACACATTTCAAGGTCCAGATGGTTAGTTGGCTCATCCATCAGCAGCAAATTGGGTTTCTGCCAGACTACCAGTGCTAACGCCAGGCGAGATTTCTCACCACCAGAAAAATGTTCAATGGTTTCAGTGACTCTATCTCCCTGGAAATCAAAACCACCGAGAAAATTGCGAATCTCTTGTTCTCTTACCTGCCCATTCAATGACTGAATAAGTTTCATCGGCGTGGCTGAGATATCTAATTCATCCACTTGATGCTGAGCACAATAGCCGATTTTAATGTGGTCGGAGCGATTAATCTCGCCGCCTAATAAAGGTAGTTTTCCGGCAAGAACTTTAAGTAAGGTCGACTTGCCTTGGCCGTTAGACCCTAATAGACCTATACGTGAGTCAGAGCGAATATTAATAGAAAAGCCCTGTATCAATGGGGTTTCATAACCAATAGCAATCTTATCGCAGGCAAGTAAGCTGGGTGGTAGTTTTGCTGGTTCAAGAAATTTAAAGTGAAACGGTGAATCAATGTGAGCCGGCGCAATATCTACCATTCGACTAAGCTCTTTTATGCGACTCTGAGCCTGGCGAGCCTTGGACGCCTTCGCACGAAAACGTCTTACAAAATCTTCGATTTCTTTTTTGCGTGTTTGTTGTTTTTCATACTGAGCTTGTTGTTGGGCCATGCGCTCGGCTTTTTGCTTTTCAAAAGCACTGTAATTACCGCGATATAAAATCAGTTTTTTATTTTCAAAGCTGATGATATGACCGACCACGACGTCCAGGAAACTGCGATCATGAGAAACCAGTAATAGGGTTCCCTGATAGCGCAACAGCCATTGTTGCAACCACAGTGTGGCTTCCAGATCTAAATGGTTAGTGGGCTCATCTAGTAGCAGCAAGTCCGAAGGGGTCATTAAAGCCTGAGCAAGATTCAAGCGAATGCGCCAGCCACCTGAAAATTCATCGACTGTGCGGGTAAAGTCTTCCGGTGGAAAACCCAGCCCGGACAATAATTGTTCAGCTCTGTTCTGAATGGTCCAGCCACCATGTAAATCTAGCTCTGCATGTAACAGCGCCAGTTTGTGATCATCATTAGCCTGTTCAGCCTGGGCGAGTTGCTTCTCTATATCTCGAAATTTGATATCACCATCAATGACATATTCTATTGCTGAGCTTTGCGAGCCTTTGGTTTCTTGACGCATTTGGGATTTGCGTAAGTCTTTTGGAAAGTCGAGTTCACCGGTATCAGGGCTTAATTCCCCCATCAGCAATTTGAACAAGCTGGTCTTGCCGGTGCCATTACGACCGATGATGCCAGCCTTTTGTCCGGCATAGACGGTAAGCGCCACTTCATCAAGTAATAGCTGACTACCCAAGCGTAGGGAGATGTCTTGTAATGAGATCATGGCTTAAGAGTCAATTAGGTAGTAAGGGGCTTTAACAATTCATGCCCGGAAAAAGGAGGCCATTCTAGAGGATAAGAGATTCAAATCAAGTGATGCTGTCACTTCCAGATTTTATTCTGTGGCTTGGTCATACTCGATCGAAAATTTATGTATTGCGGCGACATCACCTTGTAGCAAACAGGGCATAGCTGAGTCGAGTTTTACTTCATCCCAAAACCACCAACTCAGTGATTGCAGAATCAAGATTTCATCATCGGTGAAACGCATTTTAACAGGTTTGGCAGGGTTGCCGGCAACAATACTGTAAGGCGCGACATTGCTTGAAACCACAGATGAAGCCCCAATCACCGCGCCATTACCAATACTAACACCGGATAAAATCTTAACATCATCAGCAATCCAGACATCATGGCCAATAATGACATCACCTTTGGTGGCAGGGTGGCCGACTATGTTTTTTGCGCTTTCACGAAATATAGAAAAAGGGTAGGTAGTAATCCAATCAACTCGATGATTGCCGCCCAGATAAATTTTCACACCGTCAGCAATAGAACAATAGGAACCCATTTTAAGAGTGGCCGCTTCTCCCCAGTGCAGAACTGTGGGTTCACCATAAGTGCCTGGGCCAACGTCATAAAGACTTTTCCAGGAGGGTTTATCGCGCTTAAAGAAGAAACGCTTTAATAATGATTTTGGCTTCAAGGTTGCTTCCCTATGAATAGCTGATAATGAAACCCAGGGTCTCATGATAAGCAATGGCTAGCTAAGTGTTAGTTTGAGTGAAAATCAAAAGAATAAATAGCATTAATCTTGCTTCTTAAGGACAAAGCTAAACAAGAAACTAGGTTATAACAAACATTGAGTTCAATAAAATATTTTGTAGCAAGAAGAGATTAGTTCATAAAACCAACTTTGGAAATATTATGGGGTGTGAGAAAGGGCGCGCTCTAATATAGGATCATTGCGATTAAAATAGTCTTCTGATCTAAGGAGTAGGCTTAAATGTGGTTCGTGAGTGAGGCGATCTGGATTAGATGAATCAAACTCATGATAAAGGGTAGCCAGACGAATGATGAGATCTGGGTGGTTTGGAAGCTCTACATTGACTACGTCACCGAACTGGTTTGGCCCTCCGCCAGTTGGTTCGCCAACGAGGATAACGTTTGTTTCTTTTTCGAGCTCAGTGATGAAATTGCCAGCGGCAGAGAAGGTTCCCCTCCCGATTAAGGCATAAAGTACGCCATAACGATTGATACCTAGATGATTTTTCAGTGCGGTAATAAGGGGTGGGAATGTTGTGTTATCACCGCCTCCGTTGAGCCTGACATCTATAACAACTCGATCTAGCTCGTTGTTATCAAAGGTACTTATGATTCTGTCTGCCAGGCTTTCCAGTGTTTCCCCTTCTGCTGAAAGCTCGAATGTGCGGTTGTATTGAATATAAAGTGCGGTTTCATCATCAAGAATTCGTAGCCACCAGGCAGCGCTTGGGTTCGATAACCAAAGCGACTCTTCGTCCTCGGGCGGCAAAAATGGATAAGGCCATGAATTATCGGTCAGAATAGTACGGGAGACACTTGCGCCGTTTGCCTGGATTAAATCCATGCTTATCGCATGACTGTCTGGTGACAGGTAGAGTGCCGAAAGCAACCCGGGCATGACGAGAAATCTCGGAATTTTGATAAGCAGGTTAGTGTCATTGTCTGTGGCTATTAAAGGGCTTATAGCTTTCACCACATCATCAATTGGAGTTCCTCCAAGAGCATTGACACGAGCTCCGATAAGGTCGGCATGGTCTTCGTTAGCATCGACAATAAACCATCCGTCTTCGAATTGGTAAAGGTATATTGGCACCATCCCAAAGACTAGTTGAGGATACAGGCCACTATGTCCTTCTTTCCCAGAACTTGCGAGCATGCCAAAAAGTCTCATCATCTCAACAATGATTTGGTCATCTTCTAAGTTAGATAAACTTTCGTTAAGCTCGGTGTAGGCTTGCTGGAATTCGCTGCGACTGAGCCCATGGTAGGGGTTGGGATGTATGAGTTCGATCTGCTTGATGAGAAATAATAGGTCTTCCTCCCAAGCTGCAACTCGGCTGTTTTGCGGGATTGAGCTGCTATTAATCTGAGCGAAAGAATTTTGAATGAAGGGATTAAAAAATGCGAGAAAAAAAATTAAAAAAATATTTTTAATATTAAAAAGTTTCGTCACTCTATATTTTTTATTCATTTCATTGTTGTCTCAATACATTGAGTATCGCATAAAAGCATAATATATATTTTATACTACGGCTATGGATAGATGGCTGGTTAATTATTATTTTTAAATGACTTTAAGCGCTTAAAAATTAAAAAACTTTTTATAGAAAAGTAAGTAAACTGTCGATTTAATGAAATCTAAAGAGTGTATAAACTCCTGTAAGGAATCCGCCATGGGCAACATAGTGAAAAACGTAAAAAGTTGTAGAGCCATTAGCTTATTTGGTATTACTGCATTGTTACTTTGTAGTAACGCCTTAGCTCAGACCTTTAGTTCACTGGAAGTAAGCCAGCTTGTCAGTGAATACCGTGAGTCAAGGGAAGCGTTGATTATCAATGACTTCGTGGAGTTACTGTCACTGCCTAATATTACGGTTAATCAGGACGATATGGATGTCAACGTAGAGCATATTACTGCTTTGCTAGAAGCGAGGGGCTTCACTACACAGCGTCTACAATCAGGTGGTTCGCCCTACGTTTATGCTGAAATGATGCAAACTGGTGCAACAGAAACACTGCTTTTATATGCGCATTATGACGGTCAGCCAGTGCAAGTCGAAAACTGGGTCTACCCGCCATTTACACCAACTTTATTAGATGCGCCGATACAAGCAGGCGGGCAGCCGATTGAGATTGACGAGGTTTCTGGCAGCTTTGATCCTGAATGGCGGCTTTATGCTCGCTCGGCTGGTGATGACAAGATGCCCATTATTGCGCTTCTGCATACGCTGGATGCTTTGGCTGCTTATGATATTGATCTGTCCGTTAACTTGAAGATATTGTTTGATGGGGAAGAAGAAGCGGGCTCGCCATCACTTGGGCGAATAATAGATGAAAATCCGGGCTTGTTGGATGCAGACTTGTTGCTGTTTTGTGATGGGCCAATGCACCAGTCTCGCAATGCCCAACTGGTTTTCGGGGCGCGGGGTTCTAAAACGCTTGATCTCACCACTTATGGCGCAAATAGACCACTGCATTCCGGGCATTATGGCAATTGGGCGCCTAACCCGATTATGCAACTTTCTTATTTGCTGACGAGTATGCGCGACGAATCAGGTCGTATTCTTATTGACGGCTATTACGCTGATGTAGCACCTATCAATGATCTTGAGCGCTCCGCTATTGCGGCAATGCCCGATATGACAGAAGCATTGAAAAATGAATTGGCGATTAATACGCCAGAAGGCGGTGGAGCCAAGCTGGAAGAATTAATCAACCTGCCTGCGTTGAATGTGCGCGGATTCTCAGCGGGTGGTGTTGGCGCTTTAGGACGTAATATCATTTTATCCACGGCAACAGCATCCTTAAATATCCGGCTGGTTTCCGAGCAGCAACCAGCAAGAGTAGAAGAATTGATAGAGGCGCATATAGCAGAGCAAGGCTTTCATATAGTTTATGCCGATCCAAGTGATGAAATTTTAAGAAACAATGAAAAAGTGATTAAACTCGATTGGCGAGGAGTCGGTAGCCCGGGAATGAAAACGCCTCTAGATGATGCAATGTCTCAACGCCTGGTGCAACTTATGCAAAGTGTGACACCTGAGCTGATTATTACTCCAAGCATGGGAGGCAGCCTGCCGTTGGATGCATTTGATAGCCGGATGGACACGCCCATCATTCTTTTACCGTTGGCAAACCATGATAATAATCAGCATGCAGAAAATGAAAATATTCGTTTACAAAATATGTGGGATGCGATGTCTGTATTTGGGGTTATTCTGGCCAACTTCGGTTTAAGATAAGGCTTATTAAAAAACCTGTTATGGAGCAAGCTAAGTATGGAGTTTAGTGAAAGGCAAGCTACAAACTCCGATTTGCAGTGGTTATGGAAAACTTACAAAAGCTTGTTAAAAGAATATATTACTGAGCAATGGGGTTGGGATGAGAGCTTTCAGTATGAGGGCTTTACCCTTACTCCCACCTTCAAAATTCAAAATAATTTCTATAAATAATGAAGATATAGGTGCATATTTAATAAACAAATATTCCGATTATTTTAATTTAGACATGCTTCTTATCGTAAAGAGATATCAGAACAAAGGTATAGGGCGACAAATAGTAGAAAAGATAAAATTATTAGCAAGCAAAGAAAATAAGTCATTAAAATTAAGCGTGATAAAAACAAACCCAGCCAGTAATTTTTATAAACATATGGGGTTTCAAGTTGCTGGGGAGAAAGAAGGAAGCATAAAATTTGAATATGCTTCATAACAATGAGTTTAATCAATGGATGCAGATAAACGAGCCTAATAAGAAAAAGTTGTTATCAGGTGTAAGTAAATTAGCTTATAAAGTAGTAAAAAATATCGCAGCCAGAAAACCTAACAAGGTCGATATCCCTGTGACACCACCGCCTCGATGATAGGCTTCAGGCAACATGGTTTCGGCAATAACAGTTAACATTGCGCCAGCGGCTATACCTTCAACCAGTGAAAAGGTTGTTAACTCTACGCCGACAAAGAAAACACTGCCAAGCCAGGCTCCAATTCCCGTAAAGATCATCAGTGAAGTCCACATAATGAGAATTCGATTAAAACTGTAGCCTTGTTCACGCATGCCCAATGAACTGGAAAAGGCTTCAGGAAAGTTAGAAAGAAATAAACCTGCTATCAATGACAGGCTGATACTTGCATGCAACATACTGGCGCCGATGACAAAAGACTCGGGAATCCCGTCCAGGAAGATACCCAGCCAGATAGCCAGAGGCGCAGCGCTATAGCTTGCAGCAGCCTCTTTAACATCACTTGCTGTTGGGGCAGTAATGGCATCGTCGACTCTATGTTTGGCTGCGTCATACCAATCCTCAGCCTGTTCTTCACTTAATGTTTTTTCTGCGCCTAATTCTTTAAGTCTGTGCTCAGTTACCTCGATGATGGCTTTGGCGAAGCTGGGTATTACTTTTACCAGCTCATCAAAATCTTCTTTCTTTAATACCCAGGCAGACACTTCTCCATCGGCGATGACCGATGCTGTATGCAAATTCCCCGTTAATAAGGAAATTTCTCCGACCACATCATCAGCCCCTAATGATGCAAGTTGGCGCTGCTGTATTTCATCAACGACCCTGACCTGACCTTGATCAATTATGTAGAGGTTCTCACCTTCTTTTCCTTGTGTCATGAGCGCCTGCCCGGGCTGAAAAGTTTGCCGTTCGATCAATGGAACCAGGTGCTGTATCTGCTGAGGAGGCAATGCATTGAAAAGGGGGGATCGGCTTAGACGTTTAAACAAGCGTTTAAAGTCTTTGCTCTTGGATCGTGTGAGATAACTTACCGTGGTGCCAACTTTACGCAGGAATCCGCCCTGGCTGTTAATCCATGCATTTAATGCTACAAACAGGAACCCGCCAATCAGGCAACCGACGGCGAGTTGAGAGTAATGGCCTCGGTTCAGAGATTCAACAACAAGGTCAATGGTAAGAGCAGCCAACAGAGCGCCACCACCAAACGCCATTAAGGCGGCTATCACTCGGTTACCAGGCGTCCAGAATCTGGCAACAATAGCGCCTAGTGGTAGGGAAGCCGCGCTGATTAATCCAAATATAAAGGCTTGTAGGGCAAGAGATTCTGGCATAGTGCGATTTAATTAACTCGGTAATTAGTCTACTCTTATGTTTGATACATTAGAGAGAATAAGGTTCATAAAAACAATAGCGCTACGGTTAAAGTCGTAGGTTCTTGTTTTTTATCAATCCCCGAGGGCTCGTATGAAATTAATTATCAAATTACTGCTCGGAATAGTTGCCGGATTATTAATTGGTTTGTTTGCCCCAGAGGGGGTTGTCCGTCTTTTAGTGACTATCCAGACGGTTATTGGTGCATTTATTGTATTCCTCATTCCTTTTATTATTTTGTTTTTTATTGCTCATGGTATATCCAGCCTTCCACATTCATCCGGTAGGCTTTTAGGCTTAACCATAGTCTCTGCTTATGTATCAACAATCGTAGCAACCTTAATTGCCTGTTCGATTGCACTTATTTTGCTTCCAACTTTATTAAATGGCATAGATCCTGAATCAGTAAATGTTCAGGCAAAAGAAATTATGCCTTTTATAGAATTTAGAGTGGAACCCGTAATGGGTGTCATTACTGCCTTATTAACTGCATTTTTGTTTGGCATTGGTATTCAGCTTACGGCTTCCAGCGTGAAGACGACGGCATTAAAAGATATGGTAGCGCAGGGCAAACTAATCGTTGAAATTGCGATAAGAAAAGTCGTGATACCACTTCTACCTTTTTATATTGCCGGTATTTTTACTGACCTGGCTGCCAATGGCACTGCCTTTGTCTACCTCTATACTTTTGCCAAAGTTTTAGTATTGGTAATCGTGTTGCATTGGTTATGGATTCTGGTGCTTTATGCTATTGCGGCGATGGTCTCCGGTAGAAACATGTTTAGTTTAATTAAGGTTATGTTGCCGGCATATGTAACGGCTATTGGCACGATGTCCAGTGCAGCAACGATCCCGGTTACACTGCGTCAGGCGCAAAAAAATAAAATTTCAGAACCTACACGCGAATTTGTGATTCCACTTTGTGCCTCAATTCATTTATCCGGTAGTTCTATTACTATCATTACTTGTGCTGTTGCTGTGATGTTGTTGTCACCTTCTTTGCCGACACCGGGTTTGTTAATGCTGATTCCTTTTATTCTTACTTTGGGTGTGATTACGATTGCCGCTCCGGGCGTTCCCGGCGGAACTATTTTGGCGGCACTCGGCATATTGGCGAGCATACTGGGTTTTGATGAGGCTACATTAGCTTTGATGATTGCTCTGTTTTTAGCTCAGGACAGTTTTGGTACAGCCTGTAATATATTGGGTGATGGTGCGATAGCTATCATCGTTGATGCTGAAGCAGGTAATAATGCAGAGATAGTGGATAAGGCCTAAAGGTTACAAGGGGAAATTATATTCATAGTTGCCAGAACTTGAGCTAAAGGTAATATAGGCTTCTGAACTTGTCTGAATTATCAGTCTTTAAAAAACACATAGCTTAGAAATAAAATTTAAATAGAGGAAGAGAAATGAAATTAGAAACCATAGCCCTCCATTCCGGATATGACGGTGACCCGGCAACCAACGCAGCCACAACACCAATATATCAAACCACTTCCTATACTTTTGATAATACTCAGCATGGTGCAGATTTATTTAACCTGGCGGTACCAGGCAATATTTATACACGCATTATGAACCCAACGACGGCGGTGCTTGAAGCACGCTTGGCTGAAATGGAAGGAGGTATTGGTGCGCTGGCTGTTGCTTCTGGCATGGCTGCGATTACTTATGCAATTCAGGCCATCACTAGAGTTGGCAGCAATATTGTCAGCACCTCTCAGCTCTATGGTGGCACTTACAATTTTTTTGCGCATACCTTGCCCGCTCAAGGGGTAGAAACGCATTTTGCGTCGTTCGATGATCATGCAGGCCTAGAAGCCTTAATTGATGAAAATACCAAAGCGCTTTTTTGTGAAACCATCGGTAACCCGGCAGGTAATGTTGTCGATATTGAAGCACTTGCCGATATCGCGCATCGGCATGGTATTCCTCTAATCGTTGATAACACCGTTGCCACACCTTTTTTATGCAAGGTTTTTGATTTCGGTGCGGATATTTCCATTCACTCTCTAACCAAATACATCGGTGGTCATGGCACGTCAATAGGCGGCATTATTATTGATTCAGGAAAATTTGATTGGTCCGCCCATAAAGAAAGATACCCAATGCTAAATGAGCCAGACCCTTCTTATCATGGCGTGGTATATACCGAGGCGCTTGGAGAGGCCGCTTATATTGGTCGTTGTCGTGTTGTGCCTTTGCGTAATACGGGCGCTGCTTTATCACCGCTCAATGCCTTCCAGCTTATGCAAGGATTAGAGACCTTGGGTTTACGAATGGAACGCCATTGTGAAAATGCGCTTAAAGTCGCGGAATATTTAGAAGCACATGTCCAAGTTGAATGGGTTGGTTATGCCGGTTTGAAATCCAGCCCTTATTATGAAATTTGCCAGAAAATAGTGGGTGGTCGCCCATCAGGAATTCTGGTATTTGGCATTAAAGGCGGTGAAGCTGCAGGGGCTAAATTTATTGATGCATTGCAGATGATATTGCGTTTAGTGAATATTGGTGATGCAAAATCTTTAGCTTGTCATCCAGCATCGACTACTCACAGACAGTTAAATGATGCTGAGCTAGCAACAGCTGGCGTCAGCAAAGAAATGATTCGTTTGTCGATAGGCATTGAGCATATCGATGATATTCTTGCCGATATTGAGCAGGCCTTGAAGGCAGCAAAGTAAGTAGCAATAAAATAACAAAATCTAGAGCTAAAAAATCAGCCAATAAAAAGGGCGAAGTGTATTTTAAATACTTCGCCCTTTTTATACCTGCTTACACTTACACAGGTGTAACGTGCCTTTTAAAAAATACCGTAATCAATGATCTCGTTATAATAACCAGTGACATTCAAGGTGATGGTTACGGGTTCTTCATTAATGTTTAAAAACAGCCAGCCATGCTCGCCATAAAAGGGAGCAGTTAAGGAACCGCTACTTTTATTGAGGCCTTCTTGCCTCTCTTTATAGCGAACAAAAAAGTCTGGACCAAAAGATGCTTCGTGGCCGTGGAAGTCGAAATACACATTCTCGCCACCAACAACTTCCCAGGAATAGATAATAACTTTACCCTCATCCAGTACGGTTTTAATTTCTGTTTGCTCGAAAGCGCCTAATTCAATCGTCATACTCATTGTGCGTGCTGTTTCTGTTTGATCCTGGAATACAGAGGGGTTTGGCAGGGCTACCGGGTCACCAAACATGGGGATTTCAATTTCACGAACGACTTCGTTGCCGCCAATAATGTCGATAATTTCAATTGTTTCATAAGGCTCTTCAGCCAGATCGTTTAATCCCGTTAATTCACCGAAGCCAGTTGGATCAATGCCGTACTCAGCCGGCAATACAACTAATACCAAGAGAACCAGCGCCCCAATAATAGTTGCCGTAGTTGCCTTTAGTAAATTAGCAGTTGAAGGTGCTTCAACTTCAGGGTTTGAATTATTCTCACTCATTTTTTTTCCTCAATATTCTGCAAACTTTATTAAAATGATTTCGGCCAGACTATTTTCCAGGGTGTCTCAGGCTGTAAAGTAACCGGTTAATTGATAACCGACTAGCATAAACCCTGCGGTCATGATCACAAGATTGGTTGCTACGGCCCCCTTTATGAAACTGTCATGCTGCCGCCATAATTGAAAGGCAAGCAGAATAAATGTCAGAGCAGCCAGTTGTCCCAGTTCAACGCCTATATTGAAACTGAGCATGTTACCTACCAGGCCTTCCGGAGATAGAGACAAGTCTTGAAGCTTGGTAGATAGTCCAAAGCCATGCACCAGACCAAATAAAAACACGGCAGCTTTAGTGTTTATGTTAATGCCAAGACGTTTAAAGCCGCCGATATTTTCAAAGCCTTTGTAAACTACGGATAAGCCAATAAATGCATCAACAATATAAGCATCAGCCCGAATCCCGCCGAGAATGCCCGTCAACAGGGTCAAGCTATGTCCAATGGCAAAAAGACTGACATAAAGTGCAACGTCTTTCAGGCGGTATAAAAAGAAAATCACACCAGCAAGAAACAACAAATGATCATAACCGGTAAACATGTGCTTGGCGCCAAGGTACAGGTAAGGAAAAAAACTAAAGCCTGTAACGCCTTCTAGGAAAGCTGCATCTTCTCCGGAGACTCCATGAGCAAATGCTGCGCCAGTAAAAATCAATAAAGGCAGGAAGCTTAATAAGGAAAGTTTGTGTTTTTCAATTAGTTTCATAAGTTACTAAATATTTATTTAATTAATAAAAGATTCTACTCTGACAAGGTGTCTTTGTAACCCATATGGCTTTAATCAGGAAGAATGCAGAGCGCAGTTTCATATTTCTTCCGCATTGTATTTTTTAAAGTAAAACCAGCGCTAAAATTTGCACTATTAGCAGCCCCGTAAACCCCATTATCATGCTGGCAATCGTATGTGTTTTTAAAGCGGTTGCTGTATCCATGTTTGAAAATTTTGCTATAACCCAAAAGTAAGAATCGTTGACATGAGAAACGGTTATTGAACCCGCGCCAATAACCAGAACAACTAGCGCTTTACCAAGGGTGGAATCAAAGCCTAAAGCTGTCATAAGGGGAACCATAATTGCAGCGGTTGTGATAATGGCAACGGTGGATGATCCTTGAGCAGTCTTTAAAAAAGCGGCTATCAAAAATGGAATCAACATACCGAATGCGCCGAGATCAACAAAGTTACTGGCTATCTCACTCAGGTTTGTTTCGCGCAATACAGCACCAAAAGCGCCGCCAGCACCCGTAATCAAAATTATTAGTCCGGCTTTTTTTAAGGCTTCTTCAAGCCAGAGGTGTTGGATTTTTTTTCCGCTGCGAACCATTAAAAAAGAAAGCACGGCGCCAATAAGCAGGGCGATGATGGGGTCGCCAATGAAGACAAAAAAGTTAAATATGCCGTTTTCACCGAGTGGTGATGATGGCAGTTGGGCAATTGATTTTATCGCGATTAACACGATAGGTAAGAGAATTGGCATGATAGCTAAGGCGAATGAAGGCGGTGTTTGTTGGTTTTCTGCCTCCTCGCTAAGTTCGAACTCAATAACATAATGACTACAGCCCTTGCTCGCCCAAAGTATAGCGACCAACATCACAGGAATAGACACGACTATACCGAGTATTAAGACCCAACCTATATCGGCGCCAAGCGTTGCAGCTGCTGCAAGCGGTCCCGGAGTCGGAGGCACAAAAACATGAGTCGCATACAAACCGGATGCCAGCGATACAGTAAGTACGGCCAGTGGAATATTGGCGCGTTTGGAGATTGCCTTATTAAGTGCTGACAGGACAATAAAGCCTGAATCACAAAACACCGGAATGGAGACGATATAGCCGGTTAATCCGATTGATAGTGGGGCATGTTTTTCGCCAACACTGTCTAAGATTTTATTGGCTAGTACTTTAGCCCCGCCACTTCTATCAAGGTATTCACCTATGATGGCGCCTGCTGCGATGACAATGCCAATGCTTCTTAGGGTGGCGCCAAACCCATCAGCAAGAGAGTTCATTAAATTAGCAGGCGTTAGCCCGCCAACAAACCCTATAAATAAAGCACCAAATAAAAGACCCAAAAATGGGTGTAGTTGAAATTTAATCGTTAGCCATACAATGACGGCGACGGTGATAAGTAGCCAAAGAAAAATAATCATTTTAATTCCTGTTACTGCTGGCTTGTTTCAAGGTTTTACTAAGCATAACGAGATTCTAACTGAGAAAATATAGAAAAGGTCGAGGCAGGCTAAATGAGTTGAATGTAGATTTCATGCTTTAGGTAACCAGTAAGACAAAAATACTACTCGTGAAGACAGAAAGCATTGCTGAGATAACAACAGCTGAGGCTACCTGGCTTTCACACGCTCGATATTTAAGTGAAAAAATATAGGGGCCGATGCCTACTGGCATAGATGACAACAATACTGCAGTACCTGCCCATAAGGGATTAACCTGAAATATGTGAAAGAGAAATATATATACCAGCGTTGGTAGTAATAAGAGTTTCATGATGACGATAATCATCGTACTGCGAAGATTTCCAGTAATTTTATAGCGTGTTAGCGCGCCTCCCAGAGCAAATAATGCCATTGGTGAAGCCGCTTGTGCGATGAGGTCAAGCGTATTTAAAATTGCAGTGTGTAGAGGAATGTTTAAAAGATTGACGGTTATTCCGGCAAGCAAGCTTCCCGTAATGGGGTGTGTCACCAGGTCTTTTACAACACTGACTAAGTGCCGCAGGATTGAGGTTGAAGACTCTTTTCTAGCTTCGGCAATAATAGTGCCGAATGTGAATAAAAGAATATTATGGGTCGAAATGATAATGAAAAGTGGAAGGAAAGCTTCATCACCAAAAACCTGAATGCAAAATGGAATGCCAATAACTGTAACGTTTGAGTAGGCACCTCCCATACCAAATACGCTATATTGAACATTGCTGTAGTTAAGAAATAATTTCCCGATCAGCATTCCCAGTAGATAAACGATCAATATAGAACTATAAAACCCTCCCATGAGATTCCAGTCTATAAAGTCAGGAAATATTGTTGTGGCCGTGCCGTTAAAAAGTAAACAGGGGATTAAAAAACTAAAAGAAACTTTTTCCAGAGTGACCCCATTGGCATTGGATAAAAGTTTCTTATAGCGAACTAGATAACCGATTATTGCAATAGCAACAACAGGAAAAATAGTACTAATTAGTTGCATAAGATATTGGTTTTACAAATATGAGCGGGTGCGTATGTTAGCATAAGTCAGGTGGAACTAAGGTCAGGTTTGGACTATAGATGCCGTGAAGTAGACTTTGTATAAATTATATATGTATAAATATTTTGTATGGTTTTAGCTATTTTAAATGAGAAAAAGTATGCGTTTGTTTAAAGAGAGTGCGGTAAAACTTAGGATAGCTGTAGTGATGTTATGGAGCGTTAATATTGCTATGGCGCAAATTAACAACCCGTTTTCAGAGCCTATTCAAAAGCAGGGTTTGAGTGTTGAAATCAGGCAGTTGACTCAGCTACCTGATACGAGTGGGATGTATTCAGCAGAAAAAGATCGCCTTTATGCCGCTATAGCAAGAATTGGTTTTGTGCGAGAACTCTCTGATGGTCGTCGCTTTGTCAACGATGCTCGGGGCCAGCTTTATTTTTTGGAGAATGGCACTGAATCTTTACTGTATCTCAATATGGCCGAACGGTTTCCTAATACCGGTTATCTGGACTTACAGAGTGGATTTATTGGCTTCGATTTTCATCCTGATTTTTTAACGAATGGCTTGTTCTATACCATTCATCTTGAAAATCGAGCAGCAGACAGCCCATCGCCAGATTTTGTGCCTCCAGGATTTACTGCCGCCGATGCTCCTTATCACAGCGTTATTACTGAATGGCGGGCAGATGACCCCTCAGCGCCCATGTTTTCGGGTTCCCAGCGCGAAATTTTTCGTGGCGGGCAGGTGGTTAATTCATTTTTTCATCCCTTTGGCTTCGTAGGCTTTAATCCGACTTCTGAGCCTGGGGATCCTGATTATGCTTTGCTCTATACCAGTGGCAGTGATCTGGGATTCAGTAATGGCGGCGGACCAAATTCTGTAAACCCCGGACAGTTACAAAGACTGGATACATTGACCGGTGCAATCCTGCGGATAGATCCACGCAGCCCTGCTGAGACCGGCGGTGAAAAGGGCATGGGTGATTACACAATTCCTGCGATTAACCTTTATGCCAGAGATGGAGACCCAGCAACTTTTGGCGAAATTTATGCCCATGGTTTTCGTAATGCCCATCGCCTTAGCTGGGATTACTCGGACGGCACAATGTTCGCTGCTGATATTGGCATGAGTCAGGTTGAGGAAATTAACATAGTTGTTGAAGGCCATAATTATGGCTGGATGCAACGCGAAGGTATTTTTGATAATGCCGTGAATTACCCTGAAGGGGGTTTGGGCCTGGTTTACTCGTTGGCGGACGAAATCCTCAATGGCGAAGTTAATGATGGCTTTACTTATCCTGTGGCCATGTATGATCACACAGAAGGTTTGGCGGTTACGGCAGGTTTTGCTTATCGGGGCAGTGCGCCGGCATTACAGGGTAAATTTATCTTTGGTGATATCCAGAGGGGTCGACTTTTTGCAGCTGACCTGGCCGAATTGAAAGCGGCGGATGACGGTATTCCAAGTACGGTTGCTGCAATCGAAGAAATTCAACTGTATCAAGTTGATGCAAATGGCGTTCGTAGCGATGTTGATTTTTGGGCGTTAATTGAAGCAGTAAAAGGTGAATCAATAAGTCGAGCTGACCTGCAAATTAGCGAGGGTCGTGATGGTGTAATTTTTATTACCTCAAGACAGGATGGCGTTATCAGGGTCTTGGGTTCTGCAGAATAAAAGTCAAAATCAGCATAGAAAGCCTTCTACAGATAAGTAAAATAAATAATTTATTTATCTGTAGAAGGCTTGCCTGTTAATCCACTCCCAACAAGGGCATTGCTACCCAGTAAATCATCACACCTATAACGAGCATGCCTAAAAGATTAAACCAGATACCAGCACGTACCATTTGACCAATGGTAAAGCGTTCGGTAGAAAAAATGATCGCATTAGGTGGCGTTGCAACCGGTAACATAAAGGCACAACTGGCGCCCAGTCCGGCAGGAATAATTAGCCACAGAGGATTCATGCCAAAGGCCGGGGCAATGGCCGCAAAAATTGGTATAAGTGTTGCCGCAGTCGCGGTGTTGGACGTTAGCTCAGTCAGTAACATCATGATGGCCAGCACGGAAAGAACAATTACGACTTGGGGTAAATCCACCATGCCGATTGCAAGGCTGCCGACATAGCCACTGACGCCATAGCGATCCATCATGGCAGCCAAACTTAAACCGCCACCATAAAGCAGTAACATTCCCCAGGGAAGTTTTTGCGCAGTCTCCCAGTTTACCAGTGGTTTATCGTGCTTATCTCCAGCGGGAATACAAAACAGGCTAAGTGCGGCAATAATAGCAACGCCGCTATCACTTAAGCCTGAAAAAGGTTGAATTCCCCCGATAGCAAGATCACTAATCAATGGGCGGGTGATCCACAGTGTTGCCATGGTTAGGAAGACCCAGAGTACTCGCCATTCCGGGGTGGTCATCGGCCCCAGATTTTTTTGTTCGCGGTCAATCAGTTCTTCTATTCCCTCTACCGGTTTCTCGCCGACGGGTAAAATCCAGCGCGTTAAAATCAGCCAGCCCAAAGGTGTAAACACAAGAACAATAGGTACGCCAAAACTCATCCAGCGGGCGAAACTGATTTCAATATCAAGCTGACTTTGTAGGAAAGAGACAACAAATACATTCGGAGGAGTGCCCACAATTGTTCCTATACCTCCAATGATGGCCCCATAAGCAGTGCCAAGTAGCAAACCCGTCGAGAGATTACGGTTTTCCTGACTGGAAGGCATATCCTCTCGTTCGGCGACCAGGGCGATTACGCTGAGTACAACAGGTAAGAGCATCATGGTTGTTGCGGTATTGCTGATCCACATGCTGCCAGCGGCAGCGATACCCATAAAGGTGCCGATAATTCGTCGGGGTGTATTGCCGGCTAAACGTAGGGCCGAAAAGGCAACACGCTTATGCAGTTGCCAGCGCTGCATAGTAAGCGCTACGACAAAACCTCCCAGGTATAAATAAATGACTTCATTGGCATAAGGTGCGGAGACTTCACGGATACTCAGTCCGCCGATGGCGGGTAATAAGGCTAGAGGTATCAGGGCGGTTGCATAGACGGGAATTGCTTCAGTAATCCACCAGACCGCCATCCAGCCGACAACGGCGGCAATGGTGCGGGTTGAATGCTCCATGCTAATGGATTCACCACTAATGCTGGAATACTGCTCAGGCATTAACAGAAAAATTATCAGAGCAACGGCAGGCCCGGCAAAAAGACCAAATTTACGTAGCGTTTTACTGGAGTCAGTTAAGTTCAAATTTTCCTCTCATATTTTTCTGAATAAAATCAGCAGCGGACAGAAGCAGAATAATAGTAGCTAGAGCTTGCTGGTTAAAACAAGTGTTTTGGCCGCGTTGTGTGGTTGTTGAAAATAAGACGGATGATGATTATGCGTCACCACTAATCAAGATGGCAGTGGCTTGCATATTGATATTGCCATCTGGAAATTTCTCATGAATTTTTCGGAAAACATCGTTTTTAATTTTCTCTTTCATTGCCGCATCGGCATTACTCATGGCGGCTACGATTGGGGCGCCAACTTCGGTGGTCATTTCCCAATAAGTCTCTGCGTCTAGAGAGAGAGTGGTGCCAAGTTCAGATGCTGAGATGTTTTTAAAGCCCGCTTTTTCAAACTGATTGACCATAAACTCCGGTTTAGCGCAGCGAAACATGCCAGGCGCAGCGGCGGGAGGAGGGGATAAATCCATTAGTTGGCTGATGGTGCCCATGGTAACGGTTACCCAAAAATTCTTATCTGGGGAAGACCAGACGGATATAGCAAGGCGAGCACCGGGCTTCAGGACGCGTCGCATTTCATTCAGGGTCGCTGCGATATCGGGGAAAAACATAAAGCCCATACGACAGCTCATGGCATCAAAGGTCTGATCAGGAAAAGGCAGCTTAGTGACGTCACCAGTTTTAGTTTTATAATTTGTTATGTTGCGATTGGCGGCATTTTCCTGGGCTGTTGCTAACATTTTTTCTGACAGGTCTATAGCAATAACCTTGCCCTTATCGACAATCCCGGCTATTGATAAACCCGGCTCGCCGGTGCCGCTTGCGACATCCAAAACGGTATAGTCATTTTTTAACGCCAGTCGCTGAATGATTTCATCGCCGAAAGGCTTTAGAAACTGCATGGTAACGGGGTCCCACTTTTTCCAGCCAGTGGAGAACTTATCCCAGGATTCCCGTTGTTGATTAACAATATCGTTCAAATCACCAGCCATTTAAGTAAGCTCCTTGGTAAAACACCTGCGCATGGTACACATAATTAGATAACTGAAACAAGGAACAGGCTTGTTGGGTAGTGCATTATTTTTAGCTAATTAATTGGGAGGCTGTTTTGTTGCAAAGCGATACTTTAGAATGTTGCACCCATGCTTGTCATGTTTAGTGCTCGACAAAAAGTAGGCCTGTTTTTAGGGCCCGGTCTGTTTATTCTCATGTTGCTGCTGCCTGTTCCCGAAGGGATGAGCCCGGAGGCAGCAAGAGTTGCAGCGGTTGCTATGCTGATGGCCAGTTTCTGGATGGCGGAAACCGTTCCCTTTGCGGCCACAGCAATGTTGCCGATCTTTTTATTCCCCTTATTGAAAGTGATGCCTACCGCAGAGGTAACACCTGCGTACGGGAATCATATTATCTTTTTGTTGATGGGCGGTTTCCTGATCGCCATTGCGATGCAGCGTTGGCAATTACATCGACGTATTGCATTAACCATTATTTGCAAGGTTGGCAGCAGCCCCCAACTGTTATTACTGGGTTTTATGTTGGCTACTGCTGTTTTATCAATGTGGATCAGCAACACCGCGACAACCATGATGATGGTGCCGGTTGCGATGGCGATTATTGATCAAAACCGGGAGCAATATGAAAAGCGCACACAGCAAAAAATTGGGACAGATTATTTTGGCGTGACTCTCATGCTGGGCATCGCTTATGCGGCATCTATTGGGGGTGTTTCAACCCTGGTAGGCACTACCTCGAATGCTATTTTTGTCGGCATGGTAGAAACGCTTTATGGTATTCAGATCAGTTTTTTTGGCTGGATGAAAATCGGTTTGCCGATCTCATTGGTCATGTTTTGCGTGGCCTGGTGGGTGTTAAAGACCAAATTAAAGAACAGTCCGATGGCCATGCAGAATAATGAGGCTGATTTACAAAAGCATGTCAGGCAAACACTTGATGATATGGGAACGATTAGCAGAGAAGAAACTTATGTGGCTCTTGTTTTTTCAATGGTCGCTTTGCTCTGGATTGTCCGTGGTTTATTTCAGCCTGAATTTTTATCCATGATCAGTGATCCGGGTATTGCCATGATGGGCGCTTGTAGTTTGTTTATTATCCCGGCAGGGAAGCAGCATGGAGGCTTTCTTTTAGATTGGAGTACAGCTAAAAAAATCCCCTGGGATATGATTCTTATGGTGGGCGGAGGTTTTGCACTGGCAGGTGGATTTATGGATAGTGGTTTGACCGAATGGTTGGCAAACGAAATGAGTATTCTCCGGCAGGTACATTTCTTTATTGTTATTCTTGCCGTTGTGCTGATAGTCACTTTCTTGACTGAGGTGACGTCCAATGCCGCGACAGTTTCCCTGTTTGTTCCGGTCATGGGAGCATTGGCCTTGACTATGGACTTGCATCCTTTCGCGCTGATTGTACCGGTTACAATAGCCTCTTCAATGGCGTTTATGTTGCCGGTTGCGACACCACCTAATGCGATAGTTTTTGCCAGTCGGCAGGTGACAATTGAGCAGATGATTAATACCGGTATTAAACTGAATTTGTACGCCATAGTACTCATCAGTGTATTAAGTTATTTATTATTGCCGTTGATTCAGCAATAAAGCAGCAGCTAGTTTTTATTGATCAATATAGCGAGCGAAGGCTGCGGAGTAGCGCTCAATAAATCCATCAGCGGTATTCTCTAAAAAGTAGGCGGGGATATTATTATTGTCAGCTATTATTATTGCCTGCTCGGTTCCCATAACGTTAAAGGCAGTCGCCAGGGCATCAGCAATCGCTGCTGTCTCAGCTATTACGGTCACTGAGGCTAAGGTATGGTTAACAGGCCTTCCGCTACGAGGGTCGATAGTATGCGAGTAATAGACACCATCAAGCTCATAATAATTTCGATAATCGCCAGAACTTGCAACACTCTGATCGTTGATTTGAATAGTTCGAATGGTATTGCGAGTGATGGCTGAACGCTCTGGCGTTTCAATGGCAATTCGCMAGAATTCTCCTTGAGCGTTTCGGCCTTTACTGTTTATCTCGCCACCGATTTCCACCAGGTAATTAGAAATATTGTTTGTGCTTAATAAAGCCGCAATGACATCTACTGCATAACCTTTTGCAACGGCGGATAAATCAAGATTTAGCATTTTTGTTTTTAGTATGGCAATCCTGTCTTCAGCAAGGATGAGATGTTGGAAACCAATATTTTCCATCAGCGCTTGAATGTCGTTTTCATTTGGCAGTGAGCCGACGTTATTTTCATCAGGACCAAATCCCCATAGGTTAACCAGGGGCGCGATGGTGATGTCGAAAGAGCCTTCTGTTAAAAAGCTGACGCTCTGACTGATTTCCAGTACTTCATAAAGTGCGGGAGAGATATTGATCCAGGTGTTTAAAGGCGCTGTATTCAGGCGCATTAATTCGGAATCAGGCCGATAGGTGGACATGGTATTTTCGATGTCTTCTAGAGCAGCAGTAATAATTGTAGGTTCTATATAGGCTTCTCCGACAACAGTAATGTTGTAGGAAGTCCCCATGGTTTCGCCACTAAGCTGATAAGTTTGTAAGTTTTGCTGATCACTACAAGCGGATAATGTGATTAAAAAAAATAAAGTTTTACCAAAATTACATAACATAAGGCAGTAACTATGAGTTCATGACCATCATAAGGAAGCCTGTGAAAGCGGCATTACTTGGCGTGAGGCTGCTATTAACAAGATCTTTCATTTCCAGAAGCGTCTCACGATAGCGTTGATAAAACTCCCAGCTGGGTTGCGGTTTGTAAATTAGCTCATTCAATTCAAAGGTGGCGATAACGCCTTTAGTTGTAGTGGGTTTAACAAAGATTTCTTCATTAGGATAATAGTAATTAGGAATAATGGTCATCAACGACCATTTTGCCAGTTTACCAGAACGTAGTATGTCCAGCATATCGTTAAAGCCTTTTTCCTGATTGCCATGCAGAAAATTTCTAAGCCCGTTGCTTAATTTTTTTTTCTGTTTATCGGTCAGTGTTTTTAACAGATCCCGAAATTTTGGCTTTTCAAATAACGAGACCATGGATGAGGCGTTGATTACCTTAATCATGTTTGCGCAAATGTTTTCAGGATCACGAAACTTACTTTTCCCGAAAAAATCCTGTGCCTGCATAAGCCTTTTACTCATACGGTGCTTTTTGCCAATGAGCTGCATTTCAGGATGTTCAAAACCGCCAGGATATTTATGTAAGAAAGCTGACTCCGCTTCTTTTAGTTTTTCCAGGTTCATTATTTTGTGATTTCTTAATGGCTAATATTATTAGTTTGCACAACCAGAGCGAGCGCGTTCAAGTTCCGCAAACAAGCGTGCTCGTAAATTATCTTTTCTGACATCTAGCACATGATTTTGATCAGCTTCGACATTGAAACTGATGTTAAAGCCATCCCTTTGCAGAGTTTGATATTGGTTTTGCATGGCTGAAATCCAATTAGAATCACGATCACCAACATGCATGTAAATGCAAAGCGGACGTAATGCTTCTAGTCTCTCAGCAGATGCGCCATTCAGTAAGCCGGGATAACCGGTGACAGAAATAAAATAATCCGGATACATAGACGCTATATGGAATGCACTTAATCCACCATTGGAAATACCGGTGATGTGAAGTTTGTTATTTGCTACAGGGTAGGCAGCAAGAATGTACTCGATGAACTCTGGAAAAACTCTATCGCCGCCCTGGAAAAACAACTGACCATTTGGCGCGGAAGGGCTGATAACAATATAGCCATCTTGTTCTGCAACTTCACGCCAATCTGCATCGGTGCTTCCAACAACAATATTCCAGGTCTGGCCGCCGCCAGGAAACTGTAGAACGGTTGGGTAAGTCTGAGAGGGATCAAAGTTATCAGGTAGAATAATTCGGTACCTGACATCCAAACCGCCAAACTCTCTGGTTTCTTCACTGACTTCAGCAAAGGCCGGGCTGATTAATGGCGCTAAAAGTATGAGGCTGTTTAGTAATTTTAAAACTAATTTCATGATGGTTTTTGCTCGGCCTTTTTATAGAGGCGTTGATTTAGCCTTGTCGGTCCAGAATGTCTTCTATTCTGTCCATTAAGGAATTCATGCGGCGGATGACTGGCTCATAAGCTTCTGGCTGAGTCATGTCTAAGCCCGCCTCATTTAAAAGAATATTATGTGGGTAGTCAGAACCTCCGGCGCTTAACACATTGAGGAAGTTGTCTCGCACCTGTACGTCACCAGCCAGAAATTTTTCAGCAAACCAGGCTGCGCCGGTAATGCTGGTGGCATATTGAAACACATAAAAGTCATAGTAAAAGTGGGGGATATAGGCCCACTCAACGGTGTAAGCATCATCGATAGTTAACACGCCCTCATCATGCCCGTGATAACGTCTTAACAGATCACCATAAGTCTTACTTAATACAGTGCCATTCAGTGGCTCACCATTTTCTGCCATCTGATGAATGGCCAGTTCAAATTCTGCAAACATGGTTTGGCGAAAAAAAGTACCACGAATACTTTCCAGCGCACTGCCCAGATAAAACAGCCTTTCTTCATCAGTTTGGGCATTGCTGATCATATATTCCTCAAGCAAAATTTCATTAATGGTTGAGGCCATTTCAGCAGTGAAAGTGGAATAATCCGCTGTTTCCCAAGGGTTGTTGGCGTTGGCTAAAAGTGAATGTACGGCATGCCCCCATTCATGGGCAAACGTTGATAGGGCGTTATAATCATCGTTGTGATTTAGCAGAATATAAGGATGCACATCATAGGCAGACCCGCTCATATAGGCCCCGGATGTCTTCCCGGGTTGAGGATGACTATGCATCCAGTCCTGCGAAAGTCCTTGCGCCAGCAAGTTAAGATAGGTATCACCAAAAGGTCTTAAGGCTTCAAAAGTGATTTCTTTAGAGCGTTCAATATCAAAGGTGCCAGTATCTACTTCAACCAGAGGCGGGTAAATATCGTAATAACGCAAATCTTCAACACCAAGCATGCGGCCACGTAATTCCAGATAGCGATGGAAAATGGGTAAGGTATTATTCACTTGAGTGACCAGTTGGGTATACACCTCTGGTGGCAGACCGTCCTGAWACAGATTTTGCTGGAGAACAGAGTCGTAGTTCCTGGAACGGGCCGAAAAGACATTGGCCTGCACCTCAGAGCTGAGTGTTGCACCCATACCATCTGCATATTGTTGCCAGGTCGCCCAAAAAGTGTCAAACACCAGTTTACGATCATCACGGTTTTCAAGGCCTCGGTAAAACGAGTAGCCGGCCTGGGTAAGCTGAGCCTCTTCACCATCACTCAAGGTTACTGTGGGCCAGGGAATATCAGCATTGGCATACATTTGATAAATTTGTTCTGGCGAAGAAAGTAGCAATGAGGCTTGTGCCAAAATGGCTTCGGTTTGCTCATCCAGGGTGTAGGGGGCCATACGCAGAGTATCTTCAAGCATGAATTCGAAATTAGCCAATGCGGGTTCTTCATCCAGAAAACGATGGACATTTTCTGTGCCAACGGACAGGATTTCAGGGCTTAGCCAGGAAGTGGCTTCGCCCCAATCGTTATAGAGTTGCATGGCCCGGCCGAAGCGGGTTTGTTCGTCAGGATTACGTTGGTCGGCATCCCGGCGCAGGCTGGTATAGATATAAACACGGGTGAGTTCTTTATAGGCATCAGAGATGGTAGTCAGGGCCCCAGCCATGGTTTCAGCGCTGTTACCAAGAGTACCGCGATAACGCTCAACGCTTTGCAGGCGGTTTTCAAGATCGGTATAAGCCGCTTCCCAGTCATCAAGGCTCGCATAGAGGTCAGTCAGATCCCAGGTATATTGCTCTGATTCCTGAGCTACAGCGGTGAGAAATACAAGACTAAGAATAGTAGAGAATAGTAAAGTTGAGAGTCTCATCAAGTTTGATCCTTGCTGATATGGGTAGTATTGTTCAATTAAAGCATAAGTGAAAAGATTTGTTGAAGAGTATAATTCTCTACAGCATACTCAAAATCATGAATAGACAACGCCTTAACTTTGTAGCTTTCCTGCTGATCTGTGTAGTCGGTTTCTGGTATTTAAAAGGTCAACTCACGCCAGAAAGACCCGATGTGACACCCTATGCAGCACGACCAGAACTACTCGATGATGCACCAGTCTTGCTTGCGGCCATTGAGACAGAAACAGCTGAGTCACAAGGTATTGATATTTTTGCCCTAAGACAAACAGCCCAAGAGCGTATGGAAGCCGCTTCAGCGTTAGGAATCATGGAATCAGCACCGGACTTCTCCTGTAACATGGCGCCAATTAGAGAGGTTACTACAGCTAGATCAAATCAGATTTACCAATGGCGGGATGAAAATGGCCAGTTACATTTCAGTGATTCACCACCGGCCGGTGTATCGACTGAAGTCTTTGACGCCAGACAGGGAGCTACAGTTGAATATTTTCAATTGGATATAGATTTTAGAGGCGCTAATGCGGTTCCTTTTTTCAGAAACCAGATTCAGTCTCAGGCCAACAGCATGTACGAAATTTTGGCGGGTATGGTAGGTGAAGAGCGTCTGAAGCAGGTTGATCTGAATGTAGTTATTTTTCCAGATTGGAGCAGTTATCTAGAATATGCTACTGCTATCGGTGGTGAGACAATGGTAAATTCTGGGGGCTTTTATACCAATGCCAGCAATGAAGCCGTTACTTATATTTATGAGGATGATGAACAAACGTTGGCAGTCTCCCGCCATGAAGCAACACACGTCATACTTAACGGCATGCTGGCTGCTGGCCCGCTTTGGTTGCATGAGGGTATGGCTGAATATTTTGAGCTTTTGAGTATTCGTCAGCAATATACTCAAATAAGGCCTAATGCCGAGTGGTTGGATCTTGCTAGGTCAAGTCTTGCAAATGGCTATCCTGCTTCTTTGGTAGATTATCTGGATGCTCCACCGGAAGAATGGCGCGGGAAGGCCCAAGCGATGAATTATGCTCTAGGTTGGAGCTTGGTTTATTTTTTACTAGATAGTAATGATGGCCAACGTGCTTTGAGCGCTCTTTTACAAAAGCTAGCTGATGATTATTGCACCCTGACCAATGCAACAGTGCAACTAAACCTGAATTATTCTGGTGGCATACCCGCCTTACAGGAAGATTTTTATGCTTGGCTAAACAATACTGCCGAAAAGCGAGCTCATACCTATTAATCCACTCCTGTCCCGTTAATTTTTCTAAACGGTTTTGTGTTCTCCCCCCTTGTCTGTTGTATTGACCAGCCCTCTCAGAGGATCCATCCATGGACGGCTACGAAACTATTGGCAGCAAATTTTTCACCTCAAAGTAAACCTAATGATAGTTAACGCGTTTTAACTAATACAAATTCGAAAAACTATTTTTCCATTGAAGGAGAGTAAAGATGAATAAATACAAAATTTTCTTGGGAAGTGCTTTTTTACTGACGGCAACAGTCTTTGGTGTCAATGGAGTCCTGGCCCAAGATTCTGAAGCAGCAGATAGTGAGCGCAGAGCCGCTTTCGAAGAACGCATGCAAGAGCGTCGGGTTGAGGCTGAAGCCAGGCGTGAAGAACGCTGGGCTGAATTTTCCGAAGAAAACCCGGAATTAGCAACGGAGATAGGAGCCTTGCGTGCTGAGCGCGCGGCTGAACGTGAACAAGCTCAAGCAGAATTTGCTGAGCAATATCCAAATATCGCAGCTGCTTTAGAAGATGGACGTGTAAATAGAGCGATGCTTACTGACAGACCTGAACGAGGACGAGGCTTGAATAGGCATCGAAGAGGTCCGGAGCAAGATGGTTTTAGAGGACGCCGATAAGGCTTATGATGAGTTCTTTACTTGTCAGTAGTTATGGCAGTCTTTTTACTCTGGGCTATGATATTCAAAGTAATCGATTTAATTTAAGGAAAAAGTCTCTGGATAACTCTCAAGCGCTGGGTAGTTTTTTTACTTCAATCGAGAAAAGAGCTTTTCGTCGCGCCCAGATAGCGACAGGAAATGCGGATGATGCCTTAGATATTGTTCAGGATGCTATGGTTTCGTTAATAAATAAATACGCCAATAAAGAAACTCAGGATTGGGAGTTGTTGTTCCATAAAATTTTAACTAGCCGTATTATGGATTGGCATCGTCGAACAGCGATAAGGAAGCGTTTTGGTACCTGGCTCTCATCAAATGATAAGGAGTTAGAATTAGAAGAGCCAGAGTTTGAAGATCTTAATGCGCGTAGTCCCGAAGAGCTGATGCAAACTAGTCAGTCAATCGCTATGCTGGAAGCTGCTTTACATGAATTGTCGCCTAAACAACAACAGGTTTTTTTACTTCGAGCCTGGGAGGGTTTAAGTGAAAAAGAAACGTCAGTGGCAATGTCCTGCTCGGTTGGTACTATAAAGTCACACTATGCAAGAGCGCGTAGCTTTTTAAAAAACAAACTGGAAGCTAAATTAGAAAAAGGCAGTCCATGAAAGAGCAAAAGTCAGATCAAAAATTTGTAGATGACATTAAACAGGCGCTTGATCATAGTTGTGAGCGCCTGGATGCTCAGACTTTATCGCGCCTTAATCATATTCGTCATCAGGCGCTTGAAGGAACGCGGGCAGGAAATAAGTTCATTTTTTATCAACGGCCTTTGTTGTCAGGCAGTGCTCTAGCTGTTTGTGCATTGCTACTTGGATTTGGTTTTTATTTTAATATAAATGCAGAAAGTGAACTGGGTCTTGCTCAATCAGAACTAGAGGATATTGAAATACTCAGTGCTGAAGACAACTTTGAGCTTTACGCAGACATGGAGTTCTATCAATGGTTGAGCATGAATAATGAATTCTAAAATGAGCTATAAAAAGAACACGCTAAGATTATTGCTCAGTCTAATTTTTTGTTTGTTAGTTGCTTCGGTATTTGCACAATCCCCATCACCCCCATCACCCCCAT
>NVWI01000011.1 GCA_002746215.1 SAR86 cluster bacterium
ACAAAAATATCGGAACGCCGGCTAAGCTCTCTAAGTGCACCACCTAGGTCTCGTGCAGTCACTGAACCTGCTGTGCTTAAGACACGACCTATAGCTTGGCCTTCCTGAGCGATGACAGGCGACGTCAACATGCAGGCAATAGTAAGAAGTAACAGGAAAGAACGCTTGGGGAAAAATGAAATCCTAGTAAAGTGAGTCATAAGGCTAGACCAACCAGTATTTTATTATTTGATGAATGTTTTTATTAACAGGTATTCTATACTTGTGCGCTTAATGATGGCATCTATTCCATAAGAATTGTGCCAACTGGTTCATACTTCTGATTCTTCATGTTTTTCTTATAATATCAAGTAGTTATTTAACTTTATTGGTTGAATTAAACTATTAATTCTAGAATCTAAATGATGTAGTTATGGTAGCTATATGATCTTAAAAAGAAATTAGTTTTATTGTAGGATTTTTGAGTTTTTCTACGTTTAAAGTCTGATTGATGGACTCATTGGCAATCACTAGAACCTGAAACTGATTATTGGCAACAGCGGCCACATCAATTATTTCACCAACACGTTTGTTGTCAGTTGTGCTAATAAGCATATGTCTTTCAGGCATGGAATCAGCGTTTATTTGTAGTAAATACAGGCGTTTTTTGGCTTTGCCACGGTAGTGCATTCGAGCAACTATCTCTTGCCCTGTGTAGCAGCCTTTTGTGAAGCTTATATGACCTAACTGGTCATAGTTTAGCTCTTGAGGGGTATAGAGAGAAGAATCCTCAGCGTGCAATCTGTACAAGCCTTGCATCTGATCAAGCAGCTTCCAGTCTTCTAACTTTCCTTCTGGTAGATTTAAGTCGTTGTTGCTTTTGTTGCTTTGCCATAATTCATAGCGTTGATTCGCAGGATCAATCAACCTTAAGTAACGTGTACTACTTTCATTGCTTGCTTCGACTTGATTAACTATTGTTGGAATTACTGGGAAGAGGCTTGTTAGATAATTTTCAGCGGCAGATCCAATTAGGCCTCTTCGATTAAACGCTTCATTTTTAATCGATATTTCACTTTTATAAAATACACTGTATTTTTTTAGATGCTGTTCTGCAAAAGCAGCGACTCCTGTTTCCATTTCGAGGTAAAATACATTCGCTAATTTCCATAGAGTAAAGCTTGCAACGACTCGACCTTTATTGTCACATAAGCACCCTGGACAACTGTCTTGCTCTGAGAGTTTGCTCAAATCGCAGCTTAACTGCCCCTGGAGAAAACGCTCACTATCTTCACCACTAACAACGAGCAGTTCACGATGGTTTAAAGTTACATAATAATTATCCATTGCAAGTAATTATACGGGCTAGAGGTCAGCTAACAAAGTTAATATATGAATGATGTAGAATTTAAAAAAATGTGGTGGCACTCTCGTCGAGGTATGCTGGAATTAGATTTACTATTGATTCCTTTCGTGACCGAGAAACTGGGTGAGTTAAGCGATAGTCACAAGAAAATATATCAGCGACTATTAGAGCAAGAAGATCAGGATTTATTTAGCTGGCTTATCGAAAAAGAAGTGGCACCTGATTCAGAATTAAAACAAATGATTCAATTGATTTTAGAAAATAATAAAAACTAAATAAAGGTATGGAATGAAATTATAGTTTTTAATTTTCAGGTTTCAAAATTGTATCAGTACTGTTTTTGAGTTGTTCAGGGTAGTCTAAAGTATAGTGTAAACCTCGGCTTTCTTTTCTATCGATTGCTGACCTGATAATAAGATCAGCAACCAAAGCCAAATTTCTAAGCTCTAATAAGTTGGTATTGATCTTATAATTTCCATAATACTCGTGAATCTCATTCCTCAAAAGTTCAATCCGATTTGCTGCTCGTTGTAAGCGTTTATCGGTTCTTACGATGCCAACGTAATCCCACATAAGGCGTCTAATTTCATCCCAGTTGTGAGAGATTACAACGTCCTCATCAGAATCTGTGACTCGACTTTCGTCCCAAAAAGGGGGCTCGGGAAAGAGTTCAGTGCTATCAAGTTTTTGCTTGATATTTTCTGCGGCAGAAAAAGCAAAGACAAAACATTCGAGTAAGGAATTGCTAGCCATGCGATTAGCCCCATGTAACCCAGTAAAACTGGTTTCACCAATTGCATAAAGGTTGGGCATATCAGTTCTGCCATTTTTATCGACCATGATGCCGCCGCAGCTGTAATGTGCGGCAGGGACAACGGGTATCTGCTCAGTACATATATCAATGCCATATTTTAAGCATTTCTTTTGTATGCTGGGAAAGTGTTCGCGAATAAACTCAGGTGATTTATGTGTAATGTCGAGATAAACACAATCACAGCCCAAACGTTTCATCTCTGAGTCAATGGCGCGAGCAACTATATCTCTTGGTGCGAGTTCAGCTCGTTCATCATATGCGGGCATAAAACGTTGACCATTAGGTAAGCGTAATATTCCACCTTCGCCTCTCAATGCCTCAGTTATCAAAAAAGATTTCGCATGGGGGTGGTAAAGGCAAGTGGGGTGAAACTGATTAAATTCTAAATTGGCGACACGACAGCCTGCACGCCAGGCCATTGCAATACCATCGCCACTGGCGCCATCAGGATTTGAGGTATACAAATAGGCTTTACTGGCGCCACCAGTAGCCAGCACGATAAATCGGGCGTTGTAAGTGCTAATAGCCCCCGTGCTTTCATCAAGTATATAAGCGCCAATACAACGACTATTTTTATCACCTAACTTGCCACTGCTAATTAAATCAATCGCCACGGTATTGGTATGCACAGTAATGTTAGGGTTGGACAGTATTTTTTCAGAAAGGCTTCTGAATATGGCTTTTCCGGTTGCATCAGCGGCATGAATAACCCGACGATGACTGTGGCCGCCTTCCTGGGTTAAATGAAAATTTGAAAATTTATCCGAATCTGCAGAGCTGGAATCATTCGCTTTATCAAGCTGGCTAAAAGCAACACCTTGTTGCATTAACCATTCGATGCATTCAGGCCCGCGACTTACGGCATACTCGACTATATCTTTATGACAGAGACCGCCTCCGGCAAGCAAAGTGTCTTCAATATGAGAGAGTTCACTATCCTGAGTATCCAGTACAGCAGCAATACCTCCCTGAGCATAATAAGTGCTGCCTTGGTGCAGGGAACTTTTTGACAAAATAGTGACCTTAGTAAACTCAGCTATTTTGAGTGCTAAGCTAAGGCCTGCGGCTCCACCTCCTATGACAAGCACATCATGGTTGCTGTATGCTGATGAGGAATAAGTTTTTTTCATACGATACTTTTCATGCTATAAATAATTGTAAGTTTTTAAGCATTTTACCCATTTGGATCGAGTAAGTAATTAAAAAGGGAAGGATCAATTGTCTACAGGTAAGGCCAAACAAACGGATCAACAATTAGTTGATCAAGTTTTCAAAGGCAATAAGCATGCCTTTGATTTATTGGTTTTGCGTTATCAACATAGAATATTAGCCTTGGTATCTCGTTTTATTCGCGACCAAAGTGAAGTTGAAGACGTATGCCAGGAAGCTTTTATTAAAGCTTACCGGGCGCTGCCCAAATTTCGTGGTGAGAGCGCTTTTTATACTTGGCTCTATCGTATTGCAATAAATACGGCAAAAAACCATATGGTGACCAAGGGGAGAAGGCCTCCAGGTACTGATGTTGATCTGGGAGATGCTGATTTGGCAGAACTGCCTGCAGAGTTGGTTGATAATGGATCCCCAGAGGATAAATTATCCAGTAATGAGCTACATTTGCTGATTAATAATGCGATTGAGGGTTTACCTGAAGATTTAAGAACCGCATTTACTTTGCGTGAATTTGGGGGGTTAAGCTATGAAGAGATTACCCAAATCATGGATTGTCCGGTAGGCACTGTGCGATCAAGGATATTTCGTGCCAGGGAAGCATTGGATGCGGTTATCAGCCCCTTTATTAATGACGGAGAAGTGCCTGATGGCAAGCCTAAAAGCGGGCGGAAAAGTGTCTAAAGAATAAAATAGTCCAGATTTTGGAATTTTTTTTAATTTTTGTTGTCTAGTTTGTAGTGCTTTGTCTTTTAGAGGTGTGAATGAGTAGTAAAGATAAATCGAATAAAGCGAATGAGAATATGAATGTAGGAAAAGAAAAGCTTAAAGAGTCTATGTCAGCATTGATGGACAATGAGGCGAACGAGTTTGAATTTCGCCGTGTGCTCAAAGAGTGTGAAAATAATGAAGACTTGAAACTCAAATGGGGGCGTTTTCATTTGCTTAGCGCGGCTATTAGAGGTGAGTTAGACAATAGTATTAATGCAGGCTTTTCGCTTAAGTCAGTTATAAAAGAGGAATCCGAAGGTTCTATAGTGCGCCCTGATTTGTTGTCTCGCATTAATGCTGAATTAGATGGCATGGGTGAAAATGCTACTTCTTCCTCATTAGTAAATAAAAGTGATGGGGGGGAATCAACAAACAGGAGCCAAACGGGCGCTTTCAGGCGTTTAGGGCAGGGGGCTATTGCCGCTTCTGTAGCGGCCATTGTTCTAATTGCCGGGGGATCATTGAACCCAATGATGTCCCAAGAAGTTGAATTGAGGTTAGCAGGGCAGTCAGAAGTGTTAGAGGATAGTGTGCCAGAGTTTGATGATGCCTATTCCCCTTCTGAATTTAGCCGTGTTCCACGATTAAATACTGAATTTGCTGGAACTGAGTCATTGAATGAAGCTGGGCGTGTTCGTCTTAGACAAGCGGTCTTTCAAGAGTTTGTTGGAGAACCACAGGAATCTGTGGAAGTGCTAGTAAATTTCAACGTTATCATCGAAGAAGAGTAAAGTTCTTGTAACGAATATAATCGGCGTTACTCTAGTTTCTAAACCCCTTTTTTCTGGCATACTTAGCTTATTTGGATAAGCCATAAATTCATTATGCTTAGCGAGATAGTCAAAATTTCTTCAGTCGGGTCAGAGTCTATACGGCTGCAACCTTTTAATAGTAACGGCACTTGCAACAGTTGTTCTCTTAAGCCTTCATGTGGCCAATATTTATTAAATTCCTTATACCTGAACAGGGAAGTAGAATTACCGACAAGCCTGCTGCCAAAAGAAACAGATCTCCGGTCATTGAAAAACGGCTCTCAGATCCAAATAAATATAGAAGCAGGAAAATTGGTACAGTTAGCATTACTGCTGTATTTATTACCCTTACTTGGCATGTTGTTTACAGCTTATTTGGCTGAGTTGGCAGGTTTAAGTGAAGTGCTAATTATGACTTTGGTTTTTTTGGTTCTATTCTTAAGTATGAGAATGTTAAGCCGCTATTTCCAGCGTCATGGACGTCTTGAAAAAATCACATTACGCTTATTGCCAGCGAGTGAGATGATGCTATCAAAGGTAAGTATTGATAACCGGGGTGGATAATCGAGATGGTTTGGTAAGGTATATATTTAAAGTCTTTAAACGTTTATTTAGCAGTTTATTGAACTGCGGAATTCAACAAGAGAGTGAATATGGTCAGAGTAATTTTGTTGTCGCAGTTGCGATCACTAGCACTAATTTTATCCTTCATTTTGTCCTTTTTAGTTTCAGCTCAAACGTCAGCACAGTTTTTACCCGACTTTACTGAACTTGTTGAGCGAAGTGCTCCTGCGATTGTTAATGTCAGAATCCGTAGCACCATTACCGGCGATGATAGATTTGATGGTTTCGAAGGTGATAGGGAAGAATTAGAGGAGTTTCTGGAATTTTTTGGGGACCGTTTTCCGGATGATTTTAATATGAGAGAGCGGGGGAGTTCCTCTCTGGGTTCTGGTTTCATTATTTCTGAAGATGGTTACATTGTTACTAACCATCACGTTATCGATGGTGCAGATGAAATTACCATTACGTTAAATGATCAGCGCCAGTTTACTGCCGAAGTCATTGGTTCAGATCCGCGTTCAGATTTGGCACTTATAAAAATTGCAGCAGAAGGTTTGCCGACCGTCCCCTTTGGTGATGTCTCAGAGGTGAAAGTTGGGCAATGGGTGCTGGCAATTGGTTCTCCATTTAATTTAAGCCATTCTGTCGCAGCAGGTATTGTCAGTTTCGTCGGTAGAAGCTTGCCGCCACAGATAACGGGTCAGGGTAATTACGTGTCTTTTATTCAAACGGATGTGGCTATTAATCCCGGACATTCTGGTGGGCCATTATTTAATCTTGAGGGTGAAGTCATTGGTGTGAACTCTCAAATCTATTCTAATTCAGGTGGCTCTATTGGTTTGTCTTTTGCAATCCCTGTCGATGTGGCGGCGAATGTCGTTAATCAGTTAATGCAGTCAGGAAATGTTTCCAGGGGGTGGATGGGTGTAGCAATTGCTGATGTCACTCAAGAGCAAGCAGATGTTTATAACCTGGCAACGCCGCAGGGCGCTTTTGTAAATGATGTGTTACCTGGTGGCCCGGCTGAAGCGGCTGGATTTCAAGCCGAAGATATTATTCTTCGCTATGCTGGAGATGAAATCAGGAATAGCGCCGATTTACCGTACCATGTTGGACTTTCCTTACCTGGCAGTGAAGTAGAAGTTGAGTTAATTCGTGATGGGCGACTAGAGAATATTCGATTGCTGGTTGGTGACCTGGATGCTGCTTCAAGCCAGCAGCAACTTCAGTTAGGGACAATAGAGCCGATTGAAAGTTCGCTGGGCTTGTCTGTGTCTGAACTGACAGCTGCAGAGAAGCAAAGGCTTGGTCTTGATTATGGCCTTAGGGTCGATGAGGTAACAGGCCTGGTTGCTGAAAGAGCTGGTTTACAAAAGGGAGATATTATTTTGAGCTTAAATGGCAGAGCATTAGACTCCCTTGCAAATTTAGCAGAAATTAGTGCTAGCCTGCCTTCTGATAGTCCGCTGCCTTTGTTGGTTGAGCGAGATGGCCAACAATCTTTTTTCACCTTAATGCTGGACGGTTAAATCATTAAGTCTCAATGCTGCTGTCCTGACAATTCCAGCAGGACGGTTCTTCATGTTATGCGTGAGTTACTGTAGACTTGCGGACTTTTTTGATAATAGCATTTAACAAGAGCGAATCCCCTTAGTGAGCGACTTAAGCCACATCCGAAATTTTTCCATCATCGCCCATATTGATCATGGCAAATCAACAATTGCTGATCGTTTTATTCAGGAATGTGGAGGCTTGACTGAGCGTGAGATGTCTAACCAGGTCCTAGACTCTATGGATATAGAGCGAGAACGTGGCATCACTATCAAGGCGCAAAGTGTGACACTGAATTACAACTCTGCCGATGGCAAGACCTACCAGTTAAACTTCATTGATACACCAGGACATGTTGATTTCAGTTATGAGGTTTCTCGCTCGCTTGCTGCCTGTGAAGGCGCTTTACTGGTTGTAGATGCCGCCCAAGGTGTCGAGGCGCAATCTGTAGCAAATTGCTATACAGCGATTGAGCAGGGTTTAGAAGTTATACCTGTACTCAATAAAATGGATTTACCACAAGCAGAACCAGATCGGGTAAAACAAGAGATTGAAGATATTATTGGCTTAGATGCGCAGGATGCTGTGCTCGCCAGCGCAAAAAGTGGTGAAGGTATTACGGATATCCTTGAAAGTCTGATTCAACTCGTGCCGCCTCCTGAGGGTGAAACAGGAGGAGATTTACAGGCGTTAATTGTTGACTCCTGGTTTGATAATTATTTAGGTGTGGTTTCCCTTGTAAGAGTACGCCAAGGCACCATTCGTAAAGGCGATAAAATAATTGCTAAATCCACGGGGAAAGTACATGTTGTGGATAATGTAGGAATATTTAGCCCCAAAAGGTCTATCACCGATGAGCTAAAAGCTGGCGAAGTAGGTTTTATTGAAGCGGGTATAAAGGAAATCAAAGGTGCGCCCGTCGGCGATACGATAACTCATGCCAAAACGCCTGATGTCGATACTCTTCCTGGTTTTAAGCGAGTCCAAGCGCAAGTTTATGCGGGTATGTTTCCAATTTCTGCTGATGAGTATGAGAATTTCCGAGATGCATTGGAAAAACTAACACTCAATGATGCCTCTTTGATTTATGAACCAGAAAGCTCCGATGCGTTAGGCGTTGGGTTTCGTTGTGGCTTTTTGGGTATGTTACATATGGAAATTGTGCAAGAAAGGCTGGAGCGAGAATATAACCTTGATCTTATAACTTCGGCGCCAACGGTAGTATTTGAAGTTTTAACTAGGTCTGGCGAAGTTATGAAGGTGGACAGCCCTTCGCGTTTACCACCAATGACAAATATAGAAGAAATGCGTGAACCCATTGTTGAAGCAAATATCCTGGTGCCACAGGAATATGTCGGTAATGTCATTACGCTTTGTGTCAATAAGCGGGGTATTCAGAAAGACATGCAGTTTGCGGGTAATCAGGTTGCTATCCGCTATGAATTACCGATGAATGAAGTAGTATTGGACTTTTTTGATCGCCTAAAATCTGTGAGTCGAGGTTACGCTTCATTGGATTATCATTTTATACGCTTTCAGGCCGCTAAACTGGTAAGACTGGATGTGTTGATTAATGGTGAGCCAGTAGATGCTTTAGCCTTAATTGTGCACAGAGATCAGGCGCAGGCAAAAGGCCGAGTATTAACAGAAAAAATGAAAGAGCTTATTCCTCGACAGCTTTATGATGTTGCCATCCAGGCTACCATTGGCGGACAAATAGTGTCTAGAAGTACGGTGAAAGCATTACGGAAAAATGTCACAGCAAAATGCTATGGCGGTGACATATCACGAAAGAAAAAATTACTGGAAAAACAAAAAGCAGGAAAAAAACGCATGAAAAAAGTTGGAAATATTGAAATTCCACAAGAAGCATTCCTTGCTGTGCTTAAGGTGGATTCTTAATGAACATAGATTATTCTCTGGTTCTTTTCATTTTGGTACTGATTAGTGGTGTGATCTGGGTAATTGATGCCGTGTTTTTTGCAAAAACCAGATTGCAAAAGTTCCGTTCATATCTGAAGGGAAATAAAATTAAAGAAGAAGACGTCACAAACTATCAAAACAGTGTGGAAGAAGGTGAAAAAACAGCATTAAACCAAAAAACAATAAAGCAATTCGATGCAGCCTCTAATATTAAAAAAGATCCTGGGCTGGTTGAATACAGTAAATCTTTTTTCCCAATTCTGTTTGCTGTTTTGGTTTTTCGATCATTCCTGTTTGAACCCTTTCAAATTCCAACGGGCTCCATGATACCTAGCCTCAATGTAGGTGATTATATTATTGTCAATAAATACTCTTATGGTATTCGTTTGCCAGTAATAGGCACTAAAGTTATAAATATAGGTGTCCCTCAGAGAGGGGATGTCATGGTTTTTATTCCACCGCATGATCCTGTGTATTATGTAAAACGAGTTATAGGTTTACCTGGTGAGCATATTCGTTATGCAGATAAGAAGCTTTATATTGATGGCGTTGAACAGTCTCAAGAATTCATTGAAATGACGGAAGATGGGTATAGAAGTGTGAATTACTTCCTGGAACAGCTGGGTGAGGTGAAGCATGATATATATGTCTCACCACCATCTCGCTATGGAGAGCCTGCTTATGATTGGATGCGCCCAGAAGGGAGGGTGATCCCGGAAGGCCACTACTTTATGATGGGTGATAACCGAGACAATAGCCTTGATAGCCGTAGTTGGGGTGTTGTGCCTGAAGAAAATATTGTGGGTAAGGCAATCGCAGTGTGGATGCATAAAGAGCCTGGGATGAATTTTCCAACATTCGGGCAGAATCGTTTTATTAACCCTTAATTTTATTGAGGTCAAAAATGAATTTAAAAAATATTATTTCTAAATCTTCAATGAGACAGCAGAAAGGCGCATCAGTTTTTACCGTAATATTTCTGCTTGTAATAATAGGCATAGTTTTATTGTCAGCCTTAAAAGTTGCTCCTGCTTATCTGGATAATAATATTATGGTTAACGCGATGAATGGGATGATCGATAATAACGATTTTGAAGAAATGAGTGTTTCTGAAGTTCGTTCTGCTCTACAAAGATCCCTGATTACTAATGGTATTAGAGATTTTGACGCGTCCAATGTTGTGCTTACCAGAGAAGGGAATGATAGATATATAGACATTAATTACGAAACACGAGCGTCTTTGTTTTATAATATTGAAATTGTCGTCACCTTTGAAAACCGATTTGATAAGAACTAGTGACAAGTACGCCTGGGAAAATATCTCACCCTTTTGAAGATAAGGCTTTATTGAAGCTGGCCTTAAGTCATCGTAGTAAGGGAAAAACCAATAATGAAAGGCTAGAGTTTCTTGGTGATTCTATTTTAGGATTTCTCATTGCAGAAGTTCTTTATCAGCGTTTTCCGCAAGCGAGTGAAGGTGAATTAAGTCGTTTACGCGCAGCGTTAGTGAAAAAACAGACCTTGGCAGATATCGCTCGGGAGCTTTCACTCGGACAGTTGCTGATTCTAGGGAGTGGAGAATTAAAGAGTGGCGGTGCCAAAAGAGATTCAATACTGGCTGATGCATTAGAAGCGGTGGTTAGCGCAATATATCTTGATGCTGGCATAATGGCTTGTCGTAAAGAAGTATTGGCCTGGTTTTCGTCTCGTCTAAGGCGACTTCAAACTGATGAGGCAATGCTGGGCAAAGACGCTAAAACACGGCTACAGGAATATTTACAGTCAAAGCAACTGGCTTTACCTGAATATGTGGTATCTGAGCTTAAAGGTAAGGATCATGAACAGCAGTTTACAGTCAGCTGTAAAGTGAGTTTGCTTGATAAAACAATTCAGGGACATGGCACTAGTCGAAGGGAAGCAGAGCAACAGGTGGCTGCGGCGATTCTTGAAAAGCTTGGCTTATAATTTAATGTCGGGCAGGTAAAATTTAACTCAAGTGACTCAATCTAATAAGAATACAACAGAAAACCATTGTGGCTTAGTCGCCATAGTAGGCAGGCCAAATGTTGGTAAATCAACACTGCTGAATCATATCCTGGGCCAAAAGCTCAGTATAACTTCCCGCAAACCTCAAACAACCCGCCACCGCTTACTCGGCATAAAAACCACGGAGCATGCCCAAATAATTTTTGTTGATACACCCGGGTTACATATTGGTATAGACAAAGCACTTAATCGCTATATGAATAAGACAGTAAGCGCTGTGATTCGAGACGTTGATTTGATTTTATTTATGATAGATGCGAATAAATGGACTGCAGAAGATGAGAAAGTCCTGATGAATATTCGAAACACTAAGGTGCCTGCATTTTTGTTGCTGAATAAGATAGATCGGATAAATGATAAGGCTAGTTTGCTGCCTTTTATTGAAGAATTAAAATCCAAGTATGATTTCGACGAAATAATTCCACTATCAGCATTAAAAAACCAGGGTACAGATGAACTTGAAGTGCTCATCACAAAATCACTGCCTTTAGGTTCGTATTTATTTCCTGAAGATCAGATTACCGATAAAAATGGTCGCTTCCTGGCCGCTGAATTTGTACGTGAAAAAATTACTCGGCAAACGGGTGATGAACTGCCCTACGAAGTCAATGTTGAGATAGAAGAATTTAAAAGCAAAGAAGGTGTTCTGCATATTAGCGCGTTGATATTAGTAGAACGAGAAGGGCAGAAAAAAATTCTAATTGGTAAAAAGGGAGCAGGTTTGAAATTAATCGGCACTGAAGCACGCAAAGAGATGGAGCGACTTTTTGATGCTAAGGTTATGTTGAACCTATGGGTTAAAGTTAAGAGTGGCTGGTCAGATGATGAGCGGGCCTTAAGAAGCTTGGGCTATATTGATCAGTAGGCTTAATAGCAGGTTTAATAAAAGTAATGGCTAATTTGATTCAATCGCAGCCGGCTTATTTATTACATAGTCGCCCCTATCGTGACACCAGTCTTTTAGTGGATTTTATTACTCAGGATTTTGGCCGAATTAGAGCTGTTGCCAAAGGTGTACGTAGCCCGAAATCCAGAACTAGAGCCTTATTACAACCTTTTATCCCTTTGATAATTAATTTGTCGGGAAAAAGTGAATTGAAAACGTTAGGGCAAGTAGAGAGTCAGACCAATAGTGTTGCCCTCAAGCATAAAGCTCTTTTTGCCGCGATGTATGTCAATGAATTATTGGTGCGATTAATTCATAAGCAAGAATCGGATATTGAAATTTTTTCATTGTATGCAGAGACATTAATCAAGCTTTCAGTTAATGCAGAAATTGAACCAGTCTTAAGAAGTTTTGAACTGAATTTACTTGAATTACTGGGCTACGGTATAGATTTTAGTGTGTTGGACGAGTTGGCAAAGAATGATAAACGTATTCACTGGTATTATTTTCATCATGACAGTGGTTTTGAGCGGGTTAATGAGGCTAATGCTAAGACTGAAAAATACTTTTCTAATCATGCTTTACAACAAATTGCAGATAGGAATTTTATAGAGCCAGAAACTCAAAAATCTGCGAAACGCTTGTTACGGGCGGCATTTTCAGCACATTTAGGGGATAAGCCACTCTCAAGTCGAAATTTATTTCGAAAAAATAACGGATAATGTCACTTTTACCTTTTTCCTCAAGCGCGCTTCAAGGTAAAATTTTGTTTTCTCAAATTATACTCACAGCAAAGTTTAAATCATGTCGACTCTAACTGTAGCACCTCTCGCAACTATAGAAAGTACCATCGGTAATACACCACTTGTGCGTCTGCAAAGATTGCCGGGTCAGACCACCAATACAATTCTAGTAAAATTAGAAGGTAATAACCCTGCGGGTTCTGTCAAAGACAGGCCCGTACTTAGCATGGTTTTAAAAGCAGAGGCTAGAGGGGATATCAAGCCCGGTGACACTTTGATTGAAGCGACCAGCGGTAATACTGGCATTGCCTTGGCTATGGTGGCTGCTATCAGAGGCTATAAGTTGATCTTGATAATGCCAACCAACTCTACTCAGGAACGCAAAGATTCTATGACTTCGTATGGCGCCACTTTAATAGAGGTTTCTGAGGAAGAAGGTATGGAAGGTGCCAGGGACCTTGCTTTGCTTATGCAAGAGCAGGGTAAAGGAATTGTACTGGATCAATTCGGTAATCCTGATAACTATGCGGCTCACTATGAAGGAACTGGCCCTGAAATTTGGCGTGATACCAAGGGCGGAGTAACTCATTTTGTCAGTTCAATGGGGACAACTGGTACGATTATGGGTGTATCGCGATATTTAAAGGAACAGAATGCCAATATTCAAATTATTGGTTTACAACCTCAAGAAAATTCTCGAATTCCAGGCATAAGACGTTGGTCTGAAGCTTATTTACCAAAAATTTTTGAACGTGAGCGTGTCGACCAAATAATTGATATTGATCAGCATGATGCCGAAGTGACTATGCGTTTACTGGCGAGGGAAGAGGGAATCCATTGTGGTGTCTCTTCGGGTGGTGCAGCATCTGCAGCATTGCAATTATCAAAATCACTAGAAAATGCAGTGATTGTTGTCATCATCTGTGACAGGGGCGATCGTTACCTGTCCAGTGGTGTATTTACCCCTGAATAAAAGGAAGTCTTAATAACTCATGCGTCGACGTAGACGGCAAAAACTGCCAACAGATCCTATTGTTCTAAATATTGAAAAGCTCAGTCATGAAGGGCGTGGTATAGCTCACCTTGAAGGTAAAGTTGTTTTTGTTGAAGAGGCGTTGCCTGGTGAGCAGGTTTCTGCACTTTATACGCAAAAGCGCGAAACTTTTGACCAGGCTAAAACGACAGAAGTGATTATTGCTTCAAACGATCGTGTAGAGCCGCCTTGTCAGTATGCCTCAATCTGTGGTGGTTGTAGTCTGCAGCATTTTAATTCCGAGGCGCAGCTAGCTTTTAAAGCGTCAGTCTTAGACGAATTACTGGAGCATAGCCTTAGCGGTATTGAATATAAAAAAATGTCGCCTATGACAGGTCCGCATTTTGGCTATCGGCGCAAAGCTCGTTTAGGTGTGCGTTATGTGCATAAGAAAGAGCAGGTTCTGGTTGGCTTTAGGGAAAAAAGCAGCAGCTTTATTACGAATATGGATAGTTGTGAAGTGCTGGATGTTCGAGTCAGTAATTTATTACCCGCGCTGAGTGAATTGATTGGTTCCTTAGAAGCTTATAGGCAGATTCCACAAATAGAAGTTGCGGTTGGCGATGAGCAGTCAGGTGTCAATTCTCTCGCCCTAGTTTTTAGGCATTTACTGCCATTAAATACTGACGACCTGGAAAAAATGTCTGCCTTTGCAGAAAGTCATAAACTTGATTGTTACCTGCAAAGTGGCGGCCCGGATACAGTGAGCAGGCATTATCCAAAAGCAGGCGTAGAAAGATTGTTTTACAACTTGCCTGAATTTGAATTAAATCTGGCTTTTCATCCGATGGATTTCACCCAGGTAAATGCCGAAATTAACCGTAAGATGATTAGTAAAGCTATAGAATTATTGGCATTAACTCATGAAGATAAAGTGCTTGATCTGTTTTGTGGCTTAGGAAATTTTTCCTTGTCGATGGCTAGACGAGCCGAGTTTGTGCTCGGAATAGAAGGCAGTGCGGCCATGGTAGAGAGGGGTAAAGAAAATGCGCAACGGATGGCTATAAATAATGTTGATTTTGCCAGCGCTGATTTAACAGAAAATTTTGCTACGAAGCATTGGGCTGACTATGGTTTTACTAAGGTTCTAATCGACCCGCCTCGATCAGGGGGCTTTGAAATATTGCCTGCAGTCGCTGGGCTGAAACCAGAAAAAATTGTTTATGTCTCTTGCAACCCTATAACACTGGCACGAGATGCCGCGTGTTTAAATGAACTGGGTTACAAATTGGATACTGCCGGTGTGATGGACATGTTTCCACAAACCACTCATGTTGAGTCGATAGCCTTGTTTATAAAAAGTTAGCTCATGAAAGAGTTCATGAAGGTTTAAATAGAAAGAAACCACTGTGATTGAGATTAGTAATGGAAAGTAATAGCGCAAAAATTGCTGAGCTATTAAAAGTAATGGCTTTACTTCGAGATAAAGAGTATGGCTGTGCCTGGGATTTAAAACAGACCTTTAAGTCTGTTGCGCCACATACACTTGAAGAATGCTATGAAGTTATTGAATGCATTGAACAGGAAGATTTCCAGCATTTACCGGAAGAATTAGGTGATTTGTTATTCCAGGTGGTTTTTTATGCACAAATGGCCAGTGAAGACAGTCTATTTACCTTTTCTGATATCTGCGACTCAATTATAAATAAGCTGCTAACAAGGCACCCCCATGTTTTTCCTGACGCTACTATTGCTAGTTTTGGCAAGAAAAATAATTTGTCGCCAGAACAGGTTGAAGCAAGCTGGGAAAAAATAAAGCAGAAGGAACGAGAATATGCGCAACAAAAGCAAGGTGGGAATGATATCCCTAGCTTGTTAGATGACGTCCCGCAGGCATTGCCGGCTTTACTTCGAGCTAAAAAGCTACAAAACAGGGCGGCAACAGGTGGTTTTGACTGGAAAGAGGTCAAGAGTGTCGTAAAAAAAATAGTTGAAGAAATTGAAGAGCTCGAAGAGGCAATGATGGCTGAGGATCAAATTCATATTGAAGAAGAGTTCGGTGATTTGTTATTTAGCGTAGTTAATTTATCTCGACATTTAAAGTTAAATCCTGAATCTAGTTTGCGATCAGCAAATAATAAATTTAGCCGACGTTTCAGGTTAATAGAAAGCATGCTGCATGAGCAAAATCTGGAAATGAAAAAATTAACGCTTGATGAGCTGGAAACATACTGGCAATTAGCTAAACAGAAACTGTTAAAGCAGTCTTAGGCTTGTAGATATTATGGCAAGTGTTGTAATGTATTGGACTTTATTTGGGGGGAAGCAATGAAAATTATTCTTTTAGGGGCGCCAGGTGCGGGTAAAGGTACGCAGGCTCAATTTTTAACAGAGACCTTTTCCATTCCTCAGATATCAACGGGCGATATGCTGCGTGCTGCGGTCAAAGCTGGCACCGAACTAGGCTCGAAAGTTAAGTCAGTGATGGAAAGTGGTGGCTTGGTTACTGATGAAATTATTATTGCGCTGGTTAAAGAAAGAATTGCTCAAGATGACTGTGTAAATGGTTTTCTTTTTGATGGTTTTCCCCGCACAATCCCACAAGCTGAATCATTAATTGAAGCAGGGGTTGATATTGAGCACGTACTGGAAATCTATGTGCCAGATGAAGAGATAGTTAAACGTCTAAGTGGTAGGCGAGTGCACTCAACATCAGGCAGGGTTTATCACATCGAGCATAATCCACCAAAAAATGCGGGCATTGATGATGAGACTGGTGAAGCCCTTATCCAAAGAGAAGATGATAAAGAAGAAACCGTTAGAACAAGGCTTGAAGTTTATCATCAGCAAACTTTACCGTTAGTAGACTTTTATCAGGCTCTTGAAAAGCAGGCTGGGGGTACCAAGTTTAATCAGATTAATGGTGTTGGGGCTATAGCTGAAATTAAACAACAGTTATTATTAATATTAAGCTGATTTTTTATGAGAAATTTGTTTTCTACTGCATTTGAATCTTTAAGTTTTAAATTAATTTACTTAGATAGCGCTTTTGCAAAGAAAGCTAAATTTTTAATTATTACTAATGAGTTTAAAAAAATAACCGCTTTAATTTTTAATTTTTGAATAACTTAAGTTTTTTCTTATCTTTTGATTCTTTTTTATTGTTTTATTTAAAAAAAACACGTCAAGTTTGTTACAAAAAAGTTGTAAAAAACAAAAAAATTGTGATATGTTGCGCTCGAATATGAAAAAAGTATGTTCATTAAAAAATTAAGTAGTTAAATTTTACGTTCTAGGAGAAAAATTATGGCTGCAGCCCAAGCGAAACAAACAGCACCTGTTGCTAAAAAACCTGCTAAACGAAAGTCTGTATCTGCTACAAGTAAAGCGAAATCTGCTTTAGGAAAAGCGCAACGTGAAGTTGCAAAACAGAACAATGCAATTAGTAATTCGAAAAAGAAAGCCGCAGCAGCAAAAAATAAAAAAGCTGCAGCCATTGCAAGGACGCAAATTAGAAAATTAACGAGCAAGCTTGCTTCGGCTAAAGCGAAAGAGTTAAAAGCAAAACAAACAATGCTTATAGCTGTAGCGGTAGATGCTGCAAAAGCTAAAGTAGCAGCACAGGCTAAAGCCATTGCTGCATACAAAAATTCCCTGCAAAAGAAAGCAGCATCAGAACTTAAGAAAAGTCTTAAGAAAGCTGAAGCCAGCTTGAAAAAAGAACAAGTTAAAGCAATAGCTAAGAAAGTGGCTGCCAAACTTAAAAAAGAAGCGGCTAAAATTAGAGCTGCTGAGAAGAAATTAGTCACTAAAGCAAAAGCAGCAGCAAATAAATTAGCCTCTAAAGCTAGAGCCGCAGCTAGAAAATCTGCAGCAAAAGCTAAAAAAGTAGTTAGTAAGAAAAAAACACCCGCTAAGAAAAAGGTTGCTAAAAAAGCACCAGCCAAGCGCAAAGTCGTTAGCAAAAAAGCACCTGCTAAGAAAAAAGCGACTAAAAAAGCACCAGCCAAGCGCAAAGTCGTTAGCAAAAAAGCGCCTGCTAAGAAAAAAGCGGCTAAAAAAGCACCAGCCAAGCGCAAAGTCGTTAGCAAAAAAGCGCCTGCTAAGAAAAAAGCAGCCAAAAAAGCACCAACTAAGAAAAAAACAGCAAAAAAGGCTCCAACTAAACGTAAATCAGCACGTAAAGCTAAAAAGAAATAGTTACGGCCTTTCTTGAAACGTAAAATCAATCCCTCGTAGTCTTGATTGTCTCGACTACGGGGGATTTTTTTATTTATTCCCCAATGCCCACAATACTCGCCTTAGATAGCTCAACAGAAGCCTGTTCATGCGCTCTATCTATAAATGGTGAGATCTTCGAAACATTTGAGTTGCTACCTAGATTGCATACTCAATTCCTTTTGCCAATGATAAAAAGTCTGATGGCAGAGCATGATTTACAATTTACTGATCTTGATGCTATTTCTGTAGGTGCTGGGCCAGGCTCGTTTACGGGCTTAAGAATTGCTGCCGGTGTTGCACAAGGTATAGCTTTCGGTGCCGATTTGCCTTTAATTCCTGTATCAACCTTAGCCGCTATGGCGCAACAAAGTTTGGATTCTGGACCAAAGCATATATTCAGCTGTCTTGATGCGCGAATTAATGAAGTTTATTGGGCGGTGTATACAATCAATGATAATAAAATTGAATTAGACGGGACAGAACAGCTGTGTAANCCAGAGYTGGTTGATTTGCGGATAAATGAGCCTTGTTATGCGGTTGGAAATGGAATGAATTTTATTGAAAAGATGTCAGCGCAAACACAATCTCTCATTAGTCGTTATGAGATTGATGTATATCCACGTGCGGCGGCAATAGCTGAATTGGCAGTTGGCTATTTTAAACAAGGAATGCTGATGAAGCCGGAAGACTTTTCACCGACTTATCTGCGAAATAAAGTGACACAGAACTAAGATGGCAGATTTCGATTTTATCAGAGCCACTTGCCTTGCCTTGATACAGGGTCTGACTGAATTCTTGCCGATTTCCAGTTCAGCTCATCTGATTTTTCCTTCCGCCTTGTTTGGCWGGGAAGACCAGGGGCTCGCCTTTGATGTGGCTGTACATTTGGGATCTTTACTTGCCGTCATCGTGTATTTTCGAAAAGATATCTACCAGATTTTGTATGGCTGGACTTTACATATTGTAAAAAAACAAGACAGTGATGAAGCGCGACTAGGCTGGATGATAATTTTGGCTACTTTACCTTTGGTCGTTGCGGGTTTTCTTCTGCAAGATGTTGTTGATTCCTATTTTAGAAGCACCACTGTCATTGCCAGTACGACGATAATTTTTGCCTTGTTATTATGGTTTGCGGATAAAAAAACCACGACAGAAAAAGGTTTGAATAATCTTAATTGGCGTGCATTTCTTATGATCGGCTTAGCGCAAGTGTTAGCGTTGGTCCCCGGAACTTCACGTTCAGGTGTAACCATGACAGCAGGCCTGTTTTGTAAGCTTAATCGTCGAGATTCGGCGCGATTATCCTTTTTGTTATCGATTCCAGCGATTGCAGGTGCAGCGATATTGTTATTGGTGGATCTTTTGAATGAAAGCTCTGTGAATTGGATGGAATTAATTTATGCCTTGGTATTATCAGCAATAGTCGCTTATTTTTGTATTCATTATTTTTTAAAATTAGTGACTCGTTTGGGTTTTATGCCTTTTGTACTATATCGACTGTTGTTAGGGACTGTGCTGTTTATCTTTTTTGTTTAAAAAAATAAATGCTCAGGTTCTACTTAATAAAGTAATGTAAATTGTAATGTTATAGGCGCAGATATTACTGCTGAAGTATTATCTAACGTATGATCTGCTTGATAAAACGCTTGCAGAGTTAACTTTTAAACTTATAGGGTCTCGTATGTCGGCAGCTGAAGACAGGGCAGAAGATGGTTGGAGAAATTCGCTACCAGTCAGTGTTCGGCCCTATGTTGAAGCATCTCCACTAGCAGCATTTTTTTTAGGAATGTCTTCAGCCTTTCCTTATGCACTGATTGGAGCAACCCTGACTACTCGCCTGGCTCAAGATGGCATCACAAAAAGTGTAGTGACTGCATTTGCATTAACTTTTCTGGCGTATAATTTTAAATTCCTTTGGGCGCCTATTATCGATAACGTGAAATTGCCCGTTATAGGCCGCTTCGGGCAAAGACGCTCATGGCTTTGGCTTATCAGCCTCATGGTCATTCTGGCCGTTATATTTCTAGGTATAGTTGATCCCAGTCAGACATTGTCTTCAGTAGTCGTCGCTGCAATTACCTTAGGTGTTGCTGGTGCTACTTTAGATATTATTATTGATGCATATCGTATTGAATTGCTGGAGCCTCATCAGTTAGGTACGGGATCTGGCATGCACCAATATGGCTGGCGAATTGGGGCAGCTACAACTAGTGCACTGGCCCTTATCCTTGCTAGTCGCTTCGATTGGGCTTTTGCCTACATCGTTTGCTCTATTTTTGCCTTGCCTGCAATTCTGGTCAGTGTGTTTATAGGGGAGCCAAAGCGCCATATTGAACCCGTAGTGAGCAAAGGTTTATCGCATGCCCTGATTGACTATTTTAGTCCACTTAGTGAATTTATTAAGCGACAGGGTGCATGGGTGGTTTTGTTTTTCGTATTGATACACAAAATAGGTGACACCCTCGCCAATCTCACCTTACGCCTTTTGTTTGATGATTTAGGTTTTAGTAATGAAGAAATTGCTTTTTATGATGTCGGCTTTGGCTTTATTGCTTTTCTTGCCGGCATTTTTATTGGCGGCATTATGTACACCCGCATGGGCTTGAAGCATTCAGTATTGATAAGCCTGATTCTCATGGCTGTTTCCAATTTTAGTTTTGCTGCGTTGGCTTTAGCCGGTCATTCCAATTGGGGCATGGCTGGAGCGGTTGGCTTTGAAAATTTTGCCAGTGGTATTGGCGGGGTAACAGTAGTGGCTTACTTATCTGCATTGTGTAATTTACGTTTCACGGCAACACAATATGCTTTGCTTTCAGCACTTGCCAGTATTGCAGGCAGGTTCCTTACAGGGGCTACTGGAGGCGGACTCATAGAAAGTATGGGTTATGTTAATTTCTATTTACTTACTACACTTGTGGCTTTTCCAGGCGTTTTACTATTTTGGTATATGATACGTAGTGGTTTAGCCGATGTATCTCTGGGTAATGCCGCAACTAAAGAATAAAAGCTAGCTTTTCGCCATATTTCATCCCCAACTTAAGCAGATTTCCCTGATTTAATAGCCTCATCAAACTTTTATTAACTTTCCGTTAGGTATGAGGTGAGCCATGGTCTTTAAAGAGAAAAAAGCCCCCAAACATTTGATCATTCATGATGATTACGAAATACACCAACGATCAAAAATAAATATGCTTAAGATTGTGATGTATTCATTACTGTTTTTTTGCTTGAGTTATTCGGTCGTACTTATATCACCTTGAAATTTTATTTAATTAAAAAGAGATAGATAGCAGTCTTTAAACATCATCGCTTGATTCCCCTCCCTGAATTCCAGATAATGCGATGTCTTGATTGATGGCAGAGATTTAGCGTTTAGACGCTTAAAATTTCAAGATTTATGGTGTCTCTTGTCGGTCCCCTCGCAATGTTCGGTTGTGAACCCCGTCAGACCCGGAAGGGAGCAGCGGCAACGGCTTTTGCATGTGCCGGGGTGTGGCTGGCAGGAGGTACCTCCATACATTATTAATAGACTGTACAAATCAGGCCAATGTCCTATCAGGTTCTAGCAAGAAAGTGGCGTCCTCGCAGTTTTAAAGAAATGGCTGGGCAGAGTCATGTGCTCAAGACCTTGATAAATGCCCTTGATAATGATCGTTTGCATCATGCCTATTTGTTTACCGGTACCCGTGGTGTCGGTAAAACCAGCATTGCGCGAATACTCGCTCGTTGTTTGAATTGCGAAGAAGGGGTTAGTTCCGAGCCCTGTGGGAAGTGCAGTGCTTGTATAGAAATTGAAGAAGGCCGTTTTATTGATTTAATCGAGGTTGATGCGGCATCCCGTACCAAAGTCGAAGATACCCGTGAGTTGCTGGACAACGTGCAGTATGCGCCCAGTCGAGGGCGCTATAAGGTATATCTTATTGACGAAGTTCACATGTTATCCGGGCATAGCTTTAATGCCCTGCTGAAAACCCTGGAAGAACCCCCTCCGCATGTGAAATTTTTGCTGGCGACGACCGATCCACAAAAACTGCCGGTTACGGTTTTATCGCGCTGTTTGCAATTCAGTCTGAAAAACCTCAGCCCTGAGATGATAATGAATCACCTTAAATTCATTTTGGAGCAGGAAAAGATTGAATTTGAAGAAGGCGCTCTCTGGCAAATCGGACGCGCTGCCAAAGGTAGCGTACGGGATGCTTTAACCCTGTTGGATCAGGCCATCTCTTTTTGTGATGGTCCCTTAACTGATGCAGAAATCGGTAGCTTTCTAGGGACTATTGATCAAAATATTTTGTATCAACTGGTTGATGCATTGATTGCCGAAGATGCCCAGGCGATACTTGAATTGATCAACACAGTTTCTGCTCAGGCACCGGATTTTGCTTCTATTCTGGAAGCACTTTTATCCTATCTGCATCGTGTTGCTGTCGCTCAGGTTGTGCCTGAAGGCTTAGATAATAGCCAGGGCGATAAAAAGCAGATACTGGAACATGCCGCCGCTATGCCCGCCGAAAATGTTCAACTTTACTATCAAATAGCCTTAAAAGGCCGAGAAGATTTGCCATTCGCAGTAGATGATCGTTCAGGCATTGAAATGACCTTGTTACGCATGTTGGCCTTTACACCTCGGGGAGTACCCAACAAACCTGCAGTAGCTCTGACTAAAACTGGAGATTCTGAAACCAGCTCTGAAACTGTTTCTTCTACTGCCGGTGCTGAAGCAGAAGCCGAAAAAAAAAAAGTTACTAGAAACCATTGAAGTTAGAACTCAAGCCAAGCCTGAAATTAAAACATCAGTAGATGAAAGGCCAGAGCCAGAACCAGAACCTCCAAGTACTTCAGCCGAAATGTCTGCTAATGAGCATGAACAGCCTGAAGAAAAACTGAATTTAGAGGAACTTAAGCCTGAGCAATGGGTACCTTTATTTTATGGTCTGAATTTAACCGGTATAACACGCAGTATTGCTGCACACTGCCTACTCAAGGACGTCAGTAAAAATAATATTACCCTGGCCTTGGAAGCAAGCCATTCAAAAGTGTTGAATGAGGGGCATAAGGAGCAGATTGAAAAAGCGTTAAGTGGTTATTTTGCTACGATTATCAGTCTTAAGATTGAGCAAGAGGAGCTGAACTCTGAGCTGGAAACACCKGCAGCTTATCGATCTAGAAAACAACAAGAAAGGCAACGTACAGCAGAACAAATTTTTAAGAATGATGATTATGTGAAAACATTGGTGGAGCGTTTTGAGGGCAGTATTTTGCCTGACAGCATTGAACCGCTTACGCCAGAAGATTATTAAGAGAAGATTTTGACGGGGTTTACATGACAGATATTGCTGGCCTGATGCAACAGGCTAAAAAAATGCAAGAACAAATGCAAAAAGCACAGGAAGAATTAGCGTTACTAGAGTGCACAGGTGAATCAGGTGCCGGCCTGGTTAAAGTCACAATAAATGGCCGACATGAAGTTAAAAATGTCGAACTGGATCCGGCTTTGCTTAATGAAGATAAAGAAATTATAGAAGATTTGGTTGCTGCCGCTATGAACGATGCTGTTAAAAAAGTCGCAGAAAATAATAAGAGCCAGTTATCAGGGATGACTGCAGGATTGAATTTACCTGAAGGTTTTAAGCTTCCATTTTAAGTACTTATTGAGCCGTCATGAATTACAGCCCTTTAATTGATCAACTTGTTAAAGCTTTCCAGCGTTTACCGGGTGTAGGCCCTAAGTCGGCTCAACGCATGGTGCTTTACTTCCTGGAAAAAGATCGTGATGGCGGGCGGCATCTTGCCAAAGCCCTGGAGGCTGCTGTGGAAGGCGTGGGGCAATGCCAACGCTGTCGAACCTTGTCTGAAGAATCTATCTGTCATATATGCAGTGATCCTAAGCGTGAGCAGAATTTACTTTGCATAGTAGAAACACCTGCTGATGTGTTCGCAGTAGAACAATCCAGTTCTTTCAGGGGCTATTATTTTGTTTTAATGGGACATCTGTCTCCAATTGACGGAGTAGGCCCTGATGAAATTGGTATTAGAGATTTACTCAATCTGGTTAGGCAAACTGAAATCAGTGAGGTGATTTTAGCAACAAACCCAACGGTAGAAGGTGAAGCAACAGCCTATTATATTGCGGAACAACTGAAGATTCCTGAGCTGGATAACAGGCAGTTAAAGGTGAGTCGAATAGCGCATGGCATTCCTCTGGGTGGTGAGCTTGAATATATTGATGGCGGTACACTTCTACATTCTTTTGCTGGCAGACAGCCAATCAGTGACAGTTAATCTATTGTGTCGCCTCAACTAAGATAGTTGAGAATAAGATAGTTGAAATAAGGCGGTTGAAATAAGTGGATAAACTGACAGACTACAGTACTGATTATATTGTTATCACTGAGGATCATGACCTCAATCAATATTGTGATTCGTGGAAAAATAAACCCTACCTGGCATTGGATACGGAGTTTATGCGTACCGATAGCTTCTATCCTAAAGTAGCCTTATTGCAGGTCAGTGATGGGGAAAGAAATTTTCTGATTGACCCGTTAAGCATAGCTGATTGGGAACAATTTATTGCCCTAATGCTGGCGCCTGAAATTACTAAAATATTTCATTCCTGCTCTGAAGATTTATTGGTTTTTATTCGTCAATTTGGCTTATTACCAAGCCCTGTTTTTGATACTCAGGTTGCCAATGCATTTTTAAATCAGGGGTTTGGGTTGAGTTATCAGAACATGGTTTCTGAGCAGTTAGGTATTGACGTGCCAAAGGGAGAAACTCGATCAAATTGGTTGCAGCGACCTTTAAGTGCGCAACAATTAGACTATGCGGCCTTGGACGTGGCTTATTTGCCTGAAATTTACTTACGTCAGAAAGAGGCATTAGCCGCCATGAACAAGTTGGTATGGGTAGAAGAAGACTGCCAGCGTTTAGGCAATAATTATAAAGAGGAGTTGGCTCAGGATTTCTCTCAAACCTATCGAAATATAAGTGCAGCATGGCAGCTTGATGAAGAACAGCTTGTTATATTAAAAGTCTTAGCAGAATGGCGGGAGAAACGTGCCAGGCATCGAGATAAGCCAAGGAACTGGATTATAAAAGATAAAGAATTAGTGACTATTGCGAAGAGCATCCCAGAAAATATTGAACAGTTAAGTCAAATTGAAGGCTTGAATACAAATTTCATTCACTATGAAGGCCGTGCCTTGATTACTTTGATTCAAGACAATTTAAACATAGATGCTGAAAAACTGCCTGAAGCCTTACCCAGGCCTTTGAGTAATGGGCAAAAAAAGATTTTTAAGAAAGCACAGCTCTTAGTTGAAAAAAAAGCAGGAGAATTAAACTTGCCAATTGAGGTGTTGGGTAGGAAACGGACGTTAATAAGCGTGTTTCAGGAAATTCTAAAACTTAAGAGCAGCGCTACTGAAGAACTAATTGATGTAGACAAAATGAATCTTCCTGATGAATTGCTCGGTTGGCGCAAAGAAATTCTGGTAGAGGGACTTTTGGAGGTTTTGCAATGAAGCCTGTACTGTGTACGATCTACAAAGGTTCGCGTGAAGATGCGTTATATTTATATGTAGCCAAAAGTAATGACCTTTCACAACTACCTGAAGAGCTTATGTCGAGAATGGGGGAATTAAAAAAAGTGATGACTCTGATTTTATCGACTGACAGAAAGCTTGCGCGGGTAAAAGCAGAAACTGTACTCGAGGAAATTGAGAAGAACGGTTATTTTTTACAGTTACCACCTGAATTCGATCCAGCGGTAATTACTTATGGTAGCTGATGTAAATAGTCTAGATATTCAGGATGGTTTTTGGCAAAGCAAGCCACTGGAGCAAATGAGCCAAAAAGAATGGGAATTGATATGTGATGGTTGCGGTAAATGTTGTTTACATAAACTGGAAGATGAAGATAGTCAGGAAATTGCCTATACGCGGGTAATCTGCCGTTATTTTGATGAAAGTAGCTGCCGCTGCCAAGTATATTCTACGCGTAAAACCTTAGTGCCTGCCTGCGTTATACTGACGCCCAATAATTTGAAAGATTTACCCTGGATGCCATCGACTTGTGCGTATCGACTCTTATATGAAGGAAAAAACCTTCCTGCTTGGCATCCATTATTAAGTGGTAGTCGTGAAGCTATAGAGGAAAGTGGAAATACTGTGTCAGGCAAGGTAATCTCTGAGGAGTTTGTGCATGAAGATGGTTATGATGAACATCTTGTAAGATGGGTCGAGTAGAATTTAAGACAAGCATGTGTGAATCAACGTAGGTATCTGGAAATATATAAACCAATATATAAATTAATAGTAAAGTATGGAAACATCTGATTATATTATTGCTTGGCTGGTCTACCTCATCGCCTCGGTTGCCATGTCTTTTTTATTCTGGAGGGCTGCCAAGAAGCTTTTCTGGATTGATTTAGCTTATGTTTTGCAAGTGACCTTTATGGCAATAGTTTTTACGCCATGGTATGTCGAAGCCGATGGCAATGTGTTGGCTCCTGCCATCATAATTTTTGCTATGGATATTGTCACCATAGAAATAGTTGCCGGTATCAGGTCATTAGTACCTCTGGCAATGGCGATCTTACTATCAACAATTATTACTATGGTCAGTATAGCTACTTACCGGGTTCGTAAAGTCCGGCGCATGTTAAGCATTAAAAAAAACCGCAGGGCAAGAAAAGCTGCGTAACTAAACCTTATAATTGCAGAATTCATTTTACATTTTATGATCGCTGCCTGAATATTATTCATGCCTATAAACTTCCCGATTCGTTATCCTCAAGAGCTCCCGCTCAGCCAAAAAGTCAGTGAAATAAAACAAGCTATTGAACATAATCAGGTGATTATCGTTGGTGGTGAGACGGGCTCGGGCAAGACCACTCAATTACCCAAAATTTGTCTGGACATGGGGCGGGGACAGCAAGGCCTTATAGGCCATACTCAACCTCGTAGATTAGCAGCACGCAGCGTATGTCAGCGCATCGCAGATGAACTTCAAGTAGACGTTGGTAAAGAAGTCGGCTATCAGGTGCGTTTCAATAATCTTAGTAGTGATCTTACCTGTATTAAATTAATGACGGATGGAATTTTGTTGGCTGAAATTCAACAAGATGCACTTTTAAAGCAATACGACACAATCATTATTGATGAAGCACATGAACGTAGCTTAAACATCGATTTTTTATTAGGTTATTTAAAAAAACTGTTGCCCAAAAGGCCTGATCTGAAATTGATAATCACTTCAGCGACTATTGATCTAAATAAATTTTCTGCGCATTTTAATCAAGCACCGATAATAGAGGTTTCAGGTAGAACGTATCCTGTCGATATTGTTTACCGCCCTCAAATCGAAGTAGAAGATAAAGACCTGGCAGATAATATTGTTACTGCAATTAATGAATTGTCTGCAATGGAAGGTAAGCAAGGGGGTGAGAAAAAAAATAAACAGGGAGATGTTTTGATCTTTTTAAGTGGGGAGCGTGAAATTCGGGATGTCGCCCAAGCTTTACGCAAAGAGAAGCTTAAACACACAGAAATACTGCCGCTTTATGCCAGGTTAAGTAACAAAGAACAAAATAGAGTGTTCCAAAGCCATGTTGGACGACGGATTATATTGTCGACAAATGTTGCAGAAACCTCAATCACTGTACCCGGTATTACCAGTGTTATTGACCCGGGGACAGCCCGGCTAAGTCGATACAGTGTCCGTAGCAAAATACAACGTTTACCGATTGAAGCAATTTCACAAGCGAGCGCCAATCAGCGTGCTGGTCGTTGTGGCCGTACATCACCGGGTATATGTTTTCGCCTCTACAGTGAAGATGATTTTTTGCAACGACCTGAATTTACCGATACTGAAATAACCAGAACCAATCTCGCTTCAGTCATTTTGCAGATGCTCAATATGGGGCTCGGTGATATCGATAATTTCCCCTTTCTAGATAAACCGGAAGCGAAGGCAGTTAATGATGGATTCAAAGTTTTACAGGAGTTGGGGGCTGTAAATGCGGAAGGTAAGCTGGGTAAAACTGGGAAAATTATGGCGGCATTACCTGTCGATCCCAGGTATGCACGAATGTTGTTGGAAGCTTCAACAAGAGCCTGCCTAACAGAAGTTCTAATAATTGTTAGCGCAGTGAGTGTGCAAGACCCTAGAGAAAGGCCACTCGACAAGCAACAAGCCGCTGATGAAAAGCATCGCTTGTTTCAACATCCACAATCTGACTTTTTGAGCTTTCTGAAGCTCTGGCAACTTTTTGAAACTGAACGTCAACAGTTGACGCAAAACCAGTTACGAAAGTATTGCCAGCGTCATTTTTTGTCTTATTTACGTATGCGTGAATGGCGTGAGATACATCGGCAGTTGCATCTGCAATGTCGCAAACTAGGGTTGAAGGAAAACGCTGAGCCAGCTGATGAAGATAATATCCATCAGTCAATATTGAGGGGCCTAATAGTACAAGTTGCTCGTCATTATGATGAATTGGAGTATCAGGGTACAAGAAATAGAAAGTTTTATATTTTCCCGGGCTCCAGTTTGTTCAAAAAGAAAAGTAAATGGATACTTGCTGCCGAATTGGTTGAGACTAGTAAGCTATACGCTAGGCTTAATTGCCAGATAAAACCAGAATGGATTGAAGCTGCTGCAGGTAGTCTACTCAATCATGAGTATTTTGAGCCGCACTGGGAGAAGCGTCGAGGTCAAGTGATGGCCTTTGAAAAAGTATCTCTCTATGGCTTAACCTTGGTGGAAAAGCGTAAAGTAGCCTTTAGCAAAATTGACCCTGTTGTAAGTCGTGAGCTGTTTATTAGAAACGCATTGATTGCTTTGGACCTTAGAACCCGAGCTGATTTTTATCAGCATAACAGGCTCCTAATTGAAAAACTCTCTGAGTTGGAGGACAAAACACGACGCCGAGATATCCTAGTCGATGAAGAGGCGCTTTTTGAATTTTATGATCGCTTACTACCGGAGCATATTTACAGCACTAGAAATCTTGAACATTGGTATAACAATCTGAATAAACAGCAAAAGGCCGGTTTGTTTCTTACGGAACAAGACTTACTCAGTGAACATAGTCCTGAATTTGATATTAATGAATTTCCAGATCAATTAAATACACCCTCCATGGCTTTAAATTTGGATTATGAATTCGCGCCTGGTAAAGTTTCAGATGGGGTTTCAGTTGATGTACCTGTATCAGCATTAAAGCAATTAAAAGAAGAAGATTTAGATTGGTTAGTCCCTGGGATGCTGCGTGAAAAATGCATTGCTTTGGCAAAAGCTTTACCGAAGCCTTTACGCAAGTTGTTAGTGCCAATACCTGATCTCATCGAGCAAATATTACCGGCATTGAAATCTGAAGCGACTGGGAACTTGCGTTATATGCTGGCACAAAAAATAACAGCGAAAACAGGTGTTCGGCTCGACCCTCAGCACTGGCTTAACTATAAATTGGATGAACATCTGCAAATGCAGATTCGGGTGTTGGATGAAACAGGCAATGTTCTTGGTAGTGGCAGAGATTTAGCAGTGTTACAGGAGCAGTTTGCTGATGAGATACAACGTAATATACAACGCTATTCAGAAAACTCTATAGAACGTTCAGCAATTACTCTTTGGGATTTTGGCGAGCTTGAAGAAACTCACGAAATTCATCATGGCGGAATCAAACTACTTACCTTTCCGGCGCTGGTAGATGAAGCTGACAGTGTTTCGTTGACCTTATGTGATAACTTACCTTTGGCCAAGCAAGAGACGCTCTGGGGTATAGTCCGTTTACTGATGTTAAAAAGCTCTCAGCAAGTAAAATATCTGAAAAAGCTTTTGTTAAATGATCGGCAAAAGAACTTACTGCTAAGCCATTTAGGCCCGAAGGATGAAATTCTGCAGCAATTAATTCGTGCAGCATATCGCAATTGCTTTCTTAATGAAGAAAGTTTACCCAGAACAGAGGGGGATTTTAATGACGTTTATGAAAAAAACAGGGGAGAGTTACTCAGTATTGCCGAAAAGTTAGAAACCAGGCTATATGAAGTTCTACAACATTATCACCAAATTAAAAAACTATTAAAAGCGGTCTCTGATATTCAGCATCAGTCCGTTTATAGCGATATAGAAACTCAATTAGAAGAGCTTTTGCATGCGGATTTTATTAGTGATACACCGAAGGCTTCTTTTAAGGAAATTCCTCGTTATTTAAGAGCAATTGAAGAGCGCTTGAAGAAATACCCCAGGCAAATAGAAAAGGACAAAGAGTGGACAGAAGTGCTGCAATATTACTATTCATTATATAGCCAGCACTATGATTTCCTGGTGAAGCAGAATATGGTTTCCCTGGAGCTTGATAAATTCCGCTGGCTAATAGAAGAATACAGAGTGTCACTATTTGCCCAATCCATGGGGACGAGAGAACCTGTATCAGAAAAACGCTTGAAGAAATTTTGGCAAGAAAAAATACTTAACACTAATATTTGACGAGTATTTTTACACCCTGGAAAAATTGCCCTTCTTCTAAGTCAAAAATTCTAACTATTTCTACCAGAGCCTGAAATTCACTTTTGTTGGTTTGGCCGTCGTGTATTTTGACTTTACATTCGGTTCCCATAGGAATGACTTGATCAGTCATGATGCCCATACCAGTTTTACTAATATTGATACAAAGTGCTTCACATATTTTTTGCGGCCGACCATAGTATAAGGTGATAGCAGTATTCACCTTTGCTCGTTCGAACTCACGTTGATCATAAAAACGAGCCATAGTACGGTAGGTCCCTCTGAGAAGATCTCGCATCTTAATCATTGATTCAGTGCCTATTATGGATAATTTTATTTTACTGTTCAAATATTTCTCATCGGGTAAGTATGTATTATTTAAAATAAATTTTTTGTGACGCAATTAACGAACTTTTGTTGCAGCTAAATACAGAAGGGAGTAAGGTGGAAATGTTTCCAATTAGATAAAAAACCACTGGTTTTCCGCAGTTTTTTTCAAGGCCATAGTTCAGTGGTGGGCTGTTTGAGAAACTGGATAGCTTGTTAAGAAAATAATGAAAAGAGGGGATAATAGTACTGTCTTGCTTATTGACGATGATCTGGTCGTCAGGGATAGTATTGCCGCTTTTTTATCAGAGCTCTCTTACCGAATAGTTGTCGCCTCAGATACAAACGAGGGCATGGAGGCATTTCATTCGGCCTCTCCAGATTTAATTATTTGCGATTTAAACTTAGCCGGCGGCAGTGCACTGGATTTTCTGAAAACCGTTTTCTCTCAAGCTTCTTCTCAGCCCGTCATCGTTCTTTCGGATAAGGAAGTGCTTGATGATGTCGTTGAGGCTATGAAACTTGGTGCTAGTGATTATCTTATTAAGCCCGTTACTGAGTTAATTCTGTTACAACTTTCTATCAATAGCAGTTTAAATAAAGCTCACATCATTAAAGAGAATGAAGCCTATCGAAAGAAGCTTGAAAGTATTAATCATGAATTAGAGTATAACCTTGAATTATTTCAAACCGATCAACAAGCAGGCCGGTTAGTACAAATCAGTATGTCACCAAAACCTCCGCAGGTTATCGCGGGCTATGAAATTAATCATCGAGTGGTGCCGTCTCTTTATTTGAGCGGCGATTCGATCGATTACGCTGCAGTATCAAAACACAGTGTTTTGTTTTATTTGGCAGATGTCTCAGGTCACGGTTCTTCGTCAGCCTTTATCACTATATTATTACGTTTCCGTACTGAGCAAATGCTTAGAGAACAAAGTAAAGGGCGTTTTTCAAAAAAACTCACGCCGCCACTAATACTCAGTCGACTAAACAAAGAATTGATTGATGCCGGCCTTGATAAACATATCACCATGTTTGTCGGCCTGTTAAACCGCAAAGATAATACGCTTACCTACAGTGTTGCTGCACACCATCCACTGCCAGTAATTTACAAGGAAGGTAAAGCCAGCTTTATTGAAGTGAAACGAAGTAGTTTCCCTGTGGGTTTGCTAGCTGAAGCAGAATACTTTGAGGAGACAATCCCCTTTGAAAAAGCCTCGCTCACATTATGCTCTGACGGTATTCTTGAAGCATTACCTCAAACAACCCTGGAAGAAAAAGAAAAAAGAATTCTTGAGGTTGTAGAGCAAAGTGGAGGAGAATTCCAGCCTATTCGGGAAGCTTTTGGCCTTAAGAACCTGAAGAATATCCCAGATGATATTGCAGTGATGAATATCAGTGATTTGTAATTGTTAAGTTGTAATAAGAGCTTAAAAAGAGCAGGACCAAGCTTTAGATGAATTCAGGAAAAATTTTAGCAGCAGAATATAATCACATGCCAGTTCTTAAGCTGGTAGGAGATGTTCGTGTCTTAATGAGCTCCACTATCGATAATTATTTTTCTAGTTTGTACAGCAAGGCTATTCTTGACGCTATGATTGTTGATCTAACTGAAACCACGGGCATCGATAGTACAGCATTGGGTCTGTTAGCTAAGATGGCTATTCAGTTACGTAACCGCTTTAATGTTAAACCGAGCATTATTTCGACGAACCCTGATATAACTAGAATTCTTAAGGGTATGAGTTTTGATATCATTTTTGATATTGTTGAAGAGCCACTAGAATCTGAAGCAAACTTTAATGAATTGAACCATATTAGCGARCCTGAAGAAGTGATCAAACAAAAAGTTATTGTCGCTCATCAAGCTTTAATGACTTTAAGTGCTGACAATAAACTCGAATTCCAGGACTTGGTAAGCGCCCTAAAGAACAATTAAAGGCAATTAAATAGGCAATTAAGTGAGCAATTAAGTAAACAGCTGAGTGTTCTTCACGGCTAGTTTGGTTTTAATGAAATCGCTATGAGAAATATATAAGAGCTCGGCAACTTTTCGAATTAGATGATCTTCATACCTGTCCAAATTGCCATCCGCAAATGCTACTTCCCACATGTTTTTAATCAACACTATTTTTGCCGCTTGGTCATAGCTGTCATTAATTAGGCTGGTGAATTGATACACTGAAGTAGCTTCATCAGCTTCTTGTTGGGCCAGGTCAAATAGTTCCTGCAAGGTATCTTCAGGTAATTCAAACTGGTTTTGCAAAATGCTGGACATTTTTCTGAGTTCAATTTCATCAATACTTTGGTCGGCCTTGCAAAGCTCAATCATCAAAGCTGCACAGGCTAAATGGATCTTATCGACAGCATTCTCATCGCTGTCACCTTCTTCTGTCGGGTTTAAATGTTTTTTAAAGAAGCTGTTAATACTTTGTAACATTGTAGTTTCCTGTATTAGGGTTGGACCAAGAGCATGGCATGCTCAAGAATACTCAAATCAGCGCCAGGTTTATAGGCATTTTCACTGAGATAACGACGGAATTTTTTACCTCCAGGCTGGCTTTGAAATAAGCCCAGTATATGCCGAGTAATATGTCTTAATGCTGTTCCCTGTTTTAATTCATCAGCAACATAGGGTAAAAAATATTCAAGGACTTTTAAACGTTCAGGTATGCTGTCGGTAAGGTTAAAAAATTCCTGATCGACAGCAGATAAGATATAAGGGTGTTGATAGGCTTCTCGTCCTAACATTACCCCATCAACATGCTGCAGGTGTTCATGCGCTTCTGTCAGACTTTTAATTCCACCATTTATAATTATTTCCAGATCTGGAAAATTTCGTTTTATATCATAGACACGTTGATAATTTAAAGGTGGGATGTCTCTATTCTGCTTGGGGCTCAAACCCTTAAGAATTGCAATACGAGCATGCAGAATAAAGCTTGAACACCCGGCAGAGCTTACAACAGAAATAAAATCAGCTAACTCATCATATGAATCCATATCGTCTATGCCAATACGACTTTTTACCGTAACAGGTATTTTTACTGAATTTTTCATGGCGGCGACACACTCTGCAACCAGTTCAGGTTCGGCCATTAAACAAGCGCCCATTTTTCCGTTTTGGACGCGATCACTTGGGCAGCCGATATTTAAATTTACTTCCAGATAACCAGCATCTTCTGCCAATTTGGCGCATTCGGCGAGTTCTTTGGGATTACTACCACCAAGTTGTATAGCGAGGGGCTGTTCTTCTGGGTTAAATTTTAGAAAGCGCGCTTTGTCGCCATGTATAAGAGCACCCGTTGTCACCATTTCTGTATACAGCATGGCATGTTTACTCAATAAGCGTAGGAAATAGCGGCAATGACGATCTGTCCAATCCATCATGGGGGCGACGCAGAAGATGTGTGAAGGTGCAGGCATTAACTTAGTCAGGCTCTTCGTTTTCTATCAATGTGCCTTGATTATAAAGTTTGCACAGCAAGTTAACGCAGTCTTGGTTAGATTGATAAGCATGGCAATTTATAATATTGGTGTTTTTACTGCAGAGTTCAGTGATTAAGGCGCTGATGTCAGTATTGCTTACATCGATTAAAAATACTTCACCATCTGCAAACAGGGAAAGTGCTCCATTATTTTTATAAAAGGCAAATCGTGCAGCTGGGTGCTTTTCCAGAGTGATGCCATTTTTCAGAGCTGCAATAAAATTTTCCGGTTCTAATTCGGGCTCTGGAAAATAACTCAGTTCTGGATACTTTCGTTGCGTCATATGTTGACCAAACCATTGTTCAATTTTTTGCTCATCCTGTAAGGCGTCTCGTAAAAGTGATTTCAGAAGTTGAATACTTTCTTGGCTAATTTCAGCGCCTGAGTTTTGTGGTTTCAGGTTGGGGTCGGTATAGCGCTGATCTTCAGTTAACTCAGCACAGATACTAGCGGCATAGTGACTAATAATTTCCGTATAAGATGGTGCGCGAAATCCTATYGAATAGCTTAAAGAGTTATTTAATGAGGTGCCCTGATGAGCTAGTCCAGGTGGGATATAAAGCGCATCGCCAGTTTCTAAAGTGAACTCTTCAGATACAGTAAACTCTTGCAGTATTTTTAAATCAGTATCCTTTCGTAAACTGCTGGAAGTATCGCAAGACTGACCAAGTTGCCAATGTCTTTGTCCTTGGCCTTGAATAATGATGACATCGTAATAATCAAAGTGAGGCCCAATGCCGGAATTTTCAGTTGCATAACTCACCATGACATCATCCAGTCGCCAATCTGGAATGAAGTTAACTTTCGTTAAAAGCTTCTTTACTTGAGGCAGCCATTGATCCACTGCTTGAATCAACAAGCTCCAGTTTTTATTCGGTAGAGAGGTGAAATCTTGTTCTGTAAAAGGGCCATTTTGTAAGCGCCATGTCTTATTTTCATTAAATACTAAGCGTGATTCGACTTCTTCTYCGCAGGCCAGACCAGCCAGTTCTTCAGGGCTGATGGGATCCTGGAAGTTTGGCAAAGCATTTTTAATGACTAAAGGTTTTTTCTGCCAATATTCAGTAAGAAAATTTTCTGGGCTAATATCTGGGGGGAGCATTACACTTTTTTGGCTTGAGCTGAGGCGTTACCAATATAGGACTCAGGTCTTAGTTTTTTCAGTTCTTGTTTGACGGGTTCGGGTAAGGCCAGGGTTTCAACAAACTTAGCGAGCACCTCGGCATTAATYTTTTGACCACGGGTCAGGGCCTTCAATTTCTCATAGGGCTCTGGGATATCGTAACGACGCATCACAGTCTGTATGGCTTCTGCCAATACTTCCCAGCTGTTATCTAAATCTTTAGCCAGCGCATCTGCATTCAGCATCAATTTTGAAATACCCTTAAGGGCTGCTTGATAAGCAATGGTGCCATGGGCAAACCCCACACCGATATTGCGTAGAACCGTTGAGTCTGTGAGATCTCGCTGCCAGCGTGAAATAGGTAGCTTTTCAGTTAAATGCTGCATGATGGCGTTGGCAATGCCCAGGTTGCCTTCTGAGTTTTCAAAATCTATTGGATTTACTTTATGCGGCATGGTGGAGGAGCCGACTTCTCCTGCAACCAGTTTCTGTTTGAAGTAACCCTGTGAAATATACCCCCAAACATCTCGATTAAAATCAATCAAAATAGTATTAAAACGGCATACTGCCGAAAAAAGTTCAGCAATATAATCGTGTGGCTCTATTTGAGTGGTGTAAGGGTTCAATTCTAGACCAAGGCCTTTAATGAAGTCAGCGGCATTAGCTTCCCAGTCAACTTCAGGGTATGTGATCATATGGGCGTTATAGTTGCCGACAGCGCCATTAATTTTACCCAGGATCTCCACTTGAGAAATTTGCTGGTATTGGCGCTCTAACCTGGCGACTGTATTGGCAAATTCTTTGCCCATAGTAGAAGGCGTGGCTGTTTGTCCGTGTGTTCTTGCGAGTAGGGGGATTGTTGCATATTCATGCGCTTTTTCACGAATAGCATCTATCAGTTGTTTTAGCCCGGGTTGGAGGCAGTTAGACCGATAGTCTTTTAACATCAGTGCGTAAGATAAATTATTGATATCCTCGGATGTGCAGGCGAAGTGAACAAACTCTTTGATAGCCGCTAACTCGCTGTTATTACTAAGTTTATCTTTTATGTAATATTCGACAGCCTTGACATCATGGTTAGTCACCGCTTCTGTGTCTTTAACGATTTGAGCTTCTTTTTCGTCAAAACTATCAATCAGACTTTCAATAAAGGCGTTGGCAGCCTCACTAAAATTGGGTACTTCATTGACGCCTGGATTGACAGATAGTTGCTGCAACCAGCGCAATTCAACAATGACCCGATAACGAATAAGCGCATATTCGCTAAAGTAATCTTTCAGCAGGTTGGTTTTGTTGTTGTAGCGACCATCGATGGGGGATATTGCATTAAGGCTTGTCAGGGACATGCGATCTAAACCTGTATATTTCTAAAGCAGCATAATAACGTATTCCCACTTAAAATAGCAGTCTTAGCTTTGGCATATGTTTGACATATGAATGTGCTGCCGTATACTGCTTGAAACTGTAATTGAGAGGGTTCATATGCCCATTAATGCTAAGATTTTCACCAATGGTCGTAATCAGGCAGTGCGTATCCCCAGGGAACTTGAGTTCAAAGGGGTCGATGCCGTAACGATTGAAAAGCAGGGAAATTCTCTATTGTTGAGGCCTATCCGTAATACCTGGAGTTCTTTGCAGGATGAAGGCAGAGCCGATGAGGATTTTATGCGTATTCGTCCACGCCTGCTTAAGTCTACTTAAGTCTACTTAAAAACAACCATACGCCATGCTGATATTACTGAGTCCAGAAATATGTCGTCATATTCTCCTAAACCAGGACGAAACTGCACTGAATGTTTTGGAGACCTGGTCAGCACGCGGTGATGAAATTATGTTGTCGGCTATTACTTATGCAGAATTGGTTGCTGGGGCATTAAATACGGCTAATAAAGAAAAACATATGAATTTGATCAAGGCGTTTTGTGATCGGTTGGATGCAATTGCACCTTGGGATGAAAGGGCTGTAGATAGATATACGGAAATCCAGATGCAGGCTTTAAGCAAAGGGACTGTCACGAATATGAATAATGCCATGCTGGCAGCGCATGCTATTTGTTTAGATGCCCGACTTTTGTGCATCAACAGGAAAAGCTTTGCTGAGATAGAGGGGCTGAAGCTGCTTGAGCTTGGTGATAGTGATTCGTTCTCTTAAGGCAAATTAGTAAGGGAGATCACTGAAAAATAACTAAAAAAAAGGGCAGCTCTAAGAGCTGCCCTTTTTTATTCTAGATGTTGATGAAGTTAAGCGACGGGGCCACTTTCATCAATAGCTTGAGGGTTTGTAGCGGCAGTTTTAATAGGCGCTGTTTCTTTCAGGAAAAGTGAAAGTACAAAGCCAAAAATCATACCGTATAAGGCAACATAAAGTGGCCCACTTAAGCCCATGTTAGGCACAACAAAGGAGCCAACGATAGGGCCAAGTCCGCCACCGAAGATCTCTCCAACGCCGACAACTACACCGATAGATGCGGCTACCATACCTACAGGAGCTGCTTCTGTTGCAATCGGGCCGGTAATCAAGGCGATATTGCCAAAACAGAAGAAAGCAGAAAGAAACAGTGGTACGAACAGTGCTCCAACACCAGCTTCAATCTGGAGGAACCAGTACAGACAAGCTGCTGCTGCTGCAAAACCAATAATACAAACAGGTTTACGGCCTAGTTTATCGGATAGACCCGGCCAGCCGAACTGCCCGAAGAAACCTCCGAAACCAACAGCTGATGTCACAATACCCATTTCACCAAGGCTTAAACCTACAACATTTTCGAGATAGACGGGCATGAAAGCCGCCATTGTAAACAGGCCGCACATAGCGCCCAAGAGAGCGAGTGTAGCAATTACGACATTGTAGCTTTTTAAAGGGCCAGCATAGCTGATCAGCAACTCGCCGAAGCTAATATCGTCGGTTTCCTGAACAACGCCCAGTGCTTCAGCACCTTGTGTATCTTTTGGTTCTTTCAGAACTCTCCATAAAAGGAATGCGAAGATGAAACCTGGTAGAGCAATAAGAATAAAAATCATACGCCAGCTGATGCCAGCATTTAGCATTTGAGTGGCTATGATAGGTGCCAGCGCAAGACCAAGAAGCGCAACACCACATTGTTGAAAGCCTTGATTGAGTCCACGGCGGCTAGGTTTTGATGCCACAGCTACGGCAGTAAAGGACGTCGGTGTATAGGCTCCTTCCGTGATACCCAGCAGAGTGCGAATCAAGATGAAAAAAGTCATGCCAGTCGCTAAACCGGTTACTCCACCCATCAAAGAGAACAACACAACAGAAGTCAGAATAATTTTTCTGTGCCCCCATCTATCAGCCAGGCGGCCAAAAATGATGGCAAACAGACCCCAGGCAACAGCGGTTAAACCAGCGAGGTTACCAATAGCACCAGGGTCAAGACCTAAATCGGCAGAAATAGTATTCCACAGCGTACCGATGACAAAGCGGTCCATCCCCACAAAGCCGAAAGCAAGAGCGAGCAGGACTACTACTTTCCACTCGTAATTTGTATCCCATTTATTATTATTTTGTTGCATTAAACTATCCTCTTTCAAATCTAGAATTGAAGCGGCGATAATAAACGCGATTTGCTGAAATGTCTACGTTCTAGGCCGTATAGAATAAATTGAGATGTATCTGGAGTCTTATCTGGAACTTTCTTGTAAAAGCCGCGTTATACCTTGAGAAATTTCCCGCCGTTTAATCAAAAAATGCCAACGCCTGCCACCTAATTGCTGCCACAGAACTGCTGATCTGATACCTGCAAGCAAGGTTGCTCGGATAGTATTGGCAATGGCGGTATTTTTTAAATATTGAGGTTTACCTGAGACCTGAATACGGTGGGAAAGCGTGCTGATAGTTTGTTGATAAAGGTGGGCAAGCTGATTAATGATGTCTGGGTTTTCAGCTAATTGCATATTCGAGGCTTTATTCTCAAGTGCAGAGTCCGCCAATCCTTCTGCGATTTTCCCCAGCATATCTTTTTGTTTGTTGAGCCTGGCTTCCAAATAAACCATGCCGATAAGGTAGCGCATTAACTCAGGGCTTTTTAAGGAGCTTTCTTTAGTGACAAAAACTTCCTCCAATACTTGTAAGCCGAGCCTTAATTTATTGACGCCCCCGTAGACTTCAATAGTTGATGTTGGATTAATAATGAATAAACTTTCCAGACAGGTGCTTAATTTATCCTGGGCTGCCAAACCATGCTGCGCCAGTTGGTCAACTAAAAAAGCTGCCTGAGCGATGCCGGCAAGTGCGAGGGTTTGTTGTGTTTGTTTATCCATTGAGGTGATTAAACCATATGGGACGTTTCTATAACGCCGCCGCCCAGACAAACATCACCCTGGTAAAAAACAATAAATTGCCCCGGCGTTACACTGCGTTGCGGCTCATCAAAACTCACTCGAAATGTAGATTCATGCTTAACTAAAGTACAAGCCTGATCTTGTTGTCGATAGCGAACCTTGGCGTGGCACTGCAATGGTAGAGAGGGCTCTTTTGGGTTGATCCAGCTTATATCTGTTGTTGTTAATTGATTACTAAAAAGCAGGGGGTGTTGGTTACCTTGGACAACGATAAGCGCATTTCTGTCTAGGTCTTTACGAGCGACATACCAGGGTGCTTCCTTCTGGTTTTTCACACCGCCAATGCCGAGGCCCTGGCGTTGACCGAGGGTGTGGTACATCAGACCCTTGTGTTGGCCCAGAATATTACCGTCGGTGTCTTCAATATTGCCAGCTTGTCCTGGAATATAAGTTTCGAGGAAGTCTTTAAAACGGCGTTCGCCGATAAAACAGATGCCGGTGCTGTCTTTTTTATCATGCGTAAGTAAATCATGCTTTTCAGCCAGTGCTCGAACTTCCGGTTTTTCAAGTTCACCAACGGGAAATAAGGTCTGTGCTAGTTGTTCACCTTTAACAGCACATAGGAAGTAGCTTTGATCTTTATTATTATCTAAGCCTTTCAACAAGTGGGTATGGCCGTCATTTTCACGTTTGCGGACATAGTGTCCGGTGGCAATGAGGTCGGCTCCAAGCTGCTTGGCATAGTCCAGAAAAGCCTTAAATTTAATTTCACGGTTACACAAAATATCAGGATTGGGCGTGCGACCTGCTTTGTACTCCTGTAAAAAATGCTCGAATACATTGTCCCAATATTCTGCTGCAAAATTAGCCTTGTGTAATGTAATACCGAGTTTATTACAAACAGCCTGGGCATCGTCCAGATCTTCTTTGGCGGTACAATATTCTGTCCCATCATCTTCTTCCCAGTTCTTCATGAACAGGCCTTCGACTTGGTATCCCTGTTCGAGCAATAGAAGAGCCGCAACGGATGAATCGACACCGCCGGACATGCCAACAATAACCCTAGTGTCGGCAATAGTATCTGTAATAATTTTAGTGCCTGAGTTATTCATGAAGCGACATGATGATAAATAAGAGAAAGAGGGTAACGTTGGCCTGCCAGATAATCTTGTAGCACTTTACTAACAATGGGACTGCGTGCTCTAAAATCGGGCGCTAATATTTCTTCAGCGCTTAACCAGTGAGCAGCAATAATGTCTTTATCCAGCGTAAGCTCAGGGTAATGTTTAATAGGCGATGCGGTAAAACAATGTCTAATATAAGTGACGTCATTATTGGGTGAAAGATATTGATAAGTGCCCAGGAAAGCGTCGAGTTTAACCCCCCAGGCAGTTTCTTCTAAGGTTTCACGCAATGCCGCGGCATAGAGTGTTTCGTTTTCATCAAGATGCCCAGCGGGTTGATTAAAAACAGTCTGGCCCTGGTCTACCTCTTCAACCATAAGGAAACGACCATTGTCTTCTACAATGCATGCCACTGTTGTATGGGGGTGCCAGCTCATAAGCGAGGCATCCTACCTGAAATTAGGGGCTACATAAACGCTAAACTAATGCGATAATCCTTTCTTTTTAGTGAGTTTCATCAAAATGAATGATCTGACACACCTTGATTCCAAAGGTCGAGCGCAAATGGTTGATGTAGGCGCAAAAGAAGTTAGCCAGCGCATTGCAACGGCGGAGGCTGTTATAAGTATGCAGCCAGAAACACTGGCAATGATTGCAGAAGGTAAGCATAAAAAAGGTGACGTGTTTGCTGTGGCCCGTATCGCGGGCATCCAGGCGGCAAAAAAATGTTCAGATTTAATTCCCTTGTGTCACCCGCTTATGTTGAGCTCAGTGAATGTAGATTTAGAAGCTGATTCATCGAAGAGCCAAGTGAATATCAAAGCTACCTGTAAACTTGCAGGACAAACTGGCGTAGAAATGGAAGCGTTAACGGCGGCTTCAATTGCGGCATTAACCATTTATGATATGTGTAAAGCCGTTGATAGAGGCATGACGATTTCACAAGTGCAGTTATTAGAAAAGTCGGGTGGGAAATCTGGTCGCTGGAGCAGGACATAATAAATGGCGACTATTCATTATTTCGCGAGTGTTCGTGAAAAACTAGGCCTGTCATCTGAACAGCTTGAGCTGCCGTCTAAGGTTGACACCGTTAGTGCATTGGTTGATATGCTTATTGAGCAGCATGATAAACAGGACGGTAACTGGGAAGGCGTGCTAAAGACATCGTCGGTTTTAGTTGCTGTTAATCAATCTATTGCTAAATTTTCTTCCCCTATTAAAGATACTGATGACATTGCTTTCTTTCCTCCGGTCACTGGTGGTTAGGGTGGCAATTAACAAGCATTCAATAAGAACCTAAATAAGAGTCGACAGTGCGTTCATTAAAAATCTCTATACAACAGCAAGATTTCAGTATTGAAGATGAGTGTACTGCTATGCGCGCAGAGCATAAGAATATAGGTGCACTTGCAACATTCACTGGTTTGGTTAGAGAGATGGATGAAGAATTGGATGATGCTTCTTCAGGTCAGCAGAATATCTCATCACTCTTTCTTGAACACTATCCCGGAATGACCGAAAAAAACCTGCATGAAATTGCAGAGGAAGCTGATCAACGTTGGTCTTTACTGGATGTGGTTATTATTCACCGAATCGGAGAGTTAAAAGTCTCAGAACAAATCGTTTTTGTTGGTGTGAGCAGTATGCATCGCGAGGCGGCTTTTGCAGCCTGTGCTTTTATTATGGACTTTCTAAAAACAAAAGCCGCATTTTGGAAAAAGAGTAACAACAACGATAGTACCGGGCATTGGGTAGAAGCAAAAAAATCTGATGCAGAAGCCACTGAAAAGTGGGCAGAGACTAAAGAGAAGCGCTAGAATACGCGCTTTTTTTCAAGGAAGTGAAACATGCTTGAAGTAAATAGTTTGTTACAACAAATAAAAGATAACCTGGAACGTATTACTGTTCTTAGGGGGTATCTTTGACTTTGAGCAAAAACAAGAACGTTTAACTGAAGTCGAACTGGAATTAGCTGAATCTGCTGTTTGGGAAAAACCTGAATACGCGCAAGAACTGGGTAAGGAACGTGCTGGCCTGCAAGGCGTTGTCCAGACTATTCTCGAGCTTGAACAAAACTATGCGGATAGTGAAGGTATCATTGAACTGGCGAAAGAAGAAAATGATCAGGAACTGCTGGACGAAGCGCTGCTTGATTTAAAGCAGGCTGAACAACAGCTTGATGTGCTGGAAAAACGTCGCATGTTTTCTGGCGAAATGGATGCCAACAGCGCTTATTTAGATATACAGGCTGGCTCGGGTGGCACGGAAGCGCAGGACTGGGCAGAAATGATAATGCGCATGTATTTACGCTGGGGTGAGAAAAAAGGATTTAAGACTGAACTGGTTGAATCAACACCCGGAGAGGGCGCAGGTATTAAAGGTGCGACTCTCTATTTTAAAGGTGAATTTGCCTTTGGCTGGTTGCGGACTGAAACGGGTGTGCATCGACTGGTTAGAAAGTCACCTTTTGATTCGGGCAACCGACGCCATACATCTTTTGCATCAGTATTTGTGTCACCAGAAATAGATGATGATATTAAGATAGACTTGAATATGAGCGAGGTTAGAGTTGATACTTATCGTTCAAGTGGGGCTGGAGGGCAGCATGTGAATACCACTGACTCAGCAGTTCGTTTAACCCATGAGCCGAGTGGAACTGTTGTGCAATGTCAGAACCAGCGTTCTCAACACAAGAATAAAGAGACAGCAATTAAGCAATTAAAAGCCAAGCTTTATGAAATGGAAATGCTGAAAAAGCGCGAAAGTTTGCAAGCAGTAGAAGATACTAAAGCGGATATTGGTTGGGGTAGTCAGATACGTTCTTATGTACTGGATGCCTCCAGAATAAAAGATTTACGCACCAATGTAGAAACCTCCAATACAGGCGCTGTGCTTGATGGTGATCTTGACCAGTTTATGGAAGCCAGCCTGAAAATGGGTCTTTAAAATAGTTGATTAAATAACTCAATAAAAAATTAAATAAAATAAAAGCACTGAGACGTTAAATAATGAGCGAGAACCAAGAAAATAATAATCCTGTTGATGAAAACAAACTGATTCAGCAGCGACGTGAAAAATTACAGAAAATCCGCCAACAAGGTAATGCTTTCCCGAATGACTTTCGACGTTCTGCATTTGCTGATGAGCTGCATAATGAATTTGATGACGAAACTAAAGAAGCTATAGAAGACGTTAAGCGTGTTGTCAGTGTAGCCGGTAGAGTGATTCGTATGCGCGGGCCTTTTATTGTGTTGCTGGAAGGCAGCGGGCAGATACAACTGTATTTGAATTTTAAAAGTTTTGATGAAGCGAAAAAGGCTGAAATTAAAAGCTGGGACCTCGGTGATATTGTTGCTGCTACGGGTGAAGTGTTTAAAACAGGGAAGGGCGAAGTGTCCGTTCGTGTCAGTGAGATTCAATTGCTCACAAAATCTCTACGACCACTGCCGGATAAACACAAGGGGTTGACCGATACTGAAGTGCGTTATCGACAACGCTATGTTGATTTAATCGTGAATGAAGAGGTCAGGGAAACGTTTGTAATACGTTCAAAAATAGTTGATGCAATCAGACGTTTTATGAATGCGGATAACTTCATGGAAGTAGAAACACCGATGTTGCAAATAATTCCGGGTGGCGCGACAGCACGCCCCTTTATTACTCATCACAATGCGCTGGACCAGGATATGTACCTTCGTGTAGCACCGGAACTCTATTTAAAAAGGCTGGTGGTGGGCGGTTTTGAACGAGTCTATGAGATTAATCGTAATTTCCGTAATGAAGGTTTGTCAACCAGACACAATCCTGAATTTACTATGCTGGAATTTTATCAGGCTTATACGGATTACCATCACTTAATGGATTTCACCGAAAAGATGTTGCGCCAAATTGCGGAAGAAGTCATCGGTGAAACCACGATTGTTTATCAAGATATTGCGCTGGATTTTGCCAAGCCTTTTACCCGGATGTCGGTGGTTGATGCCATCGTAAATAATGTAGACGGCACGTCAGCTTCACAGTTAACAAATATTGAAAGTGTCAGAGCCTTAGCAGAAAAATTGGGCATCGCTGTAAAAGAAACCTGGGGTGTTGGCAAATTACAAATGGAAATTTTTGAAGAAAAAGTCGAGCACCTTTTATTGCAACCGACCTTCATTACTGAATACCCGACGGAGGTTTCACCTTTAGCCAGACGTAATGATAATAACCCTGAACTCTCAGACAGGTTTGAGTTGTTTATTGCCGGCAGGGAGATTGCTAATGGCTTTTCTGAGCTAAATGATCCTGAAGATCAGGCCGAACGTTTTCATGCTCAGGTCGCAGAGAAGGATGCAGGCGATGATGAAGCCATGCACTTTGATAGTGATTACATTACGGCATTGGAATACGGCATGCCGCCAACAGCCGGTGAGGGTATTGGTATCGATCGTTTAGTCATGCTTTATACCGATTCACCCTCTATTCGAGATGTGCTTTTATTCCCGCATATGCGCCCTCAGCATAGTTGAGAAAGGCTTGTTTAAAATTAAGGTGGAATTTTGCTTGGGCTAACACCGCATAATAATATTCAATTGGAAGCATCCTGGTTAGCTGAACTCGCTAACGAGTTTGATCAGGATTATATGCAGAAGCTCAGAGCCTTTTTACAACAGGAAAAGGCTGCGCATAAACTAATATATCCACCGGGCAAGCTGATATTTAATGCACTCAACACTACGCCCCTGGAGCAAGTAAAAGTTGTGATACTGGGTCAGGACCCTTATCACGGGCCGGGTCAAGCCCATGGTCTTTGCTTTTCTGTTTTACCGGGTGTCGCTACCCCGCCATCATTGCTTAATATTTATAAAGAAATGGAATCAGACCTTGCGATTCCACGGGCTAATCACGGTTGCCTTACTTACTGGGCTGAACAAGGTGTGTTGTTATTAAATGCTGTGCTGACAGTTGAAAAAGCCCGTGCTGCTGCGCATCAAGGAAAGGGCTGGGAACACTTTACTGATAAAGTCATCAGTATTCTTAATGAGAAAGAATCCGGGCTGGTATTTTTATTGTGGGGATCTTACGCGCAGAAAAAAGGGCAATTTATTGATAGAAACAAACACCTGGTTTTACAATCACCGCATCCGTCACCTCTGTCTGCCTATCGGGGTTTTTTAGGTAATAAACATTTTTCTCAGACGAATGCTTATCTAGAGACGCAGGGGAAAGAAACTATTGATTGGAAATTGCCAGATTAATAGCAAGGTTGCTTAAGTAAAGTTCTGCATCCTGACGATAAAATTATTTACCCTGGTAAATACAACCACTGGTACAGGTTTCGAAAATCACAATCTTACTTAAAGGTAGAAGAGGTTTCAGCTTTTCCCATATCCAACACGCGAGATTTTCGCTGGTGGGATTTTCCAGGCCAGGAATATCATTTAAATAATAATGATCTAATTCTTTAATTACTGGGCGAACAATTTTTTTGATGTCCGAGAAATCCATCACCCAGCCCAGTTCTGTATCTAGTTCTCCAGCAATATAAATTTGTACTTTATAAGAATGTCCATGCAAGCGCCCACATTTATGTCCTACTGGAACATTCGGCAGTAGGTGAGCGGCTTCAAATGTAAATTCTTTATATATTTCCATAATTCATTAAGTCATCAATCATTAAGTCATCAATCTAAGGCGGCGCAAAGTGTAGCGATTGGCCTGCTTTCTGTACAGGGTTATGCATGCACTTTGTTTAATATTGCTTATAATGCCAGAGAATTAAGACACTATGTATTGTGATGCCAATTTTTAAGTTAATACTTCGCCTATTAAGCAGGGCCAAATTACAGCTATTAAAAGGGGCTAGGCTGCCACTTTTTCTGGGTTTGTTGGCAATGTTATTGACTCTGTGGCTGCACATTGATGCCCCTCCTTCAGTTGGTGGTTTTATAGCTCGCCTCGATAATATCGTGTACGACCAGCGCTATAACCTTTTCCTCCCCTCAAGAGGTGAAGGCGAGCATAAAATTGTTATTGTGGATTATGATCAAAAAAGCCTAGATGCCGAAGGCCAGTGGCCCTGGTCACGCTTTAAAATCGGCGACATGGTCGAGAATCTGGCTGATGCCGGTGCTTTGGTCATTGGTTTTGATGTCACCTTTCCTGAACCGGCAAGAAATCTGGTGCTTGAGTTAGAAGAACGCTTAGGCAGTGAAAGTCGGGCGCTCATTAATGATCTCGAACGTGTACAAGAAGCCATGGATGCTGATGCCTATTTTGCTGATAAATTACAATCTACGGATGTTGCCTTAGGGATGTCTTTTCGTGCAAACGATGCGCTGAGATACGGCACTTTACCTGAGAAAATTACAGAGATTGATGCTGGTAACGCAGGTTTTTCAACATTGATAACCATGCAGGGCTATGAAGCTAATATCGCTATTTTGCAAGATGCTGCCCTTGGTGGCGGTTTTTTTGACACGATTCCTGATATAGACGGCATTATTCGATCTACACCTCTGGTGTTAAATTTTCAAAATCAATTATATCCATCATTGGCTCTAGAAATGGCTCGTCTTTATTACTTTGAGGAGAACTTCACCATTGAGACTGAAGACGACACCTTTGGCACCTTCAGGCGGGTCACCGGTATTAATATGGGGCAAATCACTATCCCTACGACTTTAGATGGAAGAGTGCTAATTCCCTATATTGGTCGTTCAGAACTGGGGCAGGGAGGGATATTCCCCTACATCTCTGCTACTGATATCTTGCAGGATAGCTTGAGCGATGTTGAAAGAGGGCAGCTGGAAAATAGCCTGGTGCTTGTGGGAACCACTGCTACTGGGTTATTTGATCTACGCGCGACGCCATTGGAAGCGGTTTATCCCGGTGTTGAAGTTCATGCCAATGTGCTGAATGCCTTATTAAATGTTTCTCCTATGGTTATTATTGATGAATCCGATTCAAATAATAATGCGGGTTTGAGTAATGTCTTTGACGGTTTTAATTTTACTCAGAATAATCCTTTCCCCGCTCGTCCAGATTGGGAGAATGGGGCCATTGCTGTTGCCATTTTTATGATTGGACTGTTTCTGTCTTTGATCTATCCACGCTTGGGGCCAGCACTACTGAGCCTTTCTAGTTTGGCATTTATGCTGGGTTTAGTGGCACTCAATTTCAAACTTTGGATTGATTATAAGCTGGATATTTCATTAGTCATCCTGCTCTTTTTGATTCTTCTGATTACTGTTATCAATATGACCTATGGTTTTTTGAAGGAAGGCATGAACCGCCGAGCGATTAAAATGATGTTCGATCAATATGTGCCGCCAGCCCATATTGATGCCATGCTGGACGACCCAGATAACTATAACTTTGAAGGGGAAAGTAAGGAATTAAGTGTTTTGTTTTCAGATATTCGAGGTTTCACCTCAATTTCTGAAGGTTTATCAGCTAGCGAATTAAAAACCTTCCTGAATGATTTCTTTACCCCAATTACGGGCATTATTTTTGATAATAATGGCACGATCGATAAATATGTTGGGGATATGGTGATGGCATTTTGGGGGGCGCCATTGGATGACCCTGACCACCGAAGGAATTCAGTTCTAGCGGGTCTTGAGATGCTGGAAAAAACCGAAGAATTAAAAGCGCAGTTTGTTGCAAGGGGACTGCCTGAAGTGAATGTTGGTATAGGCATAAATTCTGGATTGATGAACGTGGGCGATATGGGGTCTACCTATCGACGTTCTTATACTGTGCTGGGTGATGCCGTAAACCTGGGTTCGAGAATGGAGAGCATTACTAAATTTTACGGCGTGAAGTTTTTAATTGGGGAAGCAACCTATGATCATATTGAGGGTTTTCTTTGCCGCCTTATAGATAAGGTTCAAGTTAAAGGTAAAGAGCAACCTGTGCGCATCTATGAACCATTATGCTTAGAGAAAGATGCATCGGTGGCTTTGCTTGATCTGGTTAGGGATTACCAGACGGCTTATGATTTTTACCTACAGCAAAAATGGGATGAAGCCGAAGCCTGTTTTAAGGCTTTAGAAGAAAAAGAATCGAATAAACTGCTTTATTCTGTGTATCTGGAGCGAATAGAAAATTTACGCAATCAGGACTTTCCAGAAGGCTGGGATGGCACCTTTCGCCACACCACTAAATAGAATTGACATGCTGCTTCAAGTCGGTAAAATGCGCAGCCTTGACGCTTTGGGTGATTAGCTCAGTTGGGAGAGCGTCGCCCTTACAAGGCGAATGTCGGGGGTTCAAATCCCTCATCACCCACCAAGTGTTGTTTTTTTTGTGTTGCGGGCCGGTAGTTCAGCTGGTTAGAATGCCGGCCTGTCACGCCGGAGGTCGCGGGTTCGAGTCCCGTCCGGCCCGCCATTCACAAGTCTAGTCAAGCCCTGTAATAATCACTTTAAAGTAACAATTACTAATTTGAGCTTATCGCTCTTGTGGTGTGAAGCATGCCTGCCTTCTGGTGGTAGAGGATATTTGAGTTGATCAACATAATCTAAATCGAATAAGATTGATTCACTTTTTAGCCGCGCTTGTCGCGGCTTTTTCATTTCTAAGCTGTCTTAAAGTCCACCATTGGTGGCATTGCTCTTTTTGTGGGTCTTCGACATCCAAAAATAAAAAGGAGCAATAAAATGCTAGCAACTTCAAAGTTACAAACTATTATCTGGACTTCACGTCTTGATGAGTCTGAAAATTTTTATCGCAATGTGCTTGGACTAGAACTTAAGGGAAAAAGTGACGGCTCTTTAGTATTTGATGTAAGCGGGAATAGTCTTTTCGTTTCACCAGTACCTTCGACAACTCCTTCTGAACACACTGTGCTCGGATTTTCAGTATCTGATGTAGACAATATTGTGTCACTGCTGGCAGGTCATGGTATTGCAACTGAACGATTCGAGAAGTTTCCTCATGCTGATAATGGGACGTTAACTACACCCGATGGTGCAAGAGTTGCATGGATTCGTGACCCTGATGGGAACCTGTTGTCCATAGTGAAATTTCCTCAACTTTAATAGGACTCTAATAAGTAATTTTAATAATAGCTAGAAGGTGGCCAGGGAAGGTTGTTTTTTAATAAAATACAAAGCTTACTTGCTATCTAAATGCTTATGAAAAAACATTGATGCCTGTTCAATCATTTCGTCAAAACTCTCATTAAAATACCAAAAAGCATGACCATCATTTGGGAGAAGTTGGAGCCCAATTTCCAAACCTGCTTCTGCATAAACCTGGGTCAATTCGATTGATTGTTCGTAGGGCACTGTGTCGTCAGTTTGACTGGCAATAAGAAGTAGAGGAGGGGAATCTTGGCTTACATGCGTAATGGGTGAGGCAAATTCCCATAAAGTTGGATTGTCGATATAGGTGTCAGCAAAATACCATTCCATTTTGGGTGGAAATATAACTAAGTTAGTAGGAGTAGATAGCCCAACTACTGCTGACAAATGGCTCGAAAACTCAGCAGAACCACCATTACCTTCTAATTCAGAAATACCACTAGTTACACCAACATAAGTCGATAAATAGCCGCCCCAGGAGCCGCCAATTGCTCCAATTGCATTAGGGTTAATATTGTAAATTTCTGCATTGGCTCTTAGCCAGCGAATAGCCGCTTTTGAATCTTGTACTGATGCTGGAAATAGCGCTTCAGATGCACCTCTATATTCTATGCTTACAGTAACAAAGCCTTTTTCGGCAAGCATCATAGCCATAGGCGCATTAAGTTCTTTAGTGCCATTGGCAAAACCACCTTCGCTAATAACGACTATAGCGGGCAGTATTTCTGTACTTATTGGACGATATAAATCTAACTGAAGATCATAATCACCATATTGTGCAAAAGTCAGGTTTTCTATAACGCTAACGCTATCAGGGATTTCCCTGTAAATAGGTGAAATTTGAGCATTTAAAGCACAAGATAATTGCAGAAGGGTTAATAAAACGAAGATATTTTTAATCACTTTTATTATTATCCGTTGGATAAATGTTTCAATCATTTTTACCTGTTCTAAAAATAGAGATGGGGTTTTTAATGAAAAAACCAAGAGTGTTTTTGATGACTCAACCTTAAAAATTATTAGTTGGTATATAGATTAGTCATTGATAGTCAGTTCTTTGCGGATTAAGAAGTCAACGATTTCCAGCGTGTCTGCACGCAAATTAACAATATATTTACCATTGACTACCATGCTCGGTGTATTGCGGACTAAATAATCTCTGGCTTTTTTCTCGGCTCTATTTATTGCAGTATTAACTGTGAAAGAATTGTAAGCACTGGTGAACTGTTCATTGCTTATATTATTTTTTTCAAAAAAACCTGCGAGTTCTGATTCATTTCTAAAACGTAGCCCTTCAAGATGCATGGCTTCAAATATTTTTTCATGTAGAGACTCCAGTACACCTAGTTGAAAAGCTGTGTAGTAAGCTTTGGCATGCACCTCATGTTGAGCACTCCATATGGCTGGAAACCTTGTGAAATTTACTTCCTGAGGCAAGGTTTCTAACCAGTCTGTCAAAATAAAATCAAACTGAAAACAACCTGGGCAGCCATACCAAAAGTACTCTTCAACTTCGACAATACCTAAGGCGTTACTAGAAGAGGGAGCTTCAATTAATTGATAATCACGGCCAGCAAGGTAACGTTCTGGTTGAGCTAAAGTAATACTAGTGGAGAAAATAAAAAGCAGACAGGTTAGTAATTTCAGGTATTTATTTGTAGAGCACATAAGCAACTCCTCTAGCAGGCTAAGGGCTGAAAGTTGGTATTGAGTTGGTAGCCAGTTTTTACAAGGACGGCAATTTGATGTATTTCGCTTGGCTGAAAGTCATTCCCCATTCTGTTGGTCTGACAGTTTGAGCTAAATACTTGAAGACTTTTTTTCTGGGACATAACTTGTACCAGGTTAATCCCAACTGAAATGACTAAGCAGAGACCTAAGGCATAATTCAGGCGTTTCTGCCATATAGAATGTGTACTAGGTGCTTTTAGTAAACCTTGGGCTTTCTCGACATAATTATTAGAGGGTTTCGTTAAATTAATTTTGTTGAGTTTTTTCTCAATATCTGAGTTATTCATTCAATACCTCCGTGAGCTTTTGTAAACCTCGTCTATACCAAGATGCAATAGTATTTTCTGGTGTATCCAAGATTAGTGAAATTTCATTAAATTTTAAGCCTTCAAATAATTTCAAGATCAAAGTTTGCTGTTCATTCAGGTTTAACAAAGAAATATGTTTTTTCACTTGCTCAACTAGAACAGCCATACTTTCATCCTGCTCAAAAGGATCAAGGTAATCTTCTTCAAATGGTTCTAATCTGTTTTGCTCTCTTAGTTGATGTAAGGCTTTATTTCTAACAGTTTGGAAGAGATATGCTTCCATGTTAGTTGGTTCATTTTTTATATTAGCAACAGCAAGCAAAGCATCATGTACAGCATCTTCAGCCGACTCTCTATTTTTTGTAATCGATAGGGCGCTAGCATAAAGTTGCCGCTGACGGTTTTTAAATATTTCGGCCAGTCTTCTATAGCGCACAAAAACTCCTTATAGTATTAAGAGTCATTTAGACGGGAAAATTGTGCAAAATAGTAAAAATATTTTTAAAGATGGCTGATTACCAATTCATACTTAATAATTACTGTTTAGTATAAGGACAATATAGGTAACTAATTATCGAAATCAGCTTCTTTCAGTCAGCAAAGACCAACATACTTAGTTTTTTGGGTATTTCGAAGGATGCAATCCACATATACATCAGGTTGGCAGGTCATGGTATTGCAATTGAATGATTTGAGAAGTTTTTTAACTTAAGAAAATAGCGGTTGGAAGAAAGAGTTGAACTAGGAGTGATAATACTAGTTGCTCATATTGTTTCTGAATAATAACAATGATGACTAAGGCAACGGGGGCGCCTAGTATTATTTAAGCTGGTGCAGATGTAAGATAATGCAATATTAAATCTACCTGATTCAGGGATGAAACAATAAACGATAACTTTGAGTATGTAATATGAATAATTCAGACAACCCTGTATACCTGGTCGCTCAACTTGATGTTAAAAATGTAGAAGATTTTTTGCAAAGATATGGCTCAGCAGTAATCGGTCAGCTACAAAAAGTAGGCGCTAAAGTCCTCGCCGCAACATCACCGCAAGTCCTGGAAGGTGATCAAGTTATTAATCGGACAGTCATTCTTCAATTTCCCAGTTTAGATGTTGCGACTCAATGGTATGAGTCAGAAGAATACCGCGCATTAAAAGAACTACGGATAAATGAGCTTACAAATAGCGGTACGGCAGTATTCGTTGAAGCATTTGACGCAAGCTTGTTAGATTAAATTCGGAGAGTTGGTTTGAAGGTGAAAAGGTTCAAAGTATCTACTTTAAGCATGGGGCTTGCAAAGTTAAGCGCATCATCTACTAGCGTTAAAGGGATATCTAAAGTGATTCAAAGCGAATCAGGTGTCATGAAATTAGATGCTCAGACTTTTAAAGACTTAGAAATATTTAAGTCTGAAACAGGTGGCCCTAGTCTTTTTGATTTCTGTAATTACACCCGTAATCAGCAAGGTTCAGAGGTGCTTCGGAAACGAATGGAACGGCCTTGGTCAGACCCTTTCCATATCAAAAACACTCAGGAATCAATTACTTTTATTATTTCACAACGCCAGTCTTTTGATCAATTGCCATCTTTTGTCACTACCGAGATAGTGGAAGATTATTTTCACAGTTCTCTGCCATTGGCAGGTGATAATTTTTTTGAGTTCGGTATTGGCATTTTAGAGATACGGTTTGGTGATCTACGAAGCTATGGCAAAATTTTACGAGGAGTGGGTGCTGCTTGCGAATTAATTCGTGCCTTGCAAAATATTGTTCATCTGCCTGGGTTATCGTCAACTTGCGGAGAGCTTAGCCCCCTTCTTGAGGAGATGCGGGAATTACTTTTACACCCCGGATTCACCAAGCTTCCGGATAAAGAAACGTGGAATATGAACTTCTGGACAATTATGCGTATTGACCAAGTGTTTCGTTTATATGAACAGCCTGCATTGAATCGTTTGCTGGAACTAGTATACGAAATTGATGCGCTTGTCTCGATGGCGGATGCAACCCAAAAGCATAAGCTTGTTATGCCGGAGGTTGAGGAGGCACAACTTTTTATAAAAGGTGAGCATGTGGTTCACCCATTTCTCAAAGATGCTGTACCCAACCCAGTTGCACTTAGTCAGGAGCAACGTCTACTCTTCTTGACTGGCCCGAACATGGCTGGGAAGACTACTTATATGCGTGCCTGCGCCATTGCGTTCTACCTTGCTCACCTTGGCATGGGTGTGCCTGCTCAAGCTTTTAGATTCTCACCTGCTCAGTATCTTTTTAGCTCGCTTTCACTCTCTGATAATCTCAATGATGGTGTTAGTTATTTCCGCGCTGAAGCACTTCGTGTGAAGGCTGTTGCACAAGCTGTTGCCGATGGATACCGTGTCGTTGCGCTTATGGATGAGCCTTTCAAAGGCACAAATATTAAGGATGCACTTGATGCGTCCCGCGAAATACTTGCCCGTTTTGCTACTAAGGAAGGCTGTTTATTTATGTTTTCTTCTCACCTGATAGAACTGAGCGATCAAATGAACGCTACAGATCAAATTGATTGTCGCTATTTTGAAGCAGGAGAGAGCGGCGGAAAATTGAGTTTCGAGTATATCTTATGTTCTGGCGTATCAAACCAGCGACTTGGTATGCGTGTGTTGCAAGAAGAAGGTGTGTTTGAGCTCTTAAATTATGAATCTAATTTAAAAAGTTAGAGGTTTCAGGACTTCAATTTTTTTTCTGGAAATACTTAAAAAAGAGATGTCCTAGAATGATAACCGCAGTAATGCCTGCAAAGACGACTATCAGGTCAAATGAAATACCCTCCATAACCCTTTGCCCATAGGCATTACTGCTGTATCGAAAAATATCCACTGGAACGGCTTAGCTATCTCTGATTGCGCGTTTTACCAGGTTTTCCATCAGGGGAATCTTAAATTGATTATAGTTGAGCGTGGTTGCTCCACGGGCAGCTGCTCCAGCAGCTAAGTTAATGGTTTCTTCATCTCTGGTGCTACCACGAACAATATCTTCTACACCATTCAATCGGCGTGGTGTACATTGCACACCACCACAGACAACGCGAAGGTCTTCAATAGTCTCACCTGAAAATCGTAGGACTGCTGCGACATTGACCAGCGCAAAATCCCAGGTCTCTCTATCTGCAACTTTTTCAAAATAATAGCTTGCCCCGGCCCAGGTTGAGGGGATTTTAATTGAGGTTAAAATATCACCGGGTTCGAGGACAGTTACTCGTTCAATATCAACGTCAGGGCCAATAAAGAAATCTTCAGCGGCGACTTCTCTGCTGCCAGCAGAATTCTGGATAACCATAGTGGCTGCGAGAGCAACCAGGGCTGGTGCTGTATCAGAAGGGGTGACAGCAACGCAGCGGTCGGCTTCAAATAGGCAATGCTCTCTGTTTAAACCTTCTGGCGTATCGGCATAGCAGGTATTCCCGCCAGCACGATAACAGTCAAGACCTGAGCGGTAATACCAGCAGCGTACGTCCTGGCAAACATTGCCGCCAAGCGTTCCTATGTTACGAATCTGTGGGCTGGCTACACGGCTTGCGGCCTCTGCCAGGAGCCCGTAACTATCCTGGATGAGTGGACTTTCGGCAATTTCAGTTAAGGTTGTTAAAGCACCAATCTCAATGCCGTCAGCAATTTCGTTAATTCCGCTCATGCCAGGAATTCCGGCCAAATCAATAACAGCGACTGGGCGCTTAATTCGGTCCTTAAACCAATCCAGGCTATCTTGGCCGCCTGCTAAAGGCCAGGCATCAGCACCATATTGTTCTAACAAGTCAAAAGCATTTTCCATATCAGAAGGCTGGAAAAGATCGAAATTTGGCATCATATCTTTAGTGGACATCTCAGCGCTCCTATTGGGTGAAAAGTTGTAGTGGTGTATGCGATTGCTCTCGACCTGAAGTCGCGTTCAAAATCATGTCAGAAGTAACAGGGTTGCGGTTGAAGTAATGTCCGCCAAGCGCATTGGAAACTGCAGCCAAAACGGCACCTACCGCCGCGCCAACAGGTGGCTCACCAACACCTTTCATTCCCATCGGGTTTGTCGGATCTGGTTTATTAACGGCAGAAACATCCATGAAAGCGGGTACATCAAGATAAGAGGGCAGTTTTGCCTGATAAAGCCCAACACTACCAGGAAGCCCGTTTTGTGGGTCGTAAATTTGACGCTCTGAGCGAGCCATTCCAATACCCATGCATGCGCCACCTCTTAACTGAGCTTCTAAGCCAATGGGGTGATTAACAGTACCGCAATCACCGGTACTGACAAATTCCAGAATTTCATAATTGCCGGTCTCTGTATCAAGTTCAATCATGACAAAGCTCGCGACCATGGCAGAGATATGTTCATTAAGTGGGGTTGTATCTCTGGCGACCCCTATGAGCCCGGTGCCAGCAAGTCCTGCAACAGATGCCTGGGTGAGAGGGTTGGTACCATTTGGATCTTCACCACTGTATTTTCCACCAAGCTCTAAAGCCCTTTGTGCGGCTTGAGCGAAGGTAATGCTCTGTGTAGGATCACTAATTCTGAAGACGGTTTCATCGCTTAAATCATAATCTGCTGCTTCTCCACCAAGGTCCATCGCAGCAATTTCCTGCAGCTTCTGCTTCATATCCATAGCCGCAGCATGGTTTGCACGTGACATTGTGTAGGTCGTTAGTGAACCAAACTGGCCGATTGTCCAGGGCAGGTGCTTGCTGGTATCGCCGCGTTCAATGACACAATTCGCCCAGTCCATACCAAGAACTTCGGCGGCGACCCGTGATGTTGAGGCGTAGGAATAAGTTCCAAGATTACCAACACCGGTATGAATGTGCAGCTTGCCATTCGGCAATATTCTCATCAGGCCATCAAAACCAGAAATACCGGCAGAGTGATAACCCTGACCGATACCGACACCGATGACTTTAGAACCATTACGCTCACCGTTCCGAGCAAATTTAGCGGCCCAGTCAAAGCGTTCAGCACCCATGTCTATTGCATCTAACATATAAGAGCTGGAGAGTTTTTGCCTATTTTCTCCACCGGTTAATGTGTCGTGATTGGAGGCGTTGATGCGTCGAATTTCAAGTTGATCAATGCCTAAAGCATTGGCCGCCTTGTCCATTAAAGGTTCCATAATCGCTGACATTTGATTTTGTCCAGGGCCGCGTTGGGGGCCGCAAGGCGTGGTATTAGTGCCAATGGGTATTGCTCTAAAACGCATGCTATCTGGGGTGTATACCAGAGAGACCATGGTGCCAGCAGCGCCGTAATCACCAAAAGGATTTTTAGCGCCGCCTTGCTGAACGATATAAACATCAGCACCGATCATTTTGCCCTGGGCATTAAAGGCTAATTTTGCTCTACCCTGAAAACTCGCGCGTGCGGAGCCAAGGTAATATTCTTCAGCACGTGTAATACGTAGCATGCAAGGGCGGCCAATCATGCGAGAAAAATGTGCTGGGAGGGCCATTATGGTGTAGGCACCACCCTTAGAGCCAAAGCCACCGCCACAAAATTCGGAAATATAAACCAGTTCATCGGGTGTGATTCCAATCATGTTAGCCAGTCCAGGCACAATGAACATTTGACTTTGTGTCGAACCATGAACATAGCACTTGCCATTTTGCCAGTAGGAGAATGCACTCCTGGGCTCCATGCTGTGATGAGAATTACAAGCGGTAACAAAGCTTTCATCAAGTACCAGAGCCGCATCAGCAAACGCGCCATCTAGATCGCCATATTGCCAATCCAGAGTCGGTTCACCCATAGGTAACTGGCCTTCTTCTACAGCCGCAAAATCCCGAGCAGTCCATTTATGGCTGGTTACGCCGATATCACCAACTTCATCTTCTTCTTCAACACGGGCAGATGACACCAGGTTTCCACCACGATAAGCATCTGGTCCACCGGGATATAAGCTTTCAAGTGGATCCAGCACAAAAGGTAACTCTTCATAGTCAACTCTAACCAACTCCAGAGCATTCGCGGCAGTCGCTTCGTCAACAGCGGCAATGGCAAGAATCGGTTCACCAACAAAATTTGGCTCATTATTAAGAATTTGTTCGCCAGGATTTTGAAAACTAGGTACATCGTCTGCTGTCATGATGCCGTAAACACCTTCCATAGCCAGTGCTTCAGAGGCATCTATATTGGTGACTCGAGCATGTGGCATTGGGCTGAGCAACATTTTCACATAGGCCATGCCTTCTGCACGGAAGTCTTCCGAGTAGGTGGCTGCCCCTGTGACTTTGGCTTCTATATCAGGTGGCGTGAAATCTTTTCCGATCAGCTTATAAGTAGGATTATCAGCCATTATGCAATCTCCTCTGCGGCACGTAGTACAGCATTCAGGTAATGATCGTAAGCGCCGCAACGGCATAGATTGCCGGCCAGAGCCTGACGAGCCTCTTCACGAGTTGGATTTGGATTGTTATTCAGTAGCGCGACAGATGAAATAACCTGGCCCGGAGTGCAAAAGCCACACTGCGGCGCAAGCTCTTCTATCATCGCTTGTTGCACAGGATGCAAGTTTCCGGCTGGGCTGGCAATGCCTTCAATAGTCGTGATGTCCTTGCCAGTTACACGATGACTCAACATGGAGCAGGAGTTATTGGGTACGCCATCAATCAACACACTACAGGCACCGCATTCCCCGCGGTCACAACCAATCTTAGTGCCGGTTAAGCCTAACTTATTACGCAAGGTCATAGAGAGCGTTTCATTTGGCAGCACATCAACCCGGCGAATTGTACCGTTAATATTTAGAGAGATAAGTCTTTCAACGGAGCCTGCGGCAGGCATTGTTGTATTTTCAGAACATCCACTGACAAACATTAAGCCGCCAGTTGATACCACGGCTCCAGAGGCAATAATGCCTTTTATAAAACTTCTTCTGGATTGATTATGAGGGCGCATAAAAGTGACCTTCTATAGAGGTTTAGATATCGGTTGATACTAGCTGCCTTTCTACTATGACTCAAGCTCTGTTTTAACTAGAAAAACAGCAGCTTATTTAGCGTGGAAACATTATTTTCAAATCAAATATTATTCATCATAAAAGGTTTGCTTGAAAAAAATGCCTTACCTATAATCTCCATTTTAATGTTCCCAATGTATTGTGGTAGTAATGCTGTATTTTGGGTAGAAGAATTTTCCCCAGGTGTCCCAGTCGATGAATCAAAAGCTCTATGCAGAAAATTAAAATAATTCGTCATAAGCTGATCGACCGATTATTTCATTGGTTATTGGCCTTATCTATTGTGATCTTGTTGATTAGCGGTTTATTACCCGTCTATGGTTTTAATGCCAGCTTAATTGTTATTCATTGGGTGACAGGGCTCGTTTTAACAGTATTCCTGGTTATCCATATATGCCGTTCTGTTTTTTGGAAGAAGCTAAGCAGTATTTGGTTTGCCCGTATTGACCTGGATTTAAGTCGTACTAAAATCGGCAAATATTCATTAGCACAAAAATTAATGCATCAATTTATTGCTGTCTTGAGCTTGGCGGGGATAGTTACTGGTTTGATAATGATGATAAGAATTGATACGCCTTTTTGGGAGCGCAATCCTTATTGGCTTGAAACTGAGACCTGGGGTTTGGTCTTTTTTATACATGGTCTGGCGGCTTTATGTTTTGTGAGTTTTATTATGCTGCATATTTATTTCTCTCTACGGCCTGAAAGTCGGCTGTATTTACGTTCTATGTTTAAAGGCTGGATAACTACAGAGGAATATACAAACAAGCATGATGCAGCGTTATGGTCGCCGGAAATCGAACAGAAAAAAGAACAACAAGAATAAAGTAAAAGTTAGTCTTAACTAAAATAAGCATTGTTAATGTATTTTAAAAAAGGAAAGTAACTATGTCCGAATCATCGCCAGAATCATCAGAAACTCTTTTGCAAAGTTCTATAGAGAAAATAGAGTCTGCCTACGAGTATATGCTGGCTTATGCTGCGCAGGGTAGAAAAGATGAACCCTCTGCCGGTGCAGGAAAAGATGGCCTTTCAATCAGAGGCTTTCTTGAAGCGTTGRTTTGGGGSATTAAAAATRTCRCAGAAGGTTTTGATGAAWCAGCGCAAGCAGTAGATTTAAATTCTTCTGCTAAGGAGAAAGTTGAAAATTTCAAAGCCATACTCACACGCGATGCTAATTCAGCGTTGGCGGTTGTTGAGATGGTGCTTAGCGTGCCATCGCTTAGCTCACAAGTTATAGATAACCTTAATGCATCTACTCACGTGCGTAGTTTGTTAACGGATATTTTTGTGATAGATGAAGTGTTGAAGATTCATCAAAGAAACCAGACTGGATAAAATCTTACCTTATTAAAGACGGTAAAGATTTTCCTCTATCGGAAATAAATATTTTATATCGAAGATGACACTGTTGCTCTTGCCAAATTTTCTAATTTTATCAAGGCCCATGTCACGAAATTCATCATGGGCAACGGCAACGATGATGGCGTCATATTTGCTTTCATCAGGCTGCTTTAACAGAGAAAGGCCGTATTCCTTTTTTGCAGTGTCAGGCTCTATCCACGGATCGTAAACATCAACTTTTACATTGTAGGTGTGTAGAGTGTTTAGGATATCAATCACTTTCGTATTGCGTAGATCCGTGCAGTTTTCTTTGAAGCTAAGACCCATGATAAGCACATTAGCATCAACCGCATTTATTTTTTCCTGAGTCATTTTTTTAACCAGACGATCAGCGATATAACTCCCCATACCATCATTTATTCTACGACCAGCGAGTATCACCTCAGGTCGGTAGCCTAATGATTCTGCCTTATAGGTTAAATAGTATGGATCAACACCTATACAGTGCCCACCGACAAGCCCAGGGCGAAAAGGTAGAAAATTCCATTTGGTACCAGCAGCATTTAATACTTCTTCTGTGTCTATGCCGATCTTGTGAAAAATCAGGCAGAGCTCATTAATTAACGCAATATTCAAGTCTCTCTGCGTGTTTTCAATAACTTTTGCGGCTTCTGCAACTTTAATACTGCTTACAGGATGAGTGCCAGCCGGAATGATAGAGTTATATAAATCATCAACAAATTCTGCTGCAGCCTTATTAGAACCCGAAGTTATTTTTTGGATAGTCGTTAAACGGTGAACTTTATCACCAGGGTTTATTCTTTCTGGACTGTATCCAAGGAAAAAACTCTCATTGAGAGTTAAGCCTGACATTTCTTCCAGAATGGGTACGCAGACTTCCTCACTGGCACCTGGATAAACTGTGGATTCGTAAATGACGAGATCACCCGCTTTTAAGTAGGGTGCTATGGTCTTACTGGCTTCTTGCAAGGGTTCAAGCAAAGGACGTTTATGGTGATCAACTGGCGTAGGAACGGTCACAATAAAGACATTACAATCAGTCAGGTCAGCAGATGCATCTGAATATTCCGCATATTTTGCTTCAGCCAGTTCTGCAGAACTCAGCTCCAGAGTGCTATCGTGCTGTTGTTTAAGACTGTTGATGCGTTCTGAATTTAGATCAAATCCAAGCGTAGGGTAGCGTTTGCCGAATTCCACTAATAATGGCAGGCCGACATAACCCAGACCAACAACCGCTATTTTGATATTTTTGATATCCATAAAGGCTAATTCCTAAAAAAAGCTTCTGCATTATAGACGTGACTTGCCTTGAAATAATAGCTTGAGGGCCTAAGGTGCATGATATACTTCACATTTTTCGAACTTACAGCCTGGATGGTTTATGTCAGAGTTTTCGAGTATTGGTTTAATTGGCAGGCAAGATAATGCCAACATAGCCGATTCTTTAAATGCGCTTGCTGATTTCCTCTTGCAGCGAGAGGGTATAAAACTTGTCGTAGATGAAGCAGTGTCTAATTTTATGCAAGCACACAGTGCTTTTCCTGACATGCTGGTCGTGCCTCAAGATGAGCTGTATTTGCATTGTGATCTAGTGATTGTAGTTGGTGGGGACGGCAGCATGTTAAAAGTTGCTGGTGCGCTGGCCAATCAAAATATACCGGTGGTTGGAATTAACCGAGGTCGTCTGGGCTTTCTCACAGATATCAGGCCTGAAGAATTAGAAAATAGTCTGGGACAAGTATTGGACGGTAAATACAAAGAGGAATCACGCTTTTTATTGAATGTCAGTATGGCGCGCGGAGACAGGAAAGAAGAAATTGGTTGTGCGTTAAATGATGTGGTTTTACATCCCGGTATCGCTGCTCAGATGATTGAATTTTCCTTGTACATTGATGATGAGTTTGTTTATCAACAGGCCTCCGACGGATTAATTGTCGCGACACCTACAGGTTCCACTGCCTATTCGATGTCTGCTGGCGGGCCTATTATGCATCCCAAATTAGATGCGGTAGTGCTGGTGCCAATGTATCCGCATTCATTGAGCAGTCGCCCAGTTGTTATTGACGGCAAAAGTGAAATCAAAATTACAGTCGGCGACAGGCATCAGATGATGCCTCAGGTAAGTTGTGATGGCTCAGTTGAATTCACGGCTGAGCCGGGTGATCAGATTCTGGTCAGTAAGAAAGCTGAAACATTACGTTTATTACATCCTGTTGACTATAACTATTACGCAACTTGTCGCAGTAAATTGGGTTGGTCTCAAAGGCTTGGCTCCCCCTGAGGCTTGTAAATGTTTAAAGTCCTGGAAATATCAAAGGGTGATGATTTAGCCCAATATAGTCGCTTGCTCTGGCAGCAAAGCTTGTCCCATCGAATTTACCATGAAGGCGAAAAACAGATAGTCGCTGTGGCTAATCCTAACGATATTTCAAAAGCGTCTGCTTTGTATCAACAGTGGAGATTAGGTGAGATCGAACCTGATCAAAAAGACTCCGCCAGTATCAGTGAGTACTTTAATCCGAATAAAAGTATTGGGAGTTTGATTCAGGCGCTGTCTCGATACCCAGTAACAATTGTATTGATATTGCTTTGTTGTGTAATGGCTGTGGTAGCGCCACTGAATGCTCTGTCTGATACCGTTCGATTATTTTTATTTCCTGATTTTGCCTTTGGTACGAGAACGATAAATCTCGATTTTATTCTGGAAAATTTCAGCTTTAGGCAATTTTTAAATATGATTTCTCCTATGATCCTGCATGGAGGGGTTTTGCATTTAGCGTTCAATATGCTTTGGCTTTGGGAGTTTGGTCGGCGTATAGAAGTTAAACAAGCGAGCTGGGCAATGCTGGTTTTAATTACGGTGCTCGCTCTGGTTTCCAATACTGCTCAGTATTTGTATAGCGGCAGCATATATTTTGGTGGCATGTCTGGCGTTGTGTATGGGCTGTTTGCTTATATTTGGATGTGGCAACTATTCGACCCAGCTAAGGGTTTGGGCTTGCCGGGGAATCTAGTTTTTTTCATGCTACTGGCGCTGATCATTCTGACTTTTATAGGATTGGAAAGTATTGCGGATACTGCACATATTGCGGGTTTGTTGTGCGGTGTCGTTTATGGCGCTGTAGTGGCAACTATCAGTAGAATACGGCGTGCAGTCGTTCAGAACTAAAAGAGAACTAATAGAGCAACAAGAGAAGAGATGAATGGATAATACACCCGAAAATTTTGAGGAATTATTATCTTCCATAACGCCAGAAGTGCACACTAAATTAAAACAGGCGATTGAGCTTGGGCGTTGGGAAAATGGTGATCGGCTCAGTAAAGAACAGGTTGAACTTTGCATGCAGGCCGTTATTGCCTATGACGAAGTTCATTTGAATGAAGAAGAAAAAATTGGCTATATAGATCGTACTAAACTGCGGGTTAAATCAGGCGCTAAACCAGGCTCCAAAGTAGAGTCTAAAGAGACGAGGCATTAATGGCTGTAAACGTTAGTGGCAACATTCGAAAGATGCAAGTGCGTCTGGATCATCCAGTTTCTTATAGTCTGCCTTTAGGCAATGAAGCTGTTGCACTCAATGAATTTATCAAGAAAAAAATCACGCTTGAATTTTCCGGCAAAATTAACTGTGTGCATTGCGGCAGAAATACCAATAAGAGTTTTAGCCAGGGTTATTGTTATCCTTGTTTTCAGAAATTAGCACAATGTGACAGTTGTATTATATCGCCTGAAAAATGTCATTATGAAGCTGGGACCTGTAGGGAGCCGCTATGGGGTGATAAGTTCTGCATGCAAGATCATATTGTTTATCTGGCTAACTCTTCCGGCATAAAAGTAGGCATAACCCGGGCTTCACAAGTTCCAACACGATGGATAGATCAAGGTGCAGTGCAGGCATTGCCAGTATTTAGAGTTAGAACTCGTCAGCAATCTGGTTTTATTGAATTGTTATTTAAGCAACATATTAGTGACAAAACTAATTGGCGGATTATGTTGAAAGGTGGAATAGAAGAACTGGATATGGAGCAACATAAACAACAGCTGTTAAAGGAATGTGCTGAAGATATACAAGCAATGCAAGATCGCTTTGGTATTCATGCCATCAGCATTTTGACGGGCATGCATACAGTATCTATTGATTACCCAGTAGAGAATTACCCGACCACTGTAACGTCTCTTAATTTTGATAAAACACCAAAGATTGAAGGCACCTTGCAGGGTATTAAAGGCCAATATTTAATACTGGATACTGGCGTGCTTAATATCCGTAAGTTTGGTGGTTACGATATTACTTTGACGGTGTAACTTTAAAAGTTTAAAAAGATTTAAAAAAGGTTTAAGAAATAAGATATGAAAGACGCTCAAGCTAAAAATATTTATCTAAAAGATTATCAGGCCCCGAACTTTTTAATCGATACAATTTATTTAGATGTCAGTTTGCATGAAGAAGAAAGTATTGTTGTTTCTCGATTAAACATACGCAGGAACCCTGATGCAGTTAATCAAAAGGCGGCACTGTTGCTGCATGGACAGGAATTAACGCTGCTCGAATTACGTCTGGATGGAAAAGAGCTCACCGATACAGACTATGAGTTAAATGCTGAAAGTTTAACAATTAATAATGTCAAAGACGTTTTCGAATTAGAAAGCAAAATCAGCATTAAGCCACAAGAGAACACCAGCCTGGAAGGCCTATATAAATCGAGTAATAAATTTTGCACGCAGTGTGAAGCCGAAGGTTTTCGTAAAATTACCTGGTTTTTAGATCGACCTGATGTGTTGTCCAGTTTCACAACGCGCATAGAAGCTGATAAAGGCCTTTACCCCGTGCTTTTATCCAATGGTAATAAAATTGATAGTGGTGACTGCTCAGAATCTGATAAAGCAGGGCGGCATTGGGTTGTCTGGCAGGACCCTTTCTTAAAGCCTGCTTATTTATTTGCTCTGGTTGCAGGTAATTTATTTTCTGTCGATGACAGTTTCACCACATGCTCAGGCCGAGAAGTTGCTTTACAAGTCTTTGTTGAAGAAAAAGATCTGGATAAATGCGATTTCGCTTTGCGTTCCCTGAAAAAAGCCATGAAGTGGGATGAAGATGTTTATGGGCGTGAATATGATTTAAATATATTCATGATAGTTGCAGTCGATGACTTCAATATGGGCGCGATGGAAAATAAAGGCTTAAATATTTTCAATTCATCTTGTGTGCTAGCCAAACCAGAAACCTCTACAGATTTTTCCTTTCAGCGTATAGAAGCCATTGTCGCCCATGAATATTTTCATAACTGGTCGGGTAATAGGGTCACTTGTCGTGACTGGTTTCAGCTGAGTCTGAAAGAAGGCTTCACTGTTTATAGAGACTCTGAATTTTCTGCTGACATGGGTTCACGGGCGGTCAAGCGTATTGATGATGTGAATTTTTTACGTACGGTGCAGTTTGCTGAAGATGCCGGGCCGATGGCACATTCTGTTCGACCTGAGTCCTACATGGAAATTTCTAATTTTTATACCGTCACCATCTATGAAAAAGGTGCAGAAGTTGTGCGCATGATTGCCAACCTGCTAGGGCCTGAACTTTTTCGAAAGGGCACTGATTTGTATTTTGAAAAATTTGATGGCATGGCCGTTACAACTGAAGATTTTGTTGCAACAATGGAAGAGGTTAGCGGTATTGATCTTACTCAGTTCAGACGCTGGTATTCACAGGCTGGCACGCCTGTTTTATCAGTCAAAGGCAGTTACGATGAACAGGCTAAAACGTATACCCTGTCCGTAGAACAAAGCTGTCCAGAAACACCGGGACAAAGCCATAAAGATAATTTTCATATTCCATTTGCCGTGGCCTTACTTGATGAAAATGGCAATGAATTGGCTTTGCGCCTAGAAGGTGAAGAAAGTGGAGTAGATAAAGAAGGGGCAGCTCTAAGCAGCAAAGTACTAACAGTTCATGAAGGCGCACAAGATTTTATTTTTGCTGGAATAAAAGTAAAACCGATTCCGTCTTTACTGAGAAGTTTTTCTGCACCAGTAAAAATGCAGTTTGATTACTCGCGTGATGAGTTGATGTTTTTAATGAGTCATGACTCCGATGGGTTTGTGCGCTGGGAAGCAGCACAACAATTAAGTTTACAGATCATCAATGAGTTGATGGCACAGCGACAAAAAGGCGAGCCTCTGGTGCTGGATCAGCGCCTAATTTATGCCATGAAGAAAGTATTAGACGCGGCTCTAAACGATAACAGTGTAGACAGAGCCATGCTGTCGCGTTTATTAGTGTTGCCTTCAGAGGCTTACATTGCCGAGCTGGCTGTAGAGATTGATAGTGACGCTATTCATGAAGTGCGGGAATTTGTCCGCAAGCAACTCGCACTAGGTTTGCAAGATGCATTTGCAGAGGTTTACGAGGCCATGCAAAGTGATGCAGCCTATGTAGTAGAAGCAGATGCTATCGCCCAACGCGCGCTAAAGAATACCGTGCTGAATTATCTGGTTTTACTGGGTGATGAAAAAATTGAGTCCTGTTTCAGGCAATATCAACAGGCCGATAACATGACAGATCAAAGTGCGGCACTGCGAGCATTATTATCCGGCACAGGCACTCAGGCCGAAGCTCTAAAAAATCAAGCTTTTACGGGGTTTTATATAAAGTGGAAACATGAGCCCTTGGTTATTGAACAGTGGTTAAGTATGCAGGCCGGCGTTTCCATTAAAGATAATTTGGCAGAGGTGATTAAACTTACCGAGCATGAAAGTTTTGATATTAAAAACCCCAATAAAGTGCGTTCAGTTATTGGGGCTTTCTGTCACCAGAACCTGGTAGGTTTTCATCATGAGTCGGGGTCTGGTTATAAATTCCTGGCTGACAATGTTATAACGTTGAATGAACTAAACCCGCAAATTGCATCGAGATTATTAACACCACTAACGCGCTGGAGAAAACAGCAGCCGCAGCGACAAGTGTTAATGCAAGCACAGTTAAAACGTATTCTTGAGCTTGATAACTTATCTAAAGATGTTTATGAAGTGGTGTCAAAAAGTTTGGGTTAGGGAGTAAGTTGCTCACCACAACCGTAATCCAGTGTCAGAAATCTCTTGGCCAAAGAAAATGTTCAAATTATCAACTAAAGACGCTCGCAGGCTTGCCATTATTCAGCAAGGCCTGCATAGCAGCAAACCTTTTGGCAGTGGCAACAATGCGCTGTTGTCTTGTATCGARAGGCTAGGCTATATCCAGATCGACACTATTTCAGTGATTAACCGGGCTCATCATCATACCTTCTGGACCCGTATTCCTTCTTATCAAGAGCAACAACTAGACGCCTTATTGTTGGAACGAGAAATCATGGAGTATTGGTCACACGCGGCTGCCTATCTACCCATGCAGGACTATCGTTTTTGTCTGCCTTATATGAATGCTATTGCAGGTGGTCAAAAACACTGGCGTGAGCCAGATAAAAAAATGATGAAAAAGGTGCTTGAACGCATCAGGGTTGAAGGTCCCTTAATGGCTAAACATTTCGACCCGCCTAAAGAAAAAAAAGGCGGCTCCTGGTGGAGTTGGAAACCTGCCAAGCAAGCATTAGAGCAACTCTTTATTGAAGGGAAGTTAATGGTGAGTCATCGCACAGGTTTTCATAAAGTGTATGACCTGGCCGAGCGAGTGTTACCTTCGGGGCTTGATACGCGCACGCCAAGCAAAGAAGAATATGAACGCCACTTGATACAGCGTTCAATGCAGGCGCATGGCTTAATCGCTGAGCAGGAACTTAGTTATTTGCGCAAGGGGATGAAGCCCAGCATTAAAGCTCAACTTAATGAAATGCTTGCGGCCAATGAAATTGTTTTAGTTGAAGTGGATGGCAAGCCTTATTACTCAAGCCCGCAAATAATACAAGAGTGTTCCGGGCAGAGAATTAACAAAATGGTTAGTCTTCTTAATCCGTTTGATAATGCAATTATTCAAAGAAAACGTGTTGCGGCATTATTTGATTTTTCTTATCAAATGGAGTGCTACGTACCTGCTGTTAAACGTCAGTTTGGTTATTATTGTTTACCTATTCTTTATGGCGCAGAGATAGTTGGCCGACTAGACCCTAAAGCTGATAGAAAAAATAAGACTTTCATTATTCAAAATTTATTTATTGAAAAAGAGATTGCCGATATCGATGCCTTTACGAGAAAACTTGCAGATAAGATACAAGAGCTAAGCACCTTCAATGGTTGTGAAAAGATTATTTTAAAGGGAAAGAATTCCACTGAAATCCACAAACAGCTAGAAAATTATTTAATTAATTAAAATTACCGACCTTGAAAACCTCACGTTTGATCTTTAAATTTCACAAGCGATGAGAGGCATGAATAATATTCTTAATATTGAGAAGACACATAATAATGCGATAAAGTCGGTCTAGGGTGCCAACTGTATTGCGTTCCTAAGCCTAAACATTAAATGTCAGTTTTAACTCAGCGCTGGTCAGAAATTATAAAAAAAACAAGACTGTTTTAAGAGATAAGTGCATGTGAAAATGAGGTGCCTTATAACGTAAAAGGATACTTTATGAAAAGCTGGTTATTTCTGTATGCGGCAATAGTTTCTGAAGTGATAGCCACTTCTGCACTTAAGTCTAGTGACGGTTTTTCAAAACTTTGGCCTTCTACTATCGTCATAGTGGGATATGGAGCAGCATTTTATTTTCTTTCTTTAACTCTACGTACTATTCCAGTTGGAATTGCATATGCGGTTTGGGCGGGAGTTGGGATTGTATTGATGGCAATTGTTGCGTGGGTGGTTTTTGGTCAAAAACTTGATTTGGCCGCTGCAATTGGAATTTGCCTTATATTAGCGGGTGTTGTAGTAATTAACCTTTTCTCAAATACAGTAGAGAGTTGAAAGGGTAAGCAATAACAATCAAAGTAAGTGCTTATTGAAGATTAACCTTTTGATTACCTGCTATCGTTAATATCTCCGCTATAATAAGAATGAATGATGTTCTAAATAGTAACGGGAACAGTAGCAAAAATAGCAGCGAGAATAATATCCAAAACAATACCCATAACACCATCCAAAATAAGTTTCAGAACAACGCCCAGGATATTCTGCAAAACATATTTGGTTATCAATCTTTTCGCCCACCGCAAAGTGAAATTATCACGACCCTTATTGAGGGTGGTGATGCGCTGGTATTAATGCCCACGGGTGGCGGTAAATCTCTTTGCTACCAGATTCCGGCCCTGGTAAGACCGGGTTGTGGTGTGGTCATTTCCCCCTTGATTGCCCTGATGCAGGATCAGGTGGATGCCTTGCGTCAAGTTGGCGTAAAGGCCAGCTTCCTGAATTCCACCCTTAGTCAGGTGGCGGCAAGGCAGATAGAGGAAAGTGTACGCTCGGGAGAGCTGGATCTACTGTATATCGCGCCAGAACGGCTTAAACAGGAACGCACGCTGTCTTTATTGCAGGACTCGTCCATCGCTTTATTCGCGATTGATGAAGCCCACTGCGTCTCTCAATGGGGCCACGATTTTCGTGCTGATTATCTACAGCTGAATGTCCTGCATGAACGCTTCCCGAATATCCCACGTATAGCACTGACGGCTACCGCTGATGTGCGCACCCGTAATGAAATTAACAAACGCCTGGAACTGGAACATGCCAATGATGCCGGGATTATTTACTGCCTATCACGCAAGAAAACTGAAGAAATAGCCCGTTGGTTACAGCAACAGGGTTTTAATGCCTTGCCGTATCATGCTGGGTTACATGCAGATATGCGCTCTGAACATCAATCCCGGTTTCTCCGTGAGGAGGGGGTTATTGTGGTAGCCACTATCGCCTTTGGTATGGGTATAGACAAGCCCGATGTGCGCTTTGTTGCGCATCTGGATCTACCCAAAACAGTGGAATCCTACTATCAGGAAACAGGTCGTGCTGGCCGTGATGGTGAAGCCGCTGATGCCTGGATGATTTATGGCCTGCAAGATGTGATTAAGCTGCGCCAGATGATGGCCAATACCGACGGCAATGAGGCACACAAACGAGCTGAGCAACAACGTTTGAATGCGATGCTGGGTTTGTGCGAAATCACCAGTTGTCGGCGCCAGGCTTTATTGAACTATTTTGGCGAGGATTACCCTCAGGCTTGTGGCAACTGTGATACTTGCCTGAGTCCTGTTGTTACCTGGGATGGCACTGAAGCTGCCCGCATGGCGTTGAGTGCGGCTTACCGTACCGGCCAACGTTTTGGTGTTAACCATCTGATTGATGTATTACGCGGTGCCAATAACGAGAAAATAGCTCAATTCAATCATCAACACTTAGCTATTTACGCTATCGGTAAGGAGTTAGACACTAATCAGTGGCGCTCAGTATTCAGGCAACTGGTTGCACGGTCTTATCTGAGTGTTGATCTGGAACGTTTTGGCGCCTTGATCCTGGAGGAGAAATGCCGCCCCTTATTACGCGGAGAAGAACAAATTGAACTGCGCCGCGACAGCACACAAAAAACCGCTAAAAAACAAACAAAAACACCACTGCCGGAAGATATCGATGTTGTCTTATGGGAAGCCTTGCGAGAATGCCGCAGGTTGCTCGCTGAAGAGCAGGGTGTTCCACCCTATGTCATTTTCCATAACCGCACGCTAGAAGAAATGTGTGCCAGCCTGCCACAGAACAGGGATCAGTTAAATCCTATTAGTGGTATAGGAGAACGTAAACTGGAAAAATACGGGGCTGCCTTTCTACAGGTTATTAACGATCATTTAGCTAAGGTTGATCCCTGACCCATCAAGAAAAAATGCTTAAAGCATTACGTGTCTGATATTTATTTCTATTTGATTGAGAATCAAGGGGTCAGAGTTCTTGAAAGAACTCATTAAAGAATCAAGTAACCTGCCTCTTTGATACCTACGTCCTTGATGAAGGTGCTGAGGTCACCAAACTAAATCATCAGGGATTTTAAAATCCGCATAAAAATCATCATCTTCACTATTTGTTTCGGCAGAGGAGAGGTCGCCTTTGAAAATGACTACTTTGGTATCTCGTTGAGCAATTTTATCGGCGACTTTCATCGGTACAAGTACATACTGATCCGCCAGTTTGACGATGGCAATCATACTCTTGCGCAGGTGATCTACCTGTTCTTCATTGACCCAGATATGTTTGACTTTGTTAGCGTCGGTGAAGTGGAATTTTTCTTCCCCATCCCGGGCGATGAAATTTAATTCTATGAGCTGCTTAATCTGGGCTGCGACAGCGATGTTCTGGGCTTTTTGAGTTTTCTCTAAGTTCAATCGCTTGTCGCGTGCTACTTTCTCGGCCTGGGTGCGCTCAAGCGCTAACTTGCCCTGATCTATCTGAGGCTTTTTACCCTTATGAGCAAGCTTGGTTTCTTTACGTTTGGCTCTGGATAACTGTTTGGCTTTTTTATCATCCACCAGGCCGGATTGTTTTAATTGGTCTTGTAAGGAAATAGCCATGATTACTCTGCTTGCCTATAAATGAGAGGTCATTATAGGCTCAAAGAAATTGCTAGGTCGCCCCCTCTTTAAACTATTTAAAATTTAAAGAGGGGGGATCTTACTAGTCACTAATCAAAGAGGCGGAGTTCTTGGAAATGCTTACCAAGGAATCAAGCAACTTGATTCCTTGATTCTCCTAAACATTATGTGAGTTGACAGTGTTGCGCAACATGCTACACTTGTGGAATGATCAAATCTTTTAAACATAAAGGTTTAGAGAAGTTCTTTAAAACTGGTAATACCCGCGGTATTCAATCTAGTCATTCTAAAAAGCTGCGCTTTCAACTTGCAGCATTAGAACGGCTCAAACTATCGACGATATTGATATTCCCGGTTATCGTTTACATCCCTAAAAGGATCACGAAAGGGTATCTGGTCAATTACCGTAAATGGGAATTGGCGAGTTACATTTGAATTTACTGACGGTAATGTATATATCGTGAACTATGAGGATTATCACTAATGGCTATGCACAACCCACCACATCCTGGCGAGTTTATGTATGCAACTTATATGGAGCCTTTTGGCTTAAGTTGCCGCTATCTTGCGGGGCAACTTAATGTAGCGGCTTCCACGCTTAATAGAATCATAAAGCAGCAAAGTGGCATAAGTCNTGAAATGGCGTTACGTCTTTCAAAAGCGCTAGGTCGGAGCCCTGAAAGTTGGCTTGCAATGCAAGATGCTTATGATTTGTGGCAAGCAAAAAAGCATATAAAACTTAACAAAGTTAATAAGGTCACGTTAAGCGCTGCATAATAATGTGCTTAACTTATTGGCTTAAATTCTGCTCTACACTGCCCCTTATTTTACTTTATGACTCTGGCTGCTTCACAGCACCTTTCAAATGTATGCCAAAGAAATCGTTAATTCTATGCCGGGCATCATCTGCTGATAGCTCGWGGTAACCCCCTCCCATCAATTTCAACATTACTCGCATAACGACAGGCACTTCATTTGGGACATGATTGTTGAGGAAACCATGTCCGGCATCGGGATACTCTTTTACATCATGAGGAATATTGTTGCTGGTAAGCGCTGCTTCAAGTTGAGCTGCGGCATCACGTAATGAGGGATCTTTTTTAGCAAAACTGCCGACTATAGGGCAGGCCCCGGGAAAAAACGCATTGGCATCTTTTGGAACCTGGCCGTAATTGGGTGCAGAGGCGGAAAATCCACGATTTGGTGCAGCCAAGAGCAGAGCAAAGGCGCCTCCCATACAAAAGCCAATAACACCTATTTTGCCCGTACAGTCTGCTTGAGCCAACAGCCAGGTGCGTGTCGCTTCAACATCATCGAAGCTTCTGCCTTTTCGTGCCGTCATTTGACTAAAAACTGAACGCACACATTTTATTTTTCCACCCCAGTGAAACAGGTTTGGTGCGACAGCAAGATAGCCTTGGTTAGCCAGCCAGTCAGCATGTTCTTTCTGATCGGTCGTCATGCCTAAGATGTCGTGAATAACAACTACAGCAGGCCAGGGGCCATCACCAGAGGGTTTTGCAACATAGGCTGGCATTTCACCCTGTTGGGTTGGGATGATCACTTCAGACATTAAAGGCACCTCTTATTCTTTTTTTGCTCCGCTCTTATTAAGAGGAGAGTTAATTACAAGAGGCTAAGGCATCAGGAAGAAGCTTGCAATAAAATGTATGAGGGCTATTTTATTTGAGACTTCAATTGTTTAGCGGCCATAGCCAGACCGCCATCGCCACCATCAATAAAGTGCAGGTGTTCTCCTTGTTGTGTACTTTCAACAAAGCAGGTCATTAAAGCTTCTTTAGAGGCATATAAACCATAGTAAATATCTTTGTCTGTATAGGCTGTTTCGAGCGCTTGCTTTAATTGTTCGTAATCTTTTTTTCTGCAATCAATTATTAGACGTAATGTGTCATCAAATTTACGGTAATCACTGTGTTGATTAATGCCATCTTTATATTTTTTTGCATTAAAGGTGAAGAAAGCAGGGTTTAAACGGTAACGAAAAATAAGCACACTTAAGCTTATATCGAAGAAGCGTTTAAAAAAATCAATTGAAAATAATTTGCTATGGTATTTTGATTCTTCTTTGAGCGCAGCCCAGAAGCTTTTATATTGCTTGTTGTGTAAGCTAATGGGGTTTGCATCTTCAATACTGCATTCTAGAATTTCTCGAATTTTCTTTAAAACATCTTGATAAACAGTTGAAAAATTTTCTCCTCTGGCAACCACCAGAAGACTTATTATTAAGCCTTTTTTTGCAGGTATTGGACTCCAGCGGCAAGAGAGTCCTTTAAGTTCTGTAACGGTAGCCTGGTGCTTTTTAATTAAAAAATTTTGCTGTGAACTTTTAGCAAGCTGATCAGCATAATTTAGCCCGCCACCTCTAAACAAAGCAATAAATTTTCCTTGAGTGATTTCAAGTTTCGAGACTAAGAGTTCTTTTTCTGCTTTGTAAATTTCTTTTACAGGAATCATGGCAACACGAAGCTGCAAAGAAAAATTATCTTCAGCAAAGCGTATAAGTTTGGCGAGTTCAATGCTTACCAATTCAGCATGCTGCGGAGGAATGCAAAGAGATGCACCATCACCGCCAAAAACAAAAGGAAATTCTACGTTATTTAATGCTTGGATGGAGAGGGTGATGCTGGCTGCACCAATAAGATTAACTTCTTTATATTTGCCTAGCTCAATTGCTTGAGTAGAATTTTTTATGTCAGTGATAAAGACAACCCAGTCTTCCGGTAATTTTCGATAGTGCGTTTGCTGGACAAACTCTTCGAATTCTTGAAATGCCGGAAGCTGGCTATAAAACTTGTCGTTAATCAGGCGCTAACCTCTATGTTTACTGCAGAAATAGTTTTAGATTAATTCTTCATGAAATATTTAAATTACTGTGGACACAGTTTTTAAAGTCCCTAGTTTGTTATTTCTGAGGTCAAAGTAAAGAGCTTGGCTTGATACAAGTTTCGGGTGCTAACTTTATTAACATTTGCAATTGCATTTTCTAATGCGTTTTCGGCTCTCCCTAAATTGCCAAGTTCGTAATTAATCTGAGCAATAGCCAAGTGAGCTTCATGCAGATAAGGCGCTAGGTCTAATGCTCTTTGATAATAACGTATGGCTCCGGATAAATCCCCTTCGTCATAAGCATTGCGTGCTAATTGAAACCATTCAAAGGGGCTGGAGTCTTGCATCGAATCAATCTCCCTTTGAAGGTGTTCTGCTTCTTCGGTTCGCCCACTTGAAGACAATAGAATACGGTAGTTTTTTAATAAAGTGAGTTTTTCACCGGCTAGCTCTATGCCGTAAAGATATAGCTGCTCGGCTATTTCAAGATTATCAACTCGACGGTTTATAATGGCGAGCATATTGATAGCATTTGAATTGTCCGGTACAAATTTTAAAGACTCCATGGCATACCAGTAGGCGATGTTGGAATCATTGTTTGCAATGGCAGCAGCCGCAATGTTTTGATAGTACATGGCTAAATAATCGTTCTCATCCAGATTAGCAATGAATCGGCTACGGCCAGTGGGGAAGTAATCTATTTTTATTCCAGGTTTAAAGAGATAGTCAACGCCGGGCTCCCCTGCAAAACCGGGATCATAGAGAATGGTTCTTATGTGGAGGCCTTTGGTTACGATGGTGCCATTTAGTTCATAAACGGGGACATCATCCATTAACTGATAATCTATTTCCAGGTCGACTGTTTTTGCTAGAGCGGATGTCAGTATGGCCAATGAAAGGCAATTGCCAGATTTTAATGCTAATGATTGCGAAGCAATCAAAGTGTCGGCTTCGTATTGGAATTGATCATTATACGTTCGCAGGAAATTAAAAAGCCGTTGGTGTGGTTTTATATTTTCGAATGCAGGATTACTCATGTAAGCAGTGAAATTACTGACTTGTTCTGGGGTAAGGAAATGAAGTTCTTGCGGCGTTAATATTTCCGGTCTTGCCCCAAAATATCCGGTATTTTCTACTGTTAAAGTGAAAGTGATCTCTTCAGAATTAGGCGGCTCAAGGCTTGTACAAGCTTGTAGGCAAAAAGTTGAGATCAATAAAAAGCCTAGAAATCTCAGGGGCGTTTGAAAGGTCCTATTCATAGTAATACTCCTTTTGATAAAAATTATCATGGATATAAATAGTTTGTCTATATTTTTTTGTGGTGACCAGAAGCCTTTCGATCTAGTTCGAACATAGCTTGTTAACATTCACAGGTAGTGAAATGCTTTATTGGGGGATCTAATTATTTAATGAGGCTTATGAAGGATTTTATAGCTTCGAGCTTGTTTAGTCCCTTTTACTAATAGTGTGTGCTGTATTAGAGGTTTTACAACCCAGTCTTCCGGCAATTTTCGATAGTGCGTTTGCTGGACAAACTCTTCGAATTCTTGAAATGCCGGAAGCTGGCTATATAAAGTTGTCGTTAATCAGGCGCTAACCTCTATGTCTACTACAGGAATAGAGTCGGCTTTTTCGGCGCCTTGCATGAATGATTCTATTTCGTTGAAACTCAAGTAACGATAGATTTCACCAGACATGGTATTCAGACTCTCCATGTAAGTCATATACTCTTCCATGTTCGGAATTTTGCCCAGCACTGCACAAACCGCAGCAAGCTCAGAAGAGCCCAGGTAAACATTCGCGCCATCGCCTAAGCGATTAGGGAAGTTACGGGTTGAGGTCGAAATAGCCGTTGATTTTGGCGCAATCCGAGCCTGGTTACCCATACACAATGAACAGCCTGGCATCTCGGTTCTGGCGCCGGCACTACCGAAAGTCGCGTAAATACCTTCTTCAATGAGTTGGTGTTCATCCATCTTGGTCGGTGGCGATATCCATAATCGTGTTGGTAATGACCCTTTTACCTGTTCCAGTACTTTACCGGCTGCACGGAAGTGCCCAATGTTAGTCATACAAGAACCAATAAAGACTTCATCGATCTGGGTGCCTGCAACATCGCTGAGGGTTTTAACATCATCAGGATCATTCGGGCATGCCAGCAGAGGCTCTTTAATTTCATTGAGGTCAATTTCAATGATTTTATGGTATTCAGCATTGGCATCAGCTTCCATTAATTCAGGATTCTGCAACCATTCTTCCATGGCGGCGGCACGTCTTTCTAAAGTGCGAGGGTCGCCATAGCCTTCAGAGATCATCCAGCGCAGCAGGGTAATGTTGGATTTGAAATATTCAATGATAGGTCCTTTGTTGAGCTTGATAGTACAGCCGCCAGCAGAACGTTCCGCAGAGGCATCAGACAATTCAAAGGCCTGCTCAACTTTAAGCTCGGGTAAACCTTCTATTTCAAGAATGCGACCAGAGAAGATATTCTTTTTGCCTTTCTTTTCAACCGTGAGGTCACCCGATTGAATCGCGGCATAAGGGATGGCATTAACCAGGTCACGCAAGGTGATTCCTGGCTGCATTTCACCCGTAAAACGTACTAATACGGATTCAGGCATATCCAGTGGCATAACGCCTGTTGCGGCGGCAAATGCGACCAGTCCTGACCCTGCTGGGAAAGAAATTCCCATAGGGAAACGGGTATGCGAATCACCACCAGTACCTACTGTGTCTGGCAATATCATACGGTTCAGCCAGCTATGAATGATGCCATCGCCAGGTCGTAAACTAACGCCACCACGGGTACGGATAAAATCTGGCAAGGTATGCTGAGTCGAAATATCAACAGGTTTTGGATACGCCGCTGTATGACAAAATGACTGCATAACCAAATCGGCGGTAAAGCCTAGACAAGCCAAATCTTTTAATTCATCGCGAGTCATCGGGCCCGTTGTGTCTTGTGAACCCACTGTCGTCATTTTAGGTTCGCAATAGGTACCAGGACGAACGCCATCAACACCACAGGCTTTGCCAACTATTTTTTGTGCCAGCGTAAATCCTGCGTCGCTGTCAGAAGCGGAGTTTGGTCTGCGGAATGCCGGTGAAGGTTCCAGGCCTAGCTCGTTGCGAGCACGTTCAGTCAAGCCTCTGCCGATAATGAGAGGAATACGACCACCAGCCTGTACTTCATCTAATATCATTTCAGTTTTTAAACTGAATTCACATAAGAGCTCATCGGAGCCATGCTTAGTAATTTTTCCGGCATAGGGATAAATATTAATAATATCGCCAGTGTTGATGCTGTCGACGTCGCATTCAATCGGCAGCGCACCAGAATCTTCCATGGTGTTAAAGAAAATCGGTGCAATTTGACCACCGATACAAACGCCACCACCTCTTTTATTTGGGATATGTGGAATGTCATCACCCATATGCCAAAGCACAGAGTTGGTCGCAGATTTTCTGGAGGAGCCGGTACCAACAACATCACCTACTAGAGCCACTGGAAAGCCAGCTTTTTTGAGTTCAGTAATCTGTTCTAGAGCATTGGTCACACCTTCACGTGGCATCTTGTACAGGGCTTTGGCATGCAGTGGGATATCCGGTCGTGACCAGGCATCAGGCGCTGGAGATAAGTCATCGGTATTGGTTTCTCCAGGCACTTTGAAAACACTGATAGTCATTACTTCGGGTACTTTTGGACGCGAAGTAAACCATTCAGCATCCGCCCAGGATTGCATGGTGGCCTGAGCATTAGTATTGCCAGACTTGGCTTTTTCAGCAACATCATGGAAAGCATCAAACATTAATAGTGTGCCAGAAAGCTGTTTGCCCGCTTCTTCACCGAGGTCTGCGTCATCAAGTAATTCGACCATGGTAGAGATGTTGTAACCACCCAGCATGGTGCCAAGTAAGATAACGGCATCCAGTTTAGAAATAATTGGAGAGGAGGCTTCACCCTTGGCAAGCGCGGTAAGAAAGCCTGCTTTTACATAAGCAGCTTCGTCGACACCCGCAGGTACGCGATTTGAAATAAGGTCCAGAATAAATTCTTCTTCACCTGTAGGTGGGCTTTTTAATAGTTCAATCAGGTCGGCAACCTGTTCTGCATTCAGTGGAAGAGGGACAATACCAAGTTCTGCACGTTCTTCGACATGACTGCGATAAGCTTCTAACATTACTGATTCCTCATGATAATAAAGAGATGGGGATCGGAAAAAAGGAAGCAGATTTTACGTGAACTAGCTAAAAATGGCTAGTTGCTGTGATGCCGAGTAAATTTCAAGCTGAGTCATCACCTAATGCAGATACCGATTGATGTTGTTTTGCAATGCACGGTTTGCCTACCTTATACTAGAATGCTGCTGTCTTATCAGATTCAGCAACATGAAAAATATATGTGCAATTATTTTGAGGTTTTTGATGTATGTCTGATTCGATGGCTGAAAAGTCAGTTAATAGTTCAATAAATAGTTCAATAAATAGTCCAGTAAACAACTCAGTAAGTAGTGAAGTTGTCGATTTTATAAGCGCGGTGAAATATGAAGATTTCCCTGCCGAGGCTATAACGCTGGCCAAGCGTTGTATTATCGATGGTTTAGGCGTCATGTTAGCCGGTTCTACGCAACCAGCAGGGCGTATTTTACGGGAGCATGTCATCGGCACAGATAACCGTGCGGATGCGACAGTTTTTGGCCCAGAGGGCTTTAAAACCAGTGTTGCAGCCGCCGCATTAGTGAATGGCACCAGTGGTCATGCACTTGATTGGGATGACACCCAACTTGCTACCAGTGCCGACCGTATTTTTGGTTTACTCACGCATCCGACGATACCCCCTCTGGTTACAGCTCTGGCTATTGGTGAACGTGAAGGTATTTCGGGTACACAATTTCTCACCGCTTTTCTTACCGGTTTCGAAGTAGAGTGCAAGATTTCTGAAGCCATTCACCCCGACCATTATAAGAAAGGCTTTCATTCCTCAGCGACTGTTGGCACTTTCGGGGCAGCAGTGACGGCGGCTAAATTGTTTGATCTTAATGATGAACAGACTGCACATATGCTAGCCATTGCAGCGAGTTCGGCATCCGGCATTCGGGTTAGCTTTGGCAGCATGACCAAACCACTGCATGTGGGGCGTGCTGCACAAAATGGCATTGTGGCAACGGAGCTTGCAGCGCTTGGTTTCACTGGCGGCAAAGATGCGCTTGATCCACCCTGGGGCTTTTTCCAGACATTTAGTCATGGGCAAGGTTTTGACGCTGAACGGATTGTGGGTAAGCTCGGCAATCCGCATACCATCGTCTCACCGGGTGTGTCGATTAAACCCTATCCTTGTGGGGTGCTCGGCCATCCAACCATGGATGCCATGCGACGTCTGGTGATCGACAACGATGTAGATGCGAATGACATTGTTGCAATTCGCGTACGTGCCGGTTCTAACATTTTAAATCCACTACGTTATCCAATTGCTAATAATGAACTTGAAGCCAAGTTCTGTCCGGCGTTTATGATGAGCGCGATAGCTTTACGTCGTAAAGCAGGTATTCATGAATTTAATGATGAGTTCGTCTGTAGTGAACCAGTGCAGGCATTGATGCGCAAGGTTGAGTGTGTGCTTGATCCAGATATTGAAGCGCAGGGCTGGGAGAAGATCAGAAGTACAGTAGAAGTCGACATGGCCGATGGCCGTACCCTCGTGCAAAAAGCCGATGAACGTTACCGTGGCGGGCCAGATTTGCCTTTCAGTCGTGATGACCTTTTTGAAAAATTTAGTGACTGCGCCTCTCTGGTTTTGTCTGATGAGGAGATTAACAAAGTGTTTGCTTTAGTCGAATCATTAGAAACATGCACGGATATTAAAGAACTCGTCGAGAGTTTAAAGCCTGTTACATCAGGTCTTGAAGCATGAGCCTGGCCTGGCTATCGGTTAGTGCGCTGGTTCTTGCCGTTACGTTGAGTTGCACCACAGCAGTCAATATAGGCGTGCTGTCTATGTCACTGGCGCTGATTATCGGTGTTTTTTTTGCTGATATGTCACCGGCAATGGTGCTCAATGGTTTTCCCGTTTCACTTTTCACTACTCTGCTTGGCGTGACGCTGCTGTTTTCGATTGCGAATTCTAATGGCACGCTTGAGCGTGTTACAGGACGAGCTGTGGCTCTGTGTCGGGGGCATGCAGGCATGTTACCGATCATGTTTTTTATGGTGGGTTTCGGTATTGCTACTATCGGGGCTGGCGCAACACCTGCGAGTGCCTTACTGGCGCCACCGGCAATGGCAATCGCCGGGCGGGCTAAAATCCCCCCTCTGGTTATGGCAATTATGGCGGGTAACGGAGTGCTGGCAGGTACGCTGTCGCCCTTTGCTCCAACGGGCATAGTTGCCCACGGTGTGATGGAGCAGATAGGTCTGGGTGGGGTTGAATGGTATACCTTTGGTTTTAATGCTTTTGCCCATGCTCTGGTTGGGTTTGCTGGCTTTTTTCTGTTTGGTGGTGGCAAGCTGTTTAAAAGCTCTGCGCAAACTGTTGCACTGGATGCTCAGGACATGGCCGTTATGGAAAGGCAACATTGGCTGACTATTGCGGGCATCGTAACGTTGATTATTTTGGTTGCCGGCTTTTCCTACGACGTGGGCATGGTTGCGTTAATTATTGCAACGATACTCATTTTATTACGCACAGTGGATGAATCTGCCGCGATTAAAGGCATTCCCTGGAATGTTATTTTGATGGTGACGGGAGTCACTGTTCTGATTACTTTGTTGCGTGAAACCGAAGGGCTGGATCTTATTATCAATGGTATTGCTGCTGTTGCTACGGAAGGAACGATTAATCCGATCGTAGCTTTTACCGCAGGTATCATCTCGGTTTACAGCAGTACCTCAGGCGTAGTATTGCCAGCCTTCCTGCCGATGGTGCCTGCATTGGCCGAACAATTAGGTGGCATGGACCCCCTTAAAATTGCCTGGTCAATGAATGTGAGTGCAAGCCTGGTAGATTTATCATCGCTTTCTACGGTAGGCGCGCTTTATATTGCCAGCGCTCCGGCTGGCACCGACACACGTAAATTTTTCAATGCGCTGCTGGCCTGGGGTATGTCGATGGCTGTAGTGGGGGCCATACTGTGCAAGATTATGTTTGGCTGAGCAGGGCTACTTAGGTATTTTAAGCATTTAGTACTCGCTGCGGATTTCCGGACAGCCAGGCTTTGATATTTTCAACGGCCTGGCCGTAAGCCAGTTCATAGAGTTCCTGTACTACATAGCCGGTATGCCCGGTCATTAAAAGGTTATCCAGTTCTCTGAAAGGGTGATCACTGGACAAGGGTTCAACATCGTAAACATCAATGGCCGCACCTGCGATTTGGCGAGCACGCAAGCTTGCCAGCAAAGCGGCTTCATCGACGATAGGGCCACGCGCGGTATTAACCAGATAAGCACTTTTTTTCATAGCGCTAAGTTCTTTCGTGCCAACCAGGCCACGGGTACGATCACTCAAGAGTAAATGAATGCTCAGTATGTCCGCATCACGAAACAGCGTTTCTTTATCAACGTACAGAACCTTGTGTTCAGCGGCTTTTTCCTCGGTAAGATTCTGACTCCAGGCAATTACCTGCATACCAAAAGCTTGACCAATCCGCGCAACTTCAGCACCCAATCGGCCCAGGCCGAGAATTCCCAAGGTTTTTCCTTTCAGGCCGATACTGACCTCAGCCTGCCAGCCGCCTGCGTGCATGAGGGCATTCTCCTGGGGTATGTTTTTAGCCAGGGCAAGTATCAAGGCCCAGGCATGCTCATAGGTAGAATGGGGAACCATCGAGGTGCCACAGACAGGGATATTTCGCTTGCTGGCAAAATCCATATCAATAGCTAGATTACGCGTGCCCGTGGTAATTAATAATTTTAATTCGGGTAATTGTTGCAGCAAAGAAGCGGGGAAGGGGGTACGTTCTCGCATAGCCACGATGACATCAAAAGGCCGCAATGTTTCTACAAGGTCATCTTCATCGGCAATATATTTATTAAATACACTGACGTCGGCATCCGGCAGACTATCCCAGTCCGCGGCGGCAAAAGCGGCATTCTGATAATCATCAAGTATTGCTATTTTTAGCATCAATTTTTCCAGTAATTTAAATTTAATTTAGGCAATGTTTAATATTCTACCTTCTTTGCTTCAATTTATATGCCATAAAGCATTACAATTTGTTTACATGAATCAGATTAAAACGCCTTGTATCGGAATTTGCTCTACGACGTCTTTTGGAGACAAAATTTGCCGTGGCTGCAAACGATTTAATTTTGAAGTTATTAACTGGAATTCTTATTCAGAGCAGGAAAAACTAGCGGTTTTCAGCCGCATAGATTTATTAACCGAGCAAATTTTACGTAACAAGTTCAGAATTGTTTCTGTGAGTAAATTACAAGAGGTTATGCATGACTTCCGGTTTTTTTATCATCCAGATTTATCGTCGTATTGCTGGTTACATGGGTTTTTACAAAAAAAGGCTTATAAAATTAAAACGCTGAATGAAATCGGTGTTGAGTTAATGCCAGAGTTTAGCAATTCAAGCGTTGATGAAGTTATGCAACGGATTAACGATGAACTGCAATTACTGAGTGAAGCTCACTTTCAACGTTATTTTCAACGCTAAGCGCTTATTCTTTGGTTTTTTCCTGGTCTTTTTCAAGCACCTGCTTAAGGTCTTCTAAGCGGGCTCTTACGGCTAAACCATAACTTTTATCATCGCCCCAGACTTCAGCCAGTTGAATAAGTGTCTCTTCATCATGTTTATTAAAAACTTCTCCAGCACGCTTCGCATCTGTTTCTGAAATGCCTAAGGTTTGCAGTGCTTCGACACCCAGGTGTAAGGCTGAATCAAAGGTCTCACGACGAAAGCTTTCTATATTTCTTTTTATAAGTTGATAGGCATGTCGACGGTCAATTGCTCGGGCCAGGATTTTCATATGCGGGAAATGTTCTTTTGCATTATCAATAATTTGTAAAGATTTATCAGCATCATCAACGGCGACGATAAGCAATTTGGCATTTTCTGCGCCGGCAGCAGCAAGCAAATCTGTGCGCGCTGCATCGCCATAGAAAACCGTATTATCAAACCGGCGCACCATTTCTACTTGTCCAGGGCTGTGATCCAGCAAGGTTAATTCAAAGCCTTGCAGGCTTAACAAACGGCCAACAATTTGGCCGAAGCGACCAAAGCCAGCAACGATTACCTGAGAACTCGGCTGTATGTCTTCGTCGGCCTGCTCTTGCTTATTTTGACTGGTGCGACTTATGAAGCTTGCATAGAGTACGAACAATAAAGGCGCTAATAACATGGATAAGGCAACCACTAACGTGAGTGTTGACCCGGTGTTTTCACTAAAAACACCGTATTGATTTGCACTGCTGACCAGAACGAAAGCAAACTCTCCGCCTTGAGCCAGGGCCAGACTGAATAAAAGGCCCTGCTGGGTGGTGAATTTAAAAATCAAAGAAAGCGCAAATAAAACAGCAAATTTAACCAGAAATAAAGCAAGTACCAGACTTAAAATTAATACAGGGTTTTGCTGTAGTAGAGCAAAATTGATGCTGGCACCAACGGTGATAAAAAATAAACCTAACAACAGTGCCTTAAAGGGTTCTATGTCTGCTTCAAGCTGGTGGCGGAACTCATTATCAGCAAGCACAACACCGGCTAAAAATGCGCCTAAAGCAGGTGATAAACCGATAGTTGTCATCAAACCTGAGATCGCTAATACGATTAATAAGGCAACAGCAGTAAATAATTCGCGTAATCGAGTGGCGGCGATATAACGAAAAATGGGTGAGGATAAAAAGCGTCCAGCAATAATAATACCGGCAATTGTCGCCAGGGTTACAGCGAGTTGCGTCATTGCACTTAAATTAGATAGCAGGCTCTCAGAATGATCATCAATGGCAATGTCCATGCCACTAACGGCCAGTAACGGCAGCAGCGCCAAAATAGGGATAACCGCAATATCTTGAAACAACAATACAGAAAAAGCATTCGTGCCGGCTTGAGTTTTTGTCAGGTCTTTTTCACTCAGTGATTGCAGAACAATAGCGGTAGAAGATAAGGCCACTGCTAAGCCTATAACTAAGGCTGACTGCCAGGCTAAATCAGTCAAAGCGATCAACAGAAACCAGAGTAAGAGTGATGTAAATACGACCTGCAAGCCACCGAGACCAAGAATAGATTTGCGCATTTGCCAGAGTCGGCGTGGCTGCAGTTCCAAACCAATCAGGAACAGCATCATGATGACGCCGTATTCGGCAAAATGCATAACATCGGTCTGATCGCCCACCAGTGATAAGGCAAAAGGGCCGATAATCACACCAGCGAGCAGGTAACCCAAGACCGAACCCAGGCCCAATTTTTTTGCAATCGGTACGGATAGAACAGCGGCAAAGAGATAAATAAGCGAGTTAGTTAGCATTATCCGAGAGCCCTCGATTTGGAAGTGGAGTGAATTCTTCAGCGTCGCTTGGAATTTCAGGGAAACGTCTTTCACGCCAATCTTGTTTGGCTTGTTCAATTCTTTCTTTATGAAACGAAACAAAATTCCATTCGATGAAGGGGGTTTTCTCCCAGGCTTCGCCCCCTAGTAGCAGGCACCTGACATCAGTAGATGCCTGAAAAGAAGTTTCTTTATCCAGCAGGAGTATTTGTCCACTCTCAAAGGTCTCCTGTCCTGATTTAATTTTTCCGTGTAGAAGGTAAAGCATGCATTCAAATTCCGGCTCCGGACGCTGAATGGCACTGCCGGCTTTGGCATCGACATCCAGAAAAAATAAGGGTGAAAAGGTGTTTGCCGGGGAATGTAAACCAAAGGCACTACCCGCCACTAAGGTTATGCAAACGCCATCGACTTCGTGTTTAGGCAAATCAGTTTGAGCAACGTGCTGAAATGAAGGTTCAATTTCAGCTTTATTTTCGGGTAAGGCTATCCAGCATTGAATGCCATTAACCCGATGTTGTTTACTGCGCGTTTCAACAGGCTCTCTTTCAGAATGCACAATACCTTTGCCTGCTGTCATTAAATTAACGTCACCCGGCACTATTTCAACAATGTTTTCTAAGCTGTCTTGGTGCAGGAGTTTGCCTTCGAGTAAATAAGTCAGTGTAGACAAACCGATATGAGGATGTGGCTTTACATCCAGACCTTTATTCGGAGCAAGGTCCATAGGCCCCATATGATCAAGAAAAATAAAGGGGCCGATCATACGCTTTTTTATGTGCGGCAAAATGCGATTGACCGGCAAGCCATCAAGATCTCTTACTTTACTTGAGAGAAGAGTTGCCATCACTAATCACAGGGCTATCTATTTTATGTAGGAAAAGTTGTTCTGGCGTCCAGCTAATATACCAGCCACCATCATCCCAATCTCCCAGCACCATACGTACTGCTGATTCATAGACTTTAGGGTGTTCATGTACAGCAGGGCGGTGGGTATGGCCATGGATCAAGGTAATAATATTGTGCTTCAGCATGGTTTTTGTAACGTCAGCAGGTGTGACATCCATAATGTCGGCGGCTTTATTACTGCTCATAGACTGGCTTTGTTTGCGTGCTTTTGTTGCAAATTCTATGCGCTCATCAATAGGGCGGCTAAGAAATTCCTGTTGCCACTTGGGGTCGCGAACCATCTGTCGAAATGACATGTAATCATGATCGCGAGTGCATAGCACATCGCCGTGTAACAGGAGTATTTGTTGATCGAAGGCGTCGAGCAGGTAAGGTTCCTGAATTAGCTCAGCACCACAAGATTGAGCAAAGCTTTCACCCATTAAAAAATCCCGATTGCCATGCATTAATTTAATAGCGACACCGGCATTACTTAGTGCATGTAATTTTCCGGCGATTTGGGTACTGAGTTCAGTGACATGATCATCGCCGAGCCAGAGGTTAAAAAAATCACCCAGGATATATAGCGCCTGTGCCTTAACGGCAAATGCATCCAGAAAACTAAAAAAAGCCTGGCTGATGTCTGGCCTGCCAGGCTCTAAATGTAGATCTGAGATAAACAGAATCGGTTTATCTGACATTTGCTCTTCTATGCCTCTACAGTGACGGACTCAATAATAATATCCTCGACAGGCACATCTGAATGGCCCGCTGTATTACCTGTTACGCAGCCCTTAATGCCATCGATGATATCCATGCCATCAGTGACTTTACCAAAAACAGCATAGCCCCAGCCTTGTGAATTTTTACCGCTATGGTTTAGAAAATCATTGTCTTTAAGATTAATAAAAAACTGAGCGGATGCCGAGTGTGGTTCCATCGTTCTCGCCATGGCAATTGTACCAAGATCATTTAAAAGACCATTGTCAGCTTCGTTTTGAATGCTCGCACCGGTAGATTTTTCTTTCATGCCCGGTTCAAAACCGCCGCCCTGAACCATAAAGTTATCAATGACTCGATGAAAAATAGTGCCATCGTAATGGCCATTTTCGGCGTATTGTTTGAAATTAGCAGCGCTGATGGGGGCTTTTTCAAAATCAAGTTCAAGGGTGATATCACCAGCGGTAGTATGTAATACGATCATTTTTTTCTTTCTCCTGCTATTCCTCAGTTAAAGGAATGTATTGTATGTAGTTTGCCTTTGTTAAGGGCGCTATAATAACGCCCTTTGTATCGCATTAGAAAGCAAGCAGGCAGAATGACAAATAGCATGACAGAAACCCCCAGTAATTTTATCCAGCAGATTATTCGCGAAGACCAGAAACAGAATAAGCATAACGGCAAGGTTCATACGCGCTTTCCGCCCGAACCCAATGGCTATTTACATATAGGTCATGCTAAGTCGATCTGTCTTAACTTTACGACAGCTGACGTTTTTGGTGGGCTTTGTAATCTGCGTTTTGATGATACCAACCCCGAAAAAGAAAGTGTTGAGTACATCAATTCAATTAAAGACAGTATTCGTTGGCTGGGTTTTGACTGGGATGACCGAGAATTTTATGCCTCTTCCTATTTTGGCAGGCTCTATGAGTTGGCGGAAAAGCTTATTCAAGACGGCAAGGCTTATGTCTGTGGTTTGACGCCGGAACAGGCAAGAGAGTATCGGGGAAGCTTGACTGAGCCAGGCAAAAATAGCCCGGATCGTGATCGCTCTGTAGACGAAAGTCTGGATTTGTTTCGCCGCATGAAAGCCGGCGAATTTACCGATGGTGAATATAGTCTGCGCGCCAAAATTGATATGGCATCACCTAACATGAACATGCGGGACCCAATGTTATACCGGATTCGTCATCAACATCATCATCAAACCGGTGACGAGTGGTGTATCTATCCCATGTATGATTTTACCCACTGCATTTCCGATGCTTTAGAAGGCATTACCCATTCGCTGTGTTCACTGGAATTTGAAGATCATCGTCCTTTGTATGATTGGGTGCTAGATCAGGTTGATTTGCCTGCTCACCCTCAGCAAATTGAGTTTGCGCGACTGAATATTAATTACACCGTATTAAGTAAACGCAAATTAAAACAATTGGTAGATGAAACCTTAGTGTCTGGTTGGGATGATCCTCGTCTGCCGACTTTGGAAGGGATGCGCCGTAGAGGTTACACGCCGGTGTCTATCCGAAATTTCTGTGAAAATATTGGTGTCACGCGCACCAACAGCATGGTTGATGTTGCAATGTTGGAGTATGCCTTACGTGAAGATTTGGATCGAACATCTCCACGCGCTATGGCGGTGTTACGACCGTTGAAAATTGTGATTGAAGATTACCCTGAAGATAAAGAGGAAGTGTTGACGCCCAGTCGCCATCCAAAAGATGAAAGCATGGGACGCAGGGAAATTCCATTCAGGCGAGAATTGTATATAGAACGCAATGATTTTGAAGAAATACCACCGCCTGGATTTAAGCGACTTATCGCTGGTGGTGAAGTGCGTTTGCGCGGTGCTTATGTCATTAAATGTGAAGAAGTTATTAAAGATGCAGAAGGGAATATTTCTGAACTGCGTTGTACGCACGACGCTGCAACCTTAGGCGCAAAACCTGAGGGGCGTAAAGTAAAAGGCGTGATTCATTGGGTACCTGTGCAGGATGCAGTGGAAGCTGAAATTCGGCTATATGATCGTTTATTTATCGAAGAGAATCCTGATGCGGCCGAAGGTGATTACCGTGACTTTATTAATCCAGATTCATTGGAAATTCTACAAGGTTGCATGCTGGAGCCGAGTTTAAAGCAGGCGCAGCCTGAAGAGCGTTTTCAGTTTGAACGTGAAGGTTACTTTGTTGCTGATCGGGAAGATTATAAAACCGATGCCCCGGTATTTAACCTGACTGTAGGCTTAAGAGATGCCTGGGGAAAAGCCCAACAAAAGCCTCAGAAGAAATAAGCAGTAAAATAAAGTAGAAAAGATTAAGAAGAAAAACAGCCGTGCTAAAAATATACAACACCCTGACGCATAAAAAAGAAGAATTCCAACCAATAGAGCCTGGCAAAGTTCGCATGTATGTGTGTGGATTAACCACCTATGATTATTCGCATATTGGTCATGCTCGAATGCTGGTCGCGTTCGATGTCATTGTGCGTTACTTGCGTAACAGCGGTTATGCGGTGACTTACGTTAGAAACATCACGGATGTTGATGATAAAATTATTCGGCGTGCGAATGAAAATAATGAACCTTTCAATGAATTAACAGATCGTTTTATTGCTTTCATGCATGAAGATGAAAAAGCCTTAAATATTACACCGCCTGATATCGAACCCAGAGCAACCGCGCATATTAAAGAAATAATCACTATTATCGAAAAGCTTATCAGCAAAGAATTTGCGTATGCTGCTGATAATGGAGATGTGTATTACGCGGTAAATAAATTTCAGGGTTACGGTAAGCTTTCGCGTAAAAATCCTGAAGAGTTACTGGCGGGTGCGCGGGTAGAAATTGAAAAAAGTAAACGGGATCCAAGAGATTTTACACTATGGAAACCAGCCAAAGAGGGTGAGCCAGGTTGGGATTCTCCCTGGGGCTTTGGCCGGCCTGGTTGGCATATTGAATGTTCAGCAATGTCATCTTGTTGCCTGGGTGAGACTTTCGATATTCATGGTGGTGGCAGTGATTTAATGTTTCCTCATCATGAAAATGAAATTGCACAATCAGAAGCCGCCAACGGTGAAAAGTTTGTCCATACCTGGATGCACAATGGCCCCGTGCGCGTTGATGATGAAAAAATGTCTAAATCATTGGATAACTTTTTCACGATTCGTGAAGTCTTAAAAAAATATCCGGCTGAAGTCATTCGTTATTTTTTATTRTCGAGTCAGTATCGCAGCGCGATTAATTATTCTGAAGAAAATCTGCAAACAGCCTATGCGGCATTAGAACGTTTTTATAATGCGTTAAAAGGTATTGAGGTAGGGCAGGGTGTTGCACCCGATGACAGTGACTCTGGCGGCTCTAGCGTTTATGAAAAACGCTTCCATACGGCCATGGATGATGACTTCAATACACCTGAAGCCATTGGTGTTTTATTTGAGCTGGTAAGAGAAATAAATCGCTTAAGAGATACTGATGTTGAGCAAGCACAGCAGCTTGTTGTCTTATTGAAAAAGCTGGCTGGTGTTCTCGGTATATTGGAGATGTCAGCAGAAGAATTCTTACGTGAGGGTAGCGATGATATTGATGCTACTCATGTTGAATCGTTGATTGCGCAGCGTAAACAGGCTCGTGAGGATAAAGACTGGACACGGGCGGATCAGATTAGAGATGAACTTGCGGCCCTTAACGTAGTTCTCGAAGATAAAGATGGTGTTACTAGCTGGCGAATTGAAAGGCGCTGATTTCAGTTTATAAACGTTAGGATTAGTCTGAGTTTGCCGCCGAGCCGACGAATAGTATCGTGCCAGACATGAGCCCCGTAGGAAAATTGCTTCTGCAATATTGCCTTCAGTTCAGCTAGATGCCAGGGGGCATGACTCCGACACTAGAATATCCACAGTTTGAACGCTTAAAATTTATTGGAAGCGTAAAAGGAAAACTGTTTGTAGGTGAGGAGCGAAAGCGAGCGAGCTACAAACGGGATGGAACGATATTATGAAATTATTTAACTGTAAATAGCCGTAAGCATTGACGAATTAAGGCCGCCTGAGTATCATGCCGCCTCTTCGCAAGAAGTCGTTTTTGAAGGATGTTCGGGGTATAGCGCAGTCTGGTAGCGCGCCTGCTTTGGGAGCAGGATGTCGGGAGTTCGAATCTCTCTACCCCGACCAATTTCAACCTGCTATATTGTGGACCCGAGTTAAGCGCCCGTAGCTCATCAGGATAGAGCATCGGCCTTCTAAGCCGAGGGTAGCAGGTTCGAATCCTGCCGGGCGCGCCAGTTCAGCTCGGGGTTTCGCTAAGAAAAGCGCAACCAATCAACCTTTCTTAATGGTGGCCGTAGCTCAGTTGGTAGAGCCCAGGATTGTGATTCCTGTTGTCGCGGGTTCAATCCCCGTCGGCCACCCCATTATTATTTAATCGCTTCACTTCCTTCTATATTTATCTAAACAAAACATCTATTTTTATAGCACTTTTTCATGAATTCTTGTTTACTATTCGGCAGGGATTCAGAGAAGGGCTGTGTATGTCTTTATTCATTGAACTGAAACTAGGTAGGATTTTTAAAACTGTAAGTGCCTATGCCGTTATGGGATGGCTGCTGAGCCCCTCTGCTTTAGCTCAATTAGCTAGCCCTGATGAAACTGGTCTGGCATATGGGCATGTGCATTTAAACGTTCCAAATATTGAAGAGCACTTAGAGATATGGCTTGAGCATTTTGATGGTGATCTCATCACTATTGGTTCCTCAAGGGCGGTTAAATTTCCTAATTTTATCCTTATGCTTAATGAGCAAGCGCCAAGCTTGAGTTCGATAGAAACTGCCATGCATCATTTTGGATTCAAGTTACGTAATATCGGTAAGTTCATCGATAAGTGGGAAGCTGCGGGCTTTGAAATGGGGCCAATATTTACTGGTGCAGAAGGCTACATCAACGCCTATGTGACCTTGCCTGGCGGTGTGGAAGTTGAATTACAGGAGGATCAAAGCCTCTATAAAGAGTTTACTGGCTATCATATTCACTATTCTACCGAGGGATATGAAGAACTACTGGCTTGGTATATCGAAGTATTTAACCTTGAAGCTCAAGCACGAGGCACTATTCAGAGTGCTACCAATGTCCCGGGCATGAATTTAAGTTATGGGCAACTCGGCGCAAGGCCCTTTGAACTCGGTGAGGGGCCCTTTGCTGGCACTGATGGAACAGCTATCGATCATGTCGGTTTCGAGATCGTGAATCTGGAAGCCTTTTGTCGCGAGCTAGAAGCCAAAGGCATTGTGTTTGATCAAGCTTATCAGTGGATAGATGCGCTTGGCTTTGCCTCTGCATCTTTTACTGACCCTGGAGGTGTTAAAGTGGAGTTGACTGAAGGCTTGCGATCTTTTTAAAAAATAGAGCGGTCGGCCAAGTAATATAAAAGACGGTTCTTTATCGTTACTTTACCTTTCTACCTCGCGGTCATTACCTTGTATTAAGCTATGTGGGGCTCCATACTAAGCATAGTATTAAGATGGGACTTGTTATGATGCATTTATCTAATGATGCGACTTGGTGAGTTGATTATGTAGTCATTTGTAATAAGTTGAAAATAACAAACTGAAAATGATAAAACGTAGAACACTGGTAAAGGGAGCTATCGGCAGTATTATCGTCTTAGGTCAATCTTTCCCTGTCTATTCACAATCAAGAATTTCTTCATTGCAATTATCCCCCGGACTCTATTTGATTCAAGGCGCTGGGAGTAACGTTGTGTTTGCTGATCTTGCTGATGAGCTTGTCGTTATTGATGGTGGCTTAAGAGAAAATGCCAGCAGTTTGCTGGATGAAATACACATGCTTGCGCCAGGTAAAAGGATAAGCCGATTATTTAATACAAACTGGCGTCCGGAACATTGTGGCCTCAATTATGATCTGGGTGGCTTAGGTGGTGATAGTGCCACAATTATTGCGCATGAAAATACACGTCTATGGCAAAGCGCTGATCCCTATGTCGAGTGGGAAAACAAACAGTATCAGCCTATGCCGCTTAATGCCCAAGCCAATCGTGGTTTTTATACTGCAAGCAGTTTACAGTTAGGCCTTGAAACGCTTCTGTTTGAACGCTTACCCAAAGCGCATACCGATGGGGATATTTATCTATATTTTAAAGAGGCAGATGTTCTTGTGGTCAGTGACTTGTTGGCCGTGAATAGTTTCCCCGTTATCGATTATTCAACTGGCGGTTGGCTTCGAGGGTTACGTGATGCAACGGAAGCTTTACTTAATATTGCCACTGACGAGACTCAGATTATTGCCGCTCAGGGTTCTATCTTGACGCGTGCTGCTTTGCTTCAGCAATATGTCATGCTGGAAAGTGCCTGGGAGGCAGTGGTTTCAGCTTTTCAGAATGGTTTAAGTCTTACAGAGTTTCAGCAAACAAACCCAATGAGGGCTTATATTGCTGAACGTGGCGACCCAACTTTATTTTTACAGCAGGCTTATCGCAGTGCCTGGTACCATATAACTGAACGAACGATTCCTAATGTCATTTAAAATCAATATATTGAAAAAAATTCAACAATTTTCACTCATGTTTACGGGGGTGATTTGTTTATCCGGCCCTTTGTACGCAGCAGATAACTATTCTGATGAGCTCGCCGCTAGTTGGGAAACATTGGAAATCTATTGTATGGATTGCCATAATTTTCAGGATTATTCAGGTGGTGTCGATTTCACACTTTTTGACCCAGATGATGTGACTGTCGAAGCAGAAATTTTTGAACGTGCCATAACCAAATTGCGTGCTAATGTTATGCCGCCGCCAAGCCAGCCTCAGCCTGATGAAACAACACGCTGGCAGCTTATCAGCAGTCTGGAAAATACGCTGGACGAACATGCGGCAAGCAATGCCCATCCAGGCAGAGTTGGTTTGCGCCGCCTCAATCGCTCAGAATATWTCAATGCTATTTATGAGCTCACAGGTGTTGAGTTGGCGGCGGATGTGCTGCCTCAAGATGACGTCAGCGATGGCTTTGACAATATAGCGAATGTGCTGAAAATCTCTCCAGCTTTTTTGGATCAATTTATTTCTGCTGCTCGCCTGGTCAGTGAAGAGGCTATAGGCAGCCCTCAGCCCTTAATAGAAACCAGCACGTATGCCATGGATACGTCAAATCAAACCAGTCATATTCATGGGCTGCCTCTGGGAACCCGCGGTGGTGTTTTGCTTGAGCATGTTTTTCCGGTTGATGGTGAATATGCCTTTGGTATTGAGGGCATGTTTACACGCCTTTACCACATCGGCCTGGAGAATGAAGAAACACTCATTATGACTATTGATGGTGTTGAAGTGTTCAGAGCTAATATAGGTGGAGTGGAAGATCTAAAATATATTGACCAGCAACAGGCGCCCGCCATCGCCGAGATCAATGCACGTTTCAGTGATATTCGACTTCCTGTCAGCTCAGGTAAACATATTATCGGCATGGCATTTCTTGCGCATAGTTTTGCTGAGGCTGACGATCCTTTGCGTAACACGGGCGAAAATATCGGCGTATCAAGAATTACCAGAGCTCAGACGTTAAGTATCCAAGGGCCTTATGATTCAAATGGACTGATTAATACACCCAGTCGAAATAAGATCATGGCTTGTGAGCCTGAAACCCCTGCCGGGGAGCTGGATTGTGCCAGACAGATATTTACTAATTTGACCACTGAGGCTTTCAGATACCCTGTGAGTAATGCAGACCTTGAAGTGCCAATGCGATTTTTTGCAGAAGCCAGAGAGCGAGGAAATTTTGATGAGGGTATTAAAAACGGCATGGTTTCAATTCTCACCAGCCCGAAATTTCTTTTTCGTAGCGAAGTTCCACCTGCCAATGTTCAAGCTGGAGAAAGTTTTGAACTGAGTGATCTTGAATTAGCCTCCAGACTTGCTTTCTTTTTATGGAGTTCGCCACCAGATGCTCAGCTAATTTCCCTGGCTGCTGCTGATGTCCTTTCGCAGTCAGAAAACCTCGATGCAGAAATAAACCGTATGTTAGCCGACCCTCGTGCCGAAACATTAATCGAAAATTTTGCCTTTCAATGGTTAGAGTTACGAGCACTTAATGAGGCAAACCCCGATGGTGAAATTTTTCCTAAATATGATCCTGGCTTGCGTGATGACTTAATTCAGGAAGTGAACTTGTTTATTGGCAGTATCATGCGGGAAGACCGTAGTGTCTTGACGCTGCTGTCGGCTGATTATAGTTATCTCAATGAGAGGCTGGCCTTACACTATGACATTGCAGACATCAGAGGGGATCAGTTTCGCCGGGTGACACTGGCTGATGAAGAGCGCTATGGTCTATTAGGGAAAGGCGCTGTATTGATGGTGACTTCTTATGCCAATAGAACTTCACCTGTACTGCGTGGTGCCTATATTATGGAAAACCTGATTGGTGTTGAACCTGCTTCGCCGCCGCCGAATGTTGAAGCCTTTCCTGAAACGCCTGAAGGCTCAGCTGTAGCTTTAACGGTCAGGCAAAGATTGGAATCGCATCGTGCCAATCCATCATGTGCCAGTTGCCATAATGTTATGGACCCCTTAGGGCTTGCGCTGGAAAACTTTGACGCAATAGGGGCATGGAGAGAGCGCGACAGTGATGCTGGCAATGCCATTATTGATGCATCAGGGCAGCTTGCTGGTGGGGAAACAATTAACGGGGTCAATGATTTGCGTAATGCCTTACTTAGCTCGCCAGAACAATTTGCCCAGGTCTTTACAAAAAAATTAATGACTTATGCGCTGGGTAGAACAGTAGAATATCATGATATGCCGACGGTAAGAGCCGTTGTCAGGGCTGCGGCAAGTGATAATTATAAATTCTCAGCGATAGTAAAAGGCCTAATTAACAGTGAGCAATTTATGCTGTCAGTCGCGCCAGAACTTGAATTAACAACAGCAGCTAACTAGACGGAGAGATTCATGTTTATAAGCAAGAAACATCTTCCCCGCAGGACTTTTTTACGCAATGCTGGTGTCAGTATTTCAGTGCCTTTGCTGGATGCTATGATCCCGGCTGCGACTGCTCTGGCGCAAACAGCCGCGGTTGCGCCACCACGCATGGGGTTTTTCTATTTCCCCCATGGTGCAGTGATGGATAACTGGACGCCTGAGCAAAGTGGTAATGATTTTGAATTAAAATCCATTTTACAGCCACTTAACCCATTCAAAGATAAACTCACTATTGTTAGTGGCCTGGAAAATAAACGTGCTTATGGCCCCGTCCATGCAATTACACCGGGTACATGGCTCACGGGTGAATCACCGCGGGTAAGCCACGACCCTTTTGGTGGTATCACAATTGATCAAATTGCCGCCCGCCAAATCAGCCAGGACACTCCTCTGCCATCAATTGAAGTAAGCACTGAAGCGACGGGCTCAACAGCCTGTGATCGCGACTATGGTTGCTCTTATGGCTCAACTATTTCTTTCAGAACACCAAGCACGCCACTGCCTATGGAAAACAATCCAAGAAAACTTTTCCAAACGTTGTTTGGTGTAGGCGACAGTGTTGAGGAGCGTGCCGCGATCTCTTTACAAACCGGCTCAGTACTTGATCAAATTATGTCTGAAAGTCGGCAGTTACAAAGTCAATTAGGCGCAGCCGACAGAACGGTATTGAGTGATTACCTTGAGAGCGTGCGTGAAATAGAGCGCAGAATACAGAAAACTGCTGCGCATGATATGTCAGGAATCGTGTTGCCTGATGCGCCGCTTGGGATTCCATCTGATTTCGATGAGCATATCAATTTGCAAATGGATTTGATCGCGATGGCCTGGCAAGCCGGGATGACACGTGTTGCCTCGATGATGTTTGCAGCCGAAGTGAGTAATAAAACCTACAATCATATTGGTATATCGGACGCCTTCCATCCGCTTTCACATCATCAGAATAACCCGGCTAAAATTGCCAGACTACTGCGAGTACAGGAATATCATTCAAGAGTGTTTGCGAGGTTCGTGCAGCGATTGGCTGATACCCCAGACCTTGATGGGTCTATGCTTGATAACTCCATTCTCCTTTATGGCAGTAATATGAGTAACAGTAATGCGCATAACCATTTCCCTTTGCCTTCAGTTATCGTTGGTACTGGAGGTGGCAGGATCAAGGGAGGGCAACATCTGGTCTACCCTGATTACACGCCGGTATCTAACTTGATGCTAACCCTGATGGATCGGATTGGTGTGGAAATGGAAAGTTTTGGTGACAGTACCGGACGTTTTGCCGAGGTATAGTTTATGCAGAGAAGAACCTGTTTTTCATTGTTACTTACGTTCTTTGGGGCTCTTGCCCTAATACCTACTTCCAATGCTCAGGAAGATATCCTGAATCTAGCCAGTAGGGGAGAAACGCAAGCTGTGCTTACAGCTTTGGATGCTGAGACTCCTATCAATGTTGCCCAAGCTGATGGCACAAGCCTTTTACACTGGGCTGTTTATTACGACGACCTGTCTTTAGTGAATGCTTTGCTTGAGTTAGGTGCTGATGCAAGGCTGCGCAATAACTATGCTGCAAGCCCGCTCTCTCAGGCCGCCATTACTGGAAACCCTGAGATCATAGAAGCACTGCTGGGTGCTGGGGCTGATGCCAATGAACGCTTTGCTGATGGGCAGACGGCTATCATGGTATTAGCTCGCACCAATAATCTTGATGCGGCTCTGGTTCTGCTGAACAGAGGCGCTGATGTCAACATAGTAGAGCAGTTTCGCGGGCAGACAGCCTTAATGTGGGCGGCGGCGCAGAAACAACCTGAGATGCTGCAATTATTGCTGGATCATGGCGCAGAGCCTGATACAAGATCAAATTTAAATAACTGGCAGCGGCAAGTAACAGCAGAGCCGCGTATGAAGTTTATGCCTGTCGGTGGGCTAACACCTCTGTTATATGCTGCCAGGGAAGGTTGCTTACTTTGTATACAATCCCTGCTTGCAGCTGGCGCAAATATCCAGATGAGCGATCCAGAAGGTATCAGCCCTTTAATCATGGCCAGCCTGAATGCTAATTGGGATTCAGCTCGCTTGCTTTTGGACGCGGGTGCTTATGTTAATAAATGGGATATTTATGGTCGCTCTTCGCTTTATGCAACAGTTGATTACAATACCATCCCGCATGGTGGTCGATCCGACAGAATTTCTGGTGATTTAACCAGCAGTCTGGAGTTTGTTGAGCTCCTGTTAGAAGCCGGAGCCAATCCAAATCTACAACTGAAACTGTTTCCCCCTTACCGTAATCTTTCTGCTGACCGTGGCTTTGATCGCTTATTGAAAGCCGGTGTTAGCCCTTTATTCAGGGCAGCGAGAGGTGCAGATATAGAAGTGGTTGATCTGTTGTTGGAATATGGCGCTCTGGCTGACCTGCCCAATGAGAATAACGTGAGTCCTCTTATGGTCACTGCTGGCTATGCTACTAACCCTACTGATACGCGTGGACGTTTTAGAACTGAGCGCGAAGCGTTGGTTGTTGCAGGCATGCTGTTAGAAAGTGTCAATGTTGATGTCAATCATCAAGATGAAACTGGCGCTACAGCTTTGCATGGTGCAGCACAGATAGGTTGGACAAATATGGTATCTCTGCTTATTGAACATGGTTCAAATCCGCTTATTGAAGATAGTTTTGGTACAACTGCACTTGATTATGCGCTGGGCAGAGGTGGTCGTTTCAGTAATGGCGGCGGCGGTGATGTGCACCTGGAAGCAGCGACATTACTAGAATCTTTGTAAGGTCAGGGTATTTTGGTATAAGCAGGTGGTTTGGCTTTAGTTTAATTGATGGCACCGAAGATATGTATTGAGATTTGCTCTGACATCTAATCGCTCTAATCTAACAGCTACTACTATTAATCTAACAGCTACTACTATTAATCTAACAGCTCCTAATCTAACAGCTCCTAATTGGCAGTAAACCTTATCTTCCAGCGTAGCGATCTTTCAAACTTTGATAAAGGATCTGCTGGAACTCAGGGTGTTCACTATCAACTTCTGTCATGACCTCAACTAAATGTTCATTATCCTCGCGGCCCTGCCAGTGTTTGTCATACGTGCCTTCTTTATAGCCATGATCCTGGCGGAAAAAATTAAGTACATTCTTACCGACGTACTGACAGAACAATTCTTTCCAATCCATCTTGCAATCACCCAGAAGAGACTCAAAAAGCGGGATGTTTATGCGTCTGGCAGCGGCTAATCCAATCTTAAGTTCTATTTTAGATAGCAAGTCTAACTCATTGATAATATATGTTTTATTATCGAATTCTATTGTGTTTCCTGTGCCGATTTTTGACAGTAGAAATGTCGTTGCAAGGCTCTGGTCGCCCGCTACTTCGAGCAGGATATGAGACAGTGTAAAGTGCCAGATATCGACCAGTTCCATTTGTAATTGCTCTAGATCACACGCCTGTTTTTTCCACCACTTCCAACCGTGATGTTCCATGGCTTCAGCACCTTCAACAACAACGGCTCTAAGGTAGGGGTAGCCAGCGTTAATCCAGTCAGGGTTAACTTTTGCATTCATATTCGCCTGCAAGGTGAGCATTACTTCGGCTTGAGTTTGGGTCAGCATATAAAGAGTCCGTTGGTTTTCAGTATTAGGGTTCGATTTAAGTCACTGCTATTAATTTACTGTTATTAATCTACTGTTATTCTATTGTTAATTAGAGTTCGGTAAGTGTATTCAATAATTCCTGGCGGTTCTGGAGCATTTCAGTATAGGAGCTTCGGGCAATAATCGAGGCAGAATTATCATCCCGGGTTTCTTCCAGGTCTTTAAGCCAGTTTTCTATCATTCGGATTTCTTTTTCTAGCTGGGCCTTGGCATTTTTAGCTAATGTCTCAGGGATTTTTTCTGGTTCTTGCTGCGTTTTACTGCGCCTGTCTTTCATATTGAGGTAATTACTTGTTTGAATGCAGTGATTTTAGTCAAAAAACGTCGAAGTAGATTATGCCAGAAAAACAAGATCAGGTAACATCGCACTCGAATTAAGAGGTGATAGGGTAAGTATGCTGCATTCTGGTTCTCATTTTTATCGTAGACATAAGAAAGCCTGGTATGGGAGGCAAACTCGGGGGGCAGCTCGCACGCGGCTGTTGTCATTATCCCTGATCTTGCTGATTCTGCTGTTGATGCATATTGGCGCTATGGTGCTAATTGAATCCTTAAGTCTATGGGAAGCTACCTGGCTCACGTTAACGACTATCACTACCGTGGGTTATGGTGATTTGGCAGCAGATTCGTTTTTAGGTCAGCTTGCAACCGTTGCCTTTTTATATATTCCAGGCATTGCTCTCCTTGGGCAATTTCTGGGCGAATATGTTGATTATAGAATTACGCGCCGCGAACAAAGGCTGCAAGGTTTATGGAGGTGGAACATGAAAGACCATATTTTAATTTTGAATACCCCTTTACACGATGGGGAGTTGTATTTGCAGCGTCTGTTAGAGCAAATTTCGTCAACGCCGGAATTGAGCGAGATTCCTATTCAAATCTTGACGCCGATCTATCCTGAGGGTTTGCCGCCGGAGCTGCAAACTCTGGGCGTCGTGCACTATTCGGGTACGCCGACCAATTCGTCTAATTTAGAGGCCGTGAATGCTTCAGAGGCAAAATATATTTTTGTGATCTCGCATGATGCTAATTCAATCAACCCGGATAGTCAGACAATTGATATTCTTGAGCATTTGAGCAGTATTCCATTAAAAGCCTATGTTGTTGCTGAATGTGTTGACGATGAGAATCGCAAACGTTTCATCAGATTAGCGGCAAACACCGTTATTCGACCCGTAAGAGCTTATCCAGAATTAGTTGTGCGGGCTTTGGTCGCGCCGGGTACCGAACAGGTTCTGGAGGATTTATTTACTTATCATGGCGCGCATCAAAACCGTTATAAGGTCAGTTTAAAAGCCGTGTTGTGGAAGGATGTGGTCTGCACGATTATGCAAGCAGGTTTAGGCACGGTTTTAGCGTATGTCGAGACCTCGGGTAAATTGATTACCAGCCCTCCGGCTAATAAAGAGGTTGAAGCGGTCGCGCTGATCGTTATGGTCAGGCAAGAAGACGAACCATCACAAGAGTCAATTCAGGCTTGTTTACTTACATTGGCATAAATAAATTTGCACAGGTGCTCCGCTGACACTATCTTGAATGAACACAAGGATGTGTGAAACAGCAGGATGCTGAAAGCAATAGCTTGGGGGAAGGTGGCATAGGCCACCTTTTCTTTTGCTTTTGGGGTAAAATACCGCGCTTCGTTTTAACCATTCAACAGAATCTCGCACTATGTCGATAGCAATATCCATCAAAGATCTGCATAAAACTTATGATAATGGGCATCGCGCGCTCAATGGCATCAGTCTTGACGTCGAAGAGGGTGATTTTTTTGCCTTGCTGGGAGCCAATGGTGCTGGGAAATCAACAACTATTGGCATCATTGCGACTCTGGTACGAAAATCTGCGGGTTCAGTTGAAGTCTTTGGTAAGAACGTTAATGTCAATGCCTATGAAACCAAATTAGACTTGGGGATAGTCCCGCAGGAAGTTAATTTTAGCCTTTTTGAAAAGGTGTTTGATATTTGTGTGACGCAGGGTGGGTATTACGGCTTACCCAGAAAACTTGCCGAAGAGCGTTCTGAGAAATATTTAAAGCAGCTGGGACTTTGGGATAAAAAAGACCAGCAAAGCAGAAACCTTTCCGGTGGTATGAAAAGGCGTTTATTAATTGCACGAGCATTGATTCACGAGCCTAGGCTGTTAATTCTCGATGAACCCACTGCCGGGGTGGACATAGAATTGCGCCGCTCCACCTGGAAATTCCTGCAAGATATTAACAAGGCAGGAACAACTATTATTTTGACGACGCATTATCTGGAAGAAGCTGAGAGTTTGTGCCGCAATATTGCCATTATTAATAAAGGTGAAATTGTAGAAAATACCAGCATGCGTGCGTTATTAAAAAAGCTTGATACAGAAACTTTTATTTTGGATAGTCGCGAAGATTTAGTGACTACACCTCAGTTGAATGGATTTGAAGTGGAGCAAATAGATGCTCACTGTTTGGAGATAACTCTGGATAAAAGTCAGGATATAAATGACGTGTTCAGTTTGCTGGATGAGCAGGGTATAAAAATAAAAAGTATGCGTAATAAGACCAATCGTCTTGAACAATTATTTGTTGCTTTAGTACGGAAATCTAATGCAAGTCATCCAGAAGTTGAACAGGAGGCTGGTTAAATGTCTGGAGTATCAACACATTATAAATGGATAGCTTTTAGCACACTTGTCAGAAAAGAAGTGCGTCGTTTTATGCGACTTTGGATTCAGACACTAGTGCCACCAGTGATCACTATTTCACTTTATTTTGTGATCTTTGGGAATTTGATCGGTAGCAGGATTGGCGAAATGAATGGCTACTCTTATATGGACTTTATTGTACCTGGCCTCATCTTAATGTCAGTGATCAATAATGCTTATGCAAATGTCGTCTCTTCCTTTTTTTCCCAAAAATTTCAGCGCAACATCGAAGAACTATTAGTATCACCAGTACCGAATTACGTCATCTTAATTGGTTTTGTTGTGGGTGGTTCAACTCGAGGGCTGATAATTGGATTGATCGCTAGTGTTGTAGCAATGTTTTTCAGTGGCTTTTATATGCACAATATATTTATCGCTGTAACAGTTGTGCTGTTATCGTCAGTGGTATTTTCTCTTGGCGGCCTTATTAATGCGATTTATGCCAATAAGTTTGATGATGTCACTATCATTCCAACGTTTGTATTAACGCCATTGATTTATCTGGGAGGGGTATTCTATTCGACTGAACTTTTGCCTGATTTCTGGAGAGCTGTGTCGCATTTGAACCCGATTTTTTACATGGTGGATGCTTTCCGCTTTGGCATATTGGGTATTTCTGATGTGAATATCGTTTATGCACTTTTAATCTTGCTGGTTTTTGTGGCTGGCCTGTTTTCTTTTGCCCTATTGTTGTTGCATAGAGGGACAGGCTTGAGGCATTAGAATGGCTGAAAATCCTATGGGGAAAACATCAGGCTATCCTGATTCTTTTGATCCTGAATTGCTAGTCGCTTTACCACGTTCAACCAATCGAGAAATAATAGGAGTGGGTGATCCACTGCCATTTACAGGTGAAGATGTATGGCATGCTTATGAGCTCTCATGGCTGAATAAGCAAGGTTTACCAACAGCAGTGATCGGCAGATTTTCTTTTTCTTGTAACAGCCCATGTTTGGTTGAGTCAAAATCATTTAAGTTATTTTTGAATTCTTTGAATCAAGAAAAATTCAATGATAAAAAAGATGTGATTAGTTTATTAACCGAGCATTTATCAAAATGTTCAGGTGATAAGGTGGGGATAGAGTTAATTGAACTGGATGCATCTGCAGACCAGACTAAAACGCCAGAAGGTCTTTGTATAGACGGATTGAATGTGGAGATAAAAGATTATCATCCAAATTCATCGCTCTTAAGCTGTGATGAAAATAACGTAATTGAAGAGCATTTATACAGTGATTTATTTAAATCAAATTGTCCGGTGACTAATCAACCCGACTGGGCAAGCATGAGTATTTACTATAAAGGCTCGGCTATTTCTCATGAAAGCTTGCTGGCTTATTTAGTTTCATACCGTTTGCATAGTGATTACCATGAAAATTGTGTTGAAAAAATATTTGTCGACCTACAGAAAAAATGCAAACCCCAAGTGCTTACCGTGCAAGCGAATTTTTTAAGAAGGGGAGGCTTAGATATAAACCCTGTTCGTAGTACGCACGGCGAGTATATAAAAACGCCATTTCGATTTATAAGGCAATAAGGCAGGCAATAAATAATGGATGCAATAACGGCGTTACATACCAGAAAGGCAGCGCCTAGATTAATAGAACCTGCGCCAGCTAAAGAGCAATTAGAGCTTATTTATAAAGCAGCTTTACGTGCACCGGATCATGCCATGCTCAGGCCCTGGCGCTATCTGGTTATCAGTGGCGCAGCTCGCAATAAGCTGGGAGAGCTTTTTGTTGCGGCGCTAGAGCCGGAAACGGAAGAAAAGAAAAATAAATTACTCATGGCGCCCTTGAGAGCGCCGATGATCATTATTGCTGTGAGTACAATTACCGAGCATCCGAAAATTCCCGCTATAGAGCAGGTTGCTTCTACGGCTGCAGCTATACAAAATATGTCATTGGCAATACATGCCTTGGGCTATGCATCAATTTGGCGTACCGGTGCGGTTGCTTTCGATGATAAGGTGAAGCTAGGTTTGGGTTTAAAAACCAGCGATGAAATTGTTGGTTTGCTTTATCTGGGTACAGCCAGCGTGGAAGATCGCCCAGTCCCTGAGCTTGATATTGATGATTATTTTGAGGAGTGGAGCTAATTTCTTCGTTGCTGTCTCAACTTGTAATTGCGGGGTGCTTACTTTAGAGTGCGCGACTTGCTCTGGGAGCTATCCGAGTGGCTGCCAATAAGAGTCACGCTAACACGAGAATGCTCGGAGTTAAGAAGAATAAGTAATCAAAATTAGGTGAGGTGTCCGAGTGGCTGAAGGAGCACGCCTGGAAAGTGTGTGATGGGTCAAACTATCCGAGGGTTCGAATCCCTCTCTCACCGCCAAATTTCATTAAATGCCCTCGTGTTTTCGGAGGCCACAAGTGTACATGGAAGCATGCTCTGGAAAGTGTGTAAGGCAACGTGCCGAGGGTTATAACTCACCTTTAATATAATAAACATTAAATAAATAAAAAAGTTAAGCTATTAACTTAATGTTGTTTATATATAAAATCTATTCAGATGTACAAAGGTTAACTAACATAAACGTTGAGCTTCTAGTTCCTCTCTCTTGCCATGTAGCTCCCTTTATGGAGTGGGTATTATCGTTGATTTGAAGTAATTCTTCAGACAAGAACTAATAGACTTCGGGTTAGTGAGGCAATTATTTGTCATTGGTAGAGTGGATATAAATTAAAATTCTAGCAACCGCCTTTACTGAAACTTATTGCCTCGATTAGAAGACATTATTAAATAATAATGTCATTAAGACTGAGCATTGCTAATAACACTGACAAAATAACCAGAGCAACCATTACGCCCAACCCCAATATCAAAATGGGCTCTAGAAAAACTAAAATCCGTTTTATGTTGATATCGGTCTCTTGCTCACAATTTTCAGCAATTTTTAATAGCATTTCTTCCAGCTTGCCACTTTCTTCTCCAATTTTAATTAGATCAACGGTGAGCGGTGAAAGAATCAAGCTATGCTGTAGTGAATCTGAAAGTTTTCTTCCTTCTTTTAATCCAGTTATTGCTAACTTTATTTCGTGCTTAAAGGTTTCATAACTCACTGCTGCTACTGATAAATTCAAAGAATCGATTAAATTTAATCCGTTCTTTAAAAGAGTAGCGCTGGCTCTAGTGAAATTTGCAGTTTGGTGGGATTTTATAGTGGCGCCAAACAATGGCAGTACTAATAATTTATTATTAATAGAGTTTCTTTTTAGCATATGTTGAAAAGCATAATTACATAAAAAAACAACGAATAAGGTGGCAATAATATACAGCCACCAATATTGATTGAATGATGCTGAAAGAGAAAAGACTATGCGCGATAGTAGGGGTAATGTTTGCTCTGAACCCGCAAACATAGGGATGAAGCGTGGGATGACAAAGGTCAACAAGAAGAAAAGAGATAATATTGAAATGACCATTAGCAAAGCTGGGTAAGTTAGTGCTGAGACTATTTCTGATTTTAACTTTTGCCTCTTATCAATATGAGCCGATAAATTTAGGAATGCTTGCCCCAAACTTCCGCTAGCTTCTCCAGATTTAATCATTGCTATATAGAGCGAATCAAAAATATGTGGAAATCGGGATAAGCTGTTTGATAAAGAGTTTCCTGCTTTTATTTCATCATAAATTGTATTTAGTATATTGGCCGTTTTCTTTTCTTTATGATTTTTCACTAGTATTCTAAGCGCATGGTCTAAGGGTAACCCTGAGTTTAGAAGTGTTGAAAGGTTTTGAGTGAAAGACAGCAGCTCTTTCCCTGAGAATCCAATAGTTTCATTTTTGGTGATGCTATTAATAAGTCTGTCTTTTAAAGAACTATTTTCAAGAGTAGCAGTGATAGGGTAATAACCTTGAGTTTGAAGATTCTTAACAACACTTTTTTCGTCAATTGCTTCTAACGAGCCTTCGATCTGATCGCCATTTGCAGTTAAGGCTTTATAGTGATATTTACTCATAGAAAGCTTACTCTGGCGACTTCTTCAATTGTCGTAATTCCAGCTAGAGCTTTAGTTAAACCATCAGTTTTTAAATCACTCATGCCATCTGCTATGGCGATTTTTTGTAGCGTAGAGGCATCAGCGCCTTGTAGAATTTCTTGGCGAAGCTTATCGGTCATCCGTAATATCTCAGCAATGACTATTCGACCTTTATAGCCTGTATGCTCACAATTGGCGCATCCTTTTGCGCGATATAAACGTATATTTTTATCGTTAGATAAAGCATCAAGTCCTAATTGAGTTATAAGTTGAGCAGGAGGAGTAAACTCTTCTTTGCAGTATTGGCATAGCCTCCTGATAAGTCGTTGTGCGATGACGGCATTAAGTGTTGAGTTAGTCAGGTAATTTTCAATACCCATATCTAATAAACGTGTGATTGAGCTGCCAGCATCATTAGTATGCAGTGTTGATAAAACGAGATGGCCCGTTAGTGCCGATTGGACAGCGGTTTTGGCGGTCGTGAGATCGCGCATTTCTCCAATCATAATAATGTCCGGATCTTGTCTGACGATAGACCTTAAGGCTTGTGAAAAATCGAGCCCGATTTCAGGTTTAGCTTGAATCTGGTTTATCCCTTCTAATTGATATTCAACCGGGTCTTCCACTGTCATGATTTTTTGCTCATCGGTATTCAATACTTTAAGCGCTGCATAGAGTGTTGTCGTCTTACCGCTACCAGTAGGCCCAGTAACCAGCACGATGCCATGTGGAGATTTAAGGATATTATGTATATTGCTGAGTTGCTCTTCTGAAAAACCCAAGTCGATAAGCTCCAGAGCAATATTGTTTTGATCCAGTATTCTTAATACCAGGCTTTCACCATGTAGCGTTGGGGTTGTCGAAATCCGTATATCAATTAACTTTCCTTGTATGCGTATTTGCATAGCGCCATCTTGGGGGAGCCTTCTTTCAGCTACATTGAGTTTTGCCATTAATTTTATTCTAGAAACAACTGCTGCCGTTGAGTGCGCAGGAGGGGATTCGGTTAATTGCAGAATTCCATCAATGCGATATCTAACTTTTAACTTATTTTCAAACGGTTCAAAATGAATATCCGAAGCCCGGGCCTCAACAGCTTTTTCAATAATGAAATTAACCAGTTTGACAATAGGAGCATCGGCAGCTTGATCAAGTAAGTCATCAATAAACACCTCGCTGGCATCATTCTCATCATGAGAATCAAGGTGTTTTATAATGCCATCCATCTGGGATTGTGTGTTTCCATATAAGCTGTTCAAGCCTTTTTCGATTTGCTGTGCTGTGCCAATTTTCAGCTGAATATTTTTTCCCGAAGCCAGCGCCATAGCTTCAATTGAGAAAGTATCTTCGGGGTTAGCTGTTACGGTAGTGATTGTTGAGTCAGATTCAGCTAAGGGTAGTAATGCTCCAGCGCGCAAATAGCTTTCTTTAAATGTATCCGATGAAAATTCAATATTTTCTAATTCTTTATCTTTTAACAAGGGTAGGTCAAGAATATCACTATAGGCTTGGGCGATATCAACGTCAGACACGAGACCAGTTTTGGCTAAAATATCGCCTAAACCACTGATGCCGGGTTCAGAGATTGTTATAGAGTTTTTTAGAGCGTCTTCAGACAGCTTACCTTTTTCTATCAGGTAAGCTTCAAGTTTTGAACGCACGACTTCTTTTTGTATTCCTAAGATAGACATAATCTACTGGCTTGGTTCAAAGGGCAGTGGGGGGAGATTGGTCAGTCTCGAGCGATATTCTTCAGTGATGCTACGTGCATCATCCTGATTTCTGATGACCCTTGGTGTGATTAAAACCAAAAGTTCGGTTCTAGAATCTTCGTTAGTATTTTGGCTGAATAAATTGCCTAGAATAGGAATTCGACTTAAGAAGGGTAAGCCGCTTTCGCTGACGGCTTGTTGCTCCAGCATCAGTCCCCCAAGCATTATTGTTTCACCGGAATTGATTGCCACAACACTCTCAATTCTACGGTTCTGAATGGTAGGTGCATCTAAACTGGATGTTGTGGTGGTGGCTGCCGTAGCAACTTCTTGAATAATATCCATGGTCACTAGACCGCTTGCGTTGACCCTGGGAGTAACTGTCAGGGTGATGCCCGTTTGGCGGAAAGAAATCTCGTTTACAGTCGGTGAAGTTGGATCGATATTGCTAATGGATTGACGTGTGGGAACAGGAATTTCATCCCCAACATTAATTGTAGCCGTCTGATTATCTAAAACCATCAGTGAAGGCGAAGAAAGCACACTCACTTCAGATACCGTTGCTAATGCGTTTAAAGCAACTCGAACCTGTGCGGCGCTATCTAGAATTGTGTAAGAAAAGCCCGGAGCCAAAGCTGTTATGCCGGGAGAACCAAGGTCAAGTGTACCAAAGCCATCAAATTCGCCACTGTTGATACCATTTTGGAAAAACCATTCGACCCCGTAACTCAATTCGTCGCGAAGGGTAACTTCAATTATGCTGGCTTCAATGAGAACTTGGAGCGGGACAATATCCAGCTGTCGTATGGCTGCTTCGATCATGCTGTAATCTTGAGGGCTGGCTAAAATAACAAGGGCATTTCTAACATCATCACCAATAATTTTAATATCACTGTTATTTGAAAAAGATAAGCCTGTAGAATTTCCACCTCCGGGTGAGGTATTAATATCATCGCCTATTTGGGCGGGCGTTAATCCAGGCGCTAAAGTAGTGTCACCATTTCTAGATGCTAAACCAGTATCAGAATTTCCCGATTGCCCAGAGTCCTGAAAAATACTCTGAAGAATATCGGCTAACTCCAGCGCTTTTCCATTTTGAACGGTATAGACATAGATTTTTCTGCCAGCGCTTTCACTGGGTTGGTCCAAGCGTCTTACCCAGGTTTCCACTTCCCTTAGTGCAGAAGAAGTGGCGCTGACAACGAGGATAGAGCTCAGGCGCTCTATAGGCACTAATCTCACCAAACCTTGAAGCGCAGGTTCATTCCCAGAGCTTAATATTGCATTTAGCTCAGCTTCAAGCGTTAAAGGATCGACATTACTTAGAGGGATCAAGGCTAATGACCGGCCTCTAAGCCAGTCGACATCAAAAATTGCTATTGTTTCTTCGATGGTTTGTAATTCAGTAGAAGTACCTGAAGCAATAATCAAATTCCTTGGCTGATCAGTCGTTACGGCGCTGGTATCTGCAACAATCGGATCAAGTAATTCTTTCATCTCTTCTGCTGCAATAAACTGTAAAGGAAAAATACGAACCCCAAAACCAGCGATAGTTAGGTCACCGCCTAAACGAGGGCTTATTGAACCAGCAGAGAAGTCAGTACTGGGTATTATTCGATAAAAATTATTATTCTGAACCAGCATTGCATCATTGAGTGCCAATATCACTTCCACTAAGCCCAGCAATGAATTTTGATCAACCGGCGTAGATGTATGCAAAGTAACTGAACCGACAATGTTGGGGTCTATTACGTAATTAAGGTTCAGTAAATCGCCCATAACCAATGCGATAAACTCATTTAATTGGGCCTCTTCAAAATCGAGATTTATATCCCCTGGTTGAGTATTTAAAGTTTGGGAAACTGCTGCTGAAAAATTAATAAAGTTACCACTGGCTTCTTCAATGATGGGTTCTCTGGTGTTTTCATTATTCGATGAGGTATCGATAGGGGTATTTACAGCAGTTTCAGTTTGAGAGCTATCTGACTCTGGGTTTTGAGAAGTTGACCCAACTGAAGTCTGAGAAGTTGCGCAGGCATTGAGATAGGCAGCGCAAACAAACATCCATAAAAGAAATAATGTTTTTTTGATTAATCTGGGTTTAGTCATACTGATAGCCTAAAGTTAGTTTGCATTTGTTGAGTTTTCTATAAGAAGAAGAGTTCTAACGTTGCCATTTTTCTGAATGACAACCTGATTATTTTCTATAGCCGTTATTTCCCAGCTTTCAATCGATTCACCCACTCGAACTCGTTGAACGTCACTGCTATTGCCTAGTTTTAAAAGCGCAATTTGTGTTTGCGGAGAAAGAATAATGCCCTGAATAGAAAAGTTTATTTCTTCTTCCGGCTCAAGTTCGGGTGTAGAACTGGGCGCAGTTGTTTCAGGGGGGAGTTCTTGAATCGGAGCTTGATAAGGTTGCCTATCCACAGTAAATAAGGGCCTATCTGAAATAATTGAATAATTATTTGTAGGGTTTACTATCGATGCCAGGTTTATTGGTATTGATATTTCAACTGAGGCGTCGGTATTGGTCTCTATGTCAGTTTGTATGTTTAATGGCCAGAAAAATTCAGTTGCAGCGGCGATTAATAGTAATGCAGAAACTATTGCTATAAGACTGTTAGCAAGATTAGGCGTTTTAATGTTCATCATTAAGCGCCTCTACATTCATATCTAAGAACCCGGTTACATCCATTCGCACGTCGAGTTCTTCGTTGATATTCCTGATTTCACGGCCTTCTCGGTGCCTGCTTTGTATCACTAGATTTTCTATAAACAATGCCAGTGTGTGTGTTTCAACTTTCATGAGAAAAGCGTGCAAAGCTGCGATAGAGCTTTGCAGCCTGAGGCTAACGGTAATTTGAGGGAAATTGGTATCTTCGTTTGCTCTTCTAAACGCAGCGGTGACTAATTCTGCACCACTTTCTTCTTCTTCAATCAACGTGCGTAACAATGCTTGAAGTTGAGCGCCTGCAAGTGCTGAAGTTCCAGCACGTAGAAATTGTTCACGATATTCTTCATCGCTGCTGCTTTGATCAGATTCAACCGCGTTGGCAATTTGATAGCCATAATCATAAATAGATTGTAAAAAACGATTATTTTGATCCTGTAAACCTGCAATGTTTTCCAACTTTTCCTGTCTCATCTCCAGTGCTGGGTTGATTAGCAGGTTAAAAATAAAAATCAAAGCACTGAGCAGAACCAAATAGCTCAGTAAGGCTTGAAGACCAGGGCGAATATCATTGCTCATAGATAGCCTTGCTAGTCGCAATGATATGAAACTCTTCCTTATCGCTACCTGTAACATTTGTTACCGGTGAAGAGAACTCTGCATTTTCTAAATAAGGGCTATTTTCAATCAGCGCTAAAGTTTCAGCGGCAGAAGGCGATTCCCCCTGAATTTGTGTGAATTGCACTGATGTAGATAAGGTTCTGAGCCAGGTGTGTTCTGGCAACGTTTGGCTAAGGTCTTTAAGCAAATTAAGGGGTGAAAAGTAATTATTACGATAATTTAAAAGAAATGCACCCCTGTCATTCTGATTACTAAATGACAACATGCCCTCTCTGAGGGAAAGAGCCTCACTACGATTGTCCGCAATTTCAATTTCCAGCTCTTGAATTAGTGCATCGTACTTAATCTGAGGGATGAACAGTAATACCAATAAGCTTATAAAAAATAACAGAAATAATTTAAACTTAAATGGGAGTAAAAAGTCAGGCTGAACATAATTTTTCTTTGTGGCGGAGAGGTTTATGGCTAGAACACTATTTTTTTCATCCTCAAAACTTATCAATGCTTTGTGCTTTTTGCTTAAGGCCATTAAGTCCTGGTATTTTTTGGCGGATACTAAACAGGCCGTAATGAGGATATTAGCGTCGTTACTATTTTTATTTGAAACAAAGTAATCATAATAGATTTGTTCAAGGTTGAATGGCGTAACTCGCTCTAATTCAAAACGTACAATTGAGCCGAGATTTTTTGTAGCCCCTTTGGGAATGCTCAAGTTTTTTATCAACACGTCGTTGCTGGGAATGATCAGAATGATCTTGATACTGTTAAAAGTAGATAATGAAGAGAGCAGCTCGGCTAAGTTAGTAAGCAGACCTTGAGTGGGGAGCTTTGTGAATTTCTTATTACTTTTTAAACTCTCGGGAATAGAAAAAGCATAATTCTCATCGCTAATACGAATAATAACGTTTGGCGCCTCTGGGAAAATAGCCTGTTGAAACTTCTCAGATAGCGGCCATCTCAATCCACTTAGTATCCAGTGGAAACTATCTTTTATTGTGAGCGTTAAATATTCCATGCTGATTAAATATTTTTTCTTATTAATTCAGAAGGTTGCCAGGCTAATATTCGATAAGAGTCCGCTCTTCGCCTGCCCGTAAGTTCAATAATTACTGTATTGCTGAAATCGCTGCCATTAATATTGACGCTGCTGATAACAATAAAAAAATTGCTTGGTAAGGTCGTCAAATATCGCTGGAGTGAATTATTTTCATTCGATGCAGTCTTAAGTAAATCCAACAAAGCTGGATCCGAACTTAGGCTGTTAATTTGTGTATGTGTCCCAAAAATAGTGAGAAAAGGGGCGATTTCTCGGAACAATGAGTCAGACATGCCCGCGACTAATCTCAATTCATCAACAGAAGAAAAAGGTTTGTTCATTGGGCTATAGTCCAGACCCGCTACATTGTAGATTCGTTCTTCATTTGCACCATTTTGTGAATCATTATCACTATCAATCCAGTCTCGAATATTTTGAACAAGTGTTTCTGCTTCAGAAGGTGAGTTTGTATAGGGTGTCACTAGAAGCTTAAGTAATTCAGCATTTGCATTGTTAAGGTTAATTAAGCTTGCCAGATCACGAATTGAAATTGATATACCAGTTTGATTATATTGAAGGCTACCGTTGTAGTTACTATAACGAGCAAGATTATTGCTTGATGTTGATAATAAAGTGTTTATGGATAGCCAGGTTCCTGCTTCAGCGATTGCTTCTCCTTCAAGCTGATTATTTGAAAGGCTGGTTATTCGCATTTGAACGCGTGCAGAGTTATAGCTCATGCCCGCTACCAGACTTAGCAAGATGATTAGCCATAAAACAAGGACTAAAGCATAGCCCTGGGATTGATACTTATTGCTCATATTCACCATACCCATTGCGGTTGACTTGCTACATTAAGTCGGTGGAGTTCAACAGTGAAGGGGGGTAGGGCGCCGCCTTCGTGCATACGAATATGAACTTTTATTAATCTGGGTAGTGAACTAGTGCCTTCCCAAATGTTATGCCACCGAGGGTTATTACTGGTTTGGTCAACGCCAAAATATTCAAAAGACAACGCTTCTACATGCTCTAGTAGGTCATTGCGTCGCCATGTGGTTTGAATGGCTGACTCATTCATTGCCTGACCAGGTCGCGCTTGTTTGTCCCAGAGCGAGATTGATTGCAGGTTTTCTTCAAGACCTAATTGCATAAAATGTAAGCCTCCGCCGCCCCGGTGTGCAGGTAATGTTCCCGTATAAGTTAGGCGATCAGAACGGCCCTCAAAGAAAATAAATAATCCATCTTCTGTGCGTTCACTTAAGGGCACAATTTGAGAGAGTTGATTGAAGATGAACCGTAGCGCGCTATCAATTTCTTCTGATCTACTGTTGCGTTCGGCCGCTGCTTGAGAAACTTGTGTCATATTATAGAGCGCACCATAAAGCATGCTTAACAAGAGCGATAACAAACTCAGCGCAATTAGTACTTCAACCAGTGTCATACCAGAGAGTGCTTTGCTTTTAAGTGAGATTGTCATTTGTTATAAGACACTCTCGAATTGAGTGGGGTCAGGTTTTAATGTGTTAATTGTTATTGAGCGTGCACGGTCAATTGATTGCCATTGAATTTCCACGGTGATATTTTTTAGAACAAGAGTCCCAGTTGGCTGTGTAGTTTCAGGGGCTGGATAAGGAGAATAATCAGAGTAACTGACTTCCCAAAAATATTTATTTTCGAAAGAGCCTGCTGAATTTACTGCGCCATTGCTAATTAATGAACGAGTTTCGGCCAGCAAAGATTTCCCTATTCTGTTTGCCACCGAATATTCTTCATAGAGGATGCTGGCCCGAGCCGCATTTGATTGGACATTATAAAGCATCGCCAAACTCATCACTGCAATGGAGAAAGCAACGATGATTTCAATCAACGAAAATCCCTTTTGGTTATTTGGCGAGTTCATAATCCCTATTTAGTTCATAGAATCATTCATGGCAGTAGTCATTGCAATATGGCCTGTCAGCCAATTCACATTAATATTATATTGTTTGTTATTGAACGACAGCGTGATATTGCCGCCAGTAGAGCTACCGTCATGAAAAAAACGAATGCCACCAATATTTTCATCAATAATCTCAGAAGCAGCAGTAACTAGTTTTATGTCGGTCTCATCAGGTACTGTTAATGTTTGTGGCATGTTTGAAGATTGGTAAGTAAAACTTTCAACATTCAGTATAAAAACAGTATCCGTATTTTCCATCATGGCTTGTTGGCGCGATAATTTAAGTGAATCTGTAATATCTTGAGCAGCACTTTTTACTTGGTAACTGTTAATAACCGGCGAAAAAAAAGGCACGCTGACACTAGCTATCAAGGCAATGACGGCTAACGAAATTAGCAATTCAATCAGCGTGTAACCCACAACTGATTTATTGTTGTTACAAAGGTGTGGATTATTGAGTATTAGTGATGTCCGCATTGTCACCGCTACCCCCTGCTGCCAGGTCAGCCCCATAGGACATGAGACTGAATTGTTCGAAGGTGCCAGAGGGGGTAAATTGATATAGGTAATCACCAGCCCAAGGATCTTTAGGAACGCTAGCGTTTCGTAGGTATGGGCCATTCCAGCTTTCAAGCCCAGAAGGTTGAATGATTAAAGCTGATAGGCCTTCTTCAGTGGTGGGGTAACGACCCATATCTAAAAGGAATAGATCCAGACTGGCACTTAAATCTTTGATTTGTAACTGAGCGGTATCTGCTTTGGCGCCGTTGAATTGGCGTAGGACTTGTGGGCCAACAATTCCAGCGATAAGGGCCAAAATGGCGAGAACGACCAAGAGCTCTACTAACGTAAATCCTTTTATATTTCTTGTCTTATTCATTTTCAGTTGCTAATGGCTTGTTTTATTTTGGTGCATGATAGTAAGTAAAATAATTTCCTTAAGGTAATACTTAATAAACAGGCACGCAATAATGTCAAAATAATATCAAATAGAATAAAAGGTATAAAAAATCATAGGCATAGGAAACACAGCTTATAAAGTTGGTTAAAATATCAGTGATATCACTTTAATACTTTAATAGAATCAACATTCAAATAAATTAAAAATAACATTAACAACTTGTTGACTTGTTGGTAATGGCTGGTGTAGAAATGTAAAAAGTGAAAATAAAAAGGAGAGGTGGATCTCCTTGAAATGGAATTTTAATGTTACGTTGTTTATATCTCTTTTCGTTTCTTAAAATAATATTGCTTCGGTCTTTCCGGCTTTATTTATCTTTAAAAAATCATCTCACAACAGAGTTCACTTCCTTTCTTTTGGGGGCTGCATGTTTTGGAAAATTAAATCAAGGTGTATATAGGAATTGCAATGCTAGTTAAAAGAGTAATGTCTAAGATAATAAGTTTTGTAATACTAATTTTCGTTTATTTGAATACAAGCCATGTTGCAACAGCTCAAATTCTTCAATCTGAAGCTCAGTTTGATAATGTGTTTGTAGATATTGACATGCATCATTACGGAGCGGTGCTTCCATCTCCATTTAATGCGGTTGAGGTGGTTTTCGATCAGGATGAAGAAAAAAACCTTACTGCAATGAAAATACATATTGATGGCATTGTTATTGAGGTAGAGCAACAGCTATTGATTGATATTTCTAATGTTCGTGAGCCTTTTTTTTATTATTCTGCAAAACAATTTCAAGAAAATACTGACATAACAGACTTTGGTTTTATTTTAAATCATGGTGAATCTACGTTGGCTGATGTTGGAGCAATACCTGGTTGTGAAAGCCCCTGTATGCGACCTCGTTTTGAGGCGGCAATTTTTGTAGTGGATACAGATCATGTGGTTTCAAGGCAATCATTAGTAAGAGATTGAATTAATAAAAAATAAACAACAAATAGAATTCGTTATAAAAAATAAATAGCTGCTATAACAATTGGAGAGAAACATGAATGGAATAGTATTGGGAAATATTTCGCAACTTCGTCAATTTATAGCAAAAGCTTTTTTTTCGCTCGTTCTTTATTTGTTTTCTCAAACGGCATTTGCAGCGGCCATTTCAGGGAGCACATCAGAAACTGATTATGATGGAAATTATAGTATTGTTGTTACTGGAGGAAGCACAATATTGGGTTGGTGGGTTACAAGTGATGCTAGTTGGAACAGCCCTAATATGTTTGCTACAGGAGGGACCTGGAGTTTCTCTAAAGGAACCGGTGTTTACAATTACAGTTTACAAATAACAGTTGAATCTAATTGTAACCCTTGGTATTGCGATTACTCTTTTCCTATAGTTGATACGAAAAAAATCACGGTAAGAGCTCCTTACACTCCTTCATCTTATGGTATTAGTCCTAGCACTGATTATGATGGTTCTTTTACTTTTGATTGGGCCGGTTCAAGTGGAACTTCTTATTACCAATATCGCGAGAAACTAAATTCTGGTGGTTGGTCTGGTTGGTCTAGTACAGGTGGTTCTAGTTACAAAAACCGTTCAGGTAAAAGCGCAGGCACTTGGTATTATCAGGCTAGGGCTTGTTCTGCTGTTGGCTGTAGTGGTGCATCTACAACGCGATCAGTGGTTGTATCCCTTCCTTCAACACCAACGTCATATAACCCTACGACTCCTGACTATGATGGCTCGTTCACTTTTGATTGGACCGGTGCAACTGGAGCCACTTCTTTTCAGTACCGTGAGAAGAAGAATTCTGGTAGCTGGTCGGGTTGGTCAAGCACAGGCGGAACTTCTGCAAAAAGCCTTTCAGGGAAAAGTGCTGGCACTTGGTATTACCAAGCTAGGGCTTGTTCTTCAGTAGGCTGTGGAAGTGCATCTACAACGCGTTTTGTGGTGGTTACAGCCCCATCTGCGCCAAGTACGCCAACGGGCCCCTCAACTGATTACACGGGTAGTTATACGGTCAGCTGGAGCAATGTTGCCGGTGAAACTTATTATGAATTACGTGAGCGAATAAACAGCGGCTCATGGACGACATACAATACTGGTAGCAGTTATAGTGCGGCCTTATCTGGGCGCAGCATTGGTACCTGGGATTATCAGGCAAGAGCCTGTAACTCTATAGGGTGTAGTGCTTGGTCTGGGACTAAAACTGTCACGATAGCGGGCCCATCTTCGCCTAACCCTTATGCCATTAATGGCGCTTCCTCTGAAAATGATTATGATGGAACTATAAATCTTTCCTGGTCTGCTTCTACTAACGGAACAATCACCTATAAGCTTTATGAGAAGCAGGGTGCAGGTTCGTATTCATTATTAACGACAACATCAAGTACTTCCTATAGTGGCGCAAGGGCAGTGGATACCTGGAATTACTATGTAATTTCATGTAATGCAGTGGGCTGTAGTGATCCTAATGATTCAACTGTCAAAACCGTTATTGTCACTACTCCATCTGTTCCAACGACAACTACGCCGAGTACGCCTAATTTCAGTGGTGGATTTACTTTGGACTGGACTGCTTCAACCGGTGCGACCTCTTATGAATACCAACAACGTGTTGATGCAGGTGCTTGGTCAGCTGCAACAAATACAGGGGCAGCTTCTGAAGCGAGCATCGATGGATTAACAGTTGGCACTTGGGATTTTCAGGTCAGAGCCGTTAGTGCTGTAGGCAACGGTGCCTGGTCACAAAGTGAAACGGTTGTGGTGGTTTTTGCACCGGGTGCAGCTGGAAGTATTTCGGCGACTACACCAGATGAATTTGGTGAATTTGATTTAAGTTGGCCTGTGATTAGCGCCTCCACAAGCTATGAATTGCAAGAGAAAATTGGGGCTGGCGCTTTCTCTGAAATTCAGGACAGTGCGGCATTGGCTGCAAATCTTACAAAAGCCGAAATTGATACCTATGGCTACCAGATGCGCGGCTGTAATGCCGCCGGTTGTGGTGCCTGGAGTAGCACTGAGAGTGTATTCGTAGACTTCCCGTCTCCTGATGGTGTGGTACTGGATGAATATTATGGCAGCATAGATGGTGATATTGCACTGAACTGGACTGATGCTAATGGTTCGGTTGCCTGGTATGACATTGAAACAACGGTTGATGGGGACGTTGACGTTATTGGTACTGGTTCAAGTAACTCTTATTATGAAATAACCGGTTATTCCAATGGTGAAGTCCAGATACGGGTTAGAGCGTGTAACGACGGCGCTGGTGCTGGTGATGATTGCAGCGGCTGGAGTAATGCGATTACGACGATTGTCAGTATTGCGGAGACAGTCACAACGACACCTAGCCTGACTGGTGGCAGTGCTACAGATACTTATACCGGTTTAACCGCTGACTTTAACGGCAGTTTGTCGGGCAGCTTTGCAGTTGCCGCTTCCGGTGCGGCTACTTACAGCATCCCGCTTGAGTTATCACCGGGCACTTCTGGTATTACGCCTTCATTATCCCTGGTTTACAACAGTCACGGAGGTGGCGGCATAGTGGGTCGAGGCTGGTCTGTTGCGGGGTTAGGAGGCTCTGTTGCACGTTGTAGCCTGACGCAGACACAAGACAGCGAATCTCACGCAGTGGATTATTCCACCGATGATGCCTTCTGCTTGAATGGTCGTCGCTTGGTGCCAACGGGTACAGGCACAGATAGTAACGGTGCTTATACAGAATATCGCACTGAATTAGATGGCTTCCAGCGTATTCGTTCTTACGGCACAGCGGGTAATGCGCCAGCCGAATTCAGGGTATGGAGCCAAAATGGTAGCGTTCAATACTATGGCGGTACTAACGGCAAGCTCGAAGGCGAAGGGGCTAATAGTGGACAGGTTTCACGCTGGTTGTTGGTGTCTTATACCGATAATAACGATAATGCTTATGTGATTAATTATGATGAAGAAACCAATCATGCCGATGTGCGTGTTTCTTCAATTGAATACGGTAGCAATGCCACTGAAAGTATAAATGCATATGGCAAAGTCGTGTTTGATTACAGTGCTTTTTCTAATGTGATTGCGCGTTATCATGCCGGATCAAAATCTGAGACACAGGAACGTCTGGATAAAATCAGTGTACAGGTCATGAAGGATGGTGAATCCACCTGGAGTGATGTACGCCAATATGCACTGACTTATAACGAAGGATTGACTGTGCCAGATGCTGGCATGGCGCGTTTAACCAAAGTGCAACTGTGTGCACCGACGACAAGTGGCACTTGTGGTGACGCCACCACTTTTGACTGGCAGACAGCTGATGATGACTTCACGGTTAGCACCTGGTCAGGTCATGGTGTTTCTACGACGCATAGTTTGAACCAATGGGCAGATATGGACGGTGATGGCCTGGCCGATTACATATCCAGTGCGGATACCTCTGCTACGCACGTTGTTTCACTGTCCAGCAGCAGTACCTTTAGTACCAACAACTGGACTGCACATGCAATTGGGTCGAAAGACTTTGAATCTCTGGGTGACATGAACGGTGATGGTCTTGCTGATTATGTGACTATTGATACCGATGGTACGCAATATGTGTCGATTTCAACGGGTACAGGCTATACAACAGCGGCTTCATGGAACGGGGCAACACCTGGGGATCATAGTTTCATACTTGACCTTGATGGTGATGGACGCAGTGATTATCTCACCAGCACGGGCACCAGTTACTCGGTAAATATTTCAACAGGTACGGCTTATAGTTCTGATCAAAGTTGGTCTGGACCAAATTTAACAACAATTATTGCTAGCTCAACCCAGTCCTTTAGTTTTCAGGATATGGACAAAGATGGCCTGATCGATATCGTAGTGACCGATACCAGCGCTAATAGCAATACGATTTATTTGAACAGCGGTACTACTTTTGCTAGCGGTTCTTCTTATACTATCCACAGCAGTCATGACATTGATGGTCACTGGGTGGATATGAACGGTGATGGTTATCGTGATTATGTCACTGTGCCATCTTCAGGCACGACACAATATGTGTCGCTTTGGACAGGCGCTGCGTTTGTTAACTCAGCCTGGACGGGAGTGGCAGTTGGCACCAGCGATATGCAGGCTTTCCATGATATGAATGGTGATGGTCTGGCTGATTTTATTACCGCTGATGATGTGGGCGGTACTGATGGTGAATATTCTGTGTTGATGTCCAAAGGCACTGGCTATGCTTCCGCTGCGGTGGTTTGGGATGGCCCCATATTCACCAGCACAACGGGGCAATTCCATTTTGCTGATATTGACGGTGACGGTAAAATCGATATTGCCATGCTGGAATCTAACGGCGATGTCNGCGTCGGCATTAACATGAGCCAGCCGATTCATTTGATGACCTCTGTTACCGATGGTTTAGGCAATGCCACCGAGATTGCATACAAACCGACCACGGATACCTCTGTGCATACCCTGTTGTCCGATGCGACGTATCCGCAATTGGATATTGCTACTGCTTCGCATGTTGTGTCACAAGTGACACAACCTAACGGTATAGGTGGTGATGCGGTGCAGAACTATACTTACACCGGCTTTAAGTTCGAACGCGGCGGTCGTGGTTCATTGGGCTTTAAAGCAGTTGAAGTCGAAAATATCAATCAGAAAACTCGCTCAGTAACAACGTACAGTCAAACTTATCCAACGATTGGCCGTGTGCTTGAATCAGCAACTTATATCACCGATGTCAATGATGATGGCACCTTCAACGACGAGCAGTTGATGAGTGAATCCCTGATCACCTATGCCTCGCTTGATGGCGTCACCCAAACCTCCGGTCCTGATATCGGCTATGTCTGTGTGGATACCCGTCAGACTAAACAATACGATCTGGACGGTGCAGGCGGTACCAGTGGATTATTGGTGACGACCTTCTCCGATAATGACCCGAATGATACCGGTACGGCCTGTGATACTTATGGTCGAGCAACAATTACGTCAGTGCTGACGACCGACCATACCAACAGTGATGCTACGCATGAAGTTGAAAGCACACGTACCTACAACCACGATACGACTAACTGGTTTATCGGCCAGTTAACCCATCAAATTGTTAAGCAGTTTGATGACAGTGTGGGCGATACGGCGACAGATCGTGAACAAAGTTATACCTATAACAGTCTTAATCAGCTGGCGACAACGGTCAGAGAACCGAATCAAAGTGCGCCAATCAAGCTGACAACTGCTTATGCCTACGATGACTTTGGTAACCGTAGTTCAGAAACTGTTACGCCCTCAGAAGGCGGCGCAGCGACGCGTGTTGAATCGGTGGTGTATGACAGCCGTGGTCGTTTCCCGACTACTATCACCAATGCTTTAAGTCACGCCTCGACCTTTGAGTATGATGAGCTATTTGGCTTAGTGACTGAAATTGATGGGCCGAACAGTGGCACCTTTGATGTCACTACGCGTACTTATGATGTGTTTGGTCGTTTGCTGACTGAAACCCGTCCTGACGGCACCATTGAGTCGCGTGAGTACCGTAAAGTGGGCGGTAGTGCCACAGGTATTGGCGACAGAAGTGAAGCGGCAATCATGGTCGAAAGTATTGTCACTAATGGCACAACTTCAGATCAGTTTGCACCAAGCAGAATCTATATGGACAGCTTTGGTCGCACCATCCGTACGCGTACGCGCGCCTTTGATGCAAGCAACTTCCTGCACAGCGACAGTTATTACGATAGCCGTGGTCGGGTGCTTAAATCATCCGAGCCATATTTTACTGGCAACACTCCGCGCTGGAATACCCCCAGCTATGATGTGTTAGCGCGTAATGTCGGTCTGGCAGCAGCTGACCCCACTTTGGACAGCAGTGTGGTTTTCAATGACCTCGGTGTGACGACCACTGATGCTGCAGGCCGTGAGCGTGAGATTGTGAATAATGCGCTGGGTCAAACCATCCGTTCGTATGAGATAGATGACAGCAGTGGTGGCTTGGCGATTACCCAGTTTGACTACTCTGTTGTTGGCAATCTTGAACGAACCTCGAAATACACTTTGGGTGGTGGCTCCTCGGAAATAGCCAAAACGGTAGCGACTTATAGCTATGACCGTTTGGGTCGTCGCCTTGAAATGAACGATCCTGATTTAGGTTTAATTGACACGGTGTATAACAGTGTTGGTGAAGTGATTCAGGAACAAACCCCGCGTCTTAGAGCCTATAGCTCGAGTCTCTATCGTGAAATGGCTTATGACAAGTTGTCACGCTTGATCGAACGCACTGATCCGACTGATGATTTGAGCGATGTGATTACCACGGCTTATGAATATGACGACACCTATGTGTCTGGTGTGGGCATTGGCCAGTTGACCTCTGAAACCATTACTGATGAGAATAGCATCGTTACCTTTGATCGTGCGTATTACTACGACAGCACAATAGGCGGTAGGATGACTGATGTTGCCACCACCATTGGTGCAGAAACTTTTGTTACCAGCCGTGACTATGACGATCTTGGCCGTCTGGCTACAGTCACCTATCCGGTCACCCCAAGTTACAGTACTGCCTTTGCGGTGGACTATGTGTATAACCCACGTGGTTATCTGGAACGTGTGGAAGATGCGGCCACTGCTGAAGTGCTGTATCAAACCACTGATGTGAATGAAATGGGGCAGATTGAAGAGAATTACTTAGGTGATACCTCACTGACCAGCCGTACCTATATCCCCGGTACCGGCAGATTGATCGGCACCAATGCCGCACGTGATAACAGTGGTATCGAAGACATCCAGAACCTGGTGTACAGCTATGATGCCTTAGGCAACATGAGCATGCGTTCAGACTTGTTAAGAGCCGTCAGTGAAACCTTCACCTATGATGACTTTAATCGTCTGACCAGTACCAGCGTGGATAATGGTGTTGACGCGGTTGATGTTACTGACTTCGACTATGATGATCTGGGTTCTTTGACACATAAGAGCGATATCACCACATTGACGTCAAGCTCCATGAGTTATGCCATGACCGGCAATGCCGGTACGCATGCCTTGACTAGCCTGAATGATGGGACGACTACGCAGAACTTTAGCTATGACACCAACGGTAATCTGTTAACGGGTGATGCCGGCGGTAATAGTCGTAGCATGACCTGGAATTCTTATGACAAAGTGGCGACGATTACCCAGGGAGCTGTTGATCATGAATTTGAATACGGGCCGGATAGAGCACGTTATCAACACACCGCCAATGACGGCAGTGGTGATGATGTCACCATTTATGTGGAAAGCCTTTATACCCGCACTGAATACAACGGTGGGGCAGAAGACCATAAGTTAAATGTCTATGTGAATGGCTCGGTTGTAGCCATTGTACTGGATGATGAAGATACCGGTACAAGTTCAGTTGAAAACCGTTACTTACACCGTGATCACTTAGGGTCTATTACAGCGATTGTTGATGGTGCCAGTGGCAGCAATAACATCGAATGGATGGCTTATGATGTATTCGGACAACGCAGAGATGCGATTGACTGGATTGGCGCTGCAGCTACTCCCACAGAAGTACGCGGCTATACCGGCCATGAGCATTTGGATGATGTGAATATCATCCACATGAACGGACGTATTTATGACCCGCAACTTGCCAGAATGGCCTCGCCTGATCCGATGTTGCAAGATCCGATGAACAGCCAGAACTATAATCGGTATAGTTATGTGATGAATAATCCGTTGAAGTATACAGATCCGACCGGTTATTTAACTGAAATGGTTATTTATGGCACTCCAATACCTCGGTTTGATAGTTGGGATTTTGACTTTACTTTGTTTAACCAAGACTTCGAGCATTATGCTTTTGATTACAATTACGATGGTGGTTCAGCACCTGCTTCATCTGTGGATAGCGCTCCAGCGGGAGAAACGGATAAGATGGCTAGTACTGGTGGTGATACCAGCACCATGGCTCCAGAAACTCAGCCTAATGTAAGGGAGCCAGACCCCGTTCTGCCTGAAGAAGAAATGATACCGCAGGAACATTATGCTGAAGTTGATAATGATGGGGCATATGCTATCGAAGGAAGCGGACAAGAGGGTGAGAGCTTTTTAGAATTTTTTGGTGATCGTGTCATGTCAGGCCAAGTTCGTGATGATATTCATGGGGCCTTGATGAATACTTCGACGGCATTAGATGCTGTAAGTGTAGTGACAGTTGGCACTCCTCTCACAGTACCTGTACAAACATTTCAATTAGGAGTTGATGTGCTATCAATAGCAACTAATCCTAATCTAATCTCAGTTACTGCAGCAGGACAAAACCAAGCATCTAACGCACTAATAGATAGGATTGGTGTTAAAAACACTAAGTTTGGGCGTTTTACAATTAGGGTGTGGGAGTCAATTGATACAGTATCTAGCTGGATGATGGGAGAGGCTGAAAAAAATGCGCCATAATCTTAAACTTGAGATAGAAGAAGATGATCTCGAATTCCTGAAAGGTAGGATACTAAGTGGAGCAAATATGACTATTGCTCCATTTTCTCCGTTGTTAGTGTTTAGTAGTGTTCCGATCACTATTATATTTTTAGTTTTTTCAATATATGACTTTTTCTTAAGCAGGCCTACTCAGTTATGTCGGAAATATGTTCAGGGTTTCGAAAACCTGTACTTAGTAATATTTGTTACATGCCTCTCTTTGAGGGTTGCTTTAGAGTTCGTTGATAATATTTTTTGGGGAATTCCTTTGTTTTTAGGTCCAACTACATACTTGTTTTGGATGAGATATTCGCTGCGCAACTGGCAATTCTTATATGATAACTCTCAGAAAATGGAGGAAGGCACACACGCTGATGCTTGAGTCAAAATCAAGGGGGCAGGTAACTTGATTCTATGAAGAATAAGATTCTTATGTTGCTGGGTGTACTTGTTTTGGTATTGACAAGTTAACTTCCTAATTCGAAAAACACTATCATTTTTCAATTTTAAATAGCCACTGCCTTTTCCCAAGACGCAAAGGCGCGCAATCTAAAATATCGATAATTCTTTGCTGAAACTAAATGACGTCCAAGGTTAAATAAATTAAAATCAAAGGGGTCAGAGTAAACCTACCTCAGTTTGACGCACACTCTTTAACGGGGACAATAGTCCCAAAGGAGCGTGAATATGTCGACCCAAAAAAGACAAAGTTTTAGCCCAGATTTTAAGCGAGAAGCCGTGCGCTTGCTGGAGCAAGGTGACAAACAAGCTAGTCAGTTAGCCCGTGATCTTGGTGTAGCACGTAACAAACTGTACCGTTGGCAAGAAGAGATTGAGCGTCACGGTGGTTCTGCGTTTCCTGGTAAAGGTAGTCGCCAAAATACAAGCAAGACAGCTAATGAAGAGAGCGTTCTTCGTGCAGAGAACAAGCGGCTCCGGGAGGAGGATATTTAGGGTCAGAGTAAAAACTCCTTTTCCGTACCCGCGCCTTTTATTACGATAGCCGTGGTCGTGTGTTGAAATCCTCCGAGCCTTATTTTGCCGGCAACACCCCACGCTGGAATACCCCCAGCTATGATGTGTTAGCACGTAATGTCGGTTTGGCTGCGGCTGATCCTACCTTGGACAGCAGTGTGGTCTTTAATGATCTGGGTGTAACCACCACCGATGCCGCAGGGCGTGAGCGTGAAATCGTCAATAACGCCTTAGGTCAAACCATCCGCTCCTATGAAATAGATGACAGCAGCGGTGGTCTGGCCATCACCCAGTTTGACTACTCTGTTGTGGGTAATCTTGAACGAACCTCGAAATACACCTTAGGCGGCGGCTCGTCTGAAATTGCTAAAACAGTGGCGACCTATGACTATGACCGTCTGGGCCGTCGCCTTGAAATGAACGATCCTGATTTAGGTTTAATCGACACGGTGTACAACAGTGTCAGTGAAGTCATTCAGGAACAAACACCCCGCCTTAGAGCCTATAGTTCTAGTCTCTATCGTGAAATGGCTTATGACAAGTTGTCACGTTTGATCGAACGCACAGATCCAACGGATGATTTGAGCGATGTGATCACCACCGCCTATGAATATGATGACACCTATGTGTCTGGTGTGGGCATTGGTCGCTTAACTTCAGAAACCATCACGGATGAAAATAGCATCGTCACCTTTGACCGTGCGTATTATTACGACAGCGCAATAGGCGGCAGGATGACTGACGTTGCCACCACCATTGGTGCAGAAACCTTCGTCACCAGCCGTGACTATGATGACCTTGGTCGTCTGGCCACAGTCACCTATCCAGTCACCCCAAGTTACAGCACCGCCTTTGCGGTGGACTATGTCTACAACCCACGCGGTTATCTGGAACGGGTWGAAGATGCYGCCACSTCTGARGTSYTGTATCAAACCACTGATGTGAATGARATGGGKCAGATYGAAGAGAATTACTTAGGTGATACCTCACTGACCAGYCGTACYTAYATCCCSGGTACCGGCAGATTAGTCGGCACCAATGCYGCACGTGATAACAGTGGTACTGAAGACATCCAGAACCTGGTGTACAGCTATGATGCCTTGGGCAACATGAGCATGCGTTCAGACCTGTTAAGGGCTGTCAGTGAAACCTTCACCTATGATGACTTTAATAGGCTGACCAGTGCCAGTGTAAATAACGGTGTTGACGCGGTTGATGTTACTGACTTCGATTATGACGATCTGGGCTCTTTGACACATAAGAGCGATATCACCACATTGACGTCTAGCTCTATGAGCTATGCGATGACCGGTAATGCCGGTACGCATGCCTTGACSAGCCTGAATGATGGGACGACTACGCAGAACTTTAGCTATGACACCAATGGTAATCTGTTAACCGGTGATGCTGGGGGTAACAGCCGCACCATGACCTGGAATTCTTATGACAAAGTAGCAAGTATCACCCAGGGCGCCGTTGATCATGCGTTTGAATATGGGCCGGATAGAGCACGGTACCAGCACACCGCCAATGACGGCAGTGGTGATGATGTCACTATTTATGTTGAAAGCCTGTATACAAGAACCGAATACAACGGCGGGGCAGAAGACCATAAGTTAAATGTCTATGTGAATGGCTCGGTGATTGCCATTGTGTTGGATGATGAAGATACCGGTTCAGGCAGTGTTGAAAACCGTTATCTGCATCGAGATCATTTAGGGTCTATTACGGCGATAGTTGATGGTGCCAGTGGTACCAATAATATCGAATGGATGGCTTATGACGTGTTTGGCAAGCGACGTGATGCGATTGACTGGATCGGCGCAGCAGCCACACCTACAGAAGTGCGCGGCTATACCGGCCATGAGCATTTAGATGATGTGAATATCATCCATATGAATGGGCGTATTTTTGATCCGCAACTGGGCAGAATGGCTTCACCTGATCCGATGTTGCAGGATCCGATGAACAGCCAGAACTTTAATCGGTATAGTTATGTGATGAATAATCCGCTTAAGTATACGGATCCGACGGGGTATTATATTGATGCAGCTACCGCTTCTCAAGTGCGTCGTTTTTCTGGGTTCTCTTGGGCTAGTGCAGGTAATGGCTCCTGGGACTTTGACTGGAATGGGATGGATTGGAAACCTGAGGTTAAACCCACAGTTGAAGTAGAAATAGTTGCTAATAATGAGATTAAGCTAAGTGCAAACCTAACTAAAGGTGCTGGGGCTAATGATGTGGCTTCAGATACTGGGGCTACAACTACGACAGTATTCATTGGAAATGATTCAGTAGTAGGATATGAAACCGGAGGAGGAATTTTCAGGAGTATTCGTACATTTCTTGCTAACACTTTATTTCCAGATCATTATGAAAGGAGCGAAATAAATGAAAGAAATTTGAATACCTTAGGACTGTCAGATGAGACACATTTAAGTGCGAATGTAGAAAGTGGTGTTGGTTTCGAACGTTCAGAACATCACAGTAAGGTTTTCCATGATCAAGGCTCTGGTAACGAAGGAAATCAGCGTTTAACTATAAATAGTGGAAACTTAGCTGGAACTGAAATAATTATTGGATCAGATCGTAGGATTATACGGGATCAACCAGAAAATGCAGCTTCTTTTAACTATGGAAAAACTAAGCCAGGTCACCTTGTTAAAGATGTGATACCTTATTTCTTATTTGGAAACAGCCCCAATGACTCAAGTAATATTTTCCAAAGAGTGTTTAGAACTCTTGAATCACCTAAGAGAATATTTTTTGAAGATGAAGATGAAGATGAATATGAATATGAGTGATAATATAAAAAGGTTTAATAAATTTTGCTTATTGAACATCATTTCAATTGGACTTTTTTCTTGTATGGCAGCAGAAAATAAATACTTTGAATATGAGTACATTACTTTAGAAACAGATATGGCTAAATTCATAGTTAGATTAGAGCCTACAGCACATTTGGTAAATGTTGATGGAGTAGCAATTGAAGAGTGGAGAGCCCCATACTCTTTGAGCATTCAGTACCAATTAAATGAGCCAAATGTACAATATGGGGATATCACTAATGTAAACATTAAATCTATCGATACTGAAGAATCTGTTTATTTTGAAAGTCTATTGATAGATTACTTTAGATCAGAAAATCTTGGGAGCTTATTAGATGCGAAAATTTTTCTAGGATTTAGTACGAATCCAAATATACCTTCTTATGAGAATTATAATATCAGCTTTGATTATGAAATATTTAAAGAAGAAGGAGTAATATTTGAAGAAGGTACGGTAGACTTTATTATTAATACAAATTATTACGAAGCAAAAAGAAGAAGGCGTGTAGGAATTCTCTAGGTGTCCCGTCCACGCGTCCAAACGAGTTCCGACTATAAATTGGCAAGACTTTTTTTAAAAAGCAGTCAAAATATTTGGGGTCAGAGTAAAAACTCCTTTTCCGTACCCGCGCCTTTGATGCAAGCAACTTCCTGCACGAAAGTAATCGGGGTCAGACCACGGTTTAGGCCTTGAAATGTCCCGTCCACGCGTCCAAACGAGTTCCGACTATAAATTGGCAAGACTTTTTTTAAAAAGCAGTCAGATTACATTGATATTTGAATATTTGGGGTCAGAGTAATATTTGGGGTCAGAGTAAAAACTCCTTTTCCGCACCCGCGTCTTTGATGCAAGCAACTTCCTGCACAGCGACAGTTATTACGATAGCCGAGTAATCGGGGACTGAGCTTCCCCCAAAATAACGGACTAATTTATTGAGAGGCATAGAGCCTTTCAAATTCCACAGGGCTGAGATAGCCCAAATAAGAATGCCTTCGCTGTC
>NVWI01000001.1 GCA_002746215.1 SAR86 cluster bacterium
AACTCATGCTCCAGCCCACCACCTTGCGGGAATAAAGATCAATCACCACCGCTAGGTAAAGCCAGCCTTCCTGAGTCCAGATATAAGTCACGTCAGAGGCATAGACTTGATCAGACTGGCCAACATCAAACTTTCTTTCCAGCAAGTTATCATACAGGGAAAGCTTGTGATTACTGTTCGTAGTCACTTTGTATTTTCTTTTACGTTTCACTTGTACGCCAGCTTCTCTCATCAATCTTTTGGTTTTCATAAGGCCAACACGATAGCCAAGAATATTTAAGGCTACTCTCATTCGTCTACCGCCGTAGGTGTGGTCACTGGATTGATCAATCTGCTTTATCCAGTCAATCATTTCCTCATAACTTGGGTCCATGGGCTTATCTTGATGGCGCTGTTGAAAGCTGTAGTAACTGCTGCGCTTTACTTCGAGCACCTTACACATCACATTAATTGGCCAGGTCTTCTTATGCTGTTGGATAAATGAATATTTCACTTCGTTTCCTTGGCAAAGAAGACCGTCGCCTTTTTTAGAATGTCTTTCTCCATTTCAAGGCGTTTGACTCGGATTCTTAAATCTCGTAGCTCATTCTGTTCGGGGGTGAGTTTTCCATTTCCTCTAAAGGCTTGAGCATCATCGGCCTTATGTTCTTTGACCCAGCGACCTAATAAATTCTGATTAAGTCCCAAGCTTCTAGCGGCTTCTGCTCGGCTATAATATTGATCAAGCACCAAACTAATGGCATCCAGTTTAAATTCTTGTGAGTATTTCTTTCTTGCGGTCATACTTTTTCTCCAGTTAAGTTATTATCTCTTAACTGGGGTGTCCGAATCTATTAAGCCACGTCAGGAACACACGATATTCCATTGATTAGCCATTCAGAATAACTAATCAATGATAAATACAAAGCTTCTCTTTTTGACTGTGTAATAAAGTGTTCTGTTTATAAAACTGTTTTAAATGATCGTAACTAATATTTTCACGATATTTTCTGATGAATTCCAGCCACATATCATTCACATGATGTACAGCATGTTGAGTGGCATTATTTACGATATTAACCTCAATAGTTGAGTTTTCCGGGATTTGCAGAAGAAATTTTTGCGCCAAAATATAGAAGTCAGCAGCCCTTTCTATTTGATCAATAGCAATATAACAATCCGCTAAACTGAAATGGCAAATCACAACCTGAGATATGGCACGATCATAAGACAACTTGGCCGTCAGGTTAAATTTAAACCTCGCAAGATCAAGAGCCTGTTGAAATAAGAGAATCGCGTTACCGTAATAATTCAGTGAGTATTCGGTATTTCCCCTTATTAGCACCTCAGTCCATTTGTCACAGCCTTTCATTGAAATTCACGCTCAAAACACATAATAAAACCAACCTTTAAGAAATAATCTATTTGCAAATGATAATGATTATTATTATCATTAAGGAAAGGTATTGCAAGGGTTAATATTATGTCCGATCACAAACTGCCAGATATGGACGTCATCATTTCCACTCTATTTTACTTAATGTCGCGCTATTCGGGCAATTCCGACCCTAAAATTGCTGGAATTATTAGCCAACATTTTGGCTATTTACAGACACATCCGGAATGCAAGTCAACAATTATGAAGTCATCCAGCGAGAAGTTATTGCTGCACTGGGCAAAACTTGCCGATCAGAAAACCAGCCACGCCAAGAGAATCTCTTACCTGGAAAAAACCTTAACAGAGTCGAAAAATTTATTACGCGGCAAGCAGGGACATGCTGGGCTTACTAGTCCAGACCTTGACATTTTTCATTAACAAAAGGAGCTATAAAAATGTTTAATTCTTCACATAAACCAACGCTCGATTTTAAAGAAAATGTAGTCACCGTATGCTCAGCGGAGCGTAATCAAAGCGATAAAGGCATGTCACCTATACCAATAAGAGTTACTACATATTTATCTAATAACACAAATGAATTGCGGGGTTCATTCTCTTGAGTAGCGCCGCTAATTTTATTTTTCGGAGAGATTAATGACCTTGCAGGCTTATTTTTTTACCCCTGACTTCTGGGCCATATTGATCATTATGATTGCTAGTATTGGCTTCCTGCTAGCCTTTACTATCTTGATTCAGTTGTCCTTGTTCCTGCCAAATCCTAAGATAGAGATCTCAGAAAAAATATGCCCGCTTATGGCGATTCCCTGCCCCGTAGCAAGAAAAAATTGCTTATTGAAAGCCCAGGCATGCAGTCCGGGCTTGGTGAAGAAGCTCTTGGAAATTGCCATCTCTACACCTCTTGGAGAAGTCAGGAACAATAAGCTGTTTTCATTATCCCGGCTAAATAGAGACCAAATACAATCCTGGCTGAGTGCTGCATTGGTATTTACTTTACTATCCCCCTGCATTGGTTTATTGATAAGCACCGGAAGAATTATCAGTAATTATCATTATCTCAAACCAAGCACATCAGACAGTTTCTCAATTCTTAGCCAGCAAATGTTAGCTTTTGAATTGAGCATAATGATGGCTATACCTGCCTTACTTTTGTATTTTATCACTGCGAATAAAGCTAGGAATTATTGCATTCACCTGGAAACAGGCGTTAAGCATCTGTGTCGGCTGCCTGCTGGTGCTTTTAAATTAAAGCCCTCTCAGCTCAAAGGCTTTCTTTAGTTCATACATCGAAACGAAGAACTAGCTTTGGCTATGCCTCAGTTAAAGCCAGTATTTTAATTAGAGACTTAGTGACCCAAACAATAAATCAGTGTCAAAGCCATAATTCTTTTATACTTACCTAATGGAAAATATTCGAAAATTACCCAATACTTTTTTAAAATATAAAACCCTTAAGCTGACACCAAAAGTTTTGAAGTTTTTGAGTGGCAGGCATAACACTAAAATAGGCACCTGGGGTGAAATTATTCTTAGCTCTGGTCATGCAAGGTTTGAATTTCTGGGAAAACAGGACCAAGTTAACCTGCAGGAAAATGTTAAGGAAAACATTCCATTTATTGTTCCCCCGGCAAGCTGGCATCGTTTAATTGGAGAAACTGAAAAAATTGAAGGCTGTATTAATTTCTACTGTCATCCACATTCATTTTTTCACAAAAATTACAAACTTACCAAGCCTCATTCGAATGTGGTGAAGCTAAATGACCTATATCTGAAAACGATATTCGACTCTGCAAAAATTTTGGAGATTTTGGATTTGGGTTGTGGCCGTGGTCGTAATAGTCTTTACCTTTCCCAGTTTTCTCATCAAATATTCTCCACAGATATTGACCCGGAGCAACTTGGTGCTTTAACTAATATTATTGCAGAAGAAGCCATCGATAATATTCAAGTTGAACAAATGGATTTGGAGCAGGTTTATATCGAAAAGCAGTTTGATGTCATATTATTGAATGTCGTCCTACAGTTTTTAGCAAAAGACAAAGTATGGCCCTTGCTCAAGCTTGCACAAGAGCACACAAGCATAGGCGGCCTGCATTCCATTGTTTGCCCCATGAAAACACCAGGCATGGCATGGCCATCGCATTTTACTTTTACTCTGGAAACAAATGAACTGCGTGATTTCTACTTGGATAATTCCTGGGCCATCCTAGAATACAATGAAGATTTTGGAAGCTTACATCGCCTTGATGAGAATGGTATCCCCATTAGTGGCCGTTTCGCATCGATGATTGCCCAAAGGGTCGTTTAGTTCTTCGAAGGAATGGAGGGGCAACCATAGCCCTTGATAAGGGGGGGGCATACTTTATTCGCGTTCTATAACTCATGGTCAACACTCCATCTTTTTGTTATAAGAGTAAAGTGTTGCGTCGATCAGTTGAAATCAAGATCCAAAGCGGACCTTAGACCAACTGATTCAAACCCTGTTATTTCTTAGTTTTTTATATTAACTAGTTAGATTTTCTGGTTGTATCGATCGTCACAACCCATGCATCTTACTACTTATTGATTACATTGCCTTAAGGGATTAGGCCATGAAGACAGAACCAGCTAATAACCAAAACTTTCTTGAAATCGTAAATAACTTGATGGTTGGGCTGACAATAGTCTTACTGCTAGCTTTCATGGGCTACAGCTTCTTACTTATCCCTCCAACCATAGATAATGAGTTGGATGCGAACTTTTCAATATGGACCTCTAACCTTCCCAGAGATTATTCATATGACGTATACCCATCTTGATTTGGATTCCCTGAAGACCTGCAGCCTTATAAAGTTTCTACTATCGATGGAGCTTCGGTAGTATCACCGATATTCGGACAGAGCGATGAATATTACGAAAAATTTAAAGAGCCTGATCGTCCTTTAACTATGAAAGTCCTATTTTCAATTCTCACTGATGCTTACGACCGGGCTGATTCAATATATGCCAGATATAATCCACAACTTGGATACCCAGAATTTATACACATTGACTGGTCATATGGGACGGTTGATGAAGAGTTCAATGTGGAGATAAAAGGTTTCAATGACTCAGAATAATTATTGCTTTACTTTTATAATTTACCAATAAGGCTATATACAGGAATTTGTGATAGGTTCATTCCTAGCAACTGCCCTCTGGAATAGTATTTGGCTGACATTATTGTATAAAAAAAATACGAGTGAAATATTACAGTGATGCCTGATGAGCACATTAAAAATATGTTCATTCCAATACGGAAAATTATAACTATCACAAGGAACTGAGCAATGAAAATAAAACTTCTTATATTTACCTTAGCATTATTCTCTTTAATGCCTCTTTCAATTAATGCTCAACCTATTTTAGAAGACTATGCTCGTTTGCCTGAAATCACCTCTCTGGTTATTTCACCTGACGGCACAAAACTCGCATATATAAAAAACGATCCTAATCAAATAATGTTGATGGTTGTAAATTTAGAAACTGGACCAGCTTTAGCGATGGATTTCACAAAAGAAAATGCAGTTGCGGTGGATTTTACTGGTAACACACATGTGCTTATTTATACCAAAAAATCTGTTCCTATCCTCAATTTATTTATTGACAGCCTCTTTGCCACTGAAGGGCATGCAAGAGGTGATTACGGGATAGCACGCAACTCTTATTTAGTGGATATAGAAAGAAATAGTTACGATATTCTTACCCCCGGATCTGAGCAATATTGGTATACCCCACATTTTGTCAGCAATTCTGGAAGCTTTATATCAGTTCATGAAGGTAACAATTCAATTTCTATCCCTATTTTTGAAAGAAGGTCTCGTGACTCAGACAATATAAATAAGCTTGAAACTTTTAGTTTTCGATCTGGAAGAAGCCGAGCGGAAGAGCTGGGTAATTCAAATACAATTGATTGGCAAGTTTATTCTAATGGCAAAGCTTTTATCAGGGAAGATTTATCAAATGAAGAAGATCCATTAAATAATGTTGCCGAGGATTTTTATCAAATTTGGCTTTATGAAGACGGAAATGAAACTCTACTTTATGAAGAAAATATCGATGTAGTGCCTTTTAAAGTTGTCGGAACGGATACATCTCGAAGTTTAATTTATGCCATTGATGAAACTACCGATTCCGGCGATACCATGCTTATTCAGCTCTCTTTATCTGGGGAGATATCTGAAAATATATTTGTTCGAAATGGCACTGATATCAATAAAGCAATTGTAGACAACCGAAGAATAGTCCATGGTGTTGAATATGCCGGATACAGGCCAAGCTATGAATTCTTTGACCAGGAACTGGATAGAAATATACAAGAAGCTCAATCATTATTTCCTGAAAACTCTGTGTCATTGGTTAGCTGGGCTGATGGCTTCAGTAAAATAGTTCTGTTCACTTCCGGCAACGAAAACTCCGGAACCTACTATTTATATGACAGAACAAATAATTCTATAACTTTTTTAGCGTCATCTTATCCTTCTTTAACACCTGATCAGGTGGCCGAGATAGAAATTTTTGAATACCTGAGTAAAGACGAAATGTTTATTCATGGCTTACTGACCTGGCCCCAAAATATTGAAACTAGAAGCAGCTTACCTTTGATTGTTTTTCCTCATGAAGGCCCTCAAGCTAATGTTGATTTTAGCTTTCATTGGCTTGCTCAGTATTTAGCTCGAATAGGCTATCTGGTTTTCCAGCCTAATTTCAGAGGCTCTACTGGCTTCAGCAACTCTTATTTAAATGCAGGTATTGGTGAGTTGGGAGGCTCAATCCAGCAAGATATAACTGATGGTGTACAGAATTTAATAGATCAAGATATTGCTGATCCAGACAATATTTGTATTGTTGGTTCAGGATTTGGCGGATATTCAGCACTAATGGGGGGTGTAAATGAACCCACTCTTTATAAATGTGTCATCGCAATTAGCGCAGTAAGCGACTTGGTTGAAATGTTAGACTTTAAGTCACAAATAATTGGTGATAATCATCGCTCAGTTGAATACTGGGAGGATATAATCGGTATTAATGATTTCAGAGATGATGTCGAATTTTTGAGAAGCATCTCACCAATAAATTTTGTAGAAAATATTACGTCTAATGTGCTCCTAATACATAATGAGGGGTATTTTGACCCTCTATTTATGCTAGAAAAACGAATCAGAGATGCTTATGCAGACTCGCTAATGGTGCCGGTTACGCAAAGCGAAGGCATGCTTGATGCTCTTGAGGGTCTGGACAAGAATGTCAGTTACGTAGAGTTAGAAGAAAATCTAAACTGGCAGGATACCAGCGAAGCCCGCATAGATGTGCTAAGCAATTTAAGTGAATTCTTAAATCAAAATCTATCAAATTAGTCGGTTGAACGCGAACGCAGTCTAGCGAACTGGATAGTCCTCTGTGACTAGAGACCATTGAAGCAACAAATAAAGGAAAGCTAAATACCAAAAATATATATATGGTGCCCAGAAGAGGACTTGAATTTATCCGCTATCTCTTTGTATTTATTTAACTTGTTCTAATTTATAAAATAATAATGTTACTTAAAGTGTTACAAAAAAATTTGACCATTTAGCCACGCGAGTCCTATTCCCCTGCCCCTCTCAAAAGCTCAATTATTCACCTCTCAAATTTCATGAAATTTGAGAACATTGTTCTTTTCTTGCTCATAAACCGTCATTTTTGAGAAGTTAATTGAGCCTTAAATGCAGGTGAACCACACGTCTGCCCAAAAGCTGGAATTAACAAATCAATTACGYTTGAAAGAATAGAGTTTGCCACCACAAAATTTAGCTTAAAGAATRCCAAGTTCCCCGGCCAGCACCATGGCGCTCTARATGCCCGTTTTTATGCAARGATTTCATATGRTCTTTAATAGTGCTTTTGCTGATGCCCGTGGTTTTTGCGGTATCGGCAATAGTGACTCTGCCATGTTCGCGTGCGATTTCTAATATTTGCACGGAGAGTTCAGGAAGATCACCAAGAATAATACGCTCGCGTTTAATCTTACTYTCAAGGCGTTGTTTCTGCTTGCTCAAAGACTTTAAAAAATAAGTGACCCATGGCTGCCAATCAGGTTCTTGCGACCTAATAGTGCCCTGAGTTTGGCGCAAAGCAAGGTAGTAGCCTTCTTTATTTTGCTCAATCACACTTTCCAATGAACTATAAGGCACATAACTATAGTCCGCTTTTAATAGCAGTAAAGTAGTCAGAATTCGTGACAGTCTGCCATTACCATCTTGAAAAGGATGTATCTCCAGGAAAACCACGGTGAATACGGCAATGATCAGCAAAGGATGCAACAGCTTTTCAGTAAAGGCTTGATCCGCCCATGTCACCAGTTCATCCATCAGGCGAGGTGTATCAAAAGGCGTGGCAGTCTCAAAAACCACCCCGATACTTTCTCCCTCTGGCGTGAAGGCTTCAACACTATTAGAAAGTGTTTTGAATTCCCCACGATGTCGGCTGTCTTTCTCTGAATGCCGGAGTAGATCTCCATGCAGCTGTTTGATGTAATTGATGGTAAGCGGAATTTCCTGAAAATTCTCAAAGACCGTTTGCATAACAGAGGCATAACCGACGACTTCCTGCTCATCTCTGCTGGCGAATGACTGAACATCGAGATTAGATAAAAGCTTCTCTATCTCACGGTCAGTTAGCTTTGCCCCTTCAATACGGGTAGATGAACCAATGCTTTCAATCGTAGCAACATGGCGAAGGCCTGAAAGCCGTTCAGGAGCTATGCGGCCAATAGCCAGCCAAGCACCTTTGAACTCATCGAGTTCAGAGATTAAGGCCAAAATAGCGTTGCTCACCTTGAGCGTTGCAATATCCATACAGGCATCCAGCTAGTCAGTTATCCAATTACACATCCGTTTTCATCCGATTAACTATCGCAGATACTCATCCATTTGTCCATCCGTTTACATACGATTACAGATGGCCGGCTTTATTATGCAAATAATCTGGAATGGCCATCTTCTTGCTTGGAGCCCAATCCTCAGAGAAATTAGGATCTAACTTACCCATTGGTAATCTCCCCTCTTCCCAACGGTACGATATTTGAAACAAGCAATTGGACGCAAGATTAGCAGTCAATTAGACGGATAACAGACACCTACGAAGCTGCCTTTTCTAACCATAACGTGAAAACATGTATATAAAATCATAAAATATAGACATGTTTTACCTAAACTCCCCTTCCACAGCGCTAATATGGCTGCATTTTTAGATTTTATCGACATAACAACCTGACGTGTCGATGTCATCGACATATTGATAATTTAAGGGTTACCTGAATGGTCGACACGCCTTCAACAAAGGTTTACAATATCTAATAATTATTAGATATTGTAAACCTTTGTTGAAGGCTGGTGAGGAGGACTCTATGTTTGCAGAACGTTTAATACGTGCTCGGAAGGCTGCCGGTTTATCCATGAATGCGCTTGGTCAGGAAGTCGGGATTTCGGCAAATGCCATTAAAAAGTACGAACATGGCATTAATATGCCATCTTCTAGCAATTTATTAAAGCTAGCAAAAGCACTTGGCGTTCGCACCGAGTACTTCTTTCGTCCTGTGAAAGTTGAATTACAAGGCATTGAATACCGTAAGCGTTCTAATGCATCGAAGAAATTATTAAACCAGATTACCGGTGATGTAATGGAGCAAGCAGAGCGCTGGGCAGAGTTGTTAGACCTGTACCCAGACTCTGTAAAACCGGTGCCTGATTTTTCTCTACCAAAAGGTTTAGCAAAGAAAATCTCCTCTCCTGAGGAAATAGAAGCGATTGCTGATCAAATGCGTTCAGAGTGGGAATTGGGACTTAACCCAATACCAGATATGGTAGATACCTTAGAATCTAATGGCGTTATGGTGATTAGTACAAAGGTTGAGTCAAATAAGAAATTTGATGGTTTAGCCGGAAATATTAATACTACTCCTGTGATAGTTATCTCGGTGCATCAACCTGGTGATCGTCAGCGTTTCACACTTGCTCATGAGCTGGGTCATCTGGTTCTAGATGGTCGCTTATCTGATGATATAGATGAAGAAAAAGCCTGCAATCATTTTGCAGGCGCATTCTTATTGCCAAAAACCTCTCTGTATCAACACTTGGGGGAAAATCGTCAGGCATTAGAACCTCAAGAACTTTATATGCTTAAGCATGAGTTCGGCATCAGCATGATGGCGATTTTGATGCGTGCTGGCCAATGTGGTGTCATCAGCGCGAACTTAAAAACGCAGTATTATATGAAGTTCAATAAACTGCGTTGGCGAACAAAAGAACCAGGGGACCCATATCCAAAGGAAGATACCTACCTATTCAAACAGTTGGCATATCGCGCATTAGGGGAAGACTACATAGGAGAATCTAAGGCCGCAGAACTAATGAGCGTGTCTCTTGCAAGCTTCCACAAGGAACGGAAGCTAGGAGTAATGAGTGCAGCTGCTGATTAGTGATGCGAATATCCTTATAGATATGGAAGAGGGGCAATTGATTGAGCTTATGTTTCAATTGCCTTATCAATATTCAACGCCTGATATATTGTTCATAGAAGAGCTCGAAGACGAGCATCAATATCTGCTGGATTTGGGCTTAAGTTTAAGTGAACTTTCCAGTAACACAATGGAACATGCTATGGAGCTTATTCCGCGCTATATCAAAGCTAGCCGCAATGATTGTTTTGCGCTTGCCCTTGCTCGACAAGAAGAATGTACATTGCTCACCGGTGACAAAGCCTTAAGGAGTGCAGCCGAGACAGAAGACGTTGAGGTCAAGGGCTCAATTTGGCTAGTAAGAAAAATGATTGAGGCAGAATTGTTATCGGCTGATCAAGCTCGGGTATCTTTTGAAAGGATGAAAGATACTGGCAGAAGGTTACCGTGGACACTTATTAAGGTAATGCTGAATGATTTTTAGTGAACTGAATTCTTTTTTTTCCCTAGCTGGCAAAGCTAAAAATATATTCTCCCCAAAAAAAGAGAAAGAAGAAGAGAGTGTTGCATCAAGATTTTATCAAATTTTTGAAAGCCATGGTGTTCACAGGAATCAAATACCAAGATTCTTTGGACATGAATTATTAATTTCGGATGTTCAAAATGAGGAAACGTTGTTACCCAAGCTCGATGAATCTATCTTGCAGGCAGTTTGTGAGAAATTTGCTATCAGGAGGGAATGGCTTGATGGAGCTGAAGATGAAATCTATCCTTTGCGTCATTTCTACAAAAAACCTGATGAATTTGTTCGTTTTATTGAAGATATTAAAGATAAAAATCCAGACTCTCACCTCGAAGGAGTACTAGTTTCTACAGATTCAAAACTCGATACCGGAGAAGCTTTTATTGCGCTTGAAGAGCATATTGGTTGGATTGAAGATAGACCGATATATCGGACTCACTTCTGTCCTGGATGGCCTATGCCCTATTGGAAAGCCAGAGGCTACTTAACGGCATGTATTGCATCAGCATGGAAGCGTAATGTCTATATTCGAGGAGCTAAAGTAAGCTCTGCTAAGGTAAATAAATATTCTGAAGGCAAGGAGTTTATCTGTTGGTCGATGAGTCGATATGGAATTGATGAGACTTCATTTTTTGGAAAACGCTGGCATCCGGAAGAAATGGCAGAAAAGGTTAGCACTTATCTTGAAGGAGTTGACGAAGGAAAATTTGGAAAAGCTGCTGCTTTAGGGTTGTGGATGGATTTATATAAAACTGGGATGATGGATACAGGGTATGGATTGGCCGCCGACATTGCTGGAGAGTTTCAAAAAGAGTTAAATAAATATCATGGAATGTTATAGCTATAATATTTCTAATAATTTATTTATTAAGAATTTGCTCTGAAAGCCCATCTAATCTGCATTTTATAGACTCCCACTGTGGCAATTTCCGCTTTAATAATTGATAGAATTTCTCTCCATGATTGTGATGTTTCAAATGACAAAGCTCATGCAAAATAACATAGTCAATACATTCACTAGGTGCTTTTACTAAAAGAGGGTTAAGTGATATTTTCCCTTTCGGCGAGCAGCTTCCCCATTGTTTGTTCATAGCGCGAAGTTGAAAATCAGGTTTATGTTTAACCCAGGTAAGGTCTAGGTAGATAGCCTCCAGCTTACGAGAAAAAACTTCTTGAGCTTTGTTTAAGTACCAGTTATCCAGTTGTTCTTGAACTAGCTCCTTATTTTTTTCAGGAATAATTACAGTTAGAAAACCTCTTTTAAGTTTTGTACTGGGTACCTGATATTTTAGGGGAATGACTTTTAATAAATAACGTTTTCCTAAATACCAATGAGTTTCGCCGCTAACATATAGCCGTGGCAGAGCATAGCGTTGTTGGTTTTCTGCTTTTGTTATTTGAAGGCTCACCCAACGTGCTCGCTTTAATAAAGCTTGCTTGATTTTTTGTAAGGGGGTGTTGGGTGGCGAGTCAATAATGACTCGGCCATCCGGTTGAACGTGAATGGATACTTTGTTTTTAAGAGGCTTACGGTGCATAACTGAAAAAGCGATGGAGTTTTCTCCATAATGAACTTTGTAGTCGCTCATTAATCCACCTCTCTGTTAGACAAACCAACACGGGTAATATGAATAACCTTTTCAATAACAATTTTGGCTTTGTCCATACCCATGGGCTTAAATAATTTTGGTAATAAGTCTTTTGTAATGCTTGCCTCAATACTTTGAGGGTTTAATGAATGTTCAGATACAGCGTTATCAACAACTTTATCTATTTCTAAAGCAAGTTCAATTAAATTTTGTCGTTCGTGTTCACTAATGGTTGAAAAGTATTCATCACCTAATGTCAGGCGAAAAGTCCCATAGTAGGCTCTTGCATGAGGTTTTTTTATTAGCTCATCAGGAATATCAGTGAGTTCTCTATCATTCAATTTGTCCTCGAATTTTTTGAACAACGCATATTGCTTCGCCGGRTGATCAAACATAGCTTCGGCTTCCTCAATAGCCTCCCTTAATAACTCAGAAAATACTTTCTGCGCATAAGGGTCGTCAGTTAATGTTTGCTCTATGGTCTTTCTTACTCGTGTTTTAATTAAATCAGTTTCGTTGCGGGTTTTTTCTTCGCTCCAATCTTCGGGTTTTTCCTGCTGAGCTAATTCACCAACGATGTATACACCATCAGATTCGCGTACTTCAGTACCAACAACATGCTTGTCTACCAAGTTGCGAATTTGCTGTTCATAGGCACTATAGTCTACGGTCTCTTGTGCATCTTGGCGGGCAATTTTTCGTAGAGCAATGAAATGTTTCAAGTCACGTTTGTAGTTGCTAATCATACTCTCAGTAAAGCCGCCATCTTCGAAAAATGATCGAGAAGATAATGCTACCTTCAAGCATAGGCCAAACTCTGTAAGGGCAGAATAGAAGTCTTCACGTATTTTCTGCTTGGTATCATAACTGTCACCATCAGAGTCTTCTGTATACATAGGGATGATGACCTGACGAAATTGCTCCATATCCTGCCGGTTAGATACTCCACTAAAAACAGCCCACAATTTTCCATGCAAATTTGGCAGGCGTTTATATTCCGTGCTCATTTGGCTGTATAAACCGTCAATATCATCAATGTCATAACCCGCTTGGGTACGGCTGGCTAAATCTTGATATTCTTGAATGGAGGTGTCGAGTTCCTCAAGAATCCCCCTGTAATCAATCAGTAAGCCGTATTGCTTTTGTTCATGCAAACGATTAACGCGAGCGATAGCCTGAATTAAGGTATGTTCTTTTAATTGTTTATCGATATACAGAACCGTATTACGGGGTTCATCAAAGCCCGTGAGTAATTTGTCTACAACAATCAGTAAGTCAGGTTTTCCTTCATTACTAAAATCTTCGAGCATCTTTCGTTCGTAGTCTTCGCTATCGTCCCCAACATTGTCTTTCCACCATTGTTGAATTTCAGGAAGGGTAGACTCATCTACATCTTTATGGCCTTCGCGCGAATCGGGAGGAGAGATCATCACCGCACTACTGACTAGCCCTGTAGCATCTAGGTGCTTTTTATAGCGGATAGCGGCTATTTTACTTTCAGTCGCTAATTGCCCTTTTAAGCCAGTACCAGGGCTTTTAATATTTTCATTAAAATGAATGGCAATGTCCCAGGCGATAAGTTCAATTCTGGCATCAGAGCCATAAACTGCACCTTTCTGGGCGAACTTCTTTTTTAAATCAATTTTTTGTGGTTCAGAAAGTCCATCGGTAATTTTGTCAAACCAATTATCAATTGCCTCTGCATTAACCTCCAATACAGGAGGTCTTTCTTCATAAAGCAAAGGTGTAACGGTACCGTCTTCTACAGCCCTCTGCATGGTATAGGCATGTACTATGGGGCCAAATTTATTGGTGGTTTTATCACCTTTTAGTAAGGGAGTACCGGTAAAAGCGATATAAGCGGCATTAGGTAATGCCTTGCGCATTCTTTCATGGTTTTCACCCCCTTGGCTGCGGTGTCCTTCATCAATTAATACAATCAAATTATCAGAGGGGTTAAAACATTCAGGTTGCTTCGAGGCAGTATTAAATTTATTGATAATACTAAAAATAATCCGTTCAGAGCCTTGGCCGATACGTTTAGCTAAATCTTTACCAGACCGCACTTTAGCTTTCTCTCCATCTTTCTTGCTAGCAATTTCAGAACCATAGGCACCTCCAGATAAAAACGTTTGCGACAATTGTTTTTCTAGGTTGATACGGTCTGTAACCACAATAATTCGGCATTCTTTAAGCGAAGGGTGCATTAGTAAAGCTTTACAGAGATAAACCATGGTGAAGGACTTACCTGAACCCGTAGTGTGCCAAATAACACCACCTTCACGCCCACCTTGAGAGTTGCGTTGATTAATGCGTTTGACCAGGGCCTTAATGCCAAAGGCCTGTTGATAACGCGCTGCAATTTTTCCTACTTTCTTATCAAACAAAATAAAGAAGCGAATAAATTCCAGCAAGCGCTCAGGGCTTAATAAACTGATCAGTAAACGGTCTTGTTCAGTCACTAGCTCTGGCTGGCTCCATAAGCTTTTAAAATACTGTTGTGTTTTCGAAGATTTATCCTCTAATAAAGCATCAATTACTTTATTATCAAGAACAGACGTTTTGATGCTTGAAAAGAATGCTTCATCAAATTCTTCTTCACGCCATTTAGCCCAAAATTTTGCAGGGGTTTTTGTGGTGCCATAGCGTCCATCAGTGCCACTTATCGCGAGCAACAACTGGCTATAGGCAAACAAGCTTGGTATTTCATCCGTTTTCTGGTTACGAATTTGTTGGCTTATTCCTTCTTCGACTCTGTTTTTATTAGGGTTTCCTGAGTCAGGTCGTTTTGCTTCAATGACTACTAAAGGAATGCCATTCGCATAGCAGACTAAATCAGGGCGACGATTACTAGTGCCATTGGTATTCATCACTTCCAGCTCTTCAGTCACCATAAAACTGTTATTACTAATATTGTGCCAATCGAGCAAGGTAATAGTCGGGGAGTGTTTCTTACCTTTGATAAATTCAGTTACAGTAATGCCCAATATGAGCTTGTCATATAATCTTTCATTGGCTCTATACAGGCCTTCATTCATACCAGGCGAAGCTACATCACGTAAAATTWGCTCAATTGCAGTTGCTGAAAGAGGATAAGACTCGCCTTTGTATTGATAGCGGCGAGTTTGTAAAAAGGCAATTAATTCACTCTTCAGAATCAACTCACGGGTATTACCACGCATTGCTAGGCAGTCAGCAGTAGAGAGGAAAGACCAGCCGCAGGCCACTAATGTTTTCAAGGCTGGGATATGACTGCTATACAGCTCTTTGGTTTCGGGTAGAAGGGTATTCATTATTTTATAATCCTATTGACTCTTATCATCAACGACTTCTTCTGTTGTTATATTTGGCCTTAGATCTCGAAATGGGTGTATTGGAATTGGTAAACGATAATGTCGGCAGGCGACAAGTACTAGTGGCCATAGCGCAGGGGCTTGCGCCGAAAGTTGATAAAAAGCTTTAGAGTGATCGCATTCTCCAAAGACTTGATCAGCAAATTCGCTTAAAGGCTTACCTATATCGATTTCCGAAAGTGCTGCTCCATGACCGTCAGAATTAATATATAAGTGTTCTTCAGAATCATCATCAGGAAACCATAATTGAAAATTACAGTGTTCAAGCTTTTTCTTCTTTATGGCTTGAACCATTTCAAATAATGCGGTGTCTTCAATAAGCTCTGCACATAATCCAATCATGGGATACAAAATACTGCCGCAAGTATTTTCTTTTAAGTAATTATCATCAGCGGTAGGGTGCTCTAGCAGGTCACGATAAGAATCTATGTTGCAAGGGTATTTACCATGAACCTTTAAGGCAAACAGAGCTCTATTCATTATTTCACGCAACCAAGTACTGAGGTCTCTGTTACTATTTCCATCAATCATAAGCAGTAACATGGCAAGTGTGATGTCGATAGCTTGCTCATCTTTGATTGGAAGTTTTAATGCTGGATTATTTTCTATGAGCTGTTTAATGCTGAGAACATATCGCTGAAAGCTTTCAACTAAGGTCTCTCTTAGCTCTGTTTCGTCTTCGGGAATGCGTTGGATTATTGAGTAGGTCCATAGTCCACACAAAGCGAGCCTGCCTAAGATGTCAAACAGCCTAAGGTTTATATCCAAATCACAACTGCCTCGCACAGAAACAGATAAAACATGACGTTTATCGACAAAAGGAAGAACCTTCTCATCAAGGAAGGAAAAGCAGACTTGCTGATATACTCCTACAATAGACAAGAATGTTGCTTGAATAGCTTTTGCGACTTTTGTTTTCTTCTGCACATAACCTTTGGCTATTTCCCAACCATAAAGTAATGCTAGTTCACTACAGAGGTAGGAAGACTCGATATTTCCAGCATCTCTTGCCCATGCAAAGTGAATCCACAGGCAAATATTGATTTGTCTTAAGGCCGTTAAGCGGTCTTTATCTTTTCCACTGTTTGAATCTAAGAGGCAATGTAGTAAATCTAGGAAATACCGATAGGATGCTTCTGGCTCATCAATCAGTGCCAACGCTTTCCTGAGGTGTGAGCGTGCGCTATCAGGAAGAAGTTCTTCCCTAAGAAAGCTTGCTTGAATAAGCTCTGCCAACTTATCACCATTCCATTCCTCGAAGTTAACATTTTCGTTTTTTACTTGATCGATAAAACCCGTGACTGCTGGTCTCACTTGTTCTTTGATAACGCCTCCAAAGCAAAGGCAGATGACAATTTTCTTTCCTTTATGCTCCGGCGGTAGGCGGTTGGGTATATAGGAATCCAGTATTTCATTTAATGATGGCCTTAAAGATTGTAGTGCATCGCCATCCCAATCGTTGCGTGTTAGGTCGCCTGCTTTTATGGAAAATAAATATACTTTTTCCTCTGTGTCTCCATTGAGTTTTCCAACAGCTCCGACATCAACACCGTCCTGCCTTGTGCCTCGGCCAGGAGTAGAATAAACATTGAGGCCTAATTGGCTCAACAAGTCTGGAAGGACAGCGTCTAATTCTTCTCGTTCCTTCAATGAAGCCAGGTATTGTCGAATGATTAATTTCATTTTCGAATCTCCTCATACCTGAAAACACGTAGCATATGATCTAATCCAACGGGGTCAATGGCTTGTAAGCGGGGGATTTCCATACTGGTGGAAAAGCTATTTAATGGAGTTTCCATACGATTTGCGGGAGCATTAGGATAGCCAACATAAGTGATAGACTTTCTGCCATAGAGCAAAACTGACTTTTTAACTATTGAAAGAAAAACTGATTGTTTCTCGGCTTCTTTCATTGAGTCTGACATTTCTTGCGAAAAATACTTTCGGTATGTTTCACGATTAGAAAGAGGAGGTAAATGCTCAGTTAGCTTATCTGCAATTTTAAGGTTGGAGATATAACCGTCAAATAACGCTGTAGCGTATTTGGTGGCAGTGATAATAAATTTGTCTTTGTTATCATTAATCAAGTTATCAAAGCACTCTTTCACTTGACCTGGATAATTAAGGAGCAAAGGATCATATATGTGATCTGCTAGGGCCGTCCTGGTCTTTTTATCCTCTGCATGACTTAGCAGAGATAGAATGAGGCCACTAGCAGTGGCAGGATAGAAAAAGAGATAGCCAATTGCTTTTCGGGCAATGAAAACCAAATGCGTTAAGTCTTTGCAATCAAGTTCAGTCGGGTCGACTTTCAGTTGGATATTCGTTTCATGTCCGCATTTAATAATTTTTGATAATGCTCTACAAAGAGGCGTCTTCCCTCCCGCTAACCAGCGAGTAGTCAATTTATCCAATAGCTTATTGTTATTTCTGTACAGCTCATTCTTACAGCTATTGAAAGCGTCAAGACTAATCGCTCCATTGTTACTAGTTAACAGGTGCTCAAGGAAGGTTACGCCATCATCAACGCTCTCTTGGGATAATAAATATGTCAGTCCATAGTCAATGTTATCAAGAGTGCCTTTATGCTCAGGGTTAACTTTTACAAGGTGCTCAAGTAAGACGGGTAGAAGTAATCGAGATACTATTTTCGTATTAAAACCTAGAATCTCTGAGGCAGCATGCAGGCTATATTCGCCCCCTTTAGTCAAAGCAATTGAGATTATGCTGGTTACTTGGGTATCCTGCGTATTATCTTGCTGATAAATATCAAAGGCAGCTCTTACTGATGCGCCTAGTAGGCGGTCATCAATTGCACTATCTGTGATTTGTGTGATCGTGTTGGTAGAATCTGTAATTAATGCAGACTTAGTACTGTATTGTATTTTTCCAAGAGCGAAAATAGCGCGTATTTTTAATTCGCTATCAGACTTTATAGCCAATCGAATGGCTTGCTCAACATAATGTTTTTCATCATGTCTAGCACCGGCGACTAGGGAAGGCGAAAGCATATCTGCCAGCTCTTCTACATTATCTTCAATTATCGCTAAGGCTTCTTTGGGGCGTAAGGGGTCATTGGTACAGAATTCAATGTAGGGTGCAAATAATGTTCCAGCAGCCATATCTTGACCTGCTTCAGCAGTTAAATGGAGTACACATTTCATAACACTTAATACGTCTGCATTAATTTTTGGAAGTGCGGCTTCCAAAATATGACGAGTAAGAAAAAAGTCGTGCTTGTTAGGTTTGTTGGTAAGAGTGTTAAATGTAGCGATGACATCTATGGTGCCATCATTATGAAGAGAGGAAAGTTCATTAGATAAATCGAGGCGCAGTTCCTTTGAAGAGGATGGTTGCTCATAGATAGCATCAAGAAGGTTGCCTTCTACATCTGCTGCTTTAAGTATTTTTCTCAATTCGCTCATTAATAGACTCTATGTTTTCACTCGAAGTTTGCCAGTTAAGAGTTGTTGCATTAGTGCTAGTTTCTGCTGTTTTAGAGAAACTAACTGTTGCTCAATATTTTTTACCTCTTCCTCTGCGGTGTTGATGATGCTGGCAATAGCTGATTGCTCGGTCAGTGATGGTACAACTAGTTTAGTATTTAAGAAGTCAATAGAGCTCACATTTTAGTAGGCCATGATTTCTTGCTCCTTCCTGGGCGATAGAATAAATTTCTTTATTAAAATACCCTCCTTCAAAAAAATGTCTGAAGAAATCATGGTTATGTTTGCTCGGGTTTATTAGGGAGAAACAAATATAAAGACTAGAGACTATACCTGCAGCATATTTTTCAAGTGGCTTGATTGCACCGTAAGGATAACCATTAGAGTAGCTTTTGTTGTAGGCGAAATCACCATGCTGAAGAAGTGTGTAGCCTTCTAAATTATCGCTTGCAATAATTTTTTTGAAGTAGCTTTTTTGACTCACTAGCCCGTCTTTTCCAGAAATAGTTAATACATTACTATTGTTAATTGAATTTTTTATTTTTATTCGGTCAAATATTTTATTGAAACGATATTCTAGCCATTTATCATTAAACCCTTGTAAGCGTTTCTTACCAGTCATCAAATTTTGCATCAAAAATTTTTGTTGTGCTTTGCTATTTGTGATTAGTTGTTTAGTTGTATCTATAGCTTGATCCCAAGTTGATATAATTTTTGCAATTTCAATCTGCTCTAAAATCGGTGGTATAGGAACTTTAAGAGACTTTACAAGAGAGCCACTTAGGTTTTTTTGGCCTCCAGAGTTACTTAGGTTCCTAATGTTTTCATATTGGCTCTGTAGGAAGTAAAAATAGTAATCTATGCAAGTTTCTTTATTTAGCTGGATAGCAGCACATGCTTGATTTGTTGAAGCTTCAATACCAAGAATAGCGACTTGTCCTCTAGTTTTTCCTTGGCCGTACATTGCAAGCAATATAGTTCCTGCTGGGTAAAGTTTAGCTGATGAGTTTTTAAGCCCAAGTTGAGTAATTTTTTGCTTGGTACCAATAATCTTATTAAACTGCACTTCAGATGTTGTAACCCATGGTACATTCCCTCCCCAGTATTCATTTTCTTTCCGATTAGGAGTGCCGCCAGAGCTAACATTAGCGATGGCTTCGATTGGAAGTACATCCCATTCATTAGGTATCATAGCCTAAGCCTTCTAAATATTGATTCATCTGACTTTCAATCTTTTCTAATGATGCCTTTAGCACTATTCGTTCTTGCCGGATGCTGGCTAGGTCTATTAACTCCTCTTCTTCAAAGGTATCCACGTAACGTGGGATATTCAGGTTGAAATCATTTTCCTTGATTTCTTCTAATGATGCTAAGTAGGCATATTTATCTAAATTTTTTCTAGATTTATAAGTGGCTAATATTTTATCTAAATGCTCACGTCCTAAATGGCTTTGATTTTTCCCATCATTAAATTCCCGACTAGCATCTATAAATAGTACCTTCTTATCTTTTTTGTGTTTTTTGAATATTAGAATGGCCGCTGGAATGCCCGTGCCGTAAAATAGTTTTTCCGGTAGACCAATAACAGTATCTAATAAGTTTTCTTCAATTAACTTTTGACGAATACGTCCTTCACTGGCACTGCGAAATAACACGCCATGAGGAACGACGACTCCCATGCGACCAGTCTTTGGCTTCATGGTTTCTATCATGTGCAGAATAAAAGCATAGTCCGCTTTGGTTTTAGGGGGAATGCCTCTACGAAAGCGGCCATGCTTGTCATTGTCGGCGGATTCATGTCCCCACTTATCCAGTGAAAAAGGGGGGTTAGCAACGACTACATCAAAATGTTGCAGTGTTTCATCATTGTTAAGTAAGCGTGGGTTGCGTAGGGTGTCACCCCATTTGATTTTATGGTTGTCTTCGCCGTGCAGGAACATATTCATTTTAGCTAGTGCCCAGGTACTACCAATGGCCTCTTGTCCATAGAGAGCATATTTCTTTGAGCCACTATGTTGTTTGATGTATTGACCGCATTTCATTAAGAGTGAGGCCGAGCCACAAGCGGGGTCACAAATGTCATCACCTTCTTTAGGCTCTACTAATTCGGTAATCAGTTGCGAGACTTCAGCGGGTGTATAGAACTCTCCTGCTTTTTTTCCAGCACCCGCAGCAAACTTTTCAATCAGAAATTCGTAAGCGTCGCCAATAATGTCGCGATTACCAATACGGCTAGGGCGAAGGTTAAGTTCTGGTTTATTAAAGTCTTCCAAAAGGTGGCGAAGAATATCGTTCTTCTGTGCTTCATCGCCTAGTTTTGTGGAGTTAAAGCTGATGTCTTGAAATACACCGTGATCACCATCTTGTAATTTACTGCCGTTACCATCTTCTACAGCATGCAGGGCGATATCAATACGCTCGCCGTTGCCAGGTTCAAAGCGGCGATCATATAAGGCATAGAAATTGGCATCTTTAGGGAGAACAAAGCGTTCATTTTTTAATAGCTCTTCAATAAGCTCGGGGTGATCACCATGCTCTTCCTTGTAGGTTTCGTAATGATCTTGCCATACATCGGAAATATATTTGAGAAAGAGCATGGTGAGTACATAGTCTTTGTAGATGCTGGGGTCAACCGTACCGCGAAAGGTATCGCAGGCGGCCCAAATGGTTTTATTAATTTCACCTGGGACAACCTGATTGTGCTTGTTTTTTTTGTCAGTATTCTGACTCATTGCTTATCTCCATTTTTCGAGGTCTTATCACCTTCGATTAATAATTGTTGAAACATGCCTTTAAGCATTATTTCTCTATTTTTTATTAACTGTTGAGTGAGCTGCTGTTCCTGCTGCCAAAGTTGCTGCAGTTCTACTATTTTTTGTTGGGTGGTCAGAGAGGGGATATGTATAGGCATTCCCCCTAGACTATGAGTGCTTAGCATCGGCATGTTGCTACCTCTGCTTTCACTATTTAAATAGTGTTGCGTTGCTTTTTGATTAATTGCCCAGCAGAGGTAGGCGGGCAGTACGCTTTTGTCTTTGAGCGTAATGATGAGTAGCTGGCTACTGGCAATGACTTTATCCGACGATTTGAAGGTTGATGCTTTGTAGTAATCACCACGTGCTGGTAGTACTACACTATCAATGCTCAATAAGGCTTTGTTATTGCCGGACCAATTTACGTGAGGCAATGTTGTGGTAAGTATGTCGGTTTGTTTGAGCTCAGTGTGTTGGCGTCTAATATCTTTGATTTGTAAGACGCGCACATTTCCATCGCTGAGCTCTTCGATTTTTTCTCGGAAGGTATGCCCTGTTCTGATGTTAGCAATGCTGTTTAATGTTTTGCGCATAAAATGTTTGTTATATTCGTTATCATTATTTAATTATTGCGCCGTCCTTGGCGCGCTTGCTTATGCCGTAGCGGCGTTAAGTTGTTTTTGAAGCCACTTGCTACTGCTGTCATCTAATCCGCGCCAGGCGGCTTCACCTTGTAATCGAGTTACGAATAAGCCATCGTCACTATCCATGACTTGTACTAGATTGTTTCGAACTTGCTCTGCTGTCTGTTGAGACGCGATAACCCAAGTCGATTCTAGTGGGTGGCACCAAGTGCCATAAGCTTTAATTCGCTCATAAAGCGCCGCGTAGTCACGTTGTTTTCGTAGGTCGTAATTAATCTGATATACTTTCATCGTTCTTGTTTCCTATATTAATGGATGGAACTTGAATTTCGCGGCAGGGTGCAACCTGCCGCATCTTATTTACTTCTTACTTTATCGTTTTGATGCTTATCCATAATTAGCCTGATTTACCTCAAATAATTATGAGTAGAGCTTCTACTGATACAAAGCTCAAGCATCATCTTATAAATTTGGATCAAAGTCAATATATTTTGCAGTAGACGCTCTACGATATAAATATCTTGATATTCTCTGCGGAAAGAAAGGTTTTAAGGTTGTAGAATTTTCTCTATTGGCCTGAAAACTCCATGCTAATTAGGCATTGAGGTCTGCCTCGTCACTACTTATTAGAGTAGTGACGAGGCCCTGAAACCCATGCCACTCATAGCCTATATAAACTTTCCTGACGTGACGGAAACATTATTGGCGTAAATAATGCCCTTACTCTTCATACTTTCAGATAACTAATGTGGCTATTGCATACTCAATAGCAGCGGCTCGGAGAGTCGCAATTCGTGCTCATGCACTGCATGAGCTTTTATTTACTCACCATAGGAGGAATGCCTGTAAGAAAAAATGCAGTACCCTCTGATGCGAAAAGGCTTTTATAATCAGCTCCTAGCGGATGTACTGATTTGAAGGCTTTTTAGCTATTCAGGTTTAAGGGAGTGGTGTCCTGCGGTCTTTGGATTAAGTGCTCAGCACTTTATCTGTTTACAGCTCGTTACTGTAAATCGGCCATTAACACTAACCAATTTGATAAACACTGATGTCGATCGTCCGTTTAAAACAGACGACCAACCGTTTAAACGGTTGGGGTCAAAATGACTGTCCGTTTGAACAGACAAATACGGTTGTTAACCGAGACGACATAAATTAAACCTGACCTCGGCGCTAGACAAGGTAACTAACAGCTTTTCGAGACTTTAATCGTTAGGGAAATAAACTTTCCTTAGGCGATGGTAAGTTTACGTTCGATTTCAATTTCGATGTTCTCATAATAGGGAGTCCTGATTATTTATAGTTTGAGGACACTGTTATGAGAAGGTTGAATTATGAGTTAAAGGAGTTATGTAAGCATAATCGCGATGGCAGCTTTGCGGTTCAGGCGAACCGAAAGAGCATTTTGCAGAAGGTGGCGAATGATCTTTTTCGTTTGGGCTATCAAGGAATGCAGGCTCGCTCCTTAAAAGCAAAGCATGTGAATGCGATTGTTGAGCAATACAAAAACGAAGGGCTATCCATTGGGACGATCAAGAACCGATTAGCTATTCTTCGTTGGTGGGCGCAAAAGTTTAATCGTGCTCAGGTGGTCGCTTCCGATAACGCCCATTATGGTATTGGGTCGAGGGAGTTAGTCGCTAAGGAATCTAAAGCAACTTTTCTGGAACAGGAAAAGTTAGACAAAATTACTGACCCTCATATCAAAATGAGTTTAGAGCTTCAAAAGGCTTTTGGTTTAAGGCGTGAGGAGTCGATTAAATTTATTCCTGACTACGCAGACCAGGGCGATCATATCCGCTTGAAATCTACCTGGTGCAAAGGTGGGAAAGAAAGAGTCATTCCTATACTTACCCAGGAACAACGAGAAGTTCTAAACCGCTCCAAAGCGCTGGCAGGAAAAAACTCGTTGATTCCTGCCTATCTAACCTATGTTCAGCAAAAAAACCGTTACGAAAAACAGGCCCAAAAAGCAGGGTTAAACAGGATGCACGGCCTTCGTCATGCTTATGCCCAAGCTCGGTATCTGGAACTTACTGGGCGAAACTCTCCTGCCTGTGGCGGGCTATCAAGTAAGCAGCTTACTCCAGATCAGAAAGAAAATGACCTGAATGCTCGGCTGATTATCTCTAAAGAGCTAGGCCATGAACGGGAACAAATCACCACATCTTATTTAGGCCGCTGAACCACTCCCCTGATTAACCGTTTTTAAGGCCCTGCCCTCGCCTGCTCTCATAAATTAAGCCGGATGTTACAGGACACAAACTGCCAGAAAAGCTCAGACAAAACTTTCCCAGAAGTATGGAAAGTTTATTCGCTATTTTTTCTTTCTTCTTCTCCAGTATATGAGACTGAGAAATTTATCCACAAGGAATAGAAAAATGAACAACAAGATATTAAGGCTAAAGGAAGTAATAGGAAGAACAGGGCTATCTCGCTCCACTATTTACCTGGAAATTTCAAAAGGTAAATTCCCCAGGCAAATACAACTGACTGGTGCTCGTTCTGTCGGTTGGTATGAAAGTGCAATCACTCAATGGATAGAGTCACGCCAATATATTTGAGATTGATGGTAAGTAACTACTCACTTAACTAGTCGGAATTTTCTTGACCCTGAAAGGCTCATGCTTCCATTTGCTGCTGCCTCTATATGCTCTGACCACCAGCACATCAGTTTTTTCCTTTTCTCAAGATAATCTGAACGATTATAAGCGGCACGAATCGCGTTCTTATCAACATGAGCCAATGCCGCCTCAATCACATCAGGCTCAAAGCCTTGTTCATTAAGGGTAGTGCTCGCCAGCGCTCTTAGTCCATGAGAAACCAGCCTGTTATGAAAGCCCATACGCTTTAGTGCTCGATTGGCTGATTGTGAGTTTGCCGAACGCTTGGGGTCATGGTCTGAAGGAAAAACAAATTCTCGGTGCCCAGAAAGGGGTTTCAATATGTCTAATATACTTAATGTTTGTTCCGTCAACGGCACGATATGAGGCCGGTTCATTTTCATGCGTTCGATGGGAATCGTCCAAAGTTTCTGTTTTAAATCTATTTCATCCCACCTGGTGCCTGCTGCTTCGGCTGGCCTGACCATGGTATGAAGCTGCCATTCCAGCAAACAACGGGTGACTAGCTTGGTATTTGCCACGTTTAGCCGTGCCATGAGTTCTGGTAATTCAGAGGGTTTTATTGTGGGTAAATTAACCACTTTCGGAGCGTTAAACGCTTTGCGTATCCCTGCCAGTGGATTTGAATGAATTACGCCAGTGTTAACTGCGTACATCATTATTTCATTCACCCACCGACATAACTTTTTGACTGTTTCCAGTTTATTTTCATCTGCCAATGGAGTGAGCACTTTAATCGTATTCACGGCGTTTATTTTATGAATGGGCACCTTGCCTAATTTGGAGAATATGTACTTATTCAGACGATTACTGATCATCTTGTAGTACGACTCAGAGATATTAGGCTGTTTAAGTTTTAGCCATTTATTGGCAACATGTTGAAAGGTATTGTCCTGAGCCTCGCTGGCCTTTTGCTTTTTTTCCTGGCGGTACTCTTGGGGATCAATATCATTTGCCAGGACATTGCGCAGTTCCTGAGCTTTTAGTCTTGCTTCTGATAGAGAGAGTTCAGGGTAACTGCCAAGACCGAGGTTTGCCCGTTTTTTGGAAATTGGTCTGGAGTAATTGAATATCCACAGCTTTGAGCCGATGGGCTTCACTCGAAGATACAGCCCTTTGCCATCAGCCAGGTTGTATTCCTTGGCTTTTGGCCTGGCCAATTTTACTTCGGTATCACTTAATTGTTTCGTCGTTTTTGGCATTGTAACACTCAAAAGGAACTGAACCTGAGGGTCAGTTCCCGATTTCTGTTGTTACAATGGATGTTACATTAAGTTGTGGATTTAGTAAAATCCTATCGGAAAGTAAAAAATGCCGTTTTATTTATCTTGTTGTTTTTAAATGGATTTTAAGACTTTCTTGGACGTCTTGAGACTTGATAATGGTGCCCAGAAGAGGACTTGAACCTCCATGGCATAAAAATAATTCCCTTATTAATCATTAAGATACCGCTTTTCCTAAAGTCTAAGGGCTGTACAAGGGCTGTTGTTAAAAATTGTTGGAATTTTCAACATGTAACTATGATGAATAAAGCCGCTGTACTGTGTGGTATAGGTTTTTTTCCCACATTATGAGCAGCTTAAATCACCTATCTACTCCAAAGTTTTAAGCAATCAAGACTTATCTTGCCCAGAGGAATCAGTAGGTATTTTTATCGGATAGGCATATAGTCTCATATAGCATTCCTCTTGCCGATAACCGTATTGTTCGACGATAGCAGTCTTAAAAATGCCTAACGCTTTATGATGAAGTTCTACTGCCTTGCCTGTATGAAGATCGATAAAGTGGTCTGGCACACTGCCCGCGACTTCATAATACACTTGAGGAGTTTGAACAGTATGAGACTTGACGATGCCAATTGACTCAAATACGAGCATGTTGCGGTAGATACTGGCAACATTGGTATTCAGGCTTGTGGAAAGTACCCGCTCAATAATATCTAACACCGTTAAATGCTCAACTGATTCCACTAAAATAGCCAGAATACAACGACGCAAGCCTGTCATACGCAGGCCATGCTCCTTGAATTTACGCTCTAGTAACTCCCCTGTGGCAGGTTCATTCTCCATTAAAATCACGCTATCCTTATATATCTTGTTCCATTGGGGTATAGATTAGTCCATTTAAAAACATAGTTATTATCTATGGAGCTATCTCATAGATAATAACTTATTAAACTCGTGGTGCATTTAAGCCATCACGATTTTAAGTTATTCCCCTGAAGCTTATTCAACCATTTAATAAGCGTCAGAACCGTTATTTTTGTCACCATTCTTCGCATGATACCTGCAAACGATTTAGCATAGTTTCTTCGAATCATAAATTGATCACAAAGTTGTGAAAATAACGTTTCTATTCTCTTTCTCGCTTTGCGATATTGGGGCAATTAATATAACAGCCTTTCATCATTGGATTAGTGATGTACAAGACAAACTTCCTCTGAGTGATTTTTTCAGTCAATGTTATATCCCCACACGATCAGAATACCGGGCAGAAAGGCTCATCACCGAGGCCGATGCAACGTCTGCGGGTTTTTCTGGGTTGGTGGTAGCGGTGGCGCCAACACTTGCCAGTGAACAGCAAAACGATGCGGTCGCCAAAACCATGCTGACCAATGCGCCACCCTCATGGTCGAACAATGATTTGATTGCACACAATGCTAGTAATTCAGGGTTGATAAACACTGCTGGAAGCATCGTCAAAGGAGGTCTGGCGACGGGGGCGTGGTCACCGCCTCGGCCATGTTCTCGGTAACCATGACCGCAGTGCTGCAGGCACCGCCCATGATGGTGATCGGCGCCATGGCCACCTTCACCGTCAAGTTCTGGAGTGTACTCTGGTACCTAGCCATGTGGGTGGACCAGAATCTCATCATGTCCATGTATCCGGACGTCAACATCTTCCTGCAGATCTTCGCCAATCCCGGCGAGCACAATATCAAAAGTATGCTGCTCAACATGATTACGACGAGCCTCTATCTGGGTCTGCCATTGTTATGGTGCGGCATGATGGCGTGGGTAGGGGTGAACATTGGGCGCTCTATTACAGCGGCAACTTCACCGTTGACGCGACCGGCTGATGATGCAGGGAGGCAGTATCGGTAAGACAGCAATCTCAAAGGGAATAAAGAAATAAGACGCAGCTACATATCATCTTCATACCAGCCGTCTGGATCCACTCTTGAATCAGCTCGCCCGGTTCGGAAATCATGTTCACTAAAAAGGTCCGAACCGTCCCCCTATGATCATTCACTGGTTTCCGATTTATCGGTTGATGCGAGCACACCCACGATCGTACCCAAAAATAAACCAGCAGCCTTAATAATCGCTGATTGCGTTATTGCAGCCGATCAATAAACAGCCCCCAGTAGAACTCAGCTGCTCCCTCAGCTGTGAGCAGTTTGTCACCACCTTTCCCTATTCGGGCCATTCCCATCGGTTTCAGAAATAGTGAAAAACTATCATCTTCGATGGACAACGATTCATTGTAACTGTTCCCAGCACCCAATCCGCTATGGGAAAACAGGATTCCTTTAGATATAGAGGTACCATCTCCCAGCCAAATGCCGCACCGGCTACGCTCTTGTCCGCCCATGTATACGGATGCTTCGAAGCGATTCGCATCGACCCGTTTAAAACTGGTTTCAACGTCAGCGTTTCGCGCTTCTAGTTCCGCGAGTGAGCCCTCAAAGTATTGTGCAATGAACTCAAACGCTTCATCGAGAAACTTGTGCCGCTGCCGGTCGGTAAACTCCTGGCGTACCCTGAGACTGCTGGATCGCACTCGCTGGCTGAGTGAAGGCTTCGACGTGTCTCCAGTCAGCAAGGAATCGTCGTGTTCCATGACCGGAGATGCTGGTCCCAACTGTTGAATGACCTCCCGGATGGCGCGAGTGATATCAAGGAAAGCGTCGTCAAGCGTCTGGTGTTTAGTGACCGGTTTGCCGTCGGTCGGCAGAGCCTTGAACTTCCTGAATGGCGCGCTCTGCCAATCACATGGTCGCAGAATCACCGGTATCACACGGGTTTCGCCACTTTCATGGCGCTCCATTGCGCGCCCCATCTCGATGTCGTAGCAATAGTCTGAATTCAGAAAGTCAGGGCTAACCAGCAGAAGGATAATGTCGGCCGATTCTAGGTGCTGATCGATCTCACCGCTAATCTCCTTACCGGGACCAATGCGATGATCACTCCACAGATCAATCACACCTTGACGTCGAAGGAGCGACAGGTGTTTTTCTAGCTCATTGCGCAACTCTTCATCCTGGTGTGAATATGAAAAGAATAATTCCACCATCATCTCCCTTCGGTTATGGTCAGTATTTTTTCAACAACCAATTGACTCGTGACGCCTTCAACCGTCAGATAACAGGCAGATTGGAAAATCTCTAGCATTCATTCATCTATTCTAATACGCTGTGACCCATTATTCCCGATTTTATTGGACAAATCTGTGACGATCTCATCGTGGGTTATTTTTGACAGTTTCCGCCCATGTCTTCGGCGCGACTTCATAGTGGGGTGCTAAGCGATGAGTGATGATCGTTGGTATTCGGTGGATGAGATTGCGGCTCATCTCGGAGTCAAGCGGGACACCATCTATAAGTGGATAGAACGCAAAGGGATGCCAGCCCACAAGGTAGGGCGGCTTTGGAAGTTTAGAAAAGACGAAATTGATCAGTGGGTTATAAGCGGTAGCACTGAGAAAGATGGGAAGGGAAATGAATAACCAATTTTTCGAACACCCGATACTCAATTCACCCTATGACTACCCCAGTCGACATTGGGAGCTGGATGCCAGTGGCCAGCCCACACAGCAAATTCTCGACATTCGCCGTCGCGCTGAGTTTATCACGCCGATCCCCAAGCCCAGAAAACGCAAAGGCTCGGCTGAGCAGTCGCAGTTAGTTTTTGATGAAGGTAAAGGCTTGTCTACCGATAAGCAACAATACGACCACACCGCAATAATCAATGGCGTTCGTCAGCAGGTCGATAATTGGCGAAGCTTGCCAGACCCTAATGACTGGCGTGTCACACCAGAAACCGCTCGCTTGCTCCAACATTGGCGCCATCACAATTTCAGCGGTCTCCGGCCTTTTTTCTGTCAGGTAGAGGCTGTTGAAACAGCGATTTGGCTAACCGAGGTTGCGCCCACTACAGGAAAAGTTGGTAAAGGTTTTCTGGAGCACCTGGCTAACGCCAACAATGATGCCAACCCGGAGATCATGCGTCTGGCCTTAAAGCTGGCGACAGGTGCAGGCAAGACTACGGTGATGGCCATGTTGATTGTCTGGCAAACCATTAATGCGGTACGCAAGCCCCAAAGCAAACGGTTCACCCGAGGATTTTTGATCGTTGCTCCTGGCTTGACGATCCGAGATCGCCTGCGAGTTCTCAAACCCAACGATCCAAATAGTTACTATCAAAGCCGCGAATTGGTTCCAGGCGATATGATGGCCGATCTGGATCGAGCCAAGATAGTCATCACCAACTATCATGCGTTTAAGCTACGTGAGCGCATGGAGCTATCAAAGGGTGGACGTTCACTGCTTCAGGGTCGTGGAGACGCACTCAACACACTGGAAACAGAAGGCCAAATGTTGCAGCGGGTGATGCCCGACCTGATGGGTATGAAAAACATCATGGTGATCAATGACGAAGCCCACCATTGTTACCGTGAAAAGCCAAATCATGTGGCTGATGATGATTTAAAGGGCGATGACAAAAAAGAAGCGGCAAAGAACAGCGAAGCCGCCCGGCTGTGGATATCGGGTATCGAAGCCGTTAATCGTAAACTGGGTGTAAACCGTGTTCTTGATCTGTCTGCCACGCCTTTCTTTTTGAGTGGCTCAGGCTATGCCGAAGGCACCTTATTCCCCTGGGCCATGAGCGATTTTTCGCTCATGGATGCCATCGAATGTGGCATCGTCAAATTGCCCCGTGTACCGGTGGCCGACAATATTCCCGGTGAAGATATGCCCAAGTTTCGCAATCTCTGGGAGCATATTCGTACCCGTATGCCGAAAAAGGGCAGAGGTAAGGCGAAAACGCTTGACCCGCTCAGCTTACCTGTGGAGTTGCAAACCGCATTGCAAGCCTTATACGGTCACTATGAGAAGACCTATCAACTGTGGCATGAAGCGGGTATTCGTGTCCCTCCGTGTTTTATTGTCGTCTGTAATAACACCTCAACCTCCAAACTGGTGTACGACTTTATCTCGGGCTTTCACCGGGAGAATGACGACGGATCAACCACTTTGGAGAATGGGCGTTTATCTCTGTTTCGTAATTTCGACGAGCACGGTAATCCGATTGCTCGACCACGCACACTGCTGATCGATAGTGAGCAGCTTGAATCCGGTGAGGCACTGGATAAAAACTTTCATGAGATGGCCTCCGATGAAATTGAGCGTTTCCGTTATGAAATGAAACAACGTGGCGATCATAAGGGCGCGGAGAATATCACCGAGCAAGATTTACTCCGTGAGGTAATGAACACCGTAGGTAAACGAGACCAATTGGGCGAATCGATTCGCTGCGTGGTTTCTGTTTCCATGCTCACCGAAGGGTGGGATGCCAACAATGTCACCCATGTGCTGGGAGTGCGAGCCTTTGGTACCCAACTGCTGTGTGAACAGGTGATTGGTCGAGCATTGCGCCGCCAATCCTATGATCTGAATGAAGAGGGGCTATTTAACGTTGAGTATGCCGATGTGCTGGGCATTCCCTTCGACTTTACCGCCAAGCCGGTGGTTGCGCCGCCGCAACCACCGCGCGAGACCATCCAAGTTAAAGCCATCAGCCCCGATCGCGATGCCCTCGAAATTCGTTTTCCACGGGTGGCTGGTTACCGGGTTGAACTGCCAGAGGAGCGATTAACCGCCGAGTTTAATAAGGATTCAGTGCTGGAATTGACACCAGACTTGGTCGGACCCTCGATTACCAAAAATGCCGGTATTATTGGTGAAGACGTAGACTTGAGCCTGCAACATCTGGGCGACATGCGGCGCTCTACCTTGCTATTCCACATTACCCAGCGCTTGCTCTACACAAAATGGCGTGATCCCGGCGAAGAAGCCAAACTGCACCTATTCGGCCAGTTAAAGCGTATTACCCGGCAATGGCTCGATAACTGCCTGGTGTGCAAAGGCAGCACTTATCCCGCCCAGCTTATGTATCAAGAGTTGGCCGATATGGCCTGCGAGCGCATTACAGCGGCTATCACCCGCTCGTTGGTGGGTGAGCGCCCCATCAAGGTAATGCTCGATCCGTACAACTCCATTGGCTCCACTGCCCATGTCAATTTCAATACTTCAAAGACTGAACGCTGGGAGACCGATGCTAGGCGCTGCCATATCAACTGGGCAATTCTCGATAGTGGCTGGGAAGGGGAGTTTTGTCGCGTGGTGGAGTCGCACCTCAAGGTAAAGGCCTATGTCAAAAACCACAATCTTGGTTTAGAGGCACCGTATCGCTACGGCTCACAAACACGTAAATACATTCCCGATTTCATCGTTTTGATCGATGATGGCCACGGCGATGATGACCTGCTGCATTTGATTATTGAGATCAAAGGCTACCGGCGCGAAGACGCAAAAGAAAAAAAGGCCACCATGGAGACCTACTGGGTGCCAGGGGTAAACAACGATGGAAAACTGGGCCGCTGGGCGTTTGCCGAATTCACCGATGTTTATGAGATGCAAACCGACTTTGAAGAAAAGGTTGAAGCCGAATTCAATAAAATGATTGAAGCCGTCACGGCACGGCCGATGGTGTAAGGAATAAATATGGTTAGGAAAAAGAAACAAGCAATCAAAAAAACCGTCGAGTCCCTCACCCACGAGGAAGCCTCACGCAAGAACATTCCTACCGCCGAATATCATTCTGTGATGCAGAAGGAAGAACAGAGCCCCATTCGTGTCGCCTACGAACGTCGCAACCGCGACCTTGATCCGCAACTGGTCTGGCGCGGCAAGGATGAACAGGACTGGTCTGATTTAGTCGTTCATGCCCCACCGCTGTATATCCAGGAAAAGGTTCACCCCAAGGTATTGATTGATGACCTGCTGCGCCGCACCGAGGCGGATGAAGTAGAAGCTGAATCCCAGGTAGATTTGTTTGCAGATTTCAACGGCGTGCCCGACGAGGGAGCCAAAACCGAGTTTTACCAGCACGACGCCAACTGGACTAACCGCATGATACTGGGGGATAGTTTGCAAGTGATGGCGTCGCTGGCTGAGCGGGAAGGGTTGCGGGGTAAAGTGCAGTGTATTTATCTTGATCCGCCTTATGGGATTAAATTTAATTCTAATTTTCAGTGGTCGACGACAAGTCGGGACGTGAAGGATGGGAAGGCGGATCACATTACGCGTGAGCCGGAGCAGGTAAAGGCGTTTCGTGATACCTGGCGGGACGGGATTCATTCGTATCTGACTTACTTGCGGGATCGGTTGACGGTAGCGCGGGATTTGTTGACGGATTCTGGGTCGATTTTTGTGCAGATTGGGGATGAGAATGTGCATCGGGTTAGGGCTTTGATGGATGAGGTGTTTGGGGAGGATAATTATTGCAGCCAAATAATTGTACGAAAAACAACATCCCAGTCTGGCGACGGTCTACCAGGTACAAATGACTTTGTACTGTGGTACTCGAAATCAAAGAAAAATGTAAAAATCAGAAGTTTGTTTCAACCGCGTGAAGGCTTCGATTGGGTTAATTATGACTATTTACTAAATGAAAAACATGAGAGCCGAAGGATAACAAAGGAAGAAAAAAAGGGAGTTGTCCCAACTCCAAAGGACTCTCGTGTGTATCGCAGATCTCCTCTCACGTCTCCAGATAAGAATGAGAAATCATCCATAGAATTTTATTTTCAAGGAGCTAATTTTTCACCAGGTAATGGGCACTGGAAAACAAGCATTGGAGGTCTTGAAAATCTCGTAAAAGCAAATCGCCTTGAAGCATATGGGAAAACTTTAAGTTATCGGAGATTTGTCTGTGACCATCCGGCCTTCCCTTTATCTGACACTTGGTTAGATACGGCAACTGGTGGATATGCTGAAAGTAAGATTTATGTGGTTCAGACTAATCTGAAAATAGCTCAACGCTGTGTCTTGATGACCACTGATCCAGGGGATCTGGTTCTTGATCCGACTTGTGGTTCTGGGACAACCGCTTTTGCAGCTGAACAATGGGGTCGTCGCTGGATCACGATTGACACATCTCGTGTTTCTCTTGCTTTGGCTCGTGCTCGAATTATGGGTGCGCGTTACCCATACTACCTGTTAGCAGATAGCCACGATGGGCAACAAAAAGAAGCAGAGGTGGCTCGCTCAGTCCCTTCTACAACTGCTACACATGGCAATATCCGGCAAGGGTTTGTGTATGAGCGTGTGCCACATATCATGCTCAAATCCATCGCCAACAATGCAGAAATCGACGTGATCTGGGATCAGTTTCAGGAAAAACTGGAACCCTTGCGCGAACAACTTAATCAAGCGCTGGGCGAGACATTGGAGGAATGGCAAATCCCCCGTGAGGTTGACAAGAAGTGGTCAAATGCTGCGAAGGAACACCATGCCGCATGGTGGCAACAACGTATTACCAGACAAAAAGAAATCGATGCCTCTATCGCCGCCAAAGCGGATTTCGAAACCCTCTACGACAAACCTTACGAAGACAAAAAGAAAGTCCGTGTCGCAGGGCCATTCACAGTAGAAAGCCTCTCACCCCACCGAGTACTGGGCGTGGATGAAAACGATGAGCTTATTGATAACAACATTTCAGAATCCAAAGAAGGGAATGGCGAGCCACAGAATTTCGTCCAAATGATTCTGGAAAACCTGAAAACCGCCGGAGTGCAACAAGCGCACAAGGAAGATAAAGTGGACTTCACCGCACTGACTCCCTGGCCCGGTGAGCTAATCTGTGCGGAAGGGCGTTACTTCGAAGGTGAGGAAGACTCCGGCACAGAGAAGCGGGCAGGCATATTTATCGGCCCGGAATTCGGTACAGTCTCCCGCCCTGACCTGGTAGCCGCTGCCCGCGAAGCAGGCGATGCCGATTTTGATGTACTGATCTGCTGCGCCTTCAACTACGATGCCCACTCAACAGAGTTCAGTAAACTCGGGCGCATCCCCGTCCTTAAAGCCAGAATGAACGCTGACCTGCACATGGCCGACGATCTCAAAAATACCGGCAAGGGCAACCTGTTCGTCATCTTTGGTGAACCCGACATTGACATTATCAATGCAGAAAACGAACAGATACAGATCAAAGTTAACGGCGTCGATGTCTTTCACCCCAACACCGGCGAAGTCCGCAGCGACGGCGCAGATGGCATCGCCTGCTGGTTTATCGACACCGACTACAATGAAGAAAGCTTCTTCGTCCGCCACGCCTATTTCCTCGGTGCCAACGACCCCTATAAATCACTCAAAACCACCCTCAAAGCCGAAATCAACGAAGACGCCTGGGCCACACTTAACAGTGATACTTCAAGGCCTTTTGCTAAGCCGAAATCAGGCCGCATTGCGGTAAAAGTGATTAACCATCTTGGGGATGAAGTGATGAAGGTGTTTAGGGTGAACTAATGGCTCTTCTTGAAGAAATTCTGAAATGGACTGAGGAAAATCTCCGGCCCTGGCAAAGAGATGCTGTTCGACGTCTCTTTCAGCAAGAATCTGGGTTGTCTGTCGATGATTACGCTGATCTATATGCTTTGCTGAAAGCGGCTCATGGATTGCCCAATCCACTGGAGCTGACACCAGAACCACTTACTGCTGCTCACCTACCGACGGTTTTTCAAGCTGGCGATACAGTTGTTCTGAAAGCAATACGAGATTTAGTGGATGTGAACCGGATTGCACCGGGTCAGAAATTGAAATTTGCACCATCGGGAATGACTGTTATCTATGGTGGCAACGGAAGCGGAAAGTCGGGTTATGTAAGAGTAATGAAGCGGGCGTGCCGGGCACGAGATCAGGTAGAAAAAGTCCATCAAGATGCAAATGATCCTGCTGCTCAAAATCGTATACCGAAAGCTATTTTTGACATTGAAATTAATGAGGATCAGAAATCTGTACCTTGGGTTTCCAATAGTAGTTCACCTGATGAACTGGCATCAATATCTGTATTCGATTCACACTGTGCCCGCGCTTATTTGACTGCCGAGCAGGATGTGGCGTATCTACCGTATGGGCTAGATGTTGTTGAGAATCTTGCAAATAAAGTTATCCCCGAATTGACTCGCTGTCTTAGTGAAGAAATTTCTACGATCAATATTGATTTTCTACCATTCCAGCATTTAGCTGGTGAGACAGAAGTCGGGCGATTAATATCCACGCTAAGCGAGAAGACAATTCCAGATAAAGTTAAAAGACTTGGCACATTGTCAGAGATAGAGGAGTTACATTTTAAGGAAATCAATGCAGCACTAGCGGAAGCTGATCCAGAGAAGAAAGCGAAAGAACATCGCCTTTCAGCAGGGCGGATGAAAAGTTTAACGGCAAGAATCGAAACCGCTTTGTCTTGGGTCAGTGATGCGGCTATAGATAAACTCAAAAAAATAACCGACGCCACGGTCACAGCCAATCAGGCAGAGAAGCAAGCGGCAGAAGCGCTCCAGTCAGGAGAATTATTGTTGCCTGGTACTGGTGAACCAGTATGGAAGACATTATTTGAATCGGCACGTAAATTCTCAATAGAGACTGCTTATCCGGAATATGCATTTCCTCATTCTACTGCCGAAGCAAAATGCTTGCTTTGTCAGCAACCATTAAACGAAGCCGGAGAACGGTTGGCTCGATTTGAGGAGTATATACAAAACGACGTTGCTAAGGTTGCTGCCGAACAACGACAGAAGCTTGAAGCGACAAAGATAAAAATTGAACGGGCTAACCTGAGTATTGACCTAGATGATCCTCTTATTGAAGAGCTGGCACTGTTTGATGAAACAGTCGTCCCCACGACCAAAATATTTGATGAAAACATAGAATCTCGTCGAATATGGATGCTTCAAAACCTCAACTCCTGTACGTGGGAGGGAGCGCCTGCACTTGTCGAGAGTCCACGTAAAAGGCTGCGCGATATCGCAGCACATCAACTCAGATCAGCAAAAATTCTTGCTAGAGCAATTGATGAGACTAAGAAGAAATCACTGATAGATGAACGAGAAGAGCTGCGGGCGCGTCAAAACCTATCAGCTTGTCTGGATGCAGTGCTTGCACTGATTGATCGATTGAAGGCCCGGCAGGCACTAAAAGCCTGTGAAATAGACCTTAAAACAAGGCCGATTTCAGCGAAATCAAAAGAATTAGCAAGTGGTGCAGTTACAGTTGCGCTAAAAAATGCATTGGATGAGGAATTCAAGTTTCTTGGAATAGGCCATATACGAACCAAACTGAAAGATCGAAATGATAAAGGAAAAATTAAGCACACACTACTTCTTGATCTTCCAACGACAAACAAATTGGAGCAGATACTTAGCGAGGGAGAGCAGCGAGCCATAGCGCTGGGTTCATTTCTCGCAGAATTGAGGCTTGCAAATCATGCCGGTGGTATCGTTTTTGATGACCCTGTCTCATCATTGGATCATATGCGTCGAGGAAAAGTTGCAAAACGATTAGCCGCTGAGTCCAAGAAAAGGCAGGTGTTAATTTTTACTCACGATGTTGTATTTCTTCAGCAATTACGAGATCAATGCGACAAGCTGAATGTGCCTCAGTTATGTTGTCACCTTGAGGCGAATAGTGGTTTTTACGGAAATGTGGCCGAAGGCCTTCCGTGGGCACACAAGTCCTATGGCGAAAGAATTGACTTCCTGGAGAAGGCCCAAAAGGGATTTGAGAAATTGCCATGGCCTGCGGATCCACCTGAGGAATTGGCTCGTAAGATGATCAGACAATACAGTTTTCTCCGGGCAACAATTGAGCGAGTGGCACAAGATTTCGTACTTAACGGCACAGTGCAGCGTTTTAAAGATTACATAGACGTTAAGAGGCTTGAATTGGTGATTGGACTTCAGGAAGCAGAAGTAGAGGAGATTATCCGTATTAACCAGCGTTGTCATGATGTGGTAGAAGCGCATGACCCCGCGTCGGCCAAAGATGAGCCGCCACCGACTGCAGACGAACTCAAACAAGATATCTCCGACTTGAGGAATCTAATTAAACGCATCAGGGATCGGCGAATAGGAGCGGAAGTGTGATTAGGGAACGGCATAAGAGAGATAGGTTATGAATTTCCGTATTGCCGACACCTTCACCGACAGCCTCGCCAAACTCACTGGTGACGAGCAGAAATCTGTAAAAACTACAGCGTTTGATCTGCAGCTAAACCCGGCAAATCTCGGAATGAGTTTTCACAAACTCGACCGCGCCAAGGATACCAGGTTCTGGTCAGTTCGAGTCAGCCGGGATATTCGGTTGATCGTACACAAGACTGAAAAAAGTTTGTTGCTTTGTTACGTCGATCATCATGACAAAGCCTATCATTGGGCAGAACGCCGTAAGCTGGAAACCCACCCTAAGACAGGCGCAGCACAGTTGGTGGAAGTGCGGGAAATGGTCAGGGAAATTACCGTTCCGATGTATGTAGCCCAAGTCGATGTTCAGTCTGATCAGCCAGCAGCACCAAAACCGTTATTGTTTGCGAATAGTTCGGACGACGATTTACTAAGTTATGGGGTGCCTGTCGAGTGGCTGGATGATGTACGAAAGGCTGATGAAGACAGTGTGCTGGATTTGGCTGATCATTTGCCGAGCGAAGCAGCGGAGGCACTGCTGGAACTGGCAACGGGAGGCATTCCGCAGATTGTTCAACCTGTAGCGGTAAGTGTTGATCCGTTTGAACATCCTGATGCGCAGCGTCGCTTCCGGATGATGAAGAATGTCGAAGAGCTTGAGCTGGCCCTTGAGTACCCCTGGGAAAAATGGACAATTTTTCTCCATCCGGCACAGCGCCAGTGGGTGGAAAAAGACTATAACGGCCCAGCACGAGTGTCGGGTTCGGCGGGTACAGGTAAAACCATTGTTGCCTTACACCGGGCAGTCTTTCTTGCGCGAAAGCATCCCGGTGCGCGCGTTTTGCTCACCACCTTCTCTGATACCCTGGCGAATGCACTGCGGGTTAAATTGAGGCGATTGATCAGCCGTGAGCCTCTGCTTGGCGAGCGCCTTGAAGTACAGGCTATCAATACAATCGGTCGTCGGCTTTATGAATCACACTGCATTGCTGACAAAGGTTCTTTCAATATTGCCTCTACTGAAGTGATACAGGGTATTCTTAAAGAGGTCTCTGAAAAGGCTGAGAATAGTAAATTTAGCCAACAGTTTTTACTGGCAGAATGGACTGACGTGGTGGATGCATGGCAGCTGGGTACCTGGGAAGCCTATAGAGATGTCCGGCGCCTAGGTCGGAAAACCCGGCTTCCAGAGAAGCACCGCGCGGTGCTCTGGTCGATCTTTAATCGGGTACGTCTACAGCTTGCGGACCTCGAATTAATAACGTACCCAGGATTATTTAGTCAACTATCCGCCAAAATTGCAGAGCGGAAACATCCGTCTTTCGACTATGTAATAGTCGATGAAGCGCAAGATATCAGCGTCTCTCAGCTGCGGTTTCTTGCAGCCCTTGGTGGCCAGCGTGCAAACAGCCTGTTCTTTGCGGGTGATCTTGGCCAACGAATTTTCCAACTGCCCTTCTCTTGGCAATCGCTGGGTGTCGATATTCRAGGCCGTTCCCGTACACTGCATATCAATTATAGAACTTCGCACCAGATCAGAATGCAGGCTGATCGATTACTGGGTCCAGAAGTTTCTGATGTGGATGGGAACACTGAAGAACGACGCGGTACCGTTTCGGTGTTCAACGGGGCGAGTCCTGACATTAATATCCTGGATAGTGTTGAAGATGAAGGCAAAGCGGTCAGTGAGTGGTTGTCGAAAAGGGGTAGTGAAGGGGTATTAGCCCACGAGATGGGCGTATTTGTCCGTTCTGATAAAGAACTCGATCGCGCTCGTAACGCAGTCGAGGATGCCGAACTGCCGTTCAAAGTGCTCGACGAAAATCTAGAGACAACCAGCGGATACGTTTCGATCAGCACTATGCATCTCGCCAAGGGCTTGGAATTTCGTGCCGTTGTGGTGAYGGCCTGTGACGATGAAGTCATACCCTTACAGGAACGGATTGAGACAGTTGTTGACGATTCGGATTTGGAAGAGGTCTACAACACGGAACGTCACTTATTGTACGTCGCTTGTACCCGCGCGCGTGATTATTTGCTGGTGACCAGTGTCGATCCCGCTTCCGAGTTTCTCGATGATCTTCGGATGTGACTATGTGGAAATTTATTCACGCAGCAGACATACACCTTGATAGCCCCTTGCATGGATTGGAACGCTACGAAGGCGCTCCAGTAGAAGAAATCCGCAGTGCCACGCGCCGTGCCTTCGATAACTTGATCGAGTTGGCAATTGATGAAGAAGTGGCATTCGTGTTGCTGGTCGGGGATCTGTACGACGGCGATTGGAAAGATTACAACACCGGCCTCTATTTTGTAGAGCGCATGGGAAGGCTGCGTGAGGCCGGTATTCGTGTCTTCATCGTGGCTGGAAATCATGACGCAGCCAGCCAGATCACCAAGCATCTTCGCTTACCGGATAATGTCACCCTGTTCTCAACAAGGAAGCCTGAACGGGTTGTATTGGATGACCTGAATGTGAGTATTTGTGGGCAGGGCTTCGCAACACGAGCAGTAGTGGATGACATTTCGCAAGACTATCCGCAAGGGGATCCGCAGCTATTTAATATCGGCCTGCTACACACTTGCCTGGACGGTAAGCCAGGTCACGAGCCCTACGCGCCATGCTCTGTGGATGGGTTGCGATCCAAGGGATACCAGTACTGGGCCTTGGGTCACGTCCATAAACGTGAAGAGGTGAGCCAAGACCCATGGATTGTATTTCCGGGCAATATCCAGGGTCGACATGTCCGTGAGGTAGGTCCAAAGGGCTGCACCTTGGTCACGGTGGATAGCGGTGAGATTGTGGAGGTGGAACATCGTGATCTTGATGTGATGCGGTGGTCTCGCTGTGAGCTGGATATTTCTGCCAGCGAGACTGTGGATGATATCTATGAGCAGGTGCGCAAGGGGCTGCAGTCGGCGTTGGATAGCGCGGATGGTAGACCAGTCGCTGTGCGGCTGGTTCTGCAAGGCGCTTGCTCTGCGCATTCGACGTTGCATGCAGGCCGGGAGCACTGGATTCAGGAATATCGAGCCTTGGCAACCGGGCTGGGTGGTGCTGGCATCTGGTTGGAGAAGGTTTCAATTAAGACGACACCACCTGTCTCTTCTGGCGAAGTTCTTGAACGTGACGATGCATTAAGCGGTCTGCTGCGCGCCATCCGCGATATGGAACTCGATGGTTTCGCTTTGGATGATCTCGCCGAAGAGATATCTACCTTGCGCCAGAAACTTCCGGCCGAACTGCTGGGTGGCGATGATCCCTTGAACCCAACCAATCCGGAATTTCTCAAAGATACCCTGGAGGATATTAAAGAGCTGCTCGTTAATCGCTTGCTGTCCAAGGAGAACGGGGCATGAAACTTCAGGAATTGAATCTTGCTGCATTCGGGCCTTTTACTGATAGAGTGTTGGCATTTGAGGAGATCGGTCTGCACATCGTCTACGGCCCCAATGAGGCAGGAAAGAGCTCGGCTCTACGAGGTTTAAAAGCCCTGCTTTATGGTATCGATGAGCGTACCCTTGATAATTTCCTTCATGCCAATGACAAGCTTCGTATACAGGGTTATTTGCGGTCAACCGATGGACATGAACTTACATTTGTCCGGCGCAAAGGCCGGAAAAATACTTTATTGACTCCTGAGGGCGAGGCACTTGATGAACAAGCACTGGCGCCGTTTCTCCAGGGCGTGACTTCGGAACTCTTCGAAACGCTTTTTGGGATTGATCACCAGGCATTGGTGCAGGGAGGCCAGGAGATCCTCGAACAGAAAGGAGAGGTCGGGCAGGCACTTTTTTCTGCAGCGCTTGGTAGTCACGCGTTGCACGCCGTACTCGCAGAACTGGATGATACGGCGAAGAACCTCTTTCTTCCTGCGGGCTCAAAGCCAGTGATTAACTCGGCCATTCGGTCACATACGGAACTGAGGGCTGAGATTAGAAAATGCTCGCTCTCCTCCAGAGAATGGGATGAGCATCGTCGTACTTTGGAGCGTACGACAAAGGATCTGGAGAAAATTCAATCTGAACTGGCGGGCAACAGGATTGAGGTAAACCGTTTACAACGTATCCAACGCATTTTACCGAAACTCGCCAGGCGCCGTGAGTTTTTTCAGGAACTGGAACTGTTGGGTGATGTTGTCGTCCTAGCGGAGAATTTTGCAGGCCGTCGCCAAGAGGCTGCGAGTGCATTACAGACGGCTCAGGCCATAATTGGGAAAGCAACCCCGCGTCTGGACGGATTACAGAAACAGCTCGAAGGCTTATCAACAAACCAAGAATGTTTGGGCCAAGCAGAGAACATCGAGGATATCCATGCGCGCCTGGGTGGGCACCGAAAAGCACTACAAGACCAGCCACATCTTGTTGCTGAAGGGCAACAATTGCTGACGGATGCGGGATCCGTACTCAAAGAGGTTCGTCCTGATCTCGAACTGAAGGACATTGAGCAGTTACGTCCCATACTGGCAAGACGGCATGCCATTGTCGAGTTGGGCGGCAAAAGTGTTGTCCTTAACGCCCGGGTAGATCAAGTAGAATCCAATCTGCGCGAAACTGAAAAGCGATTGAAGATCGCCCGCAAAGAGCGAGACGAAATCCCTGAGTCGAGTTCCACGGAAGCATTACATCGAGTAATCACTGCCTCCAGGAAACAGGGAGAATTGGATGCATCGATCCAGTCCACTCAGAGTCAACTCACAAGCCTGCAGACAGTATGCGCCGAAGATCTTTCACGACTTACGCTTTGGGAAGGTGAATTAGAGGATGTACCTGGATTGAGGTTGCCCAACCGGGAAGGCATCCATCGATTTGAAGAGGACTATGACGAACTTGGAAAGCGATCCCATCGACTTGAAGAGAAGAACGAAGAAATTATCGATACCTTACAAGATACCTCGCAAAGACTCGATGAGATCGAACGTGGAGGGGCGGTGCCAACGGAGGCAGCTCTCATCAATGCCAGATCCTCACGTGACCAGGTCTGGCAGTTGCTGCGTCGGCAGTGGGTGGATGGTGAGGACGTGTCGGCTGAGGCAGGTAACTACCAGGATGACGGAACATTGCCAGATGTTTTCGAAAACCACATTGCCGGTGCCGATGACGTGTCCGATCGCTTGCGCCGTGAAGCAGACCGGGTTCATGCAATGGCAAACCTTCAAGCCGGACAGAATGGCGCACATGAAGAAGCGGATCGGATAGCAAAGAAGATTGAGACAATTAGTGCTGAAAAGGATCAGCTTGGTGCTGACTGGCAAGAATTGTGGGCACCTTGCCGGATTATTCCGTGTACACCACGAGAGATGCGAACCTGGCTGGATGGCTTCGAGAAACTTCGGGCTCAGGTGGAAAACTTGAATTTGCTCCGCCAGAAAATGAGTGAACTTGAGCAAAACCGTACCAGGCATATTCAGTTGCTGAATCAGCAATTGGAAGACTTGGGAAGGGCGGGTTCATCATCGGCGGAACTCGAAAGCGTGCTGCTGGAGTGCGAAGCGGTTGTGAAGCAGCTCGATGAATCCAAACGTAAACACGATGCTCTGAGCAAGGAGGTCAATGACCGGGAAGCCGATGTTGCGTCGCTGACTGAAGAGCATCGTCTGTCAACCGAAGCACTTGAAGCATGGCAGACGCAGTGGGGAAAATTGATACAGAGCTTTGGTCTGCGCATCGAAACTTCGCCCTCGGAAGCGGATGATTTGGTTGAAAGTGTCAGAACACTGTTCGCAAAACAGGACGAAGCGGAAAAACTGCAGATACGTACCAATGCCATTGATGAAGATGCAGAAGCTTTCCGTGGTCAGGTAGAAGATGTGGTCGCGGCGATTGCCCCGGAACTTGGCAGTTTGCCGGCAGATGATGCCGCGATGCGTCTCAATGTATTGCTATCGGAGAACCGATCAAAACAGACAAAACGGCAACAAATTGAAGAGCAGCTCGATCAGGTCAAGGAGGAAATAGAGGATTCTAAGGCATCAATCGACACGATGATTGAGCGTCTGGATGCACTGTGTATAGAATCGAAATGTGAAGATCACGATCACCTGGAGGAGGCAGAACGCAGGTCAGCGGATTTTCTCCGAATCAGGTCGACAATTGATTCGGTTGAGCAAGAGATCCTGGAGACGGGTGAAGGTGCCACCATTGCAGCGCTGGGGGCTGAAGCGGAGGGAATAGATCCAGATAGCCTGCCTGGTCGAATCAAAGAGTTGGACAATAATATCAATGATGAGCTGGAGCCTAGGCGTACTGAACTTGCAGAGACGAAGGGGCGCGGAGAAAAGGAACTGGAACTTATGGATGGCAGTGACCATGCAGCGGTGCTCGCTGATCAGGCTCAGGCCACACTCGCAAGTATTCGCTCAGACGCTGAGCGCTATATTCACGTGAAACTGGCCGGCAAGATATTGCGTGACCAGATTGAGCGTTATCGACAGGAAAACCAGGGGCCACTGGTTAAACGTGCCAGCGAATATTTCTCTGCACTGACACTTGGGTCGTTCGATGGCCTCATGACCGACTTCAATGAAAGGGATGAACCCGTCCTTGCTGGCATTCGCCCAGGGGAAGAGCGCGTGTATGTGGAAGGTATGAGTTCAGGGACGCGGGATCAGCTCTACCTGGCATTGCGTCTCGCCTCTTTAGAAAAATATATGGAAGCCTCCGAGCCGATGCCTTTTATTGTCGATGACATACTTGTGGACTTTGATGACGAACGTTCACAAGCCGCATTGAATGCGTTGGCTGAATTGGCCGAGAAGACACAAATTATTCTGTTTACCCACCATTCACGGGTTGTCGAACAGTCGAAGCAACTGAAAGGGCCGGTTAAGGTGCAAGAGCTGTAAAAAGCCGACTGCGGATTCTTGCATGGTTAATCAAAAGGCATACAAATGGGTATTCCCCGCTCGCTTCCGAGTCGGCGCTTATGGGTGGAAGTCTTCCAGGTTGGCTTGCCAACGCCTTCGTGAAGCGGTTTCCGAGATTAAAAAGGTAGCGAAGAAAGATCCACGGTTTGTCTAATAGAAAAGCTCTGGCCAGCGCTGAGTTCGGCTGTCTACAAAGCGTTGGAGTCCCTGATTCCGATTATTGTCCAGGCTCCTGCGGATGATGCCACTTGCGGCAAATGGCTTGAGCGACTCTGGCAGGCGATGGAAGAAGATGGTGTCGATTACCTCGGCCCGGTGGGTGACAGTTGGGGCGAAATCTGCGGTTCGGTGGATGTTGCAGGGGAATGGGCTGATGATTTGGTTTCCACGTTGCGGTTATGCTGGACAGACCCAAATCCGGGTAACTATTTTCTTGGTGCCACGGCGTGTTTGTCCTGCTTGTTGGTAGCGGGCCGGTATCGGTGTGCAGAGATTCTAATGTATGTAATATAGTGAAGGAATGATTTTTGCCGAATCCATGGATTCAAATTTATTTAATATTCTCTATAGGCCTTCCTGACCCAACCTGATAGCTGATTATCTTCGACTAGCATAGAATAAACCCTATAGTTACTATAGCTTCAACAACTTTTATGGAGACAATCATGTATAAAATCGGTGAATTATCAAAACTCAGAAATATCAAAGTGTCTACAATCAGATATTTTGAATCTGTCGGGTTGTTGCCCGATCAAAATAGAAATGAAGGAAATCAAAGGCTATATTCAGAAGATGATTTTAAACAAATTTGATTTATAAAAAGAGGCCAAGAGTTGGGTTTTACTCAATCAGAACTGAAAGTTTTATAAGGGGTTAATAACGAAAGTAGTCCAATTTGTGATGAAGGCTATGCATTAACAAAAAACCATCTCAACGTAGTTAAAGAAAAAGTTAAAGACTTCAAAAAAATAGAAAAGATGCTCCTTAATCTGAGTACACGTTGCAAAAATGGTGGTAATCCAGACTGTCCTATTCTTGATTCGCTCTATTCATAAGTGAATATATTAAACATGCCGGTATCTTTAAAAGAAGTATCTCAGCGCTTCAGTTCCATCTTAGAATTCTGCATTTAATTATTATTTAGTGATTAATGTTTGTTGTCTTTTGTAGGGGCAGGGTAGCGTATATGAACATTAGACGAAGCCAGAAGGAATATCTTAGTAAAGTAATTCTGTTTAAGTAATCGCTTAAAGCGGTAATTTATAGCTATTTCTTTTGTCTCTTTCTAGCATACCAGCGTTATGCAATTTTTTGAGCAGATTACGTGTAATATCAATTTCAATTCCATACTTGGCAGCTTGTATTTTACGTAATACAGGAGGCATTTCCCCGGTCATGATATCGGTCATTAAATTGACCACTGACAGATGCGCCTCTCTGTTTAACATGACTGAATTAAAGTCATCGGATGTCGGTTGTATCAAAGATTTGCGTTTCTCATTTTTGAGGACTTGAGACAGGCTAATCATCCCAAGCGTACTTAGCTCCAATAAAAGACTTAATACACCGTAACCAATGAGTCTAATCGTATTAGTGTCTAAATATAAGCTCTCCCCTACTTGCTGAAAGAACCGAGTAGATGCTACTACGTTGACAGCGGTTTGTTGGCCCACAGTTGAACTCGATTCTAACAAGGTTGCTAAGGTTTCTCGCAAACCAGCAAGAGTGGCAGCAGTATCTTGACCTGCTTCCCATTGGCTGTGATAAGTGCTCTCTAGGCGATTACTCAATAGCTTCTCTTGTGATGCTATATCAAGTGTAAGATTGCTGATTCTTTGCTCTAAAGCAACGTATTCACTTGTTTTTAATTGAGCTAAGCTCACGAGCTTTGATTCTGAAGTCATTAGGAAAGCGCAACTAGCTACCCACGAAAAAACCATCAAGATAATACTTAGGCTAATAAAATATTGACTTTGTTTCCTAAACATCCAAAACAAATATTTCCCGACATCAATACAGCTACCAATTAAAATAAAAATGCATGCCAATAATAATGTGGCTGTATTTTCACCTGGCTTATTTAGAGAATCCAGGCTGACGCCAGACAGTGAGAGGGCAAATAAGCTGGTCAGCGTCATACTGACTAGACAAAATATAGTTTGGGTAAAGAGAGATATTCGTAACATATTGATCCACAAAAGCATTCATATTTGCGAGTGTATATGCTGGCAGAAATATCTGAAATCAACGAGAATAAACTTTCCTAAAATGCTGAAAAGTTGTTTGAATGTATTGATATTACCTCTAATATTCTTTGTGTATTAAATAATACTTCCCACACATTTAAAAACGGGCACTCGTTCACAAAAGCGAAATTAATCTGAACGTTTCTTAAACCCATCTTCCAATTCATGACATTTTCCTATAAATAAAAGTTTCCTTGCGCAAAGGAAACTTTCTTTAGGACAATCAAATCCAGCAATAATATCTTGTTGAGCATCTGCCTGTGAAAGCTTGTGAAAGCTTGTGAATAACATTAAATAATGCGCAATGGGGATATACGATGACTAAGTTTGAAGAAAAGGTGTGTCGAGCTGCCATAAAAAAAATTCTGAGTTCCTTAAACAAATGTCATTCCGAAGATTTCACCGATTTTGCCATCCCCGATAGACTCATTGATAAACTGTCTGAACTAAGCCTTACCCAACAAGAAATGTTTTTAGAACGAGCACCTGCCTATTTTTCTTTTTCGCTCAATGTTCCTGAAATGGACAGGCAACTCGAAATCATTGATCAATTACGAGACGACCGACACATTGAAGACATATTTCTGGTACAGGGCGCACCCTTAAAGTTAATGCGACGCTTATTTGGCATGCACGCCTCTGAGTTTTCAAGACGAAGGGATGCCATGTGTTTAAAACATTCCGGCAGTGGAAGACCCATTCGCTGTGATGAAAATACCGATCATTATTTATGGCATTTATGGGCCGCACATAGCAACTTGGACGAGAGAGAACGATTTTTAACCCTGGCAGAAGAAAGCTGTCTTAATCTTCATAATATCTGGAATTCATTACGAGAATACATTGAAGAGAACGACAACAAGGGAAAAGCGACAATTAAATGATTAGGCGATCTATCAATGGCAGTGCACACTAACCTCCATTTTTTCGCCTCCTTTTTTTATAACGGCGTATACTGTATCCGTCATAGAAAAAGAAGACGGCATATAAGGAGATATCAAATGCGACTCACTCAATTCACAAAAACACTCTGTTTAACTGGATTCCTGCTTTTCTCTGTCACTACTCTTGCTGCACCCACCTGGGAATACTTTACCAAAACACTTCCAATCACTGGCGATGATCAGGCAATAACTAATGCATTAAATGCACTGGGTAAAGACCAATGGGAATTAGTTGATTGCTCAGAAACTAGAGGCCGACTTGTTTGTATTTTCAAGCGTCCTTTGGAAGAGGAGTAAACCAATGACCATACTTAAATTCATTTTTCAATCAATTCTATGGATTATTACTAGTTCGTTTAAACTGTGCTGGTCATTACTGATTTTGTTTATCGATATCGTAGAGGGTGAGGATGACGACTGGTCTTCTACCGATTATGTTAATTATGATCATCGTACAGGTGATCTAGATCCAGTCGAACGTTCAGATAGTTTGTACGATAATCAGTGGTAAAAAAAACGCCTATAGAAAATCCTATAGGCGTTACAGTTAATACTACTTCAACCTGTATTTTATAAAAGACCTCGTTCAGCCATTGATGTCACCACGTTATCACCCACGATCAGGTGATCCAGAACCCTAATATCTACGAGTTCCAATGCTGACTTCAAACGTCTGGTGATACTAATATCAGCCTGACTTGGTTCTGCTACTCCTGATGGATGATTATGCGAGAATATCATTGCAGCCGCATTTAGTTTTAACGCAGCCTTTAATACTTCACGCGGATGTACCATAGACCCATCAATAGTTCCTTCAAATAACACCTGACTTTCAATAACGCGGTGTTGATTATCCAGAAACAGACAAAAAAATACTTCACGCTCTCTTCTTCCGAGTTCTAACATCACATAATCGCGTGTTATCTTTGAAGAAGAAAGTTGTACTTTGTTTGTCCTTAACCGTTTAAACAAAATCTCCTTTGCTTCATTTATTATTTTTTCTTCTCGTTCAAATGTTTCTTCTGTTGAATATTCTGCATTTAAAAGTGAAAGGTTATTCATGTTGTGCTCCAGTATTGTGATAGAGGAACACGACAAGCCCCTATGGGAACAAGGTGTGTTCCCGAAAGGGTTAATATGCAACAGCGCTGATTACTCAACGCTGCTGCTTTAGGGCTTAAAAATTAAAAAGGAATATCATCGTCAAAGGATGAATCGCTTTCAGTTTGGTTTTTTGCATTTGAATGTTCAAAGGTTCGCTTGTCTTCAAAGACCAACTCCCCATCAACTTTCATGGTAAGGATTCTGGTTAAGATTCCTCCGATGCATGTACCTAACTCTCCAGCGTCTTCACCTGACCGTTTGATGAACTTCTCTACTCGGGGATTGACCATTTTAAAGCGGATCAATACCTTCACTCCTTTTGCTTCAATAGCCTCTCGATGCTTCATTATTGCGTCATATGGGTATTCCGACACGACCAACAGGCGATGATATTCATAATGAACATTATTCTCTGGGCCCTGGATAACTGACATATGAAGGTGAGTCCGCGTTTTACCTGAGTCCACAAATTCTGAAATACTGTTGACATAGGCTAACCCCGAACCAAACTCATTGAAGTACCGAGTTTCTTCTGCTGATGTAGAAGATCGTTTTGCTGGGGCAGAACTGTTTGCTACTGATGAGTTCGGCTTTTTTGCTGTTGCAGATTTCTTTGCCGCAGACCCAGTAGTTTTCTTACTGTCATTTGCTTTAGTTGATGTACTCATTGCATTGCTCCTGTTTCAAGTTTAATTTCAACAAAAGGCGCAGCAGACCCAATGGGGGCTAATGCTCCCCAGTTGGGTGAGATCACTAAATAATCATTCAGGGTTTTGGTTAAAACCACTGCACACCACACAAGTTGGTTGATTACGATGTGTTGTTGCCTTAAACCCGGCCCGGTTGCTATTAAGTCAGTAATAGCCACTGTAAATTCGATTAATGGYTTGTTGGTTATCATTTCTTGCCTCCTTTCTTNRTGRMSKCMRKCYWMMKGYCTNWWGMRRYCSACNAYMWGYCTTNMCWCGKYCKKCNWYCTCNAGCGYKKMRYKYMATCGCTTGAGTAGCGCCATCTAATTGTGTGGCGGCTCTTATACCAGCCAACCCTAAATAGACAGACATTAAGAGAGGTAACACGAGGTATAAGCTTCCCGTTAGAAAATTAAGGATGATGCGCTTTAAGGTTAAATCTGTACTGAACAAAGTGGTGATACTGCCGGGATCTGGATACAAGGCATGAATCAGGTTTTGATCCATCCACCAGGCGAAAAACCACAGGACTGTCCAAAACTTTACTGAAAACAATATCAGCGCGCCCAGAATCAACGTAGAGAATTTATACCGACTAATCAGAATGAAAAAGGGTAATAAAGCGTACAGCCCCATTAAGATAAGTGCTTGAAACATTGGCGCACCTTCTAAGAACACTCTCAGGTAAGCAGCGAACGACACACTGGCTTTGCTTAGCCCATAAGTTGCTAAGATTTGTTGAGAGCCATTTTGAACGGACTCGATCAGCCCGTTACCGTTCGACGAAAAATTACCGTACGCAAAGTCATAGCCTCTTGTTGTCCAGCGCGGTGGCGTATTCAATAGTGCAATTTTAATAATCGCGTCTTGGCGAGGCGTCGGATTCCAGCCAGGTTCTGCCGCAGCAGACAATAAATCCAGATCATTTAATTCTGTCAGTACATCTTGGTGAATCCCCTGCCACCATTCAGTGCAATAAGGTTTTCCATAGACAGGATGATTATTGATATCCCATTCGATATCGCGTAGTGCTGACCAGGAGTACCCTTCACGCACTGTGTCAGCACGTAGCACATCATAAAACCCTGGGATTTGTTGATAGAGGTGAGAACCAATCCATTCTGGATCAGCCTCTCCGAACTGGGTTAAAACAGCGGTAATCGCGCCACTAGTAGGGCGCTCTGACAGATATTTTGATCTGGCCTCAACAAAACAATCTCTAAAAAAGTCATTGATCTCATGCTGTAATTTCAGGTCTTTAATTTTGGCATCATGCAATTCTTCAATATAACCACGAAGATTTAATGTGGGAGGTACATTTTCCATCACGGCTCTATTAAAACCGGAACTAAAAGACATCACCGCAAACCAGAACACCGGTACATCGACAGAGACCGGTGACAGGTTAAATGAAATATTACCGCCGTAAGTGGTTTGGGAATTATTGACCGTTGCCACGGGTTGCGCTGCCGTCCCGATCATTGCTCGTGGTGTAAAAGACAAATCAATTGCGTTCAATGGCGTTGCCGGCACAGCCGCGATCAGAATCACAAAGAACGCCACAAAAAATTCCACCTCGATAATGCGCAAGGTAGTATTGCCTGCTTCTTCTCCGTCCTCTCTGGCATAGGCACTGACAATGCTGTCGATCAATATTCCCAAAAATGGCAGAAACACCATGCCGGTTGCGACCAATACGTCCCAAATACTGTTATAAAATAGCCAGCCAAATAAAGTGGTAAATAATTCCAGTGTGCTGTCTACGGCCACGGCTCACCTCCACCAATGCATCAGTGTTGCTAAAGGATTGAGAACCACCAAGCCTTCATACAACAACACTAGAATAATGACTGGGCGACGTGACACATTCCCTATATGACTTTTTGCCACACCTTTGATCAACCACGGCCAAAGAAAGATCAGCACCGCATAAAACAAACCACGCCACCATCCCCATGGTAGCGAGTTAATACTCTGACTCCTGGTGATTAATTCATCAGCACCCCATAAAAGGCAAAGCAAAAGAACGAACACCACTGATACTCCGATCCCAATCGACGTCCAGCGAAAACGAAAAGGTTTTGCGGGAATCCCCCTCATTGAGTGACTCCGCCATTTTCAAACGGGCGTGGATCAATTGGCACTGCCGCTGGCGTATTGACTGAGGCCTGGCGTGTCGCGTTATCTCGTAGCAGTAGTTCAACAACGGTATTGGTGACAAACTTATTACGTGTGTCTTTCTCAAAAATCACATTGGAGATTTCACTTTCTAATTCGTCTAAGGCAATGGCGATTTCTTCTTGAGCAATACTGTTTGAAGACACATTGCCTTCCTTGCGCCCTGCGAGCAGTAAACGACGGATAATCATGGCATCATCCATGACTCTTGCCTCGGCCACTTCTTGCGCAAATTTATTGATAAATAAACCTTGCTCTCGACCCGGAAGATTACGAATGGCTAAAATCACTTGCAGGGTTATTGCAATACCAGGCGCTTCAATCTCATCTAAATTATCGCGAGTAGCGGGTGTATTGCCTGAGACTAAATCGACAATTAACACGATAAGGTCATCAGTGGTTTCCTCGATCATTGGCATCAAGCCCTTGCCCGGTCTACCGCCAGCATCACAGGCATCACAAATTCCCACCACAATGTCACCCAGGACATTATTGATCCACGCATCCACTTCATTTGGCCCCGTAAAATGCTCATATAGAGCCGCAGTGCTGGGTAAGTCAGTGGTAGTTTCGGGAGGACGCTGGGATAAAATATTCAAACCTGCGGTTGCCACATCTGACAACACATAAATAGGCGTTTGGTTAGCACCGCCTCTATAAATTCCTCCTATCCAACGCACCCCATCTTCGGGTGCGTCTTCAGCATCATCTTCGGCATCATGAATGTTAGCGCCACCAATACCCACTGATCGTTGCCAAGAGTCGCCCCAACTAATCGTCGCCCACTCCGCATACGGGTTTATATTTTGTGAAATTTCACTTTGGATGCGCTCGCAATTTTTGGTGGCGAGTGAAAAGGATTCATTCGCTCTTAATAGTGCATTTTGAAAAAGGTCATACAGACCTGGGTTGGCTTTTTGTAAAATGTATCCAGGTAAATTGGCAATCGCCGCCGTTGCTGCCAATTCAATGGCATTGATGGCGTTGTCTACGCCATTTTTAATATTGTCCAGAGAGCTTTCAATCGCCACCATGGGGTCAAAACCACTACAACTTAATGCAGAGGCTTGCGCTTTTAAGGCAAAATCAATCGTGGTGATGTTCATGCGAGGCGGGATGGTAGTGTCTCGCCCCCCGCCGATTTCATAATAAAATAAGCTGTCCTCATCAGGTGCATCAGCGGCCAGCACGAATGGACTGATAAATTGCATGCCAGCAATAATCAAAAAGGCATTCACAATTTTAGCTCTATTGCCTTTCATATTGATTAAGAGACTCATACACAAACCCTCACTGGAACGGTAAATAAATAAATGCCTTTGTCTTCACAACACTCATATGGCCGCCAGAGGGCAAAGGCATATCGGTTGTCTTCAGATTGACGGTCGGTTGACCATGATTGGCTATACACATCGTTTTCGCCGAAGGCGTAACACACTTCATCCGTCTTAGGTGCCAGCATTTGCCACACACCAGTACTGGGATCATTTTCAACCAGTTCACCCGGCAAGGTGGTACGGCTATAACCATTGCCATTAAGAGCGTTATAGACATGAGGCTGTCCCGTTTGGGTAACAATATTGCCTGCTCGTTGTGCCACTACAGCAGCCGCTTTCACATCATCTTTTTGGTTAATAAAGCCCGTGCGAGGCCACACCGCACCCCATTGTTGGAGCACACCAGAACCCACTAAACGTCGCCCTGGAATCAAATTGTTTAAATACAACATTTCAGGCAGCCCTAAACGCCAGGTCAGTGAATCAATTGCTGAAGAAAAATAAGGCGTAAAGGGATCGGCCTCTGAAGGGCAGAACAAACTGGTATTGCTCAACAAGGAAGCAAACAGAGAAAATGGATGTCCAACGGCTGTGACTTCTTTGAAGCGTAAGCTTTGATCGGCACCGGTATTACCACCTTCGGTGCGGTGACCTCCACCGCCTTCGGCATCATGGAATAAACTGATTAAACTGCCACTGGCCTGCTTTTCTACATTACCAAAAATGGCCTCTACCTCTGTCCAGGGGTTTTCTCCCGGCTCATCAAACACACTGACAACCAAGTCAGGGTTGTAGTGCGCTACCTGGATGCTGGTTTCAATTTCACAGCCAAATATCGTACAGAACAACCACACACAAACACCTGTGATGCAATAATTAAGACAGGAAGGATCAAGGCTCACAGAGCTAATAATTTCAGTGGTGGTAATGGTGGTAGCCTCTGCCTCACCAGCCTGAACAGGCATGCTTGCTAATTGAAACAAGATAAAAAACACAATGATTAATTTATTCACTATTGTCGCCCTCATATTCTTCTACTAACCAATCTTGATAAATCTGTGTAGCAAGGGAGACATCCGTTATTCCATAAATCACGACCTCCCCATCAAAAATCATTGCTGGATAACGATCCAGGTCATAGGACATTGCCGTCGTCAGTGCTTTATATGCCTTGACTAAATCGGCCTCTAAACGCGCTTTACCAATTTGCTCAATACGTTGTTGCATCACAGCCATGGCTTGCTCTTCGTCAGGTGGCAATAACACGCTCAACCTCGACTCCACGGTTGCCACAGCATCCAAGCTGTATATATCAATCTGCGGCGACTCAGTAGACACCAGAGGTAAACCTGTGATCTCCAATTCATCAGACGTGATGACCATGATGGTGTGTGGATAGGGTTCAAATTGCGCTTGCGCAGGCAACGCCCATCCCATCAATATACAAACAATCAAACTCTTCATGAAAATAGTCACTGCTTTACTCCTGAAATAATGTGAATGACAATGATTAAGAAAAGACCCGGTTAAAAACATCAATAACTTTCTTTGTACTCAGGAAAGTATTTTTTAGTCCTTTTAAGTTCATATTTATTTCTGTTTATTTTTACTTTCAATTAAATCTGCCACCATAAAAACCGCTTCCAGTTCAGAGCAGTGGTGCTCTTTCATCAAGGCAGCACGTTGTTGCTTCTCATGTTTTTCCGTCATCGCTAAAGCCAATGCCAACGCAGGGGGGACATTTCTAAACAGACATTGCAGTTTGTCTGCTAGCACCACGCCTTCGGTGAATTTACCTGCTTCTTTTCTTGCAGCTCGAAGCATGGCTTTTTGCTCTTCGGATAATTCTTTAAAGCGGGATATTTCTTCAATCTCTTCTTTAGGACACACCATCGCCACCCACCACTCAAACATATTCAACAGCTTCTTTGAGGCATCAGGAAAGTCCTGCAGGTTCTGTGTGGCTAACCATAACCAAGCGCCGAGCTTTCGCCACATCTTGACAATTTTGACCAGAAAAATTGCCAGCAAAGGATTCGTAGTGAATAAATGCGCTTCATCGCCCAACACGAAAGTAGGACGTTCCTTGTATTGATCTCGCTCGACTACGCCATTGATTTGATTCATCAGGCCCATAAAACCAAGCGCTAACTGATCCTCATAACCTTCATTTGCCAACATACCCATTTCCAAAATAGTCACATCAGCTTCCGGCCAGGATTGACCAGGACGGTTAAAAAAATGACCCGCTGTGCCAGAGCAATAAAGCGCCATGGCATCTGCCATATCTTGGGCACGTTCACGCCTTTTTGGGGTACTGGCAGTATTTTGGGAGAGGTTTTTTAATGCTTTTACAACGTCCTCTGTCAACACAATTTCTTCCGGGCAACTACTCTGCTTTTCAATGGCAGCATTAATAATGGCGTCGCGGATTGTCAGTCTATCCGCTCGGGTCATAGCCTCTTCTTCCTTGCTGTCGCCCCCCGTGATCATAATCCGTGCTTTTAATTCCATCTCACCCAGCAAATCACGTTCGTCATTGTCATCACTGCTATCCGATGCTTCTAAAGATTTATCGTGATCAAAGGCGTGGTATTTCTTTTCCCGCGCTAACATCTCATACGCATCTGAAAAAGGCGGTAGGCTGACATCTTCATTAGCATTGAGCGTGACTTGATTGACGCTTAAGCCAAAATATTTGCAGTAATCACCAAACAGTTTGTAGGAGCCGCCTTTTTCGATAATATAAATACGCGCCCCGTAGACAGACACCACTTGTAACAGGAGGTACACCATCAAGGCTGACTTGCCCGAACCCGGCGGCCCAAGCATTAAGCCAAAGGCATTTTTCACCCGATCCTCGACGTTTAGAGGATCAAAACAAAGCGGCTCACCACCACGGTTATAAAATACTAAGCCAGGATTCCCCGTGCCGCGACTTCGACCGTAAAAAGGCAATAAATTAGCCAAATCACTGGAGAAAATCAGTCTGCTTTTTTTGGTTAATTTATCCCGCTTAGGTTCGTAATTCATCGGCAACTGATGGATATAAGTATCCAGCGGGAGCAACTCATCTTTCTCGCGCACCGGGTGCAAACCATTGGCTAATAACAAGGCATTGGCTTCATTGGTTTTGGTTTGTAAATCAGACAGATCATTTCCTCTGACAAATAAAGTCATCACCGTGGGTAATAAATAATCACCATGGGACATCCAATGAAGCGCTTCTCGGGCATCTTGTTCTGCCGCCATTGCTTCAGCCGTTTCACCTTTAGCCGAGTTAAGAATTTGCACTACATGGTTTTCGACAATGTCCTGGGGCTGGATGGTGATTGCAATAGAAAGAATGCAGCCTTCAGGTAGCTTGTCGAATAAGGCATACAGGTTATCGCCAACTTGACGCTCACCAGTGAAATGCCCAGGCATCGGTTTTCGTCGAATCGCATCAATGGTGATTGAGCGATGGGGCATATCATCAAACAACCACACGCCTTTTTCCTGGTCTGACACGCACTGGGAAAGAAATGCTAAATCAGCCAGATCATGGCTGAAGGCCTTCTCTTCTTTTTTGGGTAAAGGCAACAACTCAATGAGGGCATCAAGATCACCATTACTGACTTCTGCCTGCGGATTAAACCATCGCAGTAACCAGGCATATAAATCCTGATCGTCACAACGGCGGATACCAATGCCGGTAGCCAGCATTTGTGTGACAAAACGTGCCGCTACTTGATTAATTTCCTCTACCGCATCAAGTAACTCAATGTCGTTTTGATTTCGACGACGATATAAAAACACCCGTACACGCCTGACTTTCCCGCGCCAACTGCCACCCGTTACCGCTGTATCTTCAAACAAACCGTTTGGATTTGTCACCCGTTTAAAATGGCGTTGCATACGGCCTAAAAAACTTTTGGAAAAGGCCTTGTGTTCAGGAGTATCTCGACAATTTTGGGTATAGTAATTTTCAATCTGGTTCGATAGGGCCGACAAAGAATCTTCGTCATTCACAAAACACTGCACCACAAAGGGATTATCTAAAGCAGGAATTGTATGGTTAATACAGGTTTGAATATTTGTCTGAACTTCCGATAAAAAACGTTGAGAGCGTGCTTCCGTGGAAACCCCGGTAATCTCGAACATAACGGCGGCGCTATACCCATCTTCCAATGTGAAGGTTTGTGAGTCTTCTTCATAGTCCGTCCACGGCAACCAATCTGTGATTGATTTGGGGCGTTGATACAAATTGTTCACCTCTTTTTCCGTGATTGGTCGCTGTTTCTGTTTTTTTGATTTGAACAACATGGCTATTCCCACCCGTTCATTTCACCGGGCATGGCAAGATGCTCGGTGGTATACAAACGAAAAATGGTGGTATAGCCCGGTACAGGCTGACCCGCCTGCGTTAAGTGCCGTGTCACATACATGGTCATGACAGGATTGGGTAACCATTGAAAATCAGGTTCAAGTGGTGGTAAGTCATCATCAACTTCGCGCACCGGAAAATCCAATTCATCGGTCGTCACTTGATTAAACTTCTCGTTGTGAATCTCAACCATGGTCGGCATATCCGTGCCAAACACGTTGTCTTTTGAACTTACACACCCACCGAGTATCAGTGGACTAATCAAGCAAATTAGTAAAATCTGAATAGATTTCCGCATAACGTATTCTCCTTGCAGTTGAAATTCGGTCTAAAGGAAGGCTTTGATTCAGATGGATTGAAACCTTTACCCCAGGGTTCACCACAACCGCATCAAAGCTTTGTCGTTGTCGGGCTAACAACCACTGACTCACTTCATCGGTTGCCGATTGCACCGCCTCTCCCAATGCCAATTTATTGATATCGCCGATGACAGTGCTGGTTGTCGAACCTGTAAGAAGTGAGGTAGATCGTTCTTGCTGAGCATCGGCATACGCCGAGCCAGCAGCCCCTAAGCCTGCTAAGCCCACTCTTTGAGCTAAAAACATGGGTGCATTGGTGACAAAGCGACCGGCCACACACGGAATCCCACTAGGGTCTGAAATATATCCAAGAGGCTGGCCTTGGCTGGTGTGATTGACGATTGAACCATCTTCAAAAATGAACGTCGCGGAAGTTAAACGCGCACTCACACAGGAAAGATTCCAATCGCCAAACCCTAGCCCGCTAAAGATCATACCTTCAATTTCTGGCAGGTCATGACCATTGGCGAGTAAGTTCTCTTTGCCGATGTATATTTTGACGGGATAAGGGTCGGGTGTTTGCCCCTCAACAGGAATACGGCCAATTAGCGCAGTCAATGCCACGCCATCGGTCAGTGTGGCATCTTTGGGAATGGTATAGACCGGTTCAGTGATAATCTCAGGCAGAGACGAATCATTTTGAGTGGCATTGCTTTGGTTCTGGTTACGATCAGGACGAGACAATAAGCCGTTAAAACGACTGCCCTCACCGTCTTCCTCACTTACCCAGTCGATGGGATCAAACCACTCACCTCGATTTGGATTAGAAACAAGTGCAATCTCATCATCAAAACCAAAACCCAAAGGCAGTCCCTCTTGATTGACTCCCCTAACATTGATCGGTCTGCTATTTTGGTCCTGATCTCTGCGTAGCTCAGAAAGTTCACGTTGAAGAACCAACAAACGCTGCTCCATTGCATCCATTGAGACATTTGTTTCTTGCAAGGTTTGCTGCGTTTGAGAATTGTCTTGCTCTAGTCTTGAAACTCCTTGCTGATTTTCCAACACAAGAGTCATGTTTTCCTGTGTGGAATCTAACAGTGAATCGGCTTTTTCAACCGCTTCACGAGCATAGGCTTGCAATGCCTTAATAGTATCGGTTTGAGTATCTCCATCTTCTCTGCGTAATTCAGGATCGAAACCAGGCAATTGCTCAACGGGTTCATAACTCGTTTCCTTTTCACCACACATCACCAGTGACAAACACACAAAACCAGTAATTACGCCGCCGATGACTAAAGGATTGATTCTTTTTTCAGCCACCGTTGTTCTCCCCGCTTAAAGCTGTGTCAGTGAGTGGAAAACCAAGACTCTCAACAAAGGGATACTGCGACACCAAATATAAAGTGGTTGTGTCTTCACTCTGATTAATTTGACCTAAAGAGGCATGCTGCACCGTCATCGTCAGCCAATCTCCTCGAATCATTCGACTCAGATCAATGGCCTTATTGTCTTTTGACGATTCAAAGGTTAACGACAAAGTGTGCGGTTGAAGGTTACGCAACTTAACTGCCGTTACTGTCAATCCACCACCACGCCATGAGGCAATTGCCGTGGCTTCAAGAACCCCAGTACGCACTAAAGGAATTGGGTGAGTGATGTCCAGGGGCACACGACGGATAGCATTGTCTCCCACCAATAATCGTTCTGGTGCATAAAGTGCTTGAGCGGCAAAGCGGGTTAAACGCACACGCCAATCTTGGGATTGAGGTTCAGGAGCCAGATTGTTGGAGAGATTAACGACACTATCGGGAGTCAGGACGATCAATTCCTCATTGATACTGGCAACATCATTAGCCACCACATCCAGCAGAAAAATCTGTTGGTCATTAAGCCCCTGTACTCGCATTCGAGTCTCAGGAAAAGTCTCCAGAGCGCGGATATACAACACGCCATTGGCCGCAATGACACTCACTTTTGATTGCAAGGAATCAGGCAACCAATACCGAATTTCATCGGGAAAATGAACGATACGTTCGTGGTTGCGTTGCACATGAACAGGAATAGGACGTGCATCCCATATCACTCGTTCCGGTGTACTTGTTTGTGCCAACACGAAAGGGGCAGTCCCTAATGTCATGACACCAATAAAAATTAAAATATATGTTTTCATAATGCCCTCTCAGGTCTCACAAAAGGTTGTTCGATAAGTGCATCGGATAGCAGCTCTGGACGCATGGCGTTATCACAGGCAATCGCTAATCCCCAGGGGTTAATTTCTCTGTCCACATCAAAACGCACCACACGCAAGGGATAACGCAGCAATACATTTTTAACTTCATGACCACCGATGGACTCCACCACATTGACATCCAGCCAGATCATCCAGGAGCTGGTGCTTTCAATTTCTACCCGTTGGCGTGAATACGCCTGGCCTAGAATTTCCTGCATACTGCGTACACGCTGACGTAACTCTCCCAAGTGTTGCTTTTGATTCATGTCCTCTTCAAGAGCCGCCCGACAGCCGGGAGTTAAAAACCCTTGTAAGGCAAATATCTGTTGGGGATAGTCTTGTTCACCATCACTTTTCCAGCGGTTCAACTGCTGAAAAATGTAAAGGCCAAAGGTGTAAATGGTCGGTGCTGGCACCGTGTCAAAATCAGTCACTAACCCTTGTGTCATATCGGGGGGTATATAAAGACGACGGGTTTCCTGCAATATTCCAGATCGCCACCAAAGTGCTATTACCATGACAGCCAAACCTATGATGACCAGACGTAAACTGTGGATATGGTCACTGGCAGCCAGGAGCCGCTGCCGTGCCTGATTATTTTTGCCCAGTGTGTTCATCGACAAATCCTCCTGCCGATGTCCCATACCTGGCTTTCGCGAATGTAGGGAGAGCGAACGAGATGCAAACTATCAAACCAGAGCCTTAATCTGAGCTGGTAAAAGCCCAGTGGCCTGCCACGTTTAAGTCGTTGCATCACGCTCGCTCCTATCACAACACAAGCAATGACTAGCAATAATCCAATGCCAACGCCCATCATCAAGTAACCCATCAATCCACACACAATAATGCTGCCAGGCACTAAAACAGCGCCGCCTATCATGACCAGCATCATCAACTCAGAAACACTGCAACCTCGAAAAATTGCTGGTTCTGCATTCAGTCGTAAAGGGAGTAATTCATTGGTTTCTTGATTGAAGTTCATGGCTNGATRATNYSYKTGRCTYMATWYANNAAGNWTSAKWCRWYWGSCRGYAAMWMGCMTNSCMWTCAYTNNNKWWAAGCNCCNWCASATCCCCWMKCNASRAKCAKYYRAGACTCGCGCTTCATTGAACTTCGAGAGTAAAATCCAGCCTATCCAGAGAAATCCAGCGCCGGAAATTGCTAGGGCAATGTAGTCAACCGCGTCCCCAGTCCAGCCTTCCATAAAGGAAAGGTAGTTGCCGTTGGGTGCTCCATTGCTAGGATTGACGGGTTGTGGTAATTGCGCCTGAGCCGCCATTGAGAATAGGCCAAGACAGAGTGTTTGATACACTCTACTCAGCCTAAGTCCTCGTTTTTTTTGTACTGCTACTAACGTTAAGGTCTTCATTTTTCGTCCTCATAAAATTATAGAAAAATGTCGATCGTTGCCTTAACCTGTTGGTAGCGGATAACGAGGGGGTAAACTGGTCGAGCGGTTCGCTCGAATTATTTTTTATTTACTGTCCTAATTAAATTTCTCTTTTGCTGTTAAATAAGAAAAAAGCCAAGAAACAAGGTTAAAAAAACCGAGCGTACCGAGCGCATTAAAAAATCATAAAAATTGATCTTGCCATGTGTCCAGGCTTTCCATTGCGTCACGATTACCCAGCACACCCACAAATATAAGATCGAAAAAAAGATGATTAATATCGTGTTACTAAAACTGCTCATGGGGACGCCAATGGTTGCCCCGGTAAACGCCGCTTCTTGAGACGCTGAAACTGCCATTACTGGTAATCCCCACTGATTGGCGGTAACGCACGGGGTTCACGTCTGACTTCGTTAATCACATCCAACAGTCCCTGCTTGATTTTTTCTAGATCATTCTTAATTTCCTGGTATTGGATTGGCTGCCTGTCTTCATCATTCTTTCCCTGCTCGGCTTCTTCCACTATTGCTTCGACCATCATTAATTCTGCCGAAGCGCGCAGTAGTGCAGCCCTTTCTTCATCCGTGATGGCAAACACAGGACTTGTTCCTAGTAACAATATTAATATGGCAGTTAGTTTGTTCTTCATCATTTTTTCCTCTTAACGCAATGATCTGATATTTTTGCCAGAGACTTGACCTAAAACTTTCCCCAGTATCAGGTAAGTTTATGTTTAAAAATATTTCTTTAATCGTTCAAAGGTAATACGCATGGATAGGCCCACCAGTACGGCAAAAGGTAAAATAATCACAACCGGATCTAAGCTGAAGGGCAGACTGATGTAAATGACGCAGGCCAATACAAAAATAGGGGTAATGGCATTCTTGGCAAGGGTAAAGACATTAGAGCTTTCTCTGCCGCCTCCCCAACGACGTAAATCCCGTTCAATTAATCCATCCACTGCCCCTACCCACATTGCCAATACAAATATAGGTAATGAAAAAACAATCAGCCCCAAACGAATCACAAATGTCTGACTGACATATTCACCGGCCTGAAGATAATCTTTGTATTGAATGCGCAAATCATTTGCCCACTCAATCACATTCGTGAGAACGCCATTAGAAGAATCTTGAGTGTTATTCCTGTTCGGTTTCAACCAATCCAGATTACCGATCCAGTCAACCCCCGTGGCTGTCCATTGGATAACAGAGGCTTTAATAGGAATAGTTTTATCCACTAACTGTTGGTTCAGGTATGCTTGATCTGCGATCAATACATTCCTGGCATGATTCGATCCTTGTTCTGTCCAGTAATACGTCATCCCAATCCACTCAATTCCAATCGACACAATCAAACTGATCACCAGCCAGGTGATAAATTGCACCAACACAGAAAAACTGTTGCCAATAATGCCTGGCTCTTTTCTCCTTGGTGCCTGATAGTCTTGCTTGCTCGCCATAACGCTTACCGCTGATGATAGGATTGCCAGTCAATGACCGAGCTATAATTCTTGCGCATCGCATGTAGCATCTCACCCAGATCATCGGGCAAAGCTTCATCATCGGCTTTTGACGGCAAAGGGATACGGATTTTCCATAACTCACTGCCTTTGAGCAGGACAAAGGCCTGCCCTTTAGGCAAAGCAATCACGTCAGCGGGGGCAATCATTGGCACTCGACTAATGCTGATACGATCCTGGTTGTTTGAGGTAAAGCCAAAACTGCCATCACTGGCAGGCGTATCGGTGACGCCAGATACTGCCATGATCTCGCTAACTGACACTTCAGGTAATTGCTTGGTGAACATTTCACAGGTGGATATTTCTTTCACACCCATAATGATCATCGTCCCGATGTTGCCTGCAATCTGACCGGCCTTGGCTTCACTGCCCAGTTCAGCAATGGGATCACTCCAGGTCTGCGTATACAAATTCAACTCATACCCCGCGCCCCCACTTTTATTGATCAAGGTTTTAAACTGTGGCCCGATCAAATCAGAGAATTCATCCCCATGAATAATGATGGCTGGTTGACGCTTTGTTTTGTTCGTTGATTGTTGTCCTGGCTTTTCAATCCCGTACTTGTAAATATGCCCGGCTAAACTGGTCAGGTCGCTAAACATTGACGCGCCAACGGCGCTGGCAACTTCAGGATTAGTTAAGGCATCCAAGCCCACGTACACCACCGCTTCATCACGTATAGCGTCCCCCCATTCAAGTCGGTTATTCGAATTTTCATGATCAACAGGATTCGGGGATAAAATGGACGCTATATTGCCCGTGGTCAGTTTTTCCAGAAAGGGCTTCACAGCAATGGTTATTTTTTGGAAATACTCTCGGTCATACCGAAAGACCGAGACCAAACCTTCCAAGACTTGATCCAACTCTCCCTGGGTTTTGAGGTATCGCACCAGTGCAATGGCATCAGGGTGTTTACCCTGTTCCCCCTTAGGTACGGTTTTGATATGCACTTCTTTACGTACTTTTTTAAGTTCTTCCTGCCAATCTTCATTACCGTTTTCTTCTAGCCAATGGTGCCCATAGGCAATGAGCAAGGGGTCAATATCAGACATATACCGCCTGATTTTTTGAAAGTCAGGGATTTCATTTAAACCCGCAATGGCAACCGCAATAATATTGACAAACAGCCAGACAAATTCTCTAAAGGCCGCTGCATCCCCTTCGCCAGAGAGTTGGCTTGCAATGCGACTAGCCACTTCGGTAATGCTGGAAAATGACCCAATCGCATTATAGGAAGCGCTCAGTTCTGGATACCCCAAATGAAACACAATGAGCTTTCTTCCCGCCCGTTTAGTTTCAATATAAATGCGTTTTAGATAATCAGCATCCCCTTTTGGATCAAGCACAATCACACAATTATTGCCCCGGTGAATATCTTGTGTGGTGAGAATTTCCGCCAGTCGTGTCTTACCATGGCGAGTTCTTGCAACTACTATTAAATGCCCCACGCGATCCATTAACGGCATGGTTGCGTTGGTTTCCGCCCCAAACCCCACTCCATGAATGACGGGATCACCGCCCACAGGAGGCGCGGGGCGCACGGGGTTCAAGACGGAATCAATTGCCGTAAAACGAAAAAGTATTCTAATGAAAGGTGTGTTTTCACATATCACTTCCATGCGGCGTATCCATTGCGTAAGACGATTAATTTGCAAATATTGTTCTGCCCGTTTATCACGGGCTGCATAGAGTCGTTCCGTGTGAGTCTGATTCCAACGAAACCCCCTGCCTAAAAACAAGACCCGTTGACTCACCGGAATGCTCTTCGATGACATGGCATAACGTGGGCTGCGTTTAAGGTGACGTTGATAACGGAGAATTTTCCATCCTTGRCGACCTCGCCARCARCCCAGTACGACGAGACAACTGCCACTGATYAACGCCACYGATGGRGTCATCATTACGATTTCAGGGGCTTTRAAGACAATGCCTGCYGCACAAAAAGATACCGCAGCAGAAGCCAGTTCCACTGGTGGCCTYAGTAAGACTTCAATTTCATATTTATCGGTCATTGTTCCCARCCRTCTTTWGAAAGCAAAACYGGGTAATAGGTYAATCCCAACTTTTCSGCAAAYCCTTGTGCTGAAGCYGGGACTAARCGTAAGTCACCGGCAATCGACAACATCAACTCGACATCACTCATGTCTTTGGCTTCGATCAATAATCCCACTGCATTGATTTSKGTGAGTKCTTGTTTTTTATCTTCTAGCCACGCTTGTGAGGCCGGATCACTGCCCACTAAAAAGAGGGGTTGCTGTAAATACCGTAGAGACATTGGAGTCACCGTTACTCTGCCAGGGCGCATGGAAGGTGTTTCAATGGGTAATTGGAATGGAGCAAAATTCTGATTTGGGACAACTCTCACTACTTCACTGTCAACCCGACCTGGCACATAAGGGGCAATGGAATAGGTATTACCGGAATCATAAATAATGGTAACTGCTTCACTGGTGTTAAATGCCAATACTCCCATCAATGAAAATAATAGGGTGAGTTTTTTCATTTAAAGTTGCTCCCAATGTTGCTTCACTTTCTGGCGGTAATGTTCTGCTTGAATGAGTGATTGTTGATCTTTACCGGGATCGTGATACGCCCCCACTGCCTTCCACCAATCACCATTGAGCTCAAATTGTTCTCGTAAAATGATTGCGCCTACATTGAGATTATTGAAAGGGACAAGCGCCTCACTGACATGCTGAAATCGTTGGTGATGCCAATGCCAGGACACTTGCATAAGGCCAAGATCAATTGACTGATCTAACGCAATGGCAGCAAGTGCTTTTTGCAAAGCCTCTTGCTGAGTGGCGCAATATATCCCTTCCCCTGCGATGTTTAATGCCCACGGCCAAGGCTGTTGGGATTGCTGATAAGGACTACCACTTTCTGCCATAGCAACCGCATAGAGAATATCCGCAGGAACGTGCCTGGCACGTCCAACCCTTTGATAGGCTGAGGGAATGGCTGCCAATGTTGCATTGCCTTTCAGTAATGCCATCCCCACTACCCATTGCGTAAAGTTGCGACGGTTCATAAGCCTAAATTTCTGGGATCTAACTGCAAATATTGATCGTTGCGCTTGAGGAAGATAGGCAAAACAATTCTATTGAGTTCAGCGGATTGACTGACAAGACGGCGATACAAACCTTCATCACGGTATATAGTAAGTTCTCCTTCTTCGATCCACTGTGCTTGAATGTTATTTTCTAACGCCCACTGCTCCACTGCGTCAGCATCAATTGCCTCACGGATATAGACATCCACACCGGATTCAGTGACCTCTGCCAACAGTCCCATTAAATGACTGATGGAAGACAGACATCTGCCACAGTCAAGCGGCACAAAAATTAACAACCGGTCATTGGCTAAAAAGATTTGCTGCGCTTGGCGTGCCGCCTCCTGGGATTGCGATTGTTGTAATTCATTCTCGAAATATGGAGCAAGCAAACGTTGATCTAACATCCCAACAAAAGGATATAGGCGATCAAAGGCTGCTCGGTACGCTTGCTGGAAATTAAGCACTCGTTCAGTCAATTCAAATTCTAGTTGCGCATACAGCTCGGCATAGCGCCTTTCATCCTGAGTATTTTGTGGAAACATCCCCAATGCCATTAACGGATCAAGGTTATCGTTCCACTTACCCAATGGCCCTGCCATCAACTCAAGATAGCGCTCATACTCACTGATCTCTAAACGCCATAAGGCCGCTTGTGTTTCCACCGCTTGAGTACGAGTAATGGGGGTTTCCAGGATTGACGTTTGACTGGCAGTATTCTCCCCGTCACTGGTCGCGCCAAAAGCACCCACACTCAACAGGCATAAACACAAGCCATTAATTAACATTGCACCTCGATTCACTGTCCAACCCTCCCTTCGCTCCACTGACTATATTGATCCCTCACAAACTGGGCAGCTTCCACAGGGGGCATCGAAGCGGTTGTTTGAACAGGAATTGAAAGCTGTGCGCCAATCTCTAAGGCATTCATGTTGCCTCCACTAAAGGCATGAGGGTTTTCCTGAAATATCTGAATCATTCTCTGAGCCAGACTCATACCATTTAAGCCTAGGGATTCAGTAATACTGCCTAGACTCTCACCGGATAAAATTGGCCCATAAATATGAGACGGATTTAATGGGGGTTCTGGGATCACTTCGATTACCACAGTTTCTATCTGACGATTTCGTTCGCTCCAATCAAATGCCGCCTGCTCGATATCCAATGGAGTGACATAGTGTTGATAAGACTCTTTTAATTCATATTGCACTGTCCGAGTCACAGGATTAATGACTGGCTCAAAACTTTCGCCGCCCAATACTGTCAAAGCATCAACCACTGTCATTAACGCCAAATGGCGATGGGGTTCAGGCAAAACTTGCATCAGTAAAATGGTTTGTTCGGATGGAATTTGTTCATCGGTATTAATGAGATAACCATACGGGGCAAGTAAATATCTAATGCCTTCGCCAACGATATTGATGGAAGGAGGGATATGAATATCCACCACATTCTGAAGTAATGACGATTGTTCTAGGGTGACTCCAATTTCAATCGCGCTATAACGATTGACCGACACGCTCTGTGAATGGTCTTGCGCCATTCCAACTGAAGATAGACACAAGGACAGGGTAACTATCAGCAAAGGCTTTTTGAATTTCATTATCTCTTTTCCATTTTGTTGAATGAAGGCAAAAGACTATAGAAAGACCATCGTCACCAGTGACCTTAATGTTTCCTTCAAGCCAGGAAACTTAAAAAAATGGCGAAGACTTACCTGTAAGGGTAAATCTTCGCCAAGGGTGACTAGATACATTCAGCCAATCCGATCTCACCAAGGTTTGTTTTAGTTGGCAATGGCGTTGTCATTAACATGACATAAAACTCCCATCGAACTCGAAACATCTTAAATGATGAATTAATCGCTAACTGATCTTCTAGTGCTAAAAATAACGCTTCAATCGAATTGTTCTCAGTAATTTCACCGTCGGCGTTAATGCTAAGATCATTACCATTGCGGCCAATTTGAATAAAGCCAGTGACAACACAATCAATATTGGATAACTGACTCAATATTGAATTCACCTTATCTTCATCAAAGTCCGCTTTCAGTTTTACATTTCCGGTTATTTCTAAATATTCCATTGTGATTCTCCGAATCTTTCAAGATAGAAAGAGAAAAACATCCCCAGGGGAYATTTCTCCCCAAGGGCTGGCATAAAATCATTCACGCTTTCATTRCKGTGTTAATCGTAAATGGCTTATACCCGTTCAGTGCTATTGAGACTGCAATAGCAACAGTAAATGCTTGTTCATCGAGTCAAGGAGGAACGCAGGCAACGCCGAGTAGTCCTTGATTCGAGCTTGGTCTTATAGCCTTTTCCAAATGGGAGCAGAAACTCTGCACCCTCTGCCTTCGGCGAGAACGGGAAGGCCAACCKGCCAGGGCAGCGCCCTTTGAGGTATGCGTTTCAAAATTCTTACTTTCCTAAATACACAGAAGTTATGGATTTGCGTTCGTGCCCCAGTTCTTGGGAGATGGCAAGTCGCGCAACGGAATCYTGTTTGCGTTCYTCTGAATTAAGGTTTTGAGAATTTGGCCCACCGCAGGCSGGWGAAGMCCATCCYGTCAAAGCAAGATAGCGTTCTTGTGCATARCGGTGGCGTAAKCCATGCATTYTTGARAGMCCTGCYTTGTASGTTTCACTTTCATAAATTCGCATYTGTTGGACATACTGCATATGATCGGGAATTAATGACCCTCTTCCCGCCAGTACATGCGCCCTGGCTAATACATCTCGTTGCTCATCCGTCCTAATGGGAATCTCTCTCGCTTTACCCCCTTTACACCAGGATGCTTTAAGCCGAATGTGATTTCCCTGATCRGCATAATCCGGCGTAAACTTCATGGCYTCTTCRCGCCTGAGRCCAAATGCCTTTTGTAAYTCCAAACTCATTTTGATGGTRGGACTGTCTATTCTTGCTAACAGCGCCTTATCTAAATCGCAGGCTTTAGAAGARTTAGTAACAAATATTCGGTCGGCAATKCCATARAAGGCATTGTCATTACAAATGACATTGGACTTGTTGATTTTTTCAGCCCACCAACGCAGCACTGACATGCGGTTTTTTATTGTTCCRGSTGTTAARCCTTCTTGATGRTAATGGTCTACCAAGGCTTCAATGTGTTTTGGYTTTAAGGAATTGGCCTCCATACGCCGAAATCCTAAWGCMAGTAATTGATTKGCRATRCCCTGCAATATTTGATGACGCTCTGCCCGYGTTCCATGACTGCCATCATGGTTACGCTCACATAAATTCTTTAATTGATAATTGAGTTTTTTCATCTTCGCCCTCCAATGTGATGGCACAAAGATGAGAGAATCGATCAAAAAAAGAGACGGTAAACTTTCCCAGGGCTCAGGAATGTTTATGAATAGTAGGAGGTATTTTTAACGAAAAAAGAACAAGAGATAGATTTCATACACAGTCAATAATCACATATGCAAGGATTATCAAGGAGAGAATATGTTGAATATTTTAATTCAAGCCTATTCAGCAAGGCCGACTTTCCACAGTTAAAGCTACGTTAATACATTGACGCAACAACGGTGAATAGTTTTTCTTTCAAAGGTGTCTTTCTATGCAAAAAAGCAGGTTTTATTTTGTGTTCAGTTTGTCCGTTTAAACGGTGTAGGCGTCCGTTAAAACGGTTGCCTCTTTATACTCTGTCCGTTTAAACGGTTGTCTCTCTTTCCTCCGTCCGTTAAAACAGACGGCTGAGTCACTGAACATATCGGTGTGATACGTTTGGTAAGTGTTGATGACTGTCTATTAGTTGTAGCTAATAGAGAATAACCATACTGCTGGTTATAAATGTCACAGGACACCACTCCCTTAAAACCTGATTAGCTAAAAAGCCATTAGACCAGTGATCCCAGTAGGGGTTGATGTTAATAGTTTTCTTGCATCAGACGGGTACTGCATTTTTTCTTATAGGCAATTCTCCTAAAGTGAGTAAATAAACGCTCATGCTTACGCATGAGCACGAATGACGGCTCTTTTGAGCCGCTGCTATTGAGTATGCAATAGCCACATTGGTTGACTAAAAGTATGAAGATCAGGCGATTGAAATACGCCCATAATGTTTCCGTCATGTCAGGAAAGTATCTGGAGGCCAAGCGAGGCCTACTCTCTACCTCCGCGTCACTACCTAGATGTAGTGACGCGGTTTAACGGCAAAAGGCCCAAATAGAATATATTCCTGGATAACAGGCGATTCTATTGTGGATTGATTTGTCCTGTTTGAGTAGGTACGATTAGGACATAGTTTGCATGGCATGCGGAAATTCAAGCTTATTGGAAGAGCGTCGTCTTTGATTGAGAAAGTGTGTTTTTAAGAATATTAACCCATGACTAGATAAGATTGCCGCCATGACCAAAGATGAAAAAACACAGGTTGTTCTAGATTACATTTCACTTCATGTTCAAAACAAAGTGGAAAAATGGGTGCCTGAAAACAAACCTGCCAGTACGACACTGCTCTCTGTGTATGACGATATCATGAATGGTATTTATGGAGATCTTGTTCCAATAGAAGGTGGCTACCAACTTAAAATTGACGGCTCTGAACGAGAAGACGGAAAGCCTTTTATATATAGTTTTCAAACAGACGATTAACTTCCAACCCAGCCCTTCTTAAATTTCCCTTCTCTCCATTTCAGGCTAATTCTGCCAATTTATTTTTCCTTGCTGTCCCCTTATCACATTGATGGCAGTCATGTAATAGTAGCGTTACGCATTTTCTATAATTAATACTCTAACTTTCCTGTTCATTAGGAAAGTAGTTTCTGTCTAATAACAACCCGGCCGCCCAAATTAGTGGGTCTTAACACCAGCGTATTGCTGACGATTAAGACGCATTGAATTGGAGTAGTAGGCATGTATGATCATTCTAAGGTGGAGCACTATCGGTATTCCTCCTCGATTGTCACTCATGAAATTAAGTGGGGATTACGGCGAGTCGATAATGGCGAAAGAGTAGTCTCTGACGATTGTTTATTGCTGGTAGGCCATGCCCGCCATTTTTACATTGATTTATATGACACTGGAGATAGTGCTGAAACCCTAATGGATCAACTGGACTTCGACTGTGCCATTGCTCCCTTTATTGACCTTTATTGGGAAGAAGATTTAGGGTGCGCCAATCGTGAGGGCTTCTTAGATGACCTTGATTGTCATTTGTAYGACAGAGAAACATTGGAACAATTAGCATTGGTCAGGATTTCTGTGTACTGGTATTACGAATTAGTAGAATATTAATTCATACACCAGCAAATAATATGCCTGAGTTAATAAGAACTACTTATAATAATTGTTGTTTTTTCAGGCTTATCGTAAATCTATTTATTGATGAGCCCTAAGGTTTAACAATGTTTCTTTCAATCCTGGTTTCAAACATCCGCATGAAAATGTTCAAGAAAAATTGCCATTGGCACATTATTTAAATAATTTTCACTGCCGCTTGATAGAAGCAAACGCTGTATATTGTTATCAGTTATCCCTCCTTTTGGAATAACACAGGTAAACGTGCCAAAATAATCATCGTGTTCTCCAACTGTTATTTCTTTAGTAGATTTTTCATGCGCTTTACACAATTGCGTATTTAGCCTTTCTATTACTGCATTTATTTTTTCACTAGATGTCTGGCGTCGAATAACAGAGTATATTTCTCTAAATACCTTTCTAATTTCCCCAAGTTTGCCTGTCTGCCTTTGTTGAAATACAATATCTGGGTGATTATTAAGGATGTATTTAAATTGACTAATAGAAGTAGTTAATTCGTTCCAGTCATAAGTCACTATTCCATATTCAGTGTGCTGTGCTCTCATTAGTTCTTTCCAGCGAATCTGATTATCCGTGATAATAAATGAGCCTGTAAGTTGAGCAATATATAATGACATTTCAAAATTTGGACTTAGGTTCATTACAGTTAACTGCCCTCCTTTATCCTTTGAAAATACGTCCTCTTGTAATAGTGTGAGTGGATCTTTCGCTTTTTCATTTTCAGTATGTGCGAGTAATTCTTCAACTTCCTTATCAGACAATTCTGGCATAGCTTTTTTAAATTGAGCACGTTGAGATGATTTTGGGAGCATGCTCATTGTACGTTTAAACTCATCCTTAGAGAGCCATTCCATTATTATTTTGTCCTCATCCTCAATCTTCATACTTGTAGTTCGCTCTTGAGCCATACTCATCATTTCCGATCTTAAATGCCCATCAAAAAAACATAGGTCAGGAATAAAATTGATATAACCAGTCGCTATAAAAGGTTCTAAGGTCAAAATTAATACGACATTCTTCAGAGTTTGCTGCAAAAATTGATGTGGTGATTCCGTAGGGCTATAGTCCGGCTTAACCCCTTTCGGATTCATAAAGGGGTTTTGTATGACGATTTCATCAAAATAGAGTGTTGAGCTTACTGCAAATTCTGTAATTACTCTGGGGTCAATAATTCCAGTGTACAGGGCCCTGAAAGTATTATCAGGCTTTGGTAACAAGCTGATTAAATCCGTGTCAGCAGGCCATAAAAAGCTGAAATGTTCATGAATTTGTTTTACATGCTCTTCGTTAAATTCTCGTCTAACGTCTTCCCATGTTTTATAGCCTGTAAGGCCTAAAATTTTCTCTATGCCACGACAAAAAGCTAAGTTCCGTTCACGTATTGATCGTACATTCGAGGCGGGACGCTGAGCTTCATTTTTATCTCTGCAACATTTTTTCCATTTCTTGCCACTCCCACAAATACAGGGATCATTTTGACCAATTTTCCCCATCCTTTTCGGCTTATTGAGATAAGTGTTCTCAGGTGTAGTGCGGCCAAAGGCATCATGATATGAAGAGCTACCATCTTTATGACCAACATATATTTCACCTCCATAATGCCAAAGCTCATCCTCCGGGGGGAGTAACACTTTGCCTATTTCAGACCAATTAAGTTGTAGGTTTTTTTCAGGGTATAACCCTTCTTTCTGAGAAGATGCAATATATCTACGCGCCCTTGCCTTAAGGATTAAATTTATGCATTGAACTTCTGTTTCATTGAGAAATCGAGTTCTAATAAAAGTATCAGTTCTCACCAGGCTATTACGAAAATTTCGAGCGTTAGTTCTCTTTTCTAACGGGTTTTCTGTATTCGGATTCTTGGCATATTCGTAATTGGTAAGAATAAGGCAATGATCCATATCTAATGGAAATATTGTTTGAGATCCTTTCAACGTTATTCCTGGGTCTTTTGGGTAAGAGCATAGGTCACTGTCTGGTGAACAAGCGTGGTTGTATATSSYRWYWKRWTRWWYWRMWWKAWKKRWTYTYMKWKGMSMSTTTTKSGMASWWRMWMTSYMRCGCACGCCTTCTGTCCAGATCGTACAGTGCATGCTTCGTATAGCCTGCATTTCCATCATCAACTGATTTTGATCGAGATTTAGATAATGATCTTTTATCCAGTTCAGGCCTTTGGGAGTTCTGATCTTTTGGGCATCAATATACATGAAGAAATTAGTAAAATGATGGTGCCACTCAGAGACATCTTCATTGATAAAGGCTCGAATAGCTCTCGATCCGGTATCATCTAACTCCCCAAATAATTTTTTCTCAATTTCGTCGTTGATATACTGACCAAAAAATGTCGAATACAAATCTTCCTCCCAAAAGCATTGAGAGGTGGGCAATGATTTACGGTCATTCATCGTAATCACTCGTCCATTAGATAGAGTCTTTTTGTCAGGGCTTAAATCAAGATAGTGCAGAGTACTTGAAGGCGTGACTAAAAAACCTCTTTGATACCACTGAGGCACATAATGGTTGTTTCTCGCGGCGGAATTTACTTTGTCACCCATACTTCCATTTATCCCGTCAACTTCATGCTATCAACATTCCATTATCAATGGCTTAAGCATATATCTTTCTATTCACCATTTTCTTCATGCTTCTTGGGTCTATTTTTATTCTTTAAATCACGGATGGCTTTAAGTAGCACAGGATCATCCCTGCTCACAATATCAAGCGTCTTTGTTCTAGCATTTACTTGGACTTGTTGCACTGAGGCTTTAATCAGACCGTGTGGTAAATACCCGTAGGCAAACTCACCTGCCTGGGTTTGTCTTACATCCGTGCCTTTCCAGGTAAAGCGGTTGGTTTCACTGGTAATAATCCAGGACTGTGCATCATCCAGTTTTAAGCGTTGTTTAGTGGTAAGTGGAATTTCGAGAGCCAGGGCTGGATTACTGGGTTTGGTGTGGGTGATGGGRCAAATGAATACTTCGGTCTCATCRTAYTCRTTYTGRCGTTTRTGYACGATCAAGCAWGGGCGRGCTTTACGCCCTTCTTCATGSCCCYGYTGYTTYTCRTTWCSCCATARATARACATGRCGAATAAYCARGCCTATTTCTGGYGTATCCTCAGACATGAATTARGATGCCTKATATTCATSGTCGAACTGTTTRGCTKCTYTGGGAATGNCTMAMNGTGCCAAGYTCATCYACRACCTCTTGAGGCAATTCATTGGCATAAAAGGCTTGCTGGTCAAGCTGGCGTAAACGAGCGTACTCTTCTGCTGAAATAAGTGCCAGATCATCGCGGCCATGATTCGTGATAATCACAGCGTCTTTATGGGCTTCCATCCGAAAACGGCCAAATTCCTTCTGAAATTCACCTGATGTGACTTTATGCATTTAAATCCTCCCTCTCGTAAAAATATCTAAATTCCATATTATACGGATTATACGGATTATACAAGTTTGTAGCCTGCTCTCTTACCAACCATCAGTTAGATTCCAAACACAAAGTTAACCTTTTTTATCAGAAAAAATCATTATTGCTCAATATCATGTGTTAAACAGATACTGACGAAATGAGCTCTACCTAAGAAATTAGCTTTCACCGAACAAAATTATTAAAAATTTAATATCGGAATAGAGGTGAATAAATGCCAGTCAAGAAAATGAGCCACAAGAGGAAATACCTACCGGTAATACGGGTACTCGCAGTGATGATATTGTGCGAGGAAGACGATACAGTTTATCGAAATATAAGTTTTTTTAGGCATTTATTTCAACGGTGTAAAAGCAGACTAAGAGAGGCCCAATTCGCTGCTTCACACCAGACAGAGTTCTACTTATTGCTAATCATCTTTTACATAGTCTGGATGATGCAGGCATACCGGGCACATATACCTAAAATGGCCTTCTCCAGTGTAATCATAATAACTAAGCTCTGACTTCTCCCAAAGGTTTGAGCATGAATCACACTCGATCTCCATTTCATCAGAATCATCATTTCCACAGAACACACATTTATAACCTGTGTCTGAAGCATTATTCGAGATCAACGTAGAGTTATTACAATCAGGGCAATCATATTTACGCCAATAGGTTTCAATACCACCATTAGACAAGCATTCTGCACTGTCTAAATCTTCCTCCTGTTGAACAACTGCAAGGGCCACATTCAATTTATCATCATAATTCTTAGCCAAATAAACTATTGTCTCTTTAGAATCATCGTCAACATGCCAAATAAGCTCTAAATCCTGATACTCGGATGCATATTTAATGATGGAACTAAGTATTTTCCCTGAGAAAAGCTCGATCTCTTCTACCTCGAATGAAAATTCATAATGCTCAATGTCATTTCTGATTTTTTTTATCCATTCAAGGTCACTTCTTAACTGATCATCAACCTCAACCCCCTTCGTACTTAGTATCTTTAAGCTTTTCCAAAGATCAATAGATTTTTCATGGCCTGATTTGGTCTTATAGATAATTTTGTCTGGCTCGGCCTTCCATGCAAAATACTTAAAAAGAAGTTCGGCAAACTGACAAAAGTTTAGAATTGCAAACTTATACTGTCTTACACCGCCATTTTTAGCTCGTTCAAAGGTCTTAAGACTTTCATTGAGACTGTCTATTGAATTTTCAAATAGTGACAAAGTGTGCTTCATGATTCCGAAATCTTATCTTCCTTGAAGGGAATGAACAGAACACCTGCTGCAAATTCGTTCGTACCTTTACATCCTGGGCACGTCCAGAATCTTCCAATTTTTTCTTCGTGCTCCCATACTAACGCTTCCTCGTCACAGTCTGGGTTACCACAGAGTACTTGTCTATGATGCGGTTTCCATTCTACCTGACCATTTTCCTGTAAAGAAAGAGTGTATGTGGAATGGCATTCAAAACATTCTGCACCTAAAGTTTCTTTATCATGAGGAATCCGTTTGCGAACTGGCTTATTACATTCTAAGCATTTAATAGTAGCAAAACTTCCCATTGTGCTATTAAAAACAGGGGAGGAAAGAACCGCTTTAAGGAATACTGTTATATCCTTTAACCTGGTTCTCATTTTATCTGTATTAAGTTTCTTACCTTCACGGACTTGTTTCATTGACTGAATATGAAGATAGCTACCCAACGCATCGTAATGTTTACTTAGAGTATTCATATTCAGTACCTTTTCAGTCCCTAATGAAGTCATCACAGGAGCTTGAACACCATACTCTTCCTCTAATCCAAAAGAGATCGTACTATCTTTATCGGCTATTGGATCTATATCTAACAACACCCTCATAACTTTACGAGGCTGCCAAGTTTGGAATTCTTCAGGGGGAAATTCATCTTTATAGGCTATCGCTCGATCATAAGTGATGGCTTCCATAGCCATTCGTAGCTCAAGTGCAGCATATTTGAGGTCTTGTACTTTTTGCGTGTTGAGCTTTTCGCCTGCTGAAGCCAAGTACTGATTTGCATCATGCCTATAATTCATTTTAATCTACTTCATCTTCTGGCTTAAATGACTTTCGTTATTATAATTTTCCCATATTACATGTTTAATATATTAGTTTACTATAGACACTAATTTACGGAAAAGCGCCAGTGATGTACTTTCCCCACCCCTTCCGTTCGTTTAGGTATCTTTTTAATAAAATCATACAAAATACCTGTTCCTCTATTGTTTATTGCAAACCAAGCCATGCTTAAAGCAACAGGTTTCGTTCCTATCGGAGCAAGATGAATTTTCCTATGTGCTCTATTAGTTGTGATTTGCGCATCAAATAACAACTTAATCAGTTGATAGTTTTGTAAAGGGTCATTAGCAGCAATTATTTTAAAATCCGCATTCTGGTCCTTCCTTGCACTTCCCATTAATGAATGATTTTTTGAGTAGGAATTTTTTTCCCACCCCAAAACAAATGGCGGAACACCAAATATCCCTGTTATTTTTTTTGGGTTGATTTCGTCAGATACTAACAATGCACCAAACCTGTGATTTTCATACCCCAATGCTACTGCTAAATGGCTTCCATCCAGAGGAACAACATATTTAGGTAACATTTGTAGACCAGGCCCATCCTCTGACAAAGTGAAGTCAGGATTATGAGAGCCTATTTTAGGTTTATAGTTTTTGGCACTATAACCATCCGGTTCAACATACATTACATCGAAATCTCGACCCGTTTGATTCGCCCAAAGCATGCAATAAAGCAACTCAGGGAATTTAAGTGAAGTTGCATCAAAAAACACTCTCTTTTCTGAAGCTGAAATTGTATTCAGATGATTAACAGAATATCTTTTACTATTAATTATTAACTCAGCATTTTCATTGTAATATTCAACATTATGATTATTTATTGCAATTTTTTCTGCATATTTTTCAATCCATTCAACTCTATCATCCAGAGCAAGTTCCGTCCCAATATATGCATTTTCATAGACATTCTTAACAGTAGAAAAATCTATTTCATCAGGTTCGAAGATCTGCCATTCAGTGAGATTAATCATCAAAAAATGTGCCTTGATCAGTATTCTGTGAATTTGTTAACTTTGAGTTTTTAATATGCCTGGCACGAATCACTTCATACTCATCACTATCCCCAAATGTGATTTTAGAAAATTCTTCTTCAGAAAATTCAAGTCTACGTATTTTTCGAAAAGAGATATTAAAATGTGGTGCATATATTGGATTCAAACGATATTCAAAACCAGAACTACTATCTGAATTTTTATCTTTGGTTGCCGAGTATTCAATGAACACACGCCAACATTTTGCTTGTTCAATTACATCTGCAATATTTTTTGGTAAAGCTCCAAAATCATGTCTAATGTAAAAATGTGTTTTTTCTGGCTCAGACTGTGACTCCCCTTTCTGCCAAATTTGAAAAATAGTTCCCAGCCTATTTACGAGCCCACTTAATGTAAGGCCCATTGGTGTATAGGTAGGGATCTCCTTTATTATATTATTACTCGCATTTATCGCGCCTTTATGCATATCTTCAAATGAAATGCAGGGGAAGCTTTCAATAGTCTCGATCTCGTCGTCGATATCCATAAAGCAAAATGATTGATAACAAAGTTCAAAAAAATGACGGATATTATGTGTTGATAACTGACAAAAACGATCAAACCCAGAATACATCGGAATAGTTATGTAAGAATATCGAGCATTTAGGTTAAGTAAAGCTGTAAATAAATAGGTTTGCACTCTTTGAGAATATTTGTGATCTGATGAAAAGTCACTATCAATAAATGAAATCAAATCTTCAGATTTAAATGATATTTGAGAGGCTATGGCAACAGTAGCAACAGCAACAGCAGGCTGTTCATTTATTAATGTCTGTTTATTCGTTTCAGTTAAACCAGAAATCTTATTCAAACTATCAGTTACCACCGTTTTCACCGATGATATTCCCATTGCAAACTTTGCAAGCTCCCTATTCGATTCATTAGGAAATATTCTTTTTACACAATTTCTAACCGACTCGCGATATTCCTTTTTTTCTCGAACACCAAGCTTTTCCCTATCACCTAACGTTTCTCCATCAAAATTTGATATTGAGCATTTGATACCTGTTGATAGCAAACCTAGCAGCAGTAATTCACATAAAAAGAATCTTTCTTCTGTCTCATTTTCAAAGCTTTCATCTAGTATATAATCTCGATAATCATCCCCTAGCTGCAACTTCTCATCACCATCTGTTGCATTCGAAAGTTGCGCAAACCGTTTATGAGCCACATTCCAGCTTAAAAATGCATCTGAATGCTTTCTATAACCGTTAATTATTTTTTGTTGATATTCTGCAAGATTTTCAAATTCATCCACAAAAACTTTAAACCTTGTATTCGCTAGAAAATTTGAATTATTAACTACTGCCGGAAGAAGCAAGCTAAACATGGCCTTAGGATCAATTCTTACCAACTCTGATGTATCGTTTGAATTAATACTTACTTGAACATCATATAGTGCATCATCGATCCAATTTTTAACTGAGCCAATATCCTTTAATTCTTTTTGTGTAATCCTGTTTATTTTATTCCATAAATCCTGATTATTCTTTATTTCTTCCCTGAATCCTGGGAAATGAGCCATAATATTTTCCAATGCTGATAGTAATTCACTTAATAACTCCAAACCTGAAAGTGATAAAAAGAATATTCTTGCATTTTCCTCTGATAGCCAATTTTTAGACATAGACCGACAATATGCGGTATCAGGCTTCCAATACAAAACGAGACACTCTAAAACATCTTTTTCTACTTCATCTCTCGTCTGATCTAGCTTTGTCCAATGAGAAAAATATCTTACGTATGTTGTCTTACCACAACCTCTTCCACCTACTATAGCCATTGAATGGTCTATTTTCGACAGATCGATTTTATCTATAAACGGAGGAACAACAAATATGTCCTTCACACTATTTGATGTTGAATGGAATTCAGCTCTAGCATTCGAGAATTTATGAAGAATAGATTTTAATTTCATTGTGAGCCCCTTCGCCTCAACAGCTTATTCCAATCAGTCCCGCCATCAAACCACATTGCACCTAATGATTGATTAGGGCAACCCCACTGGAATCCTACACACAGGCTTGCTTGGTCAAACCCCAGCCAATTAAACTCTTTAAATTTACCACTCAAACCTCTCATTTCTTTATAACAGTCAATTATGTCTTTTTCGCTATTCACATCATCACCACAAAACATTGCCCCGTCTTCATGTAAGAAAAACTGTTCTTTCTTTGTAACAGTTTCTAGTGGGTATACTTTTATTCCATAGTTTTTTTTGTCTATATATTCAACCCCTTTATAAAATGCTAAAGACGGGACATATATAATGTGATTATTTTCTGCTGCTTTTTCCAGCTCTACTTCCTTAGCAAATTTAGAAAACTGCGCTCCTGACCCAACAAAATCATCCACTATAATAATTACTTTATCTTCTAGGTCAGTTAACTTGTTTACGTCTAGGGAATAAATATGGCTCTCACTAAACAATCCACCTGTCAAAAGCCTAATGATATGACTTCCAGACTCTCCATTTTCCCCACTTTTAGTCACAGAACATAGTTTTATGTCCTTAGTCCAATCACAATTTTTATCTGCCAAGCCTTCAAGCCACTCTTCAACACTTTCTCCTAGGCTCCCTCTAAAATCTTGAATATATGACCGGAAATCTGATGATAAAAAGCGTTTATATGATGACTCCGTCATTTTTTCAGTTCTAAATATTAACCTGTCTAGAATGTGATGAGCTATATATGAATACCTGTCATCTGATTCAAAATTCCCAAGCCATGCCATCATCAAGTCAGCATCAATATTCCAAATTCCAGATTTACATAGCTCCTGAATTTTCTCCTGGACGTCAACCTTAAACTCTTTCCACCCATCAGGTAATATCATGCGAGTCTCAGTGGAAAGTATTCCAACATCTTATATGTGATAATTTTCGCACATGAACCGGTTGATTTACTTTGCAACCAGTTTTGCCCAAAGTCTGAAATCAACATATTAAATATTCTTTTCCTTTTATTTTCCTGTACTCGAATTGTGATGATAGAGTCTGAAATTACAGTTTTCCCTGATTTAACTATAGCAACACTCCCAAGACACCTACTACCAACTCTTGAAATAAGAATATCACCTGGGATTACAACCTGTTGATTATTCACATCCAAAAAATCCATCTCATCAGTCAAGTAAAGTTCTTGCTTGTTATAATTTCTTATATCGGAACTATGTAGATGTCTTATTTTCTTATGTCTCAATTCTTTTGCGCRACTTTTACCTCTTGCTATCTCCTCAACCCATTGCCCTAAATTCGAGCCGCTATCCTCTTTTGACATTTCTCTTTCAGCATTGAGAAAATTAATTCTAGATAATTCGCACTTTTTTCTATTTCTACCCCGATAATCATCGAGATCAATAATTTCATTAGGACTTTCAAATGCCGTTATAAACAACATCACAGTTTCAACTTCTGCTCCCTTAAATGCATTCTTTGGCAATAATATGATTTTCTTTAAATTATGCTCTCCTGATATAACCTTCCTCGCCCTACTCCAATGCCTATTATTAAGAAATGCAGAGGGTACAATAAAGGCTAATTCTGTTCCTTTCTGAGAAATACTGATAGCCTGCGCCAAAAATATAAGCTCCTTCCTACTACTCTTTGCTATTGTGTTTTTATCTACAAAGCCTGCTTTACTTAATATCTTTATACTTTCCTTTGTTAATATTGCCTTCCCAAATGGAGGGTTCGAAACAATAACTCTGCTTTCTTTCCCATCCACAATACTTTTCGGCAGCCCTTTTTCCAATATATTTAAATTATGCACTTCGTTGCTCAAATCTTCTAGATTCTTATTATGATTTTTATCCAACTCTACAGCTACACATTTAGATTTAGAATATTTTTTTGATATTCCTCTCAATAATGCACCACACCCAGCCCCAAGGTCTAACACCCGTATACTTCCCTTCACGCTTATATTCTCTGCCATGAGTCCCGCAATCCACCCAGGAGTCTCATAGAAACTATAATTACTACTTATCTCTTTACCAGCCATATTTATTTACCAACTTTGAATATGCCTCTAAGCTTGATACGGGATCACTTGATTCACTTATTTCCGCTTTYATATATTCCATAAGTGCTAAACGTCCCACACGATCTATTGCGTTCCTAGCGGCTGCTAACTGCTGCAACATTGAAGCTGGATCATGTTTTTCTGAGAATTTCTCTTTAACCGCCCTCACCTGGCCTTCAGCGCGTGACAGTCGACCAATTAACTCATTCTTTTCAAACAGCCATTTCTTTTCTTTCATGCTCTATACTATACCCTGTATAGTATAATAATTACAACCTACTTATATAACCCCCTATGTTCTCCTTTAAATAAAGCGCTATTTTTTAAACCGTCAATGCTTGTTTAGATTTTGTATTGGGCGTCCGGGCTCGCGTTTTCGGGTTCCACTTCGTTTCATCCCACGGGACTAAAGCCCTTTCTCTTATTGACGCAGCGCTATCGCTTTAAACGAAAATAGCCTGAACTGTTTGCTATTTGCTCCGGCCAAAAATTGGCCGGTTGTTGATTGACTTGCCTGCCTTATCGAGTCGCCTTCGATCTTCCTGTGCCAACCCCCTCGTCGCTTTACCTTCGTGATCCAAGTGCCGGTTTTTCTGGCAGTCAACAGTAAACCCTTCGGGGCTTCCTCTCCCGTTCTGTTTTTGCCAACAGCGCAAAAATCCGCGTGCGGCATGTGGTGAGCCTGTTGACTGCCAGAATAGCCCGTCCCTGTTTTGGTCACGAAGCGACGAGAGAGCATGGATTAACCCAGGAGAAAAACTTATGAAGAACGACTCAACAAAAAACCACAGACAAGCCAACGCAAAGACATCTCTGCGAGGCGAAGCTCCTCGAAAGCATGGTTGGAAAAGCAAAAATAATGGACAGGTGAAACAGCAGAAAAATAACGTGAGTACATCAATAGAAAAAGTCATTGAGATGATTCAAACACACATGGAAGGAGATGAATTAATTTGGCACAAACCTTTTTTATCGGCAGCACAGGCTAACGTGGTATCTAAAAATGAATATAGAGGAATCAATCATTTTGTCACGGCATTAGTGGCCTTTAAGCTCGGTTATCAATCACCTTATTGGGGAACCTTTAGACAGATTAAGGAACTCGGCGGATCGTTAATAGACGCTAAAGGCAAAGGGGTTCCGATTATTTTCTTTAAGGATTTGAGAAATATCGAGGAAACGGAATCTGGCAAGAAACGTTTTGTGATTCAGCATAGTTTTGTTTTTAACTTCGATTTGGTTGAAGACATTGATCTGACTCTATCTCACCCTGAAAACCTAGACTTTGATCAAGACAAGCAATCAGAAATTATTATCAATGATTACCTTGAGCGTGAAGCTGTCCGTCTCGCCACGGGTAATCCCTCATACGCACCAACCACAGATGTGGTCAGGATGCTGCCTAAAGAACAGTTTATTTCACAGGATGAATACTACAGCGCTTTCTTCCATGAACTCGCCCATAGCACAGGTCACAACAAACGCTTAGCGAGGTTTGAAACCGAACAGGTGCGTTATGAAAGTAAAGAGGACTACTCGAAAGAAGAGCTGGTCGCTGAAATTACCGCCGCCCTGATTTGCCATGTGTGTGGCGTAGACAGTCAAGCCAGCATTAAAAACAGTGCAGCCTATTTGCAGGGTTGGTCTTCATTTATTAAGGAAAGTGGCTCTGCATTTATTACAGCGGTCGGTCAGGCATATAAAGCAAAGGATTTAATTTTAGATCAGGTTTTTTGAGCATTTCGATTCAGTAGGTAAAAAAGTTTCCTGAAACGAAGAAAGCTTTATTAACAACAATTTCAACAATCAATTCTAGGGTATCTGCCTTGAGCTAATGAAAGGCAGATACATATGAACACTAACGAGCTGGTAGCCCTTAAATGGGTAAAGCTAAAACACTGGTGTAATCTAACAGGAGACACAGGTAATGCAGTACACGCACGACGTAAAACCGGAAAATGGAAAGACGGCGTTCACTGCATGGTCCGTGATGGCAACCTTTGGATTAATGTCAGGGAGAGTCAATCATGGGTAGAGTCAAAGATACCAAAATAGCGCGAGGCATAGCACTTCGCACGTATGAAAGTGGCTTACAAGTCATCAGAATCACCTTTCAGTATAAAGGCTTGGGCTGTCGTGAGACGCTTAAAATCAAACCGAATAAAACCGGTGAAAAATACGCCATTAGTCTAAAATCTGAAATCGAAAACCAGATTGAACGGGGCACATTCAATTATTTAGAGTATTTCCCAGACTCACCTCGTGCTGCCATACTTGGCCTGTCAACCAGCCAACGCACCGTAAAGGAAGAACTGGATGTTTGGCTGAACGACATCAAACATGCCCATCGAAACAGCACTTACAAAGCCTACAAAAGAGCGGTTAAGCAATTAAAACCCTTTGTTGGTAAATATAAGCTCAGACACCTTGATGCCAAAATCATCAAGAAAATGATCCGCTATTGGGGCCAGGACAGAGGCGTGACATTAAAAACCATTCGTAATTACTTACTGCCTTTACGAGCAATTCTTGATGATGCTGTAAGTGAAGAAACCATCACTCGTAACCCCATTGATCAAATCAAAGTCGCAAAGCTCATCGATAAAAAGAAAATCATTGCTAATGGCCGCACATATAAAATTGATCCTTTTGACTCTAATGAAATCAGTCTGATTTTATCTCGTGTAGAACTGTTGTATGGCGAATCCTGTCGCCACTTCTTCCAATTTGGGTTTTATCAGGGCTTGCGTATATCTGAACTATTTGGATTGAAGTGGGAAGATGTAGACTGGAGAAACAACCGTGTTCAGATTCAACGGGCAGTGGTCGAGCGTGTCTTACAGGAAGAAACCAAAACGGTGGCGGGAGAACGAGAGATTGACCTCACCATAGGCGGTCACGCAGCCCTCATTAACCAGAAAAAACACAGTCAACTGTTAAAATCTGGCTTTATCTTTATCAGAGCTGATGGCAAAGGGCCATTTATTGACTACGAGCATTCCAGCACTATGTGGAAAAGAGCCTTAATTCAGGAAAAAATTCGCTACCGTAATCAGAATCAAATGCGTCATAGTTTTGCCAGCAACAAACTCTCAGGTAATGCTAATATTTTTTATATGGCAGAGCAGATGGGACATGAAACACCGGAAATGCTCATGAGGGTATATGCCAAATGGATTAAGTCAGCTAGGGATGAGGGTAAGTTAGCAGTAGACTTCGAAAGAATCCAACCAACCAATACGAATCCACATCTCATAGAACAAAACTATCGGCCATAACTCCATCAACACCCTTAGGCAATATGTGACTGAGTGAATTGATACCTCTCTTTCTGAGAAGTTAAATAGTTTCTAATCCAAAATTGATGTTGACTAACCTTCTTTTAATAGGCTTTCATTGCCATATGATGAAAACGGGCTTGAAGGAACAAAAACATGTATTTAAAGGAACTGTCACTTAAAAATTTTCGCTCATTCAAATCTAATACAATATCGCTTCAACCTGACCTAACTATTCTTGTTGGTGAGAATAATAGCGGCAAGAGTAATGCCATTGATGCTTTACGCCTCCTGACTCCACCACTTAGTGGTCGCAGAGATATTTACTGTCAACTGACCGACATCCGCTTCCATACAGGTACTAATTTTGACCTATCGGCTCGATATATTGACTTAAATGATGCCCAACAAGGTCGTTTTGTAAAAGCCTCTACAGATAAAACTGTAACTGATGCTATTTTCGGCCTTTCATATGACGAAACGAAGGGAGGCTTCCCTCCTCGCCCTTCTTTTTGGGCAGGAAGTGCCGGGCGCACACCAGAGCCCGGAAGTCATGACATGATCCGTCATGTATATCTCCCTGCACTACGTGATGCCAAATATGCCCTCGCTTCTGGAAACCCAACTAGGATTTATGCGCTACTAAAGCATTTTCTTAAGGGTGCAGACCCTGACGACCTAGTTAAAGCATTGTCCCGAGATACAAACCATAATATTTTAGAATCAATAGGTGGTTCGGTTGATATAGGACTCGAAGCATTAACTGCAGGCGTGCGGCAACAAATCGCATCATTAGGGTTTTCCAAGAACGAGAAATTAATCGATATTGCTAGAGACTTAAAATTCAGCCTTGCTGATCAGGGCATCGAACCAGAAGACCTCACTTATTCAGGCCATGGTTACGCCAACCTACTATATATGGCTACAATTGCAGTCGAATTAGACAATGTCAGTAACGCAGACTTAACGCTTTTCCTTGTGGAAGAACCTGAAGCGCATTTACATCCACAACTACAAGCAGCAGTCCTAGCATTTTTGAAGGGACAAGCGATTAAATCACGGAAATCAAAAAATACAGATGGCTCCCCTGCAGGCGAGATTCAAGTAGTAGTTGCGACTCATTCACCTAACCTGACAGCTAGTGTACCTTGCAAGAGTATTGTGTTTCTTCGCTCAATCACACCAGATCCGGATACTCCTAATTTTGACAATGGAAACGATACCTCTGAATTAGCAAAGCCCACAGAAAAAGATCAGCCAATCCTACGCAGAGAAACTAGATCACTTTCTCTAGCAGGCCTTCTTACCAAAGATAAGGAACGACGCAAGATCGACCGATACCTTGATGTAACCAAGGCATCTTTCATGTTTGGTGGGCGTATGTTGCTAGTGGAAGGAATTGCTGAAGCTTTGCTACTACCAGTATTTGCTGAAAAAATTGTTCTAAAAGACGACGAAGCAGCAATTCGGCGTTTTCGTTCCGCRACTTTTATTCCAATTGATGGGGTTGATTTTCTACCTTATATCAAACTTTTGATTACGCCTCAAAATGACATCAGAATTGCTGACAAAGTTGTAATTATTACTGATGGAGACGGCCCTAAAAAACTTGAAAATAATCTGACTGCCGGCGAGAATCGAAAACGTATCTATGATGAATTCTCAGAGAAAGCTGAAGCGACGACTACTTGTTTAACCTATATAAATAAGTATTCATTAGAAGCAGAACTTCTAATAGCTGGTAATCACGGCACACTCAAAGCAGCATATATAGCTATCCATCCACAATCAGAAGAGAAGTGGGATCTAGCGGTTAAAAATTCAGGTGATAAACTTGCTGAAAGCATACATTCTCTTTTTATGGAAACAAGAAAAGGCGATTTTTCTCAAGTTCTTGCTGAATTAATAGAAGATGGATTGAAGTTTGAAGTACCGAAATACTTATCCGATGCTATTAAATCCATTTCTGAATAACTTACACTAATGGATAAGTCACAGCTGACAATTGAACAAAATGCCGTTATTAAACATGAAGGTTCTGCATTTATTTCTGCCTGCCCTGGTGCAGGGAAAACACGATGCATCATAGAGCGTGCTCGTAAAGTCCTTTCTAAGCCTAATAAATATCGCGGCCTTGCTTTTTTATCCTTTACAAATGCTGCCATTTCAGAATTAGAGAGCCGTTTAACTAAAGACAACCTTCTTCCCACACCTGTATTCCCCCATTTTGTTGGAACTTTTGATAGTTTCATTTGGCATTATCTTGTTGAACCATTCGGTTTAAGTGGATGTGATAATTCTTTGAGTGTGATTCCTGATACTGGCAGCCTCATTATTAAACCCTTCCCCAAAGCTCAGGGTCTTCGACTAGATTGCTTTGATCGAAACACCGGTATGATTATCCCAGCTGAAGCTAAAAAAACAGGCTTTAATCGTGATCCTACTGGATATGAAACAATTGCCCGTAAATTGCGAGCAGGGTTACTTAGGAATGGTCAATTAGATTTTGATGATGTTAGAAATGTTGCGAGAATTAATCTTGATAATGATAGGTTTAGTAAACGACTTGGTTGCGTTTTAAGAACTAGGTTTGGAGAAATTATTGTCGATGAAGCTCAAGATTGTAATCCTGATGATTTATTAATTATTAACTGGTTAAGGGCGTCAAAAATTCCTACTAAAATTGTCTGCGACCCACATCAATCAATTTATGGGTTTCGAGGAGGCGTGTCTGATGAGCTATTCAAGTATGCTGAGACTTTTCCAATAAATGAAAGGTTTCGTCTTAGTGGCAATTTCAGGTCAACACGCCATATATGTAAGACCGTCTATATGCTTCGCAGTCCAAGTCAACGAGGAACTGAAGATAAGGCTTTAGGAGAATTAAAAGACTGTGATTTAAATATCCATATTCTTAGTTATAGTGGCCGAGGACTCTCACCAAAAATAGGTCAAGCTTTCTTAACTATTGCATCGAAAGCTGGTATTGACCTGAAAGACTGCAGGCTTACAGCAAAAACACGCAGTAGTGGATTAAAAGCAATTGGAGCATATACAGAGAATGTCGGACAATCGCTCAGTCTAAGACTTGCTGATGCTGTAATGAAATTTCACTACGCAGAAAGATCACAAGATCAATTTTTTGCAATAACCGAACTCCATATTATTACTATAATCATTTCTGGAAAATTAGATGGCAGAACTTATCATCAATTCATTTCAGAGGAAAAATTAGAAAGCCTAGCTTGGAGAGGTCAGATTGTTAAAATCCTCCAGACTCTCTGCTTTGATATCTCTAAAGGGCATACTAGGAGTGAATGGATTGCACGATCGAGGCGAGAACTAGGTGCTTTTTTGCCCGCGGGTGCAGGTACAATTGCTCAGAAGCTTCACAACCAAAATCAACTCGATGACATCCTGTCTCAAATTCCAACTTCATGTCTTACTGCTAGGACTATTCATCAAGTTAAAGGGAAGCAGTATCAGGGCATGTGCGTAGTTTTAACCACCGCCACGGCGAAAGGCATTATCGCTCATCTAGAAAAGGAGCCCGACAATAGCATGGCAGAAGATGCTAGAGAGATTTACGTAGCAGCTTCACGTGCTCAAAGACTACTTGTATTTGCTTGTCCAAAAAGTCAATCGGCCCGATTTGCTACACATATTTCATCAACTGGTGCAGCAGTACAACTTACCGAAATATAAAATATTCATTAAACGTATCCTTATAAAATTTCGTTTTTACATACACCGATCTAGTTATCATTTCCTCAATACTGTGCCCCCTAACTCTCTCTTAATTCAGTTATTGGTATGAGTGAATCAACCAGCCCCTGAATTGTCATCTTCTCACGGGCTGTAGAAGGGCTGTTGAAGGGCTGTAACAGGGACTATTTCAGACAATGGCAGACAACAAGAATGGAATATTTATTGAAAATAACTATTTATTAATCAATGCCTTACGTGGTTTTTTGTGGCCTATCATGGTCTCAGATTTTGGTGCCCAGAAGAGGACTTGAACCTCCACGACCTTTCGATCACTAGCACCTGAAGCTAGCGTGTCTACCAATTCCACCACCTGGGCTTCAAAGAAGTGAACTGCGATTTGCAGGGGGCGCAATTTACCGACTCTGCTCTGCCCTGTCAATGTCGTTTAGCCATCTGAGTGCTATACTATAAGCCTACTCATTGACCCCATAGGCTTACATGCCACGTTCTAAAAAAAGCCAGGACCCACACGCTGTGCGTGAGGCCTCACGCTACGACAACCCTATCCCTAGTCGCGAATTTATTCTGCAACATTTGGAAGATAGCGGCGAACCAATCACCCATCTAAACCTTTGTAAGGAATTATTACTCTTCGATGCTGAATCACAGGAAGCATTACGCCGCCGTCTGAACGCCATGGCGCGTGATGGTCAGTTGATTGAAAATCGTGGTGGTGCATTTGGGCTGGTGCGAAAAATGGATTTAATTAAAGGCGTTATCCAGGGCAACAAAGAAGGCTTCGGTTTTGTGATCCCTGATGAAGGTGGTGACGACCTGTTCCTGTCACCCAACCAGATGCGCAAGGTCTTCGATGGCGATAAAGTGCTGGCGCGCATATCTAGTACTGACAGGCGCGGCCGACTCGAAGGCAAGATTGTCGAAGTGCTGGAGCGCAAACGCCATCAGTTTGTTGGGCGTTATTATCATGAGTCCGGGGTTGGTGTGGTAATTCCACAAAACCGCCGCATTGCACAAGAAATCTTGATTCCTCCCAAAAAGCACAAGAATGCAAAAGATGGCGATTTTGTCGTTGTTGATATCATTAAATTCTCGCATGGCCATGTTAAAAGCACCGGTGCAGTAATCGAAGTATTAGGTGATGTTGCCAAACCCGGCATGGAAATCGAAGTTGCTATTCGAGCGCATGAGATTCCTTGTGTCTGGCCCAAAAATATTTCCGCTGAACTCAAAAAAATTACTAAGCATGCCAGCCCCTCTAAAGAAGCTGAACAACGAATAGATTTCAGGAATTTACCTTTTGTCACCATTGATGGTGAAGATGCTAAAGATTTTGATGATGCCGTATATTGCCAACGTCAACGCGGCAAAGGCTGGACTTTATACGTGGCCATAGCCGATGTATCGCATTACGTTAAAATTGATAATGCCTTGGATCACGAAGCCCAGCAACGTGGCAACTCGGTTTATTTCCCCGGCCATGTGATTCCCATGTTGCCGGAAGAATTATCCAATGGCTTGTGCTCCTTGAGACCGCGTGAAGACCGCCTGGTCATGGTTTGTAAAATGGACATCAATCGTGAAGGTGACATTAACAGCTATAAATTTTGTGAAGGCATTATTCATTCTCATGCCAGACTTACCTACACCGAAGTCGCTGCCATGTTGGAACCAGGAAAAACTGAAGCCGACAAACGTTTACAACAACGCATCCAAGAGAAACACCATGATTTACTGCCAGACCTGAAAAACCTTTATGCTTTATATAAGGTGCTGAATAAATCACGGCGCGAACGCGGTGCACTGGATTTCGAAAGTACGGAAACCCGAATTATTTTTTCTGAAAAGAAAAAAATTAAAGAAATTATTCCAGTGGAAAGAAACGATGCACATCGCATCATTGAAGAGTGCATGCTTTGCGCTAACGTATGCAGTGCAGAATTTTTACTACACTCCAAACTACCCGCACTGTATCGGGTTCATCCTGGCCCAAATGAAGAAAAAGTCACTAAACTGTATGACTTTCTGCGCGGTATTGGCATCGGCCTGGCGCGTAAAAAAAATCCAACGCCAATCGATTATCAAATTATTTTAGAGCGTCTAAAAAATCGACCTGATCGTCAACTGTTACAAATCATGGTGATTCGTTCACTCATGCAAGCTGTTTATCAACCTAAAAATGAGGGTCATTTTGGCTTGGGTTTTGAGGCTTATACACATTTCACATCCCCTATTCGCCGCTACCCGGATTTATTGGTTCACCGTGCAATACGTTATTTAATTCGTAGTGATAAACACAAACAACATACCTTGGCCGTCGCTGGAAACGCTAAAATTTCACGCCAGGATATCTACCCCTATAGACTAGCTGATCTGGAAAACCTCGGTCAGGAGTTATCGTTGACTGAACGCCGGGCTGATGCCGCGACTTATGATGTAATCGATTGGCTCAAGTGTGAATACATTAAAGAACATATTKGTGAAGAGTTTTCCGGCACCGTTGCAACAGTCACCAATTTTGGACTTTTTGTACAACTGGATGATATTTTTATCGAAGGCCTGGTACACGTAACAGCCTTACAAAATGACTATTACCATTATGATGCAACGGCTCTTACTTTAACCGGTGAGCGCACAGGGTATCAGTACCAAATGGGTGACAAGGTGCGGGTGATTGTCGCTCGTGTTGATCTGGATGATAAGAAAATTGATTTACAATTAATTGTTGAGAAGAGCACTCAACGCAAAGGCAAGACGATTCCCAAGCGCCAACGCTCGACAAAATTACGCGACATTACACGCAAAAATTTATCAAAGACATCACGCAAGCGTACCAACACCACTAAAAAGAAAAGCAGCAAAAATAAACGCAGAAAATAAAAAAGGGAATGGTTAGGTGTCAGACGCTTAATCAATATTAAAAGTTTATGAATAAAAATGAGTGGGTCTTTGGCATACATGCCATTAACGCCCTTTTAAAACACCGACCAGAAATTATCTTGCAAATTTATTTACAAAGCGGACGCCTGGATGAACGCATTTCTGAAATTACCGACCGCGCTAACAGTTTAGGCATTCCTGTCGAGGTGATGGAGAAAAAAGACCTGGATAAAAAAGCTGGAGGAACACATCAGGGAACCCTCGCCTTATGTAAAGAAATCAAACTCGAATATAACGAAAGCTACCTTGAAGAACTTTTAAAAAATTTAGATCGTCCACCTCTTTTATTAGTGCTGGATGGTGTCACTGATCCGCATAACTTAGGTGCTTGTTTACGCTCTGCTGAAGCTGCCGGCGTGGATGCGGTCATTGTTGCCAAAGACAAATCTGCCTTAATGAATGCAACAGTAAGAAAAGTGGCTTGTGGTGCGGCTGAAATTATTCCTTTTATTGTGGTGACAAATCTCGTCCGTTGCTTGCAAAATTTACAAAAAAGAGGCGTCTGGATTATGGGCGCAGCGGGTGAAGCCGATAAGTCCATTTATAATACCGACCTCAAAGGCGCGCTTGCTCTAGTACTGGGCGCAGAAGGCTCAGGTTTACGTCGTCTTACTCGTGAAACCTGCGATCAGTTATTGTCAATTCCAATGGCGGGTGAAACCAGTAGTTTAAATGTATCTGTTGCAACTGGTGTTTTTTTATTTGAGGCTCTTCGTCAAAGGTTGAACTAATTATTTAACTTTATTTGCCGCTACTGCGCTTACAAACTCTTCGTTATAGTAGAGGATGAGGGCTGGAGTAAGGCTTTAATCCCTAATCAAAAGAAACAGAGCCAAATATATTTGCATCTATCCCTTAATATCTCTACAATTCGCCCTCTTTTTTAACTCCTTGTCTTATCACAAGCGCTTAATAATAAGCTAATGGCTCCTCAATGAGCCCTTGATGGAAGACTACCAACCCGTAAGGAGAAGTAATGCGACACTATGAAATAGTATTTATGGTGCATCCCGACCAGTCTGATCAGGTACCTGGGATGATCGAAAAATACACCACATTAGTCACCGATTCTGGTGGCACTGTACACCGTCTTGAAGACTGGGGCCGCCGTCAGCTAGCCTACCCAATTCTTAAAATTCACAAAGCACACTATGTTCTGATGAATGTTGAATGTGTTTATGATGTGCTGGACGAAATCACCTCCCTGTTCCGCTATAACGATGCCGTACTGCGCAACCTTGTGATCAAACGCAAAGAAGCTGTTACTGACATGTCTGACATCATGAAAGCTGAAAATGAGAACCGTGAACGTAAAGCTCGTGTCAGCCAGCGCATGCAAGATGAAGCTAAATACAGCGCCCCTAAGCCAGCGCCAGTGGCAGCTGAAACTAAAGAGCCTGTAACTGAAGAAGCCCCAGCTGATGTAGAACCTTCAACGAATGAAGAGCAGTCCGTAGATAAAGCATCTTCAGAGAAGGAAGAGTCTTCAACAACTCAAGAGCCTTCAGCGGATAAAGAGCCTGCAGCTGAAGAAGAAACTAAAAGCTAAACAGATATTTTTGGAGAAAGAATATGGCACCTCGATTTTTTAGACGTCGACGCTTCTGCAAATTTACTGCTGAAGGCGTTACAGAAATAGATTACAAAGACTTGGATACATTAAAAGCCAACATTAGTGAAACTGGCAAAATTGTACCAAGCAGGATTACAGGTACTAAAGCACGTTATCAACGTCAGTTGGCTACAGCTATAAAGCGCGCCCGCCATTTGGCTTTGATTCCTTATACGGATTCACACGAAGTATAAGACCTTAGAGGAAACAAGATGAAAGGCTTAGCGGAATATGCCATGCGTGGCCGCCGCCAGGCCATCATAGCCGTTTTATTAACCGGCTTGTTTCCCATGATTTACTGCTTTAGCGCAGCGATCGTAGGTTTAGTTAATCTACGCAAAAGCGCGTCTGAAGGATTGATAATTCTGCTTTGGTCTCTATTACCGGCAGCATTATTCTGGATGGCTGGGGATAGCATCCCTATGGTACTGATGTTAAGTACTGCGATTCTGGCCCAGGCTTTAAAACATTTTAAGTCCTGGTCCAAAATGATCATGCTGGGAACAGTGTTGGGAATACTGACACAACTTAGCCTGGTCTGGCAGGGAGCTTATGTGGCTCAACTGGTTTCGCTTGTAGAAGAAGTCATTCTTGTGCAACAAAGCCAGGGCATTGTAGTTGAATACTCTGCCAATGAAGTGGTAAATCTACTGTTAAGTTTTTACGGTGCTTACCATTTTGCCACTGTTATTTTTTGCCTGGCATTAGCACGTTGGTGGCAAGCAGTATTGTATAACCCAGGTGGGTTTAAAACGGAATTCCACCAGTTCAAGTTGGAACCAGGGTTTGCAATTTTACTGGCCAGCTTTATTGTAGCGGCCCTTGCGGGAGTGCCACCTTTAAGTAATTGGCTGGCGATCATGTGTATACCGCCCTTATTAGGCGGACTGGCCCTACTGCATTACATGGTGGCCTTTAAAAAAATGGGGTTTAGCTGGGTTGGAATGGCTTATCTCCTGGCTCTATTTGTATCACCGGTGGTGATTCTACTGGGCTTGTTAGACAGCATATTGAATTTTAGAAAACGAATTGCCGGCGCTTAAAATAGTAGCTGGTAATAGGCGAGGATAAGATGAACGTAATACTACTGGAAAAAATTGGAAAAATCGGTGACGTTGGCGATCAGGTCAATGTGAAAGCTGGTTATGCACGCAACTATTTGTTCCCTTTTTCTAAGGCCATTCCGGCAAGCAGAGAAAATGTTGCTGATTTTAATGCGCGTAAAGAAGAACTACTGAAAGCCGCCAATGAAAGACTCTCTGGCGCTGAAGCCCGTGCTGCAAAACTTAATGGTGTCACTATCACTATCGAAGCGAATGCCGGTGAAGAAGGCAAGTTGTTTGGTTCGATTGGTACCCGCGATATAGCCGATGCTTTGATTGCAGCGGGTCATGACATTGAAAAAAGCGAAGTTCAGTTACCAGAAGGCGCTCTGCGTTCTACCGGCGATTATACAATTAGCTTATCCCTGGGTTCTGAAGTGAATGCTGAAATTAACTTGAAAGTTACTGGTTCAGATGCCCCTGCGGAAACTATTGCGGCTATGGAAGAAATTGAAGGCAAAACTGAAGAAGACACCCAAACCGATACGCAAAGTGAATCTGAAGAATCTGCAGTAGAAGACGAAGAATAACTGAGTCTTTGCAGTACCAAAAAAGGGGGCCAAAAGCTCCCTTTTTTTTGTGCTAAAAATAAAGAAAAGGTGAGCCCTTAACTCTCTTTTTTTGCTGGCTAATTCACGCCAAAAAGACGATCAACAGCTTCAGGATCGCGGGCCTGAGTATAAATTAGTTTAGAATTAAAGTTGATATTATCAAAGCCAACCACCTCAAACAAAGCCTCGAAGCTGCTTTCAGCATCATTTGAATCCAAACTTTCCTGAATTTCAGTGAGTACAGCTCCATTAGCAACTTGTTGGGCAATACTCGTCAGGCTTTCATCGCGCATGCCAGCAATCATGGTGATCTGATAACCATTAGGCGAAGGAAACGTCGCCAACATGCCGTAATCTTTATAGGAATCTGCACCCGACAACCCCGAGCTACTGACATAATATTCACCTGTATCCAGATTACTCAGTTCATCATAAGTACTACCAACTTCCAGCCCTGAGCCCGCAAACATAAGGTTATATAAGTCGTTTAAACCACTTAAATAACCCAGATAAACAATATGATTATTTGCCAAATCAGCAGTGGTATATTCSGAAATCATTTTTAGCTTAATACGTTCAGGAGAAACCCCTTGTAATAATACCTGCATCACTTGTGTCAGTGCGTAAGCAGTGGAACTAGGAATGTAATTAAGGCTCAAATCAAAATATTTCTCAGTGCCTTCTACACCCATTTCTTGCAAAAATGTGAGCTCCTCTGGAGAATTCACATCAAACTCTCTAATCATCCGTAATACATCGCCTCGATCATCTAATTCCCCAAAAATATAGTAATCGCCGACCAAAATAAGAACTGGCGTCTCATCATCAAACATTTCTTTCCAGGGACCAAGCTCTGCAAAAACACTGGCAGTCTCTGTTTCTACTTCATCCTGATTGAATTGGAAAACCAGATTCAGCAGCAATAGAAAAATTGCGACCCCAGCTAACCACTGAGTTGCCGCCTCACGTTTAAGCGGCTTACCAGTAACACTTCGCGGGTCAGCGGGGATTTCATCAACTGGAATAGCTGTCAGGATGTATTGTCCTTTCGGGATATCAATCCTGTATTTTTCTTGTTTACCGAATTTTTCAAAGTAAGTCTTAAGTTTATTACGCAAATGGTAGATGTGGACACGCACAATGGAATCTTTACCGACATCAAAGTCTGTATCTCTACCCAATACATCAAGCGCAATAGCCATTTCTTTAGGGCTGTTACCGTTAATTGAGCAATCAGCAAGATAGCTCAGAATCTCACCGTAAGTACGTGAACGACCTAACACCCCACTATTAATAATGCGCTGAATCAGCGCCTGTAATTCTTCAGGTTGAATATTACTCATAAAAAAACACACTTTATTTAGAAGTTGGGCATTTTGGCGGAATTTAGCAAAAATACAAGTAAATTTTTAACGTTAATATTATTGAATAAAAGTAGAAATATGAATTTTTAACATTTTATTAACATCTCATAAACAGTTATAAAACAGTTAATTAAGAGAAATATAAAAATTGACTGTTAGGATGGCGGCAAGTTTAAAAACGAAGTTGTAAATTTATTATTGAAAAGAATGAAATCGGGAAAAATTTTAAGAATGAAAATATTTAACGTTAACAAATCATCGGTTTTAAGTCTGGCTCTCGCTGTTAGTGCTGCTGTCAGCGGCATTCAGATGAGTAACGAAGTTGTCGCTCAAACGACACAGGCAAGACCGCCAACTATTGAGTCGGTTATTATCTGGGGGCGCTCCACTCGAATGTTGGGGGAAGCAGACTCAGGCTCACAAGGTATCGTTGGCAATGCTGACTTCTCGACTCGTCCCATGATGCGTGTAGGTGAATTAGTCGAAGTAATACCCGGTATGATCGCGACCCAACATAGCGGCTCAGGCAAGGCTAATCAATACTTTCTGCGGGGCATGAACCTGGATCATGGTTCAGATTTCACCGCAATCTATGAAGGTATGCCTGTCAACCACCGTAGCCATGCCCATGCTTCTGGTTATCTTGATATTAATTTCATGATCCCAGAGATTATTGAGCAAGTGGAGTTTCACAAGGGCACTTATTACACCGAAAACGGCGATTTTTCTGCCGCCGGTGCATCGCGCTTTTCTACCTATGAAAGACTTGATAGAAACTTCATGGAGTTAACCTTTGGTAACTTATCGCATCGCCGTATTGTCGGTGCAGCATCCTTTGATGCATTTGACGGCACCATGCTTTATGCCGGTGAAGTTGAAAATCGTGATGGACCCTGGGAATTAGAAGAAGACGTTAATAAATATAACGGCCTTATCCAATACACTGGAAATATTGGCGATATTGATAGCAAAATCCTCTTCATGGCTTATGACAACAGCTGGAATTCAACCGACCAAATTCCATTACGGGAAGTGCAGAATGGCAATTTGAATCGTTTTGGTTTCATTGATGGAAGTTTAGGCGGTGAGTCATCCCGTTACAGTCTTATTGGTAACTTTTATCTGGATAATATCGATATCAATGCTTATTACCAGCAATATAAGATGAACCTGTTTGGTAACCCAACCTATTTTTTAAATGACCCGGTTAATGGCGATCAGATTGAGCAAGCTGATGACCGCTCCATCTTGGGCGGCAGCGTTAAATACAGTAACGATTTCACCTGGGGAAGAAAGCCAGTCACGCCAATGATTGGTATTGATTATCGATTTGATGATATCGACCAGGTTGCCCTGTTCAACACCGTCGCCCGGCAACGCGTAAATACGGTACGAGATGATGCAGTAGAAGAGCGAAGTGTTAGTGTTTATGGCGAAGTTGAAGTCGTCTGGACCGAAAGCTTCCGTACCAAATTCGGCTTGAGGCAAGAATTTTATGACTGGGATGTTCAAGCCCAGATAGCGGCAAACTCCGGTTCCGGCAACGATTCTATTACTTTGCCCAAATTCACAGCCGCCTGGATCCCGTTTGATGGCTATGAGATTTATTTAAACTATGGCGAAGGGTTCCATTCCAACGATGTGCGTGGTGCCGAAATTACTATCGACCCTGCTACTCTGACACCAGCAGACCCCGTTGATGTACTGGTGCGTGCCGAGGGCTATGAAATAGGTCTGCGTGGCGAACCGCTGGAAAATTTAAACTTCAGTGCTGTCGCTTTTTGGATGGACCTGGAATCTGAACTGCTGTTTGTTGGTGATGCTGGAACCTCAGAACCCAATGACCCAACAACACGAAGAGGTATTGAATTAGCCACCTTCTGGGAAGTTACCGATAGCATCGTTATCGATGCCAATGTCACTAAAAACCATTCACGCTTCGCAAACCTTCCCACAGGTGCTAATCACATTCCTGACGCGCATGGAATAACGGCTAGTGCGGGCATCACATACGTAAATCCAGGCAATGGCTTAACTGCCAGCTTCAGAATGCGCCACTTTGGTGATGCGCCGCTTGAAGCGACTGACAGCATTAAAAAAGATGCCACAACAATTTATAACTTCGGTATCTCCTATGCTATGCAGAACAATATAGAGATAGGGCTGGATATATTGAACATCTTCGATACTGATGGTGATGATATTGAGTTTTGGTTTGAATCTCAGCTACAGGGCGAAGCCGCACCCGTTGACGACTTCCACTTTCACCCGGTTGAACCTAGAGCTTACCGCCTGAATATAAAATATTCCTTCTAAGTCTTACCCCTCCTGGGGCGGCTTAAAGTGCTGATGTTTATTTTTCACAGCGCATTAAGCCGTCCACTTTTTTATAGCGCAGAGCCACGCTACTATTTCTCGGATTTTTGATGTTCCTATCTACTAAGCATATTGCTCTCTCCCTGACTCTACTTGCTACAGTCCCTTTGCAAGCTCAGGAAGAAGCCCACCATTTCATTCAATTAAATTATGTCAGCGAAAGCCCTGATGCTGAGCCTATAAATCCTGAAGGTATTGGCATCCTGATACGTAATGATATTCATGAGAAGATTTTCTTTCGGCTGGAAGTGGAAGACTTGTCCGATGGTGCAATTGATATCGATGCCCAGGCTCTGGCTTTAGCTTATGTCATCAACCCACATAGCCCGCTGACTTATCACCTGGCCGCTCTTATAGAGCATGAAGATGAAGTAAAAGGCACCGAGTTAAACCATGGCCTGGGTAAAGGCCTGGAGTTTGGTTTTCATGCGGAATTCCATCCTTTATTTATGCTACATGCTGAAGCCTCGCTGATTAGACAAAATAGCGATGAAATTTTGGGGCTTGAGCTTGGACTGCTTTACAAATTTTCTGAACCTTTCGGGATTAATTTTTAATTTGGGCTGGATGAAGATAACAACTCCGCTTTTGAAATAGGCTTACGCTATTCTTTTGAATAGAACATCTCTTTTTTTTATAAGGTGCGTGGACACACCACCATTTTTTGCATTTTAAGCTGGGAACTTAAATAAAATTTGCGTAAGATTGTTAGCCCCGCCAACTTTGTTCGGCAGGGTTATTTTTAACAAGAACATCAACAGATAATTTAGCCTAATGTCAGATTTCCCAGCCAGCCAACCCAGAAGTGTAGACACTGCTCTAGGTAACACCAGCAGCCTGAAGTTACCCCCACATTCTATAGATGCTGAGCAAGCAGTTTTGGGCGGCTTGATGCTGGATAATACGGTTTGGGATGATGTTGCAGATGTCCTGATGGAATCTGACTTTTACCGCAAAGACCACAGCACTATTTTCCTCGCCATGCAGAAGCAAAATGATGCGAGTAAACCTATCGACCTGGTGACGCTGGCTGAAGCCCTCGATCACGTTAACCAGCTTGAGCTATGTGGCGGCCTCGATTATTTAGCTGAAATCGCTAACAACACCCCTAGCACGGCCAATATTCTGGCCTATGCCAATATCATTCGCGAACGTGCCATCTTGCGGCAACTGATCTCTGTTGCCAACCAGATTGCTGACAGTGGCTACAACCCTGACGGTCGTGAAAGTGCTGAGTTGCTCGACCTGGCAGAACAACAGGTGTTTAAAATTGCTGATGAGCGTCCTAAAGATGGTGGCCCACAGTTTATTGATCCTTTGTTAAAAAAAGGCCTGGATCGTCTTGAAGAACTTTTCAACTCAGAAGGAAATATAACCGGACTAACCACAGGCTTTAAAGATTTGAACGATCATACCTCTGGTCTGCAAAAATCGGATTTGATTATCGTCGCCGGACGCCCTTCCATGGGTAAGACAGCGTTTGCCATGAACCTGGTGGAGAACTATATCTTAAGCCAGGAAGATCCTCTTCCGGTATTGGTATTCAGCCTGGAAATGCCCGCGGAAAGCCTGATTACTCGTATGCTGTCCTCAATAGGAAAAGTCGACCAAACCCGTATGAGGAATGGCAAACTGTTAGAGGATGATTGGCCCAAGTTGACGCATGCGATTAACAAATTAACCGGCAAGCCTTTATATATTGATGACACTGTTGGTCTAAACCCGACTGAAATGCGTTCACGGGCAAGAAGAATCGCCAAAGATCACAACAATCAAATCGGCATGATCATGATCGATTATCTACAATTAATGCAATTGCGCAGTAACACAGATAATCGAACCGCCGAGATTTCTGAAATATCACGCTCATTAAAATTAATGGCGCGTGAATTTAAATGTCCCGTTGTTGCGCTATCTCAGTTAAATCGAGGCCTGGAACAACGGCCCAATAAACGCCCAATAATGTCTGATCTACGCGAATCCGGCGCCATTGAGCAAGATGCTGATGTCATCATGTTTGTCTATCGTGACGAAGTCTATAACGAAGACACTGAGCATAAAGGCGTGGCTGAAATCATCATTGGCAAACAACGTAACGGCCCCATTGGCACCTGCAACCTCAGCTTCATTGGTAAATACACCCGCTTTGAAAATTATATGCCGATGAGCGCAGAACAACAGTTTAGTGGCAGCTCAAGTTTTGGCAGCTATGATAGCGGCCCCGGAGATTTTGACGAGTGAGACAGCGGGTTAAAGCCAACATCAACCTCAAGGCATTGACGAATAACCTTGAGGTCGCACGCACCTATGCTCAGAACTATGCCAACAATCGAAAAATCGTCGCTGTCATCAAAGCAAATGCCTATGGCCATGGTCTAATCCCCGCTGCTGAAGCCCTGCAAGCTGCTGATATCTATGGCGTCACCGATATTGATGAAGCCGATCAACTGGCTGCCTCAGGCCCCGACAAGCCCATCTTGATTTTACAGGGCATTATTGAGCGCACCGATATAGGCCGTATCGCTAAGGCTGGCTATCAAGTGGTTATTCATCACCTGCAACAACTTGCCTGGCTTGAAGAAGAGCTCAGCAACATCAAGCTGGCTCAGCCTTTAAGCCTTTGGCTAAAAATGAATTCCGGTATGGGTCGTCTTGGCATCCAGCCAGCAGACTATGTAAAAGCCTTTCAAAACTTGCAGAGTAAAGTCTGGTGTAAGGAAATTATTCTGCTGACACATCTGGCTAATGGCAACTTAATTGACTCGACGCTTAACCAACAACAACTGGCCATCTTTGATAAGACCGCTAAACAAATACCCGAAGCTGCCACTAGTATTCCTGCTTCTTCAGGCTTATTGGCCGGCTTTGGTGACAATACTGACTGGGTAAGACCCGGCATTATGCTTTATGGCAGTTCACCCTTTCCCTATGCCAACGAAAATTTACGCCGTGAGACCTTTGGATTACAGGCCGTCATGACTTTAGAGTCAAAAATAATCAGTATTCAAAACTGCAAGGCCGGTGACAGTGTGGGTTATTGCTCTCAGTTTATCTGCCCACAAGATATGCGCATTGGCATTGTGAGTATTGGCTATGCCGATGGCTACCCAAGTAATGCACCAAATGGCACGCCTGTCCTGGTCAATGGTAAGCGCACTGGCACTGTCGGGCGCGTATCTATGGATATGATAGGCATAGATTTAAGTAAACATGCACAAGCAAATATTGGCGATACAGTGACGCTTTGGGGCGATGAGCTATCCCTCGATGAAGTAGCAGAACACACGGGCATACTCTCCTATAATCTTACTTGCAGTATCTCCCCAAGAGTCGAAAAGGTTTATTCAAATTAGTATGGCTAAACAAAAATCAGCCTATGTTTGTACTGATTGCGGCACCGAGCATGGGCAATGGCAAGGCCAGTGCGCGAGTTGTGAAGAATGGAATACCTTATCAAAAATAAATCTCGGCCCGGTGAGTTCACCCTCAACAGCAGCAAACTTCAAACGTAAGGGTATTACTGGCAGCCTTGCTTCCGTCACAACCCTGAATGATATTAATCTTGATGAGCTGCCACGCATTACCACAGGGATAGGTGAATTTGATCGAGTGCTTGGCGGCGGCATCGTGCCGGGTTCGGCTGTGCTCATTGGCGGCAATCCGGGTGCGGGTAAAAGCACCCTGCTCTTGCAGATTCTTTGCAAATTATCACAAGACGTTAAAGCCCTGTATGTCACCGGTGAAGAATCGCTACAACAAGTCGCTATGCGGGCTAAACGCTTGGGTCTTCCTACCGATAAATTATTGATGCTGACCGAAACCAACATCAATGAAATAACCAATGTCGCACAAGAGCACCAACCTAAAATAATGGTTATCGATTCTATTCAAGTGATGCATAGTGTAGACATCCCTTCTGCACCCGGCTCTGTCAGTCAGGTACGGGAATGTGCGGCCTATCTTGTGCAATATGCCAAACAAACCAATACCGCTATTTTTTTGGTGGGTCATGTCACCAAAGATGGCAACCTGGCTGGCCCGAAAGTGCTCGAACACATAATCGACTGTTTTATGATGTTAGAAGGTGGTGATGATTCGCGCTATCGAACCTTACGTGGTCAGAAAAACCGTTTCGGCGCAGTCAATGAGCTAGGCGTTTTTGCGATGACCGAAACCGGGCTGAAAGAAGTGAAGAATCCTTCAGCAATTTTTCTTGCGCGCACCGAAGAAATTTCTCCCGGCTCCTTAGTCACAGTGCTATGGGAAGGAACGCGCCCTTTATTAATAGAAATCCAAGCCTTGGTAGACAGTTCCCAGTTCGGTAACCCGCGGCGTATTGCCGTTGGCCTTGATCACAATCGTTTAGCCATGCAGTTAGCTGTTTTGCATCGCCACGGTGGCCTGTTCATGGCAGACCAGGATGTTTTTGTAAATGTGGTTGGGGGTGTGCGTGTGAGTGAGACCAGTGCCGACCTGGCCCTGATACTTGCTATCGTTTCCAGTTTCAAAGACCAAGCCCTTGATCAGAACTTAGTCGTGTTTGGTGAAGTCGGGCTCGCCGGTGAAATTCGCCCCGTGCCCAATGGCCAGCAACGCTTACAGGAAGCGGTCAAGCATGGTTTTAGCCGCGCGATTGTGCCGAAAGCCAATGCGCCCAAACAAGCGATTAAAGGTATGACAGTCATTCCTGTTTCTCGACTGAGTGAGGCCCTTGCGGCTTTGTGATAGCATCTTGTCATGACTTCTTCCCTAATTCCTGAGCGCCCTTTATTAATTTCTCCAACCCTTGCTGCGACCATTGGGCTTGAAGAAACTGTCATGCTGCACGTCATCAGCGAATTATTTTTACAGCACCCGTTGATAGTCAGAAAACAAAGACGCTGGGCAGAACTCGATTACCCCATCTTACAAAAAGCCATGCCTTTCTGGTCATTAATTGATATTAAACGTGTGCGTCAAAACTTACAGGAAAAAGGCCTTGTTCACTTAGACTCTGTCGCCGAAAATTCTGATACTTTTCTTATAGCGATTAATCAACCTTATAAAGAAGGCGCAAACTTACCTTCTATCGCTCACAAAAAACCAAGCACCCTAAACTCTGTTTTTAACAGAACAGAATCCAGTGGTAAGGCCAGTTTTATTCCGCCAAACTGGCAGCCCAATGAAGACCTTTACCAGCAATTTCGGCAGCATAATATTCCCCAGGAATTTGTCAATCAGCGTATTAAAAGTTTTGTTATGTATTGGCGAGAACGGSAAAAAGCACAATACTCCTGGCACAACACTTTTCTAAAATGGATACTTAAAGACTGGCGTAAAGAGCAAAGCTTTCAGGGCGCTAAAGAACTTGAATCCGATATGAATAGCGCCTGGAGCCCAAGTGGCGAAGCACTTAGCATCTTGGAAAATGCCGGCGTTAATAACAGTTTTATAGAAGACTCTGTTCCTGAGTTTGTACTGTATTGGAAAGAACGCGGACTCATCACCAGCACTTGGAATACCAAATTTATTGCACATATTCGACGCCAGTGGGCTAAATTTACATTGGCCGTAGAAAATGATCCAACCCCACGTTTAATACCAATGGATTATGAACCCGGCCCAGTATGCTTTGAGGTACTCGCAATGGCCAATATCAATGAGGCCTTTGCGCGCGAGCAAATTAAGGAATTTATTTTATATTGGCAGGATCGTAAAGAAGCTCACCCTTCGTGGAATACAAAATTTCTGCAACACGTAAAATATAAGTGGGCGCATCATTTACAATCGAATCTTCCTTCCACTCAACAGGTTCAAAATACTATTGAACGCTTTACAGATAGAAGTTGGGCAGAATAAATAAAAGCATTCTTTAGTAAGAAGCTGGGGGAATTACTTTTGCCGCCCTTCAATCTCCCTTTACTTAAGTTCGGCGCTGTGGAACTCGCCGCTACGCGCCTCAGACAACCCTCGCTTAAATTCAAAATTAAGTAAAGGGAGAAAACATTTCAATGAACTTGAAAGCAATATCCCCAGCTGTAAACTTCTCAAATAATAGAGCAACAGATAAACGTTAAATGACTGATATTAACTTTTCAAAACTTGCTGAAGACATAAAAATCTGGGGACGTGAACTGGGGTTTCAGCAAATTGGCATCAGTGATATTGATCTCAGTGAAGCTGATGTGCATTTACAAAATTGGTTGCAGAATAATTTTCATGGCGAGATGGACTATATGCAGCGTCATGGCGCTATGCGCAGCCATCCTGAACTCTTAGTGCCTGGCACCTTAAGAATTATTTCAGCACGCATGGATTACTTACCTGCTGAACCGCAAAGTATTGAAGTATTAAAGAACTCTTCGCTGGCTTATATCAGTCGTTATGCACTCGGACGTGATTACCACAAGCTTATTCGGCAACGTTTACAAAAACTGGCAAATAAAATTCAGGAAGCCAGCGGTGAATTTGGTTATCGCGCTCTGGTTGATAGTGCCCCGGTCTTAGAACGTGCCATTGCTGAAAAGGCAGGGCTTGGCTGGATTGGTAAAAACGCTATGCTAATTAATAAAAAGGCAGGCTCCTGGTTTTTCCTGGGTGAACTTTTTACTGATCTGCCCTTACCCCTTGATAATAAAGCGGATGAGCACTGCGGCACCTGCCATGCTTGTCTTGACATCTGCCCAACTGATGCTTTTGTTGGGCCTAATAAACTGGATGCCCGCAAGTGTATTTCTTATCTTACAATTGAATTAAGAACATCAATTCCAGAAAAGCTTCGTCCTTTGATGGGGAATCGTGTATTTGGCTGTGACGATTGTCAGTTATGCTGCCCCTGGAATAAATTTTCTTCTCCAACTCAAGAAAAAGATTTTTCACCTCGTCATGAGCTTGATCGCAATGAACTCGTTACATTATTTAGCTGGACGGAAGAAGAATTTCTGGAAAAGACTGCGGGCTCACCAATAAGAAGAATAGGTTATGATTGCTGGTTGCGAAATCTGGCAGTGGGCCTGGGCAATGCTAGTAGCTCTCCACAAATAAAAGCAGCGCTGCAAGCCAGGATCAATCATCCCTCCCCTCTCGTTAAAGAGCATGTTGATTGGGCACTGGCTCAACATGCTCATTAATTTTCGGTGTCTAATTTTCGGTGTCAGAGTAACTCTACGAAATTTTCGGTGTCAAATTTTCGGTGTCAGAGTAACTCTACGAAATACACTTTTGTGGCAAACTCTTGCCTAATACATTGATGAAACTGTAGTTGAAAAATCTATTTTACTCTGACACCTTAGTCAGATAAGTACTGGAGACAAGCATGAACAAATTTAAGCAATTAATTATAATCACCATATGCAGCGTTTTTACAACGCCCCTTCTAGGCCAAGATTTTTCTTCGGCCTGGCTTGAAATAGACCAACAAGAAAAAACACAAGTCATGGAGTTTGCGGAAGAATTCAAAGACTTCATGGCGGTTGCCAGAAGTGAGCTTTGGTTTGTTCGAGAAGGTGTTGAACTGGCCGAAGCTGAGGGTTTTCAGCCCTGGTCTCCAGATGTTAACAGCTCAAGCATGCAGCCCGGTTCGCGCTGGTATGCCATTAATCGCGACAGGACTCTGGTGCTGTTTATCATTGGCAATAGCCCAATAACTGATGGCATAAGAATTGTTAATACCCATATCGATTCTCCGCGCTTAGAATTTAAAACCATTCCCTTTAGAGACAGGAATGGCGTCGTAACCATTGATACTCAGGTTCATGGTGGAATCAAAAACTATCAATGGGTAAATATTCCTCTGGGAATCATCGGCCGAGTCGATAAAACAGATGGTTCTACTGTGTGGGTTGAGATAGGCATGGATGCAGATGACCCTATTTTATTGATTACTGATCTGGCACCACATGTCGATGATGATTATCGCGACAGAACCCAGCGCGATGTTATTGCAACCGAAGAACTTGAACCTATTATTGCTTCTTTACCTGTTGCTAATGACTCGCAATTTGATATGCCTTCAGATCGTTTGCTGGCCATACTGAATGATCAATATGGTATAGCGTCTGAAGATTTACTTTCAGCGGACCTTCAAATTATTCCTGTCACCCAACCTCGTGATGTCGGGCTTGACCGTGCTTTGGTTGCAGCCTATGGCCAGGATGACAGGTCAACGGCTTATGTGAGCCTGCGTGCAATTGCTGATGTCGGCATTCCAGAGCAAACAGTGTTTGCTTATGCGGTAAACAATGAAGAAACCCGTTCATGGAACACCGGTGTGAATTCAGAGTGGTTCAATACACTGATAGCAGAGTTAATTAATTCCACTACTGGCTCATTCAGCGATCTGGATTTGAGAAGAACCTATGCGCAAACTAAAGTATTAGTCAGTGATACAACGACAGCCTTGAACCCACTTTTCCCAAGCCCACAAAACCCTGTACTTACCTCACGCCTGGGTTATGGCTTAGTGGTTAAAGAATATGGCCCAGGCCGTGAAGCAAACTCAGAATTTTTTGCCTATATACGCGGTGTATTTGATGACGCGAATATAAAATGGCAAACCCATTCCTACGACGCTGGCTATGGCGGCGGCACGATTGCCGCCTGGTTTGCTGGTCAGAATATGGATGTCATTGATGTCGGCATTGGCATAGTCAGCATGCATTCACCTTATGAACTGTCATCCAAAATTGATTTATGGGAGCTGTATGGTGGTTTTAAAGCTTTTTATGAAGCGGAATTATAGTTGCAGTGTTATGACTGGTTTCAGACAGAAGTGAACCTTCAAGATATTTCCGGTAAACAGCCTTACCGGAATTAATTAAATATAAGTTTATTAAGTAGACTTCACTTATGTAAATTAAACATCAAATTTGCCAATAGCTCCGTAAATACGTTCTAAAATCTCGATCTTCGCTATCTGTTGAAGTTCCAATCGATTGATCTAGTAAATCCAATGCGCTTTCTATATTGCCATTTGAGTGTTCAATGATGGCTCTTCCCATTATAAAAATACCTTCATTTGGGAAAATTGCAGACCCAATTTCTAAAAGTTGTTTATCAATATCTGTTGTAGTTTTTACCTGGCTTAAGACACGTATTAAATTTTTATAATTATMTAATCCATAAGGCAAAAGAGTGATCGACCTAGTGTACAAATCAACTATCTGACGAGCACTGTTTTCATCCAAAAAAGTTTCCGACTCTAACACGTTATCTTGCCAAATTAATTCAGCCTGTAATTGATAAGTGGTTGAATCTATTGAATTCAATGCGATGGCGTTATTTAGGGCAACATTTAAAGTAGGCCTATCTTCTCTCGCAAATGAAACTAAGGAGATAATGTCGTATGTGCTGGCCTCACTCGGAGCTAACATAGCCAGATTACTTGCATGCAAATGGGCTTGCTCAAGGTTTCCGCTACTAAATGCTAGTTTTGCTAATACAAACTCAATTTCTGTATCTGTTGAAGGACTTATATTTGAAGAAAAATCTGCTCTATTTACAGTACCTTGGCCTAATCGGTAGGAACCGTCAGTTAAATATTGTTTTAGCTCTCTATCTAAAGATTCATAATCTAACCCTAGTACTTGTTCAATTGCTGTTTCAATATCAGTGTTTTGAATTTCTATCAATAAATTATTTAGTGCATCAGCACTTAATTGGTTATTACCAAACAAAAGATAGTGAACGAGAAGCCAAGATTGGGAATAAAAGTTATTAACATTTAGAGCATCCTCATTTGAGAGATTTAAGAATTCACTTGAGAAATAAAGCCCCTCAATTTGTAAATTGCGGATGTGATTGTAGATACGGGATCCCCAAGCAAGTTCATTTTGGTCAATTTCTAAAGTTGAATAAACCTCTGCTAACCCTTCAGCAAACCAAAGTGGTTGGTTAGCAATCACAGAACTGGAGTACCAATGAACTGCTTCATGATAGGTGACTTGTTGGGGGTTCCCCCTATTAGTTCGTGCCGGAACGCCAATAATACTCCAACTGTCCATGTTCGAGAAAAAAGCTAATACATTTTCTCTTGTCCCTTCTTCATATCCAGGTCTGTAAAATTGAAAATCTCTTTCACGTTCAAATAAAACGATATCTAATGGTGGTAATAATCTTTCATCTATTCTTATAACTTGCTGAATTACACTTAAAAATAAATCAAAATCTTGCGCCCATTCAAAAGTATCTTCTTCATCAAGTTGTGAATAAATTGTAAATCGGGGAGTGGATAATGTCAGCCAGTCGTAATTGGCATAGTTAGCCTGGTAGGTGCTACAACTAGCTAGCAACAGAGCAAGAAATAGGGGAAAAATATTTTTCATAAATAGCCGATCAGTCAGCATAAAATTGACAAAGTAATTTTAAGTTTAAGAAGCTCTGAAAACAATGATGCCAAAATGATATCTCCAATATATTTAAACCTGTCCCATAGGGCTTATACTGTCTTAATAAAATCAGTAGCTTATGGAAGATAAGAACAAACAATAATGGGACAGCTTGAGAGATTAACTTATTGATTTAAAAATGTTATTTGGTCAAAGAATAACAGGCTTCGAACCAGTTGTTCTATTATCTGCTTTCAGCGGTGGTTTCAGCTGCTCGATAGCAACATTAATACTCTACTTTTCAATCCTGGTTTTTGTTTTTTTCTCTTTGCAGAAACTACGGAGCATCTTAGTTAAAAAACCTGCCTGTCGACAACAAAATCTTTTAATGCCGTCAGGTCTGCTTCAATTTCTTCTGCGTTAAGCATATCCGTTATTGGCACAATTTCTGCGAAACTATCAATAATCTCAAACGTTCGTTCACCTTCAAACCATAATGCCTGAAGTTCTTCATGTGCTCTTTCTATCTCGCTAGCAAAGGCTTCACTATTAATAAAATACTTTTGAAGTGAATTTTCTCCCCATCTGGCTTTAGCATTACCGCCTTCTCCAAAGCCAAGCATGATTCCCAACTCGACACCTTCAGCACTAAGTGATTGATTCAAATCCCAACTAACTACAGTGAATTTCTCATCCTCTATATCATACCAAAGTAGAAAATTATGGCCCGGGCCAGACATGTCATCCCAATCTAACAACAAATTATGCGTGGCTACGTAGCGAGCAAAACTCGGCACATCAACCCAATTTTCTAATTCTGCATCAAACTTTTCTTCTGTCACGGTATCAAGCCAGCCTAACAAACGTATCACCGGGCTAAGGTCTCTAACACCTATGGCGTTTATTTGAACAAAGTCTTCCGTGTAATCAAGAGGATCTTCCCCATGATAAGAAAATGTATTGCCACTGCGGGATTTGTACAGGACGCCTTCGCCAAGGTTTAAACTTTCAGCGTAACCTTGATCGGGGTTTTCAATAACCAGGCGTGTTAGCGAAGGTGAATCATTTACCTGAAAAGACGTAAAAGCGTACTTTTGAGAAACCTGCCCAGAATCTGCAACCAATTGTAAAGCTAGCGCCTCATTGGCAGTTGTACTCGCCGCGAATGCTGAACGAATCGCAAGCTCTGTACGCCCTTGATACTCACGGCCTTCTGCAAATTCAGAAAAGCTTAGCAGCATGGGCAATGTGGAGGGGTTCTCAAAAGAGGGCAGCCCAGCAACAATCCCACTAAGAGGAAACAAGGTAGAGTTGCCTTTTAAACGAATACCCACTGAGGGGATAGAAGTACCATCTATTATCGCATCAGCCACTATCCAGCTTTTCTCACCGTTTAACAGAAAGTCATTTTTCATTCGTTGATATTGGATTTCATCCACTGTAAGGCTAATCGAATGTGGACGGCTTAAATCAAAGAAATCAACAGTGCCCTCAATATATTCCACAGTAGTCGAGACGAGAGTACCTCCTGTAGTGAATACAGTGGGACGTATCTGAACAGAACCTAATAAAATAGATGACGCAACAATTGTAATAATTGACAGATAAATAAGCCGCATATTCTGTCTTATCTTCACTGGCAGCATGCGCTTCCATAAGGAACGTTTTCTATTTACATTCATTTTTTCTTGCTCAATCTCGGCTTCTTTCATCGGCTAATTAGTATAAAAAAGGATTATATAATACAAAAACAATTGGATACCTATTGTCGGCAGCCATTCATATTCATGTATACAATTTCCTGACGAATTTGGGGCTACATATACATCTTTTGGAAGTCTGCTTTAAAGCTGTTGAATTCTGACGTCACCAAATCTAACGACACCCGTACCATATTGCAGTGCAATATAACCGGAGGCCAACTGCTCATTGCTGACGTTAACGGTTTCTATACCATTCATGATGACTACCAAGTGTGACCCCTGAGCCAGAATTTCAAAACTGTTCCATTGATTGGCTGCATCAATACTCTCTGCTGGCGGCGCAACATTCACGATGCCACCTGTACGGTATGTCTGATCCGTACGTGTATCAAAAATATTAACCTCATAACAATTGTCGGCACCAATATTCTGCTTATCATCACAACGGATAAAAACGCCACTGTTGGCAGGGCCATCTGTCCAGAATTCAACCGTCAGACGGAAATCCCCATAGGCTTGTTGTGACACCAGAAAGCCGGCATCTCCGGAGCCTTCAACATAGCCGTTATTTAATCGCCATTCTGCATTCCCGACCTCCTCCCAGTTCTGCAAATTTCCACCATCAAAAAGGCTAGTCATACTGCTGGAATCTTCCAACATAGAACAGGCACTGATAAGCGTTCCAAAAATAAGCATGATGAACAATTTTATTGGTTTTAACATGGTGACTCCTTGTGATTTAGTCATATAAATTAATTATTCTTTTTTTGTGAAAGGTATCGAAGTCATGGCTCCGACACTCTAACCAACTAAGTTATCGAAGCACTTCTTCGCCGCGCAGATAAACATCCACAATACGACGAGTATTGGTAATGTCATCAAGAGGGTTCGCTTCAAGCACGATAAAATCTGCGCTTTTACCGGCTTCCACAGTGCCTAATTCATCAAACCCTAATAATTCGGCTGAATTTTTAGTGGCAGCAATGATGACCTCAGCGGGTGACATACCCGATGCCACCATGTCTTCCATCTCAATATGCGGCCCCCAATAAGAGTTGCCATCTGTTCCCATCGCGATAGTCATGCCTGCCTCACTGAGCCTTGCCAGATTTCTTGCCTGAATGCCAAAGGCTGCCTGCACCTCTGGCCGTTCAATGTTGGACATAAGTAGCCCTTCTGCTACTTCCATCGTCATGGATTCGCTAAGCCAATCCAGATTCGTAGGCACGCCCCGATAGGGCATATTGGGTATAAGTACAACATTCGGCCGCGCAAGCACGAGTTCTATAAACTCATCATCAATGTCCTGATCTCTAACGCCATGGGCAAATATATCAATCCCTGCACGCAGCAGACCCTTTGCATCTTCGAGCCTGAAAATATGCGCGGCTACTTGCAGATTATTCTGGTGTGCCTCATCAATAATTGCGCCATATAATTCCGGGCTCAACCTTTCGTACTGACCGCCACGATCATCAACCCATATTTTTATTATGTCGACATTACGTGCGACTTCATCACGTACTGCTTGCCTCGCTTCATCAACATTTGTCACCCAATGCGCCACTTCGGATCGGCCTGGCTCTGGCGCAGTGATGCCGCGCCCAGCCGATAGATAGCGCGCTGCACCGGGAATTATTTCATCACGTATTTCCAAAGGCGTACCAGCCCCGTCTGCGCCAAGGCTTTGAGCCGCCGCAATTCCCTGACTAGCACGCTGTTGCAAATCTTCGATAAGTGCATCACGACTAGTGCTCAGATGCACATGTGTATCAATAATAGCAGGCATAACCGTCATGCCACTGAGCTCTACACGAGTAGCGCCTGCCGGAGAAGTCATTGCAGCAGTCGAGCCAACGCYTACAAACAAACCATTTTCTACGGAAAAGCTGGCGTTCTCGATAACCTCACCATTGCCTATGATCAAACGGGCACCTTCATAAATTATTGCATTGGAAGCAGGCGTTGGATTATCAACAGCTGGCTCAGAACAAGCTGTTAAAAGAAGGCTTAAGGGCAATAGTATTGCTACGATTAATGGCAGTCGTCGTTCAGTGTTAATTCTAATCATTATTTTTTCCTCTAAATAATTTAAATTAATCTGCATTTATTATTTCTGGCCCTGCAATGAATGGCTGAATACCAAACTCAGGATAAATATCACTGGGGAAGTAGAACGTGCCATCTTTTACGACCAAGGAAATAGTTTTGATAGCCTTGAGATCTACAGTTGGATCACCAGGGATCAAAAATAAATCAGCTAATTTACCGGCTTCGATTGATCCAAGTTCACTATCTTGCTCCAGGTAGACAGCCATGTCGTAAGTCGCCATTCTTAAAATTTCTGCAGGCGACATACCTATCCCCTGGTAAAGCTCAAGTTCTCGGTGATAAGTAAATGAGCCACCTAAATCTGTACCAGGAATAATAAATATTCCCTGATCTTTCATTTCGGCCAGGGTTTCTATTATTTTATCGTAAGCCCCCCTGTAAGCTTCATCTTCTTCAGCAGAGGAAATTGCTGCCATTGCAGTTTTTGCACCGCGCTGGATGCCTATTGGCATATGCTCTATATAATCGACCATTCCTGGATTAGTTGTGCCATTGCGAGACAACAGTAGGCTTTCGTGAATGGCTAAGGTTGGATCAACAGATACACCATTTTCTGCCATCGCATTAATTGTATTCTGCACAGCCGGATCGTCGATGTTCAATGCGGGCAACCTTTGTAATGCCGTCAGTCGTAACAAGGTGCGAGTATCTTCGTCTGGCTCTAGCACCCAACCAAGCATGATCTGATTAATATGAGTCATTTCATCGTAACCTGCAGCAATCATGGCATCGGCATTAGTGAAAGCAGGCACATGACCTGCCACACGTAAACCATTAGCACGAGCCTCAGCAATCATCGCGGGAACCCAATCAGGGTTAATACTGTTGTAAATTTTAATTTGAATAAAGTCACCATTCGAATACTCGCGAACGGCTTCTACGGCTTCTTCTTCAGACGCAACGAGAATGCCTCCATTCGCATTAAAAGGACTGACTCCTTCAATAAAACCACTCCTCGTTACACGCGGCCCTACCAAGCGACCTGATTCTATTTTTTCAATTAGCTCTGCCAACACTGCATTATTGTTGCCCATATCACGCACACTGGTTATACCGGCTGCAATATTCAATAGGGCGTTATCTTGTGATGCATGGGCGTGCATTTCGTACAGACCAGCGATCAGTGTGCCGCCAGCGCCATCAATAATGATCTCATTCTCTAAGATTTCAGCGCTTACCGTTTCTATTGCAGTAATTAGATTATTTTCAATGACTACAGACGAATAATCCGAAAGGCTCAGCGTTGCGGGATCAAAAATACGGACATTATTAATTCTTACAGGACTTTCAAATTCCTGGGTTACTTTCTCCTGAATTGTTTCAAAACGCAGAGCAGAATATTCAACTGTTAACTCACGCAAGCGCTGCTCTTCTGCTTCAAAACCTGCTTTGACTAGGGCAAAAGTTGCACTCATCGTTGCAAAAAAGGAACCCGTCTCATCCAAGGCAAAATAAGTGGGATTCAGGTCAATGCCCGAAAGCGCATAAGTAGTGATAGTTTCTGTACCAGCATTGCCAGAGACTTCTAGTGTTTCAATTTCTTCCAGCCTCAGTTCCCCAGCCGGCAAGACAGAAAGTGTTCTATCTTCTTCGGCTAGCAGCAACCTGGAATAAACCCATAAAGCATAGGGGCCGGATTCCTGGGCAACATACAAACGTGTGTCACCTATATCTGCCGCATCCGTTCCTGTGGTATCTGTCCATGAAGCACGTCCCGCTTCTATTTGAAATTCTTCACTGATGATATTGCCGAAGGTTGTTGCACCAGAGACTTCCCAAGTTTCAGGATAACCGTCTTCACTAAATTCGATAGTTTCGGTAATAGTAGGCCCCCTGCCATTACTACGGAACTCAAATTCAACGCTTGTAACATCGTCGTGGGTGACTTCCATTTGTCCAACTGCCGTGCCCGACAAAATAGCGGTAAATGATTCATTACCAATCAGTCGTGAAAATTGGCCAGGCGAACTTGCTGCCTGATCTGCTTCCGCCATATCGCTAGATAAGGCAGCTTGCTCTGCTTCATCTCCAGGAGCGCAACCAAAAAGTAAAGTCCCAAGTAAAGTTAGAATTAAAGCGGCATGAAATTTTCTCATTAAAATCTCCAATCTTATTATCGTTATTTTGAATATTTATGAGTCTGTTAATCTACGCAGAATAGAAAACTGATTTTTTAATTATTTACAATCCCTTAATTGTCTACTTAATTTTAGCCGTCACCGTAAATTCACCAACATTGGCAACTGTAACTTCCACTTCAGTGCCGACAGACAATGCTTGATCACTTTTTACTCGCCACTCAATGCCGGAATAACGGTAATTAATAGTCTGTCCTGGTTCTACATCACCACTAAGAATAAAGCTGTGGCCCACCAAGTCACCACTGGCTGGGGTGTGATCGACATGGCTTTGCATATTTTTTAAGGGCTTCCAGAGCAACACTGCCAGCAAGCCAGTCAATATGGCGACAGTAGCAAAAGCCACTGTTAAGGTTGGGGCAAGTAGCCCCAGAAACATCAGCAATCCCGTAATCAGACAGGCCAGACCAATAAAAAACAGAATAAAAGACGAGAAGGCAAACACCAGCATTTCAACCGCCAGCAAAGCAATACCAAGAAAAATTAAAATACCGCTTAAACTATCGTTAAGCCATATCATCTTCCTGCCCTCCTGCCGATTTATTCTTGTTTAAGGTCTGAATAATACTCATTGCCTGCGCCACGATAGTGGCGGCGTCAGTTCCACTGTCAGGTAATAAAACAACCGACGATTCTCTGGCTATGGCAGCCTTGGCTGCTATTGCCTTGGTGCCTAAATCCAGCTGAATGGCTTTCTGGCCTTCAGTGGTATTAGCCGCTTTACCAATTTTCCTCAAGGCTTCTGCCTGAGCTTCGGCTACTGCCAGTATGGCTTGCGCTTCGCCTTCTGCCCGTAGAATTTGTTCCGCCTTATCAGCTTCAGCGGCCAAAACAACAGAGCGCTTCTGACCTTCTGCTACATTAATAGCAGATTGCCTGTCACCTTCAGATTCCAGAATTTGCGCCCGTTTCACCCTTTCCGCCTTCATTTGAGCTTCCATGGCATCCATGATCGAATTAGGCGGCACAATATCTTTGATCTCATAACGCATCACCTGAATACCCCAGGGTGCGGAAGCCTCGTTAATGGAATTAACAATATTAGTGTTGAGGTGATCTCTTTCCTCGAAGGTTTTATCCAGCTCCATTTTGCCTAGCTCAGAACGCATCGTGGTTTGCGCCAACTGCGTAACCGCAAAAACATAGTTATCTACGCCGTATGTGGCCTTATAAGGGTCCAGAACCCGGAAATACAGCACTCCATCCACAGATAAACTGATATTGTCCTTGGTAATACCACTTTGACTCGGCACATCCACTGCCTGTTCTTTCAGTGATCGCTTCGCAGAAATTCGATCAATAAACGGAATAATGAAGTTTAGACCGGCTCCCCTTGTGGACTGAAATTTGCCAAAACGTTCCACGACATACGCCGTATTGTGTGGCACAAACTTAATACAAGACTTAAGCACCATAATGACTGCAACCAGAAAAATAATGGCCACTGGCAAATTATTCGCAATAAAATTCATAACGCCTCCTAACAACTTCCTACATGTACGTTACTTTTGATAATAGCCCTATCAAAGCCCTTTTTCACCGTTTTTTAATCCTTTCAGCGGTAGCGGCTCCGTTCAGAGAGCAAAGAAGATAATGAAAATTTCCTTTATGCCGAATTGCTAGATGGGCTAGACAAGCCGAGCAAGAAAACCTTTTCGAGGAGCGGTAGCGAGCACGGCTTTGTGGCGACCGGTGGCTGCCGTCCCCGAGTAACGATAAGAAAAGATATTCCTGAAGCAGATTTACCCAAAAATTTTCATACCATAGCTACCTGAACATACGCAGAAGCTTCTGCATTAGGTATACTTTGCAGGCTTTAACTTAACAGGTAACCACTTTGACTGAATCAACCTCCTCTTCGAGCAATCTACTGATATTGAGCCTGGCCTTCGTCAGTGGTTTTATTATTATGTCGGTCGAGTTACTCGGCGGACGCATCCTGGCCCCTTATTTCGGTTCCAGTATTTTTGTCTGGGGCAGCATTATCACCGTATTTATGTTGTCCTTATCTCTTGGCTACTTGTTTGGCGGCAAGCTGTCCTTACGCAATCCAAGCTTGAAACAACACGGCGCTTTTTTTGTGCTCGCAGCATTTTTACTGATACCACTGATTTTATTTGGCAATCAGATTATGGAAGCACTTTTTCTTGTCGTCGAAGATCCACGCTACGGCTCATTGATAGTCTCTATGCTGCTATTCTTTTTGCCGACTGCGGCACTTGGCATGATCGCCCCCTATTCAGTTCGCTTACTGGTCATGGACAGCAATCATAGTGGGCATGTCGCTGGCACACTTTATTTTGTATCCACTTTGGGCAGCGCTCTGGGCACACTGGCAACGTCTTTTTATTTGGTCCTTTGGTTTGAGGTCAATCAAATATTAATTACCATGGGATTAGTTTTATTCTTATCTGGAATGCTGGCGATTTATTCAAATAAAACGTTTCATGTGAACCAAGCAACGATGGACGACCCTCAATGAAGAAAAAAATTAAGTACTGGTTTTCAAGTTTCGTTTTATTTTTCTTTGCAAGTTTTTTTATTTTACAAAACAGTAGTGCTCAGCGTGGCATTCGTGAAATCCACCAGGAGCGTTCTCTTTATCGCAATATCATCGTCACTGAAGATTCTACCCGACGCTGCTTACGCTTCACTATGACAAGGCGTACCGGGCAAAATCAGTCCTGCCGCTTTTTGGAAAACCCACAAGAGCTGGTTTTTCCCTATGCCAAAATGACGCTATCCAGTTTACTCGTTCAAGCTGAGCCGCAACGCATACTCATCATTGGTCTGGGTGGTGGAACGTTGCCAGAGGTGTACCACACACTATTCCCTGAGGCTGAAATAATTATTTCTGAAATTGATGAGGCCGTACTAAGAGTTGCCGAGGACTTCTTCGAGTTTGAACAGACTGACAAAATAAAAGTTGATATCGGCGATGGTCGAGTCTATGTAAAACGCGCAGCATTGCGAAATGAAAGTTTTGATTTAGTTATCATCGATGCTTTTAATGGCGAATATATTCCTGAGCACTTAATGACAGAGGAATTTTTGGAAGAAATAAAAAGCTTACTGCCAGAAGATGGCATGCTGGTTTCAAATACTTTTTCTACCAGCCGCCTTTATGATGCCGAATCACAAACTTATCATAATGTATTCGGTGAATTTATTAATCTGCGTATGAACAATACCGGAAATAGAATCATCATTGCGTCCAGGCAAGAGCTGCCGGGCCTTAACACTCTAAATAGGCGCGCAGCGAATTGGCGAAATCGATTAGAAATATTTGGCATGGACGTTACCGACTATCCAAGATTCATGAGCAAAGAAATAGACTGGAATGTCGACGAGAGGCCACTAACGGATCAGTATTCTCCCGCCAATTTATTAAACAATTAGCATTATTGATGATTGTTAATACTTGGTTAAAAGTTCAATTTAAATCAGTCATTTAAAACGCTAGTAAACGCCTTCATTAAATTGAACTTTTCCTCGCCCTACCTGCGCTCAACACATGCTTACTCTACTAATGTTGCTAGTGTATTAAGCGTGCGCTATCGGCTTATCAGTAAACAAATAATCTTTTAGTTCTTTATCGAAACGTGAATCTTTACGGCGAATCCATTCAAGCACCATAGCCGCATGTTCTTTTTCTTCATCCCGGTTGTGCGCCAGTATCGCTTTGAGCTCCGGATCTTTACAGGCATCCACTCGCTGGTTATACCAATCAACAGCTTCCAGCTCTTCCATCAAAGAAGTGATTGCCCGATGCATATCTCGGGTTTCGTCACTTAATTCGTTAATAGGCTCGTGATAACCTTCATTTGCCATTACATTCTCCTTTTCAGTTAACTGTTTTTGAAGGGCTGATGTTGCCTCCAGCGGCTTCTGTTTACTAATTCCGATTCTAATACAAGCTGATTATAAAGGTATACCTAAGTATCTATTATGGAGCGCCTCCACAAAATTATTGCAAGCTCTTTGAGTTAAGTCACTTTTATTATTAGAAAGTAATCACTATTTTCTAAAACAAACAGGCTTTCCTATATCTACTACTATATTCTATAAAGACTTATGTTGCGTATATTCAATAACTATAATTTTCTTCTACTCACTATTTGCTTGAGTGGCGCCGTCTTGGGCCAGGCATCGGAGGAAAATACTATCCCAGAAGATGGCTCCTTCGGCTTAGGCTGGCTAGATCAAACTCAAGCCCTTGCTTCTAACTCAGCCAATAACTTTGCAGACAAAGTTGATCGCTTCTTTGGCTTACCACGTAGTGATCTGGAAGCAGCCTACTCATCATTACGCATAAGCGTTGAACAGCTTTGGCATGAAAACAACAATTCTGCCACGAATTTTCATCTGCGCGGAAAAATACATTTACCCAGAATTAATGAACGAGTAAGCCTGCTATTTTCAGAAGATGAAGGCGAAGGAGTCGATTTTTATGAGCAAAATAATATTGGAAATTCTGAACAGCAGTCTATTAATGCAAATTTACAATTTAACATTCTAGATAGAGTAAGAAACCGTTTAGATTTTCGAATTGGTCTACGTTCATCATTAAAAGCCAAAACCAGCATTCGCTATCGTTATGAATTACCGCGCGGGGACAGCGTCCAACATCGCTTTGCACAAACACTCTATTTTGTTGATGGTGATGGCTTTGGTTCTCTATCCCGTTATGAGCTGGATAAGGCCTTAACGCCAACATCATTATTACGTTGGAGCAGCGACTTGCGTGTTGAAGAAAATTTCTCAGGTGCGCATTGGGCAAGCCAACTGAGTTATTCACGCCAGGTTTCAGATCAAACAGCCTTACTTTTTTTCACGAGAATTAATGCACAGACCAATCCTGGCTTTATTCAAAATTACGATTTAGGTTTTAGGCTGCGAAAAAACATTGGCCGTCCCTGGTTATTTGCTGAACTGGAGCCAGGGCATGCCTGGACAAAAATTGTAGAAGGCGCAAAAAGGCAAAGCTCCTTTTTCCTCTTTTTCCGTATTGAAATGGCTATCGGTAGAACCTAAGTCATCAAACCATTAAGCCTCAAGCTATACACCGGAAAACATTGCAAAGGCTTCTGCTTCGGTCATGTTGTCAGTTTTATTGGCAAAATGATAAAAAATTGGTTTTTTATCTATAAATACCTGATGGTCAAAATACAGCTCTTCATCCAGATCGAACAAGCCCGCTGGTAAAAAATATTGCTGATTTTGCTTCAGGCGATAAAACAAATGGGTGCCACACTGATTACAAAACCCTCGTTCCGCCCACTCCGATGAATCAAACACCGACACTTGATTACTACCAACAATTTCCACCTCGCCATCACACTGAATTGAAAAGAAGGGGCCGCCGCCCCAATGTCGGCACATACCACAATGACAAGCACCAACTTTTTTTTGCAGAGATTTAGCTTCAATTTCTACAGCGCCACATAGGCATTGTCCTTTCGCATCAATGGTGTCACTCATCGTTTACTCTCCTTTAATTTACTGCTGCCTCAATTCAAGACCACACTCGGCAATTCGCCACATAGCTATCAAAAACTCATATCACTCTACCTGATCTTTCGGGTGATTTATGCCATCAAGGACAATTATTTCTTCTATTAATAATGGGTTTACGCCTTCCAGATTGGCGACGTTATAGGCATATTCATCAGGGTTTGCCCGGCGTCTGTGATGCGTATAAATACCGCAATTTTTACAAAAATAATGTTCTGCTGTATTAGTTTTAAATTGATACTTACTGAGCGCTTCTGCACCTTTTAAAATTTTGATATTCTCTAAATTAGTAGGTGCCATAATGGCTCCCCGGCGTCTGCAAAAGCTACAATTGCAACGCATGGCGCCGACTATCCCATCGGGTAAATTAATCAGTAATTCGACAGCACCACAGTGACAACTAGCCTTATGCTGTGAAAGAATTTCTGTATCCCCTACCTTCTTAAGCATAAGCGCCTCTTGGATTTTTTAATGATTAACTGGAATGTCAATCGTACCTTCCAGGTATTTCACGGCATTGCCTGAAATCAAAACACGATCACCTTTTAACTCAAGCATTAAATTTCCTCCGCGCTGAGAAACCTGCCTTGCTTTAAATGAAGTTTTCCCTAATTTTTCTGCCCAGTAAGGTACTAATTTTGTATAAGCTGAACCGGTAACGGGATCTTCATCGATACCAGAAGCGGCCGCAAAAAAACGTGCAACAAAATCATATTCTAAGGCTGGCGCCGTGACTATTATGCCGCGAGTATCTATTTTTCTAATTAAGTCATGATTAGGCGAAATGTTTTTAATGACATCTTCATTTTCAAAAACCAAAACATAGTCAACATTTTTCAAACACGCCAAGGGTTTTCGACCAAGCGCTTTTTCTAAGCTTGGGAGTAGTTCACAAGGCTCAGGTTTTTGACTTGGGAAATTCAGGGTCAGTAAATCTACATTTTTAGTCACCATCAACTTACCTGATAAGGTATTAAAAATTATTTCATCTTTGTCATAGCCAAGCTCATTAAACAACACAAATGAAGTAGCCAGTGTGGCATGTCCACAAAGTTTGACTTCAACTTTAGGGGTAAACCAGCGCAACTGGAATTCTCCATCAGCAGGGACAAAGAATGCCGTTTCAGCCAGGTTATTTTCTGCCGCAATTGACTGCATAACAGCAGCATCTAGCCACTTTTTCAGTGGCACTACAGCCGCTGGGTTACCAGCAAAGGCTTTATCGGCAAATGCGTCTATTTGGAAAATTTTTAATTTCATAATAACCACGTATTTATAGGCCAGGCTGCATTAGTACCCGAATAATTATGTTTTCACACCAGTTTTAATTCTTTTCTTTATTGCTGATGACTACCATCACACAAGGGTTTATTATTGGAGATTTTACAGCCACAGAAAAATACTTTCCTACTCACTTCTGCTGCATAGGCCACGGGTGTGAACTGCGTTCCCTGATGAGAACCATCACAGAATGGTTGCTTGCTGCTTTGCCCACAGGAACACCAATAATAAGTCTTACCTGCCTCTACTTCAGTTGCATAAGGTGTATCTGCCGCTCTTACTGGATCGCTCATTTTGCACCTCCTATTTGCATCCCCTAGTGTATGAATTAACTATTCGCTCAATGTGTTACCAGATTTTTACTCTTTGCGAGGGAGGCAAGTAAAGCGCATCGCCTTCTTGCACATCAAAAGTTTCATACCAGATATCAATATTTCTCAATACGCCATTGGCCCTGGCTTCACTATGGGAATGTGGGTCACTGGTAATTCGAACTTCCAAGTTTTCATCTCTGTATAACCTCCTCCATACCTGTGCCCAGCCCATAAAAAAACGTTGATCACCTGTAAAACCATCAATCACCGGCGCTTCCTCTCCATTTAACGATAAGTGATACGCTTTATACGCGACTGTCAGACCACTTAAATCGCCAATGTTTTCTCCCAGGGTAAATGCGCCATTAAGAAACTTCCCAGGTAATACTTCAAACTGGTCATATTGCGCGACTAATGCATCGGCACGTTCTGAAAATGCACTAGCGTCTTCTTCTGTCCACCAGTCTYTKAGMRYGCCRTCWCCRTCWRAKTTRCKYCCCTGRTCATCAAAGCCATGACYAAWTTCATGWCCRATYACSSCGCCAATRGCSCCATAATTTATCGCATCATCGGCTTCAACATTAAAGAATGGTGGCTGTAGGATAGCGGCAGGAAACACGATCTCATTCATACTAGGGTTGTAATACGCATTAACCGTATGTGGTGTCATAAACCATTCCCCCCGATCAATAGCCTGGCCTAATTTGCCCACTTCACGGTTATGCTCAAAACGCCTGGAGCGCATCACATTGCCAACCAGGTCATTTTCAATGACGTCCACACCTGAATAGTCTTTCCACGCGTCGGGATAACCAATCTTGGTGGTAAATTTTGCTAATTTAGTTTGCGCTTCTGCCTTGGTGGTATCTGTCATCCATTCAAGTTCAGCTATGCCAACGCGAAAACCATCACGTAAATTTTCAATTAATACATCCATGCGTTCTTTAGCGTCTTCCTGAAAATAGCGATCGACATACAGCTTGCCAATTATTTCACCTAGTGCGCTGTCGACGGCGTCAACGCCGCGCTTCCAGCGTGGACGATTTTCTTCCAGCCCGCTTAATACTCCCCCTTCAAAAGCAAACTCGGCATCTACAAAATCCTGACTGAGAAAAGAAGCAAAGGCATTAATTAATTTGAAGCTTGTATAATCTTTCCATTGAGCCAAGCCTACTTCAGACCAAATATTGTTAAATTCTTCAAAATAACTGGGCTGACTGATAATAAATTCATCGGTAAACATGCCTAAGCCCTGCATAGTTGCTGCCCAGTCAATTGCTGGTGCCAGGTTTTGCAGATCTGCGATACTAAGTTTGTTATAAGTCAGCTCACGCTGCCGATTTTGCACTCGATCCCAGTGCGCCTGAGCAATACGGTTTTCAATTTGCAGTACGGAATCAGCAACATCCTCGCCATTAGAGAAGCCCGCCAGAGACATAACCTCATCAATATAATTTGAATAGGCCTGCCGCGCGCTTAAATAGGTGTCGTTGTCAGTAATTAGATACCAGTCTCGGTCTGGTAAACCTAAGCCCGACTGGCTGACATTGGGGGCATACTGATCAGTTTGTTTCTCATCAACATCAATATAAAAACCAAAAGGCATTTGCACACCGATATAGTTCATGGCTGTCATAACTTGCATCATTGCCGCTTTATCAGTGGCCGCAGAAATTTCGGCCAGGCTTCCCGCCAAAGGGTTACTACCGAGATTTTCAATCAAATTTTCATTCATGAAGCTTTGATAAAAATCCCCCACTTTTTGTGAGTCAGAGCCAGGAGTTGCATCCGTTGCAGCAGCTTCCTCAATAATCGTGCGTAAATTTTCTTCCGCCTCATCAGCCAGTGCAGTGAACGACCCATAGTTAGATTGATCGCCTGGTATTTCAGTATTAGCCAACCAAACACCATTGGTATAACGATAAAAATCGTCACCAGGTGCCACTGAAATGTCCATATATTCCAAATCAATCCCTGAGCCAAGTACAGCCTCTGAGGTTTGTACCTGGTTTTGTGCTGGCGTAACCGATTGATCGGGCGTTGACACTTCCTGTTGAGAACAGCCAAATAATAGAGCCAAGGTCGATAAGCTAGCAAAATGAAGTGAATGCATGAAAAAGGCCTCTGTTTTAAACCTGATTAATTATACTTAATCTAAGGTAGTAGAAAATGAAGTAAAAGGAAAAAAAATGCTACCCACTTAAAGCATTATTACCTATCGAGTCACCCTGGGGCCACAACAACAAAGCGGAAGAGTGTTTAATAGGGCGAGTCAGGCTAGCTTACCTGGGAAAGGGCTTTTATACTTCCTATACTTTTGAAAATCATTCTCATTTAGAGCGACATAGTTGAATCCCGATTAATAGGAAATTTCATGGCAAAACGCGAAACCAGAAGTCTCACCGTTGTAAAAAAACAACAACTTACCCCGAATATGCTTCGTATTACGCTGGGGGGTGAAGAACTAGAAAATTTTCCACAAGACCAAGACGGTGGTTACATTAAGCTGTTGCTGGAAACTGACAAAGGGAGCTTAAAGCGAAGTTACACCATTAGAGCCTTTCGATCTGAATCATTAGAATTAGACGTAGACTTTGTTTTACATGGTGAGAATGGTCACGCTGGCCCCGCATCAGAGTGGGCCTCAAAGGTGACTATTGGTGATCACGTTAATCTTACCGGCCCCGGGCCTGTAAAACGAATTAGCACCACTGAAGATTGGTATTTTATTGCAGGTGACATGACCGCTTTACCCGCCATAAGCGTTAATCTAGAGGCAATGCCTAGAGACGCAAAAGGCTATGCAATTATTGAAATCATTGAAGATGCCGATAAGCAAAAATTTAACTCACCGGAAGGAATAGAGATTCGTTGGGTTATTAACCCTCACCCTGAACTTGCTAATTCTATATTGCCCGATGCACTTAAAGTGTTACCTTGGCTTGAAGGAAAACCTAACGTTTGGTTGGCTTGTGAATTTAGCGGCATGAAGCAACTGCGAGATTATTTTAAAAAAGAAAACAATGTCAGCAAAAATGAAATCTACATCAGTAGCTATTGGAAAATAGGCGATACGGATGAAGGCCATAAAAAGGCTAAAGCTTTGGATAAAGCATTAAATATTTTAGATTGAAAAGCGTCTTTTATTAAGCCCACTTTCAGCCCTATCCACAAATCCACAGTAGCTCTAACTTGATTAGGCGCAGTGCTAGCTAAATAGTTTTCACCGAAACTGACCCATATAAAGAATACAACTTCTCAATGGGGTTATTTCTTTACCTTGTAGAGGTGTATGAGAAATACCCGAGCACGGCAAAGATCCTCTACGAGCGGGCCTTCTTACCAATGTACCAACACTCGTTCCGGCCCACGAAAAGTGAGATTGGAAACATATTCAAATTCCTACAGCTCAAGTTATGCACCCATTTTGGGCGTAAAAGCTCTTTAAATGAACTTTCATCTGAGAAAAGAAGGCTTATTCAAATATTATAATCGTGTTTATACTAATAAATACAATGTGTTATATTAAAAATTATGTGAATTTTTAAATGTGGCATCTGATTTGCATTAAATGAATTAGCGCATTCATCTTTCCCCTTTTTGAATACGCCACTGGAAGAAATTTCAGACTTTTTAAGCCCTACTGAGAAGTAGGGCTTTTTTTTGGGTGAGTTTTAGTCAGGCTTAGTGATCGAGTCTTTTTCAGTTTTAATGAAGTGTTCGCGGTAATAACGCAATTCATCAATAGAATCACGGACATCTTCCAGCGCTAAATGTGCGCTTTGTTTTTTTAAGCCTTCCATTAATTCTGGACGCCAACGTTTAGCAAGCTCCTTAAGAGAGCTGACATCAAGATTACGATAATGAAAAAAAGCTTCCAGTCTCGGCATATAACGCGCAAGAAAACGACGATCCTGACAAATGCTATTGCCACACATCGGGGAATAACCCTTATCGCAATATTGTGCAAGGAACTGTACGGTAAGTTGCTCAGCTTCGCTTTCGCTGGTTGGACTGACTTTAACACGCTCTATTAAACCCGAACTACCATGATGGCGTTGATTCCAGTTATCCATTCCTGCCAAGGTTTCATTGGATTGGTGGATTGCTAGCACCGGGCCTTCTGCAACAATTTGCAAATCTGTATTGGTAATAATTGTGGCAATTTCAATAATGCGATCTGACTCAGGAATAAGGCCGGTCATTTCCAGATCAATCCAAATTAAATGCTGTTTTTTATCCATGCGGCATTGTAGCAAAGCCTTTACTTACTTAGTATGCTGATTGCAAAACATACAAGCACTCAGGCATGAAGAAAAAACACCTTAATCGACGTCAACTTTGGCGCATCCAAAAAATCCAGGATGATTATGCTGCCCGTGCCGAACGCAAACACGATTCCGCTGATGACGAGCAAACTCCGGATGACCTGGGCCCCGAAGAAAAAGGCCTGGTTATCTCTCACTTTGGGCAACAACTGGATATAGAAGCACTCGAAGGCAAAGAGACTGGCGAGATATTTCGTTGCCATCAACGCAGCAATCTGGAACCCCTGGTGACTGGCGATCATGTCATCTGGCGAAGGGGAACACCTACTGGTGTTGTGATAGCCAACCTGCAACGTAATTCCTTATTGCAACGCCCTAATAATTTTGCTGAATTAAAACCGGTTGCTGCTAACATTGATAACGTTATTATCGTTATTGCCCCTGAGCCACAAGCGCATGCCAACTTAATTGATCGCTATCTGGTTGCCACAGAAAACAGCCAGCTACGCCCTCTCATTCTACTCAATAAATTGGATCTACTTAACGCTGACAAACATTCAGGCTTGCAAGAGTTACTACAGCGCTACTCTGCTATCAACTATGCAACGCTTATGGTCTCTAGTAAAACTGGCGAGGGTATCAATGAGTTGCAAGAGTACTTAGAAGGGCAAACCAGTATTTTTGTGGGGCAATCTGGCGTCGGTAAATCAGCATTAATTAACGCATTATTACCGGGTGTAAATACACTGGAAGGCAGCCTTAGCAAAGCTAGAGGAAAAGGTCGGCATACCACGACATCTGCTCGACTATTTCATTTTCCTGCTGGAGGTGATCTGATTGATTCACCCGGCATTCGAGAATTTGGCATGTGGCATATGAGCCCGGCAGAGGTATTCAGGGGTTTTATTGAATTTCAGGCTTTTACTGGTCTGTGCAAATTCCGCGATTGCCAGCACAAGCAAGAACCGGGGTGCGCACTCAAGGCTGCTGTTGATGCAGGCGACATTCATGCGCAACGCATACAAAGTTATCAGCAGATTTTGCAATCTTTGAATGAATGACATACCTTTGTTTTTCTTAAATTTACTCGCTTTTCAAACCCATGAATCTTGATCTGATTATTGAACCCTCACAACTTGAAGCTTGCCTCGATCAACCTGAGCTCTTAATTGTCGACTTAAGCCAGCCCCAAACCTACGCCCAGGCACATGTTCCTGGCGCAGTACACATCACGCCTTCCGAACTGATGTGCGGGATTCCACCAGCCACAGGCAAACTACCAACGCTTGAACAGTTAACAAGTTTGTTTGCCAGAATAGGCTATCGTCCAGGCCAACACATTGTTGCTTACGATGATGAAGGCGGCGGCTGGGCAGGTCGATTTATCTGGACGCTTGATGTTATTGGCCACACTAATTATTCCTACTTAAATGGCGGGATACATGCCTGGTTAAAAGAAGGTCATCCGGTAAGCAAAGAAGTTCCTCAAATATCCCCCAGTGAACCGGTACTAACAATTCACACTGAAGTCATTGCACCGATGGCTGAAGTCCTCAATTCCCTGGACAATGACAACGTTAAAATCTGGGATGCCCGCTCTGCCCAAGAGTATGCCGGCACTAAACTGACCGCTCAGCGCAATGGACACATCCCTGGAGCCGTGAACCTCGACTGGCTGCATACAATGGATAAAAGCAATAACCTGCGCTTGCTGCCCTTAGAGGAGCTACAAAACAAACTTAATACCTTAGGCATTAAAGCCGGGAATAAGATTATTACGCATTGCCAATCTCATCACCGTTCCGGCCTGACCTACTTAATTGCGAAAGCACTAGGCTATGATGTCTCAGCCTATGATGGTTCATGGTCGGAATGGGGAAATCATCCCGATACGCCAATTGAAACCTTTTCGAATGCATAACCTTACATAACATGGCATTAGCTGAATGAACTTACTGTTTATTTTTTTTCAATATATTGTCCCGCAACATTTCTTATCACGTGCCATTGGTTTATTAGCTAATTGCAAAATAGCTTTTATTAAAAACTTTTTAATAAAAATATTTATAAAGAAATATAAAGTCAATTTAGCGGAAGCCGAGATAAAATCTGCTGAGGAGTTTTCTTGCTTTAATGATTTTTTTACACGTAATCTTGAACCTGATGCCCGCCCGATTGACGCTGAAGCCAACGCTATAATCTGCCCTGTCGATGGAGCAGTCAGTGCTATTGGAGACATTGAAATTGGAAAAATCTTCCAGGCAAAGGGCAAGTCATTTTCTCTATCGGCTTTATTAGGTGGTGATCAAAAACTTGCAGATGCTTTCCACGGCGGGAAATTTGCAACGCTCTATCTTTCACCGCGTGATTACCATCGCATCCATATGCCGCTCACTGGTACGCTAGAAGAGATGATTTATATTCCCGGAAAGTTATTTTCGGTTAACCAGACAACTGCGGCTAATATTGATGAGCTTTTTGCCAAAAATGAACGCGTGGTGTGTATTTTTAAAACCGACATAGGTCCCATGGCGGTTATTTTAGTTGGCGCGATGATCGTAGCAAGTATCGAAACAGTCTGGGCTGGCCAGGTGGCTCCCAGTAAATTAAACAAGCATGTTGAACGCTATCAAGAGCATGCCCCTATTACGATCCGACGTGGTGAAGAAATGGGCCGTTTCAAGCTTGGCTCTACAGCTATTGTATTATTTCCAGCCAATGTGATGAGTTGGGAGTCTTCCTTACAAACGGCTTCTGGCATTCAGCTTGGACAAAAGATTGGAACCATCGCATAAAGGCCGCCATAGGAACAGTTGCAGCAAGAATCAGATTCAAGCCCGGTCTAGCGAAAAAGCCAGCACTTCATCTATTGAGTCAGCGCCACAAATCAGCATCAATAAACGATCAAGACCCAGCGCAACTCCAGCACAAGCAGGTAAGCCATGGGCCATTGCAGCAAGTAAATTTTCATCAAGAGGGTTGTTTGCCTTTTTTTGTTCTTGCCGAATTTTCTGATCATTTAAAAAACGTCTACGCTGCTCATCAACGTCGGTAAGCTCATAATAGCCATTAGCAATTTCCATCCCGTTAATCACCAACTCAAAGCGTCTGGCTATCTCGATGCCATCCATATTTTTTTCTATTGTGGCCAGTGCCGCTTGCGTTGCCGGATATTCATAAATAAAAACGGGTTCCAGCAAAAGTGGTTCAATCGAATGGCTGAATAACAAATCCAGCCAGATATCCTTATTAGCGTGTTCTAACTCAATATTGATTTTTGTTTTTGCGAATCGCGCAAGCTCTTCACTGCTAATTGTATGAGGGTTAATATTTAAATATTGCTCAAACAAGCTTTGATAAGTCAGTCTGTGCCAGTGCTGTTGAAGAAAAGGTTGTTGGGAGAAATTCTTTTGCGGATGAAAACTTTGCCCTAAAGCCATCAGCAGAGTCATGACCTCATCCATAAGCTGATGTTCGTCAAAGTCAGGTTGGTACCACTCCAGCAGAGTGAATTCCGGATTATGCCTTGCGCCCTGTTCTGCATTTCGAAAGGCTTTGCAAATCTGAAAAATTGCGCCACTGCCATCCGCCAGTAAGCGCTTCATCGCAAACTCTGGTGATGTCTGCAGGAATAGTGTTTGTTCTTTGTTGTGTTCTGCCTGCTGCGAATCAGCTCGATAGGTAGCAGAAATTGAATCAAGGTTAGGATCGGTACCTGCCGCATGTGACAAAACAGGTGTCTCGACTTCAAGCACGTTCCTTTGCTCGAAAAATGCACGAATATTTTTTAATAAAGTAGCTCTGGCAAATAGCCTGTCTTTATCTGCCCTTGGTCGCCAATGCTCATTCCTCATGGCACATCTGCATTATTTTTTAACGCGATTCTGGTATTCACCATTACGGGTATCAACCCGCAAGACATCACCAATTTCAATAAATAACGGGACTTTAACCATAGCGCCTGAACTTAAAGTAGCAGGTTTAGTGCCACCTTGAGCGGTATCGCCTTTAAGCCCTGGGTCCGTATCAGAGACTTCCAGCTCAACAAAGTTAGGTGGACTGACTGAAATTGGCGCATCATTCCACACAATCACAGTGTATATATCTTGCTCTTTAAGCCAGCTTTGAGCGTCGGTGATAGCATTTTTATCCGCAGCAACTTGATCAAAGGTGCCATCAGTCTTCATGAAATGCCAGAATTCTCCATCACTGTAGAGATATTCCATATCAAGCTCCATAACATCAGCAGCTTCCAGTGACTCACCCGATTTAAACGTCCGCTCCCAAACCCGACCATTCAATAAATTGCGCAGCTTCACACGACTAAATGCCTGCCCTTTCCCGGGCTTCACGAATTCATTTTCCAAAATCGAGCAGGGATCACCGTCCAGTAATACTTTCAGACCCGATTTAAATTCATTGGTTGAGACGTTTGCCATACCTTACCTCATTGAGACTTCCATTCAGGCAGGCATGATATGTATTTAACTAAAAGAATTCCAGCCAAAGCTTACGAGTACATTCAGTTTGAGATTTCCCCGTAAAGCTCAGTCATGATGCTGCGGCTCTTTTGGTAACACACAAGGGTAAGAACACGGCTTCAATATTCTTTATCTAAAGAATATTCTCAAACTGAATGTGCGACCAAGCTCAGAATAGTCTTAAACCAATGACCATTAATCAGCTATTATGAGCAAATGATAAAGACTATCCCTCTACAAAATCAAAATAGCTGGCAAGATTGTTTAGCTGACCTCATAACCGATCCCAAAGAACTGCTTAAAATATTAAATCTCAAACCAGAGCAATTAGATTTAAGCATGGATGTTTTGCGAGAATTTCCTTTGCGCCTACCACGCAGTTTTGCCAATCGCATGCAGCAAGGCAATCCACGTGATCCATTGCTGTTGCAAGTTTTACCTCAACAGCAAGAACTGGTGGATTATCCAGGCTTTGTCTCAGACCCCTTAGCTGAACAACAATTTAACCCCATGCCCGGGATATTGCATAAATATGCTGGTCGCGTATTACTTATGCCAACTACCAGCTGTGCTATCCATTGCCGTTATTGTTTCCGCCGACATTTTCCTTATACGGAAAACCGTCCTGATAAAAAGCAATGGCTGGATAGCTTACAGTACATCCGGGCAGATTCATCGCTTACTGAAGTCATCTTAAGTGGTGGAGATCCACTGGCCATTTCGGACAAACACCTGGAATGGTTATTGGAGCATTTAGCGGCAATTCCTCACATACAACGCGTTAGAATTCATACCCGCTTCCCAGTCGTTATTCCCCAACGCATAACGCAACAACTGTGCGACCTCTTTACTCGATATCGACTCAGATTTGTGATGGTCCTGCATACTAATCATGCGCAAGAACTCGATGATGAGGTAAAAGCTGCCTGTAAGAGACTTAAGGAAGCCAATGTTGACCTGTTCAATCAAAGTGTTTTACTAAAGAGTATTAATGACAACGCTGAAACGCTGGCTGATTTAAGTGAACGTTTATTCACTTGCGGCGTCATTCCTTACTATTTACACATGCTGGATAAGGTTAAAGGCAGCGGTCACTTTGAAGTCAGTATGCAAGCCGCACGGTCAATAATGACCAAACTCAGAGCTGAACTCCCAGGCTATTTAGTCCCTACACTGGTAAAGGAAGAAGCCGCGTCAGCAAATAAAACACCAATTCTGTGAGTGTAAATAGATATAAAATATTTCATCCAAAAACCTGATACTGGACTACAATAAATTAACGATAAAACCGAAAAATAGATTTATATGCAATGGATAGCCCAGCACTGATCAAAATTTTAATTCTTTCCAGCCAAACTCACGCTATTAACAAATTGCTGAGCACCTTACGTAATGAAGGCGTTGACCTGAAAACTCGGAGCGCTCGAAATAAAAAAGAATTGTATGAACAAATTAAATTTCAAAGCTGGGATTTAATTCTTTGTTGTGAAGACGCCCCCGTATCCATCGATGTTATAAGAGAAACATTAATAACTCAGGGGTTGGAGCTGCCAATAATTTTTCTTACTCATGAGAATTCACAAGTAGATACAGCAGAGTTATTTAAATCCGACATTCACACCTGCCTGTCTATCGGCCAGGAAAATCAAATAATAACTGCAATCAAGCGAGAAGCAGTTGCTCAGCAACTCAAGCATAACTATCGCCGACTACAACTTGATTTTAAAGAACTGGGAAAACGCCACCAGGCTCTTATGGATGCTTCAACCTCTGCTCTTGCTTACATTCAAGAGGGAATGCATCTTTATTGTAATAAAAGCTATGCTCAAATATTTTCTGGCAAAGACCATAAGACACTTCAGCAAAGCCCATTACTCGATTTATTTGAAGGAAAAAGCAGAGAGAAATTAAAAAAAGCACTCAGTAAAAAAATCGAAAGTGAACTAAAACTCACGCTACAGCTCATTGGCAAGCCAGAAAATTCTGCCCAAGCTTATCCAGAACTTGACCTGAGTTTCACCCCCGTAAGCTATGATGGACAAGCTTGTTTACAGTTAATCGTTAAACCTGCCAGTGGCAACCCTACTTATTCTGCTGCGGTTAATGCTGCCAATAAGCAAGATTTATTGACCCGGCTTTACAATAAAAGCTTTTTTCTCGAAAAAATTGAATTCGCAGTCGCGAAAGCAATCAAGCAGCAACAGCACTCGTCACTTTTAATTGTTCATATTAATGAATTTCTTGATATTAAATCTATCATTGGCCTTGGTAAGGCTAATCAAGTTTTAAATGATATTGCCGCTTTTTTAAACAAGTCCATCCAAAAGAAATTCGCTGCAGCTCGTCTTGATGATTATCAATTTGGTTTATTGATTGATGATTGTAAATTAGCGGAGTCAATTGATCTTGCAAACTTTATAAAAAGTAAAATAAACAATCATATAACAACTACGTCCTTACCTAACTTGCAATTAAGCTGTTCAATTGGCGTCGCTGTTATAAATGAGAACGCGCTGGATGCAGAAGATTTACTTGCTAAAGCCAACGCTAATCTACATAAAAAAATACCCAGCCTTGATGACTTTCAATCAGATTATTCTCAAAAACAAGATATTAACGTCTTGACTGCTTACATTAATCTAGCACTTAAAGAGCAACGCTTTAAATTACTTTTCCAGCCGATATTAGAGCTGAAAGGTGAAAAATTTCAGGACTATGAAGTATTAAGTCGTATGCTGGATAGTGAAGGTAATGACATGCTGCCTTCTGAGTTCTTGCCCTTAGCTGATCTCAATGGTTTAGGTGAAGAGTTCGACAAAATAATTGTTAGCCTGGCACTTTCTTCCTTGCAAAAGGCAGAAACTGAAAATATTCGCCTTATTATCAACCTCACCAGCAACACCTTGCTTAGTAAAACCTTTTTACCCTGGTTAAGTGAGACCTTACAATCAAGTAATCTCACTACTGACAGGCTGATTTTTCAAATTAGCGAAATCCAGATTTGTAACAATCTGGAATACTGTTTAAATTTTAGTGATGGACTTAAGCAACTGGGACTTTCCAGCATCGTCTGTCATTATGGATGTGCCGTGAACCCAGAAAACTACCTTGATAAGATTAAACCAATATACGTTAAACTAGATAAAAGTCTGGTGAGCGATATTGGCTATAACCAGTATCAGCAGAATGAATTGAAAAACTTATTTGTCGAGTTACATAATAAAAATGTCAAAGTAGCCGTGCCACAAGTTGAAGACGCTTCAATTTTGCCTGTTTTATGGAGGCTTGGCGCAGATTTCATACAAGGGTTTTGCTTAGAAAGACCAAGGCAAACAATGGACTATGAGTTTATCCAAAATCATGAAATCACCTTAGACGCCCAAACCCATAATCATTAGCGGTAAGCCTGATTTACTATGCCCGTACCTTTATTACAAAAACTCTCCCTGAAGTATAAAGTCGCTTTATGTTTTAGCAGCATACTCATTCTAGCTTTGAGTGCATTATGGTTGCTTACGACAAATAATTTTAAAGTTAATTTGCAACTCCAGGCAGACGAGCTGGGGGTAACCCTGGCTGAACAAGCAGCGGACTCCATAATAGAATTAGTGTTAGCCAATGATTTATTAGGCTTAAATGTTGTCGTTAGCCAATTGGCGACCAACGACAGCATCAGCCAGGTAACAGTATTTGATGTTGATAATAATATTTTAGCGCGCGCTGGAGAAAATACTTCAAATAGCCTCATCAATTCCAGCTACAACGCTGAAATTTCTCTACAAAATGCCGTTGCCGGATCAGTATTGTTGGAATTAAATTCCAGCAGCCTGAATAACAATATAGATAATATTCAGCTTTTATTTTGGGGAACATTAACATTTGGGCTAATGTTGGCAATCACCACCGCCTTTGCCCTTACTTCACATATTACTCAGCCTTTGGAGAGCATAATTAAGGCTTTTAAAGACCCTGATGAAGGTTCTATCAAGATAGATGAAAACCGGCAAGATGAAGTTGCCGAACTACAAACTGTATGCAAAACATTATTGGAGAAATACCAGGAAAACCGCTCACATCAATTGAGTTTGTCAAGTTTAGGCAATAGTGACTCAATAAGTGAGCCATCCAGTAAAATAATGGCAAGCTTGCTTGTTGTTAAAGTTGTTAATGTAAATACCGCCATTGAATTGCTACATCCCAGTACACTATCAAAATTATTAAATGAATATAATTTCTATCTAAAACAGGCAGCTAAGCTGTATGGGGGCTCGGTACAACGTTTCACCGGCGACTCAGCCCTGGTATCTTTTGATACGATTAGCTGCGGTGAAGAACATAGTTTTAATGCGATTTGTTCTGCACAATTATTTTTAAGACTCATGCAAAAATTAAGTCGAATGCACCATGCCAAAAAGGCTCAAGCATTACAATTCAAGCTAGCTATTCATAGTGGTGAAACTTTTTATTCAGTCGATAGCAATAATGAAAATAGTCAGGCTTTACTGGGGAAATCATTGGAAACAAGCTTTTTTCTTTGCAAACAAAGTCAACCAGGCCAACTTCTAATCAGCGAGACAACTTACACCCAGGCCGGTGCTGGTAAACGCTTGCATTCCTCGGACAATTTTGAAATTACAATGCCCACTGATAACATGTCCTTTATGGCTTACTTATTAAACTCAGAAATGGGACCCTATTCAGAGTTACTGCAAAAACAGTCTCAGCATATACTCCCGACTAGCGACGAAAATGAAACTTAATTATGGCAGATGATCCGATTAGTGTAGGGCACCCTTTTTACTTTCCGACCCAGGTAATTTTACTTGATGACGATCCTGACTTTTTAGAGGGCGTAAGCTTAATGCTAAATAAGTGCTTAAGCTTCAAACTTTTCCAATCTGCTCACCAAGCCCTAGAATACGTTAACAATGCACATAAACATGTGCAGATTCAAGAACGCTGTTATTCAAATTATAAAACTGGGCCCTTGGAGTCTGATTCACTATCTCATATTGATATAGACCAATTACATCTTGAAGTTCTTAACGGCTCTCGTTTTCAAACTGCTTCGACCGTGATTGTTGATTATTCCATGCCTGAAATGAATGGTCTTGAATTTTTGTTACAGTTAAAAAACCCCTTCATAAAAAAAGTATTATTAACCGGCCAGGCAGATATGGAACTCGCCATCAAAGCTTTCAACAAACAGCTTATTGACCAATTTATAGATAAGCATGACCCAAAGCTGAGGCTTAAATTAAATAGTATTATTGAGTCTTACCAAGATCAGTATTTCAAAAATAGTTTTAAACTAATAAGCGATCCTATTATTGCCAATAATCGGGATGCCTTTCTAGTAGATAAGAAATTTCAAGACTTCTTTAGCAACTTCAGGAAAAAACATAACTATGTCGAATACTATATGATCGACACCCCTGCACCAGGTTTTCTAGTAATAGATGATAAAGGCAATCAAAATAACTTATTAATTTTTACTGATGAAGCTATATCTTCACATTTAACTGTTCTTAAAAAAATAAATGCACCGGAAATTTTAATTAAGAAAGTATCTTCCAAAGAATTACTACCCAGCTTTTCTTTTAATGATGGAAATGATGAGAAGCATCAAGATAAAGTAAAACACTGGGAGAACCATTACTATCCAGCGGTACATATTAGTGATTCTTCTAATTATTTTTTGGCTTTAACTCCTGCTATGCAAATAGACAATACGAAGAATCAAAATATTATTACGTATTCTGACTTTCTAGAGACAAACCTGATAACAAGTGAAATATTACATTAATTTAACCGAATAATTAATGGGAATATAACCGTATAATGACTTAAGAAAACATCTTCATTTCAGGTAGAGAAATTTTAAATTCACAATATTCCTTTACTATTGATTCACATTCGATGCCTCCATTAAAACTTTCTATCGTCCGTTTACAGTATGCCAACCCCGCTCCAGTCCCTCCTTCTTTTGTTGTAAAGAAACTATCAAACATTTCATTAACAACTTCTTCTTCAACCCCTTCACCGGTGTCTCTAAAATAAATAAAATTAACTTGCTCATTAGAAGCAAGTGAACCTGCTTGCATACCGATTTCTGATGTAATAATAATTTTACCTTTTTGTGCAGAACGAAGAGAATACAGTGCATTTTTTAATAAATTAAAAATGACATAGATAAACATACTTTCTATCCCCAAAAATTTAAAATCCTCTGAGATGTCCAGTTCAACCATTTCTCTTTCTCCGCTTCTAAACGGATACCTCTCTATAGCTTGCTCTATGCATTCCTTAGCCGAACAGATATTCATTTGATTATCATCTAATGACCTTTCGCGAAGGTTCATTAGTAGCATATCAATGACTGTATTTGCTTGATCAATCATCAGTGTAATACGGCCAGGGGTAGACATAAGGCTATTCAAATGATCTTTTCTAATTGATGAAAACTCTTCAGGTTTTTCTAATTGGCCGAATTGATAAGCCTTTATCAATTCAGGTAAATATTCTTCAACCCCTGATATGCTCGCCCGGATAMCAGACAACGGTGTTCTCATTTCATGAGCAATATTACTGCAGATGCTTTGCATGACTTGTAACTTTTCAGCATGGTCCATAGTTGTTTGCAACATGACCTGCTGATAAATTCTTATACGATCTAAAATAATTGCCAACTGATTCGCCAGGTAATCAAGAACTTCTATTTGATTCACAGAATACGAAACTGATTTTTCAAACTGAGAAATTAAAATCAAACAAAGTAATTGCCGATTATGTACGACTGGAACTGCAAGGTTTGTTTTAGTTTGAATAAAAATATCTTTATTATAGGGAAGGCTATCATTAGGGGTAAATATTTTATTTAAACTTATTATTTCATTAGTTAATTTTTCATCTAAGTTTATTTTAGCACTCTCACTTTCGGGCCATAATCTCATCTGATTTATTTTTAGWTTATTTTCTTTTACAGTGTCAGTAGAAATACCCTCCGTTTCTATACTATTGTTTATAAATAAAACAACCTTTTCAGCATGCAGTAACTCTTTTAATTCGGTCTCTAGCATCTTCAAGACAACATCAATATCCAAATGGTTTTGAATTTTCTTATTCAATTCTAAAACTTTACTAAAGGCGCCTATTTCGTTGCTGCTGGAACCACCTATTACTTGTTGAATCACTTTAAGTAAAGGCTCAAAACTTAATACCACAATTACTAAAATGACAATGAATATTAGCGACTGCCATATTGCTCCAGGCAAGAATTGCTCTCTAAAAATATAGCGCGCAAGCAAGCCTATAGATAAATAAACCAGGAACAAATACAAGTAATTCTTATTAACTTTAAATTTCATATAAAGATTATCTATGCAGAAAGTGATGTCATTCTGCCTTCATTATAAATATTTTTTTGGAAAATTTTGCTATTTACTAGTGTATGCTTGTAAACACGGTTAAAATTTATATAATCTTCAACCAGCATTCTACATACTAAAACAATTATTATAATGATGCTCTATAAGCTACCTACAGTTATTTTTTATCCTCTGCTTTTAATTTGGAGCATTGTTTATGGTGGTATTGCTGGTTTTATATTTAAAATAATTGAAGTTTATGAAAATTGGCGAGTAATAAACCACCAGCATTTATATCTTTGGAAAAAATACCCACACCGTAGTTACCGTAAATATATTGAGAACATGTGGAGTCATCATATCAAAGGTAAACCCGTTGAATTAGCTGAATATGAAAAGATTCAGCTAGAGAGGTCTCACCCTGAAGAACCTTTTCCTTTATCTCGCTTGCTATTAAATAGCGTGTTTATGGTCTTTATTACCCCCTTTATGGCATTATCTGGTTTGTATTATGGCCCTGTGCATGTTTTCACAACTCAAATGGCTCTCCATAATCAAAGTTTCAAAAACTCCGTTACAGAATGTAATAACTAATAACTATTTGATAACATTAATATAAATCATAATTTTTTGGATATTGAATGCCTTTTTTTTCTTCCAAATCAACAATTGAAGAAAAGCCTTTGATCCTGGTGGTTGAAGATAATGAATTACAATCTAAATTAACCGCCGAGCTGATCAATGAAACGGGGCTATATCGAGCACTGACTGCCTATAATGGTTACGATGCCTTTGAAATTCTAAGCATGCATCAACGTGGCTTTGATTTTCTGTCAAATAAAATCACTTGTATTCTACTAGACTGGCAAATGCCAAAAATGCACGGAGAAAAGTTTTTAAAACTACTAAGAGACAAAGAAAACCGTAGCCCATTCAAACGTCACATCCCTGTAATCATCATCTCCGCTTATGACGATAGAGAACGTCGACGCATAGCAGAAGACCCGGTATTAGGGCTAGCTTCTGCTTATTTACAGAAGCCTTTTAGCGAAGATCAATTACTTAACATACTAAAACGTATAGTTATAAATAAAGAAGCTGAAGTATTAAGAGAATTACTAATAGAGCAACGAAGCAGAGAAACGCAGGAATTCAAGAAGCCTTAGCAGCAGGCAGTTAGAGTTAAGCAGCCTGTTTTTCCCCTACAGGCAATATAATTGTGAAGATGGTCCCCTCACCAAGTGTACTAGAAAAATTTATCGTGCCTTGGTGCTCAGTAATAATTCTGTTGACTATAGTCAGCCCCCAGCCCCTACCTGCAGTTGAGTTCCCTACTTCTGTTTCTTTTCCGCTGAAATAAGGCTCCCAAACTTTTGACCGGCTGTTATCGTCAATACCGACTCCGGTATCTTCAACCTCAATTACTATATTATTTTCTTGGGTAGAGGTTCTAAGTGCAAGCATACCTCCATCTGGCATAGCGTCTATCGCATTATGGATCAAGTTTGCGATGACTACTTGCATATCACTGAAATTACCCATCACCTCTGGCAAGTTATTAAAGCCCAAATCTAATTGGTAGCGCTCAAGATCAACAACTCTAATGCTACGCCTAATCACTTCATTTACGTCAAATTTCGACAACCTCCCTTCATTGGCTTTGGATACATCTGTAATTGTTAAAGTTTCATCTACAATCTCTAGTGCCCTTGAAACCTCTTCATTGGCATATGTTTTATATGACTCTAAATCTTCTAGCGTTTTGATACGGCCAATACCAAGCTTAATGATATTTAACGGCGTTCTAATTTCATGATGACATTGCCTTGTCGCATGAACAATAGCTTCGATTTTCTGCGCCCTAATAAGCTGAATCTCTGCATCATGTAATTTTTCTCGGTTTTCAAAATACTGTTTTTCAAGCTTTTCAAACGGGGTAAGTCTATACAAAATTGCAGAAATATAACTCACGAGCCTGACCATGAATCGTAAATCTCGCTCGCTATAAACTGCTTGATTACTTCTTTCCCCCATAACCACAATCCCTTCTAGAAACTCTGGCGAATAGAAAGGAATTACCAAACATTTCCGGCCCAATTCAAAACCCTGATTTACCAAATAATTCTTTACGTCGGCATCACATTTATCCAGAAATTTAGGCCCGGAATGTTGCTCATAATTCTTAACGAGCACAGGTTCTTCGAATATTTGTTTATCTTTGATGCTTGTCACTTGTGTTATTTCTTCATAATGAGAAATTTTTTCATCATCCTTTCTGACAGCTATTATCAAGGAATTTCTTTCTAACTGAAAAACATCATCTAATACTCTAATGAGAATAGTAAAAATAGATTCACGATCTTTCTCAACCGTTAATTGTTCAGCAATTTTAGAAATTACATCATCTGGCTCATACCAGTTTCTAATAAATTTTCTTCTTACAGATGTCAGCAAAAAGCTCTGACATGAGGCACCTAAGCCACCCCAAAAAATAATTAACATCAATAACAAGGAAAATTGAAATCCTGAATTATTACTTCCCACAGCATAAGCTAATATATAACTAACCGTAATCAATAAAAAAGTAATTCCCCAAGCCGTTTTTCGATTTACAATAACTGAAATATCTAGAAAAGAATGTTTGATTATGACATAGGAAAAAAACAAGGGAGGAAATACGGCACTTAAACGACCGACTATTAATAGTCGGTATTCTCCTAGCAACGGCAAGACTGTATCGCAGATAATTGCGGTTGTAACAAACAGAGCAATACCGGCAAAGAGAAATTTTATTTGTTTCTGATACTCTGCGTATTTGCGGTAGCTTTTAAAGAGCACATAAAGCGAACCAAAGGAAAAAAGAGCCAAATAGATAGAGTAAGCAGCATATCCAAATGGATGATCAACATAAACAACTTGATCATTTTCAACAATCGCTTCTGATATAAAATTTGTAAACAGTATAAAAATACTGAATAAGGCAAAGGTTATACCGTTAATTATCAGTAATACAGGCGGCTGCTTTCGTAAAACAGGATAAGACCAGCAAAGCTGGTAATACCCATTAACAAATAACATGGCCGCGACCAACTGTATTTTAGAAATTAAATCTACTTTGGAAGCCAGGATTTGAATGCCCATCAAGAAGACACACACGCTCCATAGAGCTAAACTCAAATTCGCAATCAAAAAAATGAAGGTTAACTTATCTCTTTTTTCCTGATATAGGAAAATTCCCAAGAAAGCGAGAACAGAAGCATTAACTAAAAACAAGTAGTTCATGGCCCCATTCTCGCTAGCTGAAAGCGATTAGGCAAGTTTTCTAGTTAATACTGACAAAGATACCTTTTGATATTGCAAATAACCTTACGCTGATTTTTCTTTTTTGAAAGACGGTCAATCAACCCATTAAATATTTCCGTAGCGTAACGAATACTTCCATGCATTAAAAGCAAGTCATCCTTCATAAAAAACTGAATAGGGACTAAACCAATTCCAAGACTCCATTTAAAAGCCTTACTGGAAATTTTAGTTCTTAAAAAACCAACCATACAATCAAGTGACTTAGCTTTTTCAAAAATAGGTAAGCAAAGATAGGGAGTTTTATCATGGCGATAATCTTTAAGAACCCCGAGTTCCCTAATTGAAATTAATTTCTGTTTTTTAGCGACTTCATCCAACCAATAACTTGCCACCTTGATACAGTCATGACGTTGCAATTCTGACGAAGAAAACGGTTTGCTTTCTAAATTAAGACTGTCTTTCTCTAACACAAACCCCCAGCTGAAACCAACAACCTCTCCCTCTCTAAATAAGAGGCTCATCAACGGCAGGTATTGCTCCTCGCAATTGATACAGTTCTTAATTTCAGTAGTCGCTGATTCAATCGTCCAAGACTCCCCCCAACTTTCATTAAAAACCTGCGCATAACATTTTGCTAAGCTCTGTATTATTTCATCTGACAACTCCTGCAACTGATTACCGACAAAGAATTGCAAATTAAATTCAGCTCCACATTGCTCTTTCAGGCTTTGGTTCAACTTGGAAACAACAAGCTCGTCTTCACTTTGTTCAAAAGCTTTAAAAAGATAGTTAAACTGCCCTACACCATCCAACCCACCATCTAGTCCACCGTCATAATTTACTGCTGTATTATTGTGAAATCTTGCCATGGGACTTTCTCCTCCCTATTTCGTTTTTTAATTTTCTGCTTAGTAAGAAATTGGTAATTCCTCACTTAACAATAAGAAATCTTGCAAGACAACTTTTCTACCTATAGAAAGATTATCAGTTTCACTTTGATTCTAGCAGAGTTAATCGCTTAAAAAGAAATTGTCTTGTAATTCACAGGAAAGAAACTTATAAAATGATATCAAAATGATTTCATTTTATAGTTTTTTTTACTTACCAACTAAGTTTTATAGAAGCACCATAGGATCTTGGTTCGCCAAAGATATCCATATAGCTTAAAAGCCCATCAGATTTTGTTCGAGTTCGATAATTTTTATCGGTTAAATTTTTCACCCAGAAGCTCAGCTCCAAATTTTTCCCATCTGGTATTAAAGATAAATAAAGATTACTCAAGCCATATCCTGGCAATTTCAGAATTGCTTGATCGGCTAGTGAAGTTAAATTCCCTGAAAATTCTGAACGATAGTGATATTCAAACATGCTTTTAAAACGCCAACTGTCAGTAATATTTCCATTGAATCCAATTAAAAAATTATTATTCCAGTTAGGGGCATAGGCTCTTTTCCCAACTAATGAAACCATATCCCCTGAAATATTAGTAGTTAACTGAGAAGACTCAGTAATGCGCGCATCCAAATAACCTAGATTAAGTGCAAAATATAAATCATTGTTAGCCATCCATTCCAATTCAAGTTCCAGGCCTTGATGCTCAGCATTCCCTTGATTCGCAAGTCGATCTATTACCGTCATAGTGATTACATTCGTTTCACTGACGAATCCTTGCACATCTTTATAGTCATAGAAAAAAACGGCTCCATTTAAAAGTAAATTCCCATCTAAAAAATTACTTTTAAACCCCAACTCATAAGCTAGAATAGATTCTTCCTTATACGGCAATATTTCTTCCAGGTTAAAAGGAAAACCCCCATAAAATCCGCCGCTCTTAAAACCTTTTGAAACCGAACCGTAAAACAAAATATCATCCTGTGCTTGCCAATTTAGCTGAGCTTTTCCAGAGAAATTATCATCTAGCTCATAGTCACTAGAAGCACCCTGAATAAAAAACAGTGAAAAGGATGGAACAAAAAAAGTGCCTCCCCTATATTTTTTTGATTCATCGGTATAACGAAAATCTAAATTTACAGAAAAGTTTTCATTTGCTTGAAAATTAAACTGGCCATAAAGGGCTCGAGACTGAGTTGTTTGACGGTAGCTTAGATCTCCACGGTTAAGACCAATCAATAAATTATCACCAAGCAGGAACGACCTTTCTTCAGAAAAATAATCATTACTTATTACCAATCCTGCTAACCATTGAAACACACGGTCTTCAGTAGATGAAAGCCTGAACTCTTGAGACCAAACTTCAATATCACTTGAGGAGGGGCGATGCCCAAACTCCCCATTGCTGGCATCTAAATCCAGAAAAACACCATAATCAAATTTTTCAAAGACACTAATACTAGTCAGCGTTATTGACTCGAAATTAACACTAAGTTCAGCGTTAATACCATGGTAATCGTGATCATTCTGATTTACTGGGTTTGATAAAACCGTTTCAGCATTAACAGCCTGAAGACTGAGGTCAAACGCTGAGTCAGCATTCGCCAATCGATTAACGCTACCCCAATCCAGACAAGTACTCTCATCCCTGAAGCCCTGTTGCACTGCGCTGCATAAGTCCCCATTACTAGCATAGGCCCCTACTGACCTGCCGAGGATTAACTCAGAATTATCTTCACCTGCATAAACTTTTAATTTCAAAGAAATATTTTCATTCGGCTCAAACAACAGAGTAGCTCGTATATCTGAACGATCGAGCTCTCCATAAGTTTGGTCATTAACTAAGCTTCTTTGCCAGCCATCGCTACTAGTTTGATGTTTACCCGCAAGGCGTAAAGCCAAATTATCAGTAAGTTTGAAATTAGAAGCCGCTTCTAGCTCTATTCTTTGCCAGCTACTATAAGATAGATTTAGGTAGGCTTGGTGGTCATCAAATTGTGGCTGAAGGGTTAGAACGTTGATAGCTCCACCGCTGGTATTTCGGCCATAAAGCCCTCCCTGAGGCCCTTTTAGTATTTCGACTCGATCTATATCAAACAGCCCCACTTCTCCCATGGCTGCTGAAGTCTGATAAACCTCATCAATATAAATAGCCGCTGTTGGGGTGTTATTAGCATTAAAATCTTGTAATCCAACTCCTCGGATTATCCAAGTTGGCAATCCGCTACCATAGTCCTCAAATAACAAGGTATTAGAAACAAGGTCAGTAATTTCAGAAAGACTTCCCCGTCTGAATGATTCGAGCTCATCTCCAGAAAATGCAGACAAGGTAATACCAACGGACTGTATTGGTTGCTCCCTTTTTTGAGCGGTAACCACAACTTCCTGAATGGAAGTTGATCGAGCAGGAGCAATCTGCGCAAACCCTGGCATGGTAGCCAGCAATGAAACTACAATCGTTAATCTAATGCCGAGCCTCATTTTGCTGAGTCTCTTCTGGTGTGATTTCATAATACCCTCTTATAATATTAAGCGATCACAATGATTAAAATTACATTGTTTAATTAAAATATAAAAATGTATTTCTAATCCTGCACTTCAACCTTATCAACTTTTTGAAAGCCCCGGGGAAGTTTGTTACCACGTCGCCCTCTTTCCCCACGATAGTGCTCAAGGTCATTCATACTTAAACTGATATGACGCTTACCAGAATATATTACAAGGTGTTGACCTTCAACTATTACCGCAATTGCGACAATAAATTCTATTCTCTCTGCTACTCTGGCTGAAGGAATATTAATAATTTTATTGCCTTTACCTTTTGCTAATTCTGGCAAGTCTTTTAATTTAAACATGAGCATCCTGCCTTCATTGCTGATACTGACAACATCACTTTCACCAATATTTGCAATAGGTGCCGGGGCTAATACTTTGCCTCCTTTAGGAACTTTCAATACTGCTTTACCCGCTCGATTTTTACTTAAAAAATTCTCCATCTTCGTAATAAATCCATAGCCAGCATCAGTCGCCACCAAATAATAGCCGGATATATCGCCAATCATTAGCCCTTCAAAGGAAGCCCCTGAAGGCGGGTTAACCCGCCCTGTCAATGGCTCTCCCTGCCCGCGAGCTGAAGGTAAAGTATGGGCTGGAAGTGTATAAGCTCTTCCTGTTGAATCCAAAAATACCGCGCTTTGATTACTCTTACCTTTAGCGACAAGTTTTAATTTATCTCCAGACCTATAAGTTAAGCCTTCAGGGTCAACCTCATGCCCTTTGGCTGCTCGCACCCATCCAGCCTCAGAAAGCACAACTGTAACCGGCTCTGAACCAATTAACTCTGTTTCACTAAATGCTTGTGCTTCTTCTCTCAGCACTAATTCAGAACGACGTTCATCACCAAAAGCCTCAATATCTTCTTTTATTTCTTTTTTAACCAATGTTTTCAATCTGGCCTTGGAATCCAATGTTGTTTCCAGACCTTTTCTTTCCTCAGCTAATTCTGCTTGCTCAGTCTTGATTTTAAATTCTTCCAGCTTGGCAAGATTACGCAGTTTTAAATCCAGGATGGCTTCTGCCTGTGTATCACTTAATGTGAAGCGCTTGATCAGTTTTTCTTTTGGTTTATCTTCAGTTCGAATAATTTCAATCACTTCATCAATGTTTAGAAAAGCAATCAACAAGGCATCCAGAAGGTGCATCCTGGTTTTAATTTTTTCAAGTCGATATGTTAAACGGCGAGTGACTGTTGTAATGCGAAATGTTAACCACTCTTTTAATAGAGCATCCAAGGTTTTTACTTGTGGGCGGCCATCAATGCCAATCATATTGAAATTTACACGATAACTTTTTTCCAAATCTGTAGTTGAGAATAAATGCGCCATCACACTATCAATATCTACTCGATTTGAACGTGGCTCAATAATTATTCTTGTGGGATTCTCATGATCTGATTCATCTCTTAAATCAACGATCATAGGCAGTTTTTTCTTTTGCATCTGCGCTGCTATTTGCTCTAGCACCTTGGATCCTGACACTTGATAAGGCAACGCGCTAATAACGATGTCGTCATTTTCCTTGTGGTAAATCGCCCTGCATTTAACCATGCCCTTGCCAACTTTATAGAGCTCTCTTATATCCTCTCTTGGCGTAATTATTTCAGCAAAGGTTGGGAAATCAGGCCCTTGAATTATTTCACATAGCTCATCAATACTGGCTTTAGGATTGTCCAGCATGTAGATACAGGCTTCACCTACTTCTCTAAGATTATGCGGCGGAATATCTGTAGCCATGCCAACGGCTATACCACTTCCTCCGTTTAACAAAACGTTAGGTAAACGTGCAGGTAAAATTACCGGCTCTTCTAGCTCACCATCAAAATTAAGTTTCCAGTCAACCGTATCTTGTCCAAGTTCTGCTAATAACACTTCAGCATATTGGCGTAGTTTAGATTCTGTATAACGCATGGCCGCAAATGATTTCGGATCATCCGCAGAACCCCAGTTACCCTGTCCATCGACAATCGGATATCGATAAGCAAAAGGCTGAGCCATAAGCACCATCGCCTCATAACAAGCAGAATCCCCATGTGGATGGAATTTACCAATGACATCGCCGATGGTACGTGCTGATTTTTTAAATTTTGAACTGGCTTTCAAGCCTAATTCTGACATGGCATAGACGATTCGACGTTGCACCGGTTTTAAACCATCGCCAATATGCGGCAACGCCCTGTCATTTATGACATACATCGAATAGTTCAAATACGACTCTTCTACAAAATCGCGTAAAGCGATTTGCTCCATTCCTTCTTCATTCAGGGTGATCATGTCGGTCATAACTGTGTTCTTACCTACTGTTAATTACAGTTTTCTTGGATATTATTTTATCTTGTTAAAAGTCAGCTTGATTACCTTTACGCTCAAGCCATTTTTTCCTATCACCAGCACGTTTTTTAGCTAACAACATATCCAGCATTTCCTGGGTTTTCTCAGCTTCATCAATATTTAATTGCACTAGGCGTCTAGTATCTTTATCCATTGTTGTTTCTCGAAGCTGCAACGGATTCATTTCTCCTAGCCCCTTAAAGCGCTGCACATTTACTTTGCCTTTTTTCTTCTCTGCTACGAGCCTATCAAGAATGCCCTGCTTTTCGTCATCATCCAGCGCGTAAAAAACTTCTTTCCCAATATCTATACGATACAAGGGCGGCATAGCAACATAAATATGCCCTGCTTCAACCAAGGCTCTGAAATGCTGCACAAACAAGGCGCATAAAAGCGTGGCAATATGTAATCCATCTGAATCAGCATCAGCCAATATACAAACTTTGCCATAGCGTAATCCTGACAAATCGTTTGAACTCGGGTCCACACCAACAGCCACTGCAATGTCATGCACCTCTTGTGAGGCTAAAATCTCACTGGAATCAACTTCCCAGGTATTTAGAATCTTACCTCGCAACGGCATAATAGCTTGCGTTTGCCGGTCTCTGGCTTGCTTTGCCGAACCTCCTGCTGAATCGCCTTCAACTAAGAATAGCTCTCCTGCCATGACATCTTGTGTAGAACAGTCAGCCAACTTGCCAGGCAAGGCTGGCCCTTGAGTAATTTTTTTGCGAACAACTTTCTTGCTGGCCTTTAACCGACGTTGCGCATTTTGAATACACATCTCAGCGATAAGTTCAGCTTCATTAGTGTGCTGATTCAACCAAAGGCTTAATTTATCTTTGACGACACCGGAAATAAAAACTGCACATTGTCTGGAAGAAAGTTTTTCCTTGGTCTGCCCAGAAAATTGTGGGTCTAACATTTTTGTTGAGAGTATGTAGCTGCACTTATCCCAGATGTCTTCAGAGCTTAGTTTTAAACCTCGAGGAATAAGGTTTCTGAATTCGCAGAATTCACGAACCGCTTCCAGCAAGCCGGTTCGAAAACCGTTTACATGAGTTCCTCCCATGACTGTCGGAATCAAATTCACATAACTTTCCGTAATTAATTCACCACCTTCAGGTAACCACTGTACAGCCCAATCAACCGCCTCATCATTGCCTTCCATTACGCCGGTAAAAGGTTCTGCTGGTAAGGTTTCAAAACCGGTAGTTGCTTGTTTTAAGTAGTCCACCAAGCCATCTTCAAAATACCATTCATTACTTTGAGATTTTTCTTCGCTAACCGTGTTGTCTTCAAAAACTATATGCAAACCAGGACACAACACTGCTTTAGCCCGCAGTAAATGAACCAATTTAGTAATTGAAATATTTGGCGAGTCAAAATATTTTGGGTCTGGGAAAAATTTAATTATCGTACCGGTATTTCTCTGACCGACGCTGTCAATTACCTTTAGCTCGCTGGCTTTTTCTCCGTCCTCAAAGGTCATGTGATATAACTTTGCATCACGCTTTACAAACACTTCCAGCTTCGTTGATAAGGCGTTCACTACAGACACGCCAACCCCATGCAAACCACCAGAGTATTTGTAATGCTCATTGGAAAATTTACCACCGGCATGCAAGCGAGTTAAGATTAATTCAACTCCCGGAATTTTTTCTTCAGGGTGAATATCAACCGGCATACCTCGGCCATCATCGCTGACCTCGACACTGCCATCCTTATTCAAGGTTACAATGATCTCCCGTGCCGAACCTGCCAATGCCTCATCGACACTGTTATCCAGGACTTCCTGAATTAAATGGTTTGGTCGAGTGGTGTCGGTATACATCCCCGGCCTTCTTCTGACTGGATCGAGGCCACTTAATACTTCTATTGACTCAGAGTTATAATCTTTACTCATCTTGCTCTTAATTAACTCCCATTTCTAATAACGACTTTACTATTCGCTTAAGGCTGCTTTTCTCGCTCAAGGCTGCTTTTCTCGCTCAAGGCTGTTTACCCCGTTCAAGACAGAGCTTGTTTGTTCAGGCCATAAGCTCGGCAAATTCAATAATGTTAGGTAAATATTTTTCAAAATTTTCAAACCTATGACTACCACCAGGTATTACGGTTTGATTAGCGTTCGGAAATTTTTCCAGTGCTAACTTATAATCCAGCACTTCATCGCCCGTTTCCAGCAGCAATAAATACTTACCCTGTTGTTCAATATTTTCTTGTCCCAACGTCAACAGATACTCAGCATCTGATATTTCAATGTCAAATTCTTCACCGTTATAAAGATTGGTATGATGCCCCAGAAAAGAATCAGCCAGATTCTCTTGTAACGTGACTAATGGGTTAACCAAAATAGCCTTACAATTAAATTTTTCTGCAAAATAAATACTATAAAAACCACCTAAAGAGCTGCCAATTAGCACTGTTCTGGCAGGGCTAAGGATCATCTCTTCTAGCAATGCAATAGCCTTTTCTGGCTTGTAGGGCAGCGCTGGCACCAGCACCTCAAGTTTACCCTGATCTACCAAATCGATCAGCTCATTTTGAACATAATCAATTAAAGATAAGGCCTTTTGTGACTCAGGGGAACTTTTGAAACCATGAAGATAAATCAGACGAGTGCTTGGGCTTGAATCATCACGCATTAGTGGAAAATAATCTCAATAACCTTTACTGCTAAGATCCAGCTTATATTTCTTTCCAACCACGCGACGCACACCAGTACCAACAGTACCATCCCCGTGTAAGCTCAACCAGCGATAACCAGGATTTTCTTTATCCAGAGAAAAATAATCATGTTCTGGATGAAACTGAATGCTGGTTGATGGTGCCCCTAGCATTAGCACTTTGTTTCTGGAAATTTTAAAGTCCTGATGAATATGGCCAAACACGACGGCTCTGATATTTTGATAGCCATCAATAATGTCAAAAAAACCATCTGTGTTTTGCAATGAATGATTTTGCAACCATTCAGCATTAACGGGGACTGGGTTATGGTGAATGGCAACCAATACATACAACCCTTCGCTTTGCATTACTTCAAGCTCGGTTCTCAGGTGCTCTAATTCTTGCTCGGATAACATGCCATAAATATGACCTTCAACACATGAGTTGAGCATAATAATGCCCCAATTCCCCAGTCTAAGCGTTTTCTCCAAAGCTTCTTTCTTGTTACTAAGAGCCTGCTCCATGCTTGCGATGATGTCATGGTTTCCAGGTATCCAAAGTTGGGGCGCATCTAATGTATTTATTTGAGCTGCAAAGCGATTATAAGCAGCCTGGCTAGCATCTTGTGCTATATCGCCAGTACAAAGAATACAATCAATTGCCTCTTCATGCTCTTTAACTAACTCAATGACATCTTCCAGACCTTCCTGGCAATTCATACCAACAAGAGCCATTGATTCATCTGCAAACAAATGGGAGTCCGTTATCTGGATGACTCGATAAGATTCTGTGATATTTGTTTTTGGCAAACTCTTATCCAAATAGGCCTGCTTTCATCAAGCAGCTGTTCTTGTTGGTAAATTTTCCGCCAGAGAAGCACTTGAACACAAGCCTTCTTTTTGACAGAAACTCAGCCATTCACTCAGGAAAAAATTTATCTGCTCTTTTTCATCCGCTTGGTACATGCTTTTATTAGGTAAAGGGTATTTAGCCTTAAAATGGCGAGCCTGTTGGTACGAAATAACCTCAGCAGTCTTAGCATCATGATACATCCTGATCAACATTTCAGGTGCTTGGTAATAAGTACCCGTGTCGATATCTGGCCGTTCACATACATTAACAATTCTAATAGTACTGGTGTACTTGAAGCGTTCAATAACTTCTATCGTGGTAAACAGGTAGTCTTTACCCTGAACACCTAACTCTTGAGCATTTAAATTAAACGCATTAGTAAAGCTAATTTCACGCTTAAGCCCAAGCCTCAAGTTTGGCAATAGCTGAAGCATACGAATGAAATTAGCATCACATACAGCCATTTGCGCACTTAAATCTATAGAGTAAGGTCTTTTTACATTCATCGACTTCTACTTATTTCAGGTTACTTTCTGGTGGTTATCGAGCCCCAACAGACACATACCAGACTCAAAACAAAACCACTCTGAAACCTTATCCAAAACCGCTCTATTAAACAAGCCTGGAATTTGCTTAAGCTTAGCGACTAACAGTGGCTTTATCAGTTTGATCTCTGAAAATTAAAACCAAGTATTGGTTTAATCTTCAAACACTTGGGGAAATAGACCAATATTTCGCACTAAGCATCCTATGAAAAATCATATCTTATTGAATTTATTGAATTTTATTTGTTGGCACAGCTCTTGCTCAGCATGAAATAAACAGTAATTATTATTTTTAAATAGATCGCCAGTCCTGCAGATAGTAGAAATAATATTTTTTAAACATTTGAATCAATTTTGGAGAAGAAAACCATGCTGCTTCAAGCTATAATCGGAGGAAGGAAATGGATTTTACTACTGCCTATTAACAAGCATAAACTCCACCTCTCTGTTGCACTATCACTTATACCGGATAACTTATTTTTTAAACATTAAAACTTTTATGCACACATCGGAGAAATAATGAAAATGCCAAGCTCCAAATTTACATTAATAAACCCCCTCAGGAAAACCAGTCTGGGAGTTTTTTGCCTCTTCCTAATTTCCTCACCAGTACAGGCAGATGACCTTTTGGATATTTATAACCTGGCAGTAGCTGGTGACCCACAGATTCGTCAGGCGCGTGCTGAATTTAATGCCACCCACACCAATGTGGCGCAGGGTTTTTCCCAGTTATTGCCCGAAGTCACTTTAACTGCCAATACTGCTAGGCAAGCGCAAGGGCCTGGCGAAACCACCTCTTTTCAACAAGCCTATTCTTATGCAAATGGCTTTAACTCGAAGGGTTATGGTTTAAATATTCGACAGAATTTACTTAATTTTGAAGCCTGGTATTCATATCAGTCAATTATTAAGTCAGATGAAGCCGCAGCAACCAATCTTGCACGCTCCGAACAAGAGCTCATTCAACGTGTTGCTGGGGCCTATTTTGACGTCCTGCGCAGCGAGGATAATCTCGACACCTTTGAGGCTGAGCTGGAAGCCAGCGCTCGAATTCTGGAACAACAAGAAGAACGTTTTGCTGTGGGCCTGGTACCAATCACCGATGTCTATGATAGCCAGGCGGCTTACGACTTGGCGCGAGTCAACTTATTAGTTGAACAAAACACACTGAGCCAACGCTATGAAGCACTGGAGGCAATTACTGGCCGCAACCATGATGATGTATCGAGTCTTAGTGAGGAGTTCCCAATACAGCCCCTCGTACCAACCTCTATCGAAGAATGGGTGATGACAGCAAATCAAAATAATCTGGATGTCAGGGCTGCACGACTGACTATGGAATCCAAAGAATATGAAGCTGATGCTGCCAAAGCGGCCATGTTTCCAACCTTGGATATTAGTGCCGGTTATAACTGGAATGAAGCAGGTGGTTTTAGTTTTAGCACCCTTGCGGGTGTTGCGGGCGATTCTGTGAATGAAAACAGCAATATCACACTTAACTTAAGCATTCCGATTTTTGCTGGCGGCTTAAACAAGGCTCGAGAACGCCAGGCCTTTTACAACCTGGATGCCAGTGAGGAATCTCTATTAAATACTCAACGCACCAGCACACAAAACGCACGTAATTCTTATCGTAGTGTTGAAAATGATGTATTAACGATATCTGCCCGAGCCCAGGCGGTACTATCTGCACAAAGCCAGGTGGATGCCACTGAAGCGGGTTTGGAAGCCGGCACTCGAAACATTGTTGATGTCGTCACCGCTCAACGTCTGTTATTTCAATCCATACGTGATTATGCCAATGCGCGCTACACCTATGTGATTAATACGCTAAACCTGAAACAGGCTGCTGGTTTATTAAGCCCGCAAGACATCATTGATCTGAATGAATGGCTTGTAGAATAAGCTGTTTTTGTTTTTCTGTAGCGCCACGATTCTTTGCAACCGTGGCGCTGGCAGCCTCAGCCATACTCTGACGTAGTGCCTTATCCTGAAACAATAGCCTTAGCTTTTCAGCTAATTCCTTTTCATTAGCGACAACCTGCATAGCTCCCGACTCGAGTAGCAATTCACTGACTGCCTGGAAATTAAACAAAGATGGGCCTGTTAGAACCGGCACGCCCAGCACTGCTGGCTCAATGATATTTTGGCAACCCGTATCAACCAGTGAACCACCAACAAATGCCAGGTCAGCACTGGCATAATAAAATTGCATTTCGCCTAAACTGTCTCCTAGTAATATTTGCTTATCACTTGAAACCTTTTCTCCACGGCTACGCCGAACAATGTGATATCCCCGACTTATTAGCAGCTTAGCTACGTCAGTAAACCTGTCAGGATGGCGAGGCACTAATATTAAAAGTAACTCTGGTAAGACTTTTAATAAAATGTCGAAAGCCGCCAAAACCTTTTCTTCTTCGCCTTCACGAGTGCTGCCAGCAACCAGAATTGGGCGTTGTAGTTCTTGTTTCATAGCCAAACCAGCATCCAATTGCTGCTGATCAATTTCCTGATCAAACTTCATTGTGCCACTGGTATGTAATGTTTTTTCTGGTAATCCTAATTGCCGAAAATGTAAGGCATCCTGCTCAAATTGCGCAGCAACAGCATCAAAGCTTAAAAGCATTTTAGCTGTCAAGCTGGCGTATTTCTGATAATTTAAAAATGATTTTTTGGAAAGCCGAGCATTTAATAACAGCAATTTACAAGACCGCTGCTTGCTATAAAACAGCAGGTTTGGCCAAAGCTCCGTCTCCATTATCACTAAAATTTCGGGCTTAATTGCCCTTAAAAATCGCTTTACCGCTCCGGGTGAATCGTAAGGCATATAGCAATGCTGCACTGAATCTCCAAATATTTCTTTCACTCGCGCTGAACCCGTGACCGTTGTCGTAGTTAACGTAAAAGTCCATTCCGGCAACGCAAGCTGGCAGGCACGAATTAAGGGTACAGCCGCATGTACTTCACCCACGGAAACCGCATGAAACACGATGGCGGGTTTATTGTTATCAAAACTATCAGCAGGATAAAAAGCCAGACGCTCAAGCCAACGTTGGCGGTATCTAGAATCTTTTAGGGAACGCCACCACATCCGAAAGAATATTAACGGCAGTGCCAAGTAATAAATGAGCGTATAAATAGAGCGATTCACAGGGCGGAATATTACGGAAGGCCTTTGCCCTTGTCCATGCTAGCTGAATTAACTATTATACTTAGCACCATTTTCACTAATCAAAACCTACTTATTGTAAATGCCTAGCGTTATAGAAAAAGATGCCTTAATAATAGGCGGCGGCATTGCCGGCCTATGGATGTTGAACCGCTTACGTGCAGAAGGCTACGATGTCATGTTGCTGGAAAAAAATCAGCTTGGCGCCGGACAGACTATTGCGTCACAGGGCATGATTCATGGCGGCATTAAATATGCGCTAACTGGCAATTTAAATACCGCAAGTGAAGCCATTGCCGACATGCCTGAGCACTGGGAAGCTTGTTTAGCTGGCACAGGAGATGTTGATTTACGTGGTACCAACATTCTATCTAAGCACTATTACATGTGGCCTCGAAATAGCTTGCGTTCACGCTTCAATGCCTTCCTTGGCAGCAAAGCACTCAGAGGCAAGGTGACTAGTGTCGATAAAGAAAATTACCCGGCCTTTTTCCAAACACATATAAAAGGGCCCTTATATAAACTAAAAGACATCGTGCTAGATGTTCCTTCCTTATTAAACTGCTTGAGCAAAACCCACCAGTCAAACATTAAGCTTTTTAACAGAGACAAGTGGTGGAGCGTAGAAAGAAACGCTGAAGGAGAATTTAAAAGCCTGACCATGCAGCAAGATAATGAGACTTACATCATAAAAGCTAAACAGTTAATCATTAGCAGTGGTGAAGGCAGCAAAGATTTTTTAAAAAAATTAATTCCTGAAAAAGAATTACCGGATAATATGCAAATGCAATTACGCCCTTTGCAAATGACCCTTGTTAAACACACTCAGCCTCACCCCATTCATGTGCATTGCGTTGCTGATCAATTAACTGCCACCCCCGAAGTCACTATCACAACACACCAATGTGCGGATGGCAGCAGCGCCTGGTATTTAGGCGGCGAGCTGGCTGAAAGTGGCGCACATAGAACCCAAGAAGAGCAAATACAAGTCGCGCAAAAAAAGATCAGTGAACTGTTTCCCTGGTGTGATTTAAGCAATGCACAATGGCATAGTTTTTTTATTAATCGTGCCGAAGCGCAGACAAAAAATGGCAAGCGGCCAGAAACTGCCAGTATTCACCAACACAAAAATATTACGCTGTGTTGGCCTAGCAAATTAACCCTTGCGCCTGATTTAGGCCAACAGATTGTTAATTTATTTCAAGAGAAAAATGTTGAGCCTGCCAATTATAACAACCCCGATTTAAGTAATTTAAATTTTCCGGGTATAGCTGTGCCCCCCTGGGACACCATGTAATGAGTTTTTTACGCCCACTAGGCAGCAGTAATCTAAACGTTTCAGCACTAGGTTTAGGTAGCGTAAAATTTGGCCGCAATACTGGCGTTAAATACCCAGACTCTTTCACAATTCCGGATGATCGTGCCGTTCTAAATTTATTAATCCAGTCACAGGAGCTCGGTATAAATTTTATCGATACAGCTCCGGCATATGGAAACAGCGAAGAAAGAATTGGCGCTTTATTACCTAAGCGCCAGGACTGGATAATTTCGACCAAAGTTGGCGAGGAATTTGTTAATGGTGAATCCCTCTTTGACTTTAGTACCAAACAGACACAACTCAGTGTTGAACGCAGCTTGAAACGCCTGAATACAGATTACCTTGATATTGTTCTGATTCATTCTGATGGACAGGATAAAAAAATATTACTAGAAAGTAGCTGTCTGGAGACTCTTAGAAAGTTACAAGAGTCAGGACTCATTCGTGCCATCGGCATGTCCACTAAAACCATCGCTGGCGGCATGCTTGCTGTGGACTTATTAGATATTGTGATGCTGACCTATAACCTGGAACAACAGGATCAAGAAGTCGTCGACTACGCCCAGCAACACAATAAAGGAATTCTGGTTAAAAAAGGCCTAATGAGTGGGCATGTAAAAAAATCAGGAAAAGAATTGGTTAGCGAAAGTATGGCCTTAATTTTCTCTCAAGCAGCCATTGGCAGCATGATCGTGGGCACGATTAATCCAGAGCATCTTGCCCAAAATGTAAAAATTGCAAAAAGTTTATTGCAAGAAAGTATCAAATAAGCCCTCAATCTATAAGAATATTTTGGTAGCACATCACTTGAAAGACGCCTTAACTTAATGAATATTGAAGCCTTGCTCTCGTCCTTAGTTACCCTTCAATCTTCCCGTCAGCGCTAATACTCCACATTTCAAACAGCCCTTCGCTTACTTCTGAGGGAAAGGGCATTTCAATGGGTTTCGAAGGGCAAGAGCGCGGTTTCTTCGGCAAGACGTAAATTTTCAGAGAAGCTCAACAGGCCGCTATGGTACAGCTATTCTTTGTGCGCAACCGAGCGCCATTCATCTATGATGAGTGGCTGCATCATGGCTGAGCTTTACTGGGGAATTTCAGAATGAGGCACTACTAAAGTCTTACTGCTTTTCCTTTTGAATTTTTTCCACTATCCCTGTAGTCGAGCAATTATCTAAAAAAGTGAGTACCTTAATTTCGCCACCGTAAGCTTGCACAATGTCGGCTCCCACCACCTCATTGATGGCATAATCTCCGCCTTTAATTAAGACATCAGGCTCAAACTCTTGCAATAGTGGAATAGGTGTATCCTCGTCAAAACTAACCACCCAATCAACAGCCCCCAGGCCTGCAACTACTGCCATACGCCGTTCAATGGGATTTATTGGGCGGCCCTCACCCTTCAAGCGCGTCACTGAAGCATCATCATTTAACGCAACAATTAAACGATCACCCTGCTCTCTGGCATCCTGTAAATAGCCAACATGGCCAGCATGAATAATATCGAAACAACCATTGGTGAATACCACTTTCTCGCCATTGGCTTTAGCATCTGCAACCACTTGAACAAGTTGTTCTCTGCTCATTACCCCACGCCCGGAATCACTATCATTTTGTATTTCGCGCCGAAGTTCCGGCCCACTTACTGCAACAGTTCCTACTTTTGATACCGCAATGCCAGCAGCAATATTAGCCAGAGCGACTGCTTCGGGTAATGGCTTACCCGCACCCAGAGAAGCCGCTAATACAGAAATTACTGTATCGCCAGCTCCCGTCACGTCAAATACATCTCTACTTCTGGCGGGGAAATGCAACTCAGCTTCGCCCGGACGGATCAGGCTCATACCATGCTCACCTCGAGTCACCAATAATGCCTCTAGATCTAACTCTTTAATTAAATGTTGAGCTTTACTGACTAATTCTTCTTCAGTTGCACACTTACCAACGACCGTTTCAAATTCATTCAAATTAGGCGTTAACAACGTGACACCTTTATATTTCGAAAAATCATCACCTTTTGGATCTACCAATATCGGAATATCTGCAGATTTTATAAGCGCAATAAAATTTTCAATGTTGTTTAAAGAACCTTTTTTATAATCAGAGAAAATGACCAGGTCTACATTTTTTAATAGCGCGCTAATTTTGTTATTTAAGTGCGCTGAACTTTCATTGCTGAAATCTTCTTCGAAGTCTAATCTGATTAATTGCTGATGATGACTTAATACACGCAATTTAGTAATTGTTGGATTCTCATCTGAAAGATGAAAATCACATTCAATACCCGCGGCTATCAACGCTTGCTGCAGTGATTTCCCGGCGGCATCATTTCCAATAATGCCAGTAAGATTACAGGCGGCTCCAAGTGCCGCTATATTTAAAGCAACATTCGCGGCACCGCCTGGGCTCTCTTCTATATTGTCTATCTTAACAACCGGAACAGGCGCTTCTGGTGAAATTCTTGAGGTATCACCATGCCAATACCTGTCTAGCATGACATCACCAACGACCAGAATTCGGGTTGTATCAAATCTTGGAATATTGAGCTTCATCACCTGCCTACATTTGTTACAAAAAATTTCGTTGAAAGAGCTGCATCATACCATACCGCTTCTGGTAGAATGAGCCAAACCCTATGTAAACTAACTCCGTGTCTCAGCAAAATACCCCTCAATTAAGCGCCTTCCTCTCACCAAAATACTGGCCCACCTGGTTAGGTTTAGGTCTGTTGGCATTAATTGCTTTTTTGCCTAAGCGATTACGTCTTTTTTTCGGTGCTATTTTGGGAAGGTTGTTATATTTTCTTGCTAAAGAAAGGCGTTATATCGTCGCAACCAATATCAAACTTTGCTTTCCAGAATTAAGTAAACCCGCACAAGCTAAATTAGTACGCGATTGCTTTATTGAAAATGGTAGAGGTCTTATCGACACGCTCGTTGGCTGGTTTAGAAACCCTAGACGCTTTCAGCACATGTTGGATATAAAAAATATGGAAGTTCTTGATGCTGCGATTGCTAAAGGCAAAGGTGTCATTTTATTAGGCGCGCATTACACCACACTAGACTTTTCTGCCAATCTGGTCTCTCTGAGAATACCCTTTGCAGTTACTTACCGCCCACATAAAAATGCTTTATTTGACGCCTTTATGTTACGTGGGCGTTTAAAAAACACCAATGGGGTTTTTGATCGCTACGATATTAGGGGAACAATTCGCCATTTAAGAAAGAGTAATATTATCTGGTATGCGCCGGATCAGGATTATGGGGAGAATCATGCTGTTTACGCACCATTCTTTGGCAATACTGCAGCGACTATCACCGCGGCCAGTCGCTTGGCCAAATTTAATAACTCCTCTGTTTTATTAGTCCGCCACCATCGCAATGATAATGCTAACTCTTATGAAGTAGAGTTCTATCCTTTTCCTGAAAGCTACCCCGGGGATGATGATGTGGCCGATGCTACTTATATGAATCAACAGCTTGAAAAAGTGATTCGGTTATATCCAGCACAATATATGTGGACTCATAAGCGTTTTAAAACACAAGCTGGGGGGAAGCCGGCAAGCCCATATATAGGTATTCGCACACCAATACAGAAAATGAACAAACAGCACTTCAACACCATGATCGAAGGTTCTAAAATCATTGAAGAACAACATGTAAGAAATTTAACTCGGCTTTTACATAACAATGCTTTATTCAGAATTTTGCCGACTTCCAGCACCCGCTTTTTTGAAAAGCCACCCATGCAGCTTTTTGATACTAACGCCAGATTACTTCGACTGGCTGGAATTGGATCAATCACTGTTGATAATATTTTCAAAATAAAAGGTGAAGATTTTATTGCTGCAACTTATTTCCCACTGGAGGGAGAGGTACTGACTAAAATTTCCAGGGCCGAGCTACCTATAAAGGAACTCGCTGAATTTTTCGCAAAAGTTCATCAACAAGGATTTTTATTTAATGAAGTTAAGCCTGCTAAAATTTATTATGCGAATAATAAATTTTCAATTGCTAACCCGGAAGATATAAGAGTTTTCCCAACATCGATTTGCTATGCAGACCGTTTTTTGAATATTCAAAGTCTATTGGATAAACTTGAGTTACCGCAAAACCAAAGAACGMAATTCATTGAGTTGTACACAACTACAGCAAAGCTTAAAAACGTCTTAGCCTTTACTCAGTTATTTTCAAAATTACTACTCTTTCGTTGAGTTTTCTGAGCTTTTTTTATTCATATCCCATAGGTTGGCATATTTCATATAATTGTATAAAGCGACATTTACGCTAGTCAGTATGCCGCCAAACCCATCCAGAAAATGGCCTTTAAATAAATATGTACGAATAAAGGTAAGAGGGAAGATTAACAACACTACCAGTATGCTGATTTCATCACCTTTATTGAATTTATCCTGCGCTTTTAGCTTTGCATAAAACACCGTTTTTTCAATGCGCTGTGAGTAGCTAAGATTTTCATGATGTAATATTGCTACTTCAGATTCTTTGATTCCACCATTGATACTAATACTTTCATGCACCTGTCTGCTTTCATAGTAGCCATGCTCTTTCTTAAAGAGACGAATTAACTTTTCAGCTTTACCAAAACTACGTGGTTGACTGCCCCAGCGTAGTAATATTCTCGTGCTACGCAAGGCGACAAGTTTATCCTGTGTAATAAATTCTTCCAGTTCTTCAACAAAAGAATCACTTAAGCTTTCATCTGCATCAAGATTAAGCACCCAGGGAAACGTACATAAGGATAAGGCATGAGATTTTTGCTCACCAAATCCTGGCCATTGATTAAAGCTAACCTTGGTATTTGAATAAGCTTCAGCCAATTCTACAGTGCGATCTGTGCTGCCACTGTCGACAACAATAACTTCAGCAAAATTCTGCAGCTTATCGAGTAAGCCGACAATGTTCTCTTCTTCATTTTTGGTGATTACATAGACACTTACTGGAATCGGTTTATGCTCAGTCATCTAAACAACCTTTAATTAGCCTTCGGGCATTATACATGGACTTGTCAGTTCACTCAGGTAGAATTCCCGTTACCTTGTATACTGGATCATAAGATTTGACTGTAACCCCTACCTCAACTATTCCAACAGACTATCAGCGTATCGTCTTACTCAACCCCACCCGCTATTTGGGAAATTTAATGATCGCTGGGGGTATCATCCAGCATTTTCTACAATACTGCCAAAAACATAATATCCATTTTCTTCTAGTTGTCGATGCTGCTTATCAGGAGTTATTACAAGATTCTTTTCCTGCTGATAGCTTATTATTTTACCCCCGCAAGCAAATACAACAGGCTTCTCTTTTTAAAAAATTATCGGCTTATCTACATTGTTTATTTACGATACGACGTTTCAATGCTGATATTGCATTTAATATAGAGGAAGACAGCGTCTCTCATCGCTTAACACAATTTTCAGGCGCTAAATTTAAACTCGGCAGCAATATCAGAAGAAACAAACATGGCTATGATCATGTTCTGGATATTAATTATTTAAAAAGAACTGAGGCGCACAAGCATCGCTGGTATGGTTTCGCTGAGATCTTTAGCAAACTTGGCCTGCAAACAATGCAGCCCTCCTACTTAAACTTAAACATAAAAAGGCTGCCTACTTCTCTAAGAGAAAAATTGGAACAACTCGGCGTCGACCTGCAAGCTCCTTTGATAGCGATACATGCCAGCGCTGCAAAAGATTATAAAAAATGGCCAGCCGTTAATTTTGCCGAGTTAATCGCTTCGCTTAACAAGCAAGGTTATAAAGCAGTATTAATTGGTGCAGGACAGGCAGACCAACAAGCTAATAGCAATATCCTGGAACATTTAAAAACCAATGATGCTGGTATTAACTGTATAGATTTATGCAATCAGCTTTCACTTTTCGAATTAGCCAGTTTGCTTACGCATGTGAAAGCCATGGTCGGCAATGACAGCGGCCCTTTTCATCTGGCTGCGGCACTAGGCGTTAAAGGCTGTGTGATATTCGGCCCGACTGATGTCGCTCTATGGCGACCGCTGTCTGAACATTCTATAGTGATGAAGAGTGCTGAAGCATGCGCAGCAGAATGCACCAAGAGTGGATGCATTTATGAAAACCGCTGCTTAAAATCTATTAAGCCCACACAAGTCCTGGAAAAATTACAGAGCTTACTGTGAATAGGATTGCGCAGCCTGCACCAGGAGATTAACCACTGTTTGTGGCATTGAATAAAGGTCCTGCTCCTGCCCATAAGCGATTCCGTTAGTCTTCCAGACATCCCTTTTCTTACTTAGCAACATAAACTCAAGCTGTTGATTTAAATATTCTTGTTGAAATGGCATAGGACACACCACCCCAGCCTGAGCCCTCTGGACATGATAAGCATAGCCACAACTTGATGTGGTTAATACCGGCAAACCAGCGACTATCGCTTCTAAAAGAACCATTCCAGCACTTTCTTTAAGTGAAGGATGTATTAACAAATCAGCCGCCAACAAAAGTTCTGGGACTTGATTACTGCCATTGATAATTTTAAAACGTTTCTCTATGCCTAAACGCAAGGCTTCTTTCAAATATTTTTCAGGCGCGTCTTCACCAACAACAACAAAGCGAGTCTGTTTACGTAACGCTTCGGGTAATGCCGCAAAAGCCAACATAGAACGAATTAAGCCTTTGGTTTTAAAAGAAGAACCAATTTGCAACAAAAGCAATTCATCTTGAGCAACTAATAATTCATGCCGCATACGTCGTCGTTTTATAGGCGCGTCACTCTCTGCCTTTCTGTCTTTTTTTATGCCTGGAGGCAAAAGTATTAAACGCTCTTTCTCAGTCTGATAATGCCTTATAAACTCTTCACGTTGCTGCGGGGTTAATAATAAACTAACAGTATCCTGTTCCCTGCCGAAGACAGCCTTCTCAAATTCCATATATTGTTTAGCTCTGGACGTTAGACGATAAAGAAATGATCGCTCATTGCGGGCTTTTTCTGCGAAGCAGTAATCTGCCGCATAATAATAATCCAAGCCTGGCATTTTATTAAAACCTAACACTAAATCAAATTTATCTAAGGTCGCTTCTAACATTTTTTCTACAAATGATTCACGTAAGGCTGTTTTGGTGTAACCCTGACAGGGCAAAACTACCACATCTGTATTATCTGGCTTATCGCCTTCCCACTCCATACACAATATCGTAACTTCAATTTGCCTGGCTCTACATGCTTGTAATATTTTGAGCAAATCTTGCTGCAGACCGCCAAAAGGAAAGTATGAATATAGAACGATGGCAAATTTCATAGTAGGTTCATCGTTAAGTAGGCTTAAATTCCACAATATTCTGCCAAACCCTGTCGGGTGTTACCGTAGAAAAACAGGGCGGGTTTACAGCGAAAATCTGTTGCTTCTCACTTTCGCTTAAATCGTCACCCTGGTAGTTACATTTTTTTTGCAAGCATGGGCTGCATGCAAGAGATGCGCTTAAATGAACCTGGTTTTTACCGTAAGTCCCAGTCTTATCAGCATCACTAGCACCATAAAGTGCAATAGTTGGTCTGTTTAATGCTGCCGCTAGGTGAGCCAGACCCGTGTCTACGGCTATCACAATATCTGTTTGCAATAACTGCCCAGCTATTTCAGTGAGTGTTAGTTGGCTCATAACAGTAGCATTCGGGATAGCTTTAGCAATTCTCTCAGCACGTTGTTGTTCTTCCTTACTGCCCCATAACAGCTTTATACGATAACCCTTGTTGACCGCAATTTCACCTAGTTCTATCCAGTATTGTTCTGGCCATAGTTTGGTTTCCCATGTTGTCCCGTGCAGAAAATATAAAGACTTACTGGAGCCATCTGTATGTGCATCAAATTGTGACAAGGGTAAGCCATAATCTACTGCTTGCTTATCTACGCTATATCCAAGTGCTTGAGCAAATAATTCTCTAGTCCTTTCTACCGCATGCTGTTGTTTGGATACGGCATAACACTCATCATAAAACCAAGTTGAAATCTTTTCCCTGGCGCTATTTTTATCTAAACCAACAACTTTTCCTTTGGCTAAGGAGCAAATAAAGCCACTTTTAAAAAGACCCTGAGCATCAATGATCAAATCATATTTAGTATGATTCAGCTGCTTTTTAAAATGCTTATACTCACGACTGAAGAACATTTTTAAAATATTTTTTTTCCAACGACGAAAAGCAACAGGTATGACTTTGTTTACTGTCGCATGCCAGGCTGGTATTTCCGTAAATGCTTCTTCTGTCACCCAATCAAATTTTATGTCCGGAATTGCCCTTCTGGCATCCGTTAAAGCGGGTAAGGTATGGATCACATCACCGAGTGAAGACACTTTAACGATTAACACGTGCATACTAGGCTTCACCTATTTCTGAATTAATCTCTGAATTAATTTTTCTGATTGCATCAAGAACCAGCATTGGCGATAAGGTGTTTAAGCAATCGTGATGCCCCAGTGGACATTCTCGCTTAAAGCAAGGGCTGCACGGTAATTTCAAATTCAAAATTTCTACTCTGCCAGACAAGGGCGGTGTAAATTCTGCTGATGTAGAGCCATATACTACTACCAGCGATTTATCCAAGGCCGCCGCAATGTGCATTAAGCCTGAATCATTGCTAACGACCGTTTGAGCCAGGCTCATTAAATCTATTGCTTCCCCAATACTGGTTAAACCCGCCAGACTTACACAGTATTTTTTATGTTCAGGCTGAATTGTATCAATAATGTTTTTTGTCGTCTGAGCGTCATTTTTTGAGCCCATAAGCCAAACTTGTTTACCCGCATTAATTAAACTGTCTGCTACTTGAGCGAAATGTGCTTCCGGCCATTTTTTGGATGAACCAAACTCTGCGCCAGGGCAAAATATTGTGATGGGCCTGTTGTTCTGCAACTCAAATTTATCAAGCACAGCTTGGGTATCAGTCGATACTTTCAACGCCGGCCTTAACAATGGCTCTGGCAAAGCTGGTTCTGACAAAGAAAAATTCGCTGGAACACCCAGGGCAGCAAATCTCTCCACCATTAAAGGGTATCGTTGTTTATCCAGCTTGCGGCAATCATTTAATAACCAGCCACGAGCTTCACCACGCCAGCCTGTGCGCTTGGGAATTTTTGCAAAAAAGGGGATTAGTGCCGACTTAAAGGAATTAGGCAATACTATGGCTTGCTGATAGCCCTCAGCTTGTAATGCTTTACCTAAGAGGCGGCGCTTACCAAGCGCTAACTTGCCGTGGCCGATGGGCATGGTAATAGCCTGGTTAACTTCTGGCATTCGAGCCAGCAACTCACGAGTCCAATCAAGGGCAAGCACATCAATGACAGTTTGAGAATCAAGGGCATGTAAACATCGGAACAGGGACTGCGCCATCACCATGTCACCTATCCATGATGGACCGATAATTAACACTTTCACTTTTGCGCTCCCAGGAAATTGATTTGTTTCATCAATAAGCCCTGTTTAACAAATGATAACTAACGCGTTTAATTTGCCTCAGGTGCAACTCTGAATACTTCGTTAATTGTCGTTATACCAGCGGCGACTTTCATAGCGCCGCTGTGTCTAAGGCTAGACATCCCTTCTTTATAAGCTTGTTGCCTGAGTTTAGATAAGTCTTCCCTGTTTTCGGCATAGCCTTGCAATGCTTCGCTCAATGGCATCACTTCATAAATCCCTTCCCTGCCCTGGAAGCCGGTATCTCGACACTCCCGACAGCCATCAGCTGTATAAACCTGCTCCGGAATTTCACCCTGCCATGACTGATCCAGATGCCCCCATAATTCTTTGTCTACGGTTTCGGCTTGTTTACAGTGCGGGCAGAGCACACGAACTAATCGTTGTGCCATAACCCCAATGACAGTTGCCTTTATTAGATAAGACGGCACATTAAGTTCCAGTAGCCGCGTTATTGCAGAGGGTGCATCATTAGTATGCAAAGTAGAAAAAACCAGATGCCCGGTAAGCGCGGCTTGAATGGCCATTTCCGCTGTTTCCAAATCACGGATCTCACCAATCATTATGATATCTGGGTCTTGTCTCAGTAGCGCCCTGACACCATTGGCAAAAGTCATATCAATATTTTCCTGCACCTGCATTTGATTAAAACTGGACTCCACCATTTCAATCGGGTCTTCAACCGTGCAAACATTGACCTCTTCAGTCGCTATGGATTTAAGCGTTGAATACAGAGTGGTCGTCTTACCACTACCGGTTGGGCCTGTTATCAAAACAATCCCGTGCTTTTGTTTAGTCATTTGATTCCAACGCTCCAGGTCATCGTCACCTAAGCCGAGTTGCTGAAAAGACTTCAGCAGCACATTGGGATCAAAAATTCGCATCACCATCTTTTCACCAAAAGCTGTTGGCAAAGTAGAAAGGCGCAGCTCTATCTCTTTGCCATTTGGGCTTTTAGTTTTTAAGCGACCGTCTTGTGGCCGACGCTTTTCGGCAACATTCATTCGCCCCAAAGACTTCAAGCGACTAGTAACAGCACTTAGCACCTGCATTGGAATTTGGTAAACGGTATAGAGCAAGCCATCAATGCGAAATCTAACGTTACCGATCTCACGCCGAGGCTCAATGTGGATATCGCTGGCCCGTTGTTCAAAGGCATATTGCAATAACCAGTCAACAATATTCACAACATGTTTGTCATTCGCCTCAGGTTCCTTTTGAGTGCTACCAAGCTCCATCATCTGCTCAAGGTTGCCAATACCCAGCCTGTTTTTATTACCTTCGCCCCCAGAAATTGCCAAACCGATAGAGGCCGACAAACGATAAAGTTCGTTGGTTATTCGCTCCAGCTCTAGTGGGTTAGCAACAACACGCTTGATAGGTTTGCGCAGAACCTGGCTTAAATCTTCTTCCCATGCGGAAATATTAGGTTCAGCGCTGGCGATAGTGACTGCATTGCTATCGACTTTCACTGCCATGATTTTATGGCGCTTGGCAAACGCGTGTGACATAACGTCTGTCACTTTGGCAGCATCAATACTTAAGGGGTCAACGTGATAATAATCTTGCTCAAACTGTTCTGCTAATATTTGAGTCAGGCTTTCCAGATCAAGTGTTTTTCCTGGGTGTTTTAAATCTTCAACTTCCTGATTTGCAATAAAAACCAGCACATGTTGCTTGGGTGACTTACGGGCTTTAACTAATTTTTGTAACTCTTCCTTGCTGATTCTGTTCGCGTCATATAAACCTTTCAGAAACTGAATCAAATCCAGAGGATGATCCTGTTGTTTACTCTGCCCGGCTACTTTCATGATTTGCCTTACTAATAGAAGATAAAACAGGAGTTTATACGCCCGCACCCGAAATACAAGTGGAAATAGCTGAGCAGATGAACTTAAGCTTTTAGGCGTTTACTCAAGCGCTGTATGGCTTTGGGGATCTTTGGATCAGCCTGAAACTCTTTACGGAGCTTGCCCACGGTTGTAGATACCGTGCCATAGCGTTTCAAACCAAAGCGGCTCGCAATATCCTGTAAGGTTACGGCAGAAAGCTCCTGGCAAAGATGCATAGCTACCCAACGCGGGATATTTTTACTGCTCGGCCCGCGAGCTGCCTGATAAATACTGCGTTCATTCACTTTGAAGTGTTTAGCTACTGCAGCCACTACCTTTTTCATAGATGGCCGCAGCCTTGCCAACTTGCCTTTACCAATGCCTCGTGGTTTTGCCGGATCTGCTTTAGACCTGACACCATTTTTAAATTTGTCATCACCCAAAATAGAAAGAAGGTTTTTACGTGTGTAGAAATGGCTGAGTTCCTCTGTCGCCCCTTCGGCCATAAAAGCCAGACATTTAGCATAGGGCCTGGCTCTTTTATTTGCTGTGGCACCTTTATTTGCTGTGGCACCTTTTTTGGCTATGGCACTTTTTTTCGCTAAATTGTCAGAAGCCAACATAGTAAAAACATCGTCACGTACTAACCAGTCGGGTGCCTTAACCTTATTGCCATATGCTGCCATGCTAGACCAGCTTGTTGTAAGTGTTGGCTTTTTACTGCCCTTTGCTGAACCCGTTAAATTATGAATGTAGCGCGATACTTCGAGCAGATAAGGTTGAGCTTGCAGTAAAACGGCCTTGTAGCGCGAGTGAAAAATCGAGCCCTGATCATTTTTTCGAGATTGATAGAATTGTGTATACAGGCCATTTAGCTGACGCATAAAGCGGCTTAAGTTTCCTTCCGGCGTTTTCAACAATAAATGGTACTCATTTCTTAATAAACAATAACTATGAACTTCTACATTAAAACGAGAACAGGCATCAGCCAGCTCTGCTAAAAAACCTTCATAATATTTAATGCCGGGGAAAAGAGTCATTCCATACTCTCCCTTATTACTAACATGATAGTACGCGTCTGGATATTCTATACGAAGTGGTCTAGCCATGATTTTATTCCCTGTGCCAATAACAAAACATTGAAACTTTCATTTCAGGCTTGTTTAGGCGAACTTTAATATCATTCACATCATTAGTGGATTAAGTGAAACTGCCTTTTTAGAATAAACAATTTTTAACCAAGTTTGAACCTGTAAATTGCTCTGAGCCGAGTTATTTTTCAGCAATAAAAATTGCTCGCTTAGGCGCCGGTAATCCTTCAATGGTTATTGATGGGTCTTGCTTATTTAATGCCTGCGGTAAAGATTCAAATTTCATCCACTGTGTGCTGCGTTGCTCATCAACCGAGGTGACAGCAACATCTATTAATCTGATATTTTTATAACCGGCTTTCAGTAACCAGCTCTCCAGCGTGGCACAAGTCGGCAAAAACCAGACATTAGGCATCCTTGCATAACGCTCTTCCGGCACTAAAGACATTCCCCTTTCGCCTTCAATCACCAGTGTTTCCAGTACCAGCTCCCCGCCTTTACGCAGACAATCTTTCAAAGCATATAGATGATCAATGGGGGAACGGCGATGATAAAGCACGCCCATGGAGAAAACTGTATCAAATGCCTCCAACTTGTCCGGAACAGCCTCTAAAGACAGGGGCAGAACATAAACTGACGGTTCTTTAAGAAAATGTCGAATAGCCCAATACTGCATACTAAAGAGCAAATGAGGGTCAACCCCAATAACTAGTTCTGCCCCAGCGCCAGCCATTCGCCAACAGTGATAACCATTACCACAGCCGACATCTAACACTTTTCTACCGCTAAGTGAGCTGATCTTATTTTTCAGTCGATCCCATTTCCAATCTGAATGCCATTCCGTATCTATGTCCAAACCAAATAAATTAATTGGCCCTTTACGCCAGGGTTGTAAACCCAGCAATAAGTTTTTTAAATCACCCCTGCCAGCATCATTTAATTGTTCAGCCGAACCGACTCGTAGCTCTTGATCCAATTCAAAAGATTGTGGAGAAAGTTCAGGCAAGGCATCCAAAACTTGCTTCCAGGCAGGGAAATCACCATGATTAATTTGCGCCAGAAAAGTATCAGGCACCACAGCTACCAACCTGGCAAGCTTGGTGTTTTTTACTTTTGCTTTTAATTCAGAATAATCAAAGATAGTTTGAGGGGAATGCATAGTATTTAACTTATTTAACAGCTGGCTATTTTACAGCAAACATAGACGCGAAATTAAAACATTGGAACCAGGGTTCAAAAAGTGTAAATCCTACTGCTTTTATTCTTTCATTATGTTGCGCAATAGTTTCAGGCATTAAAATATTTTCAAGCGCAGAACGTTTGCGGCTTATTTCCAACTCTGAATATCCATTGGCTTTTTTAAACTGATGGTACAAGTCGATAAATAATTTATTTTTTTCGTTTTCTGTGAAAATTATTTTTTCAGATATGATTAATATTCCGCCGGGCACAAGCGCGTCATATATTTTTTGAATGATATTGTCACGCTGCTCAGGGGCAATAAATTGCAAGGTAAAGTTTAATACCACAACAGAAGCATTTGACAACTCTGTTTGTTGAATGTCCTCGCAGCGCAACTCTACTGGCAAGGCTTCAGTCGTAAGGTTGAGTGCTAAGGATTCCTGGCAGCGCTTAATCATTGCTGAAGAATTATCGACAGCAACGATGCTGCAATTATCCAATTTAAGTTGTTGCAATAAAAAAGTAACAGCACCTAACGAACACCCTAGATCATAAAGCCGCGTATTTTTACGTGCATATTGCTCAGCCAAAACACTGATCATTCTTACGATTAGTGCATAGCCCGGCACAGATCGATTGACCATATCGGTAAATACACTAGCGACTTTGTCATCGAAAACAAAATCTACTAATGCATCATCATAAAGAAAAATATTGTCTTTAGCGGAACTCATCTGTGTAAAACTTAAACGTCTGCCTCAGAATAACCTGTAGCCTGTAGTGATTTTTTAATTTTTTCAGCAATAGCTGCCAGCCTTTCTGGAGCAGTTTCTTGTGCCAGACTAAAATCCAGGTCGCCCATATTATCTATCGGAATTAAGTGAATGTGAGTGTGCGGAACTTCAAGACCAACTATTGATAAACCAATTCTTTTACAAGGAATAACCCCTTTAATTGCCTTGGCAATTTTTTGTGCCACCAGCATTAAATGCGCAGCAGTTTCAGGAGACACATCATCCCAATGATTTACTTCAAGCTTTGGAATGACCATGAGATGACCTTCTCTAATTGGCTGAAGGGTCATTATGGAAAAACATAATTCATCTTCCCAAACAAAATGTCCTGGAATTTTACGGTTTAAAATTTTAGTAAAGATACTTGCCATAACCCTGCCTTAATACCCCGCTCTATTTCTCAACACTTTTTTAACGGGGCAGAGACTATATCACAGGCTGATCGTTTGGAATAAATTGATTATTTACTTAAACTTGTTGCTTACAATTCTGCTAAATATTCTCAATCGGTAACTTTGTTGTGTTGATAACCTGTCTCAGCACAAAGCTGGAATGTACATCGGCCACACCAGGAATCTTGGTAATTTTATTCAGCAGAAAATCATGATACACCTCCATATCCTGCACGATTACTTTTAACAGGTAATCTGCCGACTGCCCCGCTATCAATAAACATTCCAATACTTCGGGGTAGACTTTAATAGACTTTTCAAAATGCTCGAAGCGATCAGGCGTATGCTTATCCATATTGATCTGAATAAGTGCCGTCAGTTTTAAATCTAAATTGGAGGCATTCAATAAGGCTGTATAACCTTCAATAATACCGTTATCTTCAAGCTGCTTAACCCGCCGCAAACATGGCGATGGAGACAGGCCAATGGCGTCGGCCAACTCCAAATTACTGATGCGCCCATTCTTCTGCAATTCAGCCAGTATGCGTTTATCTGTTCTATCTAAATCCATACCTAACCCCGACCCTGCATCACCCAAATAATACTATATATGCTTCATTATATTATTAAATTAGCACAATTACCCAATTATAATAAATAACTAGCTATATATATTATCTTTATAGTTAAATTACCACAATATTAGCAATATCCTAGCGTTAAAGTTCTTGTACAATGCCTACCTCGCAACAAACAACTAACGATGGAAGTGGAGCTAGATCGTGAGTCGCTATAACCATACAAAGTACAAAGCCTTTCAACCTGTTCAATTGCCAGACAGATCCTGGCCGGACAAGGTCATCAACAAAGCACCGACCTGGTGCAGCGTTGATTTGAGAGACGGGAATCAGGCTCTGATCGAGCCCATGTCTGTTGCACAAAAGAAGAAGATGTTTGCCTTACTGGTTGATGTTGGATTTAAAGAGATAGAAGTAGGCTTTCCCGCGGCATCACAACCCGATTTTGATTTTGTGCGCTGGTTGATTGAAGAAAATCAGATCCCTGATGATGTCACTATTCAGGTGTTAACTCAGGCTCGCACTGGCTTGATTCAACGTAGCTTTGAATCCTTGAAAGGTGCTAAAAAAACCATCATGCATCTGTATAACTCGACGTCAGTAGTGCAGCGCGAGAAAGTCTTCAAACTTGATAAAGCTGGGATTATCGATATCGCCGTTAACGGCGCTAAAGATGTATTGCGCGGCGCGCAAGCAGCGCCTGAAACCGACTGGTTCTTTCAATATTCCCCCGAAAGCTTTACCGGCACCGAACTCGACTTTGCTGTTGAAATTTGCGATGCCGTTACTGATATTTGGCAGCCAACGCCAGAGCGCAAGGTTATCCTGAATCTACCCGCAACGGTCGAAGCAGCTACGCCAAATGTTTATGCCGACCAAATTGAATGGTTTTGCAGGCAGGTTAAAAATCGCGATTCAGTTATTATCAGCCTGCACACACATAATGATCGTGGTTGCGGTGTTGCCGCTTCTGAGCTGGGCTTGATGGCCGGTGCAGAACGCGTAGAAGGCACCTTGCTTGGCAATGGCGAACGCACTGGCAATCTGGATGTCGTTATCATGGGCATGAATATGTACAGCCAGGGCATTGACCCAGAACTGGATTTTAGCGATATGGACCGCATTTGCTCTGTGGTGAAAGAGTGCACAAAAATTGATGTGCATCCACGCCAAGCTTATGCAGGCAGTTTAGTCTTTACCGCTTTTTCTGGCAGTCATCAGGATGCCATTAAAAAATGCCTTAATCTTTATAAAGAAGGCGAGCCCTGGGAAATTGCTTATTTACCAATTGATCCTCGCGATGTTGGACGCACCTATCAGGATGTCATCCGGGTAAACAGCCAATCCGGCAAAGGCGGTGTTGCCTATGTGCTTGATAATGAATATGGCTATCAATTACCACGCTGGTTACAAATTGAATTTAGCCGTGTTGTACAAAAAGCCGCCGAAGACAGTGGTCAGGAAATATCGCCTAAAGAAATCTGGCAATTATTTGAGCAACGCTATTTGAGCTTGCCTTCACCGCTTGTCTTGAAAACCTTCACTATAGAAAAAAGTGGTGATAAAGAAACAGTTTCAGCGTCGATCACCTTAGAGGGGCAAGAATTTCATGTGCACGGACAAGGCTCTGGTATGCTTGCGGCTTTTACCGATGCCTTACAAAGCACCTTAGACATAGAATTTCAGGTACAAGAATATGGCGAACATGCCCTTAGCCAAAGCTCGACAGCTGAAGCGGTGACCTATATTCAACTTAAGTATGAGAATGAACGTTTTACCGGAATAGCGATCAATGAAGACATCGTCACCTCTTCAGTGAACGCCCTGTTAAACGCCGTTGGCCAGATTATGCGAGCCAGAAAGAAAATGGCCGCATAAACCTGCTATTTATAAAATAATCCCACCCAATATTGAATTTAGCTTATAAAATTGGATAATTATCCCACTTTCCCCTTTGATTTTGAAATAACGCGCTCAAAACGCAAAACACTATCTATTATTATTAAAAGTGGGAAAGTTGAGGTTAAATCCCCTGATTTTATGCCGGAAGTGGATGTTTATCAGTTTTTAATTCAAAAGCAGGCCTGGATTAAAAAACACCTCACTGAACAGGAAGTAAAGCTCACCCAAAAGCTGGTTATTACCGATGGCTATGAAGTGATGTTCTTCGGCAAACCCCGCCGTATCGAAGTAATTTACGCAGGCCGACCTAAAGTAGAAGTTACAGATGACCGCCTGTTAATTTACACTCGCAGCAATGAACCCCAAGCATTAGAAAAGCATTTCTCTAACTGGCTCAAGCTCCAGGCCAGTGAATACATGACGACACAAACAATAAAAACCGCTCGAGCACTTGGCGTGGAAGAACGCTTAAAAGAAGTCGTGTTCCGAAAAACCAAAACCAAATGGGGACACTGCTGCTCTGATGGCACCATTCAATATAACTGGCTAACCATGATGGCACCCAAACCCGTGATTGATTATTTAATTGCGCATGAAAGTAGTCACCTGGTACACATGAATCATTCTAAAAAGTTCTGGCAAACGGTTGCTACAGTTTGCCCGGATTATAAAGATTTAAAAGACTGGTTAAAAACCTACGGGCACCGATTCTGGACAGAATAATAAGAAGAAAATATGGTGAAAAATTAAGCCATATCTAAGAAGATATCAAAATAATGGTGCACTTTTAAGCCGTACATGCACGGCTTACTCACCACCCCAATCTTTTTATATTAAAAATCAAACAATTAAAACCACACTAATAAATACCGCGCCAGCTAATTTTAAATGTCGGGCGTGCACGCTTTCTACATTTTATTTTTTCATTCCATAATATTGTTTTAACAATCAATAAGTAGCACAATGTAGARAAATCATAAAAAATAAACCGTGCTGGCACGGTATACAGCTATTACGTCTTTGCAGACAACCTGACGTATAGAGATAATTTAAATGAAGAATATTTTAGGATTTTAATTTTATGAAAAAAATTAATATTGTTATTTTTCTTGGTTGTCTAACAAGCTCTCTTATCAGTGTTGGATGTAGTAAACAGAGTAAGATCAATACTTCTATAGATCGAAGTGGAGAAATTCTGATTCAAAATGTCACAATTGTTTCAGCCGAAAGAGAAGCCCCCTCAATCCCCATGGATGTACTTATTCGTAATGATCGAATAATAGAAATTGGGCAAGCTCTTTCTGTAGTAGGGCTTGAAGAACATGCAGTGATTGATGCAACAGATCATTTTCTATCTCCTGGTTTGATTGATGGTCATACTCACCTCAACGGAGTTCCGGGAATGTTCTTTGAGCATGAACAAGCTTATCCAGATATTGCAAAGCATGCTCAAGAGCAATTCCCTAAAAGTTACCTCTATTRCGGGTTTACTACAGTTATCGACTTAATGTCTAACTCTGAATTAATCGCCAGTTGGAATGATCAGGAAATTCGCCCACAAGCCTATTTCTGTGGGGCAGCACCTATTGTAGATGGTTATCCTATGAGCAATATTCCACAACCACTACGTTATCAAGTTATGCCTTATTTCCTTTTCGATGAGTTAAGAGCAGAGCAATTTCCCGAAGATATTGATCCTTTAGAGCACACCCCTGCAGCAGTTGTTAGGAAAATGAAGGCTGAAGGGGCTATTTGTGTAAAAAGTCATTATGAGACAGGTTTTGGGGCTCAAAAAGATTTGCCTACGCCAACTATAGGGCTAATCCAAGAGCTTGTTAATTCAGCACACGAAATGGATATACCCGTATTACTGCATGCGAATTCTCAATCTGCACAAAACTTTGGTGTGCTAACAGGAGTGGATGCTATAGTCCATGGCCTTTGGACATGGGATGATCCCAGTGCCATTGAGCTAAATGAGGAAGTGACTCAAATTCTTGATGGAATAATAGAGCAAGGCATTGGTTGGCAACCTACCATACAAGTCCTCTATGGTGAAAGAGACTTACACGACCCGAATTATCTTTCTCAAGCAGAATTGAAAAACGCATTACCTCAAAGCTTAATCGAATGGTATGCGACAGAAGATGGACAATGGTTTCGAAATCGCATGGCAAACCTACCTTTTGTAGCAAGACTTCTTGAATCTGATGCCTGGGAAGAATTAGATGCTGTGCCTATTGCAAGAGTCAATAATGCATTTTCATATTTATCTAAAAATGGAGGACTCTTACTTTTTGGCAGTGATACTCCAAGTGATGTTACCTTTGCAAATCCACCAGGTTTTAATGGCAGGCTAGAGATGCAACGTTGGCAAGAAGCGGGGATAACGCCAATACAATTTTTCCAGGCAGCAACTATTAAAAATGCAGAATTATTTGGTTTGCAGAATAAAATTGGTACGGTTGAAGTAGGTAAGCAGGCCGATTTATTACTGTTGTCAGAAGATCCTACGAAAGATATCGGGGCTTTTGATTCAATTGAAATGGTTATCCTATCAGGGAAGGTGTTAGACAGAGCTAGTCTTTCAGCTAGGGTTATAGAATAAAAATAAATATTTTTTATTGAACAAGAACAATATAATAAGCCAATCAAATTCGTTCCAGCCCTAAAGGGCTTCCACCAGACGCAAAGCTGCTACGCATCTCTGCGCCATTTATTTCAACATTAGCGCCTAATACGCTGCTCCTCAACATCCTCCACAAGCCAAGCTTTGATGAGAGACTGGTATGGCATATCACGCTTATTGGCCTCAATTTTAATACTGTCTAACAAAGACTCAGGCAACCTAAGTGAGATGGTTTTAGTAGATGGTTTCAGCTTCGGAAATCTGACCGCTTTGGCCTTGCTCCAGTCWAGGTAATCGGTTGAATCATGTGTTTCCCAAAAGGAGCGTTCTTCATCTTCTGTTTTAAATTTAGGGATTTCTTTCAACTTATTCATAAATTTTCCTCTCCTTACGATGCATATCACGAGCAGAGATAACTCTGATTAACGTGCCTTTTGCCCGTAAAGTAAATGTCACATGTAATAATCGCCTATCATCTGTAATACCAAGAGCATGGAACCTCTGCTCCCTTTGGCTATGCTTAAAATCATCCATTAAAAGCAATGGCTCATTAAAAAAAATTCGCTCCGCCTCAGAAGGCATTACATTGTGCTTCTCAGTAATTTTGAGAGTGTTCGCATCATCCCAGTCAAAACCCTCAATTTGTGCTAAATCAACCATTTGTGTATATTACCATCATATACACAAGTTACAAAATGCACTAACAAGGCAAAGCTGTTCGGCGGCGCTAGGTGTAAACTCTTATTCAGATTAACACCAAAAATCAGGAGATAAGTGATGATAACAATAGAAGTACTTACAGAACTTCTCGGCTGGACAACTGTTATTAACGTCGCTGTCCTTTTGCTTTCAACCCTTGGAGTGGTTGCAATGCGCGATACTATTGCAGCGATCCATTCCAAACTATTTGGGTTAGATGAAAAGGATTTGGGTAGGGCCTATTTTCAGTATTTGGCGCAATACAAAATTGCGATAATCGTTTTGAATATTGCGCCCTATATTGCGCTGAAAATCATAGCCTAACGAGCGCATTAAATTCACCTTCTACGGCTACAGACTCGTGTCGTTTATGTGGGCATTAGGCGCCAATTTTAAATCCTGAAGCTAAAAAAAAGGGTGGGGCTTATTAATGTCAATTGTATTGAAGTGTCATTGTGGGAATATTGAATTTACTGTAAAGCAACTGCCCGAATACCTTGGAGATTGTAACTGCTCTATTTGTAGGWGGTACAATGCCTTATGGGGCTATTACCCGCCTGAACTGGTTTCTATTTCAATTCAAGGCGAAGGCTCTGATTCTTACCTCTGGGGAGATAAGGAGGTAGACTTTCAACGCTGTAAAAATTGTGGTTGCATTACACACTACACAACAACTGAATTATGCCCTGAAATAATATGTGCAATAAATTTTCGTATGGCTGCACCAGAACTGTATAAAGAGGTGCCTGTTAAAAAAATTGATGGTGCTTCATACTGATATAGTAATTTTGTAAGAATAAAAATAAGAACTAACTATGGCGCTAATATGGTACTGATAAAAAGTTGTAAGCAACTGGTAGAAGAAGCGAATGCAAAGATACAAACGCTTTCTTTAGATGAAGCCAAAGAAAAATTAGGACAGCCAGACGTGCAGTTCGTAGACATCCGTGATGTACGCGAACTTGAGCGCGAAGGCACAATTCCTGGTGCTATTCATGCGCCACGGGGGATGCTGGAATTCTGGATTGATCCGGATAGCCCTTACTTCAAGCCGGTGTTTGCTGAAGATAAGCAATTCATTTTTTATTGCCAGTCAGGTTGGCGTTCAGCACTTGCTACTGCCACACTTCAAGACATGGGTTTAAAAAATGCCTGTCATATTGACGGCGGCTATGGCAACTGGAAAAAATTTGGTGGCTCTACTGAAACAAGAGAGAAAAAATCATAATGACAACACTTAACGCTCAGCCTGAAAATATCGATATAGATTTAAAGCGTTCAGCCATAATTGTTGTCGATATGCAGAATGCCTTTGCGAAACCCGGTGGCATGTTAGATTTAACCGGTGCAGATATTTCAGCCGCAGCATCCATCATACAAGTTAACCAAAAATTATTAATTGCAGCACGCCATGCTGATGTAGAGGTTATCTACCTGGCTATGACCTATAAGGCAGACCTGAGTGATGCCGGCGGGCCAACATCACCGAATTACCATAAGGAACTTGGCATGAAGCTTATGCGTGAACAACCAGAATATGCAGGAAAAGTGCTTATTGATGGAAGCTGGGATTGGCAAATTGTAGATGAGCTCAAACCTCAGGCGGGTGAAATAATAATTCGGAAGCCGCGTTACAGTGGGTTTGTTAGCACTAATTTAGATAATTATCTTCGTAGTAAAGATATCCGCTATTTATTCCTCACAGGTATTGCAACCAATGTGTGCGTAGAAAGCACTGGCCGTGACGCATTTTTTGCAGAGTACTGGCCAATACTGATTGAGGATGCTGTCAATCATACTGGCCCAGACTTTTGTGGCGAAGCTACCCGCTGGAATTTTGAAAATATTTTTGGCTGGGTCACTGAATCAGAAAGCGTGTTGACTGCACTTGAACAAAAGTAACGTGTCTCTTGCTAAACTACTTTAGCTTTTTAAAAACATCAAATCCCACATCCCATGCCCAAGCCTTTCACCGCGACGCTGAAATTTTGTGGCTGGCCGCCTATCTCCCAAGGCAAAGTTTCCAACACCAAATTGGTTTTCAAGCGCACTGGTTGCGCTCAACACTTCCATCATTTGCTCAGCATAATTCATCCAGTCCGTCGCCAAATGAATCAACCCGTTCTTTTTTATTTTCGGCAACAGTTCAATAATAAATTCTGTTTGAATTAGGCGCCGCTTGTGATGCCGTTTTTTATGCCAAGGATCAGGGAAAAATATTTGTACGATATCAAGCGACTCATCAGGAATACATTCCTGCAGGATCAAGTTAGCATCATCCTGGTACACCCTTACATTCGTTAACTCTTCTTCTTCAAGTTTACGCAGTATGGTGCCGATACCTGGGGGATGCACATCTACACCAATAAAATTTTGTGCAGGGTTTTCTTTCGCCATTTGTACCAGTGAGCCCCCCATGCCAAAACCAATTTCAAAAACCAGGGGATTATTGTTCGTGAAAATTTCAGTCTTATTAATAAGCCCCTGTTTTCTGTTCAGCCCAAAAGCCGGCCACAGATTTTTCAGCGCTTTTTGTTGTGCCGGTGTTAAGCGGCCCCCACGCACAACATAACTTTTAATTGTGCGTAAATGCTTTTCTGTATCCGTCACGATTTAGACCGACTACGCACAATACCGTAAACAATTAAGCCCCAGCCAAATAAGAAGGCAACACCGCCTAGTGGCGTAATATAGGCAAAGAGGCTTATCCCGGTTAAAGCAAGTAAATACAAACTTCCTGAAAATAAAACGATGCCTGTTTGGAATAAATAGCCGCTGCGGCTAAAACTTTTGGACGCTGGAAATAGATGACAAAGCAACGCAGCCAAAATTAGCGCAACAACATGGAACATCTGATAAAGCACCGCAGTGTTCCAGGTGCCAAGGCTAGCCTCAGTAAGAATACCTTCTAGTCCATGCGCACCAAAAGCACCAAATGCGACTACTACGAAGCCATTAATCGCTGCATATAAAATAAATCGTTCCATCATTTTCCCAGTTTAATCTTTCAGACACAAAAAAGCCGCCTTAATATGGCGGCTTCATAAATCACACACTCATGTAAATGCTCGTTATGCTTCCAATCGAGCTTTCACTTTATTCATAGCGTTCTTTTCCAGTTGCCTGATGCGCTCTGCAGAAATATGATATTTATCTGCTAACTCATGCAATGTGGCTTTTTTATCACTTAACCAACGCTGAGCAAGTATATCTTTGCTGCGATCATCTAGGCCTTCCAGCGCCATATAAAGGTTATCTGTACTGGATTGAGCATAGTCTTCATCTTCGACATTACGTGCCGGGTCATAACGAGTATCTTCCAGGTACTGAGATGGTGCAACTACCACGTCATCGTCATCTGCATCGGGTGCGCCATCGAATGAGGCATCATATGCGCCAAGACGACCTTCCATCTGCATAACTACTTTAGGGTCAACGCCTAAATCTGCTGCAACCTTGTCAGCTTCTGCTTGACTGAACCAGCCAAGACGCTTTTTCGAGCCTCTTAGGTTAAAAAACAGTTTACGTTGAGCCTTAGTGGTCGCAACTTTAACAATACGCCAGTTGCGCAAAATAAATTCGTGCATTTCGGCTTTAATCCAATGCACAGCAAAGGATACCAAGCGAACACCCTTTTCCGGGTTAAAACGTTTAACGGCCTTCATCAAGCCAACATTACCTTCTTGAATCAGGTCTGCTTCTGACAAGCCATAACCAGAATAGCTCTTAGCCATATAGACTACAAAACGCATGTGAGCAAGCACTAACTTACGTGCAGCGTCAATATCTTCGTGGTAGTAATATTTGTTAGCCAGATCCAACTCTTCTTCAGCAGTTAGAATAGGGATGCGATTGACCGCAGTAATATAGGCATTCAGGTCGCGGCCAGGCACCATAGTGTCAATAACACTCAGGCCCTTTCCTTTTATGCTGCCTTCTGCTGCTTTGTATACTTTTCCAGTCATTTTTTATGCACCAACTTCCTGATATTTACTAATATTTATTCGTTACTTTCGCAGTTATAAAGCTTATTTAGCCTGAATCGCTACCTTCACCTTCTAACGCTTGCCCTGTAATACGTTCAAATCTACCTATGTAGACTACGCGGGGCGCGAAATGTTACCACCTTTCCTAAAAGTCTGCTACATCCTCCACTGGCCTGGTCTACCTATTAGCCTGCTCACTAGCCAGTCTATTAACCGACCTATCTCCCTAAATCGCGACTTTTACCAAGACCGGCACTCTTAATCTAGTCCCCTTTTCTACAATTTCAAGGTCTAATAATAATATTCTGTATATCCAGGTAACAAGCGATATCTTGAATTCAAAAACGCCACAATATCAATCAATTCTGTTACTTTCATATCTTCGTTTAAATACATAGGCGAAGAGTTCACTCTACTTCTTTGCTCACGCGGCAATAAATCAAGGTACTGGTCAGATAACACATGATCCGGGTTAATAATGGATGTGGTTATATCACCGTAAGTCTTGGCAAATATTAGCTCGCCTCCAAGCACCACTGTAAAGGGCCTGCTCCCTGGATATACTGGCAATTCTACGCCTTCCACCGTGTGGCATTGAATACACCCTAAAGAAGCAAAAGCTTGCTGGCCGCGCTCAATATCACCCCTTAAAATTGGGAACCTAAAGTCATTCGCATAATCCGGATAAATGCGACACGCACTTAATAGTAAAACTGAAATACACAACGCCAGTAAAAATAGCTTTTTCATAAGAACCTCTCCTTTTAATCTCTTCTTACACCCTTATTCTAATTCCTTTTTGTAAAGTGGGCTTGATTTAAGTCAGATAAGACAAGGTGTCTAAATATGCGGTGGTCTGAGATAATGTCGCCATGGAGTATGAGCTAAGTTTTCTATTTATTTCCCTATTGATTGTTTCAGGTATTCTCGCCGGATTTATTAATACCATTGCCGGTGGAGGCTCAATGCTGACCTTGCCGGCCCTAATGATATTAGGCATGCCCGCTGATATCGCGAATGGCACCAATCGAGTTGGTATACTCTTACAGTCCATTGCTGGATCCCGAAGCTTCTATAAGAAAGGCAAACTAGAACCTGCTTCTATAATACCTACCTTGATACCAACATTGAGCGGCTCTTTAATTGGCTCTTTGCTGGCTTCATATCTACCCGTTACATTTTTAAAGCCAGCACTATTAGTTACCATGCTGGGCATGGCATTGATTATGCTTGTTAGACCTTCAGTGGTTGCACCTCCAGCTGGCACCCCTGTTTATAACCTGCAAGAACGCCCGATAGCATGGTTTGGACTTTTCATAGCAGGCCTTTATGGTGGCTTTGTCCAGGCCGGTGTTGGGTTTATTCTTATTGCAGCACTGGCTGGCGGCCTGCGCTATGACTTGGTACGTGCTAATGCACTGAAAATGGCGATTACCGTTCCAGTGACTGTGATTGCTTTAACTGTTTATGTGCTACGTAATCAGGTGCAATGGATACCCGGATTAGTTCTGGCGATCGGCATGGTCATAGGCGCCATGGCGAGTGTGCAATTTGCTATAAAGGTTCCTCAATTCGTCTTGAAGTGGGTGATGTTTGGCATGGTTTTACTGGTTTGTCTGGCGGCGTTTTTCACTTAATTTTTATTTCGGGCCCTACTTCAGATTAGGGCTGTAATTGTTTAAGCCTGTCGCGGAAATAATTCACTCCCTCCTTTAGCTTTTTTAATTGCAGAAGCAAACCTGTGGTTCGCTCGCTTGCTCTCCTCACCCACAACTCTCTTACTACTTAGCAGGGTTAACTGTTTCAGCATTTAGCATAAACATCTTAAAAAACTTTCAAAAAAAAGAGAGCCGAAGCTCTCTTTTTTGTTACTACTTTTAGTCTTTTATCCCTTATTCAACAAAAGGCATAAAGCGTCCAAGTATAATAACGATTACCCAAATAATGAGTGACAATCCTGCGATAACTTTAGCCTGGAATTTCGCATCTTCACCATCGGCGAGCTGACTTAATGCCTTATGCTCACCAAACCAGAACCAAAGCGCATTCAGTCCAGCAATAAGCACCAGGCCCATTTTCCACTGGAAGGCTATATTAGGCCCATAACGCTCAGGGTTAGACGCTATAAACGTAATTCCCGACATGATATTAATAGCAAACCCAACCATCGCAATCGGAATAAACTTCATCGCCGCTTGCATATTGATAAAACGCGCAAAGCCAACAACTCTCAGGTCAATAACTAACAATGAGCCAAAAAGAAGTGATAAGCCAAAAAAGTGAGCCGTTTCCGCGGCAACAAAAACCCARGATAACTCTCTACTTATAACACCTAACCAGGACGTTCCTAGCCAGTCAAAAAGTGGTTGTATAAATTCCATGATCTGCCCCTTACTGTAAATAAGCCATCAAACGACCGGTAACAATAGCACCAGACCAGGAGGCCAAACATACCACCGACAACAGCATCGTTAATTTTTCATCACGACCGTTTCTGATGCCGCTCATGATTGCCTTCATTAAGATGCCACCCAGCACTATAAAAGCAATTTTKAGCTGAAAAGAACCCTGAAAGATATAAGTAGAAAAATAACCGGTTAGCAGCAGTAAGCCAGAAACCAGGTTAAGCATAAAACCTGCCCAGCCAACCATGAACAATCTGTCATACGCTGAAATAGAAATATCTTTAGCAAAGCCGAGAACACGCATATTGAAAGCAATAACCACACCCATTACCGTCATCATGCCCAAACCATGCGCCGAGAGTGTAATCGGATAGGCCATGTAATTACCGGTTGCCCCAGTCAGCCATAGCCCCACACTACTCATCTCAATTGAACAAACAAAGCCAACTGGCTCTAGACACCCAAAATCAAAATCCATCGGTGAACCTTTATTTATTGTTAAGCTGCCTTTGAATTATACAGCTTTTATTAATTAGCAGGGATCAAAAAAATAATGCGTTTTAATTTTGAACCTTGCTCCCCTAAAGTTGAAATGCATTCACGCTTGAAATGCAGGCGCTAAAGTAAACTACATCCATTTTAGAATCAAGTTTTTACCAAGGCTATAAAGAGAGCTGCTACTCTTGAAATCCCTCCAGGCATAGGCCTGGAGTGTTCAGGTTAACGGGTTAAAAACAGTTAATAACTGTTATAAAAATGCCATAAAACGAGCAACACTAATGACTGCCAGCCATAAGATTAAAGAAACAATAGCAATAACTTTAGCGGCCGGCGCAGCCTGCTCGCCATCTGCTAGTTTTACGAGCTCTGTATGCTCTCCAAACCAGAACCATAAAGCATTAAGGCCAGCGATAAAAATCAGTCCCATTTTCCACTGAAAACCGACATTAGCTACAAAGGTATCAGGGCTCCAGGAGAAAAGAGCGGTTCCTGAAAGCAGATTTAACGTAAATCCAAACATAGCCCAGGGAATAAACTTCATGGCATCACGCATATTAATAAAGCTGGCAAAACCAGCAACACGCAAATCAATCAGTAAAAGTGAACCAAAAAGAATAGATAGCCCGGTGAAATGAACTATTTCCATGGCCGGATAAGCCCACGGAGAAAGGTTAATCCAGTTATGCAACCAAGACGACCCAATCCAAATTACGAATGCATCCATCAGTTAACCCCTTATAAATAAGCCATTAATCGGCCAGCGCAAATGGCACCAAACCAGCTAACCAGACATAAACCTGAAAGTAACTTAACTGTGCCTTCAGCTTTCTGATCTCTAATACTGCTGATAACGACTTTCATCATAATGCCACCCAGAATAATCAGTGCCATTTTCACCATGAAAGACCCCTGAGTTATGAATTTACCAAAGTCACCTACGAGTAGAATCAAGCCCGACAGCAGATTTAAGGCAAAAGCAAACCATGCCACTTTAAAAAGCTTGTCATAAGCAGACAGCGAAATATTACTGGCAAAGCCAAGCACGCGGACATTAAAAACAAAAACGACTCCAAGAACCGTCATCAAGCCAATGCCATGAATAAGTAACACCAACGGGTAAGCCCATAGCGTGCCACTGGTCCCCATCACCCACTGGCCTAATCCGCTTAGCTCTATCGAACAAATAAAGCCTTCTGGTTCGAAACAAAGATCACCCATCAATTTCACCCATATACTCAGCTGCAAGAGAATGATTGAATTTCATCACACTATGTATAGGGATTGCACCTTCTCTGGCTACTCATAAACACAAGCTTGATGTTGATCAAGCTTGTGTTTAACTTTCTTCAAAGTTGTGCATTTAGCCAGGAAGAAATATCCGTGATTTGTTGCGGGCACACACTGTGTGCCATTGGGTAGGTTAAATACTTAGGCTGGTAACCCAGAGCTTTAAGCGCTGCCAAACTTTTTTCAGCAAGGGTTATATCAAGCACGTTATCTTCAGTGCCATGGCATACTAATATTGGTAATTTCTGATTGGCAGGATGTGGAATAACTTCTTCTGCTGTTGGAAAAAAAGAAGACAGTGATAACAAGCCCGCAAGCGGTTTATCGTAGGTTAACCCGGCTTGATAATTAACCGCGCCACCCTGGGAGAATCCAACCAGGATAATGCGTTCACTGTTAATGCCTTTTTCAATCTCCATGTCGATTAACTTATGCACGGCCAGAGAAGACACAAGCAATTGTTGTGAATTAATATTCCTGCCACCACCATCTAGCGCTTGCACATCGAACCATGCTGGCATGACGTAACCCTGATTCATGCTTATCGGAATAGAGGGTGCATGTGGAAAAATGAAGCGCGCATTACACCCATCTTTTAACGCCAGGTGTGGAACAATCGATTCAAAATCATGGCCATCCGCGCCTAAACCATGCAACCAAATTATTGACGCATTCGCTGCTTGTTCTGGCTCAATAACTAAAGCCGGTAAAGAGTCTGCCATAAGAGTCCTGTATGTTTAGCTGTGGTGATTTTTGAATGTAACTTGATTAGATAGACCGTGCAAGAAGGCACAGTTAAAAGGGCTAGCTAGAGAGGTTAAGCAGGCGTTTTAAGCACTTTTTTGATGTTGCTGATGGTCGCCTTTTACATCGACATCAAAACGCTCATGCAGAAAATACACTATTTTTTCTGGTTCAGAAATCCATTGAACCTTACCTTTCTCTTCAACCCGCAAGCAAGGTGCCTTTAATTTTCCAAATTCAGCAAGTAAGCTATCCTGATGGATACTGCATTTACCAATGTCCCGGCGCTCTATATCTATATTCAGTCGCCGAATCTCATGTCTTGTTTTCCTGCTCGCAACACAACCTTTGTAATCATAAAGCGCTAAGCAACTGGTGGCTTTTGCCAACTTTCTACTTTCTTCTTCAGAACGAACTACAGGTTCAGGGCGATACAGCCAGTCAAATAAGCTTAAAAAAGAATCAACAGTCTTGCGGAAGGTGAGTTTGAACATTCAGAGGCGACGTAAATATAGGCTGCTTATTTTTAAAAGTGCGGCATTATCTACAAAGCAAGGAAAGCTGTCGAGTATTTTTTTAGCAACTCAGGAATCCTGATTGAGCACCTGGCCATTAAGGTAATACCAAAGCCCTTTTACCCGCTGCAATAAGGAAATTTCATGGTGGGTATACTCTGCGCCCTCGGCATCTTTATACTTTGCTATAAATTCTACCCGCCCAAAATCCCCCTTCTGTTGATGCCCAACTATTTCAAGGGAATCCCAACTATAAGAGCTGGTGTTTAATTCTGCCGCTTTGATATTGCTCGCCGTAGACGGGTGCCAGGTCTGTAAAAGATATTTAGCCTGACCACCAATAGCGTAAGCAGCATAGCGAGAACGAACCAATTGCCGAACCGTTTTAGCTTTAGCTAAACCTGTTAATAAAGGCTCACAACAAAGTGAATAGTCTTTTTTACTGTCACAAACACACAAACTCATACTCTAATCACCATCTTTCAATACGAAAATACGCTTAAAATTGCTGTACACACAGAGACACTATCATGTGCCTTTTCTCAGTCATAAAAAAAGAGCATTAGATCAGGAATAAACCATAGTTTTTGCACTTTATAATTGCACCATAAACCTGCACTTTTAAAGAAGCAAGATGTGTATTTTACCTCTTTTTGGAGGATTAGCATTTTAGCTATAAACATGTTTATATCTGCCTTCGCTGCACAGAATGTAGCTTTAGCAGTAATAACTACAACCTAAGGGATTGCCTAGAGCCCGCTAAACTACACTGCGACTTATATCGGTATGTACGAATTTTTTTTCAAATATTCCCCCGCTGTTTACAATGAAAGTGAATTCATCCTGGCCAATACTTGGCCGCTTTGGCTGTTATATGCACTAGCGGTTACTTTCCTTGCTGCTTGCCTTTTTATGCTGGTCTGGAAACGCAAAGTTCTTAACGTCTATCAGCTTGTCAGTATCGGAGGGCTCCAGGCTCTAATGATAGGGCTGGTACTTTTTGTTCTATGGCAGCCAGCACTGGTAACTGAACGCTTAGTTGGTGGCGAAAATGCAGTCGCTATTTTATTAGACAGCTCAGCCAGCATGGCCTTGATTGACGATGGCGAAACACGCATGGCGCAAGCGCAGGCCTTACTTTCAGAAGAAGGCCTTGCACAACTCGCCGATATTTATAACATCCTGCCTTATGCTTTCGCTGAAGAGCTAATCGAACTGGATAATTTCTCTGCACTGCCAAACCCTGGTGATACCTCCGATATCGGACGGTCGATTGTTCAAGCATTGCGTGAAGCCAGTAACACCTCATTAGGTGCTTTAATCCTGATCAGTGATGGTGCCGACAATAGCGGCAATATAGATGCGGCAACCTTAAGTGAAATAATTTCTTATGGCGTTCCGATTCATACGGTTGGAATAGGCCGTGAAACCATTCTGGAAGACCTGGAACTAGCAAATATACAGTTACCGCAGTCTGCCTTGCCGGGCACAACGCTAACTGCTGGTGTCAGCATAATTCATGACCAGGGCGGCCTTACTCGCGTAAAAGTCTACAATGGTGATGAGCTAATAAGCACCGAAGAAATCCTGCTAAGTGTTGATCAAAATATGACGACGGCCTTCATTGATATCGAGGTTAATGAGCCTGGTGAGCTGGATTTACGCTTCACGCTTGACCCTATTAATGGTGAAAAAAATCTGGCGAATAACTCCAGAGCGCAAGTGGTTGATGTGCCTGATGGTAATTACCGCATCCTTTATATAGAAGGTGAACCGCGCTGGGAATATAAATTTATGCAGCGCGCCATGGATGAAGACCCCAGCGTACAACTCTCCACTTTATTACGGGTTACCCCAAACAAGTTTTATCGACAAGGTATCGATGACCCGGCGCAACTTGAAGAGGGCTTTCCATCAGAGCGAGCTGAATTGTTTGCTTATGACGCATTGATTATTGGCAGTGTAGAGCTGGCTGAATTTAGCGAAGAGCAGCAGCAAATGATTCATGATTTTGTCAGTGAGCGCGGCGGCAGCTTAATGATGTTGGCTGGGTTAAACGGTCTCGGCTTAGGCGGTTGGAGTGAGTCAGTAGTTAGCGAAGTTTTGCCAGCAAGACTACCTTCAGATGATGCCGCGTTTGTACGCCAACAAGCCAAGGTTATTCCAACCCCAAGCGGTCTTGCTTCTCCTATCCTGCAACTTAGTGGCAGCCCGTCAGAGAATCTTGAGCGGTGGAATGATTTACCGAATATTGCTGATTATCAGAATATTGGCCCTCTACGGCCTGCCGCCAGTACTTTATTAGAAATTGATGTTGATGGTGAATTACAGCCTCTATTAATAACCCAGCCTTATGGCAGAGGGCAGAGCTATATCATGGCGACTGGCGGCACCTGGCGCTGGCAAATGAGTATGCCGCTTGAAGATATGAGCCATGAAACATTCTGGCGTCAATTGGCCCGTGGCCTGGTCGCTAATTCACCCCTGCCATTTGAGTTAAGCACGACAGTAGAAAATGAAGAAATTCGAGTGCGCGCTCAAGTGCGTGACCCGGATGCAGAAGAAAATCAGGGCCTTGCCGTTTCTGCCGTCGTCTCTTCTCAATATGGCCCGGCAATGACCTTAGAGTTATTACCTTCCAGTAGTCAGCCAGGCGTCTATGAGGCCAGTTTCAAACCGGCGGATACTGGTTTGTTTTCAGTAGAAGCCATTTCTCGTATAGGCGACACCCCCATCAGCTCTACCCGCTCTGCCATTCGTTACGAGCAGAACCAAGAAGCTTTTTCTATCCGCCAGAATCGTGACCTGCTTGAAAACCTGGCTACAGCAACTGGTGGCCAGTACTGGCAAGCCCAGGAATGGGATGAGCTACCCGAGGCTATTTCATATTCCACTGCCGGCATTACCGAACAAGATATCCGTTACCTCTGGGATGCCCCGATTATTTTTATTCTGCTGCTCTTATTAAAAACTGCAGAATGGTTATTAAGAAGGCGCTGGAGAACGATTTGATGGGAGAAAACAGAATTTCCAGAGCAACATTAATAAGCTGCATACTTTTTCTGTCAGGGTTTTCCCTGTCTGCACACGCCGAACTTTATGTCACCATTGTCCAGGGTCTTGCTGGTGAGCCAGCTTTTGGGGAAAACTTTCATTCCCAAAGCCAAACCATCGCTGACGCTTCAGCATCTTTAACCGACGCCGAAAAAATCACTTTTTTCAACGGAGAAAATGCTACTCGAGAAAATCTGTTGTCGCATTTTTCTGAACTCAGCAACACGATGAATGAGGATGATCGAGCTGCTGTTTATCTAATTGGTCATGGCAGTTTTGATGGTGAAGAGTATAAATTTAATATTCCCGGACTCGATCTCACAACTGATGACCTGCTCAATATCATGGACTCCTTTCCTGGTCAAAATCATTTTCTTTTGAACACCTCCAGCACCAGCGGAGCATTACTAGAACCCTTAGAAAATGACAATCGAATCCTGATCACTGCAACCCGCAACGGCAATGAAAAGAATGCAACTTTCTTCGGAGAATACTTTGTTGAAGCATTGAGCAGCGAAGATGCCGACTTAAACAAAAACAATAATATAAGCATTGAAGAAGCCTTTGCTTATGCCCAACGCCAGGTAGAAGAATATTTTGAAAGTCAGGGCCAGCTTGCAACTGAACATTCTGAAATTGCAGGTAACGGTGCCGCTCAATTTACTTTAGCGCGACTTAGCCCGCTGGTGATTTCAAATGAGAACCCTCGCGTTGCTGAACTGCAAGAGCAAGTTTTAAACATTGATCGTCAGATTGAAAGTTTGCAATTGCGTCGTACTGAATTAAGCAATGCAGACTATATCGAACAACTACAAGCATTGATCTTACAGTCAGCCCGAATCAATGAAGAAATCGACCAGTTAACCAGTGAATAGTTGATCGATAAAAAGGTAAACCTAACGCCGTGAAAGCAACTCTTTATAAATCTATAAACCGCCTGGCTCCGCTAGTGGCTTGTAGTGCTATTTTGTTTGCTGCACACACACAAGCCAAAGAGCATTTATTAGGCGCATTGGATAATGAAACTTTATTAAATTGCGACAACCTTTATTGGTCAGGCCAAAGCCTTGACGCTAATGCCTGTTATCTAAGTATCGTCCGCACGGTTCATCCTCCAGAAATTCAAGCGGAGGCAATGTGGGCCTTAGGCGATCTGTATACAGCTGATGAGCTGTTAGAACAAGCGGCCCAATTGAGCCCTGATAATGCCATGATCCTGGTTAGAACCGGTGAGCTTTATAATCGCACCTACCAATATCAAACTGCTTACAACTTTTTTAATCAGGCATTAACGCTTGAGCCTGATAATGCCTGGGCGCATGTTGGTGCGGCAGAAGCGCTTAGCTCTGGTAATAATGGTGAGGAAATTACTGCTCATCTACAAGCCGTAGAAATGTATTTTGCTTCCCCGCCAGGTGCTAGATTACGCGCCATGATCATGTCGATTACTTCTGTCATGGAACGAGATTTATATGACCAGGCCCGAGAGAGTCTTGATCAAGCATGGGAACTTGTCGAAGACGAAGACCTCCCGCACATGCAACTTAATGCGCTTGAAGCGGCTCTGGCTTTTGTCACCAGAAGAACCTACCAAGTACAAACCTATATAGATGAAGCGCTGAACGAAGCACCTGTTTATGGAGATGCTTACGCCATCCCGGCATACTTTGCCTCTATCACGCGTAGGTATGCTGAAGCCGGTGAATTTTATCAAAAAGCAGTTGAAGTCGAACCCCATCATTGGGCGGCCCATCTGGAGCTTGGTCAAAATTACCTTCGGTTAAATCAAATTACTGAAGGTATTCGTCATGTCGAAACTTCTTACGAAGGTGACGGTTTTAATCCGAAAACACTCAACATGATGCGCCTGCTGGATACCTTTACCGAAAACTTTGTTGACCTAACTTTTCCAAATCCGCCAGCAGGTGATGGTATTCCTAAACTGGTGCTACGACTGGATCGTAATGAAGTGGATGTGCTAAGCCCTTATGCCCAGGAGTTAGCTGAATCCAGCATGGCAATTTTTGAAGAACGTTATAACTTCCCGGCAAAAGAACCTGTCATCGTCGAAATATTTCCTAACCATGAAGACTTTGTCGTGCGCTCTATTGGCATGCCCGGTGTCGGCATTCTTGGCGTAACCTTTGGTTATCTGTTTGCCATGGACTCACCTACCGGCCACCCGAATGAAACCTATCACTGGGGTACAACCCTGTGGCACGAAATGGCTCACGTTTATACGGTTGAAGCCACAGAACATGGTGTGCCGCGTTGGTACAGTGAAGGCATTTCAGTCTATGAGGAATGGAATACCGGCCCAATTCCTGGCATTAAAATACCGGCATACGTATTACAATTTATGGCCGAGGACGCTTTTCTACCCGTTGCTGAATTAGATAACGGATTTATGCGGCCAACATATGACGAGCAAGTCATTGTTTCCTATATGCAGGCAGGCTTAATCTTCCAGTTTATCTCTGACGAATACGGCCACGACAAAATAGTCGACATGCTTTATCTCTTTGTTGAAGGTACTGATGAAGTCACGGCTATTGAAACGACTTTGAATATCAGTGATAGAGAGTTTGACCGCCACTTTAAACAATATATTGATATTCAATTCGGCCCCTTGCTCAATAACTTACAAATCTGGCAGCAAGATTTACAAGCGACCGCACAGGCATATGGCGCTGGCTCTTGGGAAGAAACCATTACCGCTGCCAATCGGGCAATTTTTACTTACCCAGAATACGTTGAACAGGACAGCCCTTACATTGCTAAAGCACTGGCTCATGCTCAGCTTGAACAAGATGAACTGAAATTTGAAACCCTTGAAACTTTCTGGCACCTTGGTGGTTATTCAGCCCGCGCCTTGAAGGAGCTTGCCGATGAATATATTGCCCGCGGACAACAGACAGAGGCAATTGCTGTATTTAGAGACGTCCATTATGCCGACCCTTTTGATGAAGAGACGCATGGCAAACTTGGTGACTTGTATATTGAACTGGATCAGCCAGAAGCAGCTTTGCAGGAATATATGGTCGGGCTAGCGCTAAACCCTTTAGATCAGGCCGCTGCTAATTATCGTGTTGCCTCAGCTTATAAAGCTTTAAATGATCCCGCTCAATCAATGGACTATTTAATGACCGCGCTGGATATTGCCCCGCAATATCGGCCAGCACAACAACTATTATTGGAATTGAGCAGGGCAGGAAACTGAACTAATAAATAGCCGAAATAGAAGAGAAAGTTAAATCAACCAGGAATTATGCATATGAGTGAAGCAGTAGAAGATTTTGGATCGGATGAAACTCGTGAATTAGTCGCCAACTTTCAAAAGGCAACTGCGGATATCCGAGAACAAATTGGCGGCACGATTGTCGGCCAGGATGAGGTTGTTGATAGCCTGCTGATTGCTCTCTTCGTTGGCGGACACTGTTTGATCACGGGTATGCCGGGCACTGCGAAGACCTTGTTAGTCCATACTCTGGCAAGCGCCCTGGGCTTAAATTTTAAGCGCATACAATTTACCCCTGACCTGATGCCAACTGATATCACCGGCACAGACATGGTGGAAGAAGATCAAAGCACCGGCAAACGTGAATGGCGTTTTATTGAAGGCCCGATTTTCACTAACGTACTGCTGGCTGATGAGATTAACCGAACACCACCAAAAACTCAGGCAGCCTTACTGGAAGCGATGCAGGAAAAAACGGTCACCGTGCGCGGTAAAAACCATATTCTCGACAAGCCTTTTATTGTGCTGGCAACCCAGAACCCAATCGAACTTGAAGGCACTTATCCATTGCCTGAAGCTCAGCTTGACCGTTTCCTGTTCAATGTCATTCTTGATTATCTGGATTCAGAGCAGGAAATCGCCGTTATTAATCGCTTCACCAAAAGCGTCGAGATGCCTCCGGTAAAAGCCTGCACCACGGCAGAAGAAATCATCAAGTTTCAAAGCCTGGTAAGAGAAGTGCCTATCTCTGATTCTCTGAGCCGCTATGCTGTCGATATTGTGCGTGCCACCCGGCCTTCTGATGCACTAGCCACCGACATGATTAAAAAGTATGCCAATTTTGGTGCCAGTATTCGCGCCACCATGAACCTGGTATTAGCCGCTAAAACACGTGCATTAATGCAAGGCCGCTATCATGTGCAGGCTGACGATTTAAAAGCGCTAGCCATCCCAATTATGCGCCATCGTGTGTTGCCAAATTATTATGCCGAATCGGATGGCATCACTATTGATGACATCCTGGCTGATTTACTGACGCATATTCCTGTGAACGAATAAGTCATAACTAAATTAACAATTAATCATGCAAATAGGTCAAACCGACAATAAGAATGCACCAACCCGCCTGCTGGACCCCAGCGTGCTGTCCAGCCTTGCCAATCTGGAGCTGGTTGCCAAGGCCGTGGTTGAAGGTTTTGTTATGGGCCTGCATCGCTCGCCTAAATATGGCTTCAGTCAGGAGTTTGTTGAGTACCGCGCATATGTCGACGGTGACGATCCGCGCCATATAGATTGGAACGTTTACTCTCGAACTAACAAAACATTTATCAAGTTGTTCAAAGGCGAAACCAACAGTCACTTAATGCTGTTACTTGATACCTCCGCCTCAATGGGCTTTGGTGCTAGCCATTCAAAATTGCAATACGGCAAGTATCTGACCGCGAGTTTGGCCTATCTGGCTTCACGTCAGCACGATGCCATTGGTGCCATGATTTTTAATGACGAAGTGGTGCAATATCGCCCCCCCACTTCAAAGAGCGGCACCCTGCACGGTATTATTCACATGCTGGATAATGCTGAGGCCACCCAAGGCACCGCCATGCACAAACCTTTCACCCGCTTTCGAGAGCATGTGAAAAAGCGCGGACTGGTTGCCATAATTTCTGATTTTTATTGTGATCCTGAAACCCTTATGGAAAACGTGCGTCCTCTGGCTCTACATGGTCAGGACGTCATCATGTTTCATTTAATGGACCCTGATGAGCTTAATCCGAACATTAAAGAATCAACCCTATATGAAGACATGGAGTCAGGGGATTCGATTGAGGTAGACCCGGTTTTTATGCAGCAAGATTATCCACAAAGAATAAAAGCGCATATTGCTGCCATTGAAAAAACGGCACAAGGCATGAATGCTGATCACATACTGTTGAACACCAATGAGCCGCTTGATCGCGCCTTACACTCTTATCTGACCTTTCGGGAGAAGCGCGCCTGATGTCTCTGCTTAGCCCACTATTTTTGTTTGCCTTACTCGGTATCGCATTGCCTATATGGCTGCATCGTTTACAAACAAACGCCACCGAAAGAGAAAAGTTTAGCTCCATTATGTTCATGGAGCAGAGCCAGCAACGCGTGCATATCCAGCGACAATTGAAATACCTTTTGTTAATGGCCTTGCGAATTCTGTTTCTGGTTTTGTTAGTTCTCGCTTTTACCAAGCCGGTGTTTTTTGTCGCACCTGATGCTGCGGTAACTGAAGACACAACGCATCATGTCATTGTTCTTGATACCTCTTTTTCTATGCGTGAAGGTGGCAGTTTTGATCAGGCAATTGCCTTAGCTGAGGGCTTGATCGACAATATGGGCACAGATGATATTGCCAGTCTTTATACGGCGAGTGGCTCCGTTGAAACCATTACCGCAGCGACTGCCGATACAGCCGTTATCAGAGGCAGCCTGAATGACCTCAGCCCTGATAATGGACGTTTGGATATTGGCGCCATGGTGACGGCTTTAGACAGCTTAATTGCCAGTAGCCAGGCAAATTTTATTATTCATTTTATCAGTGATTACCAGCAAAGCGGCCAGGCTGTACGTTTTGCTGACATGATCCCGGATGTTATTAATGGGCGTCCGGTGACACTTAATATTCATCAGGTTAAAACGCAAAACATAGCGAACTGGTCAGTTGCTTCTGTGGAAATTACAGCCGTCGATACTGTGCGTATTGGTCTAAAAAATAACAGTGATGCCGATCAAAGCGCTGAAAAAACAGTCACCTTAAGCATCAACGACCTTACTCAACAAAACCTTACCGAAACCTTTGCCGCTCCAGCAGACGGGATATCTTATCTCACGTTTGAAAATGTCTTGTTTGAAGAGGGCGATAATCGCCTGGATGTTAATGTTTCACCAAACGATAGTTTTCCTGAGGATGATATTCGCCACACAGTCTTTGATAACTCGCCCCCGGCACCGGTTATTCTTTTAAGCGCTGACCCAGAATCTTTGGCCGTTACTTATATTACAACCGCTCTGGAAACTGCGCCTCGCGGTTACGAAGTAGAGCTGCAAAATATTAATGATTTTGACCCCCGAATATTACAGCGCTATCCCTGGATAGTGATTGACGACATCGGCGCAGTTAACGAATCGCTTGCACAAGAATTGCAACGCTATGTTGATGGCGGTGGCGCAATACTGGCCGCCGTCGGTGAGCGCACACTGGGTCAAACCAGCATTCCAGTGGGAGGTCAAACTATTGATGGCGGCCTGACTTTTAATCGTAATACTGCGTACAGCATTCAGCGCGTAAATACAGCGCACCCTGTATTGGATGGCTCTGTCGGCTGGAATAACCTGGCCATCTCCCGAGTGCTACCAATCGAAACAGATGACACGAGTAATGTTCTTATTAATTTAAATGACGACATTCCTTTTTTAATAGAACGTAACATTGGCCTCGGCCGCTTCCTCTTATTAAATACTGACTTGAATAACACCTGGAGCGACCTGCCTGTGAAACCTGTTTTTGTGAGTTTTATTGCTGAAGCTGCCAGACACTTATCTAATGAAGAATTATTAGTGAAAGAACAGACTATCAATAGCTTCCTGCAACTGGGCCAAAATGGCGGCGCTTCTGGCCAAGTCTATGCTCCTTCTGGAGACAGCTTGCTGTCTTTAGCCGACACAACTCAAGCGCAGAGCATACAACTCACTGAAACCGGTTATTACAGAATCGTCACGTTAGGCCGCGATATATTAGTTGCCGTTAACCCCGATGCCCGTGAATCAGATTTAAATATTATGGACGCCCAGACTCTGCAAAACTGGGAAACTATGGTGGCTGGCAGCGCGAGGAGTATGGAATTCGTGGATGGCATCGCCGTCAGCATCGCCGAAGAGGAGTCTGTCGCTGTAGAGATTTGGCGTGTATTATTGATTTTACTTGCTGTTATTGTCCTTACCGAGTCCTTATTAGGTAATCGCTATCTACGGTTCAATACAGGAAATACCTCGTTATGAAAGCAACCGAAAAGCTTGAACTCTACCTGGCTGAATTTCGCCAGCGTCTAAAAAAATTAGTTATTCTGCAAGGTGTGGCAGCAGTTGCTGCTGTTATCCTAATAATCTCCCTGATTGCAGCCTGGCTTTCACTTGAAAATGGTTACGCTGACTCCACAGTCATCACTTTTCGTCTCTTACTGATTCTGGCGCTAGCTGTAGTCACTCTAAAAGGCATTGTTGAGCCCTTAAAAAGAATTAAAGACAATGTCAGCTCACAAATTGAAAGTCGCAGTGCAAAAACTGGCGGTAAAGGCTTTCAAGGTCGTGTCGAAACCTATGCTCAAATGGAGCAAGGCAATCCCTTCCGTGAGCTGCTGGCTGAAGATGCATTAAAAATCAGCGAGTCTTATCCTGCGGCTGAACAAGTTAAGAACAAGGACATGCAAATAGCCGGACTGGCTGCGGCTGCAATGCTTGCTGTGCTAATTTATATGAGCGTCGGCGCAGGCTTGTTTTCCTACAGTCTGCAAAACTTTCTTGCGGGTTGGGCCAGTGACAGTTTTGTGCCGCCACAATCGATTGTTGTTTTACCCGGTGATGAAAGTGTGCGACGTGGCTCTAATTTACGAATCAATGCGCAAGTAGAAGGCTTTGACCCTGATGAAGCAACCCTTCATGTACGTAGCGACGGCGAAGACTGGCAGGAAGTTCCTTTAATCAGAACCATGGATGGCTTTGAATTCACGCTGTTCTCATTACAAGAAGAGATGGACTACTACGTTTCAACGACGGGTTTGCGTAGCCCTGACTTTACCGTGCAGGTTGTTGATTTGCCCTCAATCGAAAATCTGGAATTAACCTATATTTTCCCAGAATGGACCGCGCGTGAATCAGAAACGTCTACCCGTGGTGACATTGAGGCATTAGCAGAAACCAAAATTATACTTAATGTGACGACTTCCGGCCCTTTACCTGCTGGAGAATTAATCCTCAATAATACCTCTCAAGCACTCAGCATAAACGGTAATGAAGCGTCTACTGAATTTATGATTTTAGAGGAAGGACAATATTACATCGCAGCTTTGGTTGGCGGCGAGCAAGTGCGTTTAAGTGATGATTACTTCATTAGCATAGCTGAAGACGGCTCTCCACAAATTGAACTCATGCGTCCTGGTCAGGACTGGAATGCTACCAATATTGAAGAAGTGTTGGCTCGAGTTGATGCCTCTGATGATTACGCCCTGGAAAGCCTGCTAATTAAATATTCCATTAATGGCGGAGACTGGCAGGAAGTGGATTTGTATGAAGCCGCTGACGAGCTTTCAATTGAACATATCTTCATGCTGGAAGACATGCGTACCGTACAAACACGCACGGCAGCAGCGCCTAAAATTGAGTTGGGTGCTTTTGATATTGTGCTGGGAGATGCATTGTTGCCCGTAGGAGTAGAAGAAGGTGAGGAAGGTGAAGAAGAAATTGCCAGCCTTGATCCCTCGGCTCAGGATAATGAACCTACTTTTGACGAAATTCCACTCAAACCAGGCGATCTAATTTCCTACTATGCCGAAGCTTCTGACCGCTCACGGACAGTACAAACGGATATCTATTTCATTCAGATTCAAGCCTATAACCGACGTTATTCGCAATCGCAGCTCTCTGGAGGCGGTGGCGGTGGTGGCGGCAGCCCTACTGATGAAATTTCTCAACGCCAACGTCAGATCGTGGTATCAACCTGGAACCTGATTCGCGAAGCCGGTGAAGGTAATAATGGGCAGGTTGAAATTAATTCGTCATTACTGTCTGAACTACAGCTAACTCTGGCCCAACAAGCACAAACACTTACTGATCGCGCACGGGCTCGTCAGCTTAATCAGCAGGATGAAGACGTCGAGCGCTTTGTAGAGAGCATGGATTTAGCTATTCAGGCTATGTTCCCCAGTTCTGAGCATCTAGCCTCTTTAGAACTGCAAGAAGCGATTCAACCTGCCCAGGAAGCCCTGCAACATTTATTGCAAGCTGAAGCTGTATTTAACGATATGCAAGTAGGCCAGCAGCAAGGCGGGAGCGGTGGAGGCGGTGGTAGTCGTGCCAGCCAGGATCTTGCCGAAATGTTTGAGCTGGAAATGGATATGGAGCAAAACCAGTACGAAACGGGTGAAAGTGCTTCGCCACAAGCGCAGCAGGAGCAATTGGAAGACATCATGGCTCAGCTAGATGAGCTTGCACAACGCCAGGAACAACTTGCTAATAACATGCGTAATCAGCAACAGTTGACCGAAGCACAACAATATCAGCAGGAAATGCTCAGACGCGACGCCGAACAATTACAAGAACAGTTAGAGCAATTACAACAACAGCAACTGGGGCAACAAGGCCAGCAACAGGCCAATAACCAACAGCAAGGGCAACCTGGACAACAGGGTCAGCAAACCGGTCAAGAAGGGCAGCAGGGTCAAGAGCAAGAAGGCCAACAAACTGCTCAAAATGAGCTACAGCGACGCCTTGAAAGTGCTATACGTGCAATGAATGAGACCGAAGAAGCTATGGCAAATAACCTTGGCTCTGAAGAATTGCAACGCGCGGCAGAAGAAGCACAGCGCCAACTTGAAGGAGCGCGTGATCAATTAGCTCAAGACCAGATAGCCAGTATGCGGGAATCTTTTGCCAGTATGGCCGATCAATCTGCCGACATGCTGCTTGCCCAAGAACGTATGCAACAACAATTACAAGAAGCGATGGAGCTCGCTCTGTCTGAACGTGAAAGTGGTGATAACCCTAACAGCCGAGGCATGACATTACTGGAAGAAATGGAACTGGCTGATAAGAAGGAAGAACTGGCTGCCGACCTCCAACGCTTACAACAACAAATGATGAACACCATGCAACAATTTGGTGACGAAACGCCTGCTGCCGCTAGACAGCTTGCTGAAGGTAATGAAACTATTGCTGAACGTGAATTGGAACTGGCTTTGTCTGATGCCGCACTTTATATCGATGCTGGTTATGCCCTGTATATTGCCGGTAATGAACGCAATGTCACGGAAGGCATGCGTGCACTGAATGAAAGCTTGGAACGTGCAGAGCAATTGGCCCTGGGCGCACTTGATGGTGATAGCGACCTTGAACAGGCGCTTGAACAAGCAGGGGAATTACGTGATCAACTGGCGCAGCTTTCTCAGCAGAACGGCCAACAACCCGGTCAAGGCGGACAGCAACAAGGGCAAGAGGGCGAGGGCCAGCAAGGACAAGGGCAGCAACAAGGTGGTTTGGGTGGCAGACCTGACGGGATCGTGAATGGTCAGGGCCCTACCGCTTGGTCAGGCAATGGTGCTAACACTGCCTTTGACGGCCCAATTGAGATGCCTGGAGATTTTTACGACGGCCTCGACAATCTTACCGAACTAACCCGTGATGCTATTCCTGAAATGCAAATGACCCAGGAACAAATAAATGAGCTACTCGATGTTATACGCGAACTGGAATTCAGTCGGGTCAATCGTAATGATGATATCGTGCTTGAAGAATACAACAATATGCTGGCGTTAATTGAACAGCTGGAACTTTCGTTACGCTTCGAAGGCCGCAATACCAATAATTCCAACAATGTCCGTACTGCTGTTCTGGATATGATTCCTGAAGAGTATCAGGAATCAGTGGCCGAATATTATCGTCGCTTATCGCGCGAGAATAACTAGCTCTAGTTTCCTCAACTATTTCGACTAAGTAACATACTAAGCCTGTACCACTCGTTTAATTATTTTTAAACACTCTTATGGAAATACGTTTAGTAAAAGCCACAGATGCTGACTTGCTGTCTGCCTACCATTTAAAGAACGCCGAACATTTTAGAAAATGGGAACCAAAGCATGAAGCAGATTATTATTCTGCAGGCCAATTAAAAAAAAGATTGTCATCTTTCATAGTCGCTCAAAATGAAGACAGAGCAGCTTATTTTGTGGCTATAGACAACGGTAAAGTTCTTGCACACTGCTCGTTAACAAACATCATCTATGGCCCGTTAAAAGGCTGTCATATTGGCTATGGTGTTGCAAAATCCTTCGAAGGAACAGGTCTTATGACTAAAGTTTGTCAGCACGCTATTAATTATGCTTTTTCCAAATTAGCGCTGAACAGGCTTATGGCTGCGTATATGCCCTTTAATTCCAGGTCAGAAACTTTACTAAAAAAACTTGGGTTTACTCAAGAAGGTCTTGCCAGAAAGTATCTGCAAATAAATGGAAGCTGGGAAGATCATGTCTTAACGTCACTGATTAACCCCGAGAACGCTTAGTAAAAGAAAACCCTTATCTTTTTAGTCAGCCAAATTTTATAGTATTATGATCAACATTCTCGGGGCAGGGTGAAATTCCCTACCGGCGGTAAGTGCCAAGCACAAGTCCGCGAGCGCTCAAACAGTCTTGAGGTCAGCAGATTCGGTGAAATTCCGAAGCCGACGGTTACAGTCCGGATGATAGAGAATAAACATTTTTCCAAGGCGAGCACACGCTCCTCTTGCGTTGTGTTTTATTTTTTTGCTCCGAATTTCCAATAAAAACTGGAGTAAAAATGAATCAAAATATCAACCAAAGAAAACCTTATCGAATAGCCTTTATTCAATCATCCTGGCATGAAGCTATCGTTAAAAAAGGTAAAGAAGGGTTTCTAGAGAAGTTTAAAGAGTTTGGTTTATCTACAAAGCTCGTTGATTTTTACCAGCTTCCAGGAGCCTTAGAAATACCGCTAAAATGCAAACAAGTCTGCGAAACAAATAAATATGACCTTGTTATCGCTGCTGGTTTTATTGTTGATGGTGGAATTTACAGGCATGACTTTGTCGCAAGTGCCGTTCTCGATGGAATAATGAACGTCCAACTTGAACTGGGCATTCCAATTCTTTCGATGGTTTTAACCCCACATGATTTCGATGACAGCAAAGCAAGGAATGATTTTTTTCAAAAACATTTTATTATCAAAGGCCAGGAAATTGCAGATGCAGCTCATGCACTTCTAACTGTGAATTGATTTTTACACTTAATTGTAATTTGGCGTCAGAGTCGATGACTTTAGCACCGACTCGTCCTATCCAAATAAGATCAGAATCTAAAATTACGAGTATATTTAAGAACTATTTCCGAGTCGGTTGAATTCAATTCTCTGAATGCGCCGATGCCGGAATCAAAATTGTAATTGATAACCAGATAGAGATTTTCGCCGGCACGCGGATTCCAACGTAAGCGACTGTTAACCCCCAAAGAACCTGATCCATTGTCGTATTGCAGCAAGTTGACCCAGGACCATCGAACATTGAAGGCGTAATTGGCATTCATACTGATCAGGCGACTAACAAAATCTCCCACAGGCAAGGACGCGTCAGTATAGTTATAAGAGAAATCAATAGATAAATTTCGATTGGGATTCCAACTAAAACCAGCATTTATGACCTTGCTATTACCGTTATAAAATTTTCCTTCACGATAGATAAAGTTGGGAGCAAAAGTACGGTTCCTACTTGATCTGATCATAAGCTGCGCATAGTTAAAGGAATACTCTCCTGCCGGAATGAAAATACCTGGCCGAATCTCGAAAGGTTGTGCCAGACCTTCTTTGTCGTTTTGCAGCATGATGAAAACCAGGTCACCCCGATTAGTATCAAAAGCAATGGGGTTAAACTGCACGAACTGACTTTGCATTGCACCTGTCTCTGCATCGCGTATGTGGTCACCCCTGAAGACAAATGTCAGATTACGGATAAAGGGATGTGAATTCAGAAAATAACGATAATTGGATGAGAAGGCCGCTCTTTCTATACCTTTTCTATTTGCGAAGCCCAGACTAGGATTGTATTGATCACCAACATAACTGTAATCAACTTCAAGACTGGCCCCCGTACCCTGTGTTGAATAGTTAATGTTAGCGTTATAGGCTTTGTCATCACCATCCAGCCCTTGTGTATCAGATTGCTGATACCACAGATCACTGCTTAGCGTATGGCTATCGGAAAACTGGGTGTTGCGGTAGGTAAAATCCACGCCTACCAGAGAATTATCTATATTACTGTTGGGGTCTCCCTCAGTAAAAATTGCGCCGATTCTTGATTCTGAAAGAATATTCGAGGTGATGCGACCAACAAACACATCTTGTCCTTCCAGACCAAGACGATCACCCTGCTGTATTGCCAAAGCACCAAGACTGAGATTGCCCACACGCCCGGCCAGTTTACCGCCAACATCTATATCAACCGGCTGGCCAGTGACGGGATTCAGGCCAATACGTCTTGAATAAAACGGTATGCCATTACGGAGCTTGGCACCCGGCGGTGCATTGCCACCACCACTCCCACCAATATTACCGAAACTAAATATCTCAGAATCCTGTAGAAAAAAATCTCTTTTTTCAGGAAAAAACAGAGAAAAACGTGTCAAATTTACTTGCCGGTCATCCACTTCAGTGGCAGAAAAATCAGTGTTCAGGGTTAATGCCCCAGTCAGGTTAGGGGTGAATTTATAAAAAACATCCAATGAAGGATCTACTCGATTATCGCTACTGCCAGCCACATGATCTTCAACTTGCGCCATGGTAAAAGAAGGTGCGATGTCCAACCCCAAGCCTTGCTGAATATCATTAATACCGACAACTTGACCTGCAGTTGCAGGGTTAGTGCTACGATTAAAGGAAGACCAATAGATCCTTTCATTTTTTCGGGCAATGGAGCGACCCAGGTTAAGTCCCCACTCATCCGTATTCGGATCAAAATTCAAAGTAGTAAAAGGGATGATCATTTCCGTAGTCCAACCCTGGTCATCAATACTTGATTCTACCTGCCAGATACCGCTCCAATCATTGTTATAGGAACTGGCGCTCTCCCAGACGCCTTCACTGCGAACACCATTTGGATTGGTCTGGAAATAAAAAGCCGTCCTGTCATTGTTGAAAGTATCCAGCAGAATATCGGCGGTGTCGTCCCCGAATATATTCTGTCCCTGAATTAATTGTCTAGCTCGAATCTGGGATGGATTACTGTCATACAACCTGGCTGCCATGTAAAAATTATTGTCGTCATAGGTGATATAAAATTCACTTATTTCCGTTGGCTCACCGTGATCGACCGGTTGCACCTGATGAAAATTAGTAATCTTCCTGGCCTCACGCCATATGGGATCATCCAGAATACCGTCCAAAATTGGCGCAAGATTCGTCTTGTTGATTTCTATAATTTTGCTATCAGATGTCTGTGTAACGAAACTACCGACCGTTTCAAGCTGGGCCTGTGAAAGCTGCGGAATAATCAGCAAACAAAGAAGTGTGACTATGTTGAATACTCGCAATTTATAGTTTCTCTTAAGTGGTTATATGGAAAACACGGGAGTATAAGGGCTCGATAAATATAAAGAATCCCTGACAATAAAAAAGCCGCATATTCCTTAATTTATCCTTATTTAATTAGGGAACCTGTGCTCGGTGTCAGAGCAAAACTCTCATCATTCCTACAGTTGATTTCATTCATTAAGCATAAATTTATAGTCAAAGTTAGTTTTTAGATTTACTCTGACACCAATTTATCGAACTATTAACAATTTTTAATTTCTCACTTTTCATATGACCTATCACGAAGAACATAAATCTCATCGTACCGGCTGGTTAAGAGCCGCCGTCTTAGGTGCGAATGATGGCATCGTTTCTACAGCGAGCCTGATTATTGGTGTCGCAGCAGCTAATGTTTCTCAGGAATATATTTTACTTACTGGCCTCGCTGGTCTGGTTGCTGGCGCTATGTCGATGGCTGCTGGCGAATATGTCTCAGTCAGTTCGCAAGCCGACACCGAACGCGCAGACCTGGAACAAGAACAGCAATCTTTGAACGATGACTTTGAATTTGAAAAAATAGAACTCGCTAAAATTTATCAGGATCGTGGCCTTACTCAGGAATTATCCATAACCGTGGCGGAACAGTTAATGGCGCATGATGCCCTTGCCGCGCATGCCAGAGATGAAATAGGGATTGTAGAAAATGGCAGAGCCAGACCGGCACAAGCGGCTATTTTTTCAGGCCTATCCTTTACTATTGGTGCCCTGTTACCACTACTAGTTGCCTGGCTAAGCCGACCTGATTTGTTAATCATATCCGTTGCAATCAGTTCATTGCTGTTTCTTGCTTTATTAGGCATTCTAGCCGCACACGCTGGTGGTGCTTCCAAATTAAGAGGGTGTTTGCGTGTTACATTCTGGGGGGTACTAGCAATGGCGCTAACGGCCCTTGTTGGTTCAATTTTTGGAATAGCAGTTTAAAAGCCATTCACTTGTAATTTTTCTGGATAATTTCAGTCTTAGACCTATGGCCTTTATCAGCGTAATTTATTGACGATCTTACTTATCTGGTAAAATTATTTTTAATATCTATTTTTAATATCTAAAAGGACCTTCGTTTGAGTAATTTTGACCTTGAGCAAGAATTAACCTCAGCCTTTACTGAAGAACAAACAGAAAATACTGCTTCACCTACATTAGCCCTGTATATGACACCTATATGCCCTTATTGCATTTATGTCAGATCAGCAGCCTCTTCATTGGGCCTTGATATAGAAATGAAAAATATTTATAAGCAACAACATTTTGATGATTTACTTGCCGCGCGCAACCGTGCAACGGTACCTGTACTTCGAATAAGTTATCCGAATGGGCAGCAAGAGGAAAAGTGGCTACCTGAGTCGATGGATATCATTGCGTATTTAAAGGGACTAAAAGCAAGCGACTAAGAACCTTAAATAACAACGCAATTTTAGAAAACTGTTAACAGGTTTTTTTCTTGAGCTTCACTGAAACGACAAAATCCCCGTTACTTCATCATCTATTAGTTCAAGAATTTGAATTTGACCACCATAAGCACGTGACATGCCTACGTCAGTCGCCCAAATCTTATTGCCGCAATAAGAAGTAATTTCAGCATGGCGTGTATGTGCAACGATCATGCGCTTAACCCCAAGTATGCGTAGCGACTCTTCCAGCATTAGGCAATCCATTTGATCAACCCGAGAGGAAAAGTGTCGCGCCCACATGACACGGTCACTATCATCAACGCGTTGCGAAGAATCTGGCTCATTGGTTTCACCTCTTAACCAGGCACTCACTTCAACATTAATTCTCTCAATGCCATATTCAGCCCAGCGTGGCACAACGCCGCCATGTACAAAAATAGTTTCCCCTAATTTAAGCACAGTAGGAAATTCAGCAATACGTACGGCATAAGGTCCACCAGACATCAAGGCGGCGCCACGGGAGCGCTCATTAGGTGGTAAGCGTTGTAAGCGCGGATCATCAAGATTTAAATCCGGCATACCAACATACGCAGGAAAAGGGTTTGGACCAACGGCCTGGTTATCAACCCGGCCTCCCATTACTTCATGATTACCAATCAGCGCGTGTACTTTGCCACCATGCTGTTCTGCCTGTGCTTGAATGGCAAACATGAAATCCAGAACCTCACGTTCATCATCACTACGTCCGATCAGGTCACCCATTTGAACAATAGTTAGTTCGCCACCAATCCATTCATCATTTTCATTAGTGGCTCCAGCTAATTGAAAGACCTGCTGCATAACACCAATATCAGAATGGATATCACCAATCGCAATAATACGGTTTGAATTATCTAGCGCCTGTTGTGGCGCTTCACTGGCCTGACCACAGGAGAAAATAAAAAATAGAGATATAAAAAATAAAAATTTTATAAGCATTATCTATACGCTTTTTATGGTTCAACCGGCCTACGTAAAACTAGTTTATGTATCACTTTTTGCACCTTGTGATACACAAGCAAGCTTACTCGTATTCTGACATCGGCGGACAGGCACACACCAGATTTCTATCGCCAAAGACATTATCTACTCGGCCAACCGGTGGCCAGTATTTGTTGTCACGCAGGGAAACCAACGGATAAGCTGCTAATTCACGACTATAAGCATGCTGCCAATCACCTGTACTCACCATATCTGCTGTATGTGGAGCATTATGCAAAGGGTTGTCATCCTTTGGTAATTCACCTTTAGCAACGCTGCTTATCTCTGCGCGAATTTGTTTCATCGCGGCACAAAAGCGATCGAGTTCCTCCACAGATTCACTTTCGGTCGGCTCTATCATTAAGGTTCCCGGAACAGGGAAAGACATTGTTGGTGCGTGAAATCCATAATCTATCAGGCGCTTGGCGATATCATCCACTGTAACGCCTGATTCATCCTGTATTGGTCGCACATCAATAATACATTCATGTGCAACTCGCCCATTACTACCGGTATATAAGACTGGAAAATCATCCTTAAGCTGGTCGGCAATGTAGTTGGCATTCAGTATAGCCACTTCACTGGCTTGCTTCAGGCCATCGGCCCCCATCATTTTGATATACATCCAGGTTATTGGCAGTATTCCTGCGCTGCCCCAGGCTGCCGATGCAACAGCACCGACATCACTATCTTCCAGCATGGCATGCCCTGGTAAGTAGGGTGCTAAATGCTCTGCTACGGCTACTGGGCCTATTCCCGGTCCGCCGCCACCATGAGGAATGCAAAAAGTTTTATGCAGGTTTAAATGCGAAACATCGCCGCCGAATTTCCCAGGCTGACACAAGCCAACCATGGCATTTAGATTCGCACCATCCATATATACCTGCCCACCATGATCATGCACGATTTCGCAAAGCTCTCTAATACCTTCTTCGAACACACCGTGAGTGGAAGGATAAGTGACCATAATCGCAGCCAGATCATCTTTATGCTGTTCGGCTTTTTCTCTTAGGTCATCAAGGTCTACGTTGCCATCAGTATCGCACTTCACAACCACTACCTTCATACCACACATTTGTGCCGATGCCGGATTAGTACCGTGAGCAGAACTTGGGATTAAACAAATATTGCGCTGAGCTTCACCTCTGGCTTTCTGCCAGGCTCGAATTGCCAGTAAACCAGCATACTCACCCTGAGACCCCGCATTAGGCTGTAAAGATACCGCGGCATAGCCGGTAATTTTACACAGCATTTCTTCCAGTTCTTTAATCATGTGCAAATATCCCTGCGCCTGTTCTTGCGGCACAAAAGGATGAATCTGGGAAAATTCAGGCCAGGTTATTGGCATCATTTCCGAGGTGGCATTGAGTTTCATGGTGCAGGAACCTAGCGGAATCATGGCGCGATCCAGGGCGATATCTTTATCTGCCAACTTACGCATATAACGCAGCATCTGTGTTTCAGAATGATTGATATTGAAAATCGGATGACTCAGAACTTCACCCTGGCGACTCAACTCGTCTTCTATTCCTGAGCTTGCTTTAGCTTCAGCTTCTACAATGTCTAGCTCGGCATCACTGAACAAACAGCATAGTTTTTTAACATCATCTGCCGTCGTGGTTTCATCAAGAGAAACACCCAGGCTTATCTCATCAATAACGCGCAAATTGATTCCCTGATCATTGGCTTTTTTATGTATAGCCTGTGTTGCATCGCCTGTTTCCAGAGTCAGGGTGTCAAAGAAAGTCCCGTTCTTAATGTTAACGCCTGTCTTTTGTAAGCCCGCCGCCAAAATAGCGGTTAAAGTATGCACCCGTTCTGCGATACGTTTTAAACCCTGTGGCCCATGATAAACAGCATACATACCTGCAATCACAGCCAGTAAAACCTGCGCCGTACAAATATTGCTGGTGGCCTTTTCACGCCGAATATGTTGCTCGCGAGTTTGCAAAGCCAAACGATAAGCTGCCTTGCCACGTGTATCTTGTGAAACACCAATCAGCCTGCCTGGCAAAGAGCGTTTAAAACTTTCACGCGTTGCCATAAAAGCGGCATGTGGCCCACCAAAAGCCAACGGCACACCAAAGCGTTGGCTTGAACCAATGACTACATCTGCTCCCATAGCGCCAGGTGACTTTATTAATAATAAACTTAATAAATCAGCCGCAATTGTGACTAAAATTTGTTTTTCGTGAGCTTGCTCTATAAGCGCTGAATAATCAGAAATACTGCCATCGGCACCAGGATTTTGAATTAGAATGGCAAAACAATCATGCTCCAATGCCTGCTCTGGTTTGCCAATTATCAGCTCGATACCAAACGCTTCTGCCCGTGTTTTAATCACATCAAGCGTTTGCGGATAACAATTTTCATCGACAAAAAATAATCCCGATTTGGATTTACTCATGCGTTGGCATAGTGTCATAGCTTCCGCTGCAGCACTGCCTTCATCCAGTAAAGAAGCATTAGCAATGTCCATCCCTGTCAAATCACTCACCATCGTTTGAAAGTTTAATAAGGCTTCCAAACGACCCTGAGATATTTCAGCTTGATAAGGTGTATAGGCTGTATACCAGGCTGGGTTTTCCAGAATATTTCTGAGAATGACAGCAGGTGTCAAAGTATTGTAGTAGCCTTGACCTATATAAGTCTTAAAGACCTTATTTTGCTTGGCGAGTGCTTGCAGCTCATTTAAAGCATCTTCTTCACTAACACTTTCTTGCATGTCCAGTGCGTCATGCATGCGTATAGATGCTGGGACTACTGCCTGGATAAATTCATCCATGTTGTTGTAGCCAAGCTGAGTCAACATGCTTTGCTGTTCTTCTGTATTAGGACCTAAATGACGCGCAATAAAGGCTTGATGGTTTTCCAGCTCAAACAATGACTTCATATCAATCAACAACTCTCTTAAGTGACGTGCTTAAATAATTTTAGCTAAAATAGTTCTTATAAATAGTTCTTATAAATAGTTTTTATAAATAGTTCGTTTAAATTCGAAAATAACGTTGCTGCACAAAAGGTAGCTTACAGACCTCAACAGCTAATGATTTTTTTCTCACCAGCGCTTGTAGCTTAGTGCCAGGTTCTACAAATTCTTTTTTAATAAAGCCTATCGCAACAGGTGAACCTATTGTCGGGCCAAAGCCGCCACTGCTCACTTCTCCAATGACCTCTCCATCACTTGATAAGAGTTCGGCACCTTCACGGGCTGCAACCCTGCCATCAATTTTTAGACCTACTCGTTTTATTGATGCACCATTTTGGATTTGCTCTAATATTTTTTTTGCTCCCAAAAAGCCGCCGACTTTACTGCCACCCTCACGACGGCTTTTACTGATACTCCAGATCAAGCCTGCTTCAATGGGAGTAATATCTTCATTAAGTTCATGCCCATAAAGGCATAGTCCGGATTCCAAGCGTAGAGAATCTCTTGCACCTAAACCCACAGCTTCTACTTCACTGTTGGCTAAAAGTAATGTCGCTAACTTTTCTGCTTCAGCGTTTTTAACAGAGATTTCAAAACCATCTTCACCGGTATAACCAGCGCGATTTATATAACAATTGATCCCTTCGATTGCAGCATTCATTCCCCACATAAAACCAAAACTATCAAGCCCATCAATATATCTAGCCATCACATCTTTTGCAGCGGGCCCCTGTAACGCCAAGAGTGCTTGATCTTCAAACACCTGAATTTCCAGGCCTTGCAAATTAGCGCGTAGATGGCTTATATCTTTTTCTTTACAAGCCGCATTAATTACCAGAAAGAATTTATTTTCTTCTATGCGCGTAATCATTAAATCATCAATCACGCCGCCTTTTTCATTAGTCAATACAGCATAGCTTTGTTGGTTAATAGCCAATGCTTCCAGATCAACAGGCACCAACGCTTCCAAGGCTTCGACAACACCCGCACCACTAATCATTAACTGCCCCATGTGGGAAACATCGAATAACCCCGCTTGTTCACGTGTATGCTGATGTTCTTTAATTATTCCCAAAGGATAAGAAACCGGCATGGCATAACCAGCAAAAGGCACTAGTTTGGCACCAAGTTTTTCGTGCAAGTCATAAAGCGGGGTCTGTTTTAAATTCACGATTATTCTTCCAAGTTTCTACTGCAGTTATTAAAAATCATTAAATATTTTAAACACAAAATACACACTACCAAAAACATTGACCGAGTCAGGTAAGCAAAAAACTTTATAAACCGATTAGCGTTCCCAGGTAAAATATACTTTTACTTCTGCCTCAGCAGGCGCTGAAGCATCGGGCAAAGCTAACTGGAAGTTTAAACCTTCATTAGGGATATTGGCGCTACCAAATTGCAACATAGGGTTCATGTAAGATTCACTATCACTAAAACTACTCACACCAGCAAAAGGCGAAGCCCTATCAAGCACTAGTGTATCATTTTCAATTCTAAAAAATTGTATTCCATTATCAAAATTTTCCAATGAGAATGGTGCATCGCCAGAATGCACATTCCTTAACACCCGATCATAAAGCCGATAAGAAACACCCTCTCGACCTAGACGAATATCATAAAGAGAGCCCATCGATTTATAAACTTGTCTATCAGCGCCTGGCAGAACTTCATTGATCAGCGAAAAGCTATAGCGCAAAGGCCGACCTTGCCAATTTAAATTTTCTCCCGCTGGGCCAGCGGGAGAACCCGAATCATCACAATAACGTCGATCCGCTATACCAAGATCAACCGGGAAGTAGGCCTCACGCCGCTGAAAACACATCACATCCAGGTAAGACTGCCGCAACATCGGTTGAGCATCTTCAGTAAACTCATAAAAACGCCAACCATCTTCTTCTTTAAAATAGTTTTCTGAAACCAGCGGCAGCTCAAATTCTTGTGGGGTGGAATCCACTAACAAGAGAAAGCCATTGCCGGAACCAAACTGTGCAGGCTCATTTTGGCTCCATAGATAAGATCCGTTGTAATACCACAACAAAACTCCAGAGCGATAGGCAAAATCAACAGCCTCTATCTCACCAGTTTCAGCATTCCGGTAAAAAGAAAAACCCGGCTGCGCTAAGGCAGAATCGTAGTTATAAGCTGAGGCAAACTCCTGGTATGGATCTCGATATTCCAATAGATAAAAATGCGGGACGGCCAGGTCATGCGAACCATTACTTAAAGAGAAACCATCGACACGCCAGCCCTGAAAAGTTTGTGCTTCGAAATCATCCCTAAAACCCAGCACAGAAATTTCAACATTATCAATCAGAGCGCCGTCTTCCACGGCCGCCATATCAGCAAAATAATGAAAGCGAAGGTCTACTGCTTCTTCTCCAGCATATTGGCTTAAATCAAAGGCTGCATGTATCCATTGCGGAATAGAACAAGGATCTACGCTGTCTTCACCAATTCGATCTTCTGCTAAAGCCACCTCCTGATCTGGCCGACAACCCGCCGTGCTTTCTACTTTACCGTCGCCATCCATGTCACCACTGCGCCCGGTAAAGCCGGGAATTGTGCCAAAACCATCGTGCCCACGCTGTGAAGGCATAACACTATCTGTGTCAGCAGGACTATTTTTATCTAAAGGAATTAATCTCTGATAGTTTTCTCCATCAATAGAAGCCTCTACATATAGATAATCCCAATCAGCCTCAATGGTAAACCATGCATCCAGCTCCAATATAACGTCTTGATCCACTACATCACTCAGATCAAACCGCCTTGAGAGGGTATTATTTAAGTCGTTTCCTTGCCCAGTGTATGCAGCTTGCAGGCCATTATTTGGCGCCAATGGCCCCATCCTTAATTCTCTTATTTTCGGCGGCAGGATCACCATCGCAGCATCGCAGACTCCCTCAGCGTTGCTGTCATCAATGTTTCCGCTCCAGTCATTCATGGTTTTCAAGTAAAGTGACTGCACTTTACTGCCACCTGTCATTGTTGGCTCAATGACACAAGGTTTAGCCCAACCTAGAACCATTCTTGACCAAATGCTCATTTCCTGCGGAACCGGGCTTGCCGTTGAGCTCATTACATCCCAAGAGGCTGTCGAATTACTGGTCTGGCTGGCATAAATATCCGGTAAGCCAATGGAATGCCCAAATTCATGAATAAAGGTAGATACTTCGGTATATTCAGACTGCATGTTGTAGTCATAAACCCAAAGTCCTGGCTTTAACTCAACCCCGCCTCGGCGATTAACAAAGCCTTCCACCTCTGGGCCTTTGCCATTGTTTTTAGTCAATGAAAAGCGGTGCGGCCAGATGCGCTGCGCACATTCCTGCTCCTCAGGACTCAAGGCCTCATAGAGGTCGCCCGGTGCATTAGGGGTAAATTTCTGATTTAGGCTAAACAGGCTCTGACAAGACGATTGTCCTCTGCCCGCAAACACCAACACAAAATGATCTATGTAACCGTCACGCTCGTTGTAGACACCATCGCCGTCATAGTCCATCGGATCCCAAACATCAAAGTCCTCCCAGGGAAAGTCTGGTTGCTGCTCATAAGCTTGCAGCAGAACATCTTCGACCAGAATTTCTGCCCTGGAATCATTGCGCCATTGACCGTCTGAGTTTTGTACAGGCTTGCCGTAATAGTCTGATGGCTGATCGACAGTAACCATAGGGAAAATCTCCCCGCTTACTAAAAACTGCCCTTTCGACTGGTGGTAGTAGTAGTGAGTTAATGTGCCTGGCTCGGGATTTTGCAAATCTTCGTCAAATAGCAGTTCATCGAAATAGGCTTGATTTTTACTATCAGCATTGGCTTCCCCTGAATAACGATCAAAGCCTTTATCCGCGTAAGTCACAGGGATAATCAGCATACGATGAGGGCTTTCAGCCGTACTAAAGACTGGCGGTATAGCATCAGATTTAATCTGTGGATTGCCCAGCTCATCCAGCTCAAAATTTTCCAAGCTCTCAATCATCTCAAGATTTATCTGATTTTGTGCCTGATTTTGTGCCTGATTTTGTGCAACTACGGGAAAGGGCAGCACAAGAAGGATAAGGGCAATTACGCTGAAATAATGCAAATTAGTAAAACCTGATTAATGTTTGAATACCCGAGTGATCTTACTAAATGCATGCGGCCTGAACAAACCAGAACAGTGTTTTTTATTAATTTTATATTTTTTGCTAACGGACCTGACTAACCTTTCAAGCTATTACTGCAAAACTGAAGTACCTGGTACTTATTACTACTATTGAAATTTCTACACTGTAATTCCAGGCTATATGCAGAAAAAACCATAAAGCAATTTACGCTACTATATGCTACAACCAATTACACTGGTTGTAACAAAAGCTATCTCATATGATCCCTAAGTATAAAATTTACCCTTAAAATAAGATGCTTCATTCTAAAATTTCTGCTTACAAGGTTTTACTGACGCTAAGCTTGAGCTTAACGCCTACCTTTGCGTGGAGTCAGGAAGAATCGACCACCCCAACCATCGATGAAGAAAACGATGAAGCAGTCCTTCAGGGCGCTGATCAAAACGACAATGTAGACCTGCTTCCTTTAGCCTTAGCACCTTTAATTTTTGATCCTGTATTGCTTCAAACTATTGAGCTCTCTGAAATTGACGAGAACGGAGAGCCCCGGTTTAGCACTATCGAACTCTCTTCGTTACCTTCGATATCTAGCTTCCCACCCTCAAACAGCCTTGATAGCTTTCCTGTTGATCCCAGCTTGTTAAATTCCTCCTTAACTCAATTTCAGGAAAGCATCCTGCAATTTGAGCTTGAGGGCGGTGTTTATGATTATCGCTTAAGTGAGTTATACCTTGGCATAGGCAACACCTACCAACAACTGGGTGAAACCCGGCTTGCTATTGATGCCTTCAGCGAAGCCTTACAACTCAGCAGGATAAATAATGGACTATTTACCGAAGGCCAACTGCCCATTGTCGAAGAGCTTGTAGAAAGCTATTTAAATTTGGGAGATCTCGCTTCCGCCAACACAAACCAAGAATATTTATTTTACGTTAAACAAAAAATATACGGCGCGGCCACGCCTGTAATTCTAAATGGGCTCCTGGAATATGCCGACTGGAATCTGCATGCTGCTAGCCTCAGCATGGGTTATATTCCAAACTTTCAGTCTTTATATTTCCGCACTAGCTCTTTCAATGAGTTTAATTTTAATCAGTCCGGACAAGTTAAAAATTTGCTATCTGCTGCAGTTTTTGCTTACTCGCAAGCTATTATTATGCAACACAGTTTAGAGGAAAAGTTTAATGAGGCGCCATCTTTAGCGGAATCAATTGAATTAAAAAACAGTTTAAACTTTTCAGAAGAAGACTTTGATATTCCAGACACCGAACAAAAACTCGCCTATACCTATTTCTTACAATACCACTTTGACCGAAGCAATATTCGTGTCAACGCCTTTGGAGAGGCGCCGACTAATTACCTCATTGATAGCGACAACAAAGGCAGAGCGGCCTTAGAGAGACGTTATGTTTATTTGCAAAACTCTGACAGCCCCGCTCTTGATGTGATTCTGGCCTTATTAGATATTGCTGACTGGCTTTTATTTTTTGAACGATGGTCTTCTGCTGAAAATCTTTATGTCCAGGCATTTAACCTCATGGAGTCAAACGGGATAGAAAAAGTTAAAGGGCTCGTCTATCCCGACTTGCCTACTTATATTCCAAGTTTTTTAAGCGCTCTTTATACTCGGGAAAGTAATCGTCTATCACCAGAGGAGGTATTGCAATATGAGGGTTATATTGATGTTAGCTTTAAGCTTGGCCGTTTTGCACGACCCAATGCAATAAGAATAATAGCTAAATCCGAAGGCACAAATGAAGCAACAGAAAGAACCTTAATCCAGAAGTTAAGATATTCTGCTTACCGCTTACAACTTGAAGATCAAACTGAATATTCCGACAATACTTTTTTAGTCCGATACTATTATACCGCTCAACGTCCCGAAGCTTGATGCGCACAATAAGAAGTTTGATGCACGCAATAAAAAGGCCAACGCTATGCTGGCCTTTATTATTGTTAACTTGCTAGACCAACATCCTCTTCGAATTAAACCAGCGTATAACCTAATTCAGACAAGGGTGTTTTTCTGACACGTTCACCCGAAGCACTATAAATGGCATTAGCAATGGCAGATAAAGCGGGTGGAAGTGCCGGCTCACCAGAACCCGTTGGGGCTACATCCATTGGTTCCAAAAAGTGCGCATCAACTTCTGGAGCTTTAGACATTCTTAATAAGGGGTATTGATGGAAGTTATTCTGCTCAATAACTGCGCCTTCAAATGAAATCTTAGCGTACATAAGCTGGCTCAAACCATCCAGCACACTGCCCTGAACTTGACTCTCTGCGCCGTTTAAATTGTGGATAAAGCCAAAATCTGCAACTGACCAGATTTTATGTACCGTCATTTCTTTCTCAGCGTTAACACTGACATCTGCGACTTGTGCAACATAACCGCTATGCGAATAATAAAAAGCTAATCCCAGTGCTCGGCCTTCAGGCATCGCTCTGCCCCATTCGGCACGATCTGTTACGGTATAAATTACGTTTCTAGCACGCTCATTGCTAAATGCCACTGGCGGTGGAAAACCTGGCGCACCAGGAGGAGCCACTATATCTTCAGCATCAAGTAAATCCAGCAGGAAATCCCGGTAATCTGTTCCCGCGGCTTCAGCAACTTCATGCAAGAAGCTTTGGAAAGTAAAACCATAAGCATTAGAGCCCGGCGCACGCATATAGCCAGTAGGGATAGCTGCTGGCTGTAAGGTTTGGGTAACCTTTACATTCTCTACATGCTGCATTGGCAAAATATCTGTTCCTAGCTCCGCCGCCATCAATGGCGCTTCTGCCTCCGCGTTTTCTGACACCGTAATAAAATGATCGGTAAAACCAATCATCTTGCCGTCTTCGTCAAGCGCCGCTTTATATGAATGGAATCCGCCGGGACGATAAAAGTCATTAGCCATATCGTCTTCACGAGTCCATTGCAATTTAATAGGCGTGCCTTCCATGCGTTTAGCGATAGCCGTAAGCTCATACATGAAATCACTAAATAGACGACGCCCAAAGCCTCCACCTATTCTGGTTTGATTTATCACAACGTTTTCAGCCGGAATTCCAGCAATTGCCGCTACACCAGCCGCTCCATTTTGAGGTGCCTGGCTTGGCGCCCATAGCTCTATGCGCCCATTTTCGTAAAGCCCGGTACAATTTTGCGGTTCAAGATTGACATGCGAGTGGTAAGGAAATTCATAGAAGCTTTCGACAACCTGTGACGCGTTAGCAAAAGCGGCGTCTACATCCCCGCTATTCAAAAGCGCCATTGGGCCATCCTGATCGGCAATACGAGTAGCATTTTCAACAAGATCACTCCAACTGGCAGCAGTATCTACAGTAGCATTATTCCAGACTACCTCCAGCTCCTGCCTGGCTTTCATCGCGGCCCAAGTTGAGTTTGCAACTATCGCCACACCGCCCAAATGACCTTGCCCATCAAGCCCAGGAATAAAAAGGCTTCCAGCTGGATCAATAATGAAAGCGTCTATTACGCCATTCAGTGATTTAATATGAGCCGCATTAAAAGAGGTGGCAGTTCCACCTATAGCGGGGCTCTTTGTATAAATAGCGTATGCCATGCCTGGACGCTGCTGGTCAATCCCAAATAAAGGTTTGCCCGTTACAAGCTCGTGATTTTCAACACCGGAATAACGTTTCCCTAACAAGGTAAATTCAGAGGGGTCTTTTAAACTGAGCGCTTCTACAGCAGGTATTGGCATCGTGGCTGCCAGCTCAGCAAACTCTCCATAGCTGTATTCATCACCCGTTGATGTATGAATAACTTTGGATTCGCTGGTTCTTAATTCGCCAATTGGCACATAAAGTTGTTGCGCCGCCGCCGCTAAAATCATCAGCCTCGCGGTAGCACCAGCCTGGCGCATAGGCATCCAATTCATAGGCGTCGATAAGGAGCCGCCCGCAAGTTGCAGGCCATATTTAGAAAAATCTATATCGGCTTGAACAACATCCACATCTTCCCAACGCACATCAAGCTCTTCAGCAATAATCAATGGCAGCCCGGTTCTAATACCCTGTCCGCATTCCGGATTTTTTGAGAAAATATTAATACGCCCATTACTTTGAATTTGTACATAAGGGCTCAACTCAACCGACCCTTCAGTAAGGGATTGAGCATTGGCTTGCTTAGAACCCATACCCAAACCAAGAACCAGTCCGCCACCGGCAATACCAGAAACCTTAAAAAACTGCCTTCTATTAAGGCCTGTTATGTTGGCGTTATCTTGCTCGGAATGCTCTGACCTTTTAGGCCCTGTATTAACAAAAGTTGACTGTTTTGAAGATAAATAAGGCTTCATAGGCTCTCACCAAAATTAGATAGTAGTAATTAAATTTTATTTATACTGTTTCAGACTGACTGGTAGCATCATAAAATGCTGTGCCTGACATCGACTGAGCAGCAGATTTAATGGCTGCTTTAATACGAATATACGTCGCACATCGGCAAATATTGCCAGACATTGCAGCATCAATTTCAGCATCATTGGGGTTTGAATTATTCCGTAACAATGCCGTTGCGCTCATGATTTGACCTGCCTGGCAGTAGCCACATTGCGGCACATCAATTTCAACCCAGGCTTGTTGCACGGGGTTTAACGTGCCATCGGCACTCGCTAAACCCTCAATGGTGGTAATCTGCTGATTTTCCAAAGTCCCAACAGGAATCTGGCAAGACCGAACCGGAGCGCCATCTAGATGCACTGTACAGGCACCACATTGGGCTATCCCGCAGCCATACTTAGTGCCTACCAGGCCAAGCTCATCTCTCAACACCCAAAGCAAAGGCGTCGATGGATCAATTTCACCGATATCCATGGATTGACCATTAATATTTAAAGTAGCCATAGCAAATCTCTTTTTTACGTTTTTTATTGAGTTTAAATTTGAACAACAGGTTATAAGAGTGCATTCAATCTTGCTGCTCAAACTAAACTACCTATGCCTAAGAATCAAGATTAAATACATTTAAAACTTTGTATTTCATGCCTTTTTGCTTGAGTTTCGGTATGCTGCGCAGGCATGAAATCCAGTGTATTTAACACGCCTGTTATTAACTCTATTTTCAGAGGGCTAGCAAAATTAGGCTTATCCTTGAGTGGCTGGAAGGTCATTCCTCCGCCTGATATCAAGCCCCCTTTTGTTGTAATTGGCGCACCACATACCAGTAACTGGGATTTTCTCTTAATGCTCGCGGCTGTATTTCTGACCCGCATGGATGTCAAGTGGATGGGGAAAAACAGCCTATTCCTGCCAATTTTTGGCGGTATATTGCGTTGGTTCGGCGGCATACCAATAGACCGTAGCCAAAGTCACAGTGTCGTTCAGCAAATGGTGACAGAGTTTCAATCCAGCCCCTCACTCAGTCTTATCATCGCTCCCGAAGGCACCAGAAAAAAAGTCAGCCAATGGAAGAGCGGCTTTTATCATATTGCTCATCAAGCCGGCGTACCAATCATGTTAGGTGTGATTGATGCTGAAGCTAAAGAAGTGCGTTTTGCCGGTTTTTTTAAGGCCAGCGGCAACTATGAAGAAGACCTACCTTTGATACTAGAGCACTACCATGGAACAAAAGGGATTATTCCTAAAAATAGCTTATAATCCCCTATCTCCCATAAAAAAGCGGGCATCAGCCCGCTTTTAAATATAAATGCCTGGCGCCAAAGTCATGACCCTGACATCACACACCACTGTTAATTACCTATCTGAGATTACTTTCTGCAAAATCCCAGTTTATTAACGCCCAAAAAGCTTCCATATATTTTGGCCGTAAGTTGCGATAATCAATGTAATAAGCATGCTCCCACATATCCACAGTCAACAAGGGAGTAGCTCCATCGGTAAGTGGCGTGGCAGCATTAGACGTATTCACAATTGCCAAGCCGCCATCTGTATTTTGCACCAGCCAGGTCCAACTAGAACCAAAATTATTCACAGCACTATCGGTAAATTGCGCTTTGAAATCATCAATTGAGCCAAATTGCGCAACAAGCGCTAATGCCAGTGCACCAGTCGGCTCACCACCACCATTTGGACTGAGGCAATTCCAATAAAACGTATGATTCCAAATCTGTGCAGCATTATTGAATATGCCGCCTGAAGAGCTTTTTACTATCTCTTCCAGGGACTTATCTGCATCTGGCGTACCATTAATTAGGCCATTCAGTTTCACCACATAAGTGTTGTGATGTTTACCATAATGATATTCCAGTGTTTCTTTTGAGATGTGGGGCTCTAATGCATCTTGCTCATATGGTAATGGGGGCAGTTCTATCGCCATGTTTTACTCCTACGGTTAAAAATAAAGTGCTGAAATTTAATTTTGGTTTACACGTCTCAATTGCTGACCTTGCCAGCTCGAAAGTCCATGCCATAAGTAACAGTGACAATCTGATTCAAACAAAAATTTTTATTGAATCCCCCTCCTCCGGCTTTAAAACAGGAAAGCGTGCCAGAGCAGACTAAGAAGTCTTTTCCATCACCTTGTATCCTGTTATCTTAGAGGGGCTTGTAAGACGCACTGAAAAGAAAAAAATTGGCTCTTGCCAGTAAAGCTTAGCTTTATAGAGCAACATTTAGATCAATAATTTTAATTTCTCGGGAGGCTTATGAATCCTTTAAAATCTGTAACCGGCACAATTGTACTAGGTTTTGTCGTAGCACTCATTGTAATTTTAATTCTCGGTACTGGCGCTTTTAGTCTTTGGTCAGCGATGACCTGGCTGCATGTTCTTGCCGGTGTTATCTGGATAGGATTACTCTATTACTTTAATTTTATACAAGTGCCGGCGGCGGCTGAAGCCCTTGCTGATAGTGATGGGCCTGGACCAGCAGCTATTAATAAGTATGTTGCTCCGCGTGCTCTGTTTTGGTTTCGCTGGGGCGCATTGGCTACCTGGCTCACAGGTGCAGCAACACTGGAAGCTGGCCCATTTGGCTTAATGAACGCTTTCACTTTTTCACCAGGCGTAGAAATAATCGGTCTGGGTGCCTGGTTAGGAACCATCATGCTCTTCAATGTCTGGGTACTGATTTGGCCTAACCAGAAGAAAATTTTGGGCATTGTTGAAGCGTCTGCTGAGGAAATTACCAAAGGAAAATTTGTGGCACTGATGGCTTCGCGCACAAACACCTTCCTATCCATACCAATGTTAATGTGTATGGTTGGTCAAGGACATGGGCTGCCTTTTTAGAAACTTGGCTCTTTAATAGTTTAGCTTTTAACAAGCTAATGTCTTTTGAAAAACCCAGCTTAGCTGGGTTTTTTATTTCTCCTAATTTTACCCTGACACCTTACTAAAAAATATTAAGGCCGTTATGAACAAAGCCAAGATGAGACGAAAATATTTTTTTAAAGAGGAGTTTACAACTTGATAAATGACGAGTTAAAAAAGTATTTCTAACGAAATATTAGCGAGCGCAATAGGCCTTATTCACCTGGGTTCGATTGCTTTTAAATGTCGTAAAACTGAAAGCCAGGCGCCAAACCAGCCGAGAAAGCCGCTCAGAAAAAGAACATTAAAAATATTGCTGAGACTCAATTTGATTAGAACAAATTCTCCATTATAAAGGCCTGCCAATTGTGACACCGGGCCTTGCATGACAAGTTGTGCAAGCAAGACCAAAACAGTTGCAAGTAAACCTCCGCCAACACCGTACCAAAGGCCAGTATATAAAAATGGCCGCGCAACATAAGCGTTGGTACCACCGACCAGTTTCACGACGACTATTTCATCGCGCCGATTCTCAATGGCCAGCCTGACTGTATTGCCAACCACCAGAGCAACCCCAAAAGCCAATAAACCACCTAACATTAAGGTTAAGCGCTGAGCCAGATTCAAAATCTCATAAAGCCTTTGCAACCAGTCAAGGTCATATTGAACACTATCAACCTTATCGATAGTTGCTAATTCCTCTACCAAACTTCTAACCTGATCTAAAATTTCTGTATTGGGTGTAATAACAATAACGGCTGGCAAAGGATTTTCATTCAGTCCACTTAACACATCACCAAAGCCTGATAAGGCCTGAAACTCTTCCAGAGCCTGGCTCTGGCTAATGACTTCTGTTGATGAAATTGTCGGGTGACTATTTAAGGCGTTTTGTACAGTCAGTAATTCTGCCTCACTGGTATCTAATTCCATATAGAGTGAAACCTGCGTTGCTTCATCTATATTACTGCCAAACTGCTGTAAGTTTTGTAAGACTAGGAAAAGGAAAAGCGGTAAAGCAATGGCAATAGCAATCATCGCCCAGGTTAAAGCACTGGCAGCGGCCGCTGAAAATAAACGATCAAGGCTATCAACCGCAACTTGTTGATGATTCCTTAATAACATAGATAAGCCACCAGGCTTAGTATGTTTTTGCCGCTTTGGTTTATCCGCTTTAGCGGGCTTTTTTCTTGGGGCTGCGTTGCGGGAGGCTGCCATATCAATAATCACTGACTGTTTTTTTTGTAGCGCCTTGAATCATTCTGCCATGCTCGAGCGTTAATATACGATGCTGAAGCTTTGCAATCAGACTTAAATCATGACTCGCAATTAATACGCTCACACCCACCCGATTAAACTCTTCAAACAGCTCCATAATTTCCGCCGACAATTGTGGATCAAGGTTGCCTGTGGGCTCATCAGCCAACAACAGCGCCGGTTTATTCACGACGGCCCTGGCAATACCTACTCGCTGTTGTTCGCCACCAGAAAGTGCTATCGGGTTTTGGTTTTCTTTTTTTAACAAGCCTACTTTGTCTAATGCCGCCCGCACTCTACGCCCAGCTTCTCTTGAATCGTAGCCCGCTATTTGTAAAGGCAGAGCAACATTTTCAAACACACTACGATCAAACAACAATTGGTGATCCTGAAATACCAATCCAATATTACGACGAAAATAAGGCAGCTGACGCTTGGACAGACGATTTAAATTTTGATTGTTAACAAATACCTGGCCTGAGCTGGCCTTTTCCATCTGCATAATGAGCTTCAGCAGGGTACTTTTGCCCGCGCCAGAATGGCCGGTAAGAAAAGCAAAAGCACCTTCTTCCAGATGGAAACTAATATTGCTTAATGCTTCGTGCCCACCCGGATAGCGTTTACTGACAGCGTCAAATTTAATCATTTTCGCTGAAAAGAGCCTCTACAAAATCATGCGCGTTAAAAGGTCTCAAGTCATCAAGCTTTTCGCCAATACCAATATATCGAAGCGGTAAGGCAAGCTGTTTTGCAATCGCAAATACCATGCCGCCTTTGGCTGTACCGTCCAATTTGCTCAAACTCAAGCCGCTTACCGGCACTGCTGCTGAAAAGTGTTCTGCCTGACTTAGCGCATTTTGGCCAGTCGTGGCATCCAGCACCAACATGATTTCTTGCGGAATATCCTCATCCAGTTTTTTCAACACGCGGACGACTTTTTCCAGCTCCTGCATTAAATTATCTTTGTTGTGCAAGCGCCCGGCAGTGTCGGCTATCAAAACATCAACATTTTTAGCCAACGCTGATTGATAGGCGTCAAAAATCACCGAGGCACAATCTGCACCAGTATGCTGGGCCACCACAGGCACATTATTGCGCTCACCCCATACTTCCAACTGCTCGACTGCTGCTGCCCGGAAGGTATCTCCTGCTGCCAGCATTACCGAGCGACCCTCATTCTGAAAGCGTTTCGCCAACTTACCAATAGTTGTGGTTTTGCCCACGCCATTTACGCCAATCATTAAAATCACAAAAGGTTTATTTAAGCCTGTGGGGATTTCCAAAGGTTTCTCAGACACAACTAATTGTTCCAGCAATACTTCCTTCAAGGTATTGTAAAGCACATCAGCATCAGCAAGATCCTTACGCTTAAGGCGCTGAGACAGTTCGCTAATAATTGCCGTAGTTGCCGAAATGCCCACATCTGATATGAGTAAGCGAGTTTCTATTTCTTCTAGCAGCTCATCATCGATTTCTTTCTTGCCCAGTAACAAAGAACCCAAGCCATCAGTGAAACCTGAGCGGGTACGACCCAGCCCTGCCTTTAAACGTGAAAAGAAAGAACTTTTAGTCGACTCTTCTTGAGGCGATTCTGCTGTTTTTGCAGACTCAGAGCTGGAACGTTTTCCGAAACCGAACATATGATTTTTATACTGCTTTTAATGCTATTAACGAGAGAACTAATGCTAACAGTAGCTCAGATTCTACGCTAGCCAAATGAAGCTATGGTGATGTCTTTTCTCTATTGCCGGAGTAAGTCGTAGCTCGCTCGTTCTTATACTCCTCATCGTCGACTTTTAGCCTACCTGAGTGAGCCTCAAATTGAGACGCTATCGAAGTTCCTGAATAACGCCTGAATAAAGATAGTGCAGTCAATCTGGTATAAATGCTGCTAATCGTTTAGTTTTGCTGTCTTCTGTTTTTTAGTAGAACCGCAGCAATCCAAGAGAGTGAGCCAAGAGTGAACCAATTACGCATAATTGCCGGGAAATGGCGAGGCAGAAAAATTTCGTTTCCCGACCAGGAAGGTTTACGTCCCAGCCCAGACCGTGTGCGTGAAACGCTATTTAATTGGCTACAAGCAGATATTGTTGGCGCACATTGCCTTGACCTTTTTGCTGGCAGTGGTGCTCTAGCTATAGAAGCCGCATCACGAGGGGCGAAGCAAGTAAGCTGTGTAGAACTCAATCCAGAAATAGCAGCAAGTATTAAAAAAAATATTGCGCTTTTACAAGCAGATGCTATTTCTCTTATCCAACGAGATGCCGTTAAGTTTTTAAAAACCGCACAATCAGAACATAGATATGAACTGGTATTTTTAGACCCGCCTTTTAATGAAAATTTATTGGAAGAAAGTTGTGAGCTATTAGAAAACAATGCGTGGTTGGCTGATTCTGCTTTAATTTATTTGGAATCAGATCAAGCATTGGAAAAATATACTTTCCCTTCAAACTGGGCACTGATTAAACAAAAAAAAGCGGGGCAGGTTTATTATGGGCTATGCCAAAGATTTACCCTTAATTAAATTGCACCCCTGCACAATTCTAACGCAGACCCCTAACCCCCAGAGCCACTTTTAGAGTAATAATTCTTATTAATCATTGGTTAAAGCATAAATTGGATCAAGGATAGATATATCTATCTGTCCAGAATCAATTTGCCCTATTAAGCCTTCAACAATTTGTCTTTGCCACTCAGACTGAAAAGAGGCAAGTGAGAGCGAAGCATAACGACGAGCTAAATCCGCTCTATCTTCATTAATTAATAACTTAGCAATATCTAGATTAAGAGTTGGCGAAGATGGAAATAAACTATGTTGCTCTAACATGGTTTCTAAAGCAGAAATAACTTTATCTTGCTTTAAATATGATTGCCCCAAGAAATAAAGGGCGCTAAGATTTTCAGGGTCATTTTCAAGAGCTCGTTTTGTATAGTCTTCTACTTTGATTAAAGTATCTATATTCTGATTGCCATTTTCTTCAGCTTTCAGATAATTATCCATTTCAACATGTGCTAGATTTGTAAGTACAAAACTATCTTCTGTATTTTCTGCTAACGCAAAGTCAATATCCTGTTCAGCAAGTTCATCATAATCCAAGTGATTATGAATAATTGAGCGTAGGGAATATGCTCGATTAGCATTTTCACCTTGCTCATCAATACTCTGCAAATATTCTAAGGCTGCTTCGTCTTCACCAAAGTTAAGTACAAGATGTGCTAATACATAGTTAATGGTATTTGGTAAAAGCAGTTCTTGTTGAATACCTCCTGTATATTCAGGAGCAGGAGACCAAGTCACACGAGTCCCAGCATTCGATGATTGGTAACCACGCAATCTAGAGGACATCTCATCTGGAGTAATCCCATAGCTTTCCATGAATGCTTGCTCAGGATCTATTCCTCGATTAAAAGCATTAAGATAAGCCGCTGTTTGTTGTTTTAGTTCTGGATTCTCTTCGTAAGAATTTATTTGTAGATAATGAACAAATAACCAAGCAGTTGCATAAAACCTTCCTTCATAAAACCCACTTTGCCGATCTTCAGGTACAACTTGGTCTAAACTAATTAACCGCTCTATACCAACCTGTTGTGAAAAGCGTAAAAAGTCAGCTCTATTTTGATTGATATCCCCTATTCTTACACGGTTACGCCTAATGTTCGCAGTTGAAAATACTTCAGCGAGCCCTTCGCTATACCATTTGGGATATATGATGTTGGAGTGTTCAGATAATAAATAATGAATATACTCATGAAATAAAATTAATTTCGCATTTGACAATCGTCCAGTAGGACCAATAACCATTCGCGGGCCAGCATCAGTATTTATATAATAGCCTGCAGCTCCTCTAGGAAGGTTTGCCTTATTATATTCTCGAGAACTATCGTACTTAATAATAACCATTTTTTGATTTTCAGATTCATTAGGGAGTCCTAGCAAGGTAAGAGATACAACCCGGTAAACTTCAAAATCCTCAAGCAAAGAGATAATTTCTCTAGGTTGGTCATCAGAATAAATAACGAAGTTATCTGAAGTATAGCTCGACCATTCAAGCCCGAAGCTTAAAGGCGCTACTAACGTGAATACAAATGGTAATACCAATTTTTGGATGGTTTTTATTAACATATCTCATTTCCTTATGCCTTTTGTATAACCTAATACTTATGTTTTATAAAAAGAAAATTCTATTTCTACCAAAGCGTTTAACGGCAAAGCAGAAACACCCACTGCTGCTCTTGCTGGAGGCACTTTATCAACAGTAAACACTTCTTCCCAGGCCTGATTAATTAATGGGAACTGATCAAACTTTCTAGAGAAAATTCTGACACTCACCAGATCACCCAAAGATAGGGAAAACTCTTGTATAAGAATATTTAAGTTTTGAAATATCTTGCGAGCTTGCTCACCGCTATCGCCTTCGATTAACTTTCCAGTTTCGTTATCCAAAGCGATCATACCGCTACAAACATAATTCGGCCCGGCTTTTATGAGTTGGCTATAGCGAAAAAGAGGTGCCGTTAATTGTGTTGATATAAGTGCTTCTCTCATCATTCCCCTCTCATCATGCCAATAATAAATTAATAAAAACCACAGCTAATACTATCGTGATTACATAGCGCAGCATAAACATCCAAAGCTTAAACCAGAGATGTTCTCCCATCACATTTAATTCTTCCTCCGAGATTCTATTAGGCAATACCCAACCAATAAAAATTGCTAATAATAATCCGCCTAATGGCAGCATTAAGTTGTTGCTTAAATAATCAAAAAAATCAAAAAAGTTTCTTTCCACGCCCATAAAACCTAGAGGATAAAAATCAGCCAAATGATTCAAAGACAAGACGGGTAATAAACCTAAACACCAGATTGTCGCCGCGCCAACCCAGGCGGCTTTTTTTCTGCTCCAACCGTCCTTTGATTCTAGCCAGGCTACGGGCGCCTCTAACAAACTTATTGCTGAAGTAATGGCGGCAAAAGCTAATAAGACAAAGAATAACGTGCCCACAAATTGACCACCCGGCATATGCCCAAACGCCAGCGGTACTGTTTCAAAAACCAATCCGGGCCCTGCTCCGGGATTTAAGCCGAAGGCAAAAACGATAGGGAAAATTGCCAAACCTGATAGCAAAGCAACCAGGGTATCGGCACTCGCCACTATGACTGATGAGTTAATAATGGAGTCACCACGATTCATATAAGAACCATAAGCCATCAAAATAGTGGCCCCTGCTCCGACTGAAAAAAATGCTTGCCCGAAAGCCGCAACAATAACTTCAATATTAATTTTACTAAAATCAGGCTGGAATAAATAACTTAAGGACTGGGCAAAGTCCCCTGTCATTGCGGCATAAATCACCATGGCTATTAAAATAATAAACAAAGAAGGCATCAGRTATTTCACAGCCACCTCAATGCCACCGGAGATACCTCGAGATGAAACCCAACCCATTGCGCCAACAAACAGAGTATGTCCAAAAATAACCGTAAGCAGGCTGGCATTGTAATCAGCAGAAACCGCCAAAGAGCCTTCTACAWCTATATCAACAAATTGGCCGCTGATATTTTTGATGGCATATAAAACAGTCTCCCCGCCTATCATGCAGTAATAGGACAAAATGATCAGCGCCGTAGCAATGCCTAGATAACCTAGCCATGACCAGTATTCACTGGCATTCGCTTCTTTTGCTATGGCACGCAAACTCACCGGAGGACAAGCCTGCCCTCGTCGCCCCAACATTAGCTCTCCCATCAAAAGCGGCATCGCCAGAAAAAATACGGCAGCAAGATATATTAGAACAAAGGCCCCGCCGCCATTTTCACCCGCAGTAAAAGGGAAACGCCATATATTAGCCAAACCAACTGAGGAGCCGATTGTGGCCATAATGAACAGCCATTGAGAGGACCAATGTTCATGTTGTTTTTGTTCTTGCATTGGCAGTGCTTCCTAATTTATCAAACCTCGAACAAGACTAATTTATTCAACAACGGATGGAAAGCTACATTTAACTCTTGAAAAGAGAACCCTCTCTATCTAAGAAATAAAAAGCCCTTGGGTCTTTTGCTGTATAATTTACATCATCTTCAGAGCCGGAAATTTTATGAAAACTGTCGTTTACCCAGGAACCTTCAACCCTATCACTAATGGTCATACTGATCTGGTTAAGCGCGCATCCCGTATTTTTGATCATGTCATTGTCGCTATCGGCTCCAGCTCCCTGAAAACAACGGATGTCTCTTTAGATTTAAGAGTAAAACTGGCCAGTGACGTATTGGCCCACATGCCAAATGTTGAAGTTTGCGGTTTCAAAGGGCTATTAACCGACTTTGTGAAATCTCGACATGCCAACCTTATTCTGCGTGGCCTGCGCACCGTTGCTGATTTTGAATACGAGTTTCAGTTGGTCGGCATGAATCGGGTATTAGACCCCAGCATTGAAACTGTATTTCTTGTGCCAGCAGAACACCTTGCCTATATCTCTTCCACCCTGGTCCGGGAAATTGCGTCTCTTGGTGGAGACATCAGTGAATTTGTTGACCCCATCGTCATGAAAGCCATGCCAAACATGCTGAAGGACGAAGATTAGTGGCTTTATTAATCACGGATGAGTGTATTAATTGTGATGTCTGCGAACCTGAGTGCCCAAACCAGGCAATTTACATGGGGCCAGAGTATTACGAGATTAACCCGGCTTTATGTACCGAGTGTGTCGGGCATTTTGAGACCTCCCAGTGTGTAGAAGTTTGCCCGGTTGAATGCATTCCATTGGACCCTGAGCACAAGGAAAGCCAAGATGAGCTATTGCAGAAGTATCACAAGTTAACTGGGAAAAAGCCTAACGCTGACATTTAGGGCAATACACCGTTGAACGCTGCCCCAAACGAATTTCTTTAAGTGTTGTTTGGCAATTCACACAGCTTTCTCCGCCCCGACCATAGACTGATAATGATTGTTTAAAATACCCCGGCTTGCCATCACCACCAACAAAGTCACGTAAGGTTGTTCCGCCCTGCTCTATTGCCTCGGCCAATATTGCTTTGATGGCAGCTACTAGCCTTATATAAGCCGCTTTGCTGACTTTCCCAGCCGCACGCCGAGGTTTGATGCCTGCAGCAAACAACGCTTCATTTGCATAGATATTTCCCACACCAACGACAATATGGCCATCCATAATAAAATTCTTTATGGCAGCATTGCGTTTTCTTGAAAGCGCGAAAAGATGATCGGCATTGAAATCATCAGTAAGCGGTTCTGGACCAAGCTTTTCCAACAAGACATGCTTGAAGGGTTGTTGCCCTGCCCAGAGCATACAGCCAAACCTCCTTGGGTCATGATAGCGTAATATAGCACCATTTTTCATGATTATGTCGACATGATCGTGCTTTTTAACTTCTTCTGATTTTTTAGTTATACGTAAACTACCCGACATGCCCAGATGAATTAGCACACACCCTGCCTTGGTTTCCAGCAGCAGGTATTTGCCCCGCCGACTGACCTTGTTAATACGTTGACCAGGCAGGATTTCGCCTAATTCAGCTGAAACAGGCCAGCGTAATTGAGGCTGCCTTACCAACACCGATTTTACGGTTTTACCTTCAATATGTGGCTGTATGCCACGACAAGTTGTTTCAACTTCGGGTAATTCAGGCATTTTTTTATGTCTCTATATTCACTGCGCTAGATTCGTATCATTCACGTATAATCACCCCTTCCGAGCAATTCACTGGTCATTATGAAGCAGCCGTTAACATTAGCATCAACACTAGGCATTGATACCGGCGGTACTTTCACCGATTTTGTCCTGATCCAGCAAGGCAAACTACACACCCACAAAGTGCTATCCACGCCCGATGCGCCGGAACGCGCCATTCTACAAGGCATTACTGAACTAGGTCTAGCTGAGTCAGTTAGTGCAGGTGAAGTAGCTATCATTCACGGCAGCACAATCGCTACAAATGCAGCGCTTGAAGGTAAGGGCGTACGCACCGCTTTTGTAACTAACCGGGGTTTTAAAGACATGCTCACCATAGCCCGCCAAACCCGGCCTAAACTTTATCAGCTTGAAACCCCGCCCCGACCGCCTCCAGTACCCAAAGAGCTTTGTCTAGAGATAAGTGGCCGCTTCGACGCCTCGGGCCAGGAACTGGAAAGACCCAGTGCAACTGATCTGCAAGCCCTGATTAATCAGCTTGAAGAGCTTCGGCCAGATGCTATCGCTATCAACCTGCTTTTTTCGTTTCTGAATGACGAGCATGAGAAGCTGATAGAACAAACACTCCTGGCCAAGCTTAGCTGGCAACCCTTTATATGCCGCTCTTCTATAGTTCTGCCCGAATACAAGGAATATGAACGTGGAATTGCGACCTGGCTCAATGCCTCTCTGGGGCCCCTGGTGAAAAACTATCTGCTCAAACTCAAGGCCGACACCAGCCCCTCGCCGTTATCTATCATGCAATCTTCCGGTGGCACCATTAATGCCGAGCAGGCCGCAAGCAAAGCGGTAAACCTGCTTTTATCTGGGCCTGCTGGTGGTTTAGCCGCTGCCAGCTATCTCTCTAAGCAGTTGAACATTCCAGACTTAATGACTTTTGACATGGGCGGCACATCCACCGACGCTGCCTTATTGGATGACGGCAATATACAACTTAGTAGTGAAGGCTCTATAGGGTCTTATCCAGTAGGCGTGCCAATGGTTGATATGCAGACCATTGGCGCAGGGGGAGGCTCTATCGCTTATCTTGATGCCGGCTCTTTGCTGCATGTTGGCCCAGAATCTGCTGGTGCGAAACCCGGGCCAGCTTGTTATGGATTGGGAGGAACAGACGCGACAGTTACAGACGCAAACTTGTTATTAGGGCGCTTACAGGCCGAATCATTTATGGCTGGAGGTATTCGGCTCGATTATGCCGCCGCCGAGAAGGCTATTAACAAAATAGTTTTAAAGTTAGCACTTACTATCGAAGAAGTAGCCGAAGGGATAGTAAATATTGCAAATTCACACATGGCTCAGGCATTAAGGGCAATCTCTGTTGAGAAAGGTTACGACCCCAAACAGTTTCGCCTTTGTTGTTTTGGTGGCGCTGGCGGCTTACATATCTGCGCTCTGGCAGAGGCGCTCGGCATGGACCAGGCTCTGATTCCTCGCCATGCTGGGGTACTTTCAGCATTGGGTATGTTGTTGGCCCCCGTTAAACGCAACTTTTCATGCAGTTATCAATATTTGCTTACTGATGCTGGTGAAAACGCTATCACACAGGCTTTTGCAACGATGGAGACTCAAGCGCTTAAAGAGTTAAGCCTTGAGCAAATTAACAGCAATAATGTCTTAACGGAATACAGCGTAGACATGCGCTATTCAGGCCAGTCATCCAGTTTAAACCTAAGTTGGAAGGGATTAAAAGCAGCGGCTTCTACATTCCATGACTTACATAAAAGCCGGTATGGGCATCAACTACAGGCTGAACCGGAACTGGTTAATTTACGGCTCTCCGTACAAGCTCAGCAACAAGAATATAAACTTGAGCGATTAAACCAAAAAATAAGCCAAAAAAAACCGGCACAGGCGACAAAGCAAATTTCACTCTATGGCTTCAAAAATAAAGTGAAAATCTATGAGCGTGATTCCCTGATCGCACAACAAATAATAACTGGCCCAGCCTTGATCCTGGAGAGGAATTCCACAACATTAATTGGAACTGAATGGCGTGCCAGAACTGATCAGTTTGGACACTTGTTTCTTGACAAGCAAAGGGCTTGGGCGGAGGATAATGCCTAATATTAATAGCTCTTCCCCATTCCTGGCGCCTGCAAGCAACCGTGAATAAAAATGACAATGAACAAAACTTTACTTAGCTCAAGCATATTGGCAATAGCTCTTGGATTGAGCGCATGTCAGACATCCATGACTACAAGCTCGCCGCAAGAATCTTCAAGTAGTAGTAGCTCATCGTCTTCAAGTTCATCCTCCAGTTCTTCTTCATCCTCAAGCTCGTCATCGAGTTCAAGCTCCTCGTCGGCCAGCACTCCAGCGTCAGGACAAACGGGCTCTGCCTCATCATCCGGAATGCCTTCTTCTACTGCATCAATGCCTTCAACATCCAGCTCTCGTTCCAGCAGTCAAAGTCCTGCATCATCTCCCTCTATGCCCAGCGGCGGGCAGCAGTCTTCAGACGGTGACAATGGTGACTTTGATCAGAGCACAAACAGTTCAGACTCTGGTGATATAGCCGGAGCAAACATCCCGGGCACTGCTAGCTCTTCACAAAGCTCTGGAAATTCTCAAGGCTCTACTGCAGATGCAAATGGGGAGATGGCAAATTCGCCAGACGGAACAGATACCATGGGCGGAATGGAAAGTGGCCTTCCGGGTTCGCAACCTGGCAGTAACATGCCAGGCTCAACGGCCTCTAATTCTGCTGGAGATGGTGATGGCGGAATTGATGTCAGCGTTCAGGCTGCTGGTCTTCCCGGCCTGAATCCTTTCCCTGGAGGGCTGAGCCTTCCAGGAACAAACACAGCAAGCCTGGAAGATATCTTTGGTTCAGGGACACAAGGCACAGGCACCATAAATGGCAATTCTGGATCACAGGGTACTGGCGGAGCGACGGCTGGCACTGGTAGTGGTAATGACCCTCTAGCAAACGGGGGCTTAGGCGGCGGCAGTGGAGAGCAGGGTGATGACCCTTTTGGAGGCATCAGCAGTAGTGGCACTATTGCAACGGGCCCAACTGGCGGGCAAGGCGGAACCGGTGATGATCCTTTTGGTGATTTAGCCAATGGCAGAAACCAGCCTATGACAACCGCAGAAAGACAAGCCGTATTAGATGGCCGATTGAATGAAAGCATGGCAGTTTTTGATGGCATAATTCTTACCGAGCGAGAACAAGCTCAAGGTGCCGCTAATGAAAATGGCGCTGGCGGGATAGGCGGCGCCGGTAACGCCAATGGCACGGGTGGTTTAGGCAGAGATGGCGATGGCAGCGGTGATAACCCTATTGTTATCGCTTCTGCACCCCAATCTACTTCCGGCACAGGCAGAATGCCGAATATGGGCAGAACCCGGGAAGGGGACTTTGATAACAGTAATCAAGCAAATTTCCCTGCTCCTACCGATATCCCCAGCGGCAATGATGACGATGTTGTCGCCCGGCAGCTGCGCGAAGCCGCAATGAACGAATCTGACCCAGAGCTAAGAGAAAGACTTTGGGATGAATATAGAACGTATACAGGCTTGCCTATTCCGCAAGACGCGGTTGCTCCACAAGACGCCGTCAGCCCATAAGAAGCACTCGATGAGTTTGACGCGATAGAATAAAGCCAAAACACTTTGAAATATTAAGGTATGACAATGAACAGAAGTTTTTATTTATTATTTATTTGCATGTCGCTGTTTGGGCTAAGTGCTTGTAGTACTCAAACTATAAAATCTACCACCATTACAGAAGCGCTTATCGAACAAAGTAATATTCCTGAAGATGAATTACTGGATATTGGTATTGCTGTGTTTAACCCAGGTTTTGATGACATCGATGAAGATCAGCAAGAGCTGACCTTTGGTGATGTCAGAATGGCAGAAACCTATTACACCGCGAATTTATTATCTAACACCTTACAAAGCACCGGTAACTGGGGCGTTGTCAGAGTAATTCCTGATGATCTGAGCAGTTCCGATCTAGCTGTGCGTGGAACCATTCTGCAATCAGATGGTGAAACCATGATAGTGCATATCACGGTACGTGATTCCAGTGGTCAACTCTGGATCGATAAAGACTATGAAGAGGTCGTTAGCCGTTACAGTTATGACAACCGTCTGCAAAGCTCTCGAGACTCATTTCAAGGTTTGTATAACCGTATAGCCAACGATATCCTGCGCTATCGCCAGCAGAATTTAGCCCGTGAAGACCTGCTCAATATCCGCACTATTTCCCAAATACAATTTGCCCGCAGTTTTGCACCACAAGCGTTTGATGAGTATTTGAGTACCAACCGCAATGGCATATTGCAGGTTCAACGTCTACCTGCACAAAATGATCCGATGTTGTCCCGCATCGAAACGATACGTGAACGCGACTATCTCTATGTCGATACCATGCAGGATTACTACACAAATTWTGTGCGACAAATGGAGGCGCCTTATACCGAATTTCGCCGCCTAAGCTATGACGAGGTCATGAAGCTGGATCGCCTGCAACGCGAATCGCGACGCAATATGATACTTGGAATAGCAGCCATTGTTGGCGGCCTGGCAGCAACTCAAAGTAATAGCAGTGTGGCTGGACTAGGAACTTATGCGGGCATTCTCGGCGGCGGCTGGCTTATTAAAGAATCCTTTAGGGCCGGTGATGAGGCTTTATTACATATCGAAGCGCTCGCCGAATTGGGCCAATCACTGAGCAATGATGTTGCTCCACAAACAATTGAACTGGAAGAGCGTTCAGTAACCTTATCWGGCAATGTCGAAACCCAGTATGAACAATGGCGTGAAATTCTTGCCGACATGTATGCCAATGAAATTGGTACGCCGACCAACTCAGAAGACATGTGACGCCAAGACTGCCCCGTAGTAGTATTCAGCATGGCCGATAAACCCTCCAATCAATCTGAACCTGAATTTACGCCCCAAGAGACCCCGGCTCAGGTTTTTGGCATGGGTGACGTTCAGGCGCATAAAGTAAAGCAACAACAACAGACAAAAATTCTCTGGGGAATATTTTCCTTACTGCTGGTTCTGGTTCTTAGTGTGGTCTTTATATTGCCGAGTTTCATTGCCACGCCTGACCCAACAACGGTGGCTCCCGTCATTATTCCGGTGGAAAGAGCAACGCCACAAAATGCTTTTTCTCCTTTTGAAGAAGCCCAGCTATTGCGAGAACGTGAACAAGCTCAGGAAGTTCTGGCATTAATCCTGGAACTACAAGAACTGCTGGAAGGCATCAGCGTAGACAGCTGGGCTGGTGAAGCCTACCTCGAAGCCTTAGCCATTGCTGCCGAAGGAGATCTTGCTTATCGCGAACAAAACTTCCTTGGCTCGCAAGAAATTTATCAACGCGGCCTTTTAGCACTACAAGCTCTGGAAACTATGAGCCTGGAGGTATTAACTTCTTCTATTGAAAACGGTTATGCGGCAATTGAGTCTGCCATGCCAGCAGAAGCCGAGGCCGCTTTTACGACGGCTTTATTAATTGAGACCGACTCAGAAACAGCCCTTGTCGGATTAGAGAGAGCGCAGTTGTTACCTGAGGTTATTGCCTTGCTGGAACAAGGCAATACCAGACACGAAAACAGTGAACTGGAAGCGGCTCTAGAATTTTATATTCAAGCGGCAGTGGTTGACCCTGCGCATGTTGGTGCCACAAATGCTATTAGCCAAACGACTATTGATATTGTGGATCGTGATTTTTTGAACGCTATGTCCCTTGGCTTCAATTCAATTCAGAATAATAATCCAGAGGCTGCACTAGGCTCTTTTAATCAGGCATTAAGCTTAAAACCAGAATCTTCCGATGCCCTTGCCGCCATCACGCAAGCAGAAACCATGATCACTTCTCGGGATTTAAATATTCAATTAAGTGCCGCACAAGAACATGATGCTGCCGAGCGCTGGCAGGAGGCCTTGCAAGCCTACAATAATGCCCTGGCAATAGATGCTAATGTTGTCGCCGCTATAGATGGGCGTGAACGCGCCCAAACCCGAAGCAGCCTAGATATTTTTTTAAATAATATTGTTAATGCTCCCTTACGCCTGATAGAAGAAGAGGTTTATCAGCAAAGCATTACCGTATACAACGAAGCACTTTCTTTAGCGCAGCAGGATACTCGCCTCTATGATCAACTCATCGCATTAAGGGGTTATCTGGATAAGGCGAGAGTGCCGATTCAAGTCACACTAAATTCAGATGGTTATACTAATGTCACCATCTACCGCATCAGTGAGCTTGGCAGGTTTGATTCGCAGACACTTAATCTTAATCCCGGCACCTATACAGCCGTAGGCGTAAGATCTGGCTATCGCGATGTAAGAGCAGAATTCATTGTGCCTTTTTCCGGAGAAGAGCCAGTTGTCACAGTTATTTGTAATGAGCCTGTCTAGAATAATGCAAAAAGGCTAAACGGAAGAAAAATAAAAGAAGAATAAACGACAAATGAGTCAGGACGAACCTTCCAACCACGAACACCCCAAATCCGAACAAGCGGATGAAATCATTACGCCTATTGATTTCACCCCTCACGATAGTAGCGCTGATAAATTTTCTTTCCGGCCAAGCCCGGTTAAAGCCGCAATTTCATTCGTGCTTGTGTGCTTTGCCCTGACTGCCTGGTTTGTGCTTTCTGCCAAGTCAGTATTTATTGATGCGCAGCCCTTAGGCAGCATCGTTGAAATGCAATCACCGACCGCTATAAAAATCGGACCACGTTATCTGGTGTTAGCAGGAGAATATGATATTTTTGTTAGTGCTGACGGTTTTTATGACCTTGACACGACCATCACTGTCGGTGATGCCCAAGCGCAAACTTTCCAGATTCAATTATTGCTTTTACCCGGCTTTTTAAATGTAAACAGCAATATCGAAGCCGCCAGTGTTTTTATTGATGGCGAAGAAATCGGCCTGACACCCTTAAGCCAGATTGAATTAGCGGCAGGCGAGCATGACGTACAAGTGCGCAAAGATCGCTACGAACCGGTGCAACAACTTATCGAGATAGAAGGGCGCCAGCAAGAGCAAAGCCTTAGTGTCGAGCTGTTACCTGCGTGGGCTAATGTTAGCTTTTCAACATCTCCAGCCGGAGCGGCTGTCACTGTAAACGGTGAAGAAATCGGCCTGACGCCACTTAATGCTGAATTATTAGAAGGTGAGCATGAAGTGCTGATTAAACTCAATGCGCATAAAGCCTGGACGGAAAATTTAAGCATTACGGCACGAGTTGACCAAAGCTTGCCGTTGATCGAACTAGAACAAGCCGATGGTCTGGTGCTCTTACAATCAACGCCGAGCAATGCAGGCGTAACCCTGGATGGCGCGTATCAAGGCCAGACCCCTTTAGAACTTACTATAGCGCCCGGGCAAAGCCATGAATTGACCTTCTTTTTGAATGGCTATGAAGAACTTCGGCGTAACATCCAGACTCAAGCTGATGAAGAATTGGCGCTGGATGTCAGCCTCAATCCTATTTTAAGTTCTGTCGCCATTCTTGCTAACCCGCCAGATGCTGAGCTTTTTATCAATGGCGAATTTCGTGGTTCAGCCAATCAAACCGTTGAGCTGCTCGCGGCATCACAAATAATCGAAATTCGAGCTGAAGGCTTTGTGCCTTTTACACAAGCGTTTATTTCTCGCCCAGGGCTAGAACAACAACTTAATGTTTCATTGGTAACCCTGGAACAAGAGCGCATTAATAACATCCAACCCATGATTACCAGCTCTAATGGTCAGGATTTAAAATTGCTATATCCCGGTGATTTTGTAATGGGCGCATCACGCCGTGAATCAGGCCGACAAGCAAATGAATCTTTACGCTCGATCAGTTTAACCAGAGCCTATTATTTATCGTTAACAGAAGTGAGCAATGCTCAATTTAAACGCTTTGATCCAGAACACTCCTCAGGGGTTATCGACAGAATTTCTTTAAGCAATAATAATCAGCCTGTTGTAGAAATCACCTGGGAACAAGCCGCACTTTATTGCAATTGGCTTAGCCAGCAAGAAGGCTTACCACTTTTCTATAACGTACAAAATGGCAGGGTAGTTGATTCTAATCCAAACAGCTCAGGTTACCGTTTACCGACCGAAGCAGAATGGGCCTGGTCTGCTCGAGTTGAGAGCGAGGACCCAACCAGCTTATTGAAATTCCCCTGGGGGGCCGCACTTCCACCGCCACCTAATCATGGCAATTATGCCGATCTTAGTTCTGCTTCAATTCTTGGCAGAGTTCTCATTAACTACAACGATAGCTTTGTCGCTTCTGCACCTGTAGCGTCGTTCCCTCCAAATGCTAATGGCTTTTATGACTTAGGCGGAAACGTTGCAGAATGGGTTCACGATTATTATGGAACAGCCATACAGTTAGGCAGCAATATAGAAGTTAATCCCTATGGGCCTGAATCAGGCACCTACCACGTTGTACGAGGATCAAGCTGGGCGCATGGCTCAGTCACCGAACTGCGCCTTTCCTATCGCGATTACAGCAATGAAAGTAGAGACGATGTTGGTTTTAGAATTGCTAGGACATTGGAGCCTTAATTATAAATCACTCAAGGGGCGACGAACCCAACAACACCTTGCCCTCAACAGCCAAGTAAATCTGGATTGTACGTTTGCTGTAATTACGAACGCGCATAAATGATTCGAGAGAATCTAGAAATGGAGATTTCAACATGTCAGCCCTTTCACCCATGAAGACCGATTACCTTTTAAAAAGGAATAGCGCCCATTCTAGCGAGCGTAATACCTTTTTATTCGTCAAAATTTTTGTACATTTTTTAAATACCTTGCTTTTCAACAACTTACTTTTCTTGTTTTTAACCGAAAAGATTAATAAGGTATACCTTCTAATAATGATTATGAGGTCGAAGACCTCATTAACATGCTGTTATATTTTCAGGAGAGATCTGTGACAAATGCACAAAGACAACCAGTTATTGATTTAGGAGAAGGGTTATCAGGTCTTCTTAAATATGACAGTTCTACAATTTACTCGCGAGAGGAATGGGGTAGCAAACTTACTTTCCATGATTATCAAGAAGATTTTGAGCGTCTTTTTGGTCTTGTGAGAATATTTTTAGATCTTCCATATGAGTTACTTCCTGATGCACAGCTAAACCAGATCATTCAAGTAGTAACTGCTGCATCGGCCCATTTGGCAAGTATCGATGCTTTTGACTCATCTATTGCTAACAACCCTCAGCAAACCATCACGGCCTTGGGTAATCAAGTTAAGATACATGCCGATGCTGTTACGGTTCAAATGGCTCAATGGATATCCTATCTTGCATACCAAAAAGGTGATGTTTCATCAAATATATCAAGCCTCGAATCGGCAATTGGTCAAGGTGAAAAATTAGTTGCTGAGGCAAAAGGAAGAATTGAAAAAGAAGAGGGTGAAATAAAGAGGATTGTGCAACAGGCGCAAGATTTTGCTGGCGATAAAGGTGTAACAATCTTTACCCAGCAATTTGACACTGAAGCAGGAAATAATAAAACAGAAGCCAAGAATTGGTTAAAGGCAACAGTTGGGGTTTTTACATTAACAACTTTTACTCTTTCAATATTTATGTACCAATTGACTGGAGTAAGTAATTGGTATGAATGGTTGTCAAGAGCCGCATTAATTGGAGTTCTTATTACCGCTGGGGCTTGGTGCAGTAAAAACTACCGAATACTTCGACATCAAGAGGCCGTAAATAGACATAAAGCAAATGGTCTTAAATCATTCCTTCTTTTCAGGGATGCAGCCGACAATGATGAAGCCACTAGAAATGCTGTCCTAATGGAAACAACACGGTCAATTTTTGCAACACCTGATTCAGGTTTTGTCCAACAAGGTAATAATGCCCAAGCATCAGAAATTAGAATACTTGATGGAGCACGTGCAGCAGTAGCAGCAACAAAAACTTCACGTTCTGTCGAATAAAAATATAACAAATTGCTGCACTCGGACAGTCAAAAGCGTCACTTCTTTTGCAAAAAAAACGCAAAATCTGCGCCACCTTTTTCTGCCGGTGAGCAAGGCGTTATGTGCTTTTTGCCATGTTTTAATTCCGGGAGTATGATTAAGCCATGAATACTAATCTCAAAAACCTTCCAATTGATGAAAAAGTCCGCCTCGTTGAGGATTTGTGGGACAGCATTGCTTCCAATCAGGAGTCCTTACCCTTAACCCAAGAGCAGCGRAATGAATTAGATCAACGGTTATCAGCTTATGAAGATGATGGCAATATTGGCCGACCAGCGAATGAAGCGATTAAGGACATACGCTCCCGGTTATGACTTTAGAAATTCGCCTCAGGGAAGAAGCGACGGAAGAACTGGCTAAAGCTGCCAGCTGGTACGAACGCCAACTATCTGGCCTGGGCCAAGAATTCTTAGATATGGCTCTTGCTCTTTTAGAGTCCATCCCAGAAAACCCTACTCAATATCCAATTGTCCACAAAGTGGTAAGGCGTGCTTTATTGCCACGGTTTCCGTTTGGGATTTACTATAGCATTGAAGAAAATTTCATCTTAGTTTATGGAGTTATGCATGCGAGTCGCAATCCAAGTAGATGGCAGGATCGCACATAACAAGACCTTCATGCTGGAAAGCTGCTACGCAGCTTCCACATAAGAGGGGCGTTATGCATCTCTATGAATGAAGCTATTTTTATAATTGGACTTACATTTCACGGTTTTTTGCTGTTGATGCTTGTGATGTCCTCAAAGAATGAGCATTTTCAATTTTGGCCTCCACCAAAAAAGAACTCATGGCAATATCATTCATTATGGTGGAGCATAAGGTTTCTGGTAATGTGCATTGGCTGGTTAAGCTACAATGATTTTTCGTCTATTTTTGTACCATATTGGATAAGGTTTTATATTGCGTTTCCATTATGTTTAGCCACTTTCTTTTTGGGTTCTATAGCAGGGTTACAACTCGGATGGCGTAATACTCATGGTGAGGCAGATTGTTTCGTCGATACTGGATTTTATAAATACAGCAGAAATCCGCAGTATGTCCTATTCGCCGTATGCTTTATCTTTTTAGGTATATGGGTGGCATCAGCAAAAGCGTTAGGGCTATTAGCTCTACTAAGCTTCTGGTATTTAAGAGCGCCTTTTCCTGAAGAAAAATGGTTAGAGCAACATTATGGGGAAATTTATCTAGATTATAAGGAAAAAGTTCCTCGTTATTTTGGCTGGTCTAAAAATGCATAACAAAAAGCTCAAGTACGTTCCGCTATGCTCCACAGGACGTAAAAACCTACGGTTTTTACCCCTCTTAGCTTGGCGTTAGAAGGCTATGGAGTATCGAGTAAATCATGATTGAGATAATCTCCGAAAATATAGGAAAGATAAAAGATGGGTTCACCATACTTTTTATGCTCACAGGTACAGTTTTAGCCATTCTAACCTATAGAAGAGCTCGCCATACAGTTCTGCAACCCATAAGAAATGAAGTTATAAAAAAGCAATCAGAGCTACTTAGTGACTTATTATCAATGTGTCAGCCAGGTTCTAAATTTGAAAGTAGTGTTGATTACGTCAATTTGGTTCGGGTAAATCTATATCTTCAACTCAAAGAGTTTGGATATTTATTTAATGAACACAAAAAGAAAATAGAAATGATTAGTAATGCTGTTTCTGGGTGGACGCCTGTAGGTGAATCATTGACTCTTAGAGATGTTGAAGTTGTTGGTGCATTTAAAAAGGAAGAACAAGAAAAAGATTCATCATATAGTAAATACAAATATGATCAGGCTCAGATTGGAAACATAATTATTGATAAAGTATTTCTTACAAAAGAACACAGTATATTTATTAATAAAGTTGAAATTCTTGCCAATGATCCTTTTATACCTAAATCCATACAGCTTTCATTGCAGGCATTACTAATAGACATTAACAATAATTTGAGGGATATTTTACCTGAAGTCCTTATCGAATTTATTCATGAATTCATCGATAAATCCAAGTCTGGAGATGGATACCCAAGCTTTGAATCCGCAGGTATCTATAATAATTTCAATCACGTGCGAATACATCATAGGGAACAAATTCATAAAGTGATGATGGAAATAAGAGGTTATTTAAAAATTGATGAAACATGGGAGTAAAGCGCCTTCTAACAAGGGTTTTCAAGTCGGACAAATTACAGTTGGCTTTTTGTTCGTGCCTCACTTATTTTAGCCAACTGAAATTTACCGCTTAAAACGGCGTTATGCGTAAATCAGGCCAAATATGACTTTTGAATTTCATCCCGTAAATATAGAAAATTGGTCAGACTTTGAAACCTTGATTGAAAGTAAAGGCTCGCCACACAGTTGTTGGTGTACGGCATGGATAGATGTTGCAAAGAAAAGTAAGAAAGCTGAAAAATCAGAAAAAAAGTCTGCGATAAAAAACCGCGTAGAGAGTGGCATCCCTATTGGTTTACTTGCTTATTCAAATAGTGAACCTATTGGTTGGTGTGCAGTAGCTCCCAGAGACACATATAAAAATTTAGGTGGCGATGAAACGAAAGAGCAGGTTTGGTCGGTTGTCTGTTTTTTCATAAAACGAAGTTTTAGAGGTCAAGGTCTAACCAATCTTTTGCTTAACGAAGCCGTAGCATATGCTAGAAATCATGGAGCAAAATATATTGAAGGCTACCCGGTGGCTCCAGAATCACCAAGCTACCGATTTATGGGCTTTAAACCAACATTCGAGAAAGCTAATTTTAGGTTTATAAAAAATGCAGGTACTAGGCGTAATGTGATGCTGAGAGAACTCTAGTGAAATTACGCATAACAAATTGCTCAAACATCGTTCCAGCGCAAAAAGCCGCGCTTCCACTGGACGCGCTAACGCGCGCCGTTTAGCAAGGCGTTAGCCGGAAAGTGAAATTATGAGCAATGAAGATAACTTCAATCTAAGTTTAATCACTACCGATACTCAACTTCGGGAAATTTTAGGGCCTGTTTCTGAGCGCGCTAGAACAAAGACTCGAACTGAACTTACCGAAATAGATCGCTTATGGATAGCCGCCTCTCCTTTTTGTCTCATTGCCACTAGTGACGAAAATGGTTCATGCGATGTATCACCGAAAGGAGATCCATCAGGATTCACACTTATACTTGATGAAAAAACTATAGTAATCCCAGAACGATTAGGCAATCGTCGAGCAGACAGCTTTCATAATATCTTGCAAAATGGGCATGCTGGTTTACTTTATCTCATACCAGGCCGGGGAGACACTTTAAGAATTAATGGTCGTGCGAGTCTCATTAACGACGCTCCATTTTTCGACGAACTTATTGTTCGAGGACATCGACCAGCATTGGCCTTACTCTTGAAGGTCGAGGAGGTCTTTTTTCACTGCTCTAAAGCTTTTCTTCGTTCGGACCTTTGGAAATCTGAAACTTGGAACCCTGACAGAGCACCTTCTCGCCCGTGCATTGCAAAAGAACTTGAGAATACTGAAGCATCACTTGAAGAACTGGAAGTATACTACGGAGAACAGTATCGAAAGGGTCTATATGGAGAATCCGGCTAACAAGGCCATCAAATACGCTCCCTTTGGTCGCCGGACGCCCGCCTGCGGCGTTCGCCGTTTATGGCAGCGTTATGTTTCTCGGGCTATTTAAAGCTCAAAGGAAGGTTTAGCCATGGAAAATTTTAAAGCTCTTTTAAAGTCAAATCGCGCAGCCTTTGTGTTAGTAGGGTTTGCCTTCTTCTTAGATATATCTGGTGTCGCAAGCTCTTTAATGCCAAATGCTGTATTTGGCATTCCAAGCCTTCTTGTCGTAATCTACTTTTTGGGATTAAGTATGTTTATTAGGCTTGTGATAGCAAGAAAGCGAGTTCATAAAGCGATTACATGGATATTACTTATTGTTCTATATTTTGGGTGGTTCATCGTGATGGCATTTTTAACCGATGGTGAGCCATACTCACCATCACTATTATTTATGCTTTGTTTATTCGCTGCTTATCACACACTTCGATTTGAAGTACCTGAAAAATCTGAGGCATCTGGAATTACCGACCAATCCGATGAAAATGATGTCAACGAAACATAACAAGCCACTTAAAAATGACGCCTTAGTCGGCGCATTTTAGTGGAGCGTTATGTGCTTTTGTGCTGTTAACTACTGGAGAAACGTTAGAGAAATGATGTTAATTATTCAAATAGCAATAGGGATAGTTTTAGCTGTCATTATTCTGGCTTACTTACCTGAAATCATTGGACTTTTCTTTACTATTGTTGCCTTAGCTGCATTAGTTGGAGTACTAATTGCTTTATTTATTTTCAGAAACGAAATATTTGAATTTTTACTTGGGGTTGCGTTTCCAATTGTATTAATTTTTGGCTTTCTATATGTAGTCAACGAATCCAAAACAGCGGATGTATGGCCTCCTCAGAATGAACATATAAATAATCCTATAAAAAGAGGAATAGTTATATTCTTATCAATCAACAAAGGGCAGCTCTATTTATTAACCGGGTTAATTATTTTCTTGTTAGCAATGCTTTCTTACTTTTCACTAACGAGTGTAATTTGAAGCTGGCACATAACAAGCCACTGTTGTCGCCACTGCGTGGCTGGGACGGCTTACACGTCGCTACGCTCTGTTCCAGCCGCCCCAAAGTGAAGCGTTAGGCAAAAATATCAATCTTAATACTACAACTTCATTCAATATATATCGGAGATTTAAATGTTTTTAATTGTATCCTTTCTCATTGCTGCTGCCCTTGCTATACCAACCTTTGGCATTTCACTAGTAGTCTTTTTTCTCGTCAAACGAGCAATAGACAAAAAAGCGATGAGTACCATATTCAGTATGGCTGTAACGAGTATGAGCACAGAAGTAACACAAGAGCTTTATCACATTAACAAAGCCGCTGTTCATAAAGTATTTGATAATTTTTGTGTGAACGAATCAGAAGAAGTCAGGAATATTAAAGGCATGTCCATATATTGGGGTGAAATTATGCATCCAATGATTAACGAAGGACGTATCTTTTCATTAAGAGTTATTTATGTCCCTCGTGGAAACCTCCATATCATGGCTGCACCTGGAATAAATCATGAGGTACTTAGTGACTATTTACCAGGAGTCGGGCACATGAGTAATTTCTAATCAATGTTAAAAAGTTCAGATATTTTTAATAGCGTGTGCAACACTGCCTTTTTTATCTTAAAAGGATCAAGTTATGAGCTTTGGAATTAACCGACTGTATAGACTAAATACAACCGAAGGAACCTTATCATGGGAGGAATGTAACAACATTAATAGAATTCTGGTTAATATGTGCCCAAAAAATGTGCCTAGCACCCAAATTCAGAATGTCTGCGAATACTTAGAAAATGTTCTACTATGGCGGTCGGCACTGCCAAAATATCGTCAAAAACTTGCTAAAATACTAATACAACTTCGAGCAGAATTTGCCTAACAAGGCCATCAAATGCGCTCCCTATGGTCGCCGGACGTGCAACTGCGTCGCACGCCGTTTATGGCGGCGTTAGGTTCTAAAGGAGAGTTCATTGACATTAAGTTCTATTTTGGCGTTATTTATCGCAATGTTAGTTCTTGCTGCAATTCCAGGAATTGGTGTTCTGACGGTAGCGTCAAGATCGATAGCATCAGGTTTNACCCAAGGCCTGATTACGGTTCTCGGTGTTGTTACTGGTGATTATATTTTTATATTTCTTTGTATATATGGTTTATCTGCTGTTGCCGAAGAGATGGGGCAATTATTTATAATCATCAAATTTCTTGGAGCTGGGTATTTAATTTGGCTAGGTGTTAATTTAATACGCTCAAAATCTGAATTAATGTATACCAAAAATTTTAATAAAAAACCCTGGGCCGGTAATTATCTAGCGGGTTTGCTTACAACTTTAGGAAACCCTAAAGCGATCCTATTTTATGTCGGTTTTTTTCCTGCATTTGTTGATATGACAAAAGTTCAATTTACCGATGTACTAACAATATTATTGATAGCGACAATTACAGTAGGTGGTGTTTTAGTAACATATGCTTATCTTGCAAGCAGAACCAGAAAACTATTTAAAAATAAAGCTACAGAAAGAGCCATGAATGTAACTGCTGGAAGTATATTAATTGGTACAGGTACTTTAATTGCAGTACGAACCTAACAAGCACATTAAAAATCGCTCCACTACGTTGCGCTGGACGTCGCTGACGCTCCGCCTTTTATGTGTGCGTTATAAGCCATTTCAGGCTTGAAAGCTCTTTCCTCCCATAATTAAATGTATATACAAATAAAATATTGACTCCCATTTATTTGTATATATAATTAAATAATGTCTATTTCATACGATCCCACTAAAAATCAACAAAATATTGAAGAGCGGGGTCTTAGCTTTGACTTGGTTACAGAGCTTGATTGGGATACTGCATGGATTTATGAGGATGAACGCAACGACTATGGAGAGGCGCGCTTTGCCGCTTACAGTATGCTAGGTGAGCGGCTACATTTTATTTGCTTTAGCGAAATAGAGAAAGGAATCCGAGTCATTTCTTTTCGTAAAGCAAACCGTAGGGAGGTAAAACGCTATGAGCAACAAACCCATAATTGATAAAGACGGTGAAGTGCGTGAACTCACTGTTAAAGATTTCAAAAAATTTAAACCTTTAGCTCAATCTAACCCTTCACTGCTCGCAAAAATAAAAAGAGGCGTTGGAGAAAGAGGCCCGCAAAAAACACCGACTAAAGTACCAATCAGTATTCGAGTGAGTCCAGAAGTAGCAGAATATTTTCGTGCTGAAGGTAAAGGATGGCAGAAACATATGGATAAGATTCTTCAAGAATATGTTGCACAACAAAAATAGGTGTCGAGCTTATAACAAGGTTAATCAAAGATGAGAGAAGTTAAAGTAACAAAAGTGCCTATCGAACTATTTAAAATTCTAAAGTTTGAGGGGGCTGTTGGTAGCGGTGGCGAAGCCAAATCGGTAATAGAACGAGGCCTGGTTCTCGTGAATGGTTCAATCGAAACTCAAAAGCGAAAAAAGATTATTGCAGGTGACATCATTGAGTTTGATAATGAAAAACTAAAAATTATTTTTGAGGCTTGAATGGAGTAACTAATGATTTTACTGATAATCGGTCTTACTTTATGGTTTGGCGTACATCTTATTCCATCTTTAGCAATACCCTTTCGAGAGAGGCTTATTACCGCGCTTGGCGAAAAATCGTACAAAATTATTTTCGCTGTATTAATTGTTGGCTCAATAGTGGCTATGGTTTTTGGTTGGCGCTCCATTGATCCCGTTAATATATATGTATTACCAGAATGGAGTAGGCCAATCACACTCCTGCTTGTTCTTATTACTTTTATACTATTTTCTGCAGCACATTCTACAACCAATATAAGGCGCATTATTAGACACCCTCAATTAACCGGCCTTGCGCTCTGGAGCATTGGTCATCTTATTTCTAATGGTGATAATAGGTCTTTAATTTTATTTGGCACCTTGGGTGTTTGGGCTATTGTAGAAATATATTTAATAAGCAGACGGGAAGGGGTGTGGGTTAAACCTGAGTCAGCATTAATCAAATCCGAACTATTAATGTTATCAAAGGGTCTGGTTATGTTTGCAGTATTTTTGTTTGCACACCCCTATATTTCTGGCGTGCCTGTAATTCCTCAATAGGGGAGCTTTGCTGGTCACACCTGACACTCGCACCTTGTGCCGCTGTACAAACCAAGCTAATTATCGAACAGGCACAAGAACAAGCAGCGGAACTATGGCAGATAGTTAACTGATATCATACGCATCACCCTCAGCAACCAATGAACACATTCAGTGACCGCAGCCACCAACACCCCTCGCTATTTTGATACCGTTATATTAGGTGCAGGTGCTTCCGGCCTTATGTGTGCAATCACCGCTGCACGTCGAGGCCGTAAGGTCTTAGTCCTGGAAAAATCTAATAAAATTGGTAAAAAAATTCTCATGTCTGGCGGTGGAAAGTGTAACTTCACCAATTACGATGTGCAGCCCGATAACTTTATTTCTAACAATCCACATTTTTGCAAGTCGGCATTAAAGCGCTACAGCCAATGGGATTTTATCGCCTTGGTTGAACAACATAGCATCGCCTATGAAGAGCGCAAGCATGGGCAACTGTTTTGCCTGAATTCAGCTAAAGATATTCTCAACATGCTACTCAAGGAATGCGAGCTCGCAGGCGTGGAAATAAAAACACGCTGCGCTGTTAACGCAATCAAAACCCTCAATACCGATAAGCTAAGTAATGACTCAACAGATGAAGAGCTCGTGAAAGAGACGCTTAGCCGCTATCGTGTTGTAGTAAATTATAAAGAGCAATCACAGGTTTTTGACTGCAACTCACTGGTCGTCGCCACTGGCGCCTTGTCCATCCCCACACTCGGCGGTAGTGATTATGCTTACGATATTGCAACACAGTTTGGGCTGCCGCTGATTGAGCGTCGAGCTGGCTTAGTTCCTTTCATGTTTAGTGACGCTATAAAGCCAATCTGTGAGCGACTATCTGGCTTAGCACTCGAAACAACCATTAGTTGCAACAAGCACGAATTTACGGAAAACATATTATTTACCCATCGTGGTATTAGTGGCCCGGCTATTTTGCAAATATCTAACTACTGGGTTCCCGGTAATGAAATCAGCATTAACTTATTACCCATGATTAACGCCAGCGAATGGCTTATTGAGACCAAACACCAATACAAAGGTTTGCTCAAGAATGCACTGTCACAACACTTTGCAAAATCACTGGTTAACGAACTGGAAAATCTCTGGTGGCCCAATGCCAAAGATAAGCCCCTCGCCGAATTTACTGACCAGCAACTAAGCACAATCGGCAAGCAAATTAATCACTGGCGACTAAAACCCTCCGCCACAGAAGGCTATCGCACCGCCGAAGTTACCCTGGGCGGCATTGATACCGACAGTATCAGTTCCAAAACAATGGCAGCCAAACAGCATCCAGGGCTCTATTTCATTGGCGAAGCAATGGATGTTACCGGTCATTTAGGTGGCTATAATTTTCAATGGGCCTGGTCTTCTGGTTATACGGCGGGGATGTTTGTTTAGTCTTTATATTGTCGCGAAATTAAGGCGTCAGGCTACTTGATTTCATTCATATCCGCCGCATATGGCATGACAAAGAAATATAGAAAATTGCTCAAGTCGTCCTTAGAACTCTATAAACCCCGTAGTATTTTGACATATCATATTTAGTATATATACTGTTTTTGGTATGTGGACTATTTATGAACATAAACGAGCCTTAAAGAGCCTGCGTTCCGCTCCACTTGAAGTCCAAAAGCGTTACGAAAAGTGGAAAGACATTGTTTTTCTTTCTGGCCCCCAAGGGCTCAGAAAAATTAAGGGATTACATGACGAATCTCTTTCAGGAAAATGGTCTGACTACAGGTCTTCTCGTTTAAATGTTCAATATCGTGTGATCTATAAAGTTGACGCCGGTACAGTCCTGGTTAAAATTGAAAACGTTACACCCCATGATTATCGGAGGAAGTGACATGAATGAATATTCTAAAGCAAAAAAACAAGTAGAGGTCTCTGTAGCAGATTCCCTAAGAATTCTGCGTGAGTTGCAAGAGTTAAGTCAAAATGAACTTGCTGCCCTTTCTGGCATTCCACAATCTACAATTTCTGCTATCGAAAATGATCGCATCCAACTTGGCGTTGAAAGAGCTAAAGTATTCGCTAGAGCTCTACAATGCCATCCTGCTGTTCTAGTGTTTCCAGGTTGGGATGTAGAGCATGAATCAGCGGCATAAGAATCAAGTAAGCTTGCCTGGTTTTTTGTATTAGCCTAACTACTTCCAAAGGCCGCCTGTCAGCGTTAAAGTAGATCCCGTCAACTTAATAAGAAGTAGGGGTTACCTAAGAATGGCTAATAGAAACAACAACTTTTTGAACCGTTTATTTACGCTCTTCGTCTTACCGATAATCAGGCCTGCCTTCAATGTCAGTTTATGCCTTTTAATTTTCTCCAATGCCTACGCTCAAATGACCGCCGCTGACATTCAGGATGCTCCGGCTTTCAGCGCTGAAGAACTATTGGCATTACCGACTGATGGCTGGCTCACCAACGGCGGCAACCTCTATAACCAACGTTACTCGCCTCTTACTCAGATTAATCGCGACAATGTCGATTCCCTACAAGCAGTGTGGCGAACCCACCTAAATGGCTCCGGTTTAGATCCCATTTATTCAGGAGAAGGGCAGCCCATTGTTTACGATGGCGTGCTTTATGTGGCTACTGGTGAAGATGATGTTTTTGCCTTGAGCCTTATGAGCGGAGAAATCCTCTGGTCCTTTGAAGCTGGCCTTGATCCGGCCATTGATGTGATTTGCTGTGGTTGGAACAACCGTGGGGTTGCCCTTGGTGACGGTAAAGTATTTGTTGGTCTGCTGGATAATCGTTTGATCGCTCTGGATCAGAAAACCGGCGAGCCAATATGGTCTGTGCAAACAGAGCGTTGGCAGGAAGGTTTCAGTATCACCAGCGCGCCGCTTTATTATAACGGGTTAGTGATTACTGGCTATGCGGGAGCGGAATACGGTGTACGTGGTCGTGTCAACGCTTTTGATGCCAGTACTGGTGATCCAGTCTGGACTTTTTACACCGTCCCCGGGCCTGGAGAATTGGGCCATGACACCTGGTCACAGGATAATGATGTCTGGACCAAGGGTGGTGCCACTGTCTGGAATACACCGGCGGTAGACCCCGAGCTTGGTCTGCTCTATTTTTCCACCGGCAATCCGGGCCCAGATTTTAATGGCAGCGAAAGGCCTGGCGACAATCTATTCTCGGATTCAGTCGTCGCTGTTAATGCGATGACGGGAGAGTATCGCTGGCATTATCAACAAGTCCATCACGATATATGGGACTACGATGCCAGTAATCCGGTGGTACTGTTTGATGTTGAAATTGATGGCGAAGTACGCAAAGGCCTGGCCCAGGTCAACAAGACCGGCTGGGTTTATATATTAGATCGCGTTACCGGCGAGCCCTTAATTGGCATTGAAGAACGTCCAGTACTTCAAGAATCACGCCAGGCCACTTCTCCGACTCAGCCCTACCCAATAGGTGATGCCGTTGTTCCTCAACACTTGGATATAGCCGTGGAAGGTTTTCCTCTGGTTAATCAGGCTCGAATCTTTACACCCTTTTTTGGTGAGCAAAACGTTATTGTTACTCCAGGGCCCGGCGGTGGAGCCAATTGGGCACCCAGTTCTTATGATCCTGAAAGGCAAACATTGTTTGTTTGCGCCACAGATAATCCGGGAAGTTATCAGGGTGGAGAAACTGACAACGAGCTTGCTGAAGAAGGTGAGCTTTTCACTGGCGGCCCCTTTGGTTCAGCAGGAACTACGCCCAGAGGGATCATTGCCGCCATGGATATGGCAACCAACACGATCAAATGGCGTTATCGTTGGCAGGATCGATGCTACAGCGGCACCACTGCCACCGCCGGTGGACTGGTATTTGTTGGTCGTAACGATGGCCGTTTGACCGCACTGGATGCCGATACCGGATTACAACTTTGGGAGTTCCAGACAGATGCCGGCGTAAATACCAGTGTCAGTATTTTTGAACATGAGGGGCAACAATATGTCGCTGCATTTTCAGGGGGTAATTTATTTGCAAATTCCCGCCGAGGTGACAGTATCTGGCTATTTTCCTTAAATGGGAATCTTGAATCACTGCCACCTGAAGCGATGCTTGGCGTTGCAGAAGAAAGTCAGATTGATTTTACGCCCGCAGATGGCGTCGCTAACCTTGGCAATGGTGAAGAATTATTTACCCGTAATTGTATTGCCTGCCATGGTGAAGACGGCAAAGGTGGCCACGGTGGTGGCGCTATTCTGGAGAACCTGGCAGATTTTAGTGCCGTTCAGCAGCGAGTCGCACAGGGTAAAAACTTGATGCCGCCTTTTGCCCTGTCATTATCGGCTGAAGATATTCGCGATGTAGCAAGTTTTGTTTTCAGCGATTTACAAAACCGATGATAAATAGATAGGTAGATAAATAATAATTAGAGCAAGAGTATCGTTAACGCTTTACTCTTGCCAAGGCGGTAACTTGCAACTAAAAAATATTGTACTCCCCATAATATGCCTGTGTTCAATACCGGGCTGTTCGGATGATTCGCAAATGGCTATAGATCTAAGCGCGTTAAAACCCTTTAATGCACTCATCAGTGAAATCTCGTCTGACCAGTTTTCACAAGATGTGGATGACAATTTATTTGATGAATCAAGTCGTCATTTTGTGGTTAAAGACAATATCCATGTGGCAGGTGTCACAAATACAGCAGGCACACCGGCTTTAAGAAATTTTATTCCCACTGAACATAGCGTTGTCGTGCAGCGTCTTATTGAGGCTGGCGCAGTGCCAATCGCCAAAACTAATATGCACGAACTCGCTTTTGGTATAACCAGTAACAACGTCGCATTTGGCGCCGTACAAAATTATCATGACTCAAGTAAATTTGCCGGAGGCAGTAGTGGCGGGACGGCAGTAGCTGTCGCCAGTGGCCTGGTAGCTTGGGGCTTGTGCACGGATACTGGCGGCTCATGTCGTATCCCTGCCGCGTTTAATGGTGTTGTTGGGTTTCGCCCGTCACCCGGACGCTACCCTTCTGAGGAAGCTACGCCTTTATCTCATACACATGACACCATAGGCTTGATGGCGAAAAATGCCACCTTGCTCGCTGCTATTGACACCATCGTTACGGGTGAATCCGGCGTTGAAAACACGTCGAATGTCGCTTTAAGAATCGGTGTTCCTCGGGCTTATTTTTACGAAAATTTAGAGCCTGGCGTTGCCGCCTCAATGGATAGCGCTTTGGCAAAGCTCGAGGCTAATGGCGTTGAATTAGTAGAGGTAAACATCTCAACTTTAGTAGAACGTACCGCTGCCACCAGCGACACTATTGTGATTTATGAAGCCTTAGGCGATCTTAGATCTTACCTGCAAACTTATAATCCACAATTAACATTAGAAGAACTTGTTTCTCAAATTGCCAGCCCTGATGTTATAGCAACGCTCGAATTTATACTCTCCCAACCAATTTCTCGTGAAGACTATGAGCAAGCCCTGGCTTTACGTGATGAATTAATCGCTGATGTTTCTGCCTTTTATACAGAACACCAAATCGCCGCCTTAGCCTATCCAACAGTACCGGTTACCGCGAGGTCTATTAGCGAAGAGTCGGATATGCTGGAGTTAAACGGGGAAAGCGTATCGACTTTTAACACAGTTAAAAATAATACCAATCCCGCAAGCCTTTTAGCGCTTCCGGCAATCACTCTACCATCTGGCATGGCCTCAAATGGTTTGCCTGTTGGCTTTGAATTAGCGGGCCCAAATCGAAGCGACAGAAGGTTGATGGAGATGGCTATTAAAATTCAACAAATTTTCGAAAGCGGAGAATAAGTTTCATTCAATTATTTGATTATGAATCTTAAAACATGTCTTAACTGCAACCTGGAAAGTAACGCTAAATTCTGCCCAAAGTGCGGGCAGTCACTGGATGTAAAAATTTCTTCTGCCTGGGATTTTATCAGTGAAATTTTAAATGTCATTTACAGTTTAGACTCAAAAGTATGGAAAAGTATGCTACCCCTGCTTTTCAAACCCGGGAAACTTACTAACGAATATATTGCCGGTCGAAGAGTGCGTTACTTGCCGCCTTTCAGGCTGTATTTAATCTTCAGTATTCTTTTTTTTCTGGTAGCCGCTATTCCTGACTTTACTGGTTTCGATAATCTTAGCGCCGAAGATCGCGAGGGACTAACCCAAGACCTCCAGGAAGCTAGAGATGAATTTACTCAGGGCCTTCAGGAGGCGGGCGTAATTAACACTGAAAATAATATTGGAATAACCTCACCTTTTAATTCCCCTGCTGACTTTCCAGAAGAGATTACTACGCTAGAACCTATTGAAAATAATTCGAGCGATAATATTTCATTAACTGACGCTGATGATTGTATCGATGTGCCGTGGTCTGGTTTTCTAGGAGAGCGTTTGGGTGGACGCGCGTTAAGTTCTTGCCAAACAGCTTTCTCTGATAATGGCGTTACCTTAATGCAATCATTTATAGATTACCTGCCAGTCATGATGTTTGTTTGTGTGCCTTTACTTGCTGTATTTATGAAAGTTCTTTACCTGTTCAAAAACAGAAAATACATTGAGCATTTAATGTTTCTATTCCACACTCATTCATTTATTTTCTTAGTGGTTATTTTAAACGTATCAATTATAAAAATTAGCGGTCCCTTTCCAATAGTAGAGAATTCAATAGCCCCTCTGGTAGCAACACTTTGGATCTATGCCGTAATTTATATTTTTATAGCGCTTAAGAAAGTCTACCGGCAAAACTTTTTTATGACATCTTTTAAAATGATAATGCTCTTTCCAAGCTATTCTATTTGTTTAGCGCTTTCTTTTGCCTCCGGCTTATTTCTAACATTTATAACAATTTAATCAGAGACTCTTAGTATTGCTGGGCGTTAGTAATTTTAAATAAACATTTATTTGATTTTTTATTATAAAATTCTTTTTTTATTTTCTTTCTGCACCAAAGGGTTCGCCTCATTCTCTTCTTTTAATTTTCGTTCCCAACGTTGACGAAAATAGGCAAAGGCTTCATCCGCCTCTATAAAACGCGGCACAAAATCTGGGCTTTCCTCCAAGAGCTTTTGTTGCTCTTCAATAAATAATTTATCTTCCATAAAACCTTCAAGCAACGATTCCTTAAGCGATTTTGATATTGCGGAGTTATCTAACTCAAAGCCGTGAAGGTAGTCCCAGAAAAAATGTGTTGTGTTGCGCGTTTCTGGCGTCATAAATTGACAGTTGCGATATTCCCGACACTCACTTCGATCATTTTTTTCTGCGTCCCACCCTGCTGGCGCAAAAATGGTTTCCATCAAAAAAATACCGGGAATATGCATGGAAGTAATGTTGCAGCGATCAAGACTATTGTCTAACTCGTCTTCTGGAATGTTTTTGGCATGAAAAGGTGCTGCCTTACTGCCTCTGTCCCAGCGTGCCATTGAAAACCCATCATCTAATTTTTCTATATTTTCCGGAATCGTGTTGTATGCATATGCTTCTGAACCACCTAAGGTATTGGTATGTACAAAGGCTACATGCGAGAAGTCGCTGAGGTTATCAACAATAAGCAGCCAGTTGGCGTCGTAATGCATATACGCACGCTTATCAAACCCTCTCCATTTATCTGGCTGACTGAGGGGTGCAAAATCATAAATATCGTCTTCGTTAGCTAAGACTGGATCACCCATCCATATCCATAACATGCCGCCTTTAGAACATAGAGGGTAAGATCTAACTTTCATGGAGKCAGGAATATTCGATTGCCCAGGGATCTCGGTAACTTTCCCGCTAGGGTCATAAAGCAAGCCGTGATACATACAGCGAATACAGTTGCCTTCAACCCGCCCGATTGATAATGGTGCGGCGCGATGACAGCACCTGTCATCTAAAGCGACATAGCCCTGATCTTGCGTTTTAAAAATAACTATTGGCGTTTCACAAATCGTTCTCGCCATGCAGCCGTCGTTGTCTTCTACCTCGGTTTCCCAAGCGGCAGCATACCAGGTGTTTTCGATAAAAAATCTTTTATGACCATTTAAGGTATCAGCCATTTGAAACTCCTTTACAACTTATTTTTAATTGTTAATTTTCTTACTAAAACTTTTGAGCAAGAAGCATTAATTTTTAATTTACTATAGCTATGACACAGGTAAGCGATTAATAACATTATGATTCAGCTTATCAGGCAGACTCACTTATAGAAAATTTAGCCACCGTGCAACCAACAGCAAAAATTGGTAACTCCGCTGTGTAAAACTGCAATTCGCCTTGTCCTTTAGCGGCAGCCGCTGCTGCAATATAAGTTCGAATTTCAAATCCGCCTTGTCCGGCTTCTTGATAAGTTTCTTCATCGTTATAGCTGAGTAAGGCTGCTTTATCATTACGCATTAAGCGATCAAGAAATTCTCTGTCCCAGGGCTCATTGATCTTTCCTGAATCCGGCGTTGCTGGCCAATGAGATATCCCTCCCGTTCCTACCAATGCAATTTTTTCTGGCACTAAGTCACAAGCCCGTCGTAGCGCAACGCCAAATTCCCATGCTCTATTTAAGGGTGTCAGAGGCGGCCCCTGACAATTTATATTGACCGGAATGATTGGCATGTCATAACGCGGCGTCAAAAAATTCAAGGGCACCATAATGCCATGATCAAATTTCCATTCCTCAGCATAAGCAGTATCAACTGTATTCATGACTTCTTTTGTCAACCGAGTTGCTAGATCTGCAGCCCCAGGAACATTAGTCTTGTTTATTTTTAGCCAAGCTGGATCTTCGATGGGGCCCTCATAACGATTGCCTATGCCGATGCAATAGGCCGGCATGTTATCCATAAAGAAATTAGCAAAATGTTCTGCGGCAATGACGATTAAAGCTTCAGCACCTGAATCTTCAATTTCTTGTCTTTGTTTATCTAATGCCGCATAAAACTCATCTCGTTTTGCTGTGTTTTTTACTAAATCTGCCCGCCCGGTGATCCCCGGACCATGACTCAAAACTCCCGCATAGACTAGGCTCATTGCTCTTTTCCTTTTTCTATTCCTTCTTCTGCGTAGCTTTGCCCACCACCCGTCATGGCATAGACACCTGCGCGAACAGGGCCGTATTTTTCTATACCTTTGCGCATCATTTCTAAATAATCAAACCATTCGATGCCAAGCAGGGCAGCAAAATGCATTAGAATCTGGCCGTTAACGCCCAGAACATAGAGAAGCCCTATATCGCCTTCGCGTAAGGCATTACTTTCTTCAGCGTTTAAATCGAACTGACCAATTAGTGCATCAAGGTCATTGTGGTATTTTTCCTTTACTGAATCATCTCGGYTGAGTTCATAAAGAAATTTTTGTAAGTAATAGAGACTCATCTTTTCTTAACATTTTTCCTGTACAGAGCGCGCTAATTGTTATTATATAGAATACTTAACGCGTTTAGTATTTTACGGCATCACAGCTTAACGTCAAACCCCTAAGAACAAAAGCATTGTGAATGCCTTTCTAAATTTGTTTGTGTAAGATAATCCCAAGTTTAATTATCAAAATACTGAGAACATAAAGAGAGGTTCTAAATGTCTGAATTTAGCATGACTATTGGCGGCCAGCAGGTCCCCACCAAAGAGACGTTTGACGTTATTAACCCAGCTACCGGTGAGCTTGTTGCTCAGTGCCCCAATGCAAGCGCTGAAGACCTTGATGCCGCTGTTGCAGCAGCCAAAKAGGCTTTTCCTGCCTGGTCATCTTTACCTGACCCAGAGCGTAAAGCAATCTGTGTTTCGCTGGCTGGCAAACYGGAAGAAGAAGCTGAAAATATTGCTCAAACCTTAACTAAAGAACAGGGTAAACCGCTTGGCGGACTCGGCTCTCGTTTTGAATTGGGCGGGGCTCAAGCCTGGACTAGCTATACAGCAAACTTGGACCTTCCTGTAAAAGTATTGCAAGACGACGACCAAGCCCACATTGAGCTGCATCGCAAGCCTATTGGTGTCGTTGGCTCTATTACTCCCTGGAACTGGCCAGTCATGATAGCTCTCTGGCATATTGTTCCTGCGCTTCGTGCAGGCAATACAGTGGTTATAAAACCCTCGCCTTACACGCCGCTTTCAACCTTACAGGCGGTTCAGGCACTGAATGAGCTTTTGCCTCCAGGTGTCCTCAATGTTGTTAGTTCAGACGATAAGCTTGCCAATATTGGTGCTGCAATGGCGGCTCATCCCGATATCAGCAAGATTGTCTTCACCGGCTCCTGTGGAACTGGAGAGAAAATCATGCAAACTACCGCGAATACTATGAAACGCCTAACCCTGGAAATGGGCGGTAATGATGCCGGTATCGTTCTACCAGACTGTGACCCTAAAGAAATTGCCGAGGGCTTGTTCTGGGGAGCCTTCATAAATTCTGGTCAGACTTGTGCCTGCATGAAACGCCTTTATGTTCATGACAGCATTCATGATGAAGTTTGTGAGGAGCTGGTAAATTTCGCTAAAAATATACCGATGGGTAACGGGCTAGACGAAAACAGCATTCTTGGCCCGATTAACAACCAAATGCAGTTTGACAAGGTTGCTAGCCTGGTTGCAGATGGTGCCAAGCACGGCAACGTCTTATTAGGTGGCGCGCCTGGAGAAGGCCTGTTTTTCCCGATCACAATAATCTCTGACTTGCCTGCTGATGCGTCTTTAATTGTTGAAGAACAATTTGGACCCGCACTCCCTGTGATTCGCTACACCGATCTTGATGAAGTAATTGCTGCTGCCAACAATTCCGATAACGGACTTGGCGGCTCTGTCTGGTCCAAGGACAAAGAAAAAGCGAAGGCCATTGCTCTGCGTATGGAATGTGGTTCAGTTTGGATTAACGGCCATGGCGGGATACAGCCCAACGCTCCCTTTGGCGGCGTAAAACGCTCGTCACTTGGCGTCGAATTTGGCGAAGAAGGCTTGCTTGAAAATACCAATATTCAGGTCGTTTTCAGTTAATAAATGAATATAGCAGACGAATTGTTTAACGCTGCTAGTAGCTTATTAAAAGCCAGGTTTCCTAAAGGGCCTGGCGGAGCTGCCGCTTTAAGGACTGAAAGCGGAAAAATTCTGACCAGTATTGCGCCTGCAACCAAAAATGACGCCTTAGCCCTTTGCATGGAGGTTGGCGCCATTCTGCAGGCACATAAATTAGGTGAAGCGATTACTCACATGGTCGCTGTTTGCCGTGAAAATAAAAGTTCTGAATTATTAATATTATCTCCCTGCGGTATTTGCCAAGAACGTCTCGTACATTGGGGCGGCGATGTTTTAGTTGCTATAACGAACCCTGAACACAAGCTAATATTGAAGCCCATTCGTGAGCTACAGCCTTATCACTGGTCAGCAGTTAATGGGGAAGAACTCTAAATTTATTGATCTATAAGTCAGATAAAAATTTCATTAATTTATTAAGGAGGATGCTATGGAACTTGTTGATCTTAATTTCGTGGGTATATTAGCCGCAACAGTCATTGGGATGGTCTTAGGGTCCTTATGGTACTCACCACTGCTTTTTGGCAAACAATGGATGACCGCTATCGGCAAAACACCAGAAACATTAGGCAGCCCCACCGGGYYWWTARYWKSMARCWTNTSTYKYYWSTMTSMTSWMKKYTANTTKKTSTMTYTATAATATTTTCTTTAATAACTGTCGATAGTTTAACCTTGGGTATTACTGTTGGCCTCACGCTGGGTGTACTTATCATTTTCCCCGCCATGTTGTCTGACAGCTTGTTTTGTGGATGGGGAAACCGCTTATTAATTATTCAATCTGGCTATCGCGCTGTAAGCATATTATTAATGTCAGTTGCACTTGTGTATTTGAACTAACAGTTCTTTTAGTTTTATATTTAATTCTGCTTGTGAAAAACTTTAGTTCCCCCCCTCCCGATAATCATAAAGGGTTTTTATGCTAAATCATGAAAAAATAAATTATGTAGAATTTGCCTCGGCAAACCTGCCGGAAACCAAACGCTTTTTTATAGACGCTTTTGATTGGTCATTTGAAGATTTTGGTCCGGACTATACGGCCTTTTCTAACGCTGGCTTGGATGGTGGTTTTTATAAGGCAGACCTTTCCGCTTCAGCATCTAAAGGCTCAGCTTTAATTATTTTTTACAGTAATGATTTGGAAAAAACTCAGGAAAAAATTGTGAATGCAGGAGGCGTCATTAGCAAAGACGTTTTCCCTTTTCCTGGCGGACGCCGTTTTGAATTTACTGAACCCGCAGGGAACGAGTTTGCAGTGTGGTCAGACCTTGGAATTTAGCTTTTAATAATTAATTCCAGGCCGCTCGAACTATTGCGTAATTTTCTGCCATCTTCTCTGGGTCATGCGGCACTTTGAAAAAACCATGGAAATGACCATTCGGATTAATCAGCGCGATTTCTCCACTATGGCTAACCAGGTAATCCACGCCGACACCTGGCACGTAAACAAAGGCAATATTAAGCTGCGAAGCAAAATTAAATATATCNWTATNKKMGCMGGTTAAGCCCAGGTAGTCATCATTAAAAAAACCAACATAGTCACTTAGCTTTTCAACAGTGTCTCGTTGCGGGTCAACAGTAACCATAATAACTTGTGTATCTTCAGCATAATTGCCTTCGGCCTCTAACAACCCACTAAACTGATTTAAAGTTGCCATGGTTAAAGGGCAAACGTCAGGACAGTAAGTATAACCAAAAAATATCAACGTCCATTTATCTCGCAAAAGCTCCAGGTCAACCGCATTACTACTGTGATCTATTAACGAAAAATTACTAATGCGTCTTGGCGCGTCATAAACAAAGAGACCATTTTCAGCAAGCAGCTCATTGGTCATTACTGCTGGCGACAAAATCCGATTCAGCGTTAACCCCGACACCAGCGCTATAAAAGCAACACAGGAAATAATAGTATTAGTGACTTGTTTATTCATTTAAATATAGTGATCCAGTAACAAAGCGCTAAATAGAGCCAGCAAATAGAAAATGGAGTAACGAAAAGTTTTCATAGCTGACGTCGGCTTATTGCCAACCATCAGCTCTATGGAGTGATAAAGGAAGCCCAAACCCAGAACTAATGCCGCAACTAGATACAACATGCCACTCATACCCGTGAGATAGGGCAAGAGACTAACAATCAGCATAATGATGGTATATAGAAAAGAATGCAGTTTAGTTAAGGCATCTCCATGTGTAACCGGTAACATAGGAATATCGGTTTTGGCGTAGTCTTTTTTACGGTGGATCGCTAAWGSCCARAARTGMGGYGGCGTCCAGGCAAAAATAATAAGAACCAATAATAATCCGCCTGGGTCTACTGTGCCGGTGACCGCGGTCCAACCTAATAAAGGCGGCATCGCCCCCGACAACCCCCCTATGACAATATTTTGCGGCGTTGCTCTTTTTAAATAGCCTGTGTAGATAATGGCATAGCCTATAAAAGAGGCGAGGGTTAACCAGCCGCAAAGAGGGTTAACCAGAARTATAAGAATTAACAGACCTGACAAGCAAATAACCATGGCAAATATCAACGCCTGTCGAGGGGATATTTTGCCTTGAGGGATAGGGCGCTTCAAGGTGCGTTGCATGATGGTATCAATACGATGATCAATCAGGTGATTGATAACGGCTCCCGAACTGGCAACCAATGCTATGCCCAAGTTTCCCCAAATCAAAACCGAAACAGGCACCATTCCTGGCACAGCTAGAAACATGCCAACCAGAGACGTCCCGATCATCATCATGACAACACGCGGCTTACACATTTCATAATAATCACGCCAGGACGCTTTTTTATTCATGCTTTTACTGGTGTTTTTGTCGATACTTAAGCCAGTCATAATCAAACCATCGTTGCCGTGCTTTTATGTAAGCGGTAATTCAATGTTACCAAACTAAGCAATAGTAATGCCCCAAAGGCATTATGAGCAACTGCCACCCACAACGGTAAAGATCCGATAACGTTACTGATTCCCAGGCCAACCTGAACTAACAACAACACAGATATTGTATGGGTGAGACCTTTCAACGGTGTATTACCATGATTTCTATAAAGCTGCATGATTAAAAATAGTATAAAAAATGTGACAATGATGGCGCCAACCCGGTGCGTAAAGTGAATAGCAACTCGCGCTTCACYATCCATTTTCCCACCCAAATAATTCGGCCCTATATCCTGAAAGATATTAAAACCATTGCCAAAATCCATTGTCGGCACTAATTGATTCTGACAGGTTGGAAAATCGGGACAAGCAAGTGCTGCATAGTTAGAACTAAGCCAGCCGCCTAAAGCAATCTGCAAAACAAGCAAAACCATGGCTATCTTTGCCAGGGGTTTTAAAATCAGCCAGTGTCGTATTGGAATAGTCGGTTGCGGCCAGGGCCTGTTGTCTAACCTTAGGCTCAATAGCCAAAGCAAACTCAAGGTCATAAACCCGCCGAGCAAATGTAAGGTTACAACTTGCGGCCAGAGGTTCAACGTCACAGTCCACATGCCAAATAGCCCTTGTACTATAACTAACACCAGTAAAAAGGCTGGCAATTTAATCGGTTGATTAAGTCGAGTTCGATACTTCCAGTTAAAAAAGTTAATAAGAATAATGACAAAGCCCAAGGTACTCGCGAAATAACGATGCACCATTTCGGGCCAGGCCTTTTCTGCCTCAAAAGTCGCGTGCGGGAAAAGCTCCTCAGCCTGAACAATCTCATCTACTGTTTCCGGCATCCACATAAAACCGTAACAGCCCGGCCAATCAGGGCAACCCAAGCCTGCATCCGACAAACGCGTAAAAGCCCCAAGCACAACAACACAAGCGGCTAATAGAGTAGCGCCTAGCGTTAAATAATATGTGGGTTTATGGCCTTTCATACTTAATTTAATCGTTAACCCAAACTAGATTGATCAAGCAGTTTCTCAAGATCTCTCAAAATTTCATCCGGTGTATTCTCTGGCGTAAAGTACATCATCACATTACCCAGTGGGTCTGCCACAAAAATATAATGCTCTGCAACCGGATTTACACCTTCAGGGATTATTGCTGCAAGATTATTTAATAGAACATCACCCTGACTATATACCTTCGTCATGTCGGTAAATGCTTCATTAAACATACTTTGTGTGTTGGCATCAAAAACTTTGCTTGTTCCAACGTTCACATAATAACGCGCAACTCTATCTGCATCTCCGCTTAATAATCTATGTAACTGTCGCAGATAAAAAAGTCTGTCTCCACACACTTCATCACAACTGCCAGTGCCTAAAAAAATTAAAGACCATGGTCGCGGCACGTAGTCATCAACCTCTACGCCTTCAACCATAGTTTCAAATGACTGGAAGGCCTCTATGCCATTCTGGTCTTCCATAGCAAACTCAGTAATATCTACTACTGGCGAAATCAAAACGCCATTGTTCGTAGTAGCACTCCCTCCCTCGCCCTGGTAAAAAGAAAAACTTGCCAGACCTATTGGCAAGGCTATCGTTGCCAGCAATAAGGTCAGTTTTAAGTTAGCCCTATCCACGCTTTACCTCTTCATTAATATCTTCATTTTTAGTCGTTATCATTTCGGCTTTCGTACTTGTAAACAAATAAAGTAATAACAATACTGCCGCCATAGAAAACCATTGAACCGCGTAACCCCGATGCTTCTCCGGGGAGGTTGAAATTACGGGCCAATTTCTGACATATACGCCTGGCTGAAAAGCGCCAAGCCGCACACTATAGGGAAAATGATTTAAATCTGCGTTCAAAGTAGTAATCATATTACTAATGTCCAGACTCTGGATTACCCAAGGCCAACTATTACTCGCTTCTTCAAGTCCCAGCATAAACTGCGCACCAAGCGGGACATAAACAGACCCTTGCAACTCAACTTCGCCAGCAAGGTCATCAATCTGGGGCAGTATTTCTCTATACTCATTCTGAGCAATCCAGCCTCTATTAACGATGACCAGCTCTCCTGCATTAGTATAAAAAGGTGTTAGCACTTCAAAGCCGACTTGCCCTGCATAAATTTTATTATCCAGCAAAAAGCTGTGCTCATTATCAAAATTACCACGGAACCTTACCGGCACGTATTGTAAGTCGCTATCTTCGTTTAAAGAAGACAAGCTCACTGTTTCAGCACTTTGCCGACTTTCATAAAGAGACTGCAGTGTCAGTTTTTCTTGCTCTCTTTCCAGCTGCCAAAAGCCAAGACGAAGTAATGCTGGAAAGAGAAGCAAGGTAAACAAACCAAGCTTCCAGTCAAAATGATAGTTTTGTATCCTTGTTAGCATAAATAGCTTTATATTTTCAGATCTTCGACTCTGCTAGTATCTAGTTTTTTCGTAGCGAGTACTTAATGTGCTAAAGATCATCATTGTAATACTTTTATTGGCGATAATCGCAAGCCTCTTTAGTGGCGCTGTTTTCTTTTTTAAAGATCAGGGAAATGAACGAAAACGTACAATGTATGCCCTCGGAGTCAGGGTTACACTTGCTGTGCTTTTGATGATCTGCATTGTTTACGGAATCGCCTCAGGCCAGCTAACTCCCAGCGCCCCCTGGTATAACCCTTAACCCCGAATTAACTAATCTCTAGCTAGATTCAATTAGTTTTCAAGACTTAGGAACTTTTATTCCAGCTTATGCGCGGAAGGGGAGCTTATGGCCCATAAGCGACCGGCTGAGCACCCAAGCAACGTCTGCTGGGTGCAAATTAGCAGGCCTGCTAGTTAGTATAGGTATACAAAGAAGAATAAGCAGACCCAAACTACATCTACAAAGTGCCAATACCACGATGCCGCCTCAAAGCCAAAATGATCTTCAGGTTTGAAGTGCCCCTTGATTGAACGGGCCAACATTACTGATAGCATAAAGGCCCCAAGTGTTACGTGGAAGCCATGGAAGCCCGTTAACAAGAAAAAAGTTGAACCATAGATACCTGAGTCCAGCGTTAAACCGAGTTCCTGGTAAGCCTCAATATACTCTTCAGCCTGTAAGAAAATAAAGACTACGCCAAGCAGCACTGTTAGAGATAACCAACCAATCAACTGTTTACGGTTGTTGTTTTTCAAACCGGCATGCGCAAAATGCACAGTGACACTAGAACTAAGCAGAATAATAGTATTCCACATCGGCAAGTAACCTAAAGCTTCACCCCAACCGCGCCATTCCATTGATTCATGTGGAGGCACAAACAGAGCGTCACTGGGGTTAGCAATGACCGGCCAAACTGCTTCGAATCCAGGCCACAAGATATTAGAGGAGCCTCTGCCGCCTTCCCCGCCTAACCAGGGCACAGCCCATTGGCGCACATAAAATAAAGCGCCAAAAAATGCCGCAAAAAACATAACTTCGGAAAAAATAAACCAATACATGCCTAGAACATATGAACGCTTTAATTGCGCGCTGGGCAAACCCTGGTGATTTTCACGAATACTTGTAGCAAACCAGTTAAACAGCACTGTACCAAGGATAGCAAACCCCAATATGGCTACAATTGTCGCGCCGCCAGCACCATCACCAGATTTTATACCGTTGAGAGCATTTGCCAGACCAATCATAAACAAGGACAAACCCAGAGAGGCCCAAATCGGAAATTTAGAACTCTCAGGAACGTAGTAAGTTTCGTAAGTACTGTTGCTATTATCAGTCGCCATTACAGCTTCCCACCTTATTAAATAACTAATTTAAAAAAACTAAGCTTCCAGCCCTTACAGGCTACTTGTCGCTCGCTGAAAATTCGCAGTGACATCAAAGAGTGTGTATGACAAAGTTAACTTTGTTATTTCCTCTGGGATATCCTGATCTATAAAAAACCTTAGGGGCATATCAATTTCTTCCCCTGCCAGTAAGGTTTGCTGACTAAAACAAAAACATTCTGTTTTGTGTAAATAGTCTGCCGACCTGAAAGGCGAAACACTAGGAACAGCTTGCCCAACTATTGTGCTCGAACTCGGGTTGCGTGCATAAAACATGACTTCTGTTAATTCACCAGGATGCACTTCTACCTGACGTACCATTGGTTCAAATTGCCAGGACATCCCTGCATTATTCATTGCGCGAAACTGCACTGTGACCAGACGTTCTTCATTCACTTCGACTTCAGCCGCTTCATAAGCATAACGACCACCGGTTTTACCGTTTAAGCCTGTAATGTCACAAAACACATCATAAAGCGGCACCAAAGCAAAGCCGAAACCAAACATGCCAACAGCGCCCAGTAACAATTTCTGCACAAGCCGACTATTTTTCGGCGGCTGGTTTGTCTGTTTATCTGGTGTTTCGCTCATTTACACGTCCCCTTTAGTCTCAACCCTTGCGTGTGCATTTTCTGCTATAGGCGGCGGAGTGGTAAAAGTGTGATAAGGCGCTGGTGAAGGAACTGTCCACTCTAGACCATGCGAACCCTCCCAAACTTCAGCACTGGCTTTTTTACCGCCACGTACACATTTGATCACAACAAATACAAACAACAATTGTGAAAAACCAAACAGGAATCCGCCAATACTGGAAACCATGTTGAAATCAGCAAACTGCAAAGCATAATCTGGAATACGGCGAGGCATGCCGGCTAAACCCAGGAAATGCTGCGGGAAAAACAAAATGTTTATGCCAACGAAAGACAGCCAGAAATGTAATTTACCCAGCGTTTCGTCATACATATTTCCTGTCCATTTAGGCAACCAGTAATACACGGCGGCCATAATTGAAAATACAGAGCCTGGCACTAATACATAATGGAAATGCGCAACCACGAAATAAGTATCGTGGTATTGAAAATCTGCCGGCGCAATCGCCAGCATCAAGCCAGTAAAGCCGCCCATAGTAAAGAGCACGACAAAGGCAATCGCGAACAGCATTGGCGTTTCAAACGTTATAGAACCCTTGAACATGGTGCTTATCCAGTTGAAAACTTTTACCCCGGTTGGCACGGCTATCAGCATGGTGGCGTACATGAAAAACAGCTCACCCGCTAAAGGCATCCCCGTGGTAAACATATGATGCGCCCATACGATAAAAGACAGGAACGCAATTGATGACGTCGCATAAACCATGGAGTCATAACCGAATAAACGCTTCCGAGAAAAGGTTGAGATGATTTCTGAAATCACACCAAAGGCAGGAAGAATCATGATGTAAACTTCAGGATGGCCAAAGAACCAGAAAACATGCTGGAACAATACTGGATCACCACCGCCTGCCGCATTAAAAAATGACGTACCAAAATGCACATCGAACAACATCATGGTCACCACGCCCGCTAACACTGGCATAACGGCTAATAAGAGATAAGCTGTAATTAGCCAGGTCCAGACAAATAATGGCATTTTCATGTATGTCATGCCTGGTGCACGAAGGTTCTGAATGGTCGCAATAATATTAATAGAACCCATAATGGAGGATGCCCCCATCATATGTACGGCAAAGATAAAGAAGGTAACGGTCTCAGGCGCGTAGGTAGTTGATAGCGGCGCATAAAAGGTCCAACCAAAGTTCGGCGCACCCGCTTCCATTAATAAAGTAGAAGCCAACATTGTAAAAGCAAATGGCAATATCCAGAAACTCCAGTTATTCATCCGCGGCAATGCCATGTCTGGCGCACCAATCATCATTGGAATCATCCAGTTAGCCAGGCCAACAAAGGCCGGCATTACAGCGCCAAACACCATTATCAAACCATGCATTGTGGTCATCTGGTTAAAAAAGTTAGGCTCTACAAACTGCAATCCAGGCTGAAATAATTCTAAGCGAATAACTAATGCAAAGGTTCCGCCCAGCAAAAACATAGCCAGACTAAACCACAAATATAGCGATCCAATATCTTTATGGTTAGTTGTATATATCCAGCGGGTTATGCCCTTCGCCGGTCCATGGTGATGATCATCATCATGATGTGCATCGTGACCGTCTATAGCGCCTATATTACTCATAACTTTTCCTCTTATATCTCTTTTACAGCTTAACTTTCGCTTTAACTATTTTTATTACTCGGCCTGAGCCTGCAAGATGTCAATAGGAGCTACAAAGTCTCCTACACTATTACCCAGGGCGTTACGCTCGTAAGTAATGACCGCAGCAAGATCCACAGGATTTAACTGAGCGCCAAAAGCCGCCATAGCAGTACCCGGCACACCATTTAAAACGACATTTATATGATCTTCGATAGGCCCAGTAGTAATTTCACTGCCCGTCAGCGCTGGAAAAGCTGGTGGCAGACCCTGCCCGTTTGCCTGATGACAAGCCATGCAGAAAGTGCGATAGACTGTTTCACCCTGGACAACTAATTGCTCCAGCGTCCAATCCTGATCCGTTAGCTCTGCTATAGCTGCTGCTGCTTCCTGTCTTTCGCTATACCAGATGTCGAACTCTGCCTTTTCAACGACTTCAACGACAACTGGCATAAAACCATGATCCTGACCGCAAAGCTCAGTACATTGGCCGCGGTAAATTCCGGTTTCTTCAACAATTACCCAAGATTCGTTTATAAAACCTGGAATCGCATCTTTTTTCACAGCAAACTCTGGTACCCACCAGGAATGAATCACGTCTGCTGCTGTCAGTAAAAAACGAACTTTAGTGTTCACGGGTATAACCAGTGGCTCGTCAACTTCCAGTAAATAGTTTTCACCTTTCTCATCAAGGCCCGCTATCTGATCATCCGTCGTTGACAAATTACTGAAGAATGAAACTTCCTCGCCCTCATCATCCAGATAGCTATATTGCCAGCGCCACTGGTATCCAGTAATCATGATGTCGAGCTCTGATTCAGAGGTATCATAGATTTGTCTAAGCACGGTGGTAGATGGGATAGCCATAGCAACCAGAATCAATATCGGGATAACCGTCCAAATAATTTCTATCGTTGTATTTTCATGAAAAGAGGCGGCTTTCGCACCTTTAGATTTGCGGTATTTAACTAATGACCAGATCAACACGCCATAAACAACCACCCCAATAAGAGCACAAACAATCGTAATCAGCATGTGCAGATCGTAGGTCTCACGGCTTATATTGGTGACACCAACAGGCATGTTCAATTCCCAGGCAGCACTTGCATGAGTGCTAATTAGCACTAAAGCAGAACTCAACAATCCTAGCAAAAACTTATTCTTTGGCTGCATTCGCCATCTCTCCACGTTATCGTTAATTCTAAATTTTTAACCTACTCTACAGGTTGGCCTTACGCTATATACAAAATCATCTCACGATGGAATTGACTCGTGGTGAAAAGCATTCATTCACCTATAATATAAAATACATCTGACAATTCGCCGCGCATTATATCAATATCTCTCGACGAAAGGCTATGAAGCATAGGGCCTTATTCGCTGATTTATATCAAAAAATAAGCCTTTTTATTTTTTTACCCTGGTAAAACCTGCTACGGCCAAACATGACATAATGAAAACCTGAAATAATTCATTGGAAACGTTTATGGCTGTGCGTAAATATCTGGAATTTGCACCCTCTTTAGCTGAAGGTGCTTTTGTTGACGATACCGCCGTGGTCATTGGCAGAGTTAATCTGGGAAAGCATTCATCTGTATGGCCATTAGCCGTCATTCGCGGCGATGTACATGACATAAATATTGGGGAATGCACCAATATTCAAGACGGGTCTGTGTTACATGCCACGTCGCCAGATTCTTATGGGCCAGATGGTTTCGCACTGACTATTGGCAATGATGTGACCATCGGGCATCGCGTTATATTGCATGGCTGTACTATTCATGATCGCGTCCTCGTTGGTATGGGCGCTATTATCATGGATAGCTCGATTATAGAGTCTGACGTGATAGTTGGCGCTGGCAGTGTTGTATCACCCGGGAAAAGGCTTGAAAGTGGAGGGCTTTATGTCGGCTCTCCCGCTAAGAGGGTTCGAAGCCTAAAGCAGAAAGAGCTGGATTTTCTAATCTATAGTGCTGCTCACTATGTAAAGCTCAAAAACCTGCATCAAAGCACCTCTCAACATTAAATTACTTTTTTCAAGCTCTGAATAACACTTGCTGTATTGGGCCTTATGCCTCGCCATAAATAAAAAGATTCTGCTGCCTGTTCGACCAACATGCCTATGCCATCCATGACTTTTATTGCCCCAGCTTGGCGTGCCCATTGGCAAAAAACAGTCTCTTCTTGCGCATACATTAAGTCATAACAAATAGCATCCTGACTCAGGGTCTCAGCTGAGATTGGCGTTAGCTCACCCTGTAAGCTTGCCGAGCTGGCATTAATTATCCAATCTATTTTTTTTTGTCCGCCTTTTTTTTCTTTCAAATCCTCAAGCCCACAGGCAGAAACATTGCCATAAGCGCTGAACAAAACCGCCAGTTCTTCGGCTTTGCTTCGAGTACGATTCGCAATACAGATGCTCAAAGGTTGCTCACGCAACAAAGGCAGCAAGATACCTCGTGTTGCGCCGCCAGCCCCAAGCACAAGCACATTTTTTCCTTCTATGCTGCTACTGTGGTTGTTTTTGATATCACGCACCAAGCCAAGACCATCAGTATTATGGCCTTGAAGCCTGCCATCTTGATCCTTGAATAGAGTATTAACAGCACCGGCAATCTCAGCATCTGAACTCAGTTCTTCCGCCAAGGCCCAGGCCTCTTGCTTGAAAGGTACGGTCACATTCAAGCCCTTGCCGCCTTCGGAAAAAAAACGTGAGCTTTCCTGAGGGAATTCGCCAATGCCTACCAACATGGCGTTATAAGACAGTTGCTGATCAGTCTCGTCAGCAAAGGCGCTATGAATGCGAGGAGAAAAGCTGTGCCCAATGGGATTACCCATGACAGCATATCTATCCACTACCGACTCCTCTAATAACTATTTATACCCAGTCTCTGGGTTCCAGGTAATCAGTATATAACTTTTCTTCCGCTGAACCAGGCTCAGGATGCCAATCATAAATCCAGCGTACCTGCGGGGGTAAGGACATGAGAATAGATTCAATACGGCCAACCCCGGATTGCAAACCAAAAATTGTGCCGCGATCAATTACCAGATTAAATTCAGCATAACGTCCTCGTCTATATTGCTGAAAAAATTGCTCTTCTTCAGTAAACGGTATGTTTTTTCTACGCTCCAAAATCGGCACATAAGCATCCAGATAAGAGTTTCCAACGGCCTGCATAAAAGCAAAACTTTTCTCAAAGCCCCAGGCATTTAAATCATCAAAAAATAATCCGCCTACTCCACGTGTTTCTTTACGGTGAGGTAAATAAAAATATTCATCACACCATTTTTTATAATCGACGTACACAGAGTCACCAAAAGGTTGGCAGCAATTCTTTGCCGTCTGATGCCAATGCACGCAGTCATCATCGAAGGCATAATAAGGCGTTAAATCATAACCACCGCCAAACCACCAAACCGGATCAATACCTTCTTTTTCAGCGATAAAAAATCGCACATTTGCGTGCGATGTTGGGCAGTATGGATTCTCAGGATGAATGACCAAGGAAACACCCATGGCCTGAAAAGTGCCGCCTGCAAGTTCCGGCCTTAGCGCTGTAGCTGCGGCAGGTAATGAGTCTCCAAAGACATGTGAAAAGTTTACACCGCCTTTTTCAATGACCGCGCCATCCGTAATTACCCGGGTTTTACCGCTGCCACCTTGCTCTCTGTCCCAAGCATCTTCACGAAAACTGGCTTTGCCATCGGCCGCTTCAAGACCGTCACAAATATTGTTTTGCAACTGCAACAAATAATTTTTTACTGCCTGAATATCCATGTCTAACACTTTGTTTTCATCTCCTACAAATTAATGTCTAAGCACTTTCTGACTCAGCAAATCTCGAATACGGCTTGGCTTAAGCTGTCCGCCGAGCTCACCAGGCACAATGAAAATATTTTCATCTTCAAAATAAAGCTCAACCTGTTCCTGTGAAAGTGCAGGATCGCGACCTGAAGGATTGGCGGAGGTTGAAACCAGTAAGCCGACTCTTTCACACAAACTTTTCACTAATGAAAGCTTACTAATTCGAATTGCTACTGTAGCAAAATTTCCTTTTATCCAGGAGGGAATGACTTGATCTGTATCAGGGATTAACCAGGTATCCGGACCCGGACAAGACGCTTCCAGTAAGTCGCGGGCGCTCTGCGATAAAGGCTGTACTAAGGATTTTATTTGAGCCAAATCAGCAGCGACTAATACCAAGCCTTTGCCAACCTCACGGCCTTTTAAATCTAGAATTTTTTGTACAGACTCTTTATTAAAAGGATCGCAACCAAGCCCCCAGACACCTTCTGTTGGGTAAGCGACAATGCCGCCTTTTTTGATATGGGCTGCGGCTGCGGTTAAATCGAAAGCGTTTGTCATAGGAGCGGGATTATCACTTATGCCAGCGCTAATGAATAGCCTCCCTGCCTGGAACTTATTAGCCCTTCTAGCTCAAGCTCTATAAGCAAGCTGCCAATAAGCTCCGCATTAATGCCCGTTTGATGAATCAGTAATTCAATGTTTGTTACTTCATAATCAATGTGTTGCAACAAGGTTTGTGCAACTTTATTTAAGCCTTTTGTTTTGTTCGCTTTGCTCAATAGCTGTTCATGCCCCAAGTCTATAAAAGCACCTAATTCTTCAACAATATCGGCTGCACTCTCAACAAGTTTTGCGCCATTCTTGAGTAAATGATGACAGCCTTTTGCTTGTGGATTATGAGGCGACCCCGGCACTGCAAACACTTCCCTGCCTTGCTCTAACGCGTAGCGTGCTGTAATTAAAGAGCCGCTTTTCAACGCAGCCTCTACCACAACGACCCCCTGGCTCAAACCGCTGATGATGCGATTACGTTGTGGAAAATGCCATGGCTTTGGTGGTGTTCCTAATGGAAATTCTGAAACAAGAGCGCCTTTTACGGCAAGCTGCTCAGCAAGATTAAGGTTAGATCGAGGATAAATTTGATCAATTCCAGAGCCCAGAACTGCCACGCTTACACCTTGTTTCTCCAATGCCCCCATATGACTTTCTGAATCTATCCCTAGCGCCATACCACTGCAAACTGAATACCCACCAGTCGCCAAATCTCCAGCAAGGCGTTTCGCCATCGCTCTGCCACCAGGGCTGGCTTTGCGACTGCCAACCATCGCTATTTGAGGCAACGTCAGTGCCTGCAAAGAACCAATAACATATAAGAGCAGTGGCGGGTCCGGAATTTCTTTTAATAAAGGTGGGTAAGTATCGCTGTGTAAAGTAATGATGTGCTGCTGCTTTTCTTGCTGCCAAAGCAGGGCTTGTTGAATTTTTTTATTAGTTTCTGGTTTGGCCTTATGAGCGCGACATTGCGCGACCAAAGAACAAATTTCTTTATTTTTTTCATGCCTCCTTGGATGAATTATTTGCTCAACATTATTATTGAAATGTTGAAGCAAAAAGCGAATGCTTTTATTACTTATATCTGGCGTTAAGCAAAGGCTCAGCCATGCAGAAAGTTCCTTTTCTTCCATGTTGATCGTCCATGATCAATATAACGATTGCGATTTCTTACTTTAGGGCGTTATTACTCGATCATTAAGACTGACCGGAAGGTCGCTACTCAAGACTAAAGCAAAGCTATGATTATCAAACACTTTATAGATTAGTATCCTTCCATAGATTTCGCCATTAAAAGTTAACATCTCCGAGCCACTATCAAAACTAAGAAGCCGGTTAGTTGCCGTAGGGTCTCGCACCAAATTATCGTCCTTCTGCAAGGACAGCAGATGGCCGGGCTCTATTTGATCTTGTCTGCCCAGATTAACAATCACGGTATCTTTTTTGCCGCCAATACTACGGCCAAACTCAATATCAAGAATTCTGGCATCAACAGCAAACATTGGCGGTACAGGAAAATATTGGGACGATAAGGTCATCGCTTCGCTAACAACAAAATAATCGCCTTCACGAACCTCTTCCAAATTGCTATCAATGATAAGTGTGGCCTCACCATTCTCTTCATCAAGTATGGTAGCCCTGCCAATCAATTTAGCCTGAATAGCAATGACTTCACCCGATTGCGGGTCTTCTATACCGCCATTTGGCCTAAGTATTTCATAACTTGAAATCCCTGGCGTCCATGAACCCTTAGCAAAAACGATATCCCCCTCGCTGGAAAACCTTGTATCACTGCGGGAACCAAGTAATGTTGGTGCATCATCTAAATCTGCAACACCAACAATACGATTATTACTTAGTAGCGAGCTAATCGATTCCAGAGAAATTGCGGGTATTGGGCTCAGTAATTGTTCTCTACGCACCCGAGGAGACAAGACAACTACCGGCAAATCAGTGTCATTTACACGGCTTGTTGAAATGCCTGGGGCATTTCCACCCCGTTGTACTGTAATTCTTGGCTGGCCGTCAACAAAGTAAAGCTCAAGCGTATCGCCAGGATAAATCAAATCAGGATTCTGAATTTGTGGGTTTACCTGCCAAATTTCCGGCCAAAGCCAAGGCTCTTCGAGGAAAACACCCGCAATATCCCAAAGCGTATCGCCATCCACTACTAAATAGCTTTGAGGAGAGTCATCACGAATTGTGAGACCACTACCTTGTTGAGCCAGGATAGCAGAAAGTGGAAATAGGGCTGACAGACATAAAACTGCCATGGTTAATTTTAATCTGAAGTGAGTTAAGAGCATCCTCAACCTCTCATCAAAAGTACAACATTACGTTGCGCTACTTGAATTTTATTTTGCCACATCTTATCAATAAGTTATGTAATTATATACGCTTAGAGCGCTTTTTTTAGGTAAATTGTGATTTGTTTAAAACTCTAAGGCTTGAAGGTTTAATAATTTGAGTAGAAAAGGCGTATTATTAGCATCCCGATACACCTGTTAGCACAACAAACTATGAGCTTGCTTGAAATACTAGAATTTCCAGATCCCAGGCTACGAAAAAAAGCCCTTCCTGTCGACAAAGTTGATGACGCTCTAAAACAGACTATTGATGATATGTTTGAGACCATGTATGCCGCATCCGGAATAGGGCTTGCTGCCATTCAAGTCAGCATACAAAAACGTTTGTTAATAATAGATTTAGCCGATGGGGAAGAAGGAGAAGAGCCTAAACCCCTGGTTTTTATTAACCCAGAAATAACCGTGCTTGATCCCACGCCCTATCGTCACGAAGAAGGCTGTCTTTCTGTGCCCGGCTATTTCGAGTTTGTTGAGAGACCACAAAAAGTATTAGTGAACGCGCTGAACAGAGAAGGAGAGGCTTTTGAAATTGAAGCAGAAGGTTTGTTAGCGGTTTGTGTTCAGCATGAAATTGATCACCTAAATGGTAAATTGTTTGTTGATTACCTTTCTGTTTTAAAGCGCCAACGCATTAAATCTAAGCTTGAAAAAGAGCATAAGCAAAACGCTTCTGCTTAACTTCCCCAGCCTATCGAACGAGCGATACCTATAATCATGAACACGTCTGCCCTTCGAATTGGCTTTGCCGGCACACCAGATTTTGCTGCCTGCCATTTAGAGGTTTTGATAAATGCCGGGTATAACATTCTTGGTGTTTATACTCAGCCCGATCGTCCTGCTGGGCGAGGCAAACAAGCTAAACCCAGCCCCGTAAAAACGTTAGCACTTGCTTCAAATCTATTAGTGTTTCAACCCCAAAGCTTAAAAAGTGAAGAGGCGCAAAAGCAATTACAGGAATTAAATTTAGATGTTCTTGTTGTCGTTGCTTACGGTTTAATTTTACCGCAGGCTATTCTAGATCTTCCACACTTCGGCTGCATCAATGTCCATGCTTCACTCTTGCCACGATGGCGTGGCGCAGCTCCTATTGAAAGAGCGCTTCTCGCAGGGGATGAAAAGACTGGCATAACCATAATGCAAATGGACGCAGGTTTGGATACTGGCGATATGTTATTAAGTAAAACAACGCCTATAAAAGTCGATGATAACAGTGCAAGTTTAACCGCTCGCCTGACAAGCATTGGTAAAGATGCCTTGCTTGATGTGCTTACGCAAATCCAGTCTGGATCTTTATCCCCGCAGACACAGGACAATAAACTCAACACTTATGCTTCCAAGCTAAGCAAAGAAGAAGCGCTAATTTCCTGGAATAAAAATGCTAAAGAAATTCAGCGCCAAATCAATGCCTTCTACCCTCGTTCACCCGCTTACTGTTTTTATAATGGACAACGCTTACGAATCATTCAGGCGTCAACACAAAATGAAGCCTTGTCAATTAAAACTGGAACAATTGTTCAGGTTAACCAAGGTGGTATTAAGGTTGCTTGTAATAATTCTTGCTTACTCATAAAAAAAATTCAGCTACCGGGCAAAGCTGAAATTAATATTAAAGATTTTTTAAACGGCCGTAGAGACTATTTCTCTCCAGGTAAAATTTTTAGCTCTACACCGGCTCTAGATTAGTTTCACAGGAAGTACAAAGTGACCAAGAATTCAACACGCATAACTGCAATCAAAATCATGCAACAATTGCTGCGTCAAAAAGGCTCTCTATCAACCCTGTTAGACAAATATAACTCAAATGAAAAAGACGAGGGCAAAGCTCTGCTGCAAGCTCTTTGTTATGGCCTTTGTCGACACTATGAACAATTAGTTTTCATTTCTAAGGGCTTTCTTACCAAACCTTTAAGAAAAAAAGATCAAGATATTTATTGCCTGATATTAATCGGAATTTATCAATTATTTTTTATGCGAATGCCAGACTATGCAATCATTAACGAATCGGTTGCAACATGCGATCAACTAAAGAAGGTTTGGGCTAAAAAACTGGTTAATGCTGTGCTGCGCTCTGTCCAGCGTGAAATGGAATCGCTAAAGTTAAAGCTGGATGCCAAACCAGAATTAAAATATTCCCATCCAGTCTGGTTAATGTCTATGCTGCAAAAAGATTGGCCAGATGACTACCTTGCAATTATGCAAAATAATAATCTGCAAGCGCCTATGACTTTACGGGTTAATCGGAATAAAAATACTGTAGAGCAATACCAGGCTTGCCTTGAACAAACCCATCTTCATGCAAACCCTGGGCAGTTGACAGAATCTGCTCTTATTTTAAGTGAACCGGCTCTGGTGGATGATTTACCTGGTTTTTACGAGGGCCTGGTTAGCGTGCAAGACGAAGCGTCACAATTGGCTGTAGCGCTGCTCAACCCACAAAATAATGAAACAATATTAGATGCCTGTGCTGCACCAGGAGGAAAAAGTTGCGCCATTCTAGAGCAGGCGTCAGGCGTCTCCCTGTTTGCCGTTGATAATGATGCTTTACGCCTAAAGCGTGTTGAAGACAACCTGCAAAGAATTCAGATTAAAGCGTCCCTTGTTCATAACAATATCATTGAACAAGCAGAAATCTGGCAGCAAGAAAAAATGGAATTTGATCGCATACTCTTAGATGTGCCTTGCTCAGCCACCGGCGTAATCCGCCGCCACCCAGACATAAAATTACTGCGCCAGCCTGAAGACATAAATAAACTCGAGCCCCTACAACAGGACATTCTTAAAGCCGTTTGGCCTTTATTGAAAAAAGGCGGCACTTTGCTTTATTCAACCTGCTCAGTGCTTAAAGCAGAGAATTCTGACCAGCTTAAAAAATTCTTTCTGCTAACAAACGACGTGCAGGAAATTCCAATAAAAGCCCCTTGGGGGATTGCATGTGAATATGGCCGCCAGCTGCTGCCAATGTCTGGTTCACATGACGGTTTCTACTATGCTTTATTACAAAAGTGGTAGACTATAATCATCCAAGGCAATGGCTTTTTAATGAAGCTATGGATCAACAATGAAAATAATAATTCTTGGCGCCAATAAAATCGGCGCAAGTTTGGCAGAGAACCTTGAAAAAGAGGCCAACGACATTACGGTCGTTGATCCAGACAGCAATCTCTTAAGAGAGCTTAAAGACAAACTTGATATTGGCACTACTGTTGGGCAACCCTCTTTTCCAGACGTGCTTGCCAATGCTGGTGCACAAGATGCTGATATGTTGATAGCTGTTACCGACAGCGACGAAGTTAACTTAGTCGCCTGCCAAGTGGCATTTAGTTTATTTCGCACCCCCAAAAAAATCTGCCGTCTACGCGCAAATTCTTATGTTAATTCCCCCAAACTATTTGCGCCTGAAGCTATACCCATTGACGTGGTTATCAGCCCAGAAGAAATCGCATCACACTATATAAAAAGCTTGCTTGATCTGCCTGGTTCTCTTCAAGTAATGGATTTCGCAAATGGTTTGGTACAGCTCGTCGCAGTCAAGGCAGAAGATGGCGGCCCACTGATCAATCAAGAAATTAAGACCCTACGTGAACACATGCCACATGTAGATACTCGAGTCGCTGCAATTTTTCGCCGAAACCGCCCCATTATTCCGCAAGGGGACACCATAATAGAGCGAGATGACGAAGTGTTTTTTATTGCCGCCAAAGAAAATATTCGGTCAGTTATGAGTGAAATGCGCGAAGTCGATAGACCCTATAAAAGAATTATTATTGCTGGAGGCGGCAACATTGGTGAACGGCTCGCGGCAGCTATTGAAAAGAAATACCGCACAAAACTGCTCGAAATAAGTCTTGAACGTTGCGAGATTCTGGCCGAGTCTTTGAACAATACAACCATCTTGCATGCAGACGCTTCTCATAAAGAAATATTGTTAGAAGAAGGTATCGATTCTGCTGATGTGTTTATAGCCCTGACTAATAATGATGAAGCGAATATTATGTCTTCTTTACTAGCAAAACGTCTTGGCGCGGGCCGAGTCATGACCCTTATTGCAAATCCAGCTTATGTTGACCTGGTACAAGGTGGAGAAATTGATATCGCCTTCTCCCCTCAACAAGCAACTATCGGTAGCTTACTCACCCATGTCCGTCGCGGCGACATTGTTAATGTTCATTCTTTACGCCGCGGCGCGGCGGAAGCCATTGAGGTCATTGCCCATGGTGATAAATCTACATCTAAAGTCGTAGGCAAGACTATTGATAATATTGATTTACCTGCTGGGACGACAATTGGGGCTATTGTCAGAGATGATAATGTATTAATTGCTCATGATGATATCGTTATTGAGACCGATGACCATGTCATTCTATTTATGGTAGATAAACGCAAAATTTCTGAAGTTGAGGCCTTGTTTCAGGTCGGATTTACATTTTTTTAGAGCTAGTTTAGATAACGCTATGCATTTTCGTGTCATTTTACGAATTTTAGGCATCTTATTGATGCTTTTCAGCCTGACTCTGCTCCCGCCAGCAGGCTTGTCTTTCTTATTTGACGATGGCACATGGCCGGCCTTTCTAAGCGCCTTCTTGATCACAGTTTTTTGTGGCTTTGCTTGTTGGTTCCCAACACATAACAACAAAGCGGACCTTCGCACCCGTGACGGCTTCTTAATAGTCACCCTGTTCTGGACCGTTCTTGGCTTGTTCGGAAGCATCCCTTTCCTTATGGCAGAAGGGCTGCAAATGTCTTTCACTGATGCTTTATTTGAATCAATTTCAGGCCTAACAACCACTGGAGCCACGGTTCTATCAGGGCTTGATGATTTACCAAAATCTATCCTTTATTACCGTCAGCAGCTACAGTGGCTTGGCGGCATGGGTATTGTTGCAATTGCCGTCGCTATTTTGCCCATGCTTGGTATTGGCGGCATGCAGCTGTATAAGGCGGAAAGCCCTGGCCCGGTAAAGGACAATAAACTCCTTCCTCGTGTAACAGAAACTGCTAAAGCGCTACTTTTCTTGTATGTAAGCCTAACGGCACTTTGTGCCATAGCTTATTATTTGGCGGGAATGAGCGCCTTTGATGCTATTTCCCATAGTTATTCTACCGTTGCTATTGGCGGCTTCTCTACCCATGATGCCAGCATAGGTTATTTTCAGAATCCAGCTATTGAACTGATTGCCGTATTCTTCATGATTATCTCTGGAATTAATTTTGCACTGCACTTTCTAGCCCTGCGCACACGCAGTTTAAAAAATTATTGGCCAGATACTGAGCTTAAATTCTATTTATTTTTATTATTCAGCATTTCTGTAATCACAATCATCGTACTCATTGCTTCGGGCACTTACCCCGTAAATGAAGCCATACTTAAAGGCTTATTCGAGGTTGTTTCTATCAGCACTACCACTGGGTTTAGTTCCGCCGATTTCAGTTCTTGGCCAAATTTTTTACCCTTCTTGTTATTTTATATGGCGATAATTGGAGCTTGTGCTGGCTCCACAGGTGGCGGCATGAAAGTCATTCGTATCGTATTGATTATAAAACAAGGTTTTCGCGAACTGGAAAGGCTCATTCATCCTAATGCTGTCATTCCAATTAAACTTGGTAATAACAAAGTCCCCGATAGGGTTATTGAATCAGTATGGGGCTTTTTTTCCGTCTATGTGATGGCATATATGTTCATGCTACTCGCCTTGTTGGCGACGGGCCTGGATATTACAACCGCTTTTACGGCGGTGGGCGCAAGTATCAATAATCTCGGGCCAGGTCTTGGCGATGTAGCTGAAACTTATGGCAGTCTACCCGCTCCCAGTAAATGGGTTTTATGCTTGGGCATGCTACTTGGGCGACTTGAAGTTTTTACCTTGCTGGTACTTTTAACACCACATTTCTGGCGTGATTAATCAGGCTTTATAAGGCTCTTGTTTGCCTTCCGGTTGATGACGGAAACGTTTGTATTCCCATTGATATTGTTCCGGCGCATCTTTTACCGCAAGCTCTACGGTTTTGTTCAGGCCGATTAATGAAGTTGGCATATGTTCAGCATATATATCGTTATCTGATTCTTTAATGACAATTTTAAACCCTTTCCCCGTACGCTTGGCATAAACGAGAAAAGCCTTAGCCCCCGTTTTTTGTATTAAGCGTGAAATCAGCGTCATGGTATAGGCATCGTTACCAAAAAAGGGTGCAAACTCCCCTGCTTTAAGGCCTGGGGTTTGATCAGGAAGTATCCCCACCATTTCGCCATGTTTAAGCGCACTCAGTATTGCGGCTACCCCTTTTGTCCTGGCGGGGTACAATTTGGCTCTCCCTCTAGATCTAGCCATAGTTAACAAGGCATCGAGATCTTTATGCTTTGGTGTCTGATAGAGCAAACTAATCTTTCCCAAAGCGCTTAAATACAAGCCCACAAGCTCCCAATTACCGTGGTGAGGCCCAATTATAACGACTCCCTTGCCCAAATCTCGTGCATTTTGAAGTAAATCAGCACCTTCAACATCCTCTATTTTGCGCAAAATCTTTTCCACGGGCCAAAGCCAAACTGAGCCGCATTCTGCCAGCATCATTCCGGTATGCATTAAACTTTTACGCGCCAGGATTTTGCGCTCTTGCGAACTCAAATCAGGAAAGCATAACTGCAGATTAGTTAAGCTAGTTTTATACATCCTTGAATTGGCAAGATAGGCGCAATATCCCAGTACCTTGCCGATATTTCTTGCCACATTCAGCGGAAATAGCGACATAAGCTTTATAAACGCTATGCTTATTTTAATTTTCAATGCTGCCAACCGCCTTTAACCAGCAATAATTTTGGCCGAAAGCATACTCCCTTCATCGCGATTGGGCCAAGTTATTCTCGCTATCATCGTCAGTTTTTAGGATAATTGCGACCTTAAGACCGAAGCCTTTTAAACGCCACCAAGAACTGAAAAATAACATTTTGAGCAAAATATCTGATATCGACACATCCACTTTTCAGGGGTTGATCCTGGCTTTGCAGCAGTACTGGGCTGAGCAGGGTTGTGTAATTGTACAGCCCTTGGATCTTGAAGTCGGAGCCGGCACCTTTCACCCGGCTACCTTTCTTAAAGCTATTGGCCCTGAAAGTTGGCACGCTGCCTATGTTCAACCATGTCGTAGGCCGACCGACGGGCGTTACGGTGAAAACCCAATGCGTCTTCAACACTATTACCAGTTTCAGGTAATGCTTAAACCTTCACCCTCAAATATACAAGAATTGTATCTAAATTCTCTAAAAATGATAGGAATTGACGCGAACGTGCACGATATTCGCTTTGTAGAAGATAATTGGGAGTCGCCAACTCTGGGCGCTTGGGGCCTCGGATGGGAAGTCTGGCTGAATGGTATGGAAATTACCCAGTTTACTTATTTTCAGCAAGTTGGAGGGCTAGAGTGCTATCCCGTTAGCGGGGAAATCACTTATGGGCTGGAGCGCCTTGCCATGTATCTGCAAGAAAAAGACTCGATTTTTGATATTGTTTGGGCAAACACTCCCGCTGGCGCTGTTACATATGGCGATGTCTTTCATCAAAACGAAGTTGAAATGTCAGCCTATAACTTCGAACACGCTGATATAAGCACACTTTTTAAACAGTTTGATGATTGTGAAAGCCAATGCCAGGCTTTGATTGAGAAATCTTTGGTTCTGCCTGCCTATGAATTAGTTCTAAAAGCATCCCACTGCTTTAACTTACTCGACGCTCGCTCCGCTATTTCTGTCACTGAGCGCCAACGATTTATTTTACGGGTTAGAACGCTGGCGCGCCTGGTCGCAAAAACTTATTACGATTCCAGGGAAAAACTGGGCTTTCCCTTGGCTCCTGAGGCTTTGAGAAATGAATGCCTGAAGCAGGAAAGGGAGGCCAAATAGAATGTCTACATCAGATTTATTAGTAGAAATTGGCACCGAAGAACTGCCGCCAAAGGCGTTGCTAATTCTTTCCAACGCCTTCAAACAAGAAGTTGAACATCGACTGTTAGAGGCAAAGCTAAACTTTTCTAGTATTGAAACGTTTGCAACACCACGACGTCTGGCCCTTAAGATATTGTCTCTGGATGAAAAGCAACCTGACATGCAGATTGATCGTTTCGGCCCTGCTCTGCAAGCTGCATTTGATGATGCAGGTAAGCCGAGCAAAGCGGCTGAAGGTTTCGCTCGCTCTTGTGGCGTCGAGGTTCATCTCTTACAGAAAAAAAATGATGGCAAAGCAGACAAGCTTTTTTATAGCTCAAATAAAACAGGAGAGTTAACTTCTACTCTTATTCCAGATGTAATAAATCACTCTCTCGCAGCATTGCCTATTCCTAAACGAATGCGCTGGGGAAGTTCGCGTGAGGAATTTGTCCGTCCTGTACACTGGATTGTTTTATTGTTTGGCAAAGAGCTTATTTCTGGAAAAATTCTTGGGTTGCCTACAAGCACGAGTACTTATGGCCACCGCTTTTTACACCCAGAACCAATTACCCTAACTTCTACCAATGATTATCCAGCGAAATTAATCAAAGAGGGCAAGGTTGAGCCTTCATTCCAGATTCGAAAAGAACTCATCCGTTCACAAATAATACAAGAGGCTAATGCTAAAAAGGCTACAGCGATTATTGATGATGAATTATTAGATGAAGTCACGGGCCTAGTAGAATGGCCAGTGGCATTAACGGGGAATTTCGATCCAGCCTTTTTGGACCTGCCTAAAGAGGTTTTAATTTCTTCACTTAAAATACACCAAAAATACTTTTCTTTGATTGATAAAAATAAAAACCTTTTGCCTCATTTTATCACCATCTCTAATTTAATCAGCAAAGATCCAGAGCAAGTTATCAAAGGCAATGAAAAAGTAATTGGTCCGCGACTAGCTGATGCCGCTTTCTTTTTTGACAAAGATAAAAATCAAAAACTTGATTCTACTATCGACGCTTTAAAGCGTGTAGTTTTTCAACAAAGCCTCGGCTCCTTATTTGATAAAACCCAACGAGTAAAAAAACTTTCTGCATTTATTGCTGAAAAATTAAGCTTGGATTCAACCCCAATAGTTCGCGCTGCAGAACTTGCCAAGTGTGATTTGCTAAGCAATATGGTTGGAGAGTTCGCCGATTTACAAGGCGTTATGGGACACTATTATGCCCTGCACGATGGTGAAGATGATAAGGTTGCTTTAGCTATTGAAGAGCAATATTTGCCTCGTTTTGCTGGCGATATTCTTCCTTCAAGTGAGGCAGGAATTGTTCTGGCGTTAGCAGAACGCCTAGATACAATCACCGGTCTGTTTGGAATAGGACAGCCGCCAAGCGGCTCAAAAGATCCTTTCGCTCTGCGCCGGGCAGCACTTGGCATACTAAGAATCATATTGGAAAAAGAATTAGCGATAGACATGCTTAGCTGTATCAATCACGCTATTAGCTCTTTTGATTCTCTCCCTGAAAAAGAAAATTTAGCGCAAAACATTATGGATTTTATTTTTGACCGCCTACGCGCTCATTACGCTGATTTGGGTGTAAGCACATCTATCTTTCAAGCAGTTGATGCCGTTCGCCCCAATAGCCCGCTTACTTTTAATCAGCAATTACAAGCTGTTAATCATTTTTCTAAACTCCCTGAAGCTGAAGCACTTGCCTCAGCTAATAAAAGGGTAGCCAATATTCTATCTAAACTGGAAACAACACCCGCTGCGACTGTTAATGATGCGTTACTGAGTGAGCCTGCAGAGCTAAACTTATATAAGAAGTTACAACAAGTTGTGAAACAGACAGCGCCATTAATCAAGAATGAACAATTTAAAGATGCCTTGTCGCAAATGGCTTTACTACAAACCCCGCTTGATCAGTTTTTTGAATCGGTAATGGTTAACACTGATGATATTAAGCTAAAAGAAAATCGCCAGGCGCTACTTCATCAAATCCGTCAATTGTTTTTACAAATAGCCGACATTTCTTTTTTACGATCTTCTTAGATGATGCCTCAAACACTTGTTATTCTTGATCGGGACGGTGTTATAAATCATGACTCTGACCGCTATATAAAATCCGTTGAAGAATGGGAGCCAATTCCTGGAAGCATCCACGCCATTGCTCGCCTATCTCAAGCTGGCTATAAAGTCGTCGTTGCTACTAATCAATCAGGTTTAGCTCGTGGTTATTTCGATGAAATAACCTTAGCAAATATACACAGCTATATGTGTTCATTAGTTGAAAATGCTAGTGGAAATATTAATGCAATTTTTTACTGTCCACACGGGCCTGACGAAGGCTGCTCTTGTCGAAAACCCTTACCAGGGATGCTAAATCAAATAGAGGATGAATTAAATCTGAGCGTAGAAAATGCATTTTTTATCGGTGACACAGAAAAAGATATTGATGTGGCCTTGGCTAAACATTGCCTCCCTGTATTAGTAAGAACTGGGAAAGGCGCCGCTGTTGAAAAACAGCTGAGTCAGGAGAAAAAAGCGCGTGTTGTTATTGTTGATGATTTGGCTTCTGCCGTTGATTTCATTTTAACGTAAACTCTTATTTACTTAGGGCGTAAATGCTAACTTTTATTTTATTTATTCGTTCTTGTTTTTTCTATTTGGGGTTTTTTAGCTCATTAATATTTTTTACGCTATTTTGCATTACTATCGGTCATTTTTTACCACTGAAAAAGCGTTACCAATATTTTCTATATTGGAATAAATTTGTAATACGCTGGTTAACTCTTTGCTGCGGTGTAAAAGTAGCTATTAGCGGACAAGAAAATATACCTAAACATCCTGTAATTGTTCTCAGCAATCACCAAAGCCCATGGGAAACTATATTCCTCTATCAGCTATTTTCGCCAATTTCCGCCATCCTGAAAAAAGAACTTTTAAGTATTCCCTTTTTTGGATGGTCACTAGCATTACTTAAACCCATAGCAATTGATCGCAAACGCAAACTTAGTGCCAGGCAGGCAATCCTTCAACAAGGAAAAGAAACGCTTGATCAGGATATTTCAATTTTGATCTTCCCGGAAGGAACTCGAGTGAAGCCGGGACAAAACAAAAAATATCAAACCGGGGGAACCGTTCTTGCCATTGAAGCAGGTGCAACTATTTTGCCTGTTTCACATAATGCCGGTTATTGTTGGCCTAGTGATACGTTTATTAAATACCCAGGCACTATCAAGGTCACTATTGGCAGGCCCATCGCAACAACAGGACGTTCAGCTCGAGAGTTAACACAAGAAGTTGAAAGCTGGATTAAACAAAATTAGCATATACCTTGCATATGCCAAGCCGCTCGCTTTTAAGACGTCGCTGAGGTCTAAACAAAGCTTAATTTTGATGAAAGAACTTACTACCAGCTAAGTGACTGATCCAAAATTAAGCTTTAACAAAAAAGTCAGGGCGCCTCACCTCAGAGGCTTATTTTATATATCGAGATTGGAGACGCTTAAAGCATTCGTCTCAATAAACTCTCTGCGTGGTTCAACCTGGTCACCCATTAAGGTAGAAAAGAGCTGGTCTGCAACCATTGCATCATCGATGGTGACTTGAGCCATTCTACGAAAACGTGGGTCCATTGTGGTCTCCCACAATTGGCCCGGATTCATCTCACCCAACCCTTTATAGCGCTGCAAGTAATGACCTTTCATACCATCGGCCATTAACCAATCCAAGGCTTCCTTAAAGTTAGAAACTGATTGCTGCTTCTCTCCTCTTTGGACATAGGCATCCTCTTCAAAAAGGCCCTCTAAAGTCTCACCAAGCTTACAAATATTCTTATAATCCAATGACTTAAAAAATTCTGGCGTAATTGCAACCTTACGCTTAACCCCATGAATGGTCGATACCACTAAAGGCTCATATAACTTCTCTTCGTCATCATATTTGCTTGAGAAAACAAATAGCGCGCCTGCAACATTGGCCTCAGCGACTTTAGCTTGTAACTTTTCAACCCAGGCCTGAACCTTTTCTTCTGACTTTAGATCTTCAGGCTCTAAAGCGCGCAATGAAACCAATGCCTGGAGCATCTCTTCAGGATAATGCTGAGAATGACGTTTGATAATACGTTGGACGTTTCTATATTCATTGACCAGCTCTTCTAAAACTTGACCATTAATTCCTGGCGCATCCTTATTTACATGCAAGCTCGCATTTTCTAATGCGGCTTGTGTCTGGAATTGAGCAAGCTCTTCATCATCTTTTAAATACTGCTCTTGCTTGCCTTTACGTATTTTATACAGGGGCGGTTGTGCAATAAATATATGCCCTCGATCCACCAATTCTCGCATTTGACGAAAGAAGAAAGTAAGCAACAAGGTGCGGATATGCGAACCATCGACATCAGCATCAGTCATGATAATAATGCTGTGATATCTAAGGGCATCAGGATTAAACCCTTCACTACCTATACCGCAGCCTAAGGCTTTGATTAATGTGCCAATTTCAGCAGAACTCAACATTTTATCAAAGCGGGCTTTCTCAACATTCAAGATTTTGCCTTTAAGCGGTAAAATTGCCTGATTTTTACGATTTCTACCTTGTTTAGCCGATCCTCCTGCTGAATCACCCTCCACAATATAAATTTCTGATAACGCTGGATCTTTTTCCTGACAATCTGCGAGCTTTCCAGGCAGACCTGCAATATCCAATGCGCCTTTACGCCGGGTCATCTCCCTGGCTTTACGAGCGGCCTCTCTAGCTCTCGCAGCATCCAGCATTTTATTGACAATACTTTTGGCTTCTGTGGGGTTTTCTAGCAAGTAATCTGAAAATTGCTTGCCCATTTCCTGCTCTACAGCCGTCTTAACTTCTGATGAAACCAGCTTATCTTTGGTTTGTGAGGAAAATTTTGGATCCGGGACTTTAACTGAAATTATTGCTGTTAAGCCTTCACGAGCATCATCTCCAGAAGTTGTTACTTCTTTGCTTTTTCTACCTTCCAATTCTTTATCTATATATGACTTCAAAACACGTGTTAATGCGCCCCGAAACCCGGCTATGTGGGTCCCTCCATCTCTTTGAGGGATATTATTGGTATAGGGGTAAATATTTTCCTGATAGCCATCATTCCATTGCATAGCAACTTCAATGCCTATGCCATCATTTGTTTCTGTAGAAAAATGAAAAACTTTATTAATAGCTGTTTTGTTTTGATTCAAATAATCAACAAAGGCTTTGAGCCCACCATCATAGCTGTAAGTATTAACTTGTTCAGTTCTCTCATCGCTAAGCTCAATACAAATACCCGCATTTAAAAAGGCAAGTTCGCGTAGCTTTTTAGCCAAAATTTCATAATGAAATTCAATATTAGTAAAGGTATCTGTTGAAGGTTTAAAGTGGCACAAAGTGCCTGTTTTATCTGTATCTGCAACAGCTTCCAAAGGCTTTTCAGGGACGCCGTGATGATAAGTTTGTTCGTGAATTTTCCCACCGCGAAAAATGGTTAATTTTAAATAAGCTGATAGGGCGTTTACGACTGAAACCCCGACCCCATGTAGGCCCCCTGAGACTTTGTAACTATTATCATCAAACTTGCCACCAGCATGTAGCACTGTCATTATTACTTCGGCCGCCGACACGCCCTCTTCATGAATTTCAGTAGGAATTCCCCTGCCGTTATCCGAAACGCTCACGGTTTCGTCGCTATGAATAACTACTTTAATTAAGTCGCAATGACCGGCTAATGCCTCATCAATAGAGTTATCCACCAACTCAAAAACCATATGATGCAAACCAGTCCCATCATCAGTATCACCAATATACATACCTGGCCGTTTTCTGACGGCATCTAAACCTTTTAAGACTTTGATGCTAGACGAATCATAAACGTTTTCTTCTGCCATATATCTTCCCCAAGGCTTTTCCAGGCCGGCTAAAGCTCTACCAAACCCAACAGTTGCGGGCTTTGCAGCCTAAAAACAAAAATGCACTACACTGCCTTTATTTTACCATGTTCCACGTGAAACAGCTTTAATTCTTTCTCTTTTTGTAACGGCTCATAGAGCTCCCCTTTCTCAATACCAGTAACAAATACCTGCTCCCCTATTTGTGCCAGCATAGCTAAAACTTTAGCTCGGTTAGCCTTATCTAGCTCAGCGGGCAAATCATCTACCAAAAATAAACACCCTTTGTCTGAATCCCTTTTAAGCATTGYTGCTTGCGCTAATTTCATCGCAATAACCAGAAGTTTTTGCTGCCCTCTCGATAGAATGTCAGCGGCTGAATCTTTGGCAATCTGAATTTTTATGTCGGCACGATGCGGCCCAGCACTCGTAAATCCATATTTAATATCTCTTTGTAAATTTCGAGTTAACACTTCTTCCAGCTCTTGTGTTTCATCCCAACCCTTAAAATAATGAATCTTAAAATTATCTAAAGGCATTAAAGCGCTCAGTATTTCATCTAAACACTTTTCAAGCTTGGCAATATAATCATTTCGAGAGCGGTGTATTATTTCTGCGTGTTGGCAAAACTCATGTGTCCAGGGGCTTATTTCAGAAGGATGAACTGCTTTATGCTTTAACAAGCTGTTTCTATTGAGCAGGGCCTTTTGAGCTTGCCGCCAATGTGAAATAAAGGAGTGTTCCACGTGGAACACTCCCCAATCAAGATAAGCTCTTCTAACGCTTGGCCCGCCTTCTAGAATTTTAAAAGCATCTGTGTTGAGCATCTGCAGGGGTAAAGCTTCGGCTAGTTCTGCTCTGCTTGTAGGTTTTTCGCCATTTATATGTATTGTTTCCTCGCCCGACCTCGGCCTGCTAAAACCAATGCTTTGCGCATCGTTTAATTCAGCAAAAATAATACACTCTTCCGCATCATTTTGAATAATTGGCGCTTTGGAGCTACTACGAAATGTTTTTCCTCGCCCTAAAAGGTAAATTGCCTCAAGCAGCGAAGTCTTACCGCTACCATTTTCGCCGTATATCAGATTAAAGCCTGGGGAAGGCATGAGCAAGACTGAGCCCAAGTTACGTAATTTGGAAATGCTCAGTTTTTTTAGAAAGGGCATAGTTTGAAGACAAGAGTCTTAAGGCAAGAAAGCCTCGCCGTTTATAGTAAGCTTATAGCCGCATAGGCATGACAACATAAAGTGCGCTGCTGCTGCCTGCCCCTTGAATCAATGCACTGCTGTTTGGGTCAGAAACAATGATCTGCACTGTTTCAGTATTAAGCACTGTCAATACATCTATCAGATAGCTAACATTGAAGCCTATTTCCAATGAGTCACCTTTATATTCAACGGCTACGATTTCTTCAGCTTCTTCTTGTTCCGGGTTGTTAGCAAGAATTTTAATTTCATCATCCAGCAAAGTTAGGCGAATGCCTCGAAACTTCTCATTAGAAAGAATTGCAGTTCTACTTAACGATTGGCGAAGCTCGTTACGGTCAGCAATAATCGTTTTATCGCCGCCTTTGGGAAGCACTCTGTCATAGTCAGGAAACTTGCCATCCACTAATTTAGAGGTAAATGTAAAATTAGCCGTTTTTGCACGAATATGGTTTGAGCCAATAGCAATATCAACATTGTCTTCACCTTCGCCTAACAAACGAGCAAGCTCAAGAATACCCTTGCGCGGCACAATAACCTGCATGCTTTTATCAGTCGAAATGCTCATATCTTCAGTGTCCATAGCCAGGCGATGCCCGTCAGTTGCTACCACACGAAGGAAGTTAGGGCTTACTTCAAATAAAAGTCCATTTAAATAATAACGGACATCTTGCTGTGCCATAGCAAAGCTAGTGCTATCCAGCATCTCTTTTAGTCTTTCCTGGGAAATTGAAAACTCTAAAGCCTCTGAAGACTCTTCTGCGCTAGGAAAATCTGATGACGGCAATGTAGACAAAGTAAAGCGGCTTCTGCCAGATCGAATAATCAACTTATTATCATCAAGCTCCATTTTTAAAGTTGCACTATCTGGAAGAGACTTGCATATGTCCATAAGCTTTCTCGCCGGGACTGTTACTTCTCCAGCTTGAGAGCTATTTTCTATTTCTACACGCCCAATTAGCTCTACTTCCAGGTCCGTTCCTGTCATAGAAAGTTGATTACCTTCAAGCACAAGCAAGACATTGGATAATACCGGCAATGTTTGGCGCCGCTCTACGACACCGGTTACTAGCTGTAAGGGCTTAATTAGGGTCTCACGAGAAATTTCAAATTGCATTGCTTTACTCTTCTTTCTGGTTAACTAGCATGTAAATTAACTGGATAATGATCGCAATAAATTTTGATAATCTTCATAAATATCTGAAGAGGATTTTTTCAATTCATTTATTCTTCGACAGGCATGCAAAACCGTAGTGTGGTCACGATCCCCATACATAGTGCCAATTTCTGGCAAACTATGGTTAGTCAAATCTTTCGATAGACACATTGCAATTTGCCGAGGTCTTGCGATTGAGCGGTTGCGCCTCTTCGATATCATATCAGTCATTTTAATCTTGTAATACTCTGCAACGGTACGTTGAATATTATCTACACTAATAAGCTTATTTTGGATAGCAAGCAGATCTTTTAAAGCTTCCTTAATAAGAGGCACAGAAATTTCACTACCTGTAAACCGGGCATGGGCAATAACTTTTTTCAATGCACCTTCAAGCTCACGCACATTAGAGCGAAGTTTTTGCGCCATAAACATGGCTTCTTGATTAGGCAGAAAAACATTTTCCCGGTTGGCTTTATTAATAAGAATTGCCGCCCTTGTTTCAAGATCAGGGGGCTCTACTGCTACCGACAAACCCCAACCGAAACGGGACTTCAATCTTTCTTCTAAGCCATTGATTTCACTGTGATATTTGTCACATGTCATGATTATTTGGCGGCCACCTTCAAAGATTGCATTAAAGGTATGAAAAAATTCTTCCTGAGACCTTTCTTTGTTAGCAAAAAACTGAATGTCATCTATAAGTAAGGCGTCAACTGAATGATAGTAACGCTTAAATTCATTTATAGCGTTTAATTGCAAGGCAGACACCATGCTGCCAACAAAAGTTTGCGAATGCAGATAAACCACATTTGCATTAGGGTTTTGCTTAAGTAAATGGTTACCAATGCTATGCATCAAATGCGTTTTTCCAAGCCCTACCCCGCCATATATAAAAAGCGGGTTATATGCTCCACCAGGGTTATCAGCTACTTGGGCTGCTGCTGCTCTGGCTAACTGATTAGATTTACCTTCAATAAAGTTATTAAAGGTATAATTTTTATTGAGCTCGCCTTTATAACGCAAACGCCCGCCCAGCTTATTACTAAAAGCAGTAGAGTAAGTTTGCGCACTACTAAACCCTTGATTTAAAGCCGTGTTAGATTGGCCAGAGCCTGCTCGTTCGGCTGATTTCTGAAATGCCTTAGGCTTATATTCATTGAAATTTTGATTATGGAAACCCCTATTACCTATATTATTACCCGGGGTGTTATTGCTATTTCTACCTGGGCTATCTATATCAAGCACTGTACTTTGATAGTGACCTGCCTCATCAAAATTATCCGGTGCCTGCAAATTACTTAAATCTGCAGTACTAATAGCCTCTTTTAAATCAAAATTATTTGTAACGTCTAGGTGTATGCTAGGAGGATTTTGTGCGCTTAGCTCTTCCATTAGCTCCATTATACGATCTAGGAAATTATCTTTTACCCATTCAAGTACAAATTTATTGGGCGCGAGCAAATAAAGAGCTTCTTTACCTGTACCTTCGGTATCAACATCTCGCTTTGCTTTTTCAGCAATTATTTTTAATGGTCTTATCCAGGTATTGAACTGTTGTGCTGGGAGTTCATTTTTTAGGCAATAAATACACTTCTGCCAAGTAGCTACAATCACAATGCTAAAGACTCCACGTTTGGGTTTTTCTTATTTTGTTTTCGCTTGATTCTACTGATTGAAAGCATTCTTATCCACACAAAAGCTAAAAAAATCCAATATTTTCATCCTCATAAAAAATTATTAATATCAACATGTTGCGTTATTTTTACTGAAAAATGCAGCGTGAAAAGAGCCGTTTTTTTACTTGATTATTCAAGCACTTCCTGTGGATAACTTGTGTAAAACTTGTTGGCCTAAAAAATGCGTTGCTTACTTATTTTTTCTTAGTAAGAATTATAGATTGTTATTCCATGGGCCGCCTCTTGTAACCCTCTATTTTTAGTGCTTTTCTTGCTTTCCCTATGTGAACCATTTAGAATCGCGATCCCTATTTAAGGCAGCCCGACGAATATTTATAGTCTTAGCCTTTTTTAATAATCCAGTAATAGAGTTTGTTATGAAAAGAACATTTCAGCCAAGCGTATTGAAACGAGCTAGAACTCATGGTTTCAGATCAAGAATGGCAAGTAAAGGCGGACGACACGTCCTAAACCGTAGAAGAGCCAAAGGCAGAGCCAAGCTTTCAGCTTAAAGATCAGAATTTTAAAGTGCAATAGGGCGCCTTGTGGGTTCCCTTTGTATAATCATTAATTCATTTATCCTACTTCGCCAATCTGGCATTCTTCATCAGCAAGGAGAAACCAATGGCCAAACAGGGCTTTAGTAAAGCTTCCCGCCTGTTGGGTCCTTCACAGTACAGCACAGTTTTTCAAAAAGCGGATTTTAAGTTGTCAGCCGCCACTATGCTTCTGCTCGTTAAAAAATCAGTCTTGCCTCCACGCCTTGGTGTCATTGTTGCCAAAAAGAATGTAAAAAGCGCGGTGCAAAGAAATAGGTTAAAAAGAATAATTCGTGAATCTTTTCGGCTTAGACAAGAAGAGTTTGGTACAATCGATCTGGTTTTTCTTGCCAGGCGAGGCTTGGATAAGATGAACAACCAAGAAGCATCGATTCAAATAAATAAATTGTTTGATGAGCTAATAAACAAACTTAACAGAAGTAAATAATGCCAACCCAGAAACCTTCTTTTCTTGCCAAGGCTTTTTTAGGACTAATAAATGCTTACCGCTATTTAATTAGCCCCTTAATTGGACAACATTGTCGATATTATCCAAGTTGTTCAGCCTTCACTAAAGAAGCAATCTATGAACACGGCGCCTTGAAGGGCAGTTGGCTTGGTATTAAAAGAATTGGTCGCTGTCACCCTTATCATCAAGGTGGTTATGACCCTGTTCCTCCATCACCTTCCGAATTAATTAATCAAAAGTAAGCAACATTATGGATCATACCCGAAACGCATTATTTGCTGGCCTGGCGCTCGTTTCCTACTTAATGCTATTAGCCTGGAATGACGATTATCCACAACAGGTTCAGCAAAATACAGACTTTACTCCTGTGGGAAACTCTCTAAATCTGCCGGAAACCACAAATAACAACCTGGCAGAAGATCTGCCACAAATACAAACTTCTTCAGAGCCCATTGTTACTACTGCAACAGCTGCAAATAGTTCTCTCATCGCCATTTCTACTCCTGTGCATGAAGTAACCATTGATTTGCTAGGCGGGGATATTGTTTCCATAGCTCTACCAAAATACCCAACGAGTTTAGATACTCCAAATGATCCCTTTATTTTGCTCAGAAATGATAATGGCGGAGTCTATGTTTCCCAAAGTGGATTAATTGGTGAAAACGGCCCGGATGCCAGTGCAACGGGACGGCCTTTATACCAAACGCAACAAACAGAATATTCCATTGATTCTGGTGAATTATCTGTAGACCTGCTTTTTACAGACCCCTCTGGTGTGAAAATAGTTAAACGTTTTAATTTTTCTGCTGACGACTATCTCATTGACATTGAATATCTAATTGATAATCAAAGCCAAAGCCCATGGTCTGCCAACCTTTTTGGTCAAATTAAAAGAGACGGCGCTCCAGACCCCAGCACAACCAGCGGCTTTGGTTTAAAAGATTTCTTAGGTGCTGCTATTAGTCTAGAAGATGACCCTTACAAAAAAATAGATTTTGATGATATTGATGATGGTGAGCCCTCTTATAACGTTAATGGTGGCTGGATCGCCTTTTCCCAACATTACTTTTTAAGTAGTTGGATTCCACCACAAAACCAAATAAATACATATTCCACACGAAAAAATAATGCCGGAGAATACCTTCTTGGTTTTGTTAGCCCAGCGACTATTGTTGCCCCTGGTGAGACCCAATCTATTGAAGCTGGTTACTGGGCCGGCCCTAAAGACCAAAATCGTTTAGAAGAAATCCATCAAGACCTGGATTTAACCATAGACTATGGCTTTCTCTGGTTTATTGCTCAGCCTATTTTTTGGTTGCTGATGAAAATTAACGGCGCAATAGGAAATTATGGCTGGTCCATTATTGGTTTAACTATTGTAATAAAAATTCTTTTTATGCGCTTGTCTGCTGCAAGCTATCGTTCTATGGCTAAAATGAAACGTCTTGCCCCTAAAGTACAGCAACTTAAAGATAGATATGGCGACGATAAACAAAAGCTTATGCAAGAGCAGATGGCTTTATGGAAAAAAGAAAAAGTAAATCCTCTTGGTGGTTGTTTACCCATGTTATTACAAATGCCAGTTCTTATCGGTATATATTGGGTGTTAATGAAAAGTGTTGAACTAAGACAGGCGCCTTTTTTATTGTGGTATAACGATTTGTCTCTCATGGATCCTTATTTTATATTGCCTTTAATCATGGGCGCTTCCATGTTTGTTTCTCAAACCTTATCTCCGATGGCAACCGCCGACCCTATACAAGCGAAAGTCATGAAGTTAATGCCTGTTATTTTTACTATTTTCTTCCTTTGGTTCCCTGCTGGACTAGTTTTATACTGGATAATTAGTAATGTGTTCAACATTCTCCAGCAGTCATACATTATTCGCAGTGTGAATAGATCTTACGAAAATAAAACTGCCTAATGACATAACCTTCAATGCCAAATATCAGCAATCAAAATACTGATACTATTTGCGCAATTGCAACGCCAAGCGGTATTGGAGGCGTTGGTATTGTTCGAGTTTCTGGCCCTTTAGTAAAAGTGATATCTGCTGCAATTATTGGTGAAATTCCTCCAGCTAGATACGCTCACTATTCAACCTTTCTAACCGCCGATAAAGAAGTCATTGATAAAGGTATAAGCCTTTATTTCCCCGAGCCATACTCATTTACTGGTGAAGATATTCTTGAGTTTCAAGCTCACGGGGGCCCGATAATCCTCGATCACCTTATACAAACTATTCTTGCCTGCGGTGCCAGGATCGCTAGACCCGGGGAGTTTTCCGAGCGCGCATTTTTAAATAATAAAATCGATTTAACTCAAGCTGAGGCTATAGCTGACTTAATAGAAAGTCATTCTCTTACATCTGCTAAATATGCATTACGTTCTCTACAGGGAGAATTTTCCACACTCATAAATAATTTAGTTTCTTCTGTGATTGAACTGCGTGTATTTGTTGAAGCAGCTATAGACTTTCCCGAAGAAGAAATAGATTTTCTTGCGTCTTCTGATGTCAAAGACAAGCTTGCTCTTCTTATGCAAGAACTGGATAAAATTTTAGCTCAGGCAAAAACTGGCAGCATATTAAAGGAAGGACTTTCAATTGTAATTGTAGGCGAACCAAATGTTGGAAAATCTAGCCTCCTAAATCTTCTTAGCGGACAAGCCTCTGCCATCGTCACTAATGTTCCCGGAACTACTCGAGACACTCTAAAAGAATTAATCAACCTGGATGGCCTGCCTGCACATTTTATTGACACGGCAGGTTTAAGAGAAAGCTCTGACCTTATTGAGCAAGAAGGCATGAAAAGAACCTGGGATGCTGTAAAAAAAGCAGACCATATTTTATTATTGATGGATAGTAGTAAAGATGAAAATTTAAATAATTATCCAATGTTGCAAGATCTAATAAAAGTAATCCCTGACCTGGACAGAATTACTATAGTTAAAAATAAAATAGATTTAAGTAAGCAAGAAGCCATTATTAATTTTGATAATGAAATCGGAATTCATTGTGTTTCTATTTCTGTATTNAAAAAAACAAGGTATAGACAACCTTATCTCACACTTAAAACAAATGTCTGGTTTTTCAATAAATGAAGAGGGTGGATTTATTGCCAGGCGTCGCCATGTTGATGCGCTCAATCGGGCAAAAGGGTCATTAGAAAAAGCTCAGGAACAGCTCATTCAATATAAAGCAGGAGAATTACTGGCTGATGATTTACGCCAAGCTCAGCTAGCGCTTTCTGAAATAACGGGAGAATTTAGTTCTGATGACCTGCTCGGTGAGATTTTCTCGTCTTTTTGTATCGGTAAATAAAACAAATAATTAGAAAAGCCATGATTTGAACATTAACAAGCTGTGAAGAACTACGCTTTTTATTCGAATAATTAATGTATAAATTGTTAGTTTCAAGCTTAAGTAAAAAGTCACTAACTTTCATACACAGTCATCACCAGTTAATCCTTAGTAAACCAGCAGGTTTAACCCAGCATTCCCACAAAGATATATATCTTTAACTCATTGAATATAAAAGATAATTAACACTTTCCCACAGATAAAGTCGACCTTAATAGTAGTAATAACATTAGAATAATAACTAATATAACTATATATACTTATATACTTATATATCTTTAATTATTTATTTACAGCTTTGTATCTATAAATTTTCCTGTGAAACCGTATAATTAGCGCCCCTTTAAATAAGAGCAGCATTCATATTATGCACGAGCGTTTTGATGTCATTGTGATAGGAGGAGGTCATGCTGGAACAGAAGCAGCCCTTGCTGCTGCCCGCAAAGGTGTTTCTACGTTACTGGTTAGCCATAATATTGAAACGTTAGGGCAAATGTCTTGTAACCCAGCAATTGGGGGGATCGGAAAAACACATCTGGTTAAAGAAATAGATGCTTTAGGTGGAGCTATGGCCAGAGCTACCGATAAAGCTGGCATTCAATTTCGAACCTTGAATGCTAGTAAAGGGCCAGCGGTTAGGGCTACTCGCGCTCAAGCCGATAGAGTTCTATACAAAGCAGCAATAAGAGAAATACTGGAAAATCAACCAAACTTGCATATTTTCCAACAAGCTATTGATGATCTTATTATTGAGGGTGAGAGCGTTCGTGGCGTAATTACCCAAATGGGCCAGCGTTTTTATGCATCGCAAGTGGTACTGACAGTCGGAACATTTCTTGGTGGAAAAATTCATATTGGCCTGGAAAACTATGCTGGAGGACGCGCAGGTGATGCACCATCAATAGCCTTAGCGCAGCGTCTACGAGAGTTACCGTTTCGGGTGGGCAGATTAAAAACGGGAACACCACCAAGGATAGATGCTCGTAGTGTTAACTTTGATTTAATGCAAGAACAACCTGGTGATGACCCTTTGCCGGTGATGTCTTATTTAGGCAAAGTAGAAGAACATCCTCAGCAAGTGAGTTGTTATATCACTGCTACTAATGAACGTTGCCATGAAATTATTCGTGAAGGTTTGAAATATTCTCCTATGTATACAGGAGAAATAGAGGGCGTAGGGCCTCGATATTGTCCTTCAATTGAAGATAAAGTTGTGCGCTTTTCTGACCGCAACAGCCATCAAATTTTTGTTGAGCCTGAAGGTTTGAATACCCATGAGCTTTACCCAAATGGGATTTCTACCAGTTTACCTTTTGAGGTGCAAAAAAAACTTGTTGCGCAAATTAAAGGTTTTGAGAATGCCCATATCATTAGACCGGGCTATGCTATTGAATATGATTATTTTGATCCAAGGGATTTGAAATATTCATTAGAAACGAAATTTATTAATGGTTTGTATTTTGCTGGTCAGATTAACGGCACTACGGGCTATGAAGAAGCCGGTGCACAAGGCCTTTTAGCGGGGATTAATGCAGCGTTGGCAGCACAAGGAAAAGATTATTGGTGTCCTGGCCGTGAGCAAGCTTATCTTGGTGTGTTAGTGGATGATTTAATTTCACAAGGCACTCAGGAACCTTATCGGATGTTCACAAGTCGAGCAGAATACCGCCTGATGTTACGTCAGGATAATGCTGATTTACGTTTAACAGAAATCGGTAGAGGCCTGGGTTTAATTGATGATGAGCGCTGGCAGTCTTTTCAAATAAAACGCGAGGCTGTTGTAAAAGAAGAAGCGCGTCTACAGCAGACCTGGGTCCAGGCAGATTCTGATTTAGCATCTACAATTAATCAGTTTATAGAAAAACCACTAAGTCGTGAGTATACATTGGCAGATATTCTGGCAAGGCCGGGTGTTACCATTAATAAATTGAACCAGGCATGTATTAACCTTGGTTTACTTGAACAAGAGMCTAATGCTGAAGTGAGTGAGCAGGTCGAAATTACGGTTAAATACCAGGGTTATATCAACCGTCAGAAAAATGAAATTGGAAAATTAAAAAGCCAGCAAAATACAAAATTACCAACCGATTTCGATTATAGTTCTATCCCTGGCTTGTCTAATGAATTAAAGCAAAAGCTTACTGAAGCACAACCAGAAACTATTGGTAGAGCAACCAGAATACCAGGCATTACTCCTGCAGCTATTTCTCTTTTACTTATCTATTTAAAGAAATATAAAGCTGCACCGAAGGCTTTTATTAAGCCGGGAAAAGCAACACAGACAGCCTAATGGAGTTTTTTTCTCAAGAACAAAAAACACTATTTGGCAGGGATTTAGCTAATGGAATTAAACAGCTGAATTTAAATATCGATGAAAAAAAACAAAAACTCTTGCTCACTTATCTTGAGCAACTTACAAAATGGAATCAAGCCTACAATCTTTCCGGCATTAAAGATCCAGCACGCATGCTACCGCTTCATCTATTAGACAGTTTGAGCATTCTGCCTTTTATCAATGAAAAGTCTGTTTTAGATGTGGGTACTGGAGCAGGATTACCAGGAATGCCAATAGCGATATGCAATCCGGATAAAGAAATAAGTCTACTGGATAGCAAAGGTAAAAAAACACGATTTCTTTTTCAGGTAAGTACTCAACTAAAATTAAAAAATGTTGTTGTTATTCATGACAGAGTAGAAAATTATCGAAGCGGGAAAGGCTTTGATATTGTTATTAGTCGGGCTTATTCATCCTTGTCTCAGTTTATAGCCCAAACTCGACATTTACTCGGAGAAAAGGGTAAGCTGCTGGCTATGAAAGGGCATTACCCGCAAGCAGAATTAGACGACTTACCGGATGATTTTAAACTTCTCAACATACACGAACTGCAAATTCCTGGTGAAGCAGGCGCTCGACATTTGCTTGAAATAATCAGGGTCTGACAAAACCTAAAAAAAATGACAAGAATCATTGCTATTGCAAACCAGAAAGGCGGTGTTGGTAAAACTACAACAACGATAAATCTAGCTGCTTCGCTGGCTCGAGCCGGTCGCAATGTTCTATTAATTGACCTTGACCCTCAGGGCAATGCCACTATGGGCAGCGGCATAGAAAAAACAGAACTAGAATGCTCAATTTATGATTTATTAACTGCGCAGGCAGAGTTTTCTGACGTGGTCACTTTTGCGGACGAAGCAGGCTATGAAATTTTACCAGCAAATGCCGATCTCACCGCAGCAGAAGTCGCTTTACTTCAAAAAGACGAAAAAGAACTAACCCTAAAAAAGGCGCTGGAAGCTTATAAAGATCAATTTGCGTTTATCTTGATAGATTGCCCGCCGTCTTTAAACATGCTTACGGTTAATGCTCTTGTCGCAGCTGATAGTGTGTTAATTCCAATGCAGTGTGAATACTATGCCCTGGAAGGGTTAACAGCATTAAGTGAAACTATTCAGGCGATAGCAGAGAGGTTTAATCCAGGCTTGGAAATAGAAGGGATATTACGCACTATGTATGACCCTAGAAATCGTTTAACCCTTGATGTTTCAGAACAACTAAAAGAATATTTTGGGGATAAAGTTTACCGTACGGTAATTCCGCGGAATATTCGCCTGGCAGAAGCGCCGAGTTATGGCTTACCAGTGATGGTATATGATAAAGCTTCAAGAGGGGCGCTGGCGCACATTGCCTTAGCGGGAGAAATGCTTCGCCAATATGCTCAGGAAGAAAATCAGAAAGCAAACCAGATAAAAAATTAAAAGAGTAAATTTATGGCTTTAAAAAAACGGGGTTTAGGCCGGGGCCTAGACGCCTTACTAGGAGCGCAGTTAAAACAGACTGAAGCGTCGAAAAGAGAAGGCGACCTTGCCCCGACAGCATCTAACTCGCCTGAAGGTGGATTTAGTGAGGATCTGAAAAGAATACCAATAGAGCTTATTCAACCGGGTAAGTATCAACCGCGTCAGGATATGCACCCAGAAGCGCTAGAAGATTTAGCCGCTTCAATTAAGGCGCAGGGCCTTATGCAGCCCATTGTTGTGCGTCCAATAAGCAGCAGCAAGTATGAAATAATWGCYGGGGAGCGYCGCTGGCGTGCTWGCCAAATRGCWGGGCTYGATWCWATTSCGGTTMTTATYAAAGAYGTGSCAGATGACRCTGCGATTGCGATGGCTTTAATTGAAAATATCCAACGCGAAGACCTTAATCCRATTGAAGAAGCKASGGCRCTKAAGCGCTTACAGGATGAGTTTGAATTAACGCAGCAAGAAGTGGCTGATGCCGTGGGGAAATCCAGAACAACAGTTACGAATTTAATTCGTTTAATGAGTTTAAATCCGGATGTTCGAATTTCTCTAGAACACGGTGATTTAGAAATGGGCCATGCCAGAGCATTATTAGCGCTGAGTGGCGAGCATCAAACCAGGGCGGCGAAAACGGTCATCGGCAAAGGTATGTCAGTGCGCCAGACCGAAGCTCTGGTAAGACGGTTACAAAAACAACCTGAAAAGAACTCTGGCAAGAAAACCATTGACCCTGATATTCGGCAGCTGCAGGATAATCTTTCAGAGAAGCTTGGGGCTGAAGTGTTGATTCAGCATACGGCGAAAGGCAAAGGCAAAGTGATCCTAAAATATGGCTCTTTGGATCAGCTGGACGGGATTCTCAATCATATTAAGTAATTAGCGTCTTTACGTTGCCTGTCGTCATTAAAATCTTTATAATCCGCCCCGTCGAAAAGCACCGAAGTATTTATACGCCAGGATGAGCAAGAAAGAAGAGTCTACACCTGTTGTGGTCAACCTCAAGGCTCCTCCGATTTACAAGGCCATTGTTACTCAGTTTGTCGCCACGGTTTTAGCGGCATTGAGTGCTTTTGCCCTGATGGACGGAGTGACGGCTTATTCTATTTTTCTCGGTGGAATGGTAAGCACATTGCCAAATGCTTACTTCGCTTTTAAAGCTTTTCGATACAGTGGGGCCAGGCAAATGCCGCTAGTCATCAAGTCATTTTATGCTGGTGAAAGCGGCAAAATGATTATTACAGCGGTGATGTTTGCTTTGGTGTTTGCCGGAGTAAGGCCCTTGAATGAGTTGGCAGTGATAATTAGTTTTATATTTATCCTAATAATCGGCTTAATTGCCACAGCAACTATAGGCTTAAAAACGCCTAAAAGTCGCTAAAGTCTTATAACTTACAGGAAAATCGCTAAAAAATGGCTGAATCAGCTGGCGAAATGGCTCACGAAGCAGTAGAACACACCCAAACCCAGGGTGAGTATATACAGCATCATCTACAATTCCTGACTTTCGGTAAAGATGCCGAAGGCCATTGGGGTTTTGCGCACGGTGCAGATGCTGCTGCAGAAATGGGCTTCTGGTCTTTTCATGTCGATATGCTGGGTTGGTCTATCGGGCTTGGTCTGATTTTTATTGTAATATTTAGGTCGGTAGCAAAAAGTGCAACATCCGGTGTTCCCGGTGGCTTTCAGAATTTTATTGAATGGGTTTTCGAGTTTGTTGAAACCAGCGTAAAAGATACCTTTCATGGTACGAATGCTCTAATTACCCCGCTTGCATTAACTATTTTTTGTTGGGTTTTCCTCATGAACGCCATGGATATAGTGCCAGTAGACCTGTTTCCTTGGTTAGCTCAAACAATTTCCGGCGATCCAGAAATCGCCTTCCGAGTAGTGCCGACAACGGATCCCAATATTACCATGGGTATGTCGCTATCCATTTTTCTGCTCATTATTTTTTATAGTATTAAAGTTAAAGGTGTAGGGGGCTTTCTAAAAGAGTTGGCCTTTCAGCCTTTTGGGCCAAAGATGCTGCCCTTTAACTTGCTCATTGAAGTGCCAACACTGTTGGCTAAACCTGTATCTTTAGGCTTGCGACTTTATGGCAACCTTTATGCGGGAGAACTCGTATTTTTGTTGATAGCCCTGTTTGGAGCTTTTCAATTGCCCGTTCATTTTATTTGGGCGGCATTTCACTTATTAGTTATACCCTTACAAGCCTTTATTTTTATGATGCTCACTATTGTGTATCTAAGTCAGGCCTGCGAGCATCACTAATAAGTAATATTTACATAAATAAAATTTTTTTAACATTAGGCAATATCTTTAAAACTGGAGGAAAAAATGGAGCTAATCTTAGCGAATACAGTACTTGGTGTGTTGTTGGTACTAGGCCTGGGTGCACTGGGCACTGCAATTGGTTTCGGTATTTTGGGTGGAAAAATGCTGGAAGGTTCAGCGCGTCAACCAGAATTAGCACCAATGCTACAAGGTAAAATGTTTTTGGTTGCTGGTTTGATTGATGCGATCACTATGATCGGTCTGGCGATCGGCATGTGGTTTACTTTTGCTAACCCTTTCACTGCTGCGCTTGCTACGCTTGCTGGCTAAGATCAGAAAGTTAAAGTAAGTAACGTAAGCTAAGCAAGAGGTATAACTGTGAATATCAATGCAACTTTGCTAGGTCAGATGATTGCCTTCGCATTTTTCGTGTGGTTCTGCATGAGATATGTATGGCCACCATTGACTGCTGCATTGGAGGAAAGGCAAAAAAGAATTGCCGATGGCTTGGAAGCAGCAGATAAGGCAGGCAAGGATCTTGAACAAGCGCAAGAGACGATTTCTGAGCAGCTAAAAGAAGCTAAGACACAAGCCGTTGGCATTATTGATCAAGCTAACAGGCGTGCTACTCAGATTGTTGAAGAAGGCAAGAACCAGGGAAAAGAAGAGGGCCAGCGCATGATAACTGGTGCTAAGGCTGAGATTGAACAAGAGATAAACAGAGCCAAAGAGCATCTTCGAGAGCAGGTAGCGAGTATTGCGATTGCTGGCGCTGAAAAAATTCTCGAAGCGTCAATTGATGAAGCTGCTCACACCAAAATAACTGAAAAACTGGCTGAGAGCCTGTAACGGGAAGCAAGGGAAAATGGCCGAGCTCACAACGTTAGCAAGACCCTATGCCAAAGCTGCTTTTGAAGTGGCCGCCTATGCGGACAGCTTACAGACCTGGTCCAGCATGCTGAAGCAACTAACGAATGTTGTAAGTAATGAGCGTGTTAGTGAATTATTATCTTCACCCTCATTGACGGCTGAGCAGCAGGCCAAAATAGTTACTGACCTTTGCGGTGATGAAATTAATGCTCAGCTGCAAAATTTTGTCACGGTGCTTGCTGAAAATAAACGCCTTGCATTGTTACCTGAAATTGTTGGCTTGTTTGATATTTTGAAAGCCGAACAAGAACAGACCGTTGATGTTGAAATCAGCACGGCTTTTGTGCTGACTGATGAAACTGAGGAAAAATTAGCGCAAGCCATAAAGGTAAAATTAAATCGGGATGTGAAAATACACAGCCAAATTGATAAACATTTAATCGGCGGCATGATCATTCGTGCTGGTGATCTGGTAATTGATGACTCCGTGCGTGGCAAATTGCATAAGCTCGCGGAAGCAATGGGCTCTTAGCTGATAAATAGCTGAGCAAGTAGCCGAGTAAAAAGCTCGAGGAAAAATAGAATGCAACAACTGAACCCTTCAGAAATAAGCGAAATTATTAAACAGCGGATCGATAAGCTGGATGTCTCTGCGCAAGCACAAAATGAGGGCACTATCGTCTCGGTCGCTGACGGTATTATTCGTATACATGGCCTTGCCGATGTTATGTATGGAGAAATGATTGAATTTGAAGGCGGCCTCTATGGCATGGCGCTTAATCTGGAGCGCGATTCTGTGGGCGCGATAGTGCTGGGTGATTATAAAACTTTGGCAGAGGGCCAAACTTGCCGTTGCACAAAACGTATTCTTGAAGTGCCAGTTGGTCCTGAACTTGAAGGTCGTGTGGTAGATACGATGGGAAATCCAATTGATGGTAAAGGGCCGATTAACGCAAAACTTACTGATGCCGTTGAGAAAGTGGCGCCAGGGGTAATTGCTCGTCAGGGAGTCTCTCAACCTGTGCAGACAGGCTTGAAAGCAATTGATGCTATGGTGCCAATTGGTCGTGGCCAACGTGAGTTAATTATTGGTGACCGCCAGGTGGGTAAGACAGCGGTAGCCATTGACGCCATCATTAACCAGAAAGGCACAGGCGTTAAATGTATTTATGTCGCCATTGGCCAAAAACAATCCTCTATTGCTGCAGTGGTAAGAAAGCTGGAAGAGCATGGCGCAATGGAACATACCATTGTAGTTGCTGCCGGCGCTTCAGATCCCGCGTCTATGCAATACCTTGCACCTTATGCGGGTTGCACAATGGGTGAGTATTATCGTGACCGAGGCGAAGATGCCTTAATTATTTATGATGATTTAACTAAACAAGCCTGGGCTTATCGTCAGATCTCATTGTTACTACGTCGTCCACCAGGGCGTGAGGCTTACCCTGGAGACGTGTTCTATTTGCATTCCAGATTGCTGGAAAGAGCATCAAGAGTAAATGTGGATTATGTAGAAAAGTTTACTGATGGAAAAGTAAAAGGCCAGACAGGCTCTTTAACAGCGTTACCTATTATTGAAACACAGGCCGGTGATGTATCGGCTTTCGTACCGACTAACGTTATTTCCATTACGGATGGACAGATATTTCTGGAAACATCTTTATTCAATGCAGGTATTCGTCCGGCAATGAACGCAGGTATTTCTGTTTCACGTGTAGGTGGCGCAGCACAGACTAAAATCATTAAAAAATTAGGCGGCGGTATTCGACTGGCCTTAGCTCAGTATCGTGAGCTGGCAGCGTTTGCTCAGTTTGCCTCTGATCTGGATGATGTGACCCGCGCTCAGCTGGAACATGGCCAGCGCGTAACAGAGCTGATGAAGCAGGCACAATACTCGCCACAGTCTGTCGCTGAGATGGCCATTGTGCTTTATGCGGCCAACGAAGGTTATTTGAAAGAAATCGAAATTAACAAAATTGGTGATTTCGAATCTGCCTTGCTGTCTTATATGAACAGTGAGCAAGCTGATTTGATGAATGGTATTAATGCAACAGGTGATTATAGTGATGATATTGAAGCTAAATTTAAATCAGCACTAGATAAATTTGTTGATACGCAAACCTGGTAAAAATTAATGGCGGCCGGAAAAGAAATACGCACCCAGATCGGCAGTATTAAAAATACTCAGAAGATCACTAGTGCCATGGAAATGGTCGCTGCGAGTAAAATGCGTAAAGCGCAGGACCGCATGCAGCTAGGCAAGCCTTATGCAAAAAGCATTCGTGATGTCGTCAGTCACCTGGCCAATGCCAATCCTGAATACCAGCATATTTATATGAAGGAGCGGGAAGTAAAACGTATTGGCTACATTATTGTGTCAAGTGATCGTGGTTTGTGTGGTGGTTTAAATATTAACTTATTTAAAGTCATGATTACTGCGATGAAAGCCTGGCATGATGAAGGCATAAAAGCGGATATTTGCACTATTGGGGCAAAAGCAGCGAGCTTTTTCAGCAGTTATGGCGGGAATGTTGTGGCGTCTGTACGCAATATTGGTGATAAACCGTCACCAGAAGATGTGATTGGCGCTGTTAAAGTCATGCTAGATGCTTTTACTGAAGGAAAAATAGACAAGCTGTTTTTGGTAGGGAACGACTTTGTTAATACCATGATACAGGCCCCCACGGTAAATCAGTTGTTGCCTTTACAGGCATCTGAGGACGAAAGCCTACAGCATCACTGGGATTATATTTATGAACCTGATGCAAAAGATTTACTGGATGGATTATTAGCGCGTTATGTGGAATCGCAGGTTTACCAGGCGGTTGTTGAAAACAATGCTTGTGAACAAGCGGCTCGAATGGTTGCGATGAAAAGCGCAACCGATAATGCTGGCGATATTATTGATGAGCTACAGCTCATTTATAACAAAGCAAGACAGGGAGCTATTACGCAAGAATTATCAGAAATTGTTAGTGGTGCAGCAGCCGTTTAGGGCGTTTAAAGCTATTGCGCTTGTCGAGCGCTTCGTTAAAAACAGCCTTATAAGACGGTTTAGAGTAAAAAATAAGATTTAAATAGTTAGTTTAAGAAAGAATTAGTACGTAAGAGGACATAAACATGAGCAGTGGCTCGTGGTGCAGGGAAATAAATAGTGGTGCAGTAATTTGCGCCATAGTTTTTAAAAAAGAATTGGTGAGTAAGAGGAAATTAGCATGAGCAGCGGCTCGTGTTGTAGGAAAATAAATAGTGGTGCGGTAATTTGCACCATAGTTTTTAAAAAAGAATTGGTGAGTAAGAGGAAATTAACATGAGCAGCGGTCGTATTGTACAAATTATTGGTGCAGTTATTGATGTGGAATTTCCAAGAGATTCTGTGCCTAAAGTTTATGACGCACTGAAAGTTGCGGATAAAGGAATTACTCTGGAAGTCCAACAGCAACTTGGTGATGGCATTGTTCGTACGATTGCAATGGGCTCAACAGAGGGCTTGAGCAGAGGCCTTGGGGTTGATGATACGGGAGAACCAATAAGCATTCCCGTTGGCGAAGAAACCCTAGGCCGTATTATGGATGTATTAGGCCATCCTATTGATGAGTGTGGTGAGATTAAAGCTGAATTAAAAATGCCCATTCATCGAAAAGCACCGACTTACGATGAGCAGTCTGCTTCAGACGAACTATTAGAAACCGGCATTAAAGTAATCGACTTGGTTTGCCCTTTTGCTAAGGGCGGTAAAGTTGGATTGTTCGGTGGAGCTGGTGTTGGTAAAACCGTCAACATGATGGAATTGATTAACAATATTGCAACGGCCCGCGGTGGGTTATCAGTGTTTGCCGGTGTTGGTGAGCGTACTCGTGAAGGCAACGATTTCTATCATGAAATGCAAGAAGCCAATGTAATTGATACTGAAGACTTTAAAAACTCTAAAGTATCCATGGTATACGGCCAAATGAATGAGCCGCCAGGCAACAGATTGCGTGTTGCTTTAACCGGCTTAACCATGGCGGAAAAGTTCCGTGATGATGGCCGTGATGTACTGTTATTTATTGATAACATTTATCGTTATACCTTGGCGGGCACAGAAGTATCAGCGTTGCTAGGGCGTATGCCTTCAGCGGTGGGATATCAGCCTACATTGGCGGAAGAAATGGGCGCTCTACAAGAGCGTATTACCTCAACTAAAACTGGCTCTATTACGTCTATTCAGGCGGTTTATGTTCCTGCAGATGACTTGACTGACCCTTCTCCAGCAACCACCTTTGCGCATTTGGATGCAACAGTAGTATTGTCTCGTGATATTGCTTCTTTGGGTATTTATCCTGCTGTGGATCCGCTGGATTCAACCTCGCGTCAACTTGACCCATTAGTGATTGGCCAAGAGCACTATGATGTAGCACGTGGCGTACAGGCTATTTTGCAACGCTATAAAGAATTGAAAGACATCATTGCAATTTTGGGGATGGATGAGCTGTCTGAAGAAGATAAGCAGGCAGTAAGTCGGGCGCGTAAAGTAGAGCGTTTCTTCTCGCAGCCTTTTACTGTTGCAGAAGTCTTTACAGGATCTCCTGGTAAATATGTTAGTTTGAAAGACACTATTAGTGGTTTTAAAGCTATCCTGGCCGGTGAATATGATGATCTGCCGGAACAGGCTTTCTATATGGTAGGAAGCATTGAAGAAGCGGTAGAGAAAGCCAAGACCCTAAAAGCTTAGGTCTACATAAATAGAGAAATATTATGGCAGCATCTTTTCATTGTGATATCGCCAGCGCGAAAGACAGAATTTTTTCTGGTGAAATTGAATCATTGGTTGCAGCAGGCAGTTTAGGTGACCTGGGTATTTTCCCGGGTCATGCTCCTTTGCTAACGGCTCTAATTCCAGGGCCAGTTCGAATTGTCATGGTTGGCGGCGAAGAAGATATATATTACGTGTCTGGTGGCTTCCTGGAAGTTCAACCTGGGACGGTGAATATTCTTGCTGATATGGCAATTCGAGCGGATGATGTTGATGAAGCAACGGCGGAAAAAGCCCGACAAGACGCTGAAGCGGCAATCGCAAATCAAGATGCTGAATTTGAATACTCTAGAGCAGCGTCTCAACTTGCAGAAGCTGCAGCTCAGATTCGAACCATTCAACAGCTTCGTAAAAAACTTGGCGGTTAAAAACGCTTCTTACCGCAAGAATCCTTTTTAAAAGATTTCTTTTAGTTCTGTTTTCAGTGTATTAGAAATACAGAGCTCTTCATGTTTTAATTTTCTCTGCCTCAAAACAATGCTCGTTTTTTAATGGCCAGTATTAAGAATAAGGAATGCAACGCCATTTTTTGCTATGCTGAGTGCTTCGCGAGCGTAAGTATCTTGAGTATTAATCTACATGCTTTCTAAACTAAATGTTGTAATTCTGGCCGCCGGGAAAGGCAGCAGAATGTATTCTGAAACTCCAAAAGTATTGCATGAACTAGCTGGCACAAGTCTAGTAGAGCATGTTATTGCTGCTGCTCAGAACTTGAATCCGGACAATATAACCTTAGTGCTTGGGCATCAAGCCGATGAGCTAGAGGCGCACCTTGCTGGCAGGGGATTTAATTTTGCTTTGCAAAAAGAACAAAAAGGTACGGCCCATGCGGTTGAACAGGCTTTGCCATTTTTAGATGATGAAGCACATGCTTTAATTTTATATGGCGATGTGCCGCTCACTAAAACTGCTAGCCTGGAAAAACTTTTAGCGCTTTGTGATAAATCTGCTATGGCAGTTCTCACGAGTGATGTTAAAAACCCTGAAGGTTTGGGTAGAATTATTCGTGATGGCAGCGGGAATATAAAGGCTATCGTTGAAGAAAAAGACACTGATGATACTCAAAAAAACATCACTGAAATTAACACGGGCATCATGGCTTTTCCCGTAAAAAAATTAAAACAATGGCTGCCTAAAATTAAAAATAATAATTCACAAAATGAATATTATTTAACGGATATCGTTAGTTTAGCATTAGAGGATGAGGGCCAGGTAAAGACCAGTTTTTGCGCAGATGAGTATGAGGCTTATGGTATAAATAATATGTTGCAATTAGCGAGCCTAGAAAAAATTTATCAATATCAACAAGCATCAAAATTTATGCTGAAAGGCGTAAAAATTATTGACCCCTCAAGGTTTGATGTCCGAGGAGAGGTGAATATTTCTGCAGATGTAAAAATTGATATTAATGTAATTCTGGAAGGAAAAGTCGATATTGAAAAAAATGTAAAAATTGGCGCAAATTGTATTTTAAAAAATTGCACAATACAGGAAGGTACAGAAATTTATCCTAATACTCTTATTGAAGAGTCTGAGGTTGGGAAAAACTGTAAGGTTGGACCTTTTGCGAGAATACGTCCAGGAACAGAATTAAAAAATGATGCAAAAATTGGTAACTTTGTAGAAACTAAAAAAGTACTTATTGGGCGAGGCAGCAAGATTAATCATTTGAGTTATATCGGTGATAGCGAGTTAGGGGAAAAGGTTAATGTTGGCGCTGGTACAATTACCTGTAATTATGATGGGGTTAATAAATTTAAAACAAAAATTGGCAACAATGTTTTTATTGGCTCAAATACAGCGCTAGTTGCTCCTCTTATAATATCGGATGGTGCAACGATTGGTGCCGGCTCAACCATTACCAAAGATGTTAAAGCTGATCAACTTGCTTTAACCAGAACCCAACAAAATAATATTGATGGCTGGAAGCGGCCAGGCAAGAAGTAGGAAGGACGTTTTATGTGTGGAATAGTTGGTGCTATTGGGCAAAGAAAAGTTTCAGATATTCTAATTGAAGGTTTAAAGCGACTTGAATATCGCGGTTATGATTCTGCGGGTATGGCCGTTTTTGATAAGAAAAAGAAACGTATTAATTGCATAAAAACTGCAGGTAAAGTGGCAGCGCTTGAAGAAGCGGTTAATCAGAATTCTGTGAAAGGAAGCCTTGGAATTGCGCACACTCGTTGGGCAACACATGGCAAGCCTTCAGAAGCGAATGCTCACCCGCATTGCTCTTCAGACAGTTTAGCCCTTGTACATAATGGCATTATTGAAAATTTTCTTGAGCTAAAAGAAGAGCTTATAAAAAAAGGTTATGAGTTTATAACTGAAACTGATACTGAAGTTATCGTTCATTTAATTCACGCCGAATTAGATAAAAGTGCTATTGGTATTACACAAGCAGTCAAAAATGTTGTTACCAGACTAGAAGGCGCTTATGGGCTGGCAATTATTAGTAAAGATGAACCAGAAAAAATTGTTGTTGCTCGCAGTGGTAGCCCATTAGTTATTGGTGTTGGTATCGGGGAAAATTTTATTGCTTCAGACCCGTCGGCTTTAGGTCAGGTAACAGACAGGTTTATGTATCTTGAAGAAGGTGATATAGCTGAAGTTGGCAATAAAAAAATTAAAATTTGGAATGCTGATAAAGAAGTAAAGCGTAACATTGTCCGTTTGCATGATGACATGGAGGATGCTACTAAAGGTGATTACCGTCACTTCATGTTAAAAGAGATATTCGAACAAAAAGTAGCTATAAAAAATACCTTGGCAGGAAGATTAAGTAAAACACATGTACTGGAACAAGCTTTTGGGCTGTCAGCTCAGGACGTTTTTGAAAAAACAAAAAGTGTACAAATAGTAGCATGTGGCACAAGTTACCATGCGGGCATGATTGCCAAGTTCTGGTTTGAGAACATTACAAGGATGCCTTGTTCGGTCGATATTGCCAGTGAGTATCGTTATCGAAATATCTTGGTGCCGGACAATTGTCTTTTTGTCACTATTTCTCAGTCCGGGGAAACCGCCGATACCCTGGCGGCTTTAAGATATGCGAAAGAGTCTGGTTATGTTGGCACATTAGCAATTTGCAATGTGCCTAATAGCTCAATGGTTCGAGAATCAGATCTTTCGATTATGACTGTTGCTGGCAAAGAGATTGGCGTTGCCTCGACTAAAGCGTTTACAACACAGCTTAGCATTTTGTCCTTATTGGCCATCATTCTCGCAAGGCATAGAGGTTTAGCGGAAAATGAAGAAGAGTTCTTGGTTAAGGAGCTGCATCACTTGCCGGGAATTATTGAGGAAGCGTTAAAACTGGATGGTTTGATTGCCAGCATTTCCAATGATTTCGCCGAGAAGCATCATGCACTCTTTTTGGGTAGGGGCGTGCAATATCCGGTTGCAAAAGAAGGCGCCCTTAAATTAAAAGAAATTTCTTATATCCATGCTGAAGCTTATCCGGCAGGAGAGCTTAAGCATGGCCCGCTGGCCCTGGTTGATAATGAAATGCCGATTATTGCGATTGCACCAAATGATGAGCTGCTGGAGAAACTAAAATCAAATTTACAAGAAGTTAGCGCGCGAGGCGGTAAGCTTTATGTGTTTGCTGATGTAGATGCGGGTTTTTCAAATGATGAATCAACCACGGTTATTAACATGCCGCACTGTAGTGATTTTTTAAGCCCCATTGTTTATACCATCCCGTTGCAATTACTGTCCTATCATGTCGCTGTTATTAAAGGTACAGATGTAGATCAGCCTAGAAACTTGGCGAAATCTGTAACGGTTGAATAAATTTTGGAATGAATAAGCGACATAAAATAAGCGTCATTATTGTTGTAGTATTCTTGTTGTTAGCAGTTGTTATGTCTTTGGTAGCAAGAAATCAGGCTCTAAATCTGGTTTATTTTCCTTTGCAGGAGCGTGATCTCCTGAGTCTTACACCTGCCGATTTCTCTTTGCAATATCAGGATATCATTACTCAATCCTCAGATGGCAATACAATTCATGCTTGGTATATTTCTTCTGAAAATGGTGCCGGTATAATTCTTCAACATGGGTTTAAATCTGATAGGACAGAGCTTCTAGAAGAAGCCGCTATGTTAGCGAATAAAGGGTACGGTGTTTTAGTTACGTCTATTCGGTCCCATGATGTTAATGAAGGTGAGCTAATAGCATTTGGCTTAAAGGAAATGCCAGACATTGATGCCTGGGTAAAATTTTTACAAGAGCAGGAAGAAATTGAAATAATTGGCATGCTTGGGAATTCGCTTGGTGGCTCCCTACTAATACAATATGCAGCAGAGAATGAAGTTATTAAAGCAGTAGTTGCTCATAGTGCTTTTTCGTCAATGCGAGACACAATAAATACCAGCGTACGATATTTTACTGACCTCCCAGCATTTCCCTTTGCCTCATTAATTCGATTTTGGGCTGAGCAAGAAATAGGAGGAGATATTGATGAGATTGATGCTAAAAAATGGATTGGCAATATTAGCCCTAGAGCGATTTTAATATTACATAGCCTTTCAGATATTGCGATATCACCTGAAAGTGGCGAACAACTTTTTGCTGCGGCCTCTGAGCCAAAAGAGCTTTGGCAAGTTGATGGTGTTAAGCATGCAAGCTTTGATACTGCGTTGGCAGAAGAATTTGAGAATAGAATTGTGAGTTTTTTCGATCAGTACTTGCTGGGAGAAAAATAATTTTCTGGCTACTTACTTTTTTTTCTGGTGCGTAAGGAGCGCAAGCTAACACTTAAACGTTTCAGATGTTCTTTTAGTTCTGTATTACGATGCTGAGCCACACCCATAGCAAGCACATCAATTACAACCAGATGTGCAATACGTGAAGAAACAGGCGTGAATTCCAGGTGGTTTTCTTCCATATTAATATGGATGGGGAAATCACAGAGGTCAGATAAATCTGTATTTTCAGGGGCAAGGCCAATGACGGTAGCGCCAGCTTCCCTTGCTAATTTTACACTTTGGATGAGCGCTTTAGAGCGTCCGGATTGTGATATTGCAACAATGACATCGGTGGGCTTTAAAGAAATTGCTGACATATGTTGAATATGCGGGTCAGTATAAGCTGCAGCGGAAACTTGTAGCCGAAAGAACTTATGTTGAGCATCAATAGCCACGGAACCTGATGCACCAAAGCCATAAAACTCTACTCGCTTAGCCGTGCTTAAGGCATCAATGGCATTTTTGAGCGCGTGGGTATCTATTTCATCCCGTACATTAATTAGAGAACCTATCGTGGCATCAAAAACTTTTTTATTTACATCTGCAATAGAGTCATCTGGGCTTACCTGGAACTGACGAAAATTCCCGCTACTGCCAATATGTTGTGCCAATTTAAGTTTAAAAGCCTGAAAACCCTCAAAATCTAAGGCACGACAAAAACGAATAACCGTAGGCTCACTTACTGAAGCGCCGTTTGCTAGGTCAATAATGCGCATATTTATTACTTTAGCAGGGTCTGCAAGAATATATTCAGCAACCTTACGCTCCGATTTTCGGAGCTTATCAAGGCTTAGGCTAATTTTTCTAATAAGGTTGCTTCTTTCCATACGGCATTTTATCGCGCTTAAGTTAATTCCAGAAAATAATACAGAATAATTAATTAGGCAAACAAAGGATGTGAATTATCGCAAGTATTAACAAAGGAGTAGTTTTTTGAGGCCGAACAAGAACAAAAGCACTTACTTTTTCTTTTGAAAGAATAAGAACTGAAAACTTCTACATGCCTGAAAGGGCACGTAATTCAAGCTTAAAGCGGTTTTAGTCAGCGTTAGCTGGCTGCACGTTTTCTGCTTGAGGGCCTTTTTGACCCTGAGTCACAGTCATAGTGACTTTTTGTCCTTCATATAAAGTACGACGACCATCACCGGTTATGGCACTGTAATGTACGAAGACATCTTTGCCGTCAGCCTGTTCAATAAAACCAAAACCTTTTTCATCATTGAACCACTTAACGGTACCTTCTACTTGCTCTGACATATTTTTCTTTTACTCTCTCAGCATTACCAATTACTTGGTAATTTCTATGTTAAAACTTATGAAATAAGTTTAACTGTTATTGTGAATGATGAGCCTGAAGTAACTTTTACAAGCATACATTAAGGCCAGCATTTACGCGGCATTAGCCAATTATTACATAGCCAGCTAATACAGCTGCGATCGATACTAACAAGTTTTTATTGAAATGCATACGAGTTGCCAACACTAATCTGAAATTAATTTAAGCAACAGTTCAAAGAAAACCTGAGTCTTTGTTAGAATAAACAGCAATGGATATTTCTCACATTTTAAACCCCCTTAATGATAGGCAGCGCCAGGCGGTGGCAGCCGAGGCATCTAATTTATTAGTTTTGGCTGGAGCAGGTAGCGGCAAAACCCGCGTCCTTGTTCATCGAATTGCCTGGTTAATTGCTACTGAGGGTCTTTCTCCTCATGGAATACTGGCCGTGACCTTTACTAATAAGGCGGCTAATGAAATGCGGATACGGATTGAAGAATTATTACAAAGGCCAATTGGAGGCATGTGGGTTGGAACTTTTCATGGTTTGGCACATAGGCTGTTAAGAGCACATTGGCAGGAAGCTGGATTACCTGAAAAATTTCAAATTCTGGATGCAGATGACCAATACCGTTTAATTAAGCGAGTGCATAAATCGCTCGACATTGATGAAACTAAATGGCCGGTAAAACAATGCCAGTGGTTCATTAATGCTCAAAAAGATGAAGGTTTACGTGCCGCCAGTATTGAGACATATGGCGATGAATATACCGCGATGATGGCTAAGGTTTATGCCGCCTATGAGCAAGCATGTGACCGCGGAGGAATGGTCGACTTTGGTGAGCTATTGTTGCGTTCACATGAGCTATGGTTAAAAGCTCCGACTTTGCTAGCGCATTATCAAAAACGCTTTCGGCATATATTAGTTGATGAATTTCAAGATACCAATACTATTCAATACGCCTGGCTTAGGGTTTTAGCAGGAGGAACAGCACACGTCACTGCCGTTGGGGATGATGACCAATCTATTTATGGTTGGCGTGGAGCCAGAATAGAAAATATCCAGCAGTTTTCTCAGGACTTTGCTGGGGCAGAAACGGTTCGGTTGGAGCAAAATTATCGCTCCAGCGCCAATATTCTTAAAGCCGCGAATACGCTTATAGTGAATAATCAGAACAGGTTAGGTAAGGAGCTATGGACTGAAGATCTTGAGGGTGAGCTTATTTCGCTTTATTCAGCTTTTAATGAACAAGATGAGGCTCGTTTCGTAAGTGGGCAAATTGAAAAATGGATTAATAGCGGCAACAAGGCAAGCGAAGCCGCGATTCTTTATCGCTCTAATGCGCAATCGAGAGAGCTTGAAGAAGCCTTATTAAGGGTCAATATGCCTTATCGTATCTACGGTGGCTTTCGGTTCTATGAGCGTCTGGAGATTCGAAATGCCATGGCTTATCTGCGATTAGTTGCAAACCGTAATGACGATGCGGCGATGGAACGCGTGATTAATACGCCAGTTAGGGGTATTGGGAATAAGACACTAGAATTCTTGCGCTCTTTGGCGAGAACAGAAAATTTATCGCTCTGGCAGTCAGCGCTTAAAGCTACAAATACTGGCTTGTTGCCATCCAGAGCAACCTTGAGTATTACTGGCTTCCTGAACTTAATCAATGAGCTTGAGGGCTTTGCGGAAGGCAAAGATTTGCATGAGCTTTGTGATAAAACTATTCAGCTCAGTGGGCTGATTCAACACCACGAAAAGGAAGGTGGTGAAAAAGCCATCATTCGAAAGGAAAACCTGAAAGAATTGGTTAATGCGGCAAAGGCTTATACCCTTGATGCTTTAGATGATGACGAGGAAGGCTCTGTTATGGCTGTATTAAGCGCCTTTATAGATAAAGTTGCTTTAGATGCTGGTGATGCCCAAGCTGGTGCAGGTGAAGATGCTGTGCAACTAATGACGCTTCATTCAGCCAAAGGCTTAGAATTTCCCACGGTTTTTATTACGGGCCTGGAAGAAGGTTTGTTTCCTCACAAAATGTCTTTAGATACTCAAGCTGGGCTTGAAGAGGAGCGTAGGCTTTGTTATGTCGGGATTACTCGGGCAGAACAAAAACTCACGCTAAGTTACGCTGAATCCAGGCGTCTCTATGGTGAAGAAGCGTTAACCCGCCCTTCACGATTTCTTGGCGAATTGCCGCAGGAGTTATTGGAAGAAGTCAGATTGCAAGGCAGGATAACGCGTAGCACCTATTTTAACGACTACTCAAAAGGCCATGATACTATTCGGGCTTCTGCTGATACGGCATCATCAGGCGAAAGGTCAGCAGATTCCATAAACTTGGGGCAACGTGTAAAGCACCCTAAATTTGGTGAAGGCATAGTGCTAAATTATGAAGGTAAGGGTAAAAATGCCCGAGTGCAGATTAATTTTGATGAAGTTGGTGGTAAATGGCTGGTAATGTCTTATGCCCGACTTGAGACTATTTGAACTAGCGTTTAATAGAAGAATAAAAAAATTTCTTAAATGGAGTAGCAGAAAATAATGAAGGCTAACGTAACTTTTCTAAAAACAACCCTAATTTTATGCAGTGCAATGCTGGCAGCTTGTGGGGGCGAATCAGCGCCAACTGGCGCTGTAGGTGAAGCGATGCAAGCTCAGCAAACCTATACCTGGAAGCTTGTAACAACTTGGCCCAAAAACTTTCCAGGACTTGGCGAAACCCCTGAAAGGTTTGCTGATCTGGTTGAAGAAATGTCGAATGGCAGGATGAGCATTAGAGTCTATGGGGCCGGTGAAATTGTTCCTGCACTTGAAGTATTTGATGCCGTAAGCGCAGGCACTGCAGAAATCGGCCATAGTGCAGCTTACTATTGGCGGGGCAAGGCGCCTGAAGCTCAGTTTTTTGGAGCAGTTCCCTTTGGCTTAAATGCTGAGGAAATGGAAAGTTGGGTTAGTTATGGTGGAGGCCAGGAGCTGTGGGAAGAGGTTTACGCACCGTTTAATTTAGTGCCTATGTTGGGTGGCAACTCCGGTGTGCAAATGGGCGGCTGGTTTAATAAAGAAATAAATAGCGTGGAAGATTTCCAGGGTTTAACCATGCGTATACCAGGTCTTGGCGGGGAAGTTATTCAACGTATAGGGGGGGTTCCTGTAAATCTGGCGGCTGGAGATATATATACTTCCTTACAAACTGGGGTAATTGATGCTACAGAGTTTGTCGGGCCTTTGAACGACCTGGCTTTGGGTTTTTATGATGTCGCCGATTATTATTATTTCCCGGGCTGGCATGAAGCAGGCTCGTTGCAGGAGTTTTTGTTTAACAAAGAGATGTTTGAAGCGCTTCCGCAAGACTTACAAGTCATTATGCGCACGGCGGCAAGTGCTGTTAGTGCAACGATGGCGGATGAGTTTAGGTTTCAAAACAGCAAGGCTTTGACTACGTTGGTAGAGGAGTATGGTGTTGAACTGCGACAATTTCCTGATGACTTAATGGCCGAGTTATACAATGTTTCTCAGGAAGTAATTAATGAGCTAGGGCAGAGCAGTGAAATTGGACAGCGTATCCTCGCGTCATATCGTGCCTTCGAAGCACAAGTTAAAGATTATCAAGACATCTCTGAAGAGGCCTATATTAGAATAAGGGCGCAGCAGCGTTAAAGAAAGCAGAAGCTTTTTGGGGGAAATCTTAGAAAAGTAGCTGACCGGACCTAAGTGTTAGCTGCTTTCTTTTGGAATTGCCCTTGTGCGTCCATTGCTATCAATAGCGACAAAAGTAAAAACCCCTTCAGCGACTTTTCTCCATTCTTCGCCTTTTACAACATGGCTAACCCAAGCTTCGGCCGATACGCGGATAGAAGATCTTCCGACAGCTAAGATTTTCGTATAGCAGCCAACTATTGAACCCAGACTGATTGGCGCAAGAAAAGAAATATTATCAATAGCAACCGTGGCCACTTTGCCTTTGGCAACTTTCGAGCTGGCCAAATGAGCGGCCATATCCATTTGACAGGCTAGCCAGCCACCATGAATTTCACCATCTTGGTTGGTATCTGCAGGTAAGGTAATAGTTTGAGTAGCGAGCTCGCCGTCGGGATGAGGGTTTGGATCTAAATCGAGATTTTCACTTTCTGTGTTCATTATATAAGCCCTAGAGCAATGAAGGCAGCCAGGTAACGAGTGCTGGCCATATAGCCAGCAGAGCTAGCACGAATACCTGAATTAGAATAAACGGAATAACGCCTTTATAAATATCTTTGGTGAGAATATGGTCAGGAGCTGCTCCACGTAAATAAAACAGGGCGAATCCGAACGGCGGCGTTAGGAAGGAGGTTTGTAAGTTCACTGCAAGCATGATGCCCAACCAGATAGGGTCAAGCCCCATAGCCAAAAGGATGGGGCCAACAATGGGAACCACCATATAGGTTATTTCAATAAAATCGAGAATAAAGCCGAGCAGAAAGACCACCAGCATCACCAGAGATACGGCCATTACTATACCGCCGGGTAGGTTTTCAAAAAATTCTTCAATTAAAATATCACCAGAAAACCCGCGGAATACTAATGAAAAAATTGCAGCGCCAATAAGAATCATATAAACCATTGAGCTTACCTTTGCTGTGGATATTGATACTTCTTTGAAAATTTTCAAATTTAGCTGGCCCTTTGCTAAGGCTAATAACATTGCACCAAGACCGCCTACGCCGGCAGCTTCTGTGGGTGTGGCTGCGCCAAAAAGAATGGAGCCAAGCACGGCAACTATTAACAATAGAGGTGGGAATAAGCTTTTAAGAATTTTTTCTAAGAGGCTGCTGCCACCTTTGATGGCATCAATATCCTCTTGTTTTGCTGGAGGAGCATAATCATCTCTAAAAAAAGCGACTCCCAGCATGTATAAGGAATACAAAAAAACCAATAGCAGCCCCGGTATAATGGCGCCAGCAAAAAGATCTCCAACAGAAACAGCTTTTGTAGAAAAAACACCCATATTTATTTGAGCTTGCTGATAGGCATTGGAGATGACATCGCCAAGCAGAACCAAGGCAATAGAAGGGGGAATAATTTGCCCGAGTGTGCCAGTAGCGCATATCGTTCCAGTAGCAAGCGACGTTTTATAGCCCGCTTTCAACATTGTGGGCAGAGATAACACGCTCATCGTGACGACTGTGGCGCCGACAATACCAGTACTTGCCGCCAACAACATGCCAACAATAATGACCGATAGCCCTAATCCTCCGCGCATTTTTCCAAACAATAAAGCCATGCCGCCGAGCAGGTCTTCTGCGATTTTTGATTTTTCCAGCATTACGCCCATAAAAACAAACATGGGGACAGCAAACAGCGTTGTGTTAGAGATGATGCTGCCAAAAATGCGATTAGGCACAGCACTTAAAAAGGCGGTATCAAAAGTGCCCGTTAAAACGCCTATCCCGGCGAAGGCTATAGAAGTGCCAGCCAAGGAAAAAGCGACGGGGTAACCTGCCACCAAAACCACACAAATGCAGATAAACAGCAGGAAAGGCATCAATTCCATCATAGGGCGCTGCTTTCCTTTTCTTCATAAGGTCTTTCAGACGTTTCTTTGGAGAAAAGGAAGCAAAAATTTCTTAATATTTCTGCCAAACCCTGAAGCACCAGCAAAAAGCACATGATGAGGATGATGCTTTTGAGCAGGTAGACAAATGGCAAGCCATTGGCTTCAGGAGAGCCTTCACGTATTGACCATGACGTCATGACATAGTCCCAACTGTAGATGAGTATAAAAAAGGTGACTGGCATCAATAAAAATATGGAACCTAAGAGGTTGACCCATGCTTTGTAGCGCAAGGATGCAGGCCCATAAATCACATCGACGCGGACATGGCCATTGTGTTTGAGGGTATATCCAACCGTGCCAAAAACCACAATGGCATTTATGTAAAGAACAGATTCTTGTATAGCAATTGATCCAGTATTAAAAACATACCGAGTGATAACGACATAGCAAGTAACAAGAACCATTAATACTGCAAAGTATGAAGCGCCTTTGCCTACTTGTTCAGAAAGCCCATCTAGGTAATTATTTAATCTTTGTATTTTATTCATTCAATCATCTAACAGAATGGATTTGATTATAAATAACAGCTTAAATAAGGCCGCTAGCTAGCGTTAGGAAAGTTGGAGAGTAGCATAATTTACTTGCATAAATGCAGCTAAATTAGCAGTAATCGCAGGCTTAACCAGATTAACAATGCCGCTACAAAGAGAACAATTAAAGCCAAAAAAGTAAAAAATAAATGTTTACAGTGAGTTTGCGCGCGCTGTAAAAAAGAGTCTTTAGGTAATACCGAATCTGGCAGTTTTTGAAATAATTCAGTACTGGCTAATAACAGCATTCCCCATAACGAAACGACAATAGAAGGCTCTAGGGCATTAAGTGTGAAACGGGTCTGAACTAAAAGTGAATAAGCGGTGAGCAGCAAAGCAAACAAGGTCAATATGACGAGAATAATGCGCACAGGCTTGAGCAGCGTGGCTAAGCGGTGCAGATAAAATAATATTTTTCTCAATGACGTGGTTATGCAGCAGATTGTGCAGTAGCGTCAATCGCTGCCGCGAGGTCGGCCGGTTCAACTTCAATGCCTTCCAGATCTGCATTCCAGTTGAGGCCAATCATAGCACTATCTTCATGCATGCCAGGCAGCCAGTCTTCAAGAAAAGATTCAAGTGGAATTGCTTCAGGCTGGTATGCCTCCCAATCTCCAGAGCAAAGTAAAGTGGCATCTTCTTTGTTGGAAAAAAATGGCAATACTTCAGTCTCTTCAAATTCAATAGAAGGACATAAGGCCCAGCCTTGCTCGGCTTTTAAGCCCCAAACCTCTGCACCAGAAGAGATATTGGCAGCAAAGGCTGCGAGTGCTTCCTGTTCTTCAAGAGTCGTCAAAAAGCGGCCTTAGACATGCACTGTAAGCAAGTCACAATTGACACCATGAGCAACACCCGTTGATGTTGAGCCGAATAGCAATTCCCAGCCATGGCGGCCATGGTTTCCCATAATAATTAAGTCGGCTTTTATTTCATTAGCTAACTCTTTAATTTCTCTGGCGGGTTGGCCCAACAGAGTGTGCATGCGTTCCGCAGGGATATCGATATTTCTACCCATTTCCATAAGCGATTGCTTGGCTTGCTCAGTAGCCTCTTGATGTAAGCCTTCAATATCAATGCTGGAAATTTCTATGGCATAGCCAACAGCTATGGGCTCGATAACATGCACTAAATTTAGTTGGGCATCGTAAGCTTTAGCAATGCTACGTGCCTTATCAAGAATTACGGCTGAATCTTGAGAGAGGTCAACGGCAACAAGTATATTTTTATATAGGTTCATTTCACGCTCCTTTAGCTCAGTAGGGAACTAGTTTGATTAAGTGTAGTTATTACACATCGGGACTACAAGTGAACAATTGATGCAGGTCAATACTTGCTTCTGGTAATATTTGTCATCTTATAGGAGAGTTACATTGAAACAGGAACAACAAGCATTAATACAGCTCCCCGCTGGGCAAGACAGTGAAGGCCAACGAGTGTTGGAAAAGTTAGACGTCTATGTAATGGAAGAGGCCGGCCACTATGAATTGGAAAAGTCTCCCTTGCTTGTTCGAGGGTTGGCAAAAGGCGATATTATCTATATAGACCCACAGCAGGCAGATAAGTTTATAGTGGTAAAACATAGCGGCAACCTGGCAGTTCGAGTTTTTCGTAAAGCAGATATAGAGGTATTGGAAAACAGTTTGACGCCACAAATTGAGATGAGTGATGGGACACTTGATATTAAAACTGATCGAGGCTTAAGCTATTCATTACATGTTAATTTGGGCTTTGCTACAGTAGAGGCCTTATTTGACAATGCGATGGCCGCTTATCCAGATTCAGTCTGGTATTATGGTAATGTTTACGATTCTGCGGATGGTATTACGCCGTTAAACTGGTGGGATAGTTTTATAAACCAGGTTTAGAAAGAAAGTATAAAAAGCGAGGATAAANGAGAGCAGTATGCTTATTGTTATATCACCAGCAAAAACATTAGATTATGAATCTCCGTTGCCTTCCAGGAAATTTTCTCAGCCACAATTTATTGAAGAGTCTGACAAACTTATAAAAGTGTTAAGACGCCTGGCGCCAGATGACATTCAAGATTTAATGCATATCAGTTCAAAACTAGCTGAGCTGAATGTTTCGCGTTATTTAAATTGGGAGCAGCCGTTTTCACCAAAAAATGCCAGACCCGCGATATTTGCTTTTAAAGGCGATGTTTACGCTGGGCTTGACGTTCAACAATATAAGGCAGCTGATCTGGATTTTGCACAAAAACATTTACGCATATTATCGGGCCTGTATGGTGTGTTACGGCCTTTGGATTTAATTCAGCCGTATCGTTTAGAAATGGGAACAGGGCTAAAAAATAGCCGAGGAAAGTCTCTTTATAATTTTTGGGGAGAGCAACTTGGTGCAGCAATAACTCAAGCCTTAAAAGAACAAAAAGACAAGCTATTGATTAATTTGGCATCAAATGAGTATTTTAAAGCAATAAAAGGCAAAACTGAGGGCGCTGAAATTATAACGCCTGTCTTTAAAGATTATAAAAACGGACAATATAAAGTAATCAGTTTTTTTGCTAAAAAAGCTCGAGGCTTAATGAGCTCTTATATTATAAAAAACCGAGTAAAAGATATTGCTGGGCTGGTCACATTTGAGCATGAAGGCTATCGCTTCAGTAAAAAAGATTCCACAGAAAAAGATCTGGTTTTCTTACGCAAGCAAAGTTAAAGGCTCTATTAAAAACCCTRTCAAAGACCTAAGTGGCCTAAAGATTCTAATATTTCCAGCATWACTCTAGCCGCTTTAGGATGTTTTTCTTCTAGCTCTTCTAGCAATTCCTGAACCACATCTTTGATATCGCCATTGGCAGGCTTAGGCCCCTCCCAGCTATCAAGCTGAGCCTGTAGCTGCGCCATGAGTAAATCCTGTTCGGGGCTGGAGTCTGTAGCAGAAAGCTTTTCATGCAGCTCTGAGATCAAACCTTTAATTTTTTCTTTAGGCAAAATTAATTCCTCTTAATGTGTACACCTAAGCTTATGCTGATTGATTCCCGGTCGCAAGAAAGATGTTTGCGTTTTATCAAATGGGCTAAGAATTTTCGTTTTTTTTGTAAGGAAGATGTTTTTCCGCAAGTTGTTGGTACTGAGAAAGATGATCTTTTTCCTCTTCAATAAACTGATTTATTGCAGCGCTGAATTGTGGGTGCGATATCCAGTGATTAGAGAATGTAAATACAGGCTCAAAGCCACGCTGAATTTTATGCTCACCCTGGGCGCCAGAGTCAAACTTCTGCAGCTTATGTTTAATGCAGTATTCTATTCCTTGGTAATAGCAGGTTTCAAAGTGAAGGAATTGCCACTCTTCATCACAGCCCCAATAACGGCCATAGAGGGCGTTATTGTCTTTAAAGCTTAAAGCCCCGGCTATATAAGCATCATCTTTTTTTGCCATGACCAGTAATATTTGATCTGGCATCAAGCGAGCTAACTCTAAGAAAAAAGGCAGGTTTAAATAGGCCGATCGTCCACGGACCAGATAGGTATTTTGGTAAAAACGATAAAAAGATTGCCATTGCTCTGGAGTCACTTCATTGCCATTAAGCCACTCAAACTGAATATTGTTTTCTTGAACTTTTTTTCGTTCTTTTTTTAAATTCTTACGTTTTCGAGAGGAGAAGCTTTGTAAAAAAGCTTCAAAATCTGCATAGTTTTTATTAAACCATTGATATTGACAGCCTTGCCTTTGTGGCATGCCTAAATCAGTAAGCTGGTCTGAGAAATTTTTTTCAGGAAATAAAATATGCCAACTGGATGCTTGTAAAGTTAAAGCTTTTTGTTGAACGATTTTTACTATTTCGGTAAGAATTTCTTGCTTATTTTCTGCTGAATCAATACAAACTCTTGGTCCTGTTGAAGGCGTAAAGGGAATAGACGTAACCAACTTTGGATAATATTCTAGGCCATGTTGAGAGTAAGCATCAGCCCAGGACCAGTCAAAAACATATTCACCCATGGAGTTATTTTTTAAATATAAAGGCATTAAAGCAAGCAGTTTTCCTGCATTATTTTTTATGACTAAATGTAAGGGTTTCCAGCCTGAACGGACAGATGTGCAGCCACTTTTTTCTAGCGCAAATAAAAATGCATGCTGTAAAAAGGGATAGTCAGATCCGACAAGTTTATTCCAGTCGTCTGGTGCAATATCAGTAATACTGTCTAAAAACTCTGTTCTATATTCTTGGCTCATGACAGTCGACTGTTTATTGGCAAACAAATATGGGTTAAGGTGCAATCAAGGTGACGTGTTAACAATAAAGAGTTTACAAGATTGAGAATCATGAACAAAGGTTTAGAAAAAATAATAACAAAGGCTGAAAAGGTTTCGGTGCATGGCGGTCATAGTGGGCAATTTTGTCAGCACGCACAAGACAATTTGGAAAGCATTGTTAAAGCCTATATTGACCAGGGTTTTACATGGGTTGGCATAACCGAACATATCCCCCCACTTACTGACAACATGCGTTATCCCGATGAAGTAAAAGCAGAGTTAAGTGCTGAGTTTTTACAGCAGCGTTTTGTCGAGTATTTTCAACTTGGCCGAGAGCTACAGAAAAAATATGCCAATCAAATAGAGCTGTTATTGGCCTTTGAAATAGAAACTTATGCTGGCACTAAAGATTATGTGCATGAACTCATTAAGCAATTCCAGCCGGATTATTTAGTTGGTTCACTGCATCATGTTAATGGTCTAGGTATTGATTACGATAAAGAATATTACCAACAGGCACTTGCTGAGGCTGGCAGTATGAGGCAGCTTTACTGTGATTATTTTGATTCGCAATACCAGATGATGCAAGAGTTTTGCCCAGCGGTTGTGGCGCATTTTGATTTAATCAGGGTGTTTGATCCAGATTATCTAAGCACGCTTGCTGATCCTGAAATTATTAATAAGATTGAGCGTAATCTTGATTTTATTGCTGAAAATAAACTCATCATGGATTTTAATTTGAGAGGTTTTGATAAGGGCCTTGAACAATACCCTTCTTTGTCTATTTTGAAGAAAGCTATGGCTAAAGGCATAGCCTTAGTGCCAGGGGATGATTCACATGGCGTCAATTCTGTTGGCAGAAATTATGATCAGGGCGTGGTGGTGCTGACCAACCTGGGGGCTTCTTTACAATGGCAAAAGCCTGCTCTTATTAGGTATTAAGAGCCATTAGGTATTAGGAGCCATTAGGTATTAGGAGCCATTAGCTATTAAGAGCCATTAGCTATTAAGAGCCATTAACGAAAAAGAAAATCCAGCACAGTAAAAACAAAAATTACTACACCAACCCAGTTGTTATTGAGGAAAGCCTTGAAACACTGTTCTGGCTGACGGTCCCAGGTCAAGGTGTGTTGGTAAATGAAAAGGCCTGCGGCCAGTAAGAGGCCAAATTGGAACCAGTTGCCTAATTGAAAATAGCTGGCACAAAGAGCAAAGGTGATCAGGGAAAACACCTGTAAAAATGCAATAACGTAGATATCACCCTCTGCAAAAAGAATAGCCGTGGATTTCACGCCGATTTTTAGATCGTCCTCACGATCAACCATGGCATATTGAGTATCGTAGGCAATGGTCCAGAGTAAATTTGCGATAAACAAAAGCCATGCCTGGGCAGGCAGGGCGCTCGTTTGTGCTGTAAACGCCATCAATCCCCCCCAGGAAAAAGCAGCCCCCAGAACCACTTGCGGTAAGTGGGTATAGCGTTTCATGAAAGGGTAAATCAGTGCGAGGCATAAGGCCGCAACAGCCATCAAAATGGTCAATCCGTTTGTCATTAAAACTAGCAGGAAGGCGATAAAGCATAGTGAAGCACATAGCTGTAGGGCTTCTTTAGGTTTTACTTTCCCTTGTGCAATAGGGCGATTCTCGGTTCGTGCCACATGGCCGTCGAAATTTCGATCTGCGTAATCATTTATGCAGCAGCCTGCGGCTCGCATTAGCATAGTGCCGAGAAAGAAAATAATTACCAGCCAGGGTTCTGGCTTGCCATTACCAGCAATCCAGAGGCACCATAGTGTTGGCCACAACACCAGATAAAAGCCGATGGGGCGATTCATCCGAGTCAAGCTCCAATAGAGTGGTAGTTTAGTCGCAACCATAGGTAAATGCTGCTGGATTGATTGCCAGAGCTTTAATTGTATTGAGCTGATTTTTTGTAATAGGGGATTTGAGTACATAAGCACAACTTAATTAGCGAGGGGCAATTATAGACAGATTGAATAAAAGAAATAGCACTGTTTAAATAGCACCAAAGCTTTGGAGCAATAAATGATAAAAATTAAATTACATTGGCAGATATTAATAGCCATTCTACTTGCTGCTGTTTGTGGGCAGCTTACTGGCACTGAGCTCAGTATTTTTGGTGTAACTTTTTATGCCATGTACGATTTTATCGGCACTATGTTTCTGAATGCTTTGCGCATGATCATTGTGCCTTTAATTATGGCATCTATTATTTGTGGTGTAGCCAATATGGGAGGGCGCAGCGATCTGGGAAAAATGGGAGGGATGACTCTAGCTTATTACGCCGTGACTAGCACCTTGGCTATTTTGGTGGGTCTTTTTTACGTTAATTTATTAAGCCCTGGCATTATTGATGGTGTTGCGGCAGGGGAGAGTTTAAACCTGAGCCTTGATGAAGGGGCTCTGGCTTCTGCTGTTGCCAGTGTTGAAGGTCGTGGCGGCGGGGATATCGCGGCAATTTTCTTGCGAATGATTCCAACAAATGTTGTGGCTGCTGCGGCGGAAGGCCAGATGTTGGGTCTTATCTTTTTCTCTTTGGTGTTTGGTTATTTTATGACGCAGATTCCAAATCGTCAGGGTGAGGTCTTGCTTAATTTCTGGCAGGGAATTTCAGAGACCATGATGCGTATAACAATGTGGATTATGCGCTTTGCCCCTTATGGGGTATTTGGCCTGGTTGCTGGCACTGTAGCGTCGACCGGCTTTGCTGCATTCCAGCCAATGCTGATCTTTTTTATTACCGTATTGCTGGCCTTGGCCACGCACGTCTTTGTCGTTATGCCTTTATTATTAAAATATGTTGGTGGGGTAAGTCCCGTGGCACACTATAAGGCTATGGTCCCGGCTGTATTAACGGCTTTTTCTACGGCATCGTCTTCAGCCACCTTGCCCTTAACCATGGAGTGCTTGGAGAAAAATGCTGGCGTGTCAGAAAAAACTACGAGTTTTGTATTGCCCCTGGGGGCCACTGTGAATATGGATGGCACCGCGCTGTACGAATGTGTAGCCGCTATATTTTTGGCCCAGGCTTATGGTATTGAGCTAAGTTTTGCCACTCAGTTTACTGTCGTTTTAATTGCTTTATTAACATCTATAGGCGTGGCTGGTATCCCTGCAGCCAGCCTGGTGGCTATTACCGTGATATTAACGGCGATAGGGTTGCCCGTTGAAGCTATTGGCTTGTTACTGGTGACAGACCGCATTCTGGATATGTGCAGGACATCAGTAAATATTTTTAGTGACTCTTGTGGCGCGGTCATTATTGCCAAGCGACAAGGAGAGTTAGGCATATTAGAATCTTAAACTTTGCCATACTGCTGGTTGACTGAAAGCCAGCGGTCAATCAGCGGGCCAATACTGGCTGGGTGTTGATCTCGCATACGTTCTCCCCAAGTTTTAACGCTCTCAAGTAAATGAGAATCACGGCTTAAGTTGGCAATTTTATGTTCCATCAGGCCGGTTTGACGAGTGCCTAGTACTTCCCCGGGGCCGCGAATTTCCATATCTTTTTGAGCAATGTAAAAGCCGTCATTACTGCTGCGCATAATTTCGAGGCGCTGCTTACTCAAATTGGATAAAGGCATTTGATAAAGCAGCAAACAATGACTCTTTTCGCTGCCTCTGCCAACTCTGCCGCGTAGCTGGTGCAATTGAGCCAGCCCAAGTCGTTCAGGATTTTCTATGATCATTAAGGAAGCGTTTGGCACATCAACACCGACTTCGATAACAGTAGTTGCAACCAGCAACTGGATTTTCTGGGCCTTAAACTGATTCATGATTTCAGATTTTTCCTTGGCTTTCATTCGCCCATGTATCAGCCCGACCTGTAAATTTTTTAGTTGTTGTTGTAGGTGAGCAAAGGTTACTTCAGCCGCCTGACATTGCAGCAGCTCAGATTCTTCGATTAAGGTACATACCCAGTAAGCCTGTCGACCGTTAGAGCAAGCTTCCTGGATTCTTTCTATGACTTGCGGGCGTCGGTTTTCAGTTAATAGAACGGTATTTACCGGGCTTCTTCCCGGCGGAAGTTCATCAATAATCGAGCAATCCAGATCGGCATAAGCGCTCATCATTAGGGTCCTGGGTATGGGCGTTGCCGTCATGATGAGCTGGTGTGGGCTTTCTCCTTGAGCTTGACCTTTTTCGCGTAGGGCCAAACGCTGATGCACACCAAAGCGATGCTGTTCGTCGATGATCATTAAACCCAGCCTGTTAAACAGCACTTCATCCTGGAAAAGAGCATGTGTGCCAATAATGATGTTAGCCTGTCCAGAGCTGATTAAGCTAAGCGCCTCAACACGCTTCTTGCCTTTGATTTTGCCGCTTAGAAAAGTGATTTCAATGCCGAGACCTTCTAACAGTTCGGTGAAATTCAAAAAATGTTGTTCAGCAAGAATCTCTGTCGGTGCCATTACTGCTACCTGGTAGGCGCTTCCTACAGCTTGTAGTGCCGCGAGAATAGCGATTATGGTCTTGCCAGAGCCGACATCGCCTTGCACTAGCCTCAGCATGGGCTTGGTATCAGCAAGGTCCTTACTGACATCACTAAAAACCCTTTGTTGAGCTGCCGTTAACTCAAATGGCAAGTTTTTAATCAAAACAGAAATTAGTGTTGGCTCGTACTTTAAAGAAGGTGCTTTTTCTTGCTGAGCATTGTCCCTCAATCGGCGCAGGCATAAGTAGTGCGCCAATAGCTCTTCAAAAGCCAAGCGTTGTTGTGCCGGGTGCATGCCGTCTTCTAATTGCGAGAGTTGGGCATTTCGCGGGGGCTGGTGAATGTAGAGTAAGGCATCTTTTAAGTTACTAATGCCAAACTTTTGGTTTAATTCTGCAGGTAAATAATCAATTAAATTTGAGTGTTGTTTTAATAACAGCAATGCTTGCTCAATGGTGTTGCGTAAACGGTTTTGCTGCAGGCCGTCTGTACTTGGATAAATAGGGGTTAAGGTTGTAGTGTTGGGGAATTGGTCTTGTTCATCAATAATTTTATATTCAGGATGATACAGCTCAATACCGCTGCGCCCCCATTTAACCTCTCCAAAACATCGAATACGTTTACCTTCAGCTAAGCTACTTTTTTGAGCGGCGCTAAAATGAAAGAATCTTAAATTAGCGACACCGCTTTGATCTTGAATTTTAACCAACAGGCTTCTACGTCGACCAAAAACGATGGCATTCCCTAAAATACGGCCTTCAATAACCACATCTGATCCTACTTGCAAGGCGGCAATAGGGGTTACGCGGGTTCTATCTTGGTAACGGAAAGGCAGATGGAAAAGCAAATCAAGCACAAAGTGAATGTTAAGCGTTGCAAACTTTTTCTCAAGAGCTGGCCCTACCCCTTGTAGGCGGGTCAAAGGCATCTGTGTTAAGTCGTTGGAGGAAGCCCTAATAGCAGGTGAAGAAGTGCTTGGTGAGGAAATGCTTTGCGAGGACATAGTTTAATTCTAGGAGTTTTTTTGCTTGGAGGCTAATCCATTGTACATAACAACTATTGTATATAAGAGCTATGAAATCGAAGGTTAAAACAACCAATTCTTAACAGTGACCCTGCTGGGGACTTACTGTAGAATCAATTGATAATTTTTGACAAGTGCAATGCAGGTATCCCAATAGGACCATGTCCGAACCAGTAAGCGCTATTTTAGATAAATTTCATCTGTCCAGAGCCTTTTCTTTGCCAGAATTGCTCCTTAGAGGGCTGGAGCTGGAAGGAGAGGTGAAACAGCAGGAGGATGAACTTGCCTCTCAAAAATTAACGGAACTCCTAACACTCTCCCCTACATTGTTGCTGCAGTCGCTAATAGCGTTTCAAGCAGAGTCCTTAAGCTTGGATCTCATTACCCTAGAACAAGAACGTGCGAGAGAAAAAGTATTTGCATTGATACGGCGTTCTACCATGCAATACAACCCCTTGTTATTACCCAAAAAGCATGAAGATTTTCATCTTTTGCACTGGCGCCATTCTCTCTTATGCAGTAAATATATTTCAGCATTGACTAGCGTTTGTAAAATATCTTACTCGAGCAAGCTTGAGACGACGGCACTGCTTATAAATTTTGGCGAGGTAATACTGGCAAGCGTTTATGGCAGCGACTATTTTAAACTGCATGTTAAAACCTCGTCAGAGTCAGAGCTTTCTCGATTGGAAAAGCAGACATTTGGTGTGGCCCATGCTGAGCTTGGTGCCGCTTTTCTGGAAAGGTATGGTTTACAAGCGATTGATTGCGATGCGATTCGATTTCATCATCGAACTTTTGAGGAAATAACAGACGCTAGTATTGACGTAAAACTTTGCTGGTTCGCAAACCAATTAGCCATCAAAGAAGATATAGATTTTGAACTCGTTAATGCTGGGCAAAAACTTTTTAGCTTGGAGCAAGAAGCGCTTAGGACTATTCAGAAGACAACAACTGAGAGTTTGCGAAACCAAATGAGCGCTTTAAAAATTGAGTTTTCTACAAACAAGCGATTGCCCTTGCCTGAAAAGGTAAACACGTCAAGCAGGGCAGAGAGAAAAGTTGCCTTACTAAACCAGGCGCATAGTATCAACAATATTAATAAGATATTACTTGCGGCAAATAACAATAAACAAGCGCAATTTTTAGATGTTTTACGAATATTAACCGCGGATCTTTTTGAGGGTGGCGAAGCGCTGATTTTCTTACCTGACGCTGAAGCCCAGAATATATCAATAGCAAGCAGTACCTTACCGGAAGAAGCTGAACCAAGCATGTCACTTCAACTGTCTGAGAATCCAAGCATAATTGCAGCTAGCTATCAAAATGCCGAGGCTAAAGTATGTAGTGTCGAAAACAATGATCTCAAAGTTGCAGATTTACAAATTCTATCGGCACTTGGAAAATCAGCGTTACTTTGTGACCCCATTGTGTATAAAAATAAAGTGGTGGCTCTGATTGTTTTTGGCGTAAACAAAACAGAGGGCGAGTCTTACTTACATAAAACTGCCCTAAGAAATACGCTGCATCATCTTTATATTGAACAAGAAAGTAAAATATTGCCGAATACTGTTAATAGCCAAGAGTTTCATTATCAACAAAAAATTAGGGAAGCTGTTCACGAGGCTAATAACCCCTTAAGCATCATCAAAAACTACCTGAAGATTTTGAGCTTAAAGCAGGAAGAAGATTCTGAATTGCATGAAGAAATAAAAGTTATTGAGACTGAAATTGAACGGGTTAAACAAATACTTAGTAAGCTGGGAAATAACTCTGAACCAGAAGATAAAGCAAGCTCATTAGATTTAAATAAAATTATTACCAGCATTAATAAAGTATTTTCTGCTTCTATCCCTGAAGAAAAATCGATAAGCATTGAAATAGATTTAGACCCTAAGCTGCCGTTCGTCTTAGGTAAAGAAAATTCACTAAAACAAATCTTAATTAATTTACTAAAAAATGCGGCAGAAGCTTGTGTTGAGAATGGCTTGATTAGAGTAGAAACACGCAGCAACATAAATTTTAACCAGGTCAACTATGTATTGATCAATATTATTGATAATGGCTCTGGGATTTCTGAAAATGTGATGCAGAATTTATTCAAACCGGGTAACACTAGTAAGGGTGATAGCCACACGGGTTCCGGATTGGCTATTGTGAAAAATTTTATGGATGAGCTTGGGGGAATTATTAGTTGCCAAAGTGATCCGCGTGGAACCACTTTTGCCTTATTGTTGCCACGACCGGAAGGGACGCCTCAAATAAAAAATAATACTGATACTGAGCTAGAGAATCCTAATAATTCACCGGGTAAGATTTATGACTTTAAGCGTTAAAATACTACTGGTTGATGACGAAATTGGGCTGTTGGAAAGCGGCAGGAAATTACTCGAGCTTTCTGGCTATGATGTGAGCACTGCACAAAATGGCAAACAGGCAATAGACGCTTTAAAAGCCCATGAGTTTGACTTGGCAATTTTAGATTTGAATATGCCTGGTGTCGGTGGACATGAGGTCATGAAATTTATTAACGAGGAAGAGATTAACACTACAGTAATCGTGATCAGTGGGGAGACAGGCTTTGATGCTGTCAGCCAAGCTTTTTATTTAGGCGCTTTTGATTTTCTGCAAAAGCCGTATGAATATGACGCGCTGATTAATACGATTCAAAATGCCTTGAACAAGCAGGCGTTGGAAAAGAGTTTTTTAAACTTGCGTAAAAAACTTGAAAGGTCTGAAAAACTACATCGTTTCATGGTCGAAAGTTCTCCTGACATAATTTTTATTGTAGATAAGCAAGGGCGCTTTGTTTTCGCTAATAATCGGGCTGAAGAAGTTTTAGGCTATAGTAAAGATGAGTTAATAGGCGAGCATTATTCTCATATCGTTGAGCCTGCTTGTCTGGAACAGGCATCTCATTGTTTCTTAGAGCGTAGAGAAGGCGCTAGAGCAACAAGAGAAGAAGAGATTTGGTTAACGTGTAAACCAGGCAAACATTTCGATAGTAGTAAAGATAAAATTGCTATTGAATTAAATTCAGTCGGTGTTTATGAGCATGAGAGTGTTGATGATGCAGGTAAGCATTTTTCTGGAACATATATTGTGGCGCGAGATATAACTGAGCGCCTGTCATCTGAAAAATTAATTCATTATCAGGCCTATCATGATTTGTTAACGGGCCTTCCCAACAGAGCTTTGTTTCTAGATCGGTTGAGTACGGCTATCAGTAATGCTAAGCGTGATGATCACAGTCTCGCAGTTATGTTCCTTGATCTTGACCGTTTTAAAGTGGCCAATGACAGCCTGGGCCATTCAATAGGTGATGAACTTCTGAAACGAGTTGGTGAGCGTTTAGATGCCTGCTTAAGAGAGGGGGACTCTCTGGCTCGTCTCGGCGGCGATGAATTTATTGTGCTATTGCCACACATGCCTTCTGAGGCAGACGTGCACGCTGTCGGTAATAAAATTGTAGAGACAATCAAACAACCCTTTAAGGTTGAAGGACATGAATTATATTTAACAGTTAGCGTGGGCATTTCTATGTATCCACGTGATGGCGACAACGCAGAAACCTTAATAAAGCATTCTGATGTGGCGATGTACCATACAAAAGAACAAGGGAAAAATAATTATCATTTGTATGAAGACAACATGAGTGTGAAAAATAATTTGTTGTTGAGTATTGAAAATGAAATTCGTAAAGGCATTAAGGAAAACCAGTTTGAGGTTTTTTATCAGCCGCAAGTTGATCTTAATACTGGTGAAGTCTGTGGAGTAGAAGCCTTGCTTCGATGGAATCATCCCACTCAGGGTTTGCTTTCGCCCTCTCACTTTTTATCTATCGCAGAAGATTCTGGGTTGATTTGCGAGCTAGGAGATTGGGTGTTAGAAGAAGTCTTGGCGGAAATGAAAACCTGGCAAGAGGAAGGTTTAAAAGTTAATAAATTTTCTGTGAATTTTTCTGGAAAAGAAATTGAGCAAAAAGATTTTGTCGATAAAATTATTAAAGCCTTAAAGAAATATAGAACGCCAAAAAATTCATTAGAAATAGAAGTAACAGAAAATATATTAATGCGCGACATTGATAGCTCAATAGAAAAATTGAGGCAGCTACATGATGTTGGTGTGAGCATTGCTATTGATGATTTTGGAACGGGGTATTCGTCTTTAAGCCTCCTACAAAAGTTACCCATAAACCGTTTAAAAATAGATCGTAGTTTTATTCAAGATATGGAGCAGGGATCGGATCGTTCAATCATTGAGGCTATTGCCCATATGGCAAAAGGTTTGAAACTTGAAATGATCGCTGAAGGTGTTGAGCAAGAATACCAGTTACGATATTTACGCCAATTAAAATGCCCAATAGTGCAAGGCTATATCTTTAGTCAGGGCGTTCCGAGTGATGAGGCTAAAAAATTCGTGAGAGACACAGAAGAAATGATTAAGCAGCAGAAAATAAAGGCCTAATCAGCGATTCTTTACGTTAATTTTTTAGACGGCTGACCTTAATAACAGATTTAATCACTCTTACTCTTTTCATAACGCTTGCCAGATGAATTCGGTTTCTGACATTTATGGTCAGATTAACAATACTGAATTGGGCATCGCGATCAGCAGTGCTGATTTTGTCGATATTCGCTTCGCAGGAAGTAATAGTGTTAGCCAGGGAGGCTATTAAGCCGCGTTGGTGTTCAATTTCGACGCGTATTTCTACAGGAAATTCACCTTCTACAACCGGATCCCAGCGCAGGGCTAAATGCTTTTTAGGATCATCGAGTATTTCTGCGACGTTATTACAACTTTCAAGATGTACAACCATGCCTCTGCCTGAGCTGATATATCCGACAATGTGATCACCAGGAATCGGGTGGCAGCATTTAGCGAAGGACATCACCATACCTTCAGCACCGTGAATAGCCAGAGCAGCATCATCTTCGCCCGAGGCGTGGAGGTTTTTGTTGTCATTGGGCAAGAGGCGACGAGCAACGATATAGGCCATACGATTGCCAAGGCCGATATCTTCAAGTAAATCATCGAGCACATCAAAATCGGTTTCTTCCAGTAAGCCGCCGACTTTATTTTTAGGAATATTTGAAAGGTTATAGCCAAAGCCAGCAAGCGTTTTATTAAGCAGACGTCTACCTAGAGTAATGGCTTCTGAGCGGCGTTGCTTTTTCAAGTAGTGTCGGATATTACTGCGGGCTTTCCCAGTAACCACAAAATTTAACCACGCCGGATTTGGGTAGGTTCCGGAGGAAATTATTTCTATGGTTTGACCGCTTTGTAAAACTTGGCTTAATGGGGCCAGGCGACGATTGATACGACATGCAACACAGGAATTACCAACATCTGTGTGAACTGCATAACCAAAATCTACCGCAGTTGATCCGGCGGGCAATTCCAGGATGGCGCCCTTTGGCGTAAACACATAAATTTCATCAGGGAATAAGTCGGTTTTCACGTGCTCAATAAATTCTTGAGGGTCACCTGCCTGTTTTTGCATTTCCAGTAAGTCTTGGACCCATTGTCTGGCGCGGATATGACTTTGGTTGGGCATCCCTTCTTCCGACTTATATAGCCAGTGCGCAGCAATACCTTTATTTGCCATTGCTTCCATATCTTCAGTACGTATCTGAATTTCTATAGGGATGGCATGTATGCTAAACAGCGTTGTATGCAGAGATTGWTAACCGTTAACTTTAGGAATAGCGATATAGTCCTTAAAACGCCCTGGAACCGGTTTGTATAGATTGTGTACGGCACCAAGAACTCGGTAACAGGTGTCTACYTCATCAGTAATAATGCGAAACGCAAAAACATCTGTGATTTCGCGAAATGAAATACGCTTCTCACGCATTTTTTTATAAATACTATAAATATGCTTTTTCCTGCCGGATACCCTGCCAGGGAGGTTTTCTCTTTGTAGGCAGGCTGTCAGTGCTGTTTCAATTTGTAAAACAATTTCCTTGCGATTACCGGCAATACTTTTAACGGCAGCATCAAGCCTTCTAGCACGCATGGGGTAGAGGGCTTCAAAACCCCTTTCTTCAAATTCAATACGCATGTTGTTCATGCCAAGACGATTTGCAATTGGCGCATAAATATCAAGGGTTTCGCGGGCAATACGGCGTTGTTTTTCAGGCTTTAAGGCAGAAAGCGTTCGCATGTTGTGCATACGGTCTGCCAGTTTTACCAGAATGACACGAATATCCTTGGCCATGGCCAGCGCCATTTTTTGAAAGTTCTCAGCTTGCGCTTCAGCATGTGAGCTGAATTCAATACGGTTTAATTTGCTTACACCATCAACAATATCAGCAACTGAGCTACCAAATTGATTAGAAATGGCTTCTTTAGTCAGACCTGTATCTTCAATGACATCATGCAGCATGGCAGCAGCAACACTTTGATGGTCCATGTGCATTTCGCGCAATATCTCAGCGACTGCCAGAGGGTGGGTAACATAGGGGGCACCAGAAATACGGAATTGCCCGTCATGCGCCTGCTCAGCATAATAATAGGCACGCTTGACCAGATTGACCTGATCAGATTCCAGGTATTCGGTTAGGCTTTCGGCAAGAGAATCAATAGTGTTAATCATAGCCTCCACAAAAGACAGCAGAGGCTGGGGGGAATTCTAATCCAACCTTACTGCTCTTCGCTTTCTCCATCAGCATCAGCATCAGCAGAGTTAGCTGACTCTTTGGTTTCTTCAGGCACTAGCTCTGCATCCATGGCATCTTCGATTGAGATATCATTTTTAGTTGTGCTTGCAGCGTCTTTTTCAGCGGCTTCAGCATCTTCCAAAGCGGCAACACTTTCCCCTGCTTCTTCCTGGGCAGTATCAATTAAAATTGAAGCATTCACAAGTTCTTGCGCGATTTCACGCAAAGCAAGCACGGTAGGCTTATCGTTATCTTCTGAGACCAGCGGGTCTTTGCCGCCGGTTTGAAGTTGACGGGCGCGCTTGCTGGCAACCATGACCAGTTCAAAGCGGTTTTCTACATGTTCCAGACAATCTTCAACAGTAATTCGAGCCATTTTGTATCCTGTATGGGCTTTGGTGCCAGTGTCATTGAGTTTATACCCTGATGTTTCAGGGGGCGGCAATTATAAAGTGTTTATGTGAATTATGGTAGCAGGCTTTGTAACAATGTATCTAAAGCGACTTTTTCTTTAGCGGAGGGCTTGTAACAGCCATGAATGATATCCATAAGCCCGGTCTGAGCAAGGTCAAAATTATCGTTAATGAGTAAATGGTCAGCCTGAGGGTAGTGAGACAGTTCACTAACCGCTTCAGCCATGCGTTTTTCGATGACTGCGGAGTCATCCTGACCTCTGGACGTTAGCCTCGCACGCAAAGTTTCCAAAGACGGAGGTAGGATAAAAATGCTGATAGCCTCCGGCATGATTTGTTTCACTTGAGCAGCGCCTTGCCAGTCAATTTCCAAAATCACATTCCAGCCTTGTTGCAAATGCTCGTTTACCCATGCTTTAGACGTGCCATAAAAGTTGCCAAAGACTTCTGCATGCTCCAGAAAATCATCTTTCTCAATCATCTGAATAAATGTTTGCGAGCTTATAAAATGATAATTGGTTCCATCAATCTCCCCGGGCCTCACTTGCCGCGTAGTATGAGAAACCGACACACAAAGTTTATCGCCTTTGCTGTCATTAGCCGCTTTAATCAGCGCATCGACTAAGGATGTTTTACCAGCTCCTGAAGGAGCTGAGATTAAAAAGAGTGAACCTACAGACATATGTGAGTTTTGTATTAGTTATTCGATATTTTGTATTTGTTCACGCATCTGCTCAATTAAAACTTTGAGCTCAACAGCGTTTAAAGTGGTTTCAATAACAACTGCCTTAGAGCAAATGGTGTTGGCTTCTCGATTTAGTTCTTGCATCAAAAAATCCAGCTTGCGGCCAACAGCCCCCGATTGGCCAAGTATATTTTTTACCTCTTGTAGATGAGCTTGCAGGCGATCGGTTTCCTCAGAAATATCGGCCTTTTGCGCCAGAATTACCATCTCTTGTTCTAGCCGGGCTGGGTCAAGCGTTGCAGATAATTCAGCCAGCGTATCTTTGAGTCTTGTATGTTGGTTTTGCAGGATATCGGGCATAGCAATTTTTATATCGTCAACTATTGCCGCAATGCTCTCCAGCCTTTGTTCAATAAAGCTTTTTAAATGGGCGCCTTCCTTTTGTCTTTGTTCCTGTAAGCCCTGTAGACAATTTTTAAACAAAGTGACTAATGTCGTTTCGATGTCTTTAGCATTCTGTTTGCCTTCTTGTGCAATACCAGGCCAGCGTAGAATATCAAGCGTGGTTGGTTGTTGTAGTTCGGGCATGAGTTTAGAAATTTCAGTATTCGCGACATTGATCTGAGCGAGTAAGTTTTGATCAACGCTAATTGAACTGGCGGCTAAATTTGGCGTAAATTTTAATTGTGCATCAACCTTGCCTCTGCTCAAATTTTTCCGCAGCAAGTCGCGGCAAAGGCTTTCAGTGGCTCGTAAAGATTCAGGCAGTCTTATGCTGGTTTCAAGATAACGGTGATTAACTGAACGAATCTCCCAAACCAGAGTGCCCCATTCCTGTTCTATTTGTTGTCGCGCAAAGGCCGTCATACTTTGTGTCATATTACTGCTCGTTACTAATAAATAAGGTAAAAATAAGGCATGCACTATAGCTGATTTGCTCGATTTTATAAAATTCATTTCAAGATGAGAGCCTAGCCTTTACAATGCAACTGAAGAAATGAGGTAAGCATTTTTATTTTTTAATCACTGCAAATGTTTACAGCTTACAGCGATCATTTATGATCCGTACCAAGGCAGATCAAACATCGTTAGATCTGAATATGCAATAAGCAAAGAAAATCAATTGGGGTAGTTATGTCTGAACTTAATCGTCCCAGCGGAAGAGCCGCTGACGAGATACGCAAAATTAAAATAACACGACATTATACTAAGCATGCCGAAGGCTCAGTGCTGGTAGAGTTTGGTGATACCAAAGTGTTGTGCACAGCAAGTGTGGAAAGCAATGTTCCCAGGTTTTTGAAAGGCAAAGGCCAAGGCTGGGTAACCGCAGAGTATGGCATGTTGCCACGCTCCACAGGTTCGCGCATGGATCGTGAAGCTGCAAGGGGTAAACAGAGCGGGCGCACTCAAGAAATTCAGCGCTTAATAGGTCGTTCATTAAGAGCGGCAGTAGATATGAAAAAGTTAGGCGAGAATACAATTAAAATAGATTGTGACGTAATTCAAGCAGATGGGGGAACTCGCACAGCTTCAATTACTGGTGCTTGTGTCGCATTAGTTGATGCTTTATCTGTCATGCAGGAAAAAGGGCTTATTAAGCAAAACCCGTTAAAACAAATGATTGCGTCGGTATCGGTTGGAATTTATAAAGGTGCTCCCGTATTAGACCTGGATTATCTGGAAGATTCGAGCGCAGAAACCGATATGAATGTTGTTATGACAGAGAATGGTGGTTTCATTGAGGTACAGGGCACTGGAGAAGATGGTGAATTTAGCGCCGATGAATTGGGGCAGCTGATCTCCTTAGCGCAAAATGGTATTGTGCAGCTTTTCTCTGTTCAGCAGGATGCCTTGAGCACTTAAAATATGAAGCACTTTCAGACTGAGTTTTTAGATTTTGTTACCAACGAAGACATTCTGAGCTTTGGCGAATTTACCCTGAAGTCAGGCCGTAAAAGTCCTTATTTTTTTAATGCAGGTTTATTTAATTCGGGCGCTTCCCTGGCGCAGGTTGGCAGAAGCTATGCTGCCGCTATAGTGGAGGCGAACCTGGATTTCGATGTGTTGTTTGGCCCTGCGTATAAAGGCATTCCTTTGGTGTCTACTACTGCCATAGCCTTGAGTCAGGATTTCGGCATTAATAAGCCCTATTGTTTTAATCGTAAAGAAGCCAAGGATCATGGAGAAGGCGGCAACATTGTTGGGGCGCCTTTAAAAGGCAGGGTGTTGATTATTGACGACGTCATAACAGCAGGCACGGCTATCCGAGAAGCCATGGGTTTAATTGAGGGTGCGGGAGCTGAAGCAACAGGCGTTATTGTAGCGCTGGACCGACAGGAAAAAGGTCAGGGTGAGTTGTCTGCAATTCAGGAAATTGAAACTGATTATGACATGCCGGTAATAAGCATAATCAATCTTCAGCAAATTTTAGATTATCTTAGCCTTGGAGAAGGCAAAGGCGTTGAGGAATACTTACAGCCTATGGAAGCCTATAAGGCAAGTTACGGCGTATAGAATAAGTTCGCTTGCAACGACGACCACTGCTCGTGCCAGCCTTCGGTTGGCAAGCGTTTAAAATCAGTTCGCACATACTGTGAAATTTTTCCTTCTGTAAAAGCCAATAATAAGTTAGCAGTTGACGTTACAGTTTGTCGGGTTCTTAAACCTTCTTTGGGCTCAGCTTCTCGGATTAATTGCTTTAGTTGAGTTTCCAGACGCTCAAAAATCTGACTAACTTGCGCGCGTAAGCGTTCTGGCTCTCCCGCCAGAGCATCGCCATTGAGTACTCGTGTAATGCCTGGGTTTTTTTCCGCAAAGGTCAGGGTTAAAAACAAGATTTTTTCACATTGGTTTAACACAGAACTTTCTTCAGCGATGATGCGGCTTATTCGAGAAAATAAGGTGGTATCAATAAAGTCGATTAAGCCTTCGAACATTCTGGCTTTGCTAGGGAAGTGCCGATAAAGCGCCGCTTCTGAAACGCCGACTTTCTTGGCCAGCGTTGCTGTGGTAACACGACCACCAGGGTTTTCCTGCAACATCTGGGCAAGTACTTGCAAGATATGGTCGCGACGGGAGATTTTTTCATTACTTGCCATGCTAGGTCTCCGAATTAAGTTGTGGTTTCAAGCCGGTTGCTAATTTGGGTGCCAATACCTTTGTTGGTGAATATCTCCAGCAACACAGCATGAGGCACTCGCCCATCAATAATTTGGGCGCTTTTGACCCCGGAATTAACGGCGTCCAGAGCACAACGGATTTTTGGTAGCATGCCCCCATGAATTGTACCGTTGGCGATTAGATCATCAACTTCCCGGGTACTTAAACCGGTTAATACCTTTCCGGCTTTATCTTGGACACCTGCAATATTTGTTAATAAGACCAACTTTTCCGCTTGTAACAACTGAGCCAGCTTGCCAGCAACAAGGTCGGCATTAATATTATAAGATGCACCATCATCACCTGTACCTATCGGTGCAATGACAGGAATAAAATTACTTTGAGTGATCATTTCAATGACCTCAGGATTAATGCTTTCAACCTCCCCGACATGTCCAATATCTATGATTTCAGGCTCTTGCATTTCAGGCGTCTGACGTGACATTTTTAACTTTCTGGCACGGATAAAGTCACCGTCCTTGCCCGTTAAGCCGATGGCCTTGCCCCCATTTTTATTTAACAGGGAAACGATACTCTTATTCACCAGTCCGCCAAGCACCATTTCCACGACATCCATGGTGGCACTGTCAGTGACACGCATGCCATCGACAAAATCAGTTTTAATACCCAGCTTATCTAACAGAGAACCGATTTGTGGGCCGCCCCCATGAACGACAATAGGGTGCATGCCAACCAGTTTCATCAACACAATATCGCGGGCGAAGCTGTTCTTCAGCGTTTCATCCGTCATGGCACTGCCACCGTATTTCACGACGATGGTTTTGCCTGTGAAGCGCTGAATATAAGGCAGTGCTTCTGTTAGGACGCCAGCTATATTGCTGGCTGCATCAAGATCGAGAGCCATAACTTTTCCAGTTAAAAAAATAAGCGAATGCTTACTAACCTATAGTTGGCTGAATTATAAGGAATTATTTTTGCTTTGCACAGGAAGCCTGAAAATTAATTCTAAGATACTTGTCACTAAATTTGCTGTAGGGGGTGTTTAAAGGCTTATTATTTAAACAACTTGTCGTATTCGTTCCTTAGGAGGTTTTTTTGCACTTTGCCCATAGTATTTCTTGGTAGCTCGTCTTTAACGAATATTTTCTTGGGCACTTTATAAGCAGCAAGTCGGTTTTTTAGGTTATTGATGATTTCTTGTTCGTCTAATTTTTGATCCAGGTTTGATTGCACAACAACAGCAACAACAGCTTCGCCGAAGTCGGGGTGGCTTACGCCTATTACTGCACTTTCAGAAATGGCCTCAAATTCATCCATAACAAGTTCAACTTCTTTCGGGTAAACGTTATAGCCCCCGGAAATAATCAAATCTTTATTTCTGCCAACGATACTAATGCGACCATCACTGTCTTCATTTACCAGGTCGCCAGTAATGAAATAACCCTCTTTAAATTCCTGTTTGGTCTTTTCAGGGTTGCGCCAATAACCCTGAAAAATATTGGGGCCTTTGACGTGCAAAGTACCGATTGAGCCTGGACTTAATGTATTACCATCATCATCACAGACCCGGTAACTTACGTCAGGTAGAGCAAAACCAACAGTGCCTGGAATTTTTTCTCCGTCCAAAGGGTTGGACATCAGCATGCCGGTTTCGGACATCCCATAACGCTCCAAAATTCGATGCCCACTACGCTCAGCAAAAAAATTGGAGGTTTCTTCTAGCAAGGGGGCTGAGCCGGAAACAAAAAGTCGCATATTTTTACAGAGATCGGAATTTAAAGAATCTTGCTGTAATAGACGGGTATAAAAAGTTGGGACACCCATAAGTACACTTGCTTGAGGTAAAAGTTGAGTTATTTGACCGGCATCGAAGCGAGATAAAAAAAGCATGCTGGTGCCGCCAAGTAAGGATAAATGAAGCGCAACAAACAGGCCGTGGATATGAAAAATAGGCAGTGCATGGATAAGCACATCATCTTTTTGCCAGTCCCAGATTTTATAGAGGCTTTGGGCATTACTGTTGAGATTGTCATGGCTTAGCATCGCACCTTTGGGTTTGCCGGTTGTGCCAGAGGTATAAAGAATGACAGCAATATCGTCGGCATCAACGTGCACGATTTCGTGCTGTTTTGGAAAAGCGTTTAACTGATCTAATAAACTGCCCTGTCCTGAGGAGTTTATTTCAAGAATTGTCGGGATGTTATGTTTTGAAAATAAGTCTTCCAGCGTTTTTCTTTTAGTTGAATCGCAAACAAAAAGATTAGGTTCAGTATCTTCTATAAAATAGTCCAACTCATCAGCGGTATAAGCAATATTGAGAGGAACATAAATAGCACCCGAACGTAAACAGGCTAGATAAAATGCGATGCCAAGAGGGGTCTTTTGAGTTTGAACGAGCACCCTGGCCCCAGCTTTAACACCTAGGCTTTTTAATAGATTGGCCGCTTGCGCCGTCAGATCTGCAAGTTCACTGTAACTGAGTACAGGAAAGTCAGGGCCATCGATGCAGGGTTTGCTAAGGGAAGATTGAATACCTTGTTGTAGGCTTAAGAAAAAATTTGCGTTTTTTGTCATGATTAAAAAGGTAATGTTAAATGTGGGAGGATTCGAGCCAGCTCCTGGCGGAACAACTCTTTTATTTTTTGTAAAGCCAAATTATTTGTCGCTTCAAAACGCAACATTAAATTTGGCGTGGTATTGGATACGCGAATTAAGCCCCAGCCAAAGTCAAAAGAAACTCGAAGGCCGTCAAGTTCATTTATTGAAGATCCTTCAATATGAAATTCGTGCGCCAGAGTTTTCATCAGTGTAAATTTTTGTGGCTCTGGAACTTTTATGAAGAGTTCTGATGTGCTTACACTGGACGGCAAAGACTGAATAATTTCATCAGCAGATAATTTATTTTTATCCATTAGTTCAAGAAATCTGGCTGCGCAATAAATTCCATCATCAAAACCAAACCATCGGTGTTTAAAAAAAATGTGCGCGGAATATTCACCACCAATAAGCGCTCCAGATTTGGCCATGGCTTTCTTAATAAAGGAGTGACCGCTTTTACACATTTGCGGTTTGCCATTGAGGCTTTTTACTAAAGCCTCAAGGTGTAGTGAACTTTTTACATCAAAGACCACAGTTGCCCCTTCATTTTGCGGCAAGATATCTAAGACAAAAGCCATGAGTAGTTGGTCTGCATCGATTATCATGCCGCTTGCGCTGACAAGCACAACACGATCACCATCGCCATCAAAAGCAATACCTAGATCAGCGTTTTCAGCGTTAACTTGCTTGATTAAATCAACGAGGTTTTCTGCAACTGTAGGGTCCGGATGATGATTAGGGAACGTTCCATCAATGTCTCCAAATAATATTGTGGTATCACAGCCAATCTTGGAAAACAGGCCGGGAGCAACGTTAGCGGTAATCGCATTGCCGCAATCAATAATGACTTTCCAGTTATGGTTTAGTTTTATATCATTAATAATTCGTTCTAAATAGGCTTGTTTAATGGCGAGTTGTGTTACATCACCTTCACCACTATAAAAATTATTAGATAGGATACGTTCTTTAAAAGCAGTAATTTGTGAGTCGCTCAGGCTTTGGTGCTTGAAAACAATTTTCACACCATTATAGTTTTTAGGATTATGACTGCCGGTAATCATAACGCCTGAATGAACATCCAAAAAGTGTGTTGCAAAATAAAGTAAAGGCGTAGGTATCTGGCCGAGGTTAATAACATCACAGCCAGTAGCAAGGATGCCGGCCTGCATGTGCTCGGCGAATTCCGGGCTGGATAAACGCGCGTCAGAACCTAATAGCAAACAGTGCTCACCTTTATCCAAAGCTTCACTGCCAATGGCTTTGCCTAGCCAGTACATAACATCTGAATTCAAACCTTCACCGACGATGCCTCGAATGTCATAGGCACGAAAAATTTCATCTTGAATTACAGCTAGTGTCATTATTGTTATTTGTTTTACATTAATTCTTTAATGAGCAGGATAAGCTCTCTGGCAATTTTTTCTTTCCGATCTAGCGTTAAAACCTTTTTTCCATTATGCCAGTATGCATTAACAGATGCTTCATCCTTATTAAAGGTTTCTGTAGCATGGTTGGCAACAACCAGATCGATATTTTTATTCTTCAGTTTTGCTAAGGCATTACTTTCCAGATTTTCTGTTTCTGCAGCAAAACCAACACAAAAAGGTTTAGGTTGTTGGGCTGCGATTGTTGCCAGGATATCAGGGTTTTTAATGAGCTCTATTTGTATGGCGTCTTTAGATTTTTTAATTTTATTACTGGCCTTTTGTATGGGGCGATAATCAGCAACAGCGGCAACTCCAATAAAAATATCACAAGATGTTCTGGTTGCAGCGTTTAACATTTGTTCTGCACTTTCCACGTTAATTAAGTTGATATGTGGAGGGGGAGAAAGATGCACAGGTCCAGAAATTAAGTTTACTTTTGCGCCAGCTTCTGCCGCAGCATGTGCCAGTGCATAGCCCATTTTCCCAGAACTATGATTGCTGATGTAACGCACAGGATCTATTGCTTCACGTGTAGGCCCTGCCGTAATACAAACACTGAGGTCGGCTAATGCACCAGTTTGAAAAAGATTGGCAGCTTGCTCAATTAGCTCAGTTGGTTCCAACATTCTACCTGGCCCAATATCGCCGCAGGCTTGCTCGCCATCAGCTGGGCCAAAAATAAGTCGGCCTTTCGTTTTAAGATTTGCCAGGTTGTCCTGGGTATTTTGGTTTGACCACATAGCCTGGTTCATAGCTGGCGCCAACGTTATGGGCGCTGATGCAGCGAGACAAGTAGTTGTTAATAGATCATTGGCTTCACCATGCGCTAATCTGGCTATAAAATTAGCGCTTGCTGGTGCAATCATAATCAGATCGGCCCAGCGTGCTAACTCTATATGGCCCATAGCTGCTTCAGCGGCTTCGTCCAGTAATTCTGTATGCACTCGATTGCTAGATAAAGCTTGCATGGTTAAAGGCGTAATAAACTCGCATGCAGATTGTGTCATCACGACACGAACGTCAGCACCGGCTTTTACTAGCAGTCGACAAAGCTCAGCACTTTTATAGGCAGCAATACCGCCTGTAATACCCAGCAGAACTTGTTTATTGATAAGACTAAGCATGATGAATAGGGATGTCCAAAAGTCGGGAAAGCCTAGCAGTAAGTCATCTATTATTCAATTTAGCTACTACATTAGTCATTATGAAGAGCTGGTTTAATGTGAAGGTATATTCTGGGGCAACAGTAGAATGTTAACAAAGCTTTAACACTCATAAACCGTTCTTAAACAGTTAATTTGCTTTCTATTTAGAAATAAAGAGTATTATTTACAGTGAGACGTAGCCGCTTACGGCGTGATTTGGTCTAAGAAGAGGAGGGTGGTATGAAATCAGAAATTGTTAAGGTGTTAGTGATTTTATTTTCGATTGTTTTGCTACAGGCCTGTGCTCAGGAAGAAGTGGCGGGTGTGAATGACTCTTCTATGGGAAGCCTAAATACAGCTGGTGGCGTTCCTTACGCAGAGTTTAATATTCAAATGACCATTAGAGATGTTATGAATACATTCATAGATCCTAATGCTGATATTCTTTGGGAAGCGGTGAGTTATGAGAACTCTCTGGAGGGCGGCGTAGTAGAGCGCATCCCTGAAACCGATGAAGACTGGGCACTGCTTCGAAGAAGTGCAATAGGCATCATTGAAGGTGCAAATTCCTTAATGATTCCAGGGCGTCGTGTTGCGCCTCCAGGGTCAACCACAGATTATCCAGATGCTGAATATGAGCCACTTGAAGTTGAAGTAAAACTACAGGAAGACCGGGTGTCATGGATTGGTTTTGCCCAAGGGCTTCAGGCAACCACGTTACAGGCACTTAATGCAATTGATGCGCGAAATCTGGATGCTTACACCGAAGCTGGCGGTGCTATAGATGATGCTTGTACGGCCTGCCATCAACAGTACTGGTACCGTTCTGAATTACGCACTAGCCCTTAAAAATTAGTGAAACATTGTTAATCTCAGCTTACCTCTACTATAGTAAAGCGGGGTGGAAGTGCTATAGGTAGACGTGCGATAGCGGCAAAGGAAAAGGCCAGGGTTTTCAACAATCATTAATCAGGGAAGAGAAAGGCATGACTATCAGGGAATGGCCTGAGCAGGAGCGTCCCAGAGAAAAGCTTCTAACAAAAGGCGCGACTTATCTTACGGACGCTGAACTGCTGGCAATATTTTTACGTACCGGAATCAAAGGGGCTTCGGCACTGGATCTAGCCAGAATCTTATTAAATCGATTTGGCGGCGTAAGAGGAATTCTGGAAGCAGATGCGGATGAGTTTTGCCAATTGCGTGGCCTTGGTCTTAGCAAATATGCTCAATTGCAGGCAGTTCAGGAGCTGGCACAACGCCATTTGCTGGAAAGCTTGCAAAGAGAAGATGCCTTAACAAATGTTGCGCTTAGTCGGCTCTATGTCAAAAGTAAGTTGCGAGCTTACCATCGAGAGGTGTTTTTATGTCTGTTCCTGGATTCACAACACCGGGTTATTGCTGAGGAAGAATTGTTTCAGGGGTCAATTGATAGTGCTGTAGTGTATCCTCGTGAAGTGCTCGAGCGGGCTTTTTATCATAAAGCTGCAGCGATTATTTTTGCGCATAACCACCCTTCCGGAGTAGCTGAGCCTAGCGAAGCAGATATTGCGATTACCCGTCGTTTAAAATCAGCGCTGGATTTGGTTGATATCAAGACTCTGGATCATTTAGTCGTTGGTGACGGAGTAGTGACGTCGATGGCGGAAAGGGGATTGCTCTAGAGCCCCGAAAATTCAAGCCTTAAGCCTTGCTATTAAAAGGCTGTTTTGGTATAAATCGCAGCTCTTTTTTTCCACAGAATTTAACATGCCCTTTTTTAGGGGTTTTTAAGTAAGGCAGAGGCAAGAGTAATGGCTAGAGTATGTATGGTTACTGGTAAAAGACCGGTTGCAGGCAATAATGTTTCCCATGCCAAGAATCGTACGCGCCGTCGTTTTATACCGAATCTACACACTCATAGATTCTGGATAGAGTCCGAGAAGCGTTTTGTTAAACTGCGTCTGTCGAGTAAAGGTATGCGCATTATTGATAAAAAAGGCATTGATATAGTATTAGCAGACATCCGCGCGAATGGCGTGAAAGTATAACGCTAGAAGAGTTTAGTTCTGCATTGATTTGAAAATAGAATTATAGATAGGTAAATAGTGATGAGAGAAAAAATTAAATTAGTATCCAGTGCTAAAACAGGGCACTTTTATACTACTGATAAAAACAAGCGCAATATGCCGGATAAAATGGAAGTTAAAAAGTATGATCCTGTTGTGCGTAAGCATGTGATATATACCGAAGCAAAAATAAAATAAAAGCTTCAAAGCTTTGATTAAAACCCGCTAATTGGCGGGTTTTTTTTTGCCAAAAATTTACCGATAAAGTTTTTTCTTCTACTTTGATTGGCTGGTTTTAGAGAATATTGGCAGAAAAGTTGAAATTGGCGGCTAATTGGCGGTATTTATGCGTCACCGACAAGTTACTATATTCAATAGTATCTTGTTTGCAGCATTGTGAGGGTTAATATGTATATAAAAGAATTAAGGCAAAAAAGGCATCTTTCACAAGAACAATTAGCAGAAGTAAGCGGTTTAAGTCTTCGCACTATTCAGCGTGTGGAAAGCGGGTATAGGGTCAGTTATGCCTCACTAAGAGCCTTTGCGGCTTATTTAAAAAGAGTTCGTAAAGCTCTTTACTGATATTAACTATTACTTTTTTATCCTTCCCAGCGTTTTAAAATATCGCAATCTATTTCGAAAAGATCCAGTGCGCGAGCAACAGTCTGTGACACAATATCTTCAATACTTTCTGGCGCTGAATAAAAAGCGGGTACTGGCGGCATAATAATCCCCCCCATATTCGTTAAGTCCAGCATGCTTTGGAGATGTCCCGCATGTAAAGGAGTCTCTCTTACCATCAGTAGTAGACGCCGGCGTTCCTTCAGAACGACATCAGCAGCACGACTTAGTAATGATGCGCTAAACCCCGAGGCGATTTCTGACATCGTACGAATTGAACAAGGCGCTATGATCATCCCCATGGTTTTAAAACTCCCACTGGCGATAGTGGCACCAATATCGCTGTTGGAATAATGCACATTCGCCAGCGCTTTTAGTTCTTCATAACTCAAAGCGCTTTCATGTTTAAGGGTTTGCAGAGCCGCTTTGCTGACTACCAGGTGAGACTCAATGCCCGCGTGCTTCAATAAGGTTAGGCATTCAATGCCATAAACAATGCCGGAGGCTCCGCTTATGCCAACAATTAAACGTCGAGGGTGTTGCTTTTCCATAGATTAAACCTGAACTTTCGATAAAGGAGCCCTTACTAAATAGCGGTCAACGGCAATTATCATTGCAGGAATTGAGCCAAATAGTAAGAAAGACATTTGAAACCAATAGGTAAGAGCGATCAACACCCAGGTCATCAGTATCCAAACAGTCAGCGCTATTAGCGCATAAGTGATATGAACATGAGAATATTGGTGGCAGGCATTACAGCTTACTTGCAAGGGTGAAATGGCGAGCAGCTTTTGTAAAGYGCTAATACTTTCTTGATTACAGTGCGGACATTCGTGCATAAGTTATTCCTGTTAGCCAGTGCTGATTATAAGCGGCTTTACTCCAAGATGGAAAAATTGGTAATGATTCAGGTTGGAACTCTTGCGGGAAATTACATGAATAGTCATTGGAGCAATGTTGTGGGTGAGAAACAGTCTGGAGAGCGAACGATGGCTTGCTCCAGCAATAGGGGGATGAGTCACTACAGAAAGTCTGCCTAAAATATACGAGTCAGCTTTATTGACGTGGATCAATAAGGGCTTTGTAGCCAGTGGGATACTCATAAATTCATACAGTGATTTTTAGGAGAAATTTATGAGTTCACTCAAGAGAAATTTTGCTGCTTTGATCAGCAGCTTAGTATTGCTGATGCTGGCTCTTTTTGTTTTAAGTGTGGTATTGGCTAATTCTGCAGATGCTGCTGAGAGTCAGGATTTTCCAGTGCCCGTCAGCGTAAATGCGTTGATGGTTACAATGATTGACCACTCCGCTCACTATATTTGGGATTATGCAGCGCTGGAAGATATGATGTTGGAAGAAGAGTGGCTAGCAGTTGAGTATTATTCAATTCAGCTAGCGGCGGCAGGGCCGTTGATGACACTGGGGGGGACAGGGGAGTTTGATAATGCCTGGGCTATATCCCCGCAGTGGTTAAGTTATTCCATGGATATGAGTAATGCGGCAATGAAAGCGTTGAATGCTGCTCGTTTACAAGATAAATTTTTACTGGAAACTGCTGGCGATGAGTTGCTGGACGCTTGTTTGGCTTGCCATAGGGCTTTCAAACCAGAAATACCTTCAGAAGGTGTGATCCATGATCCGTTGTACGATCAACTTTATCACCTGTTCCAAAGGGAAGGCGCTCTTTAAAGGCGTGCTGCAAAGGCACATTTAAAATTTTAGCGAACGATTTTAATCCATTCACCAACAGCCGGTTCACCGCTAGGGTAGTCGCCATTGTAAAGGCGCAATAGATCTTCTGTATTTGGATCAAAGGGGTTTTCAGCGGCCAGCTGTGCATAGGTTTTCCCATCTGAGCGTACGTATTCAATACTGATGGGGTCCGCTATGTTGCGCTCATTGGCGGCAATAGGGCGAAAGCTGCGAATTGCTTCAAGTAAGACAGCATCGTTTTCATCACTCAAATTCCCGCTTGCTTCCAGGCCCGTCATAATAAAGGCGCGTGKGCCGTAATAAATTACTGCAATACGGGAATTGTTAGCAGGGTTAATACCCGTATATCCCTGTAAACCAAATTGGCTGAGGTCTTCCGTTTTTTGTAAACCTGCCAAACCTAAATTTTCTTGTATGAATAAACGTGGCTCTTTGGACACCYGCAAACGTTGTACCCCGATGTTGAAGGAGAGAGCATCATTTTGTGAGCTGGCATTTAACGTTGTCGTGGTATCACTCCATGACCAGCCATCTGGGAAGACCAGGGTATAATTTAGTAAATTCTGGTAATAGCGATTACGAGCTTCACTGCCAGCCATTTGGTTACTTTGACCAAGGGTTAGGCCATCCATTCTTTCTCTAAAGACTTGCGGGTCAACACTGGATTCATTTTCTGCCGCCAGCTCGTTAGCACGCCCGACAACTTCTTGCAGACGAGTATCATTACGAGGATGGGTGGCAAATACCCCATGATAACTAACAGCTCCAGATGACGTTCGCTTAGTAAAATCTTCATGATTTTTTAGCACGCCAATAACATCGACCATGGCTAGTGGGTCATATCCAGCATTAGCAAGATATTCTGCTCCAAGGCCATCTGCCGCAAGCTCCATGTCGCGGCCATAACCACTTAATAAAGCGCCACCCAGCAGAGAAGAGGTTTCGCCCAGAGAGCCTATACCCGTTGCGAATACCAGTACGCCAGCCAGTACATTATTGGTTTGACTGGCGGCTTGCTGGCGCACAGAGTGTCGATCAGTAACATGTCCAATCTCGTGGCCTAAAACAGCAGCAAGCTGGTCTTCAGTGTTTAAATAAAGCATCAAGCCGCGATTGATATAGATAAAGCCGCCTGGCAAAGCAAAGGCATTAATGTCAGGGCTGTCTATGACTGTAAATTGATAGTCAATGTCGGGGCGGTGAGAAACAGCCACAAGCTTTTGACCAATCTCATTCACATATTCCTGCAACTGTTGGTCCTGATAAACCGGACTTTCCTGCAATATTTGCTGATGCATTTCAGTGCCGATTTCAATTTCCCGGCTTTCGCTTATGGTAACGAAGTCGATTCCACCTGTAGGATTGACTGCGCACGATGCAAGTAGATAAAGGCTACAGGTGGAAAGTATGCAAGATCTTAAGGTGCAGTGCAGAGAGGGGGTAAAGTCTTTACGAAGGTTTTTCATGGTCACAATCATACGGCGTTAAAGCTTAATCCTGGCTTAAAAGGGTTGAGAATAAGGTCTTGTTTAAACGCTGCCATTTAAAAAGGACTTTAGTTGTTTGCCCATGCCGCTACAAACATTTGACTCAACTCGGGCAAGTAGAGGGATTGGCAAGATAAGGGCCGGCAGATAAGACTGGCCATTAGCATCAGCACTGATAGCGCCAGCGCTCGTTAAAGTGTCCATGTCCCAGATTTCTGCTTCGAAATTTGAATCATCAGTCCAGGTGCCAAAGCCAAAACAACCGCCTCCGCCAGGGCCAACTGCACAGGAAATAGAACCGCTTTCGCCAGAGCGTTGTGTCTGTCCGTCTAGCCAAACGATGTATTCAATGCCAAATTCTTCGAGTTTTTCAACAGCAATATCTTGTGCCATTAACTGTGCAAGATGGTCCGTTCGCATTGGCGCGGTTCTGGGTTCAAAGAAAGGAAACATTGCATCCAGGAATGTTGATTCGGGGATGACATTAATGCCGTCGCTACCAGAGGCGACGACATTACCTACGCACTCTACAAAATCCAATTCTGTTTCATAGGCATTACTCTGACGTCGGCCTAGAATGACAATGCTCTCACCCTCATGAATTTCAGTGTCAGACTGACGAAATTGATCTATTTCTGTTGTCGTGCAAGCGCTTAAGATTATTAAAAAGCAAATGAGGCATGCTGCTTTTATTGATAGAGTATGGTGCTTCATTGTTGTCTCCGGCAAACAGAGCCTTCTGCTAATTTAGAGCCTTCTGCTAATTTAGAGCCTTCTGCTAATTTAGAGCCTTCTGCTAATTTAGAGCCTTCCGCTAATTTAGAGCCTTCCGCTAATTTACAATACATTATTTATTTGTAACCAGGCATTTACTTCCGGTATTGATGTAAAGCCTAATGAAAACGTGGCCGCCAAATCGCGAAATGCTTCAACAGCGGCTTCATTTACGCCAGCATCGACAGAGCCAAAGTTTGATTGTGGTGATTTGCCATAAGCAGTCATCACCCAGTCAGCAATAGAATTTCCATCTGGCGCGGATAAGCGCATATTGTATTTAACCCAAATTTCATAGACATCAAGTCGTGTCTTTTGGGGTAAGCCAATTTGAAACTCTTCAATCGTGGGCTCAAATACCATATCTAGGTCAGGGTAATCGGCAGCCTCATCAGCGCTGTTTAAATAGATCACCTCTGAGAAAACAGCCGGTAAAATAGTATTGAAAAGCGCCACCTGAGAAGATCCGCTGTTAATGATGTATTGATCCTCACCAGAATACTCATCGAGCTCAGTAAAGCTGTAGGTGCTAAAAGTATCGTTATAAATGATACCAAGAGTAAGCGGCAACGGGCTGATCAAAGGCGAAGGGTATGAGCCCTCGATAGTAATAGTGCTAAGAGATGAGCAAGAGATTAGTGTGGAACACAAAATAAGGAGGGCAGAAATCCTGAACCTACCAAACAGTTGTTTAAGGTTGTGCGTGCTTCCAATCATAATATTTACCTGCTAAGTCCTGTAGAGATCAGGCTCAGGCAGTTGTTACAGATTCTAGCTAGGCCCAATACTACTCTTGTTTATGAAGACATCAATAGCTCGATATTAACTTTAATAAAAATCGTTAAGGCCTACAAAAGTCCCACCATTGTGTTTTGCCAGTTCACGCATCAGTGCGGCAAAGCGCATTCCGCCAGCCTGGAACATCCTGGGTTGGGAAAATTGTACTGGAAATCCTATGCCGTGGATTCTCACCAGCCTGTTGCCGTCCGCGTCAGCCACATTAATCCGATCTACGGTGTCGATCACTTGAGAAATAGAGTTACCGGAAAAGTCATCACCAAGGACGTAGATGCTGATTTTTTTCCCGGGCTCGTAAAAAGTTCTTATCGCAGTGGTAATCCCTTCTACTGGACTACTGTTGCTAAAGGGGTTCCAGGTACGCAAGCGTTGCAATATAGCTGCTCGTCGAGCAGGTGTGTCTGGAATCCAGTCTCCCCGAAACTGACTGAACATATATTCCCCCATATCATTCATCACCTGAATGCCTTTAACTTCTGGATAGATATCCAGAGTATCGACAAACACTTCCAACATGCGGGACCAGCTGTAATTGTACATACTGCCTGAGGTATCAATAACAAAAATGACATATTCGCTATCGACAGGAATGCCTCCAACAGAGTCAGTTATCCTGAGCTCGGCCTGATTAGCCTGTAGTCTTAGCATTTCTTCAGTGAGGTTTTGTTGGGCCAACGCTAGCTGGCCTTCGAGGATAGCGTTAACGGAAGATTGCTCGCTGGTATTACTTAATTGATCGTCAAGTGAGCTTAATTCGCGGCGCAAGCGAGCAATGCGCTCATCATATTCAGAGATTTGCTCATGTTTGGCGTTCAACTCTCGGTTAAAAATATTCGTTTCGCCCCGAATTTCGAATAATTGACGTTGCATCTCCAGAACTGAGCCTTCATTACTGGTTTCTGATGTTTCCAGCGGCACCGGTGTGGACACCCGCGTGATCATTAACAACAGGATCATTGCGCCAAATCCGCAGGACATTACATCCAGAAAGGCGATATTAAATGAGTCATTTTCTCTGCGTTTTCCCATAGTTAAGGCCAGTCTTTTGAAGGGCTCATAAAGGCCCCCCCCGTCGCTATAGCCAGCCGCCAGTAATAAGCGGCTGCCTGTGGGTCTCCTTCCAGTGGCGCCAGAATAACATTAACCGGAATCCCGCCAGGCAAATACTCTAATGCTTGTTCAAATAATCTTTCACGATCACGTCCTGAGATTGTAGCAGTGCGCGGCTCACGGTTATCACGGGTGGGTAAACCGTCAGTGATCAGGAAAATATTATCGGGCAAAGGAGAAAGGCCCTGTATGGATTGGAACAGCCCAGCAAGGTTGGTGCCTCCGCTGGGTATTAGTTGATCCAGATGTTCAACAGCCTGATCTAATTGCGCATCATCAGCCACTTCTAACCAGCGTCCTTGTGAGCCAGGGATCAGGCTGTTCACACTCTCGCTGAACGTATAAATCTGGTACTGACTTGGAATGGGCATTTGTGTGGTTAACCAATCGACGGTTTCTTGAACGTTGCGCCATTTTTCTGAATTGAGTTTAGCTTCGTCGGACATATTGCGGCGGCGAATTATATTAATAATAGTATCGTCCAACATACTGCTTGAAATATCGACTAAGACTAATATGCGGTTGCCGCCCAAAATCATGCCAGTTAGATATTGGCGATTACCATCACCGATAAAACGTCGGACATTATTGCCAGTGAACTGATCTTCTGCTTCGCGCAGGTTTTCCAGCTCCGCTTCTAGCTCGGCAATTTGCTGTTGCAGGCGCATAATTTCATCTTGACCAGAAGTATTGTTGTTTTCTAAATTGCGTAGCCGGTCCATGAAGTTATCAATTTCTTCCTCGATGGAGCGCGCCAAACCTTGTGCTTCTACTATTTGCAGATCAACATCTGAAATGGTATTGCGAATTCTTACGAGGCCTTCTTCACCTTCCAGAATTTGTTCATCAAGTAAGTTTATTTCGGCAGCTAAATTTGAGTCAGTTACATTAGTATTATTCTGTGTAGAGTGGTCTAAAATTAAAAAGATCAACACCACCGCACCAAATCCGCAAGACATGACATCCAAAAAAGCCAGACTCATCGGATTAAAATTACGTTTAGCGTTTTTATTTTTTGCCATCACTGCACCTGAATAAATTCTAGTGTGAAGTGTTCATTAACAGTTAAACAATCACCAAGTTTCAATAAGGTAGGCTCGGTTAATGTTAAGCCATTCAATTGCAAATGAAGCTCGGAGCTGGCATGTAAAAAATAGCCTTGATCTTGCAGGGTAATGGTTATTGGTGTGCTTAATTTCAAGTCAGGCAAGTTTATATTTGGCAGGGCATAAGCCTTATATTGAAACACAAAATGTGACGGCTGCGGTGTTGCGGGCGTTTGAGTTGGCGCTGGACTTGCTTGTGTGACAGGCAACCTTGAAACCAGTTTTAAGGCTTTACCACTGCCCTTAATTAAATCTAGATGCTGGAAGCCATTTTCTGTAATTGCGTTATCAGAAACAGCAAGGATGTTTGGCATAGTTTGCTGTAGCCCGGGTAAAGAGGCTATACGTTCGAGGGCATAAATTGGCGTAAGCTTCGATGTAATACCGTCGATTTCCTGGCTTACCCGGTTAAAAATGGACTGCGCGCGTTGCTCAAATTTTTTCAGCGTCAGGTTGGCTTGATGAATGGCGCCTTTATTATTTATTTCCAGAAGTATTTCTTTATTTACCGTAACAGCTTTTAACCATTTTTCCATTTCATTATAAATATATTGCTCGGTGTCAGCATTATGTAAGGGGTCAAAGCGGCTCTGTTTGATAAAGGCGTCTGTAATAGTATTGGTCCAGGCATCATGCAATGACAGCAAACCTGTCCCAGGAACAGGCAAAACTTTTTCGCGAATAATTTCGCCTTGCTCCTTAGTGACAAGTGTTAATACTGTCTGGTGCAATTGCACATCCATAAATAAAGCATGCTGGTGTTCTTGTAGCTTAGCCATGGCAAGCAAGGCAAGGTCAACCAAACCGGCGGCATTAATAGAGCAGTGTTTAACCAGGCCCAACAGCGTCGCCAGTTGAGTTGCCGTGTAATGACTCGGCACAGCAAAAATTGTTTCACCATCAAGCTCGAACTGCTTAGTAATGCTTTCCAGGTGGCCGAAAGCAAGATCGGCCTGATGCCGGAAAAGTTTGTTCTTGTTAACCAGGGGGTCGAGACCGAGCTGAAACCAGAATTGATTAAAGCTTTGTTGCGGATGCAGCCTGGTAAGTCCTATAGCATCTGCGCCAAACACCGGAGGCTTTTCAAAAATATTGGCAAAACCGGGGCTCTCTCCCAGCAGTCCTTGAGGAGAGCTGATACGAATATTATGATCATGCAGCTCGATGAGTGTTGTCATGAATTTTAGTCGTTCTCATGATTCGGCACTTGTAAATGCCGAATCAGGTAGGTGTCACAATAGTCTTGAGTATCCAGCACCAGGCGGTCTTGCAAAAGTTGCAGCTGATATAAAACGAACATGATTATGATGCTGACGACCAGCGCGATAAATGTGGAGTTAAAAGCAACACCCAGGCTAGTGGTAACACCAAGAATATCGCCCGTGACAGCACTTTGTGCCTGCCCCAGTGCTTCACCGATTCCGCGTACTGTGCCTAAGAAGCCAATGGATGGGATGGCCCAGGCAATGTAGCGCACTATACTTAATTCGCTATCAAGGCGGTCAGCCTCAGTATCGCAAACATTTTTTACAACACTGGAAACATCCTGAATACTTCGAGTGGTGCTAAACCTGTGTAGCGCTGATAACAAAGCTCTAGGCAGTAGGTATTCACGTTCTTCCGGGGGCAGAGCCTGGACTGGGCGAGCATAATTTCTCGCATCTTCTGGGAGAATGCTAATGCCCTCAGAAAGATCAAGCAATGAACGTTCAAGCAGGTTACTTTCTTTGCGGTTGCGCCAGACTTTTAAACTGATTATCGCAAGCGCCCAAAGCATCAAAATAATACAAGTTTCTTGTTCGTAGTCGCGCATCACGACATACAACGAACGTTCTTGTATATAGTCAGGGTCGGCTTCTTGCAGAATGATCTGCTGTGCCATTATGGCGTCAGCATTAGGGCGAATCACAGCAACATAGGCTGCGTGTACAATGATTACTGAAATAATCAGAGCAAAGACCTGAAAAACTAAATCAGAGACGAGGCCTTTTTGTTTCATAATAAATCCTTAATGTCTGTCTAAAACGTATTGCTAAAAAATAGACCTAAATATCCACAGGGAATGATACGGAAAGATCTTCAGATATTTGAGCACTAGGCACGAAATCATCATCACCTTCTGGGCGCTCTGCACCTGACTCTTCTGCATCAACTTCTGCAGTCGGATTAAGCACAAATTCTTCTGCGTTTGATACAGAAGAATTTTCTGTTGCCTCAGAAGCTTCTTCCGCCGCATGCACAGAGCTAACACTCAAGGCTGTGAGTACACAGGCTAAAAAATAGTTTACTGGCTTAGTCATAATGAGTTCTAACCCTGTTTCTTGTTACAGGTGAATAGTCGCCATAGCAATGCGATTAAAGAATTTATAATATCGTATTTATTAGTAAACTGCCTCATTTTCAAGGCCTTAGCATAAGGGTATTAAGCCAGAGTTCATGCAGTTCTCTATTCCCGCAAGTGATGAAAGGGCAAAAGATAAGCGGTATGTTTCGGAATTCTCAAACTATAGATCGAGCTTGTGGGGATAGTCTTTTTTTAGGAGGAGGAGAATTAACAATTCTTTTGCCTGAGAAAGAAACACCTGCGCCAATTTCTTGTACACAGGCGCTTGAACGGGTGTTTGAAAGAAATATCCCCAGGGTTTCGGTGTAAACCTAAATTCCTAACGTGGCGTTAATTTCAGTACTTCCCCAGGAAATACTCTACCTGCATCAGTATTATTTTCTGAGTCTAGTAACACATAAATATTGCCATCAGGTGTTTCCGTAACGTCTCGAATCCGGCGGTCATAATCAATCAACAAATGTTCTTCAGCGACAACTCGTTCTCCTTCCATAACCAGACGAATTAAGAAGCGGCCCTGAGAAGCGCTAAGTGAACCCACGAGCAGACTGCCTTGCCAGCCAGGAAATGCATCTTGCTGTACCAACACAAGGCCAGATGGTGCCAATGACGGAAACCAGTAATATAGAGGTTGAGTAGTACCATTCCATTGCGAGGGGCCTATTTCGGTGCCATCGTAATTTTTCCCGTAAGTGGTGTATGGCCAGCCATAGTTTAGTCCGGGCCTAACAACGTTTAGTTCATCACCGCCCATAGGCCCATGCTCTATAGACCATAGTTCGCCCGTGTCAGGGTGAATTAAAATGCCATCTTGATCGCGATGTCCTATGGCATATATTTCCGGCCTGACATTCACCTGACCATTGTAGGGGTTGTCATCTGGAACGGAGCCGTCGGCATTAATGCGTAAAACTTTGCCACTGTAGGTTGTCAAATCCATTACTTCGGGTCTTTGTTCTAAATAACCGGTAGTCGTAATGTAGAGCTTGCCATCTGTAGTAGAGGCTAAACGTCTGCCAGGATAATTACCTAGAATTTGAATATTTTCAAACCGTGTCATATTACTAGATAAAATACCGCTCGCTACTTGCCCAACAGGTTCTTCTTCTCCAACAGGTTCTTCTTCTCCAGCAGGTGCTGCTGCTTCATAAGCAAAAAATATACGACGGTTTTGCGAGAAATTGGCGTCAGCCACGATATCCATGAGAATGCGGCCATCACCAGAGCGCAAAGGTGGCATGCCATTGATTGGTCCAGTGATAGTGCCATCAGAGTGAATGACTTGGATATTACCGGAGCCTTCAGATACTAAAATGCTGTTGTCAGGCAAGCTGACCAGTGCGCGTGAGATAGCACAAGTTCCATGTTTATATTTGTTTGGCGAGCTTGAGGGGCAGCTGTTTGCCCAGAAAAAGCCGGTGAGGGAGGGTTAGCAAATGGGTTGGGAGGATTATCTGCTGCCAGTGCTAAGTTAGCCATAGACGCTAAAATAGCTAAGCAAAAAAGTTTATACATGCTCCATTTCTCTTGGGTTTATATTGTTGGAACTATTTTAAAAATAGTTGAAAGATGAAGTTATAAAGGAAGGTTAGTCTTGCACTGGACTAATGGCAAGGGGATGTTTATTCTCTTCGAACCGTTATAGGAATACATTTGATGCCACAGTTTATATTTAAATATGCCGCTACTTTAAGCCTCTCTTTAGGCTTAATAATGCTAGCTAATCTGGCAAGGGCACAGGATATTGCTGAAGAGCTTTATTCGAGATATGAGTCTTCGGTTTACCGAATTGAGGTAGTCACACCGGGTGTTGAAAATAAAGCATCAGTAGGAACTGGCTTTGTTATAGGCAGGAATGACATTCTGGCGTCTAACTACCATGTTGTTTCAAATGTTGTGAATGAACCTGACCGTTATCGTCTGGAGTGGGAAGGGGTTGACGGACGTCGAGGCATTTTAACAGTCTTGGCGGTGGATGTTGTACATGACTTGGCAATTTTACAGGCAGAAGCGCCAATGGGCCTTCCCCTGCAGATTACAGACCTACCAGAAAACGGGGCTTCTTTGTTTTCACTGGGTCATCCTCTAGCTTTGGATTTGGCTATAGTTAGCGGTACTAACAATGGCCTGCAAGAAAACTCCCTTTACGAAAAAGTTCTTTTTAGCGGCAACATAAACCCCGGCATGAGTGGCGGGCCGACGCTGGACCGCTTTGGTCAGGTGGTTGGTATCAATGTGGCTACCAGTGGAGAAGCGGTTGGTTATTTAGTACCAGCAACTTACTTGGATACATTACTGGCTGATGCCAGAGCGACAGACTTCCGACCGGAAACAGACCTGGCGACAAGTATCAGTAATCAGCTTACCGCTAACCAGCAGTCCTTGGTTGATGATATTCTTAGTAATGAGTGGCGCAATATTTCACTGGGTAAATTATCAGTGCCAGGGCGTGTATTTGATCGCCTGGATTGCTGGAGTGACAATCAGTTTGAAGAAGGCACTAACCGATATACTGTCAAAGCTTCAATTTGTCGAGGGCAGGATTCAATTTATCTTTCTGAACAATTACGCGCGGGTGCATTTTCGTATGAGTTTTACTGGCTTGATTCCGAGCAACTATCCCCGTCTGCTTTTTACCAAGTTTACCAGCGTAGTAGCCGCAGTCGTTTTCCTTCGCGGCCCGGCGAAGAAGACGTCGGCAATTTCACTTGTTCAACACGTTTTATTGTATTGTCCGGACAAGACTTCAAGGCAAATATCTGTGCCCGCCCTTATCTGGATTATCCCGATTTAACTGATTTTATGGTGCTAATGACCATGGTAGGTCATGCGACAGAAGGCGTAATTTTCACTATGGACTTCTCAACTGTTTCACTTGAAAACGGACTTGCAGTATTAGAGAAATTTTTAGGAGCGCTGGAATGGAATCCCTCATAATTCGTGTCTCCAGGGGAGGCAGGAGTCAGCCAGTTTTTCATCGGGCGGATAATTTTCCTTTTCGAATTGGTCGAGCCTATGACAATGACCTGATTATCGCTGATGAAACTGTATCCGCTCATCATCTGGAAATACATGCCGATGAAAACGAAAACGGCTTTCTAGTTAAAAGCATTGCCGATGAAAATGGCACCTGGATTGGCAAAGAGCGGCTAGTTGATGCTCAGCCTGAATTGCATGATTTAACTGTACCAACGACCATCCATATTGGCAGAACCCATCTCGATTTACATGCGGCACATTCGCCTATAGAGCCAACTTTAATAATTGCCAGAAGTTCGCGCTTATCAGAAATTGCCTCAACAATCTGGCTGGCTTTGGGTCTGGCCTTAGCCTATATGTTGTTAACTTTTTATTTCGCTTACCAGCAGTTCTCTTTAAACAATGACTGGACAGAAATACTTGTAAACCGGCTGCTGTACTTTGCTATCCCAATTGGCATTGCCACAATGATGAGTTTTATTAGCAGAATGTTTTTGCATAGCTGGCGTTATCTTTTGCAATTATCTTTGGCTAGCTTTGCTTGTTTGGTGTACTTGTTAACTGAAGAATTAAATAGTGTGATTAGTTATTTTTTCACCAGCCAGGGTGTCGCGGATTTTCTTATACTTATTTTCAGCGGCATATTTTTTGCCTGGATTTTTGCCTGGCAGATGCGAGCAATCAGTACAACCTCGGTTAAACGAGCAGCATTTGTTGGAATAGGCGGAGCATGGCTTATATTGGGCCTTCGAACAGTTCAGGATATTGTCGATATTCCAGATTTTAGTACACAACCAACAATGCATAACCTGGTACAGCGTTATGATATTCGTTTATCACCAAGCGAGGAGTCTGTCTCAGAGTTTATTTCTAATGTAGGTGAAGATTTGCAAACTGGACTCACACAAGAACTTGAGAAAGATAGATCCTAGTCTCTTTTATTGTTTTCTTCATTGCTTCTTTCATTAAAGGTTTATTATGTCTGATACTGATAAAAAAAATATTCAGGATTACCAGCTTCCGGTGAGTTATCTGCCGCGCCGAATGGTTCAAGTGCCTGGGTTTAGGCCGCCGAAAATTGCTAAAGCAAACCGCTTAAAACATCCTGCGGTTTGCTCGCGTGAAGATGAAAATGAATTTCGTAGTGCGGGCGTATTGCTGGAGGCCTTAGCGATAGAAGCCCGAGCCTGGAGTGAGAAGTTGCCGCCAAGTTTTCGTCCCGCTATTGTTGCTATTTTGCATGGTGGTGTTCAAGTTCAGGTCCGTACTCTGGCGCAAGTTAGTTTTGACGGCATTCGTATTGAAGGCACTATGGGCGAAGAGATTCCTTGTTCCTTGTTGGCACATCAAGATACGATTCAATTAATTTGTCATGCCGTGGAATTGGACGAGCATGCGGATGAAGAAGAGGAAAGAGCTAAAAATCCAATTGGATTTATCTGGGCGGATCACGACGAAGAAATTTAATAATAGCCTCAAATAAAAATTTCTTAAGGTTTCCTTTAAATCTTAGCAAGCAAAGCAATATTATATTTTTCTGGTCGTTCTTTGGAATCAGTCAATAAAAATTACGAACATATCTGGCAAACAGTGCTAGCGATTCCTGTGGGTAAAGTGTCCAGTTATGGGCAAATAGCTGATTTAGCAGGCTTGCCCGGCAGAGCTAGATTAGTTGGTAGATGTATGGGCTATGCCCCCAAAGAAATGAAAGTGCCCTGGTATAGAGTTTTACGAGCTAATGGTCAACTTGCTTTTAAAGCGGGATCAAGTAGCAGCTTGAAACAAACTGGGTTATTGCAAGAAGAAGGCGTGGCCGTGATTAAAAACCGCGTTAATATGAATGAATATCGATGGCAGCCTGGCCTTGATGAAATGTTATTTCAGCTTAAATTTTAGTGCTATAAATTACCCCTTCACTTTATTTTTTAACTTATCTTTTAACCAGGGTGGGTTTAATTTCTCAAGCTTTTTATAAACAGGGCACTTAGCATGATGTGCGCCGGGTAAATAACCAGTACTCATTAAAAACTCTCCAGTGATTTCTCCACCGGTAAAACGAAAGGTCTTTTTAAATAAGGCTACCCATGCTTCTTTTGGTAAAGGGTGGTGATGTTGTAACCAGGCATGGAAAGACCCGTATTCTTTTTGTAAACCCAAGATGGTATTGGCATTTGCTATAGCCGCATCAACTTTTAAACGGTTACGTATGATACTGGCGTCGGCTAATAAGCGTTCTCGATCTTTTTCCTTAAAGCGAGCAACTTTTGCTACATCAAAATTTCGAAAGGCCTTCTGAAAGGCTTCTTTCTTTTTAAGAATGGTTAACCAGGACAGGCCGGCCTGATTAATTTCAAGCACCAGCCTTTCAAACAGTTGATTGTCATTAGTGAGAGGAAAACCATATTCCTGATCATGATAAGGCCCATGAAAGGGGTGGCCGATAGAAGCTTCGCAGTAAGTGCTCATAATTTCTCATATATCAAGGTTATAGTTTAAAGTTTTTCACTAAAGTGGTAACTCGCAATCGTGAAGCCTTGCTCAAAATAAAATTTATGGGCTCGTCCTCTATGAGTGCCTGAATCTAAGTGCAAATAAGAGCAGCCTTCTTCTTTTGCCAAGTCTCTTAACCAGCTTATTAATTTTTCACCATAGCCCTTTGATCGTTTATCTCCAGCGGTCACAAGATCGTCAACGTATAGGTGTTTCCCCATGAAGAGATTAAGTGCAATGCGATAACCTGCTACGGCTACAACAGTAGAATCTTCTTCAATATAGAGAAGATTATAATCGCTTTTCTCCATCTCTCTAACAGTTGAAACAAAGTCGTCTTTGATTAAATGAGGCCGTAGTTCAGCCATAGCCTCAAAGCAACGATTTATTTCACTATCGGTAATAGCAACTTTTGGCATGAGTACTCCTGCTTAACTTTATTTATGGGTCTCTATCTATGCATCTACATTTTCAAAATAACGAATAACAGGCGGCCCTTGAAGGTGCTCACCCAATTCGGCGAGAGAGCCAGATTCCTCTCTCCATGCTAAGTATCTTGCATAGTGTTCTTTAGATTCCCAATTTTCAATGAATAAGAAAGTGTGTTCATTGTCTTCGAGATAAGCAGTGATATCTATGCACCCATCGTAAGCCCGAGTGTCAGGGAATATACGCGCTAATATTTCTTTCACAGTAGAAATGCTTTCTAGTTTTGCATTAACTTCAAGATGAACAAGTATGCTCATTTATTTCCCCTTATGTTATTGAAAATGATGGTTAAGCCATGAAGTCTTTTATTAAATCATAAGCAGTTGGTGTTATCGAAAGAATTAATAAGCTTGCCATGGCGATATTGAAAATTTTCTGATGAGATGGATTTTTAAAAATTTTCTTAAGCCATACACCGAAAAATAACCAAATGGCGGTACAAGGGAAGGCAACGATCAAGAAAGTTAAGGCTATCAATAAAATCTGTATAAAAATATCAGAGCCGCCTGAAGTGAATGCTGCAACTGCTCCCGTCGCCATGATCCAGGCTTTTGGGTTAACCCACTGAAATAAGACCGCTTGAAAAAAAGAAAATGGTTTAGTTTGTTTTGCGTCTAAGGTGCTGGGTGCGGCATTAGCGATAAGCCAAGACAAATATAATAAATAAAGGATACCTATAATTTGAATAAGGTTATGTAGAACTGGAAATCTGGCGAATAAAAAACCGAAACCTAATCCGATAAGCATGACCATAATAGGAAAGCCAATACAAACGCCCAGATAATGGGGCAAGCTTCTATAAGCGCCAAAGTTCAACCCCGAGGTCATGAGCATAATATTATTTGGGCCGGGAGTGATGGTTGCCGACGCTGAAAAAATAAAAACTGCAACCATAAATTCCATTTTTTTATTGTTCTCTTTTTTAACCTAAGGCATTCTGTTTCAATATTTTTTGGTGGTTGGCGCTACTTATGAGTTATAACCCTGGGGGCACCTAAGGCCCCAATAACCGTGTCATTTTTGGTTGGCTTCTTTTTTGAAGACGACTTTATCGACTTGTTATGTGCTTGATTCATATTCTCTAAGTAACTCTACGACTTGCACCTTATAAGATTTATACCACTTTTTAGCACCTAGCTCTTGCGCAGCTTTATGCTCTGGGTCGTTTTTCCAGGCTCTAATTTGATCTTTAGACTTCCAGTAGGAAATAGCAATTTCATTATTACCTTCAGTACAGGATGTAAAATCTTTGCAGCCGTACTTAGTAAAAGCCAAAGCCCTCATCTTCTCTGCGGTAGAGGAATACTCAGCATCAATCGTATTCATAGTTGCTGTAAAAATCACTGCGTACATTCGATTACCTGATGCTGGGCTAGCAGATAACGTTCCACTAAGATGCGCTGATCTGCTATCACTTTAGTGGCTTGTTATGGCGCTTTCCGCACCCCACTATTGTTTGTATTTATTATTGCCTATCAGTTATTTTCCAAAGATCTTCAAAAGACAATAATGCTGGAGTGCGACCACTGGATGGCCGTATCTCAACAATTATGCCGGCATCTTTTAGCGACCGAATATATTGGGCTGCTCTTTGGCGTTGAATATTGAGTCTTTGGTGTAATTTATTTGCACGGAAAACTGGTGTGTCGAATAGCATATCTACAATATAAATTGCTTGGTCTGTATGAAGTAACTCTGAAATTTCTCTCTTTTTTCGATCGTACAATTCGATAACCTTTCTTACAAGATTAAGATTGTTTTCAGATTGCTTAACAACAGCATTTAAGAAGAACTTAATCCACCCGAACCAATCTCCTTTACCAGATATATTCTCTAAACATTGGTAATACTCATCTCGATTAGCTTCCAAATATCCACTTATATATAGCGATGGACTTACAATACTCCCCCTTCTCACTAAAAAAAGAGGTATTAGCATTCTTCCTATCCTGCCATTTCCATCATCAAATGGATGAATCAATTCAAATTGAGCATGTATCAAAGCCGCTTGAACAATTGGATCTAGTGACTCATCAAGACTGTTTGCAAAGTTTACAAATTGTTCTAAGAGTTCCTTTAATACTAACGGTGAAGGAGGGACATAAGTAGCTTCTTTTATTGTGCAACCTCGTGGTCCAATCCAATTCTGCGTCTCTCTGAACTGCCCTGGGTTTTTATCTTGGCCCCGTACTCCCTGCATTAAGTTCTCATGCATTTGCCTTAGCAAATGTAGAGATAAAGGGTCCTCTCCCAGACTTCTTTCAGCATTACGCAGGGTGCTTCTATAATTTAATATTTCTTGGATATCTGCATCTTTCCCGGGCTCGAACTTCTCTCCAGCTTGTTGCTGGTAAACTTCGTTTGCGGTTGCAATAGTCCCTTCTATTCTTGAAGATAGCTCTGCCTCTTTCATTACCAGAGGAGATAGCATCACCTCAGGGTTTATAAGGCTTTCTAGTAGGCCATCATATCTTGATAAAGAGGCATTAGCCCTTCCAATAAGAGCTGCAAGCGCTCCTAAGTCTATGTTTTTAGGGGGAAACTCATGCTGATAGCGGAGGTTCATTTCTATATCCTAGATCCGACACAACTTGTTTTGTGTATGCTATTACGAGAACATATCATACACAAGTGGTTTTGTGTCTGGTCTAGCAGATACTATATATAGGGATAGCGAAGTCTTTTTAGCATAAGGGGAGAGTTTTGTCAGATTCAAAGTACTAGGCACCATAACGCTTGGTTATGTGTTGCTCCAAATATTAGCTGTTTTATTTTTACCATATTCCAACAACCTCTAATGAATATACTATAAGTAGAATTAACGAAGAAAAGCCACCTATAAGAAAATATTTCTTCATGTTTTTATTGGATGATTCAGAAATACTTTCTTCAGTCTTTGTCCATTGAACAATACCAAAGCCTAGTAAGCAGGCTTATGATAGTGTCAACAAAAAGTAGAGCTATAAATATAAGTTAAAATTCCTCACGGACACATAACGTTAGCAGCACGGGCAAAGATTGAAGCGAAGCGGAAAACATATCCCTGTGCCTGCACTTGTTAGGATTCTACCGCCAATACTGAGAAATCAGGATGTGAAACTACACGATTTAAAAGTTCTTGTACGGCTGGTCCAAAAGCATCAGCAACATTTTTACATGCTGAATATGCACTAAAACTTGTACTAAACTGATAATTTACAGAAATCGTATACCCTTGTGACCGGTTTGAGGATACTCTCATTGCAATATCCCAGCTAGCTGGTGATATCGAGCTAAACTTTATCTCTTCAATTTTTGCAGAAATAACTACATCTGAGTTTGTTTTATATACGCCTGCCGCAAAAAGCTCATCAAGAAATGCATCTTTTACATATTGAGGTAAAGTTTTGCCTGGTGACACACTAATAGGCCCCATTAATCTACAAGTAGGACGTTCTTCGACACCGACAGCTAATTCAAAAGTCCCTAACGTTACAACCGCGTTTATTTCACCTAAACTTTGCTGAATTTCCATTACGTTAGACGTCGAAGTTTGATATGGAATTGAATTTGTTGTTTCACACGCAGTGACAAACAAAGCTGTATATGTGATTAACCCAAGAGTTATTATTTTTTTCATGTTTCTTCTCCTTATAATAATTTCAATATGTAAATTCTCGAATAGATCCTAAGGCTTAGGTAAGAAGCGTAAAAACCGCAGTTTTGTGCGTCCTAATCCGCAGGGCGACTTGACCACTTGTTAAAAGGCAGCACGCAATAGTTAAAAAATACTTGTTGTGGAGCGCGAGCGGAACCTTGGATTAATGCTAGAAAATTTAAAGCGCCAAACTTGATTCCATTTAAGGTATTAATAAGAGCATCCCTTTGGATTCGAGTTTGAACTTTGCTACCACTTTTGTAAATGCTACTAAAGTAGGAACTGGCATTGAGTTTTACTCTGGCGTGAAGACTTTGGAATCTAGGTTTTGAACTGGCCGATACCACGGCTAGTGATAGAAATCGTTTTGCCTTTTAACCTCGCCATAAACGGCGCGAATTTAATGGCCTTGTTATAAGCCATTCGTATTAACCTCGTTGCCGCAATGGATGCAATTAATTGTACCACTGAACCATTTCGTAACACTTTTGCTCCAATTGCCATCGGACTTAGGATGTGCAGCCTTAAAGCCTTGTATCGTCAGATCTTTTTTGCAGTGTGGGCAGCGTACAAATTGTGCTAAAAAAAAGAATTAAAACAGGAAGAATGAGTTTTTCAGCAATATAAAAAAAATTTAGCACCCACATAACAGCCACTGTTACCATGAAGCCCCAAGTAGCAAAAACACTTAATACATTAAGACTTCCTTTTGTAAACTTTAACATCAGCAGCTTTTTCCTAATGACTTATAACGCCTTGCTAACGGGCGAGCGCCGCAGGCGGGCGTCCCAGTGAGTGTAACGAACGAGTTCAGCAACTTGTTAGGGCTTTGGCTGCCAAGTTATATCTACTTTCCGATGCTGCAAAATACAATCTCGTAAATAGAGGTTAATAAGGCTTTGATAAGGAACGCCACTATCCTCTGCCATTCCTTTAAAGTAGCCAATAACATCTTCACTTAATCTCATTGTCACAGGCTTTTTCAGCTTTGAAGCGTAAGGGTTCTTACGAGACTTCATTTTTGATAAATCATACTCTTTTTTCATATTGAGCCTCCTAGGTAGCTCTTACGTTCTTTCGTAGTTGCTTTCCGAGCCGAAATAATCCTTACCACTTCACCTTTGCCACGCTCGCAATGGCAAATCATGAGAATTTGAGACTTGCTACTAAGACCGAGTAACAAAAACCGATCTTCTTCTGTTTCGGAATTTACATCATCGTAGAATTGTATTGCATACTCGTCATAGAATACGCTCTGAGCTTCATCAAAAGAAATACCGTGTTTCTTCTGGTTGGACTTATCTTTCGTTGAATCCCACTCAAATGCAGTCATACATACATTGTATTTACATATGCCGAAATGTCAAGTGAGCCCTAACGCCTTGCTAAACGGCGCAAAACCGCAGGTTTTTGCGTCCGGCGTAGGCCACAGGCCGGAGCAAACTTGATGCTTTTGTTATGTTTTTTTATCAGTTTCAGCTCTCTTTGCAGCAATATCCCACCCGTAAAGACTAACAATTAACAAGAAAGCTCCTGATAGCGCTGGGAATACAACACCTTCGTACAAGCTAGTTGCTGCCATTATTATTGAGAGGACTCCTAGCGATATACAGAGAAGCTTCAAACTGAAATTTGATAAAAGACCACCGCTTTTATTAGGCTTATCCATTAATAAACGATAAGAAAGCTTACTAAAGCCTAATGCGAATATGATTAATAACAAGCAAATCATTAATCTAGCAAAATCATATCGACCTTTTATTAGAAAAAAGACTACAAGGAACCAAAATAACAATGCAGCTAAACTTGTAGCTATACCTACCACTTTCTCCAAGGTCTTACTGGGTTGACTTTCATTTGAATTCATAATTTACCCTGAAACATAACGCCTTGCTAAACGGCGACAAGATGCGCAGCAGATTGGCGTCCGGTGCGCGCTTTTTGCGCACGTACTTGATTGATTTGTTAGGTTACTGGTTAAAAGCATTACCTTTACCCAAATTACACTGCTTACATTTAGTTTGTAAATTACTTTCTTCTGTTTCACCACCTTTTGACCAAGGGAGAACATGATCAACATGAAGCTCTACACCACGCTCTTTTATAGGGCTTGCGCCACAAGACTGACATGTAAAGCCGTCCCTTGACAAGATCCTAAACCTCATCCGATCAGAAATATTTCTACTGGTACGACGTTTAATGGATTTAGTAGTTGGCGTTTCTTGAATTATTTCTTGGCTAATAGGCGGCTCTTCTTCATTTATATAATCTACAAAACTTGAGAGTGCTTTGCGCCAACTACCGAAACGCTCAGAATAAGTATGAGATGAATATTTTGATAATGGTTTTACCATATCTCTTGTTACGGGCTGCCTACCCAGAATTACCCATACGTTTTCAAGGTTTAAGAATAACCCGACATCACTAATATTTTTTTCTTCCATTACTTCAATACCCGCCGCCTCAAGCGCCTTGTTCCATGAGCCAAACCTAGTTGAAATTGTGCTAGAAGAAAATTTTCCAATTTCAGAATATGAGCGAAAGCTAAATGAGATGCTATTCTTCCTAAGAGTTTCAAATGATTTTTTCAAGTCATCAATTAACTCTTCTTCGGATATGTTTCTATTGAATTTTTCTAGTTGAAATTTCACGATTTCTCTTTGTAACCTAACGCCGCGGTAAGGGGCGGAAAAATGCGCAGCATTTTTGCGTCCCGTGGAGGGCGTAGCCCGGAACAAACTTGACCGCCTTGTTAGTGGTTTCCATGCCGCACCAAATTTTCTACATTTTGATTGCACCATTGATGCAAAACTTTTGCACAAGTAAGCATAACCATTGGCGGAAAATGCTCAACTAACTCGCCATACCTAATGCCATTTGGATACACAGAGCACTCTGAAGCCTGCGCAGTAAGTAAAGCTCCAACTGTGCCGTTACCCGTATCTGGAATTACTACTTTAGCCCTTATTCCTGACGATACCTCACCAGAATCTTTAAACTGACAATTAGCTAAGTCATTTAATAATACATCTACGTGATGCCCCTTAGCTTTAAGTTCATTCACAGTAAAGCCAGCTACTTCTAGGGTAGCTTTTAGACTGATTTCACAAGAGAGCATACTTAAATATAGTATCGCTCTACCGGCCTCATCACTTTCTTCTATTGATTCGGCACTCTCTATTAATCTTTGGCTAAATTCTAAACTATATTCCATTCGTTACCTGACCACTAACGCCGCGCTCACCAGCCGGCGAGAGTGGCACTTCTTTTGCGTAAGCAAAAGAAGTGACGCTTTTGCCGGTCTGCGTGTAGCGCCTTGTTAGAAAATTTTCTGCTCATCTTAGCTTACATCTGTACTTACAACTGCCTCAACTTCGACAAACCAAGCTGGGTCTACTAGCTGTGAAATATAAACCGCTGTAGACGCCGGACGATGAGCACCAAGATATTTGATGCGAGCATTACGTACAGCTTGCCCATCTTGACCAGCAACAATAAACGTTGTTAGTTTAACAATGTTCTCCACTCCAAGCCCTTGAGATTTCAAAATTGTAACAATATTGGAGAAAACTTGATCCGATTGCCCTTCAATTGTATTCGGAGTTGATCCATCGGGTTTAATTCCAAGCTGACCTGAGATAAATAGTAACTCCGTTCCGGAAGGAACTTTTACAATATGGCTATAGAGGCCTTGTGGTGAAACAACATCATCTGGGTTTATAAACTCCATGCTAAATAAATTCCTCTATCGATTTTGATTTTTTCTAACGCCGCATTATGGGGCGGCTGAAACAGAGCGAAGCGCCGTGTAAGCCGTCCCAGCCAGCTTGCTGGCGACATAAATGCTTTGTTATGTGCTTAGTCATGGATACCCAGTAAAACATTTTGAAGCTCACTATTATTTACACAAACCTCACTACCCGAATCAGTGCGCATGATAGAAACCATTGCAGTAAAAGCCTCTCTCTGTTCTTTAGACACCATTCCTGCCCCCAGTTCTTCAAAGCTTGAAAATGCGGAAACAGCCTGCTTTGAACCATAAAGACAAATTCTTGCTTTTGCATCGCCTGTACGAGAGAACAACTCCTTCTGTTCTTGGGTGCCAATTTTGGGGCGAAACTGAGCTTGTTCGCATACACACTTTAGATAATCCATGTATGCTTTCGAGCGTAAATCTCGTACATGTCGCTGACTTTCTATGTGACGAGTAAAGAAGTATTGAAGTGAAGCACCAATTACCACGCCTAAAAACGAAAGAAAGCCAGTTAACAATCTAAATTCTCCTTATTTGCACAAGGTAACCCAAGCACATAACAGCATGTTAATGAGGTCTTTGACCTCATTAACATTATTAGAGGGTATACCTTATTAATTTTTTCGGTTAAAAATAAGCAAGGCACGTTGTTGAAAAATAAAGTGTTTAAATTTATGAAAAAATATTTTATGAATAAAAAGGTATTGCGCTCGCGAGAATGACTGCTATTCTTTTTTAAAGGGTAATTAATCTTCAAGGATGAAGGGGCTGACATGTCGAAATCTCCATTTCTAGATTCTCTAGAATCATTTATGCGCGTTCGCAATTATAGCAAGCGCACCATCCAAGCTTACTTGTATTGGTGTAAATATTTCATAGTGTTTTGTGGAAAGCAACACCCAAAGGAGTTAGGCGCGGCGGATATTGAACGTTTCCTTACTTATCTGGCTGTTGAGCGTAAGGTGTCTCCTGGCACGCAGGCGCTGGCACTAAACGCCATTGTTTTTCTAAAAAAGAAATTCTTATCACAGGAGTTTGAGCCACTTCTGCATTTTAAGAAACCCAATCGTCAGCGTAAATTGCCTTTGGTCTTAACGGTAAGTGAGGTGAAAAAGCTACTGGGTCAGTTATCAGGCGCACATTATCTGATGGCGGCGTTGTTGTATGGTTCTGGCCTGCGGCGTATTGAGTTGGTCAGGCTGCGGGTTAAGGATATTGATTTTGACTATCGCCAGCTAAGGGTCGTGTTTGGGAAAGGAGGCAAGCATCGTATTGTTACACTTGCTGAGGAGTTGTTATTGCCATTACGTCAGCAGATTAATCAAGTTGAATTATTTCATCAGCAGGATCGGCAAAACGCCACGTACGCGGGAGTCTGGATGCCGGAGGCCTTGGCGAGGAAATACCCGAAGGCAGCAATGAGTTTGTCCTGGCAGTATTTGTTTCCAGCTTCCAGACTGAGTGTTGATCCACAATCAGGCTTGATAAGACGCCATCATCATGATGAAAATAATGTGAATAAACGCATTAAACTGGCGGCAAGACAAGCAGGCTTAAACAAAGAGATTTCCTGTCATACCTTGCGACATTCCTTTGCTACACATCTCTTACAGGCAGGCGCGGATATTCGAACTGTCCAGCAACAACTGGGCCATAGTGATGTGAAAACAACTGAGATATATACACATGTGTTGAAGCAGGGAGCACATGGCGTGCGGAGCCCGCTCAGCAATCTTTGAGATTACTTTTTAAACAGAGAGCTAAGCATAAACAGCACGGCAGCGCTGAGAACTATACTGGGCCCACTGGGAGTATCAAAATAAAAAGAAGCCAGCAGTCCGCCACAAACCGCTAAGCAACCTACAAGGCTGGCAGATAGCGCCATTTTTTCTGGTGAATTGGAAAAGTTTCTGACGGATGCGGGAGGAATAATCATTAATGAAGTGATCAACAGCATGCCGACAACCTTCATGCTTAAGGCAATGACTGTGGCGATTAAAAGCATGAGCAGTAAGCGCATTCTGCCAACATTTAATCCTTCAACCTGAGCAAGTTCTTGGTGCAGGGTAATGGTGAGTAATTTATTCCAGGAAAACGCTAATACGATTAAGGCGGCGACAACACCAGCAGCAATCCAAAGTAAGTCTTGTGTTGTTACGGTGAGTAAGTCACCAAACAAATAAGCCATGAGATCGATATTTACATCGGTGAAACTGAGAATAACCAAACCAAAAGCCAATGAGCTGTGAGCAAGTATGCCGAGTATGGTGTCTGTTGCTAAGTGATGCCGACTTTCCATTTTCACCAGTAAAAGTGCAATAGCCAGACAGGCCAGAATGATGGATAACTGCAAATTAATGTCTATTAATATGCCAAAAGAAATACCCAGCAGGGCCGAGTGAGCCAGGGTGTCACCAAAATAAGCCATGCGCCGCCATACGACAAAGCAACCCAGTGGGCCTGCAATCAGAGCAACTAATAATCCGGCAGCAAGGGCGCGTAAAATAAAATCAGCCATGCTTATGCCCTGAGTGGTCGCCGTTTAACATTTCGCCATTGACTACTTCGCCGTCCAGGGCATGACTGTGATTATGGTTATGGGCGTATACGGCCAGAGCCGCCGCTTGTTTTTTACCGAACAGTTCTAAATAGGCAGGGTCATTACTAACTTGTTCGGGGTGGCCATGACAGCAGACATGTTGATTCAAACAAATAACTTCATCGGTGGCTGACATCACTAAATGTAAATCATGAGAGATCATCAATATTCCGCATTGATGGCTGTCACGAATTGAGGCAATAAGCGCATAGAGTTCGGCCTGACCACTGATGTCTACACCTTGCACGGGCTCATCCAGCACCAGTAATTCTGGATCTTGAATTAACGAGCGTGCAAGTAATACACGTTGCAATTCACCGCCTGAGAGTGAGTGGATTTGTGAGTGCAATAAGTGCAAGGCTTTGACTTCGTCTAAGACTTTTTCTATTAACTCCGGTTTGGCATGTACGGCTAGTTGCAAAAACTTTTTCACCGAAATGGGCATGCTATTGTCGACATGTAAGCGCTGTGGCATATAGCCAATGCGTAGATTTTTTCGTAGCGTAACTGTGCCTGCACTCGGTTTCATTAGGCCAAGTACAACTTTTACCAGGGTGGTTTTACCGGCACCGTTGGGGCCGATCAATGTCACGATTTGCTTTTCATTAATTTGTAAATTTATGTCGAGCAGAATCTGACGGCCATCGATAGCCATCGAAATGTGTTGAGCTTGTAAAAGTGTCTTATCCCGTTCCAAAGTGAGTCCTGCAAGCAAGCGTTACTATTGTTAATGCTGTTATATAAATTTACCCGGTGACGTTTAAAACCGAAGCAATGTCGTAAGAGAGGGGCATCTCAACCAGCGAACGACGACTTACTGCGGCAATTTGGTCAAATTTCAATCACAATAATGATTTGTGTCGGTATCAAGTTTGCGCACAAGGCGAGGTAATATATCATAGTGGGCTTTTCAGAATCAGCTTGTCTATAAATAGGTATAAAGCTTTGTCTCGCAAAGTATTAATCAGCGTATTCATTTTTTCCCAATTAGTTATTGGTACTGTGGCGAATGCTCAGCCTGTGGTTAGCGCCAGCATAAAGCCTTTGCAGTTAATTGCCGCAGCAATTACTACGGGGATAGGGGGCAATAATGAACCAGGCCTGATTATTGGGCCGGCTCAAGACCCGCATCATCCGTCTTTGCGGCCATCAGAAAGGCGCACGCTTTATGCGGCAGATATTCTGCTTTGGGTTGGCCCACAACTGGAAGCCGCATTGGCGGATGTAATAGACCCAACATCTTCAACAGTGATAAATGCCTATGAACTAACTCAAGAAAGTGGCCTTTCAGTGTCGGGCACTATTGACCCTCATGTCTGGCTGTCCACACAAAATGCCAGGCTAATTGCAGAGACATTAACGCAGAAGCTTGTATTGCTTGATGTTGAGAATCGCCAGCCTTATGAAAATAATCTGGATGACTTCTTAAGTTCGCTGGATATGTTGGATGTTGAAATCAATGCTGCTTTGGAGGCTTTGCAACAGACGCCTTTTGCCGTCTATCACAATGCCTTTCGTTATTATGAAAAACAGTATGGTCTGACACATACTGCCAGCTATACTGACAATGAAGAATTACAGCCGGGAATTCGCAAGGTGCTAGAAGTCAGGGAAAGTTTGGCGGCAAATAATGTGTCATGCCTGCTACTCGAACCCTCTAATAATCCAGAAGAAATTAGTCAGTTAACAGGTCGAGATATGACGCTGATGACTATCGATATATTAGGCTTTGATTATGTTGCTAATAAAACCGGCTATCGCGATTTCATGCTCGGTATAACGCAGTCTGTTAAAGAGTGCCTACAGCCATGAGCAGTAAAGAGTGCCTACAGCCATGAATAGCAAAGAGCCCTCAGCCATTAACAGTAAAGAGCCTTCAGCTCATAGAGAACCCCTACAACGATGAGCCCCTTACCAGAAAAACCCTTAATCCTAATTGATGGCTCATCTTATTTATTTCGCGCCTATCATGCTTTGCCACCATTAGAGACTACTCGCGGCCAGGCGACTGGCGCAATTAAGGGTGTCATTAACATGGTGCGTAGCTTAATTAAGGAATATCCCGATTCACCCATTGCCGTGGTTTTTGATGCCAAGGGTAAGACTTTCCGTAATGACATTTATAAAGACTATAAGGCGCATCGCCCCCCCATGCCGGATGATTTACGCTCACAGATAGAGCCAATTCACGAAATTATCAAGGCCATGGGGTTGCCATTAATCGTTGTGCCAGGTGTGGAAGCCGATGATGTGATTGGCACCCTGGCCAGACAGGCAACTGAACTTAAACGCGATACTCTGATTTCAACGGGTGATAAAGATCTTGCTCAGCTAGTAAATGAGCACATCACTTTATTAAATACCATGAACAAAGAAGTGCTGGATATTGAAGGCGTCAAAACGAAGTTTGGCTTAACGCCGGAGCAGATTATCGATTATCTGGGCTTGATGGGCGATAAGTCTGACAATATTCCAGGCGTGCCAAGTGTTGGCCCAAAAACAGCCGTGAAGTGGTTGGCCGAATATGGCACAGCAGAAGTCTTGATTGAACATGCTGATGACATTAAGGGCAAAGTGGGCGAAAAATTAAGAGAACATATTGAGCAGCTTCGAATGTCATGTGAGCTTGCAACAATTAAACTGGATGTGGAGCTTGACGTCGGGCCAAACGAACTGGTTCATTCGCCTGTTGATAAAGAAGCCTTGTTAAGTTGGTTTCTTACCCTGGAATTTCGCACCTGGGTTAAGGAGTTGGAAGCAGAGGGGGTTAAAGCCGAGGCGCTGCAAGTAGAGGGCGAGCCAGCGTCTGTTGAAGGGGCTGATTCTATTGATGAGAGCAATGAAAGCGAAGCTTTCCCACAGCCAGAGAATATCGAATATCAGACAATATTAAATTCAGACCAATTTGAGTCGCTACTGAGCGAGATTAAAAAAACCGACCGACTCGCCATTGCCCTTGAAACCGATGGCGCTCAATTCATGCTCGCGCAGATAGTGGGCCTCTCATTATCGGTTAAACCAGGCCAGGCCAGTTATATTCCATTGGGGCATGTCTATGAAGGCTCGCCAGAGCAACTGAATATTGATGATGTATTAAAGGCTTTACAGCCGGTGTTGGAAGACGAAAGCATTTTTAAAGCCGGGCATGACCTAAAGTATATGAGCCATGTGTTGGCTAATGTCGGTATCAAGTTAGCGGGCCGTCGTTTTGACACCATGTTGCAATCTTACGTACTCAATTCTGTTGCGCATAAACATACTCTCGCAAAACTCACATCGACTTACTTGCAAGAAGATAAACACTTACTGGAAGAGTTGCTGGGTAAGGGGCGCAATAAACTGACTTACGCTGAAGTGGAGATAGAAAAAGCATCTGCTTATTCCGCCCAAAATGCGGATTTTACTTTCCGGCTACAGCAGGGTTTGGCGGTAAAGCTTAAACAAACCGGCGAGCTTGCAGACATATATCAGTATAAGGAAATAGCACTTTTACCATCACTTTATACGATGGAGCAGCAGGGTATTCGTGTTGATGTCTTTAGTCTGGCGCAACAAAGTGAAGAGCTAGGATTGCGCCTGGATGAGCTTGAACAGGAAGCCTACACCTTGGCCGGTGAAGAATTTAACCTTGCCTCACCAGCTCAACTGCAGAAAATTTTTTATGAAAAGCTTAATTACCCTGTTATTAAAAAGACGAAGGGAGGCCAGCCTTCAACTGCAGAGCCGATATTACAAGAGCTGGCATTGGATTATCCTTTACCGAAACTGCTGTTGGAATACCGCACGCTAAGCAAGTTAAAAAGCACTTATACCGATAAATTACCGCAGGATGTTAATCCGCAGACTGGCCGTATTCACAGTACTTTCCAACAAGCTGTAGCCGCCACTGGACGTTTGTCTTCTACTGACCCTAATTTACAGAATATACCCATACGCACGGAAGAGGGTCGGCGTATACGCAAAGCCTTTATTGCCGAAGAAGGCAAGATCCTGATGGCAGCCGATTACTCTCAGGTGGAATTACGCATTATGGCGCATTTATCGGGGGATGAGGGCTTGCGTACAGCTTTCCAGGAAGGTCTGGATGTGCATCGAGCGACAGCCGCTGAAATTTTTGATGTGTCGCTTGATCAGGTCAACAACGATCAGCGTCGTAGTGCTAAGGCGATCAATTTTGGCTTGATCTATGGCATGTCTGCCTTTGGTTTGGCGAAACAACTTGGCATTGGGCGTCATGAAGCACAGGAATATGTTGAACGTTATTTTCATCGTTATCCCGGGGTACGTGATTACATGGAAGATACTAGGCAGGTCGCCAATGAACAAGGTTATGTAGAAACACTATTTGGCCGCAGATTGTATTTACCGGATATTCATGCGAGCAATGGCATGTTGAGAAAAGCGGCAGAGCGCACGGCAATCAATGCGCCGATGCAGGGCACTGCTGCTGACATCATTAAGCGTGCAATGATTGATATTCAACATTGGCTGGATATTGCAGGGCTGGATGCCCGGCTTCTACTACAGGTACACGACGAACTGGTGTTTGAAGTGAGGGAATCAGACCTGGCGCTCTTGTCTGAGGGGGTTGAATTCAGGATGGCTTCAGCGGCAGCTTTGGATGTTCCTTTAATCGTTGATATCGGTTCTGGCGCTAATTGGGATGAAGCGCATTGACTTCATCTTTGTGTCATTGCACGAGCAGTTATAATTTTGCAAAAAATTAGATATATGTGGAACTATTTTTAGCGGAGCCAGTCACACTTACTAGTGGGCTGGTTTTCTCCCCGATTTCCCAGTCTACTAGAACGACCTAAAAACTCCTTCGTTTATAGGAGACAGGGTCCTAACTGCGTTCTCCTGTGGTTAGGGCCCAACTTTTTAGTGCTAGTTAGTGATAGGTTTATTAGTGATAGGTTTATAAGTTAGCAGCAAGCAAATTCTAAGCAGATTAAAGCACCCTTCAAAATTACTCTTCAGGTTTTATTAACCAGGCATTTAACTGCTTGCGCAAGCCGTTAACCCCGTCACCTTTTAACGCAGAGAACAATTGCACGCTTATAAGGTCTCCAGACGAGCTTAAGTGTTTTTGAGTAGTTAGCAGGGCCGCTTTGGCAGCACCATGCTTTAGCTTGTCTGCTTTAGTTAATAAAATATGCAAAGGCATTTGTGCGCGTGAGGCCCAATCAACCATCATCACGTCACTGTCTTTGAATGGGTGCCGGATATCCACAAGTAAAATAACACCCTGTAAGGACTGCCGTTCTTCGAGATAGCGTGTTAGTTGCTTTTGCCATTTCAGCTTCATTTTTGGTGGGACTTTGGCATAACCAAAGCCGGGCAAGTCAACAAGGTAGCGCTTTTCAGCAATTTCAAAATAATTGAGTAATTGAGTACGACCAGGCGTTTTACTGGTACGAGCCAGCTTGGGCTGTTCGGTCAAAATATTGATGGCGCTTGACTTGCCAGCATTAGAGCGGCCGATAAAAGCAGCCTCCAGAGCATTGTCTTCTGGACACTGTGACAGAGTCCCCGCGCTAGTCAAAAACTGAGCATTTCTATAATCAAGGCCGGCTCTAGACATGGAGAACTCGAATTAAACAGTTATAAGTCATTTGTTGGGATGCCCCTTGTAGGAGTTTTGTTAAGTGTTGCTAGGAATTGTACCGTAGACGCTGAAACCTTTTCTAATTTATGAGGACAACTGTGGTAATTGTCTTTGCTTAAGGCATTAAAATAATGCCTGTCTGACTCTTTCCTTTAACCATGTATCGCTATCAGCAATTTTACGTAGAACGATTTTCCAGTGCCAGGTGTCTTTGTCATCGGAGTGGGATGAGGTATAATCCCCCCGCTTTTTAGCAGGCAGGAAGTATAACATAGCCTTATGGCCGCAATAGCTTAGCCTACAAGGGCCTTAGCGCTTAGTTTAGGCTCTATTTAAATTAGCTTTTATTTGATGGAAACACGCATGAACAGAATTTTTCTTGTTGCACTATTTACTGCTTTGGCTTTTAGCACTACAGCTCAAGCTCAGATGGTAGGAAACGCGGCCAATGGCAGCTCAAAAGTCGTCGTCTGTGGCGCTTGCCATGGTGCCAGTGGTAATGACGTAGTAGTGCCAGGTGCTGCCAGGCTTGGCGGTCAAAATCAACGCTATTTGTATAAGCAATTACAAGATATTAAAAGCGGGGCAAGAGACATTGCTCTTATGGCCGGCCAGCTGAACAGTCTTTCAGATCAAGACCTGGCGGATATTGCAGCACATTACGCCTCGCTTGAGGAAGCACGTGGTGCGGCAGAGGAATCAGCGTTGGTACTTGGTCAAACGCTTTATCGTGCTGGCAATGCCGATATTGGTGTCGCCGCTTGTTCTGCCTGCCATTCACCAACAGGTGCAGGTAATAATGGCGCTGGTTATCCGGCATTACGCGGCCAGGATCCCGCTTATACAGAATCACAATTGCGAGCATTTCGTGATGGCACCAGAAACAACGATCTTGCAGCAGTTATGCAGGATAATGTTGCCAGACTTAATGATGCTGAAATTCAGGCTTTAGCCTCTTATGTTGCTGGGCTGCGAGCTGAATAAGGAAAAAAAATGAATTATTCAGCCAGTATTAAGCTGACTGTCATAAAAAGGGTGCCAAGTAGCGCCCTTTTTTGTATCTTTAGCCGACACAAATGAAAAGAAGATAGTTAGTAGCGAGCTGCGATTGGCTACTAAACAAAAATAAACCCAAGCTTTAGAAAGCTTTTAGAATAAAAAACCGAATTTAAGTTTAGTCTGGAGATCATCATGAAAGTATTACTTAAACCTGTTTTGCAAGCCTTTGCGTTAGTGGCAATTTTAGCGGCAATGAGTGTTTCAGTTTTAGCACAGCCTGCGCGCTACATTGAAGGCACACATTATGTTGAACTGGATTCGCCAGTTCGTACAGTTGACTCAAATAAAATAGAGGTTGTTGAAATTTTTTGGTATGGCTGTACTCACTGTTATTCATTTGAACCATTGATTGAAAACTGGGAAGCTAATGCGCCTGAAGACGTTGTCTTTGTCCGTAGCCCCGGTATGTGGAATGCCATGATGCAAACACATGCTCAACTTTATTACGCTTCCGTGGAACTGGGTGTGTTTGAAGAAACGCACAGTGAAATTTTTGATGAAATATTACTGCGCGCGAACTATTTACAAACAGAAGCCGCAGCTAAAGATTATTTCATGGGTAAGGGCGTCTCTGGCGATGAATTTGATGCCGCCTGGAATTCTTTCACAGTAACCTCAGCAGTGAATCGCGCTAATACAAACATGCGAGATTATGGCGTTCGTAGCACGCCAAATTTAATTGTAAATGGTAAGTACCGCATTGTGACCAATCAGGCTGTGCCTACGCAGACTGATATGTTGGAAGTGGTTGATTATTTGGTTGAGATGGAACGCAGCAGTATGTAGATAAGATGGTAAAGATACACTAAAGTCTTTGTAAAAATAAAAACGCCCATGATGTTATGCATCATGGGCGTTTTTATTTACACTCATTATTCTTTTAATCGAGTAGAGTAATAAAAAGAGATGCAAGAAAGAATTGTTTTACTTGGTGGCTTTGGTCAGCTGGGGAGTCTCATACAAGAAACCGTTCCGGCTAAGGTAAAGCTATTTACTTTTAACTCTAAAGATTTCGATATTTGCAATTTAGCTCAGCATCAATCTGTTTACAAAGATTTGGCACCAACGACAATTATTAATGCAGCTGCTTATACTCAGGTTGATAACGCCGAGTCAGAGCAAGAGCGAGCGTTTAAAGTGAATGCTCAAGGCCCGGCCATGCTGGCCGAGGCGTGCCCTAAAGATTGCCGTATTATTCATTTCTCAACCGACTTTGTTTTTGGTGGGCTGCAGCAAACAGCTTATAAGCCTGAGGATGTAACTGCGCCAGCTAGTATTTACGGCGCCAGTAAGTTAGCCGGCGAAGAAACGCTTATGGTGCTTAGGCCAGAAAGCACGATCATCAGAACAGCCTGGTTGTATTCGGCTGAAGGTCATAATTTTGTCAATACTATGCTAAAACTGATGGCAGAACGTGATGAGTTAAGTATCGTAAATGATCAGTTTGGCACCCCAACCTCAGCTCGCACCCTGGCAGAAGTAGTGTGGCGTTTTGTTGCTAACAGGGAATTAAAAGGTATTTATCATTGGACGGACCAAGGCGAAGCCAGTTGGTATGACTTTGCCGTTGAAATACAGCGGCAGGCTTTGGAGCTGGGCTTGCTCAGTAAAAAGATTTCACTGCGAGCAATCAGTACTCAGGAATATCCAACACCAGCACAGCGGCCTGAATTTTCAGTACTGGATAAGACTGCTACTTACGAAGCAATTAATTTTGAAGGGCAAAAATGGCAGGATGAGCTAAAGAAAGTGTTAATGCTTAAGCTTTAGTCTATTAAGCAGGTTCTATTTTTAATAGAATAGGTTCACCTTTTTTCATATGTGAAGTTCAAAAATTGAAAATCCTTGTAACGGGCGGTGCAGGCTTTATTGGTAGTGCCGTCATTCGCCATATATTACAAAATACCGTAGATGAAGTTATCAATGTCGATAAGCTGACATATGCGGGTAATTTGAGTTCTATTGCGACGGTATTGCCGTCTGAGCGTTACGTTTTTTGTCAGGTCGATATTTGCGATCAAGCCGCCTTAACTAACGTTTTTCAAGAGCACCAACCCGATGCCGTTATGCATCTTGCTGCGGAGTCGCATGTTGATCGCTCCATTGATGGCCCTGGGGAATTCATTCAAACCAATATAGTCGGCACCTATCAATTGTTGGATATTGCCCGTGGATACTGGGAACAGTTAGAAGAAGAAAAAAAATCTGCTTTTGTGTTCCATCATGTTTCGACCGATGAAGTGTACGGTGACCTTGATGGCCCTGAGGGTTTCTTTACGGAAGACACCTCCTATGACCCGAGCTCTCCCTATTCAGCCTCTAAAGCCAGTGCTGATCATTTGGTTCGGGCCTGGAATAGAACCTATGGTTTCCCTGTTGTGATAACGAATTGTTCTAATAATTATGGGCCTTATCATTTTCCGGAAAAATTAGTTCCACATATAATACTGAATGCGCTTAAAGGTGAGCCTTTACCGATATATGGCGATGGCACTCAAGTGCGCGATTGGTTATTTGTCGACGACCATGCCCGAGCGCTTTATAAAGTGATCACTGAGGGCAAAGTAGCTGAGACTTATAATATCGGCGGGCATAATGAGAAACAAAATATAGAAGTCGTACAGAGCATTTGCTCTATCCTCGAAGAACTGGCACCAGACAATCCTAACTCATTAACTTCTGGTAAAGGTTATGCGGACTTAATTGAGTTTGTTAAGGACAGGCCCGGGCATGACCTACGTTATGCCATCGATGCCTCCAAAATTGAAAAAGAATTGGGTTGGCGTCCACAAGAAAGTTTTGAAAGTGGCATGCGTAAAACAGTACTTTGGTATCTGGAAAATACAGCTTGGTGGCAAGCGGTGCTAGATGGCAGTTACCAATTACAACGTCTTGGTGCTGAGACAGGAGTACAGGAATGAAAGGTATAATACTTGCCGGTGGGTCAGGCACTCGTTTGCACCCGATTACTCAAGTGATTAGTAAACAAATTCTGCCTATCTATGATAAGCCTATGATTTATTATCCGCTGAGTACTCTTATGCTCGCGGGTATTCAGGAAATATTAATAATTTCAACACCCAGAGATTTGCCTGTATTTGAAAGCCTGCTTGGTACAGGTGAAAAATGGGGGCTGAAATTTTCTTATGCAGAGCAACCGTCGCCGGATGGTCTGGCACAAGCATTTCTCATTGGAGAAGATTTCATCGGTGATGATTCTGTAGCCTTGGTGCTTGGTGACAATGTTTTTTATTCGCACTCCTTACAGGATTCATTACTCAATGCCGCCAGTAAAGAAAAAGGCGCAACTGTTTTTGGCTATCATGTGAAAAACCCTGAGGCCTATGGAGTGGTTGAGTTTGCTGATGATGGCAGCGTGCTTTCTGTTGAAGAGAAACCGGCTACACCAAAATCAAATTATGCGATTACCGGGCTGTATTTTTATGATAACCGCGTTATAGATATCGCTAAAAATGTTAAACCTTCCGCCAGAGGTGAGCTGGAAATTACTGATGTAAATCGGGAATACCTGGAAGCCGGCGAGCTTACTGTTGAAATACTGGGAAGAGGTGCGGCCTGGCTGGATACCGGGACACATGCAAGTTTATTAGCTGCCAGTATGTTTGTGCAGACTATTGAAGAACGTCAGGGTTTAAAGATCGCTTGCCCTGAAGAAATCGCTTATCGAATGAATTTTATTGATGCTGAGCAGCTGCAAACTTTGGCTGAGCCGCTTCGTAAAAGTGGGTATGGAGAATATTTATATCAAGTGCTTAATGACAAGGTTTATTAATGGAAATCATTAAGACAGCAATTCCTGATGTGCTGCTTTTTAAGCCAAAAAGCTTTGGTGATGAGCGTGGTTTTTTTATGGAAACGTTTAGAGAAAGCTGGCTGGAAAATATAGGCATAACTGCTAATTTCATCCAGGACAACCACAGCGCTTCAGTCAAAGGCGTGTTGAGAGGCCTGCACTATCAGTTGCAGCAACCCCAGGGGAAGTTAGTCAGGGTTATTTCAGGTGAAGTTTATGATGTTGCCGTAGATCTTAGAAAAAATTCTCCAACATTTGGCCAGCATGTAGCAAGCATTTTATCGGCTGAAAATAAGCTGGTTTTTTGGGTGCCACCCGGATTTGCTCATGGTTTCCTGGTTTTAAGCGATAAAGCGGAATTTGTATATAAATGCACTAGTTATTACGCCCCTGATGATGAGCATTCACTACTGTGGAATGACCCAAAGCTTGGTATCCCCTGGCCACTCGAAGGTATAGACGAGCCAGCTTTATCTGCTAAGGATCGAAAGGCCGCCTCTCTCTCGGAAGCAGTTCTGCCCTCGTAGGGCCTGGATTTTAACAAAGTACCAGAATGGGCATTTTACAGGTATAATGCCGCCCTCAAAATTGTTCAACGCCTATATGCGCAGGGTAATAAGCGCAAAATAAGTACCAGAGGTATAAAAGTGAATCATAGGATAATAACTCTTATTTCAGGATTTTTAGTAGTATTGTCGGCATTTGCTGGTGCTGCTACCTTGGACGATGAAATTCGTGGACGACTAAATCCTGCGGGATCCGTTTGTGTGTTTGGAGAAGAGTGTGCTGCTGGTTTAGCCCTTGCAGGTGGTGCTAGTGGCCCCAGAGATGCAGAGACAATATATAATACATTTTGTATGGCCTGCCATGCGACTGGCATCAGTGAAGCGCCTATTTTAGGTAATGCTGAGCAATGGGAAGTACGTATCGCCAAAGGTGCAGATGCGCTTTATACCAGCTCGATTAATGGGCTGAATGTGATGCCTCCGCGTGGTACTTGTGTCGATTGTTCTGATGATGAAATGCGGGCCGCAGTTGATTACATGCTGGACGCGTTGTAATAAAGCCTTCAATTTTCTGTCTTAGGTAAATGCCCGTCGATGGCATTTACCTTGCCTTCCTCTTCTTTTCTCTCTTTCTCTTTATTCCTTTCTCAAATTTATTTTTAGGCCAATATTTTAGATTGAAATTTGCCAACCCTGGTAATTTGAACTATTAAATAGTGTATTGCTTGCTTTCATGGAAGAGAGTTTATGTCTCTAGCTATTGTCTATTCTCGCGCCAATATCGGTATTGAGGCGCCCCTGGTTACCGTTGAAACACATTTATCGAATGGTTTGCCCAGTTTCTCCATTGTTGGTTTACCAGAAACAGCCGTCAGAGAAAGCAAAGAAAGAGTCCGCAGTGCAATTTTAAATTCCTTGCTGGAATTTCCGGCGAAGCGCATTACTGTAAATTTAGCACCCGCTGATTTACCGAAAACAGGTGGACGTTTTGATTTGGCCATTGCGGTTGGTATCTTAGTCGCGTCTGGTCAATTACCTGAGGAGAGTATTGCGCAGATTGAATTCATGGGAGAACTGGCGCTTTCAGGTGAACTGAGAATTATACCGGNTGTAATCCCTGGGCTCATTGCCTGTCGTGAAGCGCAGCGTCAAAGCATTATCCCTGACGCCAATGCCCATGAGGCCGGTTTAGTTGACGCAAGTGATATTAGGCTGTGCAAACATTTGCTTGAAATATGCCATCATCTTGCGGGAGAAAAGAACTTACCGCGAGCCAGAAAAATTGCTTCAGCAAAGCGGGTTTATGCAGAAACGCTCGATGACGTGGTAGGTCAGAAGCAAGCGCAACGGGCATTAATTCTGGCGGCAGCTGGTGGACATAATTTGTTAATGAGTGGGCCGCCTGGTACTGGCAAAACAATGTTAGCAAACCGCTTATGTACGCTGTTGCCAGCGCTTGATGAAAAGTCAGCGCTTGAAGTGGCGGCGATACAATCCATTGCAAAAACAAACGTCCTTGAAAAAGCTAGTTTTGAGGTGCCTTTTCGTGCCCCTCACCATACCGCTTCAGCCGTTGCCTTAGTGGGTGGTGGTAAGGATATATCTCCGGGGGAGATTAGTTTGGCACATAATGGCGTGCTGTTTTTGGATGAATTACCAGAGTTTAGCCCAAGGGTATTAGAAGCATTAAGAGAGCCGATTGAGAGAGGCAGCATACTGATATCTCGTGCTGCGTATCAAGCCAGGCTACCCGCTCGTTTTCAATTGATTGCAGCGATGAACCCTTGCCCTTGTGGTTATTATGGTGATCCAGAACGTGAGTGTAGTTGCTCCATGGAGCGAATTAAAAAATACCAACAAAGAGTTTCAGGGCCACTATTGGACAGAATAGATTTGCAAATTGGGTTAGGCAGACTCACCAAAGCTGACCAGGAAAAATTATTGCTGCAAAAGAATAACAAAGGCAATAGTACTAAGATAAAAATACAAGTAGAGCAATGCAGACAACGACAGCTGGATAGATCTGGAAAAACCAACACGTACTTGAATCAACAGGAAATCCTAAGCTACTGCCAATTAGAAAACGCAGATCGTTTGCTTTTAAACAAAGCCATGCAGCAACTGAAGCTGTCGACCAGGGCGTATTTCCGAATCCTCAAAGTCGCCAGGACTATCGCTGATTTTGCTGATGAAGACCGCATCCATAGGCGGCATTTACTTGAAGCGATTACTTATCGTCAATTTGACCGCTGTTGAGCATATTCTTGATCATTGCGGGTATTGTTAGCTATTAATCTTGAGAGGCTTTTTCGAGTTTGGCTATTTTTTCTTCTAGCTCAGCGATGGTTTGTTCAGCGCGTTGCAAAACCTTAAGCTGAGTATCAAATTCTTCTCTGGTCACCAGGTTTAATTTCCCTAAACTACTTTGTAATAAGGAGAGAAATTGCTTTTCTATATCTTCTCGTATTGGTCCGGGAGCAGGCAGGATTTTACTTAAACGAGTGCTTAGCTTTTCCAAAAAATCTTTATCTATCATAAAACGATCTTCTTTAGTTTTTGATTTGGGGAGTCAGAGGCTGACTGGCTTCTATTTTAACATTGAGCAGGCTGTTAGTAAGTTTAGTATCATCGTTTTTTTGCTTAAGGTAGCATATACTTTAATGAGCCCGTGAAAAGTATCAACAGGGTTATGTGAGGAGATTATAATGAAAATGATCACAGCTGTAATTAAGCCATTCAAGCTTGATGATGTCAGAGAAGCTTTGTCAGGCGTTGGGGTTCAAGGAATTACTGCTACAGAAGTAAAAGGGTTTGGTCGTCAGAAAGGCCATACTGAACTTTATCGTGGGGCAGAATATGTCGTAGATTTTCTACCTAAGGTCAGATTAGAAATCGCGGCTGATGATGCCGCCGTTGATCAAATTATTGAGGTGTTAACAAAAGCTGCTGCAACTGGGAAAATCGGAGACGGTAAGATTTTTGTCAGTAATCTGGAGCAGGTCATTCGCATTCGAACCGGAGAGTCCGGGCCAGATGCACTCTAGTTCCTATCAGGCTGTTGCTTAGCTATTACGCTTACTAATCCCGCGTTAAAAATTGGATCAAAATGCTCATTTACTACGTGTAAACTGCGCTTTTGCTCTAATTTTTGCATTGCCTTGACCGCGCTCATGACGCTTTTCAACGGCCTGTTATGAGTTAGGGTTTATGTCGGGGCTCTGTTAGTGAGAGTTAGAATAAGACTCAGCGTAAACTCAAATAGCGAAATCGCCCCAAAGTAGTTGTAGAGACGTTAATGCTACAACCGGGGCTGTTTCGGTTCTGAGGATTCTAGGGCCTAAGCGAACGGCTTCAAAGCCCGTATTTTTGGCATGCTTGAGCTCCTGTTCAGAAAAGCCACCTTCAGGCCCTATAAGTAGAGCAACTTGAGTTATATTCTTATGGCCTGATAATGCTTTATTGCTACTTATACCGCCGGGTTCAAAAATTAGTTTATGTGCGCAATCCAGGCTTTTGCACCAGCTTGTAAGCTCCAGGGGCTGATGAATTATTGGTACACAATTTCGGCCACTTTGCTCGCAGGCGCTAATCGTAATTTGCTGCCAATGCCTTAGTTTTTTTTGTAAACGTTCGCCTTGCAGCTTCACTTCCGAAAACGCGGTGAATAATGGCACTATTTCAGTGACCCCTAATTCGGTGCTCTTTTGTATGGCAAGATCCATGCGTTCACCACGAGATAAGCCCAGGCCTAATATGGTATGTAGAGGCGACTCTGAATTGGCGGTGACGGCTTCTTGAATTTCAAGCGTAATACTATGTTTATCGATATCTGTAATAAGTGATTTATACTCGTAACCATCACCATTGAACAAAATCAGTTCAGCATTTGCTTTCAGGCGCAGCACCTTGCTGAGATAATGGGCCTGCTGACCATCCAGTTTGACAGGGCTTTCTAGCTTAAGAGCTTGGTCTGTATAAATTCTGGAAATGCGCATGCGCCAAGCATACAGTCACGTAATGAAACTGCAAGAAGCTTGCAGGCTTTTAGGGCGAAAATGAGTAAAGAGAATAGTAATAAGTTTGATGTGGTTATTGTTGGTGGAGGCATGGTTGGCTTGACCATGGCGCTGTTGCTTGCGCGTGACTTGGGTCAGGACAAGGTGTTTAAACTGGCTCTGGTCGATGGGCAGAAAAAAGGACAGAAGAAAGAGCAGGCAGGCGGGGAAAAAGATGAACTGAATACTGTAAAGAAACCGCAAGCAACTAAAGTAAATGTTAATAGCTTCAGCCCTCGGGTTTCGGCGCTTACTCTTGCAAGCCAGGCATTATTTGATTCCCTAGATCTTTGGCGAGATCAAATTGCGCCACAGGCTTGCCCCTATGAGGATATGTATGTCTGGGATGCAGAAGGCACGGGTAATATCAATTTTTCGGCGCTGGATATCCAGCAATTAGCTCTGGGGCATATCGTAGAGAACTCGGTAATAATCAAAGCGCTAGATGAAGCGTTAGGCCAGCAAGTTGCTATAAAACAGTTTGAAGGTGTGCCGGTTAGTCGTTACCAGGCGCAACGAGATAATCACATATTAACTCTGGCTGATGGCACGGAGATACATGGCAAGCTGATTATTGCCGCCGATGGTGCCAATTCATTTATTCGGCAAGCGGCTGAATTTGATGTCAAAGCCTGGTCTTATGAACATCAAGCAATAGTGACGACGGTACGTACCGAACTTTCACATAATTTCACAGCATCTCAATGTTTTTTAACGAGCGGCCCGTTGGCTTTCCTGCCCTTGCTGGATGGGGCTAGTGGCAGGGAGGCTCAGTTCTATTCTTCAATCGTCTGGTCTTGTGAATCGGAAAAAGCACAGAGGCTTATGGACATGGATCAAGCGACTTTTCATGTTGCCTTACAAGAAGCTTTCGAGAGTAGGTTGGGCGCTATTCAAGAATCCAGTAAGCGTATTGCTTTCCCCCTATGGCAGCGTCATGCCACATCTTATGTGAAGCCCGGGCTTGCCTTAATTGGTGATGCGGCACATACCGTTCATCCTCTAGCTGGGCAGGGAGTCAATCTGGGGCTGTTGGATGCTGAGTGTTTATGTAAAGTGATCAGGCAGGCTTTGGATAAGGGCGAAGGCTTCAGTTCAGAGCAGGTGCTGAGTCGCTATCAGCGTCAGCGCAAAGGCCATAACCTGAGCATGATGACGTTAATGGAAGCCTTCAAACGTGGTTTTGGTTCAGATGATCTAATGCTGCGCTGGATGAGAAATGTCGGCCTAACCTTTGTTGACAAAGCGAGGCCCATTAAACACCAATTAATGAAAAAAGTGATGGGCTTGTAAGGGTGAGATTGCACGAGAGTTACGCCGGCAGGCGGACAATTGAGCTTGCTATATCAAATGAGAATAATTATCATCTAGCGCCGTTTTAAAGGCACTTACGCTAGAGTGACCGCTTGGAGTCCCTACATGTTAAAACGCGTTTTATTCATCGCGCTAAGTTACCTCTTACTTTCTGCTTGTACGGAAGAAAGGCAGGTCGTTGATTCTTCAGGTTCTGAAGCGGATGCTTCTATTGAAAATAATCTGATAATTACTGAGCCCGTAATAGTCTATTCCTCACGTCAGGAATATCTTATTAAACCCTTGTTCGAGCGTTTCACCGAAGAAACCGGCATAGAAGTTCAATATCAAACGGGCGAAGAAGGCCCTCTAATTGCCCGTTTACAAGCTGAGGGTGAAGCAACTTTTGCGGATATCTTGTATACCGTTGATGCGGGTAATCTTTGGTCAGCAGCAAACAGGGGTTTGTTAGCTTCTGTTGATTCCGCAGTATTGCAACAAAATATCCCTGAGCATTTGCGTGAACCACAAGGGCAATGGTTTGGGCTTTCAGTAAGAGCCAGAACAATTGTTTACGCCAAAGATCGGGTTGATCCAGGTGAGCTTTCTACTTATGCAGCTTTGACCGATTCTAAATGGCGTGGGCGTTTGTGCCTGCGTACTTCAAAAGAGGTTTATAACATATCGCTAGTAGCCACAATGATAGAAAGGCTGGGTGAAGAAGCAACGCAGAGTATTGTTGAGGGCTGGGTGGAGAATCTGGCCGCTCCGGTTTTTAGTAGTGATATTTTAGTTATTGAGGCCATCGCGGCAGGGCAATGTGATGTGGGTCTGGTGAATTCCTATTATTTGGGGCGTAAGCAAGTGGATGACCCGAATTATCCCGTGGCACTGTTCTGGGCTAATCAGGAAACCTCAGGCGTCCATGTTAATATTTCCGGTGCCGGAGTTACTCGTTATGCGAAGAATCCTCAGGGAGCTCAACTGTTATTGGAGTGGTTATCTACCGAAGAACCGCAAATGATGTTTTCAGAAATGAATCTTGAAATCCCTGCAAATCTGTCTGTGCCTTCTGCAGAGCAAGTCGCGGCCTGGGGAGGTTTTATTCAGGACAGCATTAATGTTGAAGCTGCCGGGCGCTTACAAGCTCAAGCTGTGATGTTGATGGATCGTGCGGATTACCGCTAAGCCTTTTCTTATGTCAAACGCCGCAATAACTAATGTTTCTAAAAATGTCTCCAAGGAGCGTGGTGCTAAACACTGGCCCTGGAAAGTGTTGTCCTACCTGATTGCTGCCGTTGTCGTTCTGCCGATTCTTGTGATTCTTACCCAATGGGGGACAGTGGGTAATGGTGAACAGGAAATCTGGCAACATCTTTTTGATACCAAACTTGGCCGCTTATTACTCAATACACTAATACTGATGCTGGGCGTTGGCGTTGGCGTTACAGCTCTCGGCGTAAGTCTTGCTTGGTTAACCTCAGTCTGTGCTTTCCCAGGTAGAAAATTATTTGAATGGGCGCTAATGCTGCCATTGGCCATCCCAACTTATGTCATGGCGTTCGTCTTTTTAGGCTTGATGAGTTATACGGGCCCTATACAGACAGCCTTGCGTGGATGGTTTGGTAATCAGGTTTATTTCCCGAATGTGCAAGCGTCAGGAGCGGTAATCCTGGTGTTTTGTTTGGTGCTTTATCCTTATGTTTACATGCTCGCACGTAGTGCTTTTCTGACACAGGGCCGCAGCATGATGGATGCTGGCAGAATACTCGGTAAAACTAATTGGCAAGCCTTTTTCAAAATAGCCATACCCATTGCCAGACCGGCTATAGTTGCGGGTATTGCTTTGGCCTTAATGGAAACACTGGCAGATTTTGGCGCAGTTTCAATTTTTAATTACGACACGTTTACCACCGCTATCTATAGTGCCTGGTATGGTTTATTTAACCTGGCCGTGGCAGCCCAGCTTGCAAGCCTATTGTTATTGTTTGTTGCTGTCATGTTATTCGCTGAGCAAAAAGGCAGGAAACAGGCGAGGTATACGCAACAAAATAACCGTAATTTACAGCGTTACAAATTAAAAGGTTGGCAGGCAAGAGCCGCAACAGGGTTTTGCAGTTTGATATTACTGTTGGCATTTATTCTGCCTGTTGGTCAGCTTGCTCTTTGGTGCGTTGAGATTGCAGCTGAAGAATTAGATAGTCGTTATTTTGGTTTTTTGCTGAATACCCTGGGGCTAGGGTTGATTGCAGCGGTGGTGACGACCCTTTTTGCTTTATTGCTAGCCTATGTTAAACGATTGCCTGCGGGCCTGATTGAGAAACGTTGGCAAAATTTAGCGATACGCATTTCAACCCTAGGTTATGCCCTGCCAGGTTCTGTATTAGCGGTCGGCATTATTTTGAGTTTTACCTTCTTGGATCAGGCCATATTAGGAGTTGCTCAAAACTTAATTGGGGTTAGCATAAGGCCTTTACTTGTGGGTAGCTTATTTGCCCTGGTGTTGGCCTACAGTACACGCTTCATGGCAGTGGCATTTGCGCCTGTTGAAGCAGGATTTGAAAGAATTAATCCAAAAATTATCGAAGCTGCAAAAAGCTTAGGCGCTTCACCCGCTCGAGTGTTGTATCAAATATATGTGCCTTTATTGAAACCAGGCCTACTGACAGCATTAATCATAGTCTTTGTTGATGTGATGAAAGAAATGCCAGCCACACTCATTATGCGCCCGTTTGGCTGGGACACCTTAGCGGTGAGGATTTATCAGATGACAGCAGAAGGGCAATGGGAGCGCGCAGCATTGCCTTCAGTAACCTTGATTCTGCTGGGTTTAATCCCGGTTTTCTTGCTTGTTAGGTCTTCCCGCCCGGCTAGATAACTAGACTTATCTTGTAGCCATATAAATCCTTGCAGGATGACTGGCTCTTACTTATGATGAAGTCCATTGCTATTTCTGCCTAAATGCTGTCTTTATGGCAAAATTACGCGGAAGACTGAATGATAAAGTTGAGGAAATAAAAAGTGAGTAAAACCCCTGAAGGTTTGTATTATGCCAGCAGCCATGAATGGCTGAAATTGGAAGATGATGGTGTTGCCACCGTTGGTATTAGTGACTTCGCCCAGTCTGAACTGGGCGATGTGGTCTATGTTGAACTGCCTGAGAAAGGATCTCTCGTGAGCGCAAAGGACGAGGTTTGTGTGGTCGAATCTGTAAAAACGGCCTCCGATATATACTCGCCAGTAAGTGGTGAGGTAGTTGCAGTCAATGATAGCCTGGATGACAGCCCTGAGTCGGTAAATAGTGGGCCATATGATGATGGCTGGTTGTATAAAATTAAATTAAGTAATGAAGCTGAGCTGGATGAATTGCTTAGTGCAGAAGATTACGTAGAAAGTTATGAAAATCCTTAAATTACATATTTCATATACATGATCTTAAGTTTAAAAACGGAAGTAGAGAATTGTGGTAGACGCAGACGGATTCAGACCAAATGTCGGCATCATTATATTTAATAATGAAGGCAAATTATTGTGGGCCAAAAGGGCCGGGCAGGATGCTTGGCAATTCCCACAGGGTGGAGTACAGGAGAATGAAGCGCCTGAATTAGCGGCCTTAAGGGAGTTGCACGAAGAAGTTGGCCTTGAACCAGACGATGTAGAGATAGTCGCTGCAACTGTAGAATGGTTGCCTTATCGCTTACCGAAACAATACATTCGTCAGAATTCTTACCCTGTTTGTATCGGGCAAAAACAGAAATGGTTTTTGCTTAAACTATTGGGTGATACTGACAAGATTCGCTTCGACCATACTGATAAACCTGAATTTGATCATTGGTGTTGGATTGACTACTGGAGTCCATTGGATCAAGTGATTTCCTTTAAACGGGACGTCTATCGCCAGGCCCTGGAAGAGTTTTGCCAGCCTTTAAGTGAAGCGCTTAACTGGCCCCTTACGAAAATTAGAGAAGGGGCGAAAGTCAGGCAGACAGGCACTCCTTCATCCTAGACTACTAATATTATGCTAGATACTTTGCGCAGCATCATTCAGGAAGTGAATGGGGCTAAAGACCTCAACACTAGCCTGGACATCATTACCAAAAGGGTACAGCGTGCGCTTGATACCAAAGTGTGCTCGGTATATTTGCTGGATCAGAATATTGATCGCTATGTGCTGATGGCTTCCATTGGTCTTGATCAGGCATCTGTAGGCAAGGTAAGCCTGGGCGCAGAAGAAGGTCTGGTGGGCTTTGTTGCGCTTAGAGCTGAACCCGTTAATCTGGATAATGCCAGTTCCCATCCCAGGTATGTTTATTTACCAGAAACCCGTGAGGAGCAATATGAATCCTTTCTCGGTGTGCCGATAATTCATCATCAGGAAGTTCTCGGTGTTTTAGTTGTTCAGCAACAAGAAAAACGCATTTTTGATTCCGAAGAAGAGGCTTTTTTAATTACCTTGTCTGCTCAGTTGGCAGGGGTGATTGCCAATGCTGAGGCCAGAGGGGCCATTACGGGCTTTAGTCCCTCAGGCATTAAAACCATTGATGTCAGTTTTGACGGTGTCCCGGGTGCGCCGGGTATAGCAATAGCTCAAGCAGTTACTGTGTTTGCTCCAGCAGACCTCACTGTAATTCCGCAACGTCAGTGCAAAGATATAAAAGCTGAAATACGTTTTTTTAACGATTGTTTGAATGCGGTACGAGTCGATATCAGTGAGTTAAAGATGAAGATCAAAAGTCAGCTCAGGCCGGAAGAGCGTGAACTGTTTGATGCTTACTTACATATGTTGAGTGACCAGGCATTAGGCAATGAAGTGGTTGCCAAAATTAAAGAGGGCAGTTGGGCACAAGGGGCATTAGCCAGTGTTGCGCTGGAACATGTTAATAGCATGGAGTTGATCGATGATGATTATTTACGTGAACGTGCTACTGATATAAAAGATTTATGCAGTCGGGTGCTGTTTTACCTACAGGATAAGCAGCAGAAAACCATGGTTTACCCTGATCACTGCATTCTGGTTTGTGAAGAATTGTCTGCTGCTATGCTCGCCGACGTTCCCAAGGAAAAACTGGCCGGCATTCTTTCAGCCAAAGGTTCCGGGCATTCACATGTTGCTATTCTTGCCAGAGGCATGGGGGTTCCGGCAGTAATGGGGGTCATTGATATCCCTTTATCTGAATTTGACGGTAAGCAATTAATTATTGATGGTTATAACGGCAAAGTTTATGGCAACCCTTCGGAAGAATTGTTAGCGCGTTTTCAGGAAATGCTTGATGAGCAGGTTCAACTGTCTGAAGAGCTGGAAGCCATTAAGGATTTGCCCGCCGAAACGCTAGACAAGCATAGAATAGAGCTATGGGTAAACATCGGCATGGTTACTGACTCCGCTACCGCCAAAAAGCGTGGTGCTGAAGGTATAGGTTTGTTCAGAACAGAAGTACCTTTCTTGTTAAAAGATCGCTTTCCAACTGAAAGGGAGCAGACTGATATTTATCGACCTCAACTCGAAGCTTTTCGTCCTAATCCCGTCATTATGCGGACACTGGACATTGGTGGTGATAAGGCACTGCCATATTTCAAGATCAGCGAAGAAAATCCCTTCCTGGGCTGGCGTGGTATTCGTGTCAGCATGGATCACCCGGAGATTTTTATTTCGCAGGTGCGTGCCATGATGAAAGCCAGCCAGGGTTTAGATAATTTACAAATCATGTTACCAATGATTAGTAATATGGCTCAGGTTGATTATGCTACTCACTTGATAGACCGGGGCTATTCTGAATTACTGGAAGAAGGGCTCAATATACAAAGGCCTGATATTGGTGTCATGATTGAGGTTCCTGCAATTACTTATCAAATGGATGCCTTAGCCAAGCGCGTAAATTTTATCTCGGTGGGTACTAATGATCTTGTTCAGTATTTACTGGCTGTAGACCGTAACAATCCTCGCGTCGCAAATTTATTTTCGGTTTTTCATCCGTCGGTATTACAAGTGCTTAATGATATAGCCAAAAATGCTGAAAGAGTTAACTTACGTTATAGCGTTTGTGGCGAGATGGCAGGTGATCCGGGAGCGGCAATACTGTTAATGGCTATGGGGTATAAGGTACTGTCGATGAACATTACTGCCCTGGGTAGAGTTAAGTCGGTGATCCGTAATGTGACTATGGAGCAGGCCAAATTATTACTCGCAAAAGCCATGCAGGCTGAAGACAGTGAAACAGTAAAATCCATGATAGACATGGAGCTTTATAATGCTGGGGTAGAGAGATTATTACGTTCAGCTAAAGCCTAAGTTAGAGTATAGTTAGCCCGTCTTTTTATCCCCATTCCTGTTACAAAAACCGTTATACTGTGGCGCTGTATGCTGCAATATCCAAACATAGATCCTATCGCAATTTCACTCGGGCCGCTCCAGATTCACTGGTACGGCATTATGTACCTGATCGGTTTTGTCGCGGCATGGTTGCTGGCAAAAAAACGCGTATCAATTAATGGTTCTGGCTGGAATGATGAGCAAGTAGGCGATTTGATTTTTTATAGCGCCATGGGAGTCGTCATCGGCGGGCGCATTGGCTACATGCTGTTCTATAATTTTTCCAGCTTGATTGATAATCCACTTTCTTTATTTAAGGTCTGGCAGGGAGGCATGTCTTTCCATGGTGGTTTCCTGGGTGTGGTATTAGCGGTTTATTTATTCAGTCGTAAAACTAAAAAACCGGTTTTTAAAGTACTGGATTTTGTGGCGCCTTTGGTGCCAATAGGGCTGGCTACGGGCCGACTGGGAAATTTTATTGGTGCAGAACTTTACGGGCGGGCGACAGATATGCCATGGGGCATGGTGTTCCCAACGGATCCCTTCGCATTGGTTAGACACCCATCACAACTTTATCAAGCAGGCCTGGAAGGCCTAACATTGTTTTTGATTATCTGGTTTTATTCTGCAAAACCAAGGCCGACTTTTGCTGTGAGTGGAATGTTCTGTCTGGGCTATGGGCTGTTTCGTAGTTTTGTGGAATTTTTCAGAGAACCTGATGGTGGAATATTTGTGGCGTTTGATTGGCTAACCAGAGGGCAACTCCTATCATTGCCAATGATAATTATTGGTGCCTTGGTTGTAGTGCTTGCATATAGAAATAATACCTTTGGTAAGGCTAATGATAAGAGCAATGTTAAGGTTAATAAATAGGACAAAGGCATGAAGCAATACCTCGACATGTTGCAACGCGTTCTGGATGAAGGTGCAACTAAAACCGATAGGACGGGTACTGGTACACGGTCGGTTTTCGGCCATCAGATGCGTTTTGATTTGGCAGCAGGCTTTCCTTTGGTGACGACCAAAAAACTACATTTACGTTCAATTATTTATGAGCTTCTCTGGTTTTTAAACGGTGATACCAATATAAAATACCTTAAAGATAATGGTGTCAATATTTGGAATGACTGGGCAGATGAAGCCGGTGAATTAGGGCCGGTTTATGGCAAGCAATGGCGAGCCTGGCCTGGCAAAGATGGCACTGCGGTTGATCAAATAAGTAATGTAGTAAACAGCATAAAAACTAATCCAGATTCACGACGCCACATGGTGGTTGCTTATAACCCAACTTTTGTAGATGAAATGGCCTTGCCGCCTTGCCATTCTTTGTTTCAGTTTTATGTGGCGGATGGAAAATTATCCTGTCAGTTATATCAGCGTTCAGCTGACACATTTTTAGGTGTGCCATTTAATATTGCGTCCTATGCATTACTAACTTATATGATGGCGCAACAATGTGACCTGGAGCCAGGCGATTTTGTCTGGAGTGGTGGTGATGTGCATATTTATTCAAACCATATGGATCAGGTAAAGCAGCAGTTATCTCGGCAGACTTATCCTTTGCCGCAATTAAAGATACAAAGGAAACCAGATTCGCTGTTTGATTATCAGTTTGAAGATTTTGAAATTGTGGATTATCAGAGTCACCCTCACATAAAAGCACCGGTGGCGGTTTAAGGAATAAAATGAATATAAATTTGATTTGGGCTCAAGCTCAAGATCGAGTAATCGGAAATCATGGAAGTATGCCATGGCATCTACCTGAAGATCTGGCTCATTTTCGTATCACTACAAAAAATAGTCCTGTCATCATGGGCAGAAAGACGTGGGAGTCTTTACCTTCAAAATTTCGACCTCTCCCTGATAGAAGAAATATTATTTTAACTCGTCAGCTGAATTGGGGATCTGAATTTACTAATGATGAGGTGATTAAAGCTAATTCCATTGAGTCAGCTAAGACACCACAGATTACCGGCTCTGGAGTAAAAGAAGTTTGGGTTATTGGTGGTGGTCAAATCTATTCTCAATTTTTAGAGCTTGCTTCTCGTATTGAGATCACGGAAATACATGAGAGTTTTGAAGGCGATACTTTGGCGCCTAAGTTAAGTTTAGACACTTGGAAAGAGGTTAGAAGAATTCCAAATGTTTCCTCATCAGGAATTAAATTTGATTTTGTTTCATATCAAAGAATCCAAGGTGAAATTGGCCAACACTCATTGGCTTTTTAATTTCAAATAAATATTGAGAGTATAAGTACTACCGCACCAAGGGGGAATCTTGCAACTGGAAGGTGATACTAAATTCTTGGCATTTAGCGAGAAATATCGTGGGAAGGTTTTAAGACTACAGCCTCGAATCCTTATGATTACAGTTTTCTTGTGCTGGAAAGAAAGTCATTAAGCCCGGTACAGGGTGAAGGCGCCAATAAGTATAAAACCTACGCCAGCTATATAATGCAGATGTTTTTCATTAATATAGTCCGATAGGACGCTGCCGGCTAGAACTCCAATGGCAGAAGCAACAATTAATGCGGCTGAAGCAGCAAAAAAAACTAAATACTTACTGACGTCTTTATCACTGGCAAATAGCATGGTCGCAAGTTGAGTTTTATCACCTAGCTCGGCGATAAAGACGGTAGCAAAGACAGTAAGAAATATTTTCCAGTCCAAATTTATCCCCGCTAGCTTTCATAGAGGCTCTATTTTAAAGTTTTGGTGTTATCACCGAAGTAAGTCGCCGTTTGCTCGCTAAGATGCTCTGCACCTATGACATTACACCGGTCTTGCAACGGAGTTAATCTTTGTATAGTTGATCAACGTCGCGCACGGCGCCTTTATCGGCGCTAGTCGTCATTGCTGCATATGCTCTTAATGCCGGTGTAACTTTTCGTGTACGTTGTTCTTTAGGCTTCCATGCGGCTTTACCAAGGGCAAGCATATTCTGTCTACGTTGCTCCATTTCTTCATCGCCGATGGCTAGATTAATAGTCCGGTTAGGGATATCGATTTCGATAGTATCGCCTTCATTCACCAGGCCAATTTCGCCTCCTTCAGCAGCTTCGGGTGAAGCATGACCAATGGATAAACCTGAGGTGCCACCAGAGAAGCGTCCATCAGTTAACAAGGCGCACACTTTACCCAGACCTTTAGATTTGAGGTAGCTGGTTGGATATAACATTTCCTGCATGCCAGGGCCGCCTTTAGGGCCTTCATAACGAATGACAACGACATCACCTGGTACTATTTCACCGTCAAGAATCGCTTTAACGGTGGAGTCCTGACTTTCAAAAATTCGGGCAGGCCCGGAAAATTTCAAAATACTTTCATCGACACCGGCGGTTTTTACAATACAACCGTTACGGGCGATATTGCCGTACAGTACTGCCAAACCACCTTCGGTACTGTAAGCATATTCAATATCACGGATGCAGCCATTCTCACGATCATCATCTAGAGTGTCCCATCGAGTAGATTGGCTGAATGCTGTTTGTGTTGGAATTCCGGCGGGCCCGGCAAGGAAAAAGTTTTTCACTTCATCGCTGGGCTGGTTTGCGATATCCCATTTAAGCAAGGCTTCTTTTAAAGAGGGGCTGTGTATCATTTGGTTTTCTGAGTTTAATAAGCCAGCACGATCTAACGCGCCTAAAAGTCCCATGACGCCACCGGCACGATGCACATCTTCCATGTGATAAAGCGGAGTTGATGGCGCTACTTTACACAATTGTGGCACTTTGCGAGATAGGCGGTCGATATCGGTTAAGGTAAAATCCAGTTCGGCTTCTTGCGCAGCGGCCAGTAAATGTAAAATAGTATTGGTAGATCCACCCATAGCGATGTCAAGGCACATGGCATTTTCAAAGGCTTTAAAGTTGGCAATTTCACGTGGTAGTACTGAATAGTCATCGTTTTCATAATGGCGTTTAGCCAGCTCCACTATCAGGCGTCCAGCCTGGAGGAAAAGACTTTCACGATCAGTATGTGTAGCAAGAGCTGAGCCGTTTCCTGGTAGGGCCAAGCCTAAGGCTTCGGTTAAACAGTTCATGGAGTTTGCGGTAAACATGCCAGAACAAGAGCCACAGGTAGGGCAGGCAGAACGTTCATATTCCAGGGCCTGTTCATCACTGATATTGTCATCAACGGCAGCAACCATGGCATCAATCAAATCAAGTTTAATGACTTCACCCGCGAGTTTGGTTTTTCCCGCTTCCATGGGGCCGCCGGAAATAAATACCACAGGGATATTTAGGCGCAGTGCAGCCATCAACATGCCCGGCGTGATTTTGTCACAGTTGGAAATACAGACTAAGGCATCGGCGCAATGCGCATTGACCATGTACTCAATGGAATCAGCAATAATTTCTCTGGATGGCAAGCTGTACAGCATGCCGTCATGCCCCATGGCAATGCCATCATCCACCGCAATAGTATTAAACTCTTTGGCAACGCCGCCGGACTTTTCAATTTCACGCGCAACCAGTTGTCCCAAATCTTTTAAATGCACATGACCGGGAACAAATTGGGTAAAAGAATTGGCGATAGCAATGATGGGTTTATCGAAATCACCGTCTTTCATGCCGGTAGCACGCCATAAAGCGCGGGCGCCAGCCATGTTACGACCTTTAGTGGATGTGTGTGAACGGTATTTAGGCATTCTATTTTCCTATTTTTGAAAGCTACTGCGCATCATCAATGCTGCGTTAAAATTGGCTCAATATGCTCATTTGCAAGGCTTAGTAAACGCCGCTATTTCACCAATTTTTGCCTTGCTTTGATGCCGCTCATGCCGCTTTCAATAGTGCGATATTTGAACTTAATGTAAGATTTTACAGTTTTTTCTCTAAAACTTTTGAGTTTCTTTGGAAGTTATAAAGATTTTTCTTTTCCATAGGCAATGCGTCGACGGAGCTTTCAGTAAAACCCTTTTCTAAAAACCAGTGTGGTGACTTTGTGGTTAAAACAAATAGTTTTTTGATGCCCTGGGTTTGCGCATTTTCTTCCATATATTCAAATATGACTTTGCCATAGTTGTTATTACGATACTCGTTGTGAGTCGCCATACAAGCCAATTCAGCAGTTTGATTGTCATGAGGAAACAAAGCCGCACAAGCGATTATCATGCCTTCACGCTCAATGACTGCAAAATATTGTATTTCTGCTTCAAGCTTTTCTCGCGAACGATGGACCAGAGCACCTTCAAGTTCAAGCGGGTGAATTAGATCCATAATGCCACCGATATCGTCGATAGAAGCCGCTCGAGTTTGTTCATAGTGTTCTTGTGTAATTAAAGTGCCAACCCCATCGCGGGTGAATAGTTCAGTGAGTACTGCACCGTCATCAGCATAAGAAATAACCTGGGAGCGTGAGACTGAGGCAAGACAGGCTTTTACACTGAGTTCCAGATTCTTTAAGGCCTCATCTACACCGCCTTGTTGTATTTTTTCTTCGATCAGCTTTTGTGCTTGTTCGGCGCTTAATTTGTTTATGGCTACGCCTTCCTTATCGAGAATGCCAGACTCCTTGCTATAGATAAGTAACTTGTCAGCATCAAGTGCAATGGCCGTTTCAGCAGCAACTTCTTCAGCGGTTAGATTAAATACTTCTCCCGTTGCCGAATAACCAAGATTAGACAGTAGTACGATATTGTTACTTTCTAACTGGGCAAGAATGGCTTCGCTGTTAACTTTTCGAATTTCTCCAGTGTGTGCATAGTCAATACCATTTTGTACCCCGTAAGGTTTGGCCATAACGAAATTGCCACCGCAAATAGTAATGTCTGCACCATGCATGGGTGAATTAATCAGCCCCATTGAGAACATCGCTTCAATATTTATACGCATTTGACCAACGACTCTTTTGATATGGACCAGGCTATCGATATCGGTAATGCGTAATTGCCTGTGAAGTTTGCCGCTAGGTTCTTCGTGTAAGTTAGCTTTTATTCCGGCGTCTTTAAGCGCTTGATCAATTTGTGGTCGAGCGCCATGCACCAGCACCAATTTGACACCAAGGCTGTTTAACAGCGTAATGTCATGCGCAATATTATGAAAATTTTCATGAGCAATGGCTTCGCCAGGCAATAAAATAACAAAGACCTTCTTCCTATATGCATTGATATAAGGCGAGGAATGTCTGAACCATGAGACATATTGTTTAGTATCTGCGGACACGTTATTTACTCATTTTGCGTTAACTAGTAAAAAGGGCGGCCATTTTACAGGAAAATCAGGGAAATTCTCCAATATTTCTGATACTTAGGTTGTTAGTCAGCACTCAGGCTCATCATTGAGCTTCCTTGGAAATTTACACAGAGCTGAATAAGCGGCGCTCTTGTCCTTGGGAACCTGCTGAAATGTTCTTTCTCTTGGCTTAAGTCACAAATAAGCGAGGGCTATCTGAAATGCGAAGCGTTGAGTTCCACAGTGAGAACTTAAGCTAAGGGAAGATTGAAAAGGTAACTAAGGGCAAGAGTATGGCTTTAGTATTGATTATCTAAAGTAAATTTAAAAATGCTGCACTCCCCTTTATCTCAGCTATAGAGCAATATTTAAAATTTGATGTTATAAACAAGTTTCTTATGAAAAGAATAAGTTTATTAGTTCTTAGTACCTTGATGTTGATGCTAGGCACAGCCTTGCTCGCCCAGTCTTCAAGTACGCTGAATCGTGCGGTAAATAGCTTGAACACTGATCGTGACAGTGAGTTGATCTGGGATGAAATTCAACAACTGCCTTCAATACTAGCCAGCTTTGATGCTGACAGTAGTGACAGCCTGGATAGCAATGAGTTAGGGCTTGGCAATTCCGAGCTGTTTGAGGGGCTGACAGACGATGTCATCCTTGGCGCAATTGATCAGGATGGTAATTGGATGCTGTCCGCAGAAGAAATTGCTTTAGCAGGCTGGCGCCTACTGGCATTGGATAAAAATAACAGTGGAAGCTTGATCAATCAGGAATTGGTGATGCCAGAATCAAACTTTGGTGGACGTTTTGGTGGAGGAGGCTTTGGCGGGGGAGGTTTTGGCAATTCCAGGAATAGCAATTTTACCGACCCCGCTGATATGGATCCTAGAGATGGACTTGCCAGTCTGCCAGATCGAGAATCTTTTGAGGGTCTTTCTTATCAAGGGGAAGATGTCTCGATTGATACTGGCCTAATCAGCCTGGAATATGTGAAATTTATTATTACCGGTGCTAATACAGGCAACCCACAAACCTATTTTATGAATACGGTAAGACACCGCAATCATTCGAGTTTCATGCGTAATTACGGCATGAATTCAAGGGATGGAATGGGACAAAATGATAGCAGGGTGATGCGTGGCGTATTGGTTTATAGACCCTTATTAAGTACGCAGAATGGAGAAGCAGGGCTTTRCACCTATGAGTTTGAGCCTTTTGACAGATACCCTTACGACTTGCTACAGCTTGCTCATGATGAGCTCGTCAGTGTTGCGCCAATATTGGCAGATAAACTTGCTTATCATCCGATGCCCGCAGCTGTCAGTCTCTATGAAAATCAGCGTGACCGGTTTGAAGCAGGTAATTTGCCTGTATTTTTAGATGGTGATGAGTTTGCAGATATTGCTTACCTGCCGCTTAATGAAGCTGAAGGTTTTGGACTTTTACGTTTGATGGAACTCGATGAACGTCCAGGTTTACGTGATGTTGTGCTATWTAAAAGTCTGCCCWATGAAATGCCTCATGTCGCCGGGATTATTACAGGCTTTAGACAAACGCCATTGTCACATGTCAATTTACGCGCCGTGCAAGATGGCATTCCTAATGCTTATATTCGCAATGCGACTGAACAAGAAAAAATACAACAGCTGATTGGACGTTATGTATATTTTCGAGTGGCTGCCGATGGTTATGAAATTCGTGAAGCCAGTACCGCTGAAGTTGAAAACCATTTTGCCAGTTTGCGTTCAGCTGAGCCACAAACCCCGATAAGGGATTTAAGTGTTACCAGCATTCGTCCTTTGCATGAAGTTGGATTTAATGATTCCATCAATGTTGGTGTTAAGGCCGCTAATGTGGCGGCATTACAGACCCTGGGTTTTCCAGCGGAAGCTATACCAGACGGCTTTGCCATTCCTTTTTATTTTTACGATGAATTCATGCTGCACAATAATTTTTACAATGATGCAGAACGCATGATGGCTTTGCCCGATTTTGCTGACGATGCGGACGAACGAGAACGCGTGTTAGATATTATGCGTGATGGCATTGAAGGCGGCGACATGCCTGCCTGGATGCTGCAAGCCCTGGCAGAGATGCAGAATGCGTTCCCTGAAGAGATGCCCATACGTTTACGCTCCAGCACCAATAATGAAGACCTCCCAGGCTTTAGTGGTGCTGGGCTTTATGATTCCTACACCCACAGACCGGATGAAGGCCATATTGCCAAATCGGTAAAACAGGTGTTTGCTTCTTTGTGGAATTTCCGGGCTTTTGAAGAAAGAGAGTTCTATAAAATAGATCATTTTTCTGCGGCCATGGGCATCCTGGTACATCCTAATTATGATGACGAAGCTGCCAACGGTGTTGCGGTGAGTGACGATATTGTCTATGAAGTAACTGGCGTCAATCCAGGACGAACCTATTACGTTAATGTGCAAGTTGGTGAAGACCTGGTCACCAATCCCAATGCAGAATCTATACCCGAAGAGTTACTGCTAAATTCTGTTTTACCTTTGAATGATCGACAGATCAGCAGTTCCAATAGAAGTGATGGAGAGCTATTGCTCACAGCAGGATATAGAACTGGCTTACGCGACTATATGAACCGTATTCATAACGGTTTCCGTGAGCTTTATGGGGTTGAAGCCGGTGAGCCGTTTGCTATGGAAATAGAATTCAAGATTACTTATGAAGGGGTGCTGGCGATCAAACAAGCAAGGCCTTGGGTTTATTAGCCGACTGTTGCTTAGCTATTACGCTTGCCAACAGCCTGCCAGGAAATCAGAGTGGCAGAAATCCACTAGAATCATATTGATTAAGATTGACACCTGGGAACAGGTTTTAGTTGAACTTCACTAGCGCCAAGTAAAGCCAAACGGCGGGCACTTTCACGCTCGATTAATGCTTGCAGCCCTGCACGAATTAGCGTTGTTTTCTCAGAAATGCCTGTAATCCAAGTGGCTTCAGCTAAAAGCTGGTCATCAATGTCGATAGTCCTTCTCATGGTAGTTAATCCGGATAAATTTTAAGGTATCATAATACACCGTGATAATAAGGCATACGGCTTGGAATAATCAGTTGTGAACGGGGCTTGGCCTCTATAGCTTCACTGCACCAACTCAAGCCACTTATCAGCCAGTTCATATTTGCGGCTTTTGGGTGCTGCCCCATGCCGGATGATAAAACCCTCATCACACCATTTATTGCACTGGTTTAACGCTGTTCGTGTATGAACACCCAATAAGTCAGCGATTTCTCTTGTCGTTATATATTTACTTTTTTCAAACAGGGAAAGCACCTGTTTTTGTCTTTGATCAAGTTCGCGCAGTAGTGGGCTCTGGTCTCTCTTCATGCCTTTTGAGGCTTCCGTAGCTTTTAACCGCACATTGGCAAAAGAGTCCGCCATGCCTTCACAGAAATACATCACCCATGCGGTGATATTGGCTTCGGCACGCCCAAAGTAATAATTATGGGATTCACCAATGCTCAACGCTTGGTAATAGGCTTGTAAGTCTCTGGCGTAATATTCTTCTAATGAATAGATGCCTTTCAGGCCATAGCCCGATTTATGCAAAACCAGGTTGGTCAATAATCGTGCAGTACGCCCATTACCATCATAATAAGGATGAACCGTTGCAAACTGGTAATGTGCAATGCCTGCAATCAGGGGTATCGGTAACTCGCCTTTATTCACTTCATCGTTAATCCAGGCCATCAATTCACACATAAGTTCAGGTACGTCTTTAGCTTCTGGTGGCATATACACGATAGCGCTATTGCCGCTATCCTTAATTACGTTTTGACCGTCACGATAAGTTGTTGGCTTCTTCTTTCCATTCATTACTAAGCCATGCAGGGTTTGAATGTCCTTTTCTGCGATCACGGGCGCTTTTCTTTTTACCAAGGTATCCAGAAAATCCAGTGCTTGATAATAGTTTTTTACCTCTCGTTCATCCCTCTCACGATTAGGAAATGTACCGCCATGAATAACGTCTTCCACCTGTGCTTGTGTAAGGCGATTACCTTCAATTTGCGTCGAATAATGCGTAGAAACTAAACGTGCTGATTCACGTAAAGAGGTTAAAACAGGGACAGTAATAGGCAGGCTTGAAACCGCCTGACGGCTTGCTTCAATATCCATTAGTGCTTTGCTCAGTGCTGGTGTGATCTGAAAATCAGGTGTAAACATAAGTTTAATCTTTCAGTTTTAGTAGCAAAAACATACTAGCATTATTCCAGTAAACTTCCAGTAACTTTCCGGTAAATGATCGCATCTAAGAAAGAGCTAATTGGGGACAGACCACGCTTTCTCGCTGATTTTTCCCGTAGGTAAAACGTGGTCTGACCCCGAATATACTCTCCGTAGGTAAAACGTGGTCTGACCCCGAATATACTCTTTAATATTTGTAAGTTTTTAACTATTGTAGCGACCAATAAGTAGAGCCTAACAATAAAGAAATAAATGATAACCCAGCAATGGAGGTTGATTGATGCCGCCCGAATTTGAGCAGCTGATTAAAGATCATTCTGGTCGTATCCGAGCGATAGCAAGGCGGTATGCTGATGAAAGCGGCATCGACGACTTGTATCAGGAAATTCTCGAACAACTCTGGCGTAGCTTTGAAGGGTTCCAGGGTAAATCCAAGCCCGAAACCTGGATTTATCGTGTTGGATTTAACACAGCCATGACCCGATTACGTAAAGTCGTCAAACAGCGTGAAGGCGAACAAAAATTAACCAGTCTAAAGCAAACAGATGCAATGAGCGGCGACCGCTGCCAGGCAGAAATACTGGACGATTTCATGGCTTCACTCAACGATATAGATACTTCAGTATTGATGATGTATCTGGATGGCTTAAGTGGTCATGAAATGGCCGAAGTCCTGGGTACTCCACTCAATGCTATTCAAGTACGTATTAGCCGCTTGAAGAAGGCTTTTACTGACCGCTATATGGAGGTTAAGTAATGCAACTGGATGATTTGAAAAACACATGGGAGAGGGAAATAGCAATGGAAAATAAAATAACTGAATTTAGCGATATTCGTCGCCGGGTAGATGAGTTTGACCGCCGAGCAAACTTATACTGGGCTAGAGACTTTCTTGCTTGGATTGTGGCTATCATTGCTGTTCTCTTGGTATTTTTTGTCCGTCCACCTAGTTGGGGGCTAAATCTGCCAATGCAACTGGGTGCGTTTTTAATGGTAGCGTGCGGTGTTTTTACCGCTGCTAAAACCATTAGTTTACGAAGGGTATCGACAACAGATGATTGGACCTTGTCTTCCAAAATAAATATTCAAATAGAAAAAAGAGAGAAAGAGGTGAGGCTGCTGAATACAGTAACCCACTGGGGGCTAATAACCCCGCTTATCATCTCCGTGATTTTAGTCTCCTATGGTGGCTATATGCAGCGCACTGGAAGCTACATTCCCGACCTCGGCCTTTGGATATACTGGGTGCTGGCAGTTGTGGTATTTATAGGGTGTTATTTCGGATATCAGAATCGAATTAAAAAGAAAATTCAACCGATTTTGGACCAGCTTTACGTGATGAAGAGTGAGTTGGAAAGCTAATAGAGCATAATTGTTAGAATAATTGATTGGATAAAGGTTTCTGGGGAATAAAATGAAGAAGTGGTTAAAACGAATTTCATTGGGCATCGTGTCTCTTGTTATAGCGCTGTTAGCAATTACTTTTACTTACGAGCAGGCTTCCCGATTAATAGCTAAGAACAATTACAGCCCTGAAGGTGAATTCGTCGATGTTGGCGGGCATCGCCTTCATTTTCTTAGGCAAGGCAGTGGCGGCCCTACAGTAGTGTTCGAATCTGGGCTAGATGCTAGGGGCCATATACCTTGGTATAAGGTTGAGGCAGCGGTTTCCCGCTCTACCTCTACTGTTTCTTACGATAGGGCTGGAGTTCTTTGGAGCGAACGGGGAAACAAAGCCAAAAATGGGGAAGCTATGAGTGAGGATTTAGCAGCCTTGCTGGAACAAGGAAATTTTCCTAAACCCTATATTTTAGTCGGGCATTCGCTAGCTGGACTTACATTGCGTCCATTTATCACAAAGTATGCCGAAGATATTGCTGCTGTCGTATTGGTAGATACGTCACACCCCGACCAGCTTAACCGAATTCCATCAGAGCTTAATCAAACGCCACCTAGATGGCTGTTAAATATGGTCAGTTTATTTGGCATTGTACGCTTTACTATGCCTTCTATATTTCCCAACACAAATGCAGATGATCGAATAAACGTTGTGGGAGTAAGTATTGGTCCCAACAACCTCAGTGGTTCGTTTGATGAGATGGAAAACATAGGAGCCTTAGCTGAGGAAGCAAGCAAAATAACATCATTTGGAAATATTCCAGTAGTGGTTATTACTGGGGCTTCTCCTACACGGAACGATATTATGCCAGAACAATTCAGAGATGATATGACACGAATTTGGAATGAACTTCAGGCAGATCAATTGAATTTATCCACAGACAGCCAGCAAATATTAGCTATGGAAAGTGGCCACTATGTTCAAGTAGACGAGCCAGATATTGTAATTAGTGCGATTTTAGATTTAATTGCGAAAGTCAGAAACTAGAGTTCTGAAAATTATTGGTTTTGCATGCCTGTTTTTATAACTTATGGTCAACACTCCATCCTTTTGTTATAAGAGTAAAGTGTTGCGTCGATCAGTTGAAATCAAGATCGATAGCAGACTTTTTTGGTTTACATTAAACAACAGTGTTTCACTAAATCCTGAATAATAGTGATAGCCGGTTGCACCTGATTAACAGCCATATATTCATTAGGTTGGTGCGCAAGGTCAATAGAACCTGGCCCCAGCACAATCGTATCCATACCCAGTTCTTGTAAAAATGGTGCTTCAGTACCAAAGGCCACACTCATGGCACTGTGGCCGGTTAGTTTTTCAGCGATACGTACCAGCTCGCTGTCTTTATTTTCAAAGGCTTCTATGCCGGGAAATAAAGGTGCCAGGTTAATTTCAGTTTGATATTTATCCGCGATGGGTTTTACTAAATCCCTGATTTTTTCTCGAATAGAATCATTGGCCATACCTGGCAAAAGCCGAACATCAAACTCCAGCTTACAGTGTCCGCAAATTCGATTAGGGTTATCGCCGCCATGAATGGCGCCAAGATTTAGAGTCGGAACGTCTACATCAAAATGTGGATTTTGATACTCGGCCTGCAGCTGTTGACGAAATTTCAGCAGAGCAGCAATAACTTCATGCATGGCTTCCAATGCATTTTTACCTAAAGCGGGGTTGGAAGAGTGACCGCTTTGACCCTGAATTCGAATAGTTTCCATCATGATACTTTTATGCATGTTGATGGGTTTTAAACCGGTCGGTTCCCCTATCACCGCATAGCGGGCTTTAGGCTTGCCTAATTTAGCCAGTGCTCGGGCCCCATTCATTGAACTTTCTTCATCAGCGGTTGCCAGAATGATAAGAGGTTGCTTAAAGGGCAGCTCTTGCTTTAACAAGGGCTCAAGGGCGGCATAGACCACTGCAAAAAAACCTTTCATATCTGACGAGCCGAGCCCGTATAGGCGATCATCTTTTTCGGTCATCTTTAAGGGGTTGAGTTGCCAAAGCGCTTCGTCAAAGGGGACGGTATCTGTATGACCTGATAAAACCAGGCCGCCAGGCCCTGACCCATAAGTCGCAATTAGATTGGCTTTTTTGGGAGAATCAGAAACCGGGATTAACTCACAACTAAAACCGAGTTGCTCAAATACTTCTGCCAGCAGATGTATGACGGGCAAGTTCGACTGGTCCAGTGCTGGATTGGCAGAGCTCACGGTTGAGAGGCTTAACAGATGATTAAACAGGCTTAAAAAGCCAGATGTGCCTTGAAAATGAGGAGTATCCATGATGTTCTCTTTTATTGGGGTTTGGGGATTACTGCCCCGGTAAAACGAGAGACACAGGTTAGTTTGTTAGCGTCATCATAAATTTTCACTTCCCAAACCATAGTGGAGCGACCGATATGGATCGGTTTGGCAATGGCTGTCACGGCGCTATTGCCCGGTCGAATATGGTTAGCATTAATGTCCAGTCCGACAACGGTCTGACCATCTTCGCAACAGAGTATTGAGCCGATATTGGCAACAGTTTCTGCCAGTACAACATTTGCGCCGCCATGCATAAAACCCATGTGCTGTTTTGTCAGATGATGCAGTGGCATGGTGGCTTTTAGATAATCATCGCCTACTTCAGTGAAAATAATACCCAGGTTGCCCGCCATCGAATTGGCAAGGCGTTCATTGATGTCATCCGGGCTTGCTGGTGATTCCCAAAGAGCCACTGTGCTTATTCCTGTAAGATAAAAATTAAATTCTGTTTAAGGGCTGTACCAGCCCTTGTTGAAAGTCACTATAGCAGTTGATTTTATAAAACTCGCGAAGATTTTCATCACTAAGAACGCTTTCGGTAAGGCCTGAGCTAACAATTTCACCTTCATACATTAACAAGAGCTTGTCACAAAAACGTGCGGCAAGGCTTAAATCATGTAGCACAACAACAGCAGCATGATCAGGATTTTTCTGAGTATGTTGTTGTAACAATTCCATGATTAACAACTGATGATAAGGGTCAAGTGCAGCTGTTGGTTCATCGGCCAGTATAAGTTTTGGTTCCAGACTGAAAATTCTGCTAAGAGCAACTAACATTTTTTCACCCTGAGACAGGGATGATATTACCCGTCCTAGCAGATGTTCTATGCCCGTAGCATCGATGGCTTTTTTGATAGCCGTATCATCTTCTTTGCTGAGTTTTGTATAGCTGTTTTGATAGGGGCTGCGACCAAGCGCGATAACTTTTTCGACTAATAAAGGCCAGTTAACGGGAGCATTTTGTTCCAGGTAAGCAACTTGTTTGGCAAAACTACGTAATTCAATTTCCTGATAGGGTTTCTCTAATAAAGTCAATGTGCCTGTTAGTGGCTCAGTGATTCGAGCAAGAATTTTTAGCAAAGATGATTTTCCAGCACCATTGGGGCCAATGATTCCCAGTACCTCACCACTTTGGACATCAAGACTTATATTTTTTAGAATCAGAGGCTGGTTAATTTTCCAGCAGAGATTACTAGCCTTAATTATTGCTGTCATCGCATTAGGTGCCGGTTTTTAAATATTAAAAACAAAAAGAAAGGCCCACCCAAGGCCGCAGTAATAACACCAACTTGTAGCTCTTGTGGCCCTGCAATATTTTGTACCAGGGTGTCGGCTAACAGTAGCAATGAAGCCCCACCGACAGCGCTGTAAGCCAGCAATCGGCCAGGCTCATTGTTGACTAAGGGGCGCAACAAATGAGGCACCATTAAGCCGATAAAACTAATATTGCCACTTACGGCAACTGAAGCGCCTGTGCATAAAGCCACGCCTAGAATTAATAAAAGTTTTTGCTTTTTTAAATTAAAGCCGAGAGATATTGCAGTGTCTTCCCCCAGACTCATAGCATCTAAAAAATGTTTACGTGGGAGAATTAAAGTCCAACCGAGAAGCATGAAGGGGAGTGCAAAAAATAATTCATTGCTGCTGCGATTGCTCAGTGAACCCAGCATCCAAAAATAAATTTCCTGCAATGCAAAAGGATTTGGAGCGAAGCTTAAAGCCAGCGATGTCATGGCTGAAGTAATGGCATTGATGGCAATGCCGATGAGGATAATGGTCAACGTCGCTTGATATTTCCCCGCCAGTGAAAAAATAAATGCCGCAGCAATTAACGCACCGGACATCGCCGCTAAGGGAACAATAATCCAGCTGAGAGTAGCCAAACCATAGTAGAGTACTAGCACCGCAGCAAAAACGCCTGATTGAGAAACGCCGAGTAAATCAGGGCTGGCCAAAGGGTTAATTAATAAACCCTGCAATGCTGCACCAGAAAGTGCTAATGAGATACCAATACAAATAGCCAGCAGCGCTCTGGGCAAACGTATTTCGGAAAAAATTAAAGCGTCAGTGCTGGCATTACCATTTAGTAAATCTTTGGTTGCGGAAATAATTGAAATATCTGTTGGGCCACTCAGTAAGTGCCAGAAAAAAAACAGGGGCACACTGAGCAATAAAAGGCCGAAGTAAAACTGCTGTTTGTTTTTAAGTATTTTCTCGGACACTTTCTCAGACACTACAGTTCACCCAGTGCTTGAGCCATTATTTCATAGGCTTCAATTAAGTTTGGGCCTGCACATTGAAATAAGGTGCTAGGTAGCACAATTATTTTTTCCGCAGAAAAATATTGTTTAAGGATGGGATGTTGAAGTAAAGGTTGAGCAAGTTTTTCATCATGTAAGCTGGCTTGGTCAATTAAAAGAAAATCGGGCCGTTTTGATATCAACAATTCAATCGATAATGTGCCTGATCCTACTAGGCCATATTCGGCCGCTAAATTCTTTATGCCAATAGATTTTAAAAAATCATCACGTAAAGTATTACTGCCAAAACTAAAGCCATTGTTGGTATAAAATACAGCGCTAAGATTTTGCAAAGGTGCAAAACTTGCCTGAACTATGTCAATGCGACTTTGAATTTGTTGAATGAGCAGAGCTCCACGTTCTTTTTCGTCCAGCAGTGTTGCTACTTCTTCTATCTGCTGAAAGGTCTGATTTAGCGTGTTTGGAAAACTCAGGCTTGTCACAGGATACCCAAAGCCTTGTAATAAATTGACTGCAGTATTGGCGCTAAAACGGCTGCTGAGTATTAAATCTGGCGCTAATGGAATAATTTCTTCTGCCTGCCCATGGTTTAGATAAATCCCTCTAAGGTCAAAATTATTATCTGTACTTAAGGACGAATACTGTGGATCTGCCACCAAATAACTTAAGGAGACGATATTGCTGTGGTCAGACAGGAGGAGCAATAATTCATCACTGCAAAGGCTCATGCTGGCAATGCGCTGAGGTTTATCTACAGCAAAACTTGAATAAGAAAGGCAGCCTAAGAAAATAAAAATTACGAGTCGAGTCATGTAGCTAATGCCTGGTGTTGTTGCATTACCAGTGCTGTAAAAAAAGACTAGCGGGCTTTATGGCAGATTTCGTTCAGGCGATCATGGTTATTTATGACGATTTCTCTACCATCAACGCTAATAACGTCTTCTTTTTGTAAGCGACTGAATGTGCGGCTAACGGTTTCTATGGTAAGACCAAGAAAATTACCTATATCCATACGAGACATTGGCAGGCGCATGGCATTGGGTGACAGTTTTCGTCGGCTGTAGCGATGGGAAAGACTCAGTAAAAGTGTTGCAACACGGCCTTCTGCATTCTTTTTACTTAGTGTTAGCAGCATCTGGTGATTTGACTGAATGTGCCGACTCATCAATTGAAAAAAGTGCCGTTGCAGCCTGGGTATTTGCAAAGAGAGCTCTTCCAGGCGTGTAAAAGGTATTTCGCAGACAGTCGATGTTTCCAGGGCAACAACGTTGCAGCCATAATTATCGGTATCTATACCATCAAAGCCCAAAACTTCACCAGGCAAATAAAACCCCGTGATTTGCTCAATGCCGTCATTGTCAATCAAATAGGTTTTTATTGAGCCTGAACGCACCGCATAGACAGAAGTGAACTTATCACCGGCACGATAAAGGTGTTCCCCTGACTGGATAGGACGGCCACGCTGAATAATATCATTGAGACGGTCAATATCTCTTATGTCCATGGCCAGAGGCAGACATAAGCCCCTCAGATTGCAATTTGTGCACGATGCCTGAATAAAGCCATGCGAACACGTATCATTGTTTACAGCAACATTTGACATGAATCTAAATAGTTACCTGATTTATCGATTAATATGCCCGTGGCGCAATATTACCTGTTGCACTCAGATCATGAAAGCCTGTAAGACATTATTTAGCAAATTATAGCCTTTAGAGGTAGTACATAGTATATCTGGTTGTATTAAACCCTGATTTCTTAGCGTATTTAAAATAGAGGAAATTTCATTAAGGTCAATGCCAGTTCTTTCTTTTAGCATCGCCATCGTTACGCCTTCACGTAAACGTAAAGCATTCATCATAAACTCCAGCGCCAGGTCCTGCTCAGATATGGGCGTACTTTCTGATAAATAACTTTTATTTGGATCAAGATAGGCCTGAGGTTGTCGGGTTTTTCTTGTCCGCAGGATTTGGTTTTCATGTGGCAAACTGATTTTTCCATGTGCGCCTGCGCCGATACCGAGATAATCACCAAATTGCCAATAATTGAGATTGTGCTGTGCTTGTTGACCAGCTTGACTAAATGCTGAAATTTCATAACGTTTAAAATTTTCATCTTCAAGCAAAGCAATGCCTTCATCGTGCATAGATTCAATTGCTAGTACAGGAGGGAGAACAGGAGGCTTACTAAAAAAAACAGTATTTGGCTCTATGGTTAATTGGTACCAGGAAATATGCGAAGGATTAAATTGTATGGCCTGCTTGAGGTCATTGATGGCCTGTTCTGACGTTTGCTCGGGCAGCCCAAACATTAAATCTAGATTAAAATTTGTAAATCCGGCTTGTTGTGCAATTTCTGCAGCAAGTAATGCTTCCTTTCCTGAATGTACACGGCCCAGTTTTTTTAAAAAACTAGGCTGAAAACTTTGTATACCTATAGAAAGGCGGTTAATGCCACCAGCACGAAATTCTGCAAACTTATTCTGTTCAAAAGTACCAGGGTTGGCTTCCAATGTGACTTCCATATTCTCCGCAAAAGGAATGAATGAACGAATTTTTGTTAACAGCTTAGCCAGTGATTCTGGAGAAAATAAGCTTGGGGTACCGCCGCCTATAAAAATGGAGTGTAATGTTCTGCCTTGCACATAAGGCAGGTCAATTTGTAAATCTTCCAGTAACGCTTCTATGTAGTTTTGTTCGGGAAAAGACTTTTCAAAAGCATGTGAATTAAAATCACAATAGGGGCATTTTTTTAAACACCAGGGAATGTGAATGTAAAGACTGAGGGGAGGCAAAGTTAAAGGGCTAGCTGTTCTTATATTGGTCGCTCTTATGCTGGTCGTACTTTTACTGTTCATAAGGGCCAGCGCTTTAACAAGTCTTGAATAGCCTGGAATCGATGACTTAATGTGTTTTTAATTTCCGGAGAAAGTTCGGCTGAAGCACAATGATGGCTGGGGACATAAAAAATTGAATCGTAACCGAAACCGTTTCCACCCTTTTCTTCTAATAAAATATTTCCTTCCCAGGTTCCCTGGCAAATTAAAGGCATGGGGTCATCTGCCGAACGTAAAAAGGCTATAACACATTGAAAACGAGCGCTTCTGTTTTCCTTGGGTACGCCTTTAAGTTTTTCGAGAACCCGGCGGTTATTCGCAGCGTCATTTTCCTGGCGACTTAAATTCGAACCAGCGTAACGCGCTGAATAAATACCGGGCTCACCACCAAGGGCATCCACTTCAAGCCCGGAATCGTCTGCAATGGCTGGCAAGCCAGTTTGTTCTGCTGCATGACGGGCTTTGATGATTGCATTCTCTACAAAGCTCAGGCCATCTTCGATGGCTTCAGGGAAATCAAATTCACTTTGAGAGATTAAGTTAAGCTTCAAAGAAGCAAGGGTCTCTTGTAGCTCTTTGAGTTTGCCCTTGTTATTACTGGCTAAAACAAGGTCTATCATTATATTTTAGTCATTATATTTATGCGGACATGCATTAATTAATATAAAGCTGGGTAGTCCAGGTAAGGGGGTAAACTGGGCCATCGTTTTCTGGTTGTACTTCCAGGTTGAATCGTAAATTTTCTGCATTTGAAAAGTCAAATTGGCCGATATAGTAAATTGCGTCGCCTTCATTAACTTCAATAAAGTTGATGGTTGAATTTTGTCCGAGGAGATTAGCTTTCTCTCCAGTTATTCGTGCTGCAACGGGTGTGCCAGTATCACTTGTATTTTTGATGACGGAAATGTTAAGAAAAGCCTTGCGGGCAGATCTTACTATGCTATAACGCTCGGCAATTTCTGGACTAATAAAAGTACTATTTACTGCAATGTAATGCACAGTGTAATCACCAAAGTTCTGCGCTTGTTCAGCTTGAACTTGAGCCGATATGAGGCAACTAAAAACTAAAAATAACAGAGAGATTTTTTTCATGATTTGTTTCATAAAGTAAGTCATCGTTATTATCGGGTGATATGGTAAATGGCATTAATACCAAAAAAATTCGGGTTAATGTTCATCAATGCTGAATTGCGATGTTTGTCATCAACCACAGCGCGATTTAAAACTTTAATATTTCGTTCATTACATAAAGCATCAAAATCTTTGATAGTACAAAAATGAATATTAGGTGTGTCGTACCATTCAAAAGGAATGCTTTTTGACACGGGCATACGGCCTTTGCTAATTAAATAAAAACGATAGCGCCAGTAGGCAAAGTTAGGAAAAGTAATAATGCATTTTTTACCAATACGCAGCATTTCTTCCACAAGCAGGTCAGGTTTTTGAACGGCTTGTAGTGTTTGAGTGAGCAAAACAGTATCGAAACTATTGTCTGAAAAATTAGCCAAGCCCTTGTCCAGGTTTTGTTCAATAACGTTGACCCCCGCGAGCAAGCATTTATTTATATTTTCAGGATTCAGGTCGAGGCCGCAATCAAAAATCTGTTTTTCTTGTTTCAGCAGCGCTAGAAAAGAGCCATCACCGCAGCCTAAATCGAGCACTCGACTGTGCGGCTCTATCCAGTCTTTTATGATGCTTAAATCAGCTCGCATGGCTGCTTTTCTCAGTTGTGACAGGCTCATTCGCAACCACAGACAAATATGACGACAAGCCTTCCAGGTAACGCGGGACTGGCAAAAGAAATGCATCATGCCCGCCATCAGATTCAATCTCAAGATAAGAAACCTGGCGTTTTGCTTTGAGCAGGGTGTCGACTATTTCACGTGAGCGTTCTGGCGGGAAACGCCAGTCTGAACTAAAGGACACTACCAGAAATTTACACTTGCCTTGTAAAAAGGCTTTGCTTAAATCGCCTTCATAATCAACTGCAGGATCAAAATAATCTAGGGTTTTGGTAATCAACAGGTATGTGTTTGCATCAAAGTTGCTAGAGAAGCTTTCGCCTTTATATTGCAAGTAACTTTCAACCTGAAAATCGACATCAAAACCAAAGTTGAGCTTGCCTGTGCTCAAGTCTCTGCCAAAGTTGCCCTCGGTCAATGAGTCTTTACCAAACTTATCGCGCATGGAGCTATCTGACAAGTAGGTGATGTGGCCGATCATGCGAGCGAGTGTTAAGCCTTTTTTGGGATACGTGTTATGTTCATAATAGTGACCTTGGTGGAAGTCAGGGTCGGATGTTATTGATTGACGCGCAACTTCGTTAAAGGCAATGTTTTGTGCCGATAATTTTGGTGCAGCAGCTATAACTACTGCATGACGTAGGCGTTCTGGGTAAGAAATCGCCCAGCGCAATACTTGCATGCCACCCAGGCTGCCGCCAATAACCGCGGCCCATTGTTCGATACCGAGATAATCTGCCAAGCGAGCCTGGCTCTTGACCCAGTCTCTTACTGTGACAATAGGAAAATCAGGCCCGTAAGCTTTGTTTGTAGCTGGGTTGGTAGAAGTTGGTCCCGTGCTGCCAGCACAGCCTCCCAGATTATTCAGGCTGACGATAAAAAACTTGTTCGAATCAATTGGTTTGCCTGGGCCAATACAGGTGTCCCACCAACCAGGTTTTTTATCCACTACACCCTCTGTACTATGAAAACCAGCCGCGTGATGATCGCTGCTAAGGGCGTGGCAAATTAATATGGCGTTGGATTTGTCGTCATTTAGCTCGCCATAACATTCAATCATCAGGTCGTAGGCCTCAATAACTTTTCCGCTACGCAGGGTTAAGGCCTCATCGAAATGAATACTTTGCGGCTTAACAATACCAACGGAGTCTTTAGCGTTTGAGTCAGTCATATTTTACGTTTTGTCTAAATGCCTATGACAACAGCCGGGAATAATCGCAAACTTTCCGCCAGGCCTTGAACGACTAAGGTTTCAATTACCTGAATCCCCAGGAAAACAAAAATAGGCGAAAAATCCAGTCCTCCCATTGGCGGAATTACTTTATGAACTTTTTTCATAATGGGCTCTAATAACTGGTGTATGAGCAATAACACAGGGTTACCGCTATGAGGCGCTATCCAGCTGGCAATTATGGTAACTAACAATCCATATTTATAAATTTTTAAAATAAAAGCCAGCAGGCCGATAGCAGACCAAGCAACTATAGTGCCTATGTCAACTAAGCCCAGCCCGCCTGCGACTAAAAGCATCAAGCTTGTCGCGAGTATATTTAATAACAATGCCAATATTAGCGAAGCAAAATCAAAGCCTTTATAGCCAGGAATAATCTTACGTAGTGGGTTTAACAAGGGGGCCGTAATTTTTACGATGGACTGCGATACTGGATTATAAAAATCAGCACGCGCTGCCTGCAATAAACAGCGGATGAGGATAGCAAAGATGTATAAGCCACCAAGGGTATTAATAATGAGTAATAAAGACTGACTGATTGAACTTCCCATAGCTTTCTTATTCCTGCTTGTCTGATAAAAGGGCTAATTCTTCTGACCGTGCTTTTGCCTTTGCCACTGCGCGTGCAATGATAGTTCTGAAATCATCTTTTTCAAATTGGGCCAGTGCAGCTTCAGTGGTTCCACCAGGCGAGGTGACCTTGCGACGTAGCTCAGCAATATCACCATCACTAGAAAGTGCGAGTTTGGCAGCACCAAAAGCTGTTTGCAGTGCTAAGCTGTTGGCAATGTCAGGATTGAGGCCTTGGTCAATAGCCGCTGTTTGTAGCGCTTCGATAAACAGAAAAAAGTAGGCTGGCCCTGAACCGGATAGCGCTGTCACTATATCAATATCGCTTTCTTGTTGCAGCCAGCAAACTGTTCCAACAGCGGCAAGAATGGATTGCGCGTGCTGTTTTTGATCCTCAGAAGTGTGGGCATTGGCGAATAAAGCAGAGGCTCCAGCCTCTACCAGGGCTGGTGTATTAGGCATACAACGCACAATGGCCTGGTGCTTTGAACTCAAAGATTGCAGTGTTTGTATTGAAACCCCCGCTGCGATTGAAATCAACAGTACAGGCTTTTCAGATAAGGCTCCTTGCAAAGGTGACAACACTTCATTCATAAGCTGAGGTTTTACAGCTAGCACAACAATATCAGCATGGTTGATAATTTCTGAATTGTCACTTGAAACATTAATACCAGTATCGTTTTTTAGAATTTCCAGTTGTTTACTATTTGGGTCTGAAGCCCAAAGTTTCACACAGGGGCAACCCTTGGCGAGTAAACCTTTGATTAAGGCTGTCGCCATATTGCCAGCACCAATGAAGGCTATGGTTTGATCCTGTTTAAACATGCGCGATATTGTACATGAAACGACTTATTTAGACTTAATTAAGGTAGGACATCATTTTGAAATTTTCAAATAGCACCCAGGCTTATTATTGAGTTTTTCTGGAAATTTACGCATTCTTGAAGACGCTGAGCACTTGTCTTTGGGCGTCTTTCGAAATGCCCTTTTTTTGGCTGAAGTTAGGGGTAAGCGAGGGTCTGTCTGAGCATTATTTTTCAGGTCAGTTTAGATGGTTAGTTGAAGGTATAAGTATTACGAGTTCCGCAGCATTAGCATCAGCCAAGGAAAAATTGAGGGAGGCTAAGGACAAGCTGGCGGTTTAGAGTGCTGTATAGGCTTAGTTTCTTGCACCAAAAATATCAGTGCCGATACGAACAATGGTTGAGCCCTCGGCGATAGCGGCTTCAAAGTCATTGCTCATTCCCATAGACAGATGCTGGCAAGTACTAATGCCTTGGGCTAGAAGCCTATCTCTAGCTTGGGCAAGTAAGCGAAAGCCAACTCTTTGTGAGTCTGGGTCTTTCCCTGGTGCGGGGATTGTCATTAAGCCTGCTAATTCGATATTGGCCAGACCTTTTATTTCATTGGCTAACTTTTCTATATCCGACAAAGTGACGCCTGCTTTGTTGGCCTCAGCATCAAGGTTAACTTGTAGCAGAATTTTTAGTGGTGCCAAATTTATCGGTCTTTGTTCACTTAGGCGGCGGGCTATTTTACTGCGATCAACACTGTGAACCCAGTCAAAATTTTCGGCAAGAGCTTTGGTTTTATTGGATTGGATAGGGCCAATAAAATGCCATTCCAGATCATGCTCTTTTAAGGCGGATATTTTATCCAGAGCTTCCTGAACATAGCTCTCACCGAATGCCATTTGGCCACAATCAATTGCCTGGATGATGCTTTGGTAGGGATGAGTTTTACTGACGGCAAGTAGCTTGACGGAGTCAGCAGAGCGCTGATAAATTTTTTCAAAGCGCGAAATCTGGCGACGAACTTCACGGATTTTTTCTGGTATGCTGGCGCTCATGAGTCCACAGAATTTACTTTTAAAAGAATTGATTATAGGGGGTTAAGCCAACGATGAATATTCAAGAACTACTTAATTTCAGTGTGCAGCAAGGCGCGTCGGATCTCCATGTAACAGCAGGCATGCCTCCCCTGATTCGAGTTGATGGCGATATTCGTCGTATTAATGTTGATCCAATGGATCATAAAGAAGTCCATGGACTGATTTATGACATTATGAATGACAAGCAGAGTAAAGATTATGAAGAGTTTCTTGAGTCGGATTTTTCCTTTGAAATTCCAGGTCTGGCTCGCTTCAGGGTTAATGCTTTTGTGCAAAACCGCGGTGCAGCAGCTGTATTTCGTACCATTCCCTCCAAGGTATTGGCTATGGAACAATTAGGCATGGGGGAAGTCTTCAGGAAAATGTCAGATAATGCCCGAGGGCTTGTTTTGGTGRCTGGCCCTACAGGTTCAGGCAAAAGTACTACTCTTGCTGCCATGGTGGATTATATTAACGACACTCGTTATGAGCATATTCTCACCATTGAAGACCCCATTGAATTTGTTCACGAAAGTAAGAAATCATTGATCAATCAACGTGAAGTCCATCGTGATACGCATGGGTTTAACGAAGCTCTGCGCTCAGCTCTGCGTGAAGACCCAGATATTATTCTAGTGGGGGAGTTACGTGACCTGGAAACCATCCGTTTGGCATTGACCGCTGCGGAAACTGGTCATTTAGTGTTTGGGACTTTGCATACTACTTCTGCGGCCAAGACTATTGATCGCATTATCGATGTTTTCCCGGCAGCAGAAAAAGACATGGTGCGTTCTATGTTGTCAGAATCATTGCAGGCGGTTATCTCACAAAACTTATTGAAGAAARWKGGYGGMGGYCGKGTRGCKGCKCWKGAAATYMTKATYGKSACCYCWGNRWKTCGNMWKCNNWKATYCGTGAWGGTAAAAYYKMCCAAATSYMWTCKGCMATKCARAYYGGWGCWMAAKWTGGCATGCAGACTTTAGATCAATGTCTAAAAGAGTTAGTAGCAAAAGGTTTGGTTGATCGTAATGAGGCGCGCTCAAAAGCTAAATCGCCTGACAGTATTTAAGGGATTAGAAGCGCCCTACGAACTGGGGTTTTTAGGGCGTGTCAGCTTTTTAGGAAGCAGCGGCTTTTTATAAGGCCTCAGCGCTTTATAAGGCCTCAGCGCTTTATAAGGCCGCAGCGCTAGCAAACCAACTTTCGAGAATGAGTTGAGCGGCGATAGAATCTATGGCGTCTCTTTCATTGTATTTTTTACCATGAGCTGCAGCCATATTTTTTCGGATGTCTTTAGCTTCTCGGCTACTTAGCCGCTCATCAATAGTGTAACAAGGAATATTAAAGCGTCCGTTTAAGCGTTGAGAAAATTTTTGAGCTCGAACAGTCATGTTGCTCTCGCTACCATCCATATTGAAGGGCATGCCTACAATGAATACATCTGGCTGCCACTCTTTAACCAGTTTTTCTATTGTGCTCCAATCAGGTACGCCATCGCGGGCAGGTAAAACAGCAAGGGGGGAGGCGGTTTGTGTGATGCTTTGCCCAGTTGCTACCCCTATTTTTTTGGTGCCGTAATCAAAAGCTAACGCGGTCAGATGTGTAGACATAAGCTTAACAAGAACCCTGATCAGAACTTAATTGCGAGAGTTCAAACCCAAGTGATGCTGCAGCCAATTCTGCTTTGTTATCAAACTCAGTTGAAAAAATTAGCGCTTTATTAGCAGGGCAGCTAAACCAGGAATTTTGAGTAATTTCCTGTTCAATTTGCCCGGGCCCCCAGCCAGAGCAGCCCAAAATAACAAAATAATTTTGCGGGCCTTTACCTAAGGCAATGTCTTCAAGGATATCCTGAGAAGTCGTAATAAAGAGATTATTTCCCAATGTTAGGGTGGCGTCCCAAGACCGGAATTCAGAATCTTTGTGATGTAGATTGTCATGCAAGATAAAGCCTTTATTGGGCTCAACTGGACCACCGCATAAAACAGTTTGCGATGAACCATGAGGCCTTTCATCCTCAATTCCAAGTTGTTCTAAAAGCTCACTTAGTTTGATGGGTAATGGTAAGTTAAGGGCTATTCCTATGGCGCCTTCATCTGAATGCTGCCACATATAGATCACTGAATTTTCAAAAAAGGAATCCTCCAGTTGCGGCATTGCAATTAGAAGTTGGTCATTGAGACCGGTTGCACTTGATGATGTTTGTTGTTCCATAGAGTTTAAATATACCTAACCTAAATAATACCTAAGTAGCGCCTACAAGGTTCAATTGCTTGTAAACGTATTACTTTGATGAAATTGCCAGGTACGCACAATTTCAAGAATATCAACTTCTTCCCGCATATCCGGTGGAAAGGGATCAAACGGAGCGGCGAGTTGCACGATGCGAATAGCCGCGTCATCCAATACAGTTTGGCCCGAAGAACTTAAAATTCTTACTTCACTTACCTGGCCATCCGGAAACAAAGCAACCATTAGCCGTAACTGACCATAAATGCCAGCAGCACTGGCTTGCTGTGGATAATTGAAATTGCCAACAGCTTCAATCTTACGACGCCAGCCATCTAAATACAGGGCATCGCGTGCCTGTTGGGTCGAGGCAGAAGAAATTGTATATTTTCTGGGGCGTTGGGCGTAAGCCTCCCGATGTATATCCAGCTGTGCCTGCAAACTTGCCAAGGTCTGTTCTAGAGAGTTTTGTGACGTGCCCTGAAAGTCCTGGTTCTGAGGCGTGTTCAGTATTTCGTCTTCAGTGTTCAGGCGAGAATTCGACTCAGTACTGGTTAAAATCTCTCGCTCTGAATTGTTTATTACCGCTGCAGTTTCTAAAGCCGCAACTTCTTGAATAATATCCGTATTAAAGCGTGATTCAAAAGGCGAGCTGGGGCGGGCTAATTCATCTTGTGAGCCGCTACCTTCCTGGTTAGCTTGTGCCAGAAAATCTGCGTTTTCTGGGGCTTGGTCACTTGCGTACTGGGCTAAAGTAATGTCCAGGCTTGAAGAATTATTAAGCTGTTCGTAAAACGTAAAACCAACACCCAGGATTAATACAGCATGGATGCAAAGCGACATAAAAAGGGTGAAGCCAAAGCGTTCATTTGCCAGGGACTGATTAGCTAATTCAATTGGATCTATATCAGTTGAAATAGACAATTAATTCTCCAATTTAGCAGCAATGCACTCCATCAGGTCGCCGCCAATATCCAGGTCAAAAGCGGCATTTAATTCGCGAATACACGTCGGGCTGGTGACATTAATCTCAGTGAGATAATCACCGATGACATCTAAGCCGACGAAGATTAAGCCTTTTTCTTTTAGTGTAGGGCCAATCTGTTCGCATATCCAGCGATCACGATCAGTTAGCGGTATGCCTTTGGCGCTGCCACCAGCGGCGAGATTGCCGCGGGTTTCATTAGGGGCCGGGATACGTGCCAATGCATAATCTACGGCTTGGCCATCTATCATCAGAATACGTTTATCCCCAGCTTTGATTTCAGGAATAAATTTTTGCGCCATAATTTGATGTTTGCCAAAATCAGTCAGTGTTTCGATAATGACACTAAGATTCGGGTCATTAGGTTTAATTCTGAATATCGATGCACCGCCCATGCCATCCAGAGGCTTGAAAATAACGTCTTCATGCTGAGCGTAAAATTCTCTTAAAAGAGTTGGGCTGCTAGCCACCAGTACGGGTGTGCAGCATTGCGGAAACTGGGTGGCAAACACCTTCTCATTGCAGTCTCTTAAACTTTGCGGTTTGTTAACAATGAGCACGCCTTGCCGTTCTGCAGCTTCAAGAATATAAGTACTGTAGATATATTCATTATCAAACGGAGGATCCTTACGCATAAGGATGACATCAAATTCACTAAGAGCCTGACGCCTCGGGTCGCTTAAGGAATACCAGTTTTGTGGATCATCAGCGACGCTGAGTACGCTGGTTTCAGCCATGGCAATACCGTCATCAAGGTATAAGCCGGTCTGCTCAATGTAGGCAAGACTCCAGCCTTTATCTTGTGCCGCCAGCAACATGGCAAGCGTTGAATCCTTTTTTGCTGAAATATCCTGAATGGGGTCCATCACTACTGCTAGCTTCACTGACATAAGCGTATCCACGACAAATAATTACCAAATTATAGCAAAGAGCCTATCGTTACGGGTATTAAACTAAAGATTTTGTAGTGCTTGTTTTGAAATTTCTCAGTAAAACTTAGCCATGACGTTACTACCCTTTTTGTGACACGCCAAAAAACGTTGGCCCATGTTGAGCACGTCTGCCGATATCGTGTCGCCAAACGGCCACATAAAGCAAGCAGCACTCTAGCTGAGCATTGAACTTCTCTGGAAATTTACACGTTATTGACGCCGTACTTTTGTTTGCTCTTTGCTTGGAAAAATTGGTAGAAAAGCAATAAGGCTGCTATATAAATATAAACAGGAATATAAACAGGAATATAAACAGGAATAAGAAAAGAAATAACTGCAATGGAGTGCGCGATGGAAATTTCAAAAATAAGTCAACAAGCTAATGTTGACTCAACTAAACCGGCAAGATTAATTCTCTTTATTGACGATAACCCTTTGGTTCTGGAAACTGTTAAGCAACTTCTGGAAAAATCATCTTTTAACTTATTAGCTAAAGATGACCCTTTCGATGGGCTATGTGGATTGGTAAAAAATAAACCTTCCGCCGTTTTTATTGATGCAAGTATGGGCGCGATGAGTGGTTATCAATTTTGTGCCTTGGTAAAAGCGCAAGTGAATTATCAGTATATTCCCCTGGTTATGGTGCTGGAGTATGCAAATGACCTGGAACAAGCAAAGGCATATGCAGCTGGAGCAAATGCAGTTTTAGTGAAGCCTTTTGGTAAAAATGAGTTACTTAAAGCTATGAATTTTCCAGGAGCACAAGCAGCTTGAATCCCTTGCATGAAGCACAAAATGCCCTGCAACACTATTGCAGCAATGTAATTCTAATGCTTGAGCAAGCATTAGAAGGTTATTGTAATGCGACGATGAAACAAGAAAAAGAAACTGTCTTCATGGATATAAAAAAATACAGTTCACGCTTGGCCTTGCTGGAACCATTTTATGGTTCAAACGGTGATACAACACAAGCAAGTCAACTTAAAAAACTTTGCATTTTACTTGGGCATGAAAATTATCAAGAGAATAGTGAGGAGCAAATTCTTTTATTAACAAAAATTTTCCGTTTGCTTGCCCAATTACCAGCATCTGCAAGTAGATAAAATCTACGTTTTAACACCTTGTCTTTGATACAATTATTCAGCTATCACAACAAGGGCAGGAGAAAAGTTTTTGAAGGCGTTTGGTTATTATTGGGGAATCACCGGAGTGCTTGTAATTTTGCTGTTTGCAATTATCAGGTTGTCTTTTCGGGTATTTGATATGTTGAGTTATCCCTTAAGTGTATGGCAGTGGCTTGGTCTTGTTATGTTTGCCTTATATATGGCATATGCGGAGGGTTATAAGGGCTTTCATCTTAATTTCGCTCCACGAGTAATAACTAGAGCCAGATTTTTTCTTGATAAGAACAACCTTAAACGTTCTCGATATGTAATTTTGGCCCCACTACTTTGTATGGGTTACATTCATGCGACAAAGAAGAGAAAGTTGGTTTCATTTTTGCTAACAAGTGCAATAGTTCTGTTGGTTCTGTTGGTAAGTAGGTTGCCACAACCATGGCGAGGCATTGTCGATGTTGGTGTGGTACTTGGATTATTTTTAGGTGTGACTTCAATCGTTTATTTCTGGATTCAATCTTTAAAGGAGGGTTGGGTAAGCCCCATCCCGGCAGATTTCCCAGGAGGAGAGCAAGAGAAGTAGTGCTTGTTAGAGGGTGGCTTTAGATATAAGTAAACAGGTTGCTTAAGTGGCTATTTAGGTGCTTATTTAAGTAAAAGCCCCTTAATGTGAGCAGAAAGTATTTCGCCAATAAAATCTAAAAACAAGGTGTCCAGGCTAGCGTTGAAGTGCTTATCCTTGCTGCTTGCTACAACCAGCAAAGGCACGCCAGGTAGTTTTTCTTTTAGAGTATTCTCATCATTAAAATGGATGGGAATGATTGCAACTGAATTAATGTCGCTTGATTCCGGGAAAAATAAGGTTGCCTGATCTTCATTTAGGCCTCCGCAATAAGCACGTTTACGCTGAAATAGCTTGCCGAGGACCTTGCGGGTTAGTTCAAGAGGCAACAAGAATAACGTTGATTTTGCTGCTTCACTTTTATCTTCTTCAGTAGCAAAAAACAGTTTGCTAGATGAGGCGTCAAACTCTTGTTTTAACTTTTCTTCGATTAATGTGGATAGATCTTCCAGAGAAGTAGTATTAATTATATTAAGTACGATAGTGCGAGTTTTTTCGAACAGGTCATCATTTTCTTTGGCATTTTCAACAAAGTTGTTTATCTGGTCTTGTGTTTCGTCACTTCTTCTTCTTAACAGGGAAACCTGACGTTCAAGTAGAGAAATAGCTTGGCCACTTTTATGTGGAATACGCAAACTAAGTAACAAGTCTTCCTGGTTTTCAAAAAAGTCAGGATGCTCCAACAAATAGCTGGCAACACTTTCATCATCCAGGCTTAAATCGTCAGTTTTGGCGAGAGAATTCTGGGAATTTGGCTTCATAAATTCAGATGTCCTTCGTATACAGTTGTCGCTGGTCCCGTCATGAGTACAGGATGTCCAGCACCTTTCCACATTATGGAGAGTTTGCCACCTTTAACTTCAACTGTCACGGTTTCAGACAGGAGGGATCTGAGAATTCCTGCTACGACTGCAGCACAGGCTCCAGTTCCACATGCCAATGTTTCTCCCGCACCTCGTTCATAAACGCGCAATCGAATTAGCTCAGGACTGATAATCTGCATAAATCCTGCATTGACTCGTTCAGGGAAAAGCTCATGTTTTTCAATCAACGGGCCAAGTTCTGCAACCGGAGCAGTATCAACATCGTCCACCTGGTAAACCGCGTGAGGGTTGCCCATGGAAAGTGCCGCAATTTCGATGGTGTTGTCATCTGAAATTTTAAGAGGATAAGTGATGGCTTCTGCATCAGCCAGCAAAGGGATGGCTTGAGGCGCAGTGATTGGTGCGCCCATATCTACCGTAATTTGGCCATCCTCTACTAGTTCACAGTGAATAATGTTGCCGGTGGGCATGCCCAGAGCAATTTTAGTTTCTTTACTTAAGCCTTGATCTATTAGGTAGCGCATGACGCAGCGGGCGCCATTGCCACACTGTTCAACTTCTGAACCATCAGCATTATAGATACGGTAGTTAAAATCACTTCCAGCAATGCTGGCAGGCTCAATAATTAGCAGCTGATCAAAACCAACACCTGTGTGCCTATCGGCTAGCTCTGGTATGCGTTCTACAGGCACAGGAATGTCTTGCTGGATTCGATCCAGCAACATAAAGTCATTACCCAGGCCGTGCATTTTGGTGAAACGCAAAGACATTTTTATCTCTCTTTTTTCTCTGTGTTCTCTAAGTTTTTATATTCGTTCTAACATATTCGTACTAGCGTTCGTAAACAAAACGGTTAAGGCAGCAGGTTTTCCAGACTGAGCTGGTCCTGATATGTTTCACGACGCCGTACCAAATGGACTGATTCTCCATCAACCATGATTTCTGCGGCACGGTTGCGGGTATTATAGTTTGAACTCATACCAAAACCGTAGGCACCAACTGAACACACTGCTAATAAATCGCCTGCTGCGAGGGTGAGCTCTCGATCTTTGCCAAGAAAATCACTGGACTCACAAATCGGGCCAACGATGTCGAATACAGCTGAACTCCCTTGTGAGCTTCTGTTAACAGGAATGATATCCATCCAGGCTTGATATAATGCAGGCCGAATTAGATCATTCATGGCAGCATCAACAATGGCAAAGTTTTTATCGCCATTGCTTTTTAAATATTCGACCTGGGTCAATAACACACCGGCATTAGCAGATATGGAGCGTCCAGGCTCAAGAATCAAGCTTAAGTTGCTATCGCTCAGTAAAGGCGCAATTTCTGCGGCATAATCTGCGGGAGTAGGAGGAGTCTCATTCTGGTAGCTGACACCCAAACCTCCGCCTAAATCCAGGTGTTGTAGAGTAATACCAATATCACCCAGTTTTTCTACCAGCTGTAAGATTCGTTGTAGAGCGTCAGCAAAAGGGCTGAGGCTGGTTAATTGTGAGCCAATATGGCAATCGACACCAATAACTTTCAAGCCTGATAATGAGTGGGCATGCCGATAAACGTCTAGAGCCTGATCAATATTGATACCGAATTTATTTTCTTTTAACCCGGTAGAGATATAAGGGTGAGTTTGCGCATCTACATCGGGATTTATGCGTAAGGAAACCGGTGCGATCAAATCTGTATCCAGGGCAATAGTATTGAGTCGTTCCAATTCAGCTTCAGATTCAACATTAAAACAATGAATGCCAACTTTTAGTGCATGGCGCAGTTCACCTTGAGTTTTGCCAACACCAGAGAAGATAATTTTATCAGCAGATCCTCCTGCAGCCAGCACACGCTCAAGTTCTCCGCCGGAAACGATATCGAAGCCAGCACCGAGTCGAGCCAGTACATTGAGTACAGCCAGATTTGAATTGGCTTTAACGGCATAACAAATTAAAGTCTCTCGTCCGGAGAAAGCATTTTCGTAGGCGAGATAGGCTTGCTCCAGTGCTTGTCTTGAATAGACATAGCAGGGCGTTCCAAATTGCTCAGCAATTTGAGACAAGGCCACAGCTTCAGCGAAAAGCTGATTGTTTTGATAGTGAAAGTTACTCATTAAAAATGACTCGAGAGAGTTTCTGTTATCCCAGGCATGAGCCTCGCTGAAATCATTGTTTCAGATGCTACTGTTTCTGGCGGGACTAATGGCCCTTTTTGTCCGCAAGCACAAACAAGGCAAGTTGTAAGCAGTATTAAGATTGCTTTTTTCATGGCTTTGATTTGTGCTCTAGGATTTGTAAAGCGCGAATTATACTGCCTTAAATAAATTTTTGCTGGTTTAGCAAAGGCGGGATAGGGCAATCCAGCAAGGAGGCAACTGCCCTAAGTAATTCCGCTTCTTCAGGAGAAACAATACCATCGGCATTAATGCAGCTAGCCATGGCTTTCAGCAGCCGGGGTTTTTGTAATGGCTTTAAATTTTTTAACACATCAGTGGCTTTTTCCAATGCTTCAGTATTATTTTTATATTCAGCTTTGAAGTGTAGCGTTTGAGGAATTGATAGTAAGACTTGCGCATTATTAAACGCTGCTTCAGCCTCTTTTTCATCAGTATTTCCGACCATACTTAAAACCGATAACAATGCCTCGCTGGCCCAACCTGCGGCCTTAAGATCAATTCTCCTATCTCTGGTTGGAGGCGCCTGGTCAAGGTTGTAGCGTAAGATTTTAAAAATGCACCATTCAAAAACAGAGACGTCGTCATCAGCGACAATGAGTTGGCTGAGATGACWCATAAAAGTTCGATACTGGATTGGAGAAAGTTGCTTCAGGGCAGGCAGGCATAAATCTATTAAGGTCAGGTATAAATCTCTGCTGACCCAACTGGTTCTTTTCTGAACCGCTAACAAGTTAGAGTATTGCCGTGAATTTAAGCCTGCTTTGAGGATGGCTAATTGCTTTTTCTCTGTTTCAGGATTGGCAAGCGCCATTAAGAGACAATGCATTAACATGCATGCACCAAATGAACTGTGCGCATCTTCAGATACCTTATCTGGAAGCTGGCTTAAATAACTTGCGGCAAGCTCAATATGTTCAGGCCCAGGTTCACCAATAGAATCGATTGCTGATGTTGAGAAGCCTTTAGTGCCTTTTGAAGAGCCCTCAGCGTTTCTTGAAGAGCCCTCAGCGTTTTTTGAAGAGCCCTCAGCGTTTTTTGAAGAGCCCTCAGCGTTTCTTGAAGAGCCTTCAGTATCTTTTGAAAAGCCCTTAGTATTAAAACCGGATACTTGTTCGTTTGTACTTTTTGCCTTTGCGGAACCTGCTATTTCACTGAATTCTCCATGCCATTGGGGATCAATTCTGGAAATGCGTTCTGCTAATGGGGGGTGAGTCGCAAAAAGTCCGGTAAAACCGGTGCTTAACCCCTGACTAAACAGCATATGACTGATTTCAGAGGCATCAGCACTTTTGATAGTAGAACCTTCCTTGTAGCCACCAATCTTCTTTAAAGCACTCGCTATACCATCGGGATTCCGCGTAAATTGAACTGCCGAAGCATCGGCCAGGAATTCACGTTGCCGACTTACAGCAGCTTTGATCATGTTGCCAAAAAAAGTGCCACCGTAGCCAACAATCAGTAATCCGATGCCAAGAACGACAATGCCTCCATTTTTTTTATTAGAGCGAGAGCTATACCTGCGATAAACACTGCCTCGGACGATGAAGTAACCAATCAGGCCAATAACCATAATGCCATAGAGCAGGCCCATCAGGCGGATATTTAGCCGCATATCACCATTGAAAATATGGCTGAATTCGTGAGCAATGACACCTTGTAGCTCATCACGATTCAGCAGTTGAATGCATCCGCGTGTAATGCCTATAACGGCATCCTGAGCTTTATAACCGGCAGCGAAGGCATTAATGGCAGAATCCTCCATTAGATATACTGGCGGTACGGGTGTGCCAGAGGCAATGGCTATTTCTTCAACAACATTGAGGATTTTTCGTTCATCAGCATCGCGAGTGCCGGTGTTAAGCAAACGGCCCCCCATTGATTCTGCTACAACCTTGCCGCCACCTTTTAATTGGGCGAGCCTGAATAGAGAGCCGAGGCCCACCACGGCAACAACGCCAAGACTAACCAGGATAAAAATATCTGAGGCAATAAGGTTTATGTCAAAAGCAATGTCGGCAGAAGCGTTTTCAGAAAAGCCGAGTGCAAATATTATCAGTAAGGAGGTGATAACAACCAGACTGATAACTGCACAGACAAAAAGCAACACAAGTTTTCTTGTTGTGTTTTTGGCGCGATCCTGGTGGGCAAAAAAATTCACGTTAAGCTTGGTTTCTCGACTGCGGGGAAATTATTCAAAGTCTTAAAAGGAAACTTTAGGTGCGTCCTGCATGGCTTCAGTATCTTCGTATTCCAAGAGAGAAGCATTCTCACTATGACCAAACATCCCAGAGAGGGCTACTGGCGGGAAAGTTTGTTTGTACGTGTTATACAGGGTCACGGCATCGTTGAAAGCCTGTCGGGAAAAGGCCACTTTGTTTTCGGTGCTGGTGAGCTCTTCAGATAGTTGCATCATATTTTGATTGGCTTTGAGATCAGGATAGGCTTCTACGACAACATTTAATTTGCCTAAGGCGCCAGTGAGTAAACCTTCTGCCTGGCTCAGATCCAACATGGCGGCAGGACTGCCTGGGTTGGCTGAGGCAGCTTCTAGACCTTTCATCGCTTGATTACGAGCCTGAATGACCGCTTCCAGTGTTTCACGCTCATGCGTAATGTAGGCTTTAGCCGTTTCCACCAGATTAGGAATTAAGTCGTAACGGCGTTTGAGTTGCACTTCAATCTGGGAGAAGGCATTTTCAAAACGGTTTTTCAGGGTGACTAATTTATTATAGATGCCAATGGTCATAAAAATGATGACGGCGAGGATAACCAGGATGATGATACTTGTGATACTCATAAGACCTCCAGGGTCATAGGATCAATCGGTTAACTATTTTTATAGAATAATCTTTAGAGCGCTCTTCGTAACAAGAATAAACGCCAAAACTAGAAGCGTCTAGCGCTAATTAGTTGAATTGAGCCTAGATTAACAGAGCCCGTGCATTGGCTATTGCGGCTTTAACTTGGGCAGGCGCTGTTCCGCCGATATGGTCTCTGGCATTGACAGAGCCTTCGAGAGTAAGCACATCGAATACATCATCGCTAATGCTGCCAGAAAAAACCTGTAATTCCTCCAGGCTAAGGCTGCCTAAATCTTTTTGCTGTGCGATACAAAATGCCACAGTTTTGCCTACAACTTCATGTGCATCTCTAAAAGGCATGCCTTTTTTCACCAGATAATCAGCAAGATCGGTAGCCGTCGCAAAACCCTGTGATGCGGCAAGCTGCATATTTTCTTTTTTCGCTTTTATGGCGGGCACCATATCTGCGTAAGCCGTAAGGCAGTCTTTAAGGGTGTCCAGGGTGTCAAACAGGGGCTCCTTATCTTCTTGATTATCTTTGTTATAAGCCAGCGGTTGCGCTTTCATTAAGGTTAATAAAGAAACCAGGTGCCCAAATACACGGCCACTCTTACCTCGGATTAATTCAGGTACATCGGGATTTTTCTTTTGCGGCATAATTGATGAGCCAGTACAAAATCTATCCGGCAGGTCTATAAAATTAAACTGTGATGATGCCCAGAGCACCAGCTCTTCAGAAAAGCGCGAAAGATGCATCATGATTAAACTGGCAGCAGCGCTTAACTCAATGGCAAAATCTCGGTCACTTACCGAATCCAGAGAATTGTTTGATGCTTTTTCAAAGCCCAGCAAGGACGCCGTTAGATTGCGATCAATCGCATAAGTGGTGCCGGCAAGTGCTGCGGATCCAAGAGGCGATATATTGACCCTTTTTCTGCAATCTTGCAGACGTTCATAATCACGTTGCAACATTTCAAACCAGGCCATCAGATGATGACCGAATGTTATGGGTTGTGCTGTTTGTAGATGGGTAAATCCGGGCATGATGGTATCTACATTCTGTTCAGCCAGATCAAGTATTCCATCTTGCAAAGCTCTGACAAGCAGGCTCACGTGATCGATTTCTTCTCGTACATAAAGCCTGATATCAGTGGCAACTTGATCATTTCTTGAGCGGCCAGTATGTAATTTTTTACCGGTATCACCAATTTTATCAGTGAGAGCCGCCTCAATATTCATATGTACATCTTCTAGCTCGATTGACCAGTTAAAAGCACCGTTTTCAATGTCACTTTGTATTTCATGCAGGCCAGAGATGATTTGTGYAAGTTCATCGGAGTTTAGAATATCTGCCTTTTCCAACATTGTGGCGTGCGCAATGGAGCCTTCAATGTCGGCTTTATATAAGCGCTTATCGAATTCAACGGAGGCTGTGAAGCGTTGTACAAAAGCATCTGTGGCTTCGGTAAAGCGTCCGCCCCAGAGCCTACTTTTGTTGTTATTTTCTTCGCTCATTGCTAAAAAATGGATTCCTTGATGCTGGTTGGGCGCGAATTATAGCAATATAGGAGGAATGAGTGATATAGAAGCTGGTTTAAGGCATCGGATAAAGTAAAATGTAATATATGAATAAAGACGTAATCCGCATAGCAACCCGACAAAGCCCGCTTGCACTCTGGCAAGCCGAGTATGTGAAAGCAAAACTTGAGCACTTACATCCTGGGTTAAAGACAGAGCTTCTGCCAATGACAACAAGAGGTGATCAAATAATAGATTCTCCTTTGTCAAAAATTGGCGGCAAAGGCTTGTTTATTAAAGAGCTTGAACTTGCCATATTGGCAGGCAAGGCTGATATAGCGGTACATTCTATGAAAGATGTACCCATGGAGTTTCCTGAAGGTTTGGGTTTGGCTGTTATTTGCGAACGAGAAGATTACCGGGATGCCTTTGTTTCAAATAATTTTTCTAATTTTGAAGCATTGCCACAGGGAGCAGTAGTCGGGACCTCAAGTTTACGTCGGCAATGTCAGTTGCGATCAGTAAGGCCAGATATTCAAATTAAAGATTTACGTGGCAATGTAAATACTCGGCTGAGGAAGCTGGATGAAGGTGAATATGACGCTATTATTTTAGCAGCAGCGGGTCTTTTACGGCTTGGCATGAAGGGTCGCATTAACGAATATCTAGAGCCCTCTGTGTGTTTACCAGCCGGTGGGCAGGGGGCGGTTGGCATAGAATGTAAAACTGATGACGATAGAGTGCTTAACTATTTGAAGGTATTAAACCACCGTCATAGTGCAATATGTGTAAGTGCCGAGCGAGCTATGAATGCTAAATTGAACGGTGGTTGCCAGGTGCCTATTGCTTGCCTGGCTGAGTTAAATGGCGATTCCTTAAGTTTATGCGGCATTGTTGGTAGTGTAGACGGTAAAGAAATATTACGCGCTGAACTAGAGGGAAATGCAGCAGCATCTGAAGAGCTGGGCGTTAAGGTAGCAGAGCTCTTATTGCAGCAAGGGGCTCAGCGTTTACTGGATGATATTGTTTAGCGATTAATTAACTATGACTTCACCACTTAATTCAACTTTAAAAAATATTACGCTTTGGCTGACTCGTCCTGCCGGGCAAGCAAAAAACTTAAGCAAACTGCTTGAAGCACGAGGCGCCAAGGTTTTTCATTTTCCCTTGATGAAAATTGAAGCCTTGCCGCAAGATAAAGCATTAGAAAAAAAAATAAAAAAACTTAGCCAATATGATATGGCATTTTTTATAAGCACTAATGCTGCGCAAATTGCCATGGAGCTTATTGAAACTTATTTAGCTTCATTTCCCAAAGACGTTGAATATTTCAGCCCTGGGGTTACTACAGCTAGAGTGTTACAGAGCCATGGTTTAAAAGTTGCCTATCCTGAAAAAGCAATGAGTACTGAAGCTTTGTTAATTCTGCCGGAAATAAGGGCAATCATACAAAAAAAAAGTAAGAAGAAAAAACGGGCCGTTATATTTCGAGGCATCGGCGGTAGGGAGTTATTAGCAAATAGCCTAAGAGCAAAAGGTGTGGATGTCGACTATGTCGAACTTTATAAGCGCGTCCTGCCGGATTATAAAGAAAGCTATTTGCAAGATATTTTGAAAACTAAAAAGCCGGATGGAATCGTGTTTAGTAGCGCAGAAGCTATTCATAATTTTACAGTTTTATTCGAAAAAATTTACTCAGGCTATAAAGAAATTCCAGTGTTTGTGTCGTCCCCAAGGCTGGTAAATATCGTTACAAAAATTGGATTTGAATCCGTCTCCTTGTTAGAAGCTGCGGATGATAAATCAGTAGCTGCGGGTGTAGTGAAGCCAAATGGTTGAAGCTAGTGTCGAAAAAAAAGCATCGGTAAAACCAACTAAAAAAAAGTTTGGGTTTAAAGTTGTATTTCTCTATATTAAATATGGAATACAAATAATTATTGTATTGGGGCTTATGGGGCTATTCTATTTTTCCTGGGAGCAACAAAATGTAATTGACGTTCTACTCAGTGAGCAAAACCAACTTGTAATAGAAAATGAAAATCTGATTGCTGAGGTGCAAGTTATTCAGCAAGATTTTGAAAATATAAATAATACAGAAGCAAGCGCTGAAATTTTATTTAATCAACAAAATGTCAGATTAGATAATTTAAATACAGAGTTAGTGAGTTTGCGATTAGGGATGAACGCTAATCAAACAAGTGGCATCTGGCAAATAGTCGAAGCGATGTCTATGTTGAGGCTTGCTCAAAAATATTTAGAGTTAAATCAGGATATACCTGTTGCCTTAAGTTTATACCAAAATAGTAATGCCATACTGATGCAAATTGGCGATCCTGCTCTAGATAGAATAAAAAGCCTGTTAGCGTCTGATATTCAGAATTTAATAAATAGCAGAAGTATTGATGCTGAGGGATTTTATATGCGTTTAAACGATTTATCCCTGCAACTTGATAATATCAGTTTAGGGGGGGATATCGAACCTAGTGCTGCTTTCCTGGAAGATCATGCTGAAAATAGAAATGAAAATTTGTTCAATAGTTTCAAAGATTTTCTTGCGCGCTATTTTACTGTACGTAGATTAGATGTGCCTATAGTTGTGCCGCTAAGCAGCCAGCAACTATCTTTTCTGCGTCAGAATATGCAACTTCAGCTTGAACAGGCAAAGCTTGCCTTGCTGCAACGAAGGCAAGCTATTTATCAAGACAGCCTTAGTAATGTGTTAATGCTGGCGCAGCGTAATATACCTGAACAAGAACAACAGAAAGCTTATATCATTAGAACGTTGAGAGGGTTGCAAGGGGAAACAATTTTACTTAATTTATCTCAGTTAAGTGAAAGCCTTCGCTTACTTGAAAATTTAATGAATGATTTGTCCGATGAACCAAGAGATTAATATTTTGACTAAAAAATTCTTAGAAAAAGAGCCATCAAGACGTGGTTAAAGCATTTATCATTCTCTTGCTGGCATTGGGATTTGGTGCTTACCTTTCTGTATTTTTAGCAGAAGACCCCGGTTATGTGCTAGTTAGTTTTAGAGGTTATTCTCTAGAGGCAACTTTAGCAGCAGCGGTTATTACTCTCATTATTGTTTACGTCGTGCTGTTTGGCATACTCAAGCTGATAAAAGTTTTTAACCCCGCTAAATTATTTAATAAAGCTACTTGGTATAGCTTGTTGAATAAAAAAAATCCGAGAAAGCAGACCGAGCTGGGCTGGCAGAAACTGCTATTGGGTCAATGGCAAGAAGCGTATAAATATTTAGTTGAGTCTGCCAATAGATCACAGACGCCAAGTGTCAATTATCTTGCAGCAGCTTATGCCGCTTATCAGAGGAATGATCAGTTGGCTTGTACCTTCTGTTTATCCCAAGCTAAGCAGCGATCATTAGTTCCCACTACAGGGATTAAAACATTTCAGGCCCTGCTTGAGCTTAAAGCGGGAAAAGAAGAACAAAGTCTAGCCCTTTTGCTGGCAATAAAAAAAGAGCAGCCGGACAGCCCTTATGTCTTAAAGCTGCTTAAAGATATTTATCTTTCGTTAAAAGACTGGGATCAATTAAATTCATTGTTGCCTGAGCTGGAGAGAAATAAAATTTTAACAAATGATGGGCTGCTTAATTTAAAGGAGCAACTGGCAGTACATCGATTACACAAAGCGACAGTTCAATCAGCTAACAATAATGAATTAAAAACCGTATGGAGCAGTTTTAATAAAATATTAAAAAAACGTGAATTGGTAATGGAGGCTTATTTGAGAGCTCTACTGACTTCAGGAAATAGTGCTGAAGCTGTGAGTTTGCTGACAAAGTTTATTAAGCATCAATGGAGTGATAGATTAGTCGAGCTGCTAGGTTATATTGATAATCAAGATGCGGCAGAACATATTTTACTACTTGAAGGGTGGGTTAAAGGTCGGCCGAAAAATGTTACCTTGATGTTAACTTTAGGACGTTTAAGCCTGCGCAATAAGTTATGGGGGAAAGCTCGGAAATATTTTGAATCAGCCTTGCATTTTTCCAATAGCACAAAATCCAGTGCTGAGATTAATGCTGAATTAGGTAGATTGCTTGAGCATTTAGGTGAGCACGAAAAAAGCCTTGTATGTTATCGGCAGGCAATGGATTTAATGGAAAGAAAGCTGCCTGATCTGCCTATGCCTAATAGGCATTAATTGTGCATTAATGCCAAGCTCAGAAAATCTGAATCGGTTATTTTGAAAATAAAACATTTGAATAAATAACTTCAGGCAGGTTTAAATCATCAAACAAAAGCTTACCAGTAAGCTCGGGGCCGGAACGCCTTATCAGTCCAATTTTTCTACCAATAAAAGTAATTGTTAGGTCTGCTTTAACTGCAACGCCAAGTATTTTTCCCGTATCACTGCATAACCCAGAAGGAATATCCACGGCAAGCACAGGTAAATTGCAGGCATTAATTTGATTAATGAGTTGAGTAAAGGGTTCTCGGACCTTGCCACTTAAACCAGTACCCAGTAGGGCATCTACAAGGATGGTATTGCCAGAATCTTTTCTATTTTTATATTCAATATCAGCGGTATAAAATTTTGTAGCTGGATGAGTATGGGTTCCGTTATTTAAAGCATAATCCAGAGCCTTGAGAGCATCGCCTTTTATGCTGGATATATCTCCTGCGACGAAAAGATCTACTTCCAGGCCGGCAGTTTTAGCCAGGCCCGCGATAATGAAGCCATCGCCTCCGTTATTACCAGTTCCGCACAGGATGATGGTTTTTCTAATATCAGGCCAGTTTTGTAACAAAGCATTAAATGCGGCTTTTCCTGCTCGCTGCATAAGTTCAAAGCCTGGAATATTATGTTCTTCAATCGCCCGTCGATCTAACTCTCTGGTAGCAGCGGCAGTGTAATAGCGAGGTTTTTTCATCAAGGTTTAGATTTGTGTTTGAAAAAAGGAATTGCAGCACAGGCCCCAAGAAAATTAGAAATAATATCAATAGCAGTATTTTCATAACCACCAACATTGGTGTTAGGAATAAAAACAGTGGCCAGAAATTCAATAATTTCATTAATGCCACCAATGCCCGAAGCCGCGAGCACGGTCACTATTGAAGCTGTTATAAGTGAGCTTTGATTGAGGCTGGAAACAACTTTCCACATAAGAAGGGCTGCGATGAAATAGCAGTAGAAATGTACAAGTTGATCGTATTTCAGAATGGAATAGGGTTCGCCAATCAGATCAATAAGCACGAAAGAATAAAGAACACTGTCACCCACGGGTAATAGGCCACCTAGAATATGCAAAATAATCCAGATATTAAAACCCCAAAGGACTTTAGGGCTGAAACTAAAATGCTGATCACCCTTATGTAAAAGGGCAACCAGAACTAATGTCGTTACCCCGTAGAATAAGAATTCAAAATTCTGAGAAAACAGAGACCAGAGAATGAGTGCACCGGTGAGAACATAACCACAAATAAATTGAATACGTATAATTAATCCAAAGTAATGAGTGAACTAATTGATTATACATAAATATTAAATTACGAATTTCATGATTGGAAGTAGGTGGTTAGGAACATTATTGTTAGAGCTATAATCGCCCCAACCACAGATTCGAACGAAAATTCTGTAAAATTATTTTCTGCATGAAGTATTGTCTCTTCAAATATTTTTGGAATGCGTTCTGAAATAAAGTAAGGAACTCTACCCAGTATTGAGCTAGTAAATATTAGTGGTAAAAAAATAAATGTATTAAAAAATATCCAAAAATAATCGGAATAATCTAAATTTTCCTCAAACATGGCTATTTGATAAGTAACAAATATTCCTAATATAGATAGTAAAATGCCTAATACTCGAATATAGCTCCTAACTTTAATATACATTCGAACTCCATAAAAACTTAGCGCGTAGTATTCTAAATAAAGACATTCAATGCTATGCGCTAACAAATTAGTAATAGCTGTTCAAAACTAATCTTTGAAGGTATCGGCCGTAAATAAATGTACCAAAGCCATATCCTGCTCCCCATGCTGCTCCCATACCTGCACCCCACAAGCCTGCAGTAGTGGCGCCAGCCGCAGTGCCTGTTGCTACATAGCCAGCAATGCTGCCAATTAAACCAGTTTGAGTTGCTAGGTCTGTGACATCGCTTAGATAGGATCCACCACTCACTTCATCTACTTCCTGTATTGTTAACGCTCTCATGACTATCTCCTTGTCGTAAGAAATTAATAAAAACAAACATCACCCTTTTTAGGTTGATGTTCTTAATTTAGTGCAGTTTTGAGTATTTGCCAGTTTTTTAGTCAAAAATGCCGAGTTCTTGCCAAAGGGCATCGACTCTGTCTTTAACATCCTGGCTCATGCTGATGGGGCGGCCCCATTCGCGGGTGGTCTCAGCGCCAATTTTAGTGGTCGCATCGAAGCCCATTTTTGAACCCAGCCCGGATACGGGCGAGGCGAAATCAAGATAATCTATTGGTGTATTTTCAATGGTTACGGTGTCTCTGGCGGGGTCCATACGTGTTGTCATGGCCCAAATGACATCTTCCCAATTACGGATATTGATATCGTCATCGACCACTATGATAAATTTGGTATACATAAACTGACGCAGGAAAGACCATAGGCCCATCATTACGCGTTTGGCATGACCAGGATATTGTTTCTTAATGCTGATAATGGCAAGCCGGTAAGAACAGCCTTCTGGTGGCAAATAAAAATCTGTAATTTCCGGGTATTGCTTTTGGATGATTGGTACGAAGACTTCGTTTAAAGCAACACCAAGAATAGCCGGTTCATCTGGTGGCCTGCCGGTATAAGTGCTGTGATATATCGGGTCTTTGCGATGTGTAATCTTTTTAACGGTAAATACGGGAAACTGTTCAACTTCATTATAGTAACCTGTGTGGTCACCATAAGGGCCTTCGGTGGCCATGTCGTCTGGTTCTATAACACCTTCAAGTACAAACTCAGCCGAAGCCGGGACTTGCAGCTCATTAGTTAAGCTTTTCGCGACTTCGGTCTTACTGCCACGTAAAAGCCCAGCAAAAGCATATTCAGATAATGTGTCTGGAACGGGTGTTACTGTGCCCAATATTGTTGCCGGGTCTGCCCCGATAGCAATGCTGACTGGAAAACCTTCACCAGGATGTGCTTCTTGCCATTCTTTAAAATCAAGTGCGCCACCACGATGAGGCAGCCAACGCATAATCAATCGGTTTTTGCCGATAAGCTGCATGCGGTATATCCCGAGATTTTGCCTTTCTTTGTTTGGTCCTTTTGTAATGACTAAGGGCCAGGTAATTAGTGGAGCTACGTCATCCGGCCAGCAAGTTTGGATGGGAAGGGCATTGAGGTCGATATCATCTTCCTCAATAATAATTTCCTGGCAGGGCGGTTTTTTAATAACTTTGGGTGCTAGGTTTAGAGCCTGCTTAAATATCGGCGCTTTTTCCAGTAAGTCTTTCCAGCCTTTGGGCGGTTCAGGTTCTTTTAGGAAAGCCAACAGCTTGCCAACATCACGCAAGGCTTCCACATCTTTTTGGCCCATGGCCATTGCTACGCGTTTGGTTGTACCAAACAGATTGGCCAGAACAGGTATATTTGAACCTTTAGGATTTTCAAACAAGAGCGCTGGGCCTTGGCGGCGCAAAGTGCGGTCAGAGATTTCAGTGATTTCCAGATAGGGGTCGACAGGCGTCTGGATGCGTTTTAATTCACCTTGCTGCTCAAGTAATTCAATAAAATCGCGGAGGTCCTTGAACATGGGTCATTTAAATCTATTTGTGGTTTTATTTATGCTCTACTTGCGTTTCATCGACTGGAAAAATTCGTCATTGGTCTTGGTATCTTTTAATTTATCCAGAATGAATTCTGTGGCCGGGACATCTTCCATGGAAGTAAGCAGTTTGCGTAATATCCACATACGCTGTAGCTCTTCTTCGGAGGTTAACAGGTCTTCACGACGTGTTCCGGAGCGACGTACATTAATAGCAGGATACACACGTTTCTCTGCCATTTTTCTATCAAGATGTAATTCCATGTTGCCAGTGCCTTTAAACTCTTCGTAAATAACTTCGTCCATTTTTGAACCGGTTTCTATCAAACAAGTCGCAATAATAGTTAAGCTGCCACCTTCTTCAATATTGCGCGCAGCACCAAAGAAACGTTTAGGTCGTTCCAGGGCATGGGCATCAACACCGCCGGTTAAGACTTTTCCGGATGAAGGGATAATGGTGTTATAGGCTCTGGCAAGACGTGTCATAGAGTCTAGTAAAATCACGACATCTTCTTTATGTTCAACCAAGCGTTTGGCTTTTTCGATAACCATTTCAGCGACTTGAACATGACGCGAAGGGGGCTCATCAAAGGTGCTGGCAACAACTTCGCCACGTACAGAGCGTTTCATTTCGGTGACTTCTTCCGGCCTTTCATCAATTAATAAAACGATTAAATGACACTCGGGAGAGTTGCGTGTAATCGCCTGAGCAATATTTTGGAGTATTAAGGTTTTTCCCGCTTTTGGTGGCGAAACGACCAAACCACGCTGACCCTTACCAATAGGGGCAACTAAATCTATAACCCTTGAACTTAAATCTTCAGAACTGCCGTTACCCACTTCAAGAATAAGTCGTTCATCAGGGAAAAGTGGTGTCAGGTTTTCAAAAAGAATTTTGTTACGGGAGTTTTCTGGTTTGTCGAAATTAATTTCACTAACTTTAAGTAAGGCGAAGTATCTTTCCCCATCTTTTGGTGGTCGAATCTTGCCCTCTACCGTATCACCTGTGCGTAGACTGAATCGGCGAATCTGGCTTGGAGAGACATAAATATCGTCAGGGCCAGCTAGATAAGAAGCATCGGCTGAGCGTAAAAAGCCAAAACCATCTTGTAGGATTTCAAGCACGCCATTGCCATAGATGTCTTCGCCATTTTTTGCATGACGTTTTAATAGCTGAAAGATAACGTCTTGTTTGCGTGTACGGCTGACGTTATCCAGGCCCATGTCCTGGGCGACTTTTGTTAATTCAGAAATTGTTTTGGTTTTCAGTTCAGATAGATTCATAGTGTAATTCAAAGTGTAATAAGTCTTTTTGAGAAAAAAGAGGAATGGGTTCTAATATTTAAAAAGAACGTAAGTAAAAAAATGTATGGGTTAATAAATTATGCTTGCCCGATTTACCTTGTATGAGGTTTATWCAGTTTTAAAATAATATTTTTTCTGATTTGGCACCCTGGAACGGCACCTGAAATGACAAGCTGGCGGGTAATCTATCACCCGCCTAAACCTGTGTAAAGCAAATAATAAAAAAAAGAGACTTTTTAACTATTCTGCTTATTAAATTGTGCTGTCGATGAATGCTGATAATTGTGCTTTTGAAAGAGCCCCGACTTTTTTGCCAGCAGGGTCACCATTATTAAAAATGATTAATGTTGGAATACCCTTAACATTGTATTTTTCAGCGATGGCTTTATGTTGATCAACATCCATTTTGCAAATTTTTAGCTTGCCAGAATATTCATCAGCCAAATCTTCCAGGACTGGGGCAATCATTTTACATGGGCCACACCATTCTGCCCAAAAATCGACTAGAACTGGTCCGTTTGAATTAAGAACATCGTCTTCAAAACTGTCATCGGAGATGTGGCTGATATTATCGCTCATGCTAAGTTCCTTAGGAATAAATGGGGTTAATGTTAGTTACAGGCGCTTTCTTAGTGTAAATATGGAGTCAAAACACGGCTTATTCAAGCTTTTCAGCGACCTTTTTTGCGAAATAAGTCAAAATGGCATCTGCACCGGCACGTTTAATCGACAGTAAAGACTCCAGCATGACTTTATCTTCATCTAGCCAGCCATTTTGGAAAGCAGCCATGTGCATGGCGTATTCCCCACTAACCTGGTAAACAAAGGTCGGTACGCCAAACTCATCTTTTACACGTCGGACAATATCCAGGTAAGGCATGCCAGGTTTGACCATGATCATATCTGCACCTTCGCTGAGATCTAMAGCGACTTCATGTAAAGCTTCGTCACTATTGGCTGGGTMCATCTGGTAGGTTTCTTTGCCGCTTGCTCCAAGGTTGGCGGTTGATCCAACTGCATCTCTGAACGGGCCATAATAAGCAGAAGCATACTTTGCGGAGTAGGCAAGAATTTTTGTATTGATATGTCCAGAGGCTTCAAGCTCATTTCTAATTGCGCCAATACGTCCATCCATCATGTCTGAAGGGGCAACTATATCCGCACCGGCATTGGCATGGGACAAGGCCTGCTTAACGAGGGTTTCTACGGTTTCCTGGTTTAGCACATAACCTTTTGTATCAATGATGCCGTCCTGCCCATGGGTGGTAAATGGGTCAAGGGCAACATCGGTAATAACGCCCATTTCCGGGCAAGCATCTTTAATGGTTTTTATGGCGCGCTGAGCCAGTCCCTCGGCATTAAAAGCTTCACGGCCATCTTCAGTTTTGCTGGCAGGGTCAGCCACAGGGAAAAGGGCAATAGCAGGARTACCGAGCTGCTTTAAAATAATAGTTTCTTTGGCTAATTCGTCGAGAGCGAGCCGTTCGATACCTGGCATGCTGGGAATAGCCTGCCGCTCACCTTTACCTTCAATGACAAAAATTGGATAAATTAAATCATCAGTAGTTAAGGTTGATTCCCGCATTAAACGACGGCTAAAGTCATCGCTGCGCATACGGCGCATGCGCGTCATTGGGAAAAGCCGAGTGTAACTATCTTTACTCAATTTATACTCCGCTAAAAGTCAAAGGGGATAATAGAGGCTTTAAAGAGGTATTAAGCTGATTTTCTTAGTAACATCCACACCGGAAAGTTATCTATGAAGGCAACCTTGAACTAATTATGGCATATCAACACACAAAATGAATAAAAAACAACTCGTCCTGCTTTTGCTTTTCCTGACTGTTTTAAGCGGTTTTTTTATTTTTGACTTAGGCGCCTATTTGCAGTTGTCTTTCTTTCAGGAGCAGCGGGATTGGCTTCTAAATTATAAAGAAAGCAACTTTGCATTGACGTCATTTCTCTATTTCTTTCTTTATATTCTTATAACCGCTTTTTCTCTTCCTGCAGCAGCACTGGTGACGTTAGCGGGTGGTGCATTGTTTGGATTTTGGTGGGCTTTGTTATTGGTTTCTTTTGCAAGTTCGATAGGCGCAACTTTGGCTTTTTTGATGGCAAGAACAATTTTGTATGATTGGGTACAAGGTAAATTCGGACATAGACTGAAACCTATAAATGAAGGCATAAAGAAAGACGGTATATTCTATTTATTTACCTTGCGCCTAATTCCAGTTTTTCCCTTTTTTCTAGTCAATATGTTGATGGCTTTGACGCCAATTCGCGTGCGTGATTTTTACTGGGTAAGCCAACTTGGTATGTTGGTAGGTACAGGCATTTATGTCGGAGTAGGCGCGCAGTTAGGTGTGGCTGAGAGTGTTCAAGGAGTACTTAGTGTTGGGCTAATTAGACTGCTTATCTTATTGGCATTATTTCCATGGCTGGCGAAGTGGGCTGTGGCATTTATGAAGAAGAGAAAAGTTTACAAGGCTTTTCCTGCGCCGCATAAATTTGATACGAATATTGTTGTCATTGGAGCGGGCTCTGCTGGATTAGTGACGTCATATATAGCCGCATTAACCAAAGCTAAAGTGACTCTTATAGAAAAAAATAATATGGGAGGAGATTGCCTTAATACAGGTTGTGTACCAAGCAAGGCGTTAATACGAAGTGCTGGAGTCAGTCACTTATTCGCCAGAGCTAAAAGTTTTGGGATAAAGTCTACGGCAGCTGAGGTGGACTTTCCCGCCGTGATACAGCGAGTAAAAGATGTCATTAATAAAATTGCTCCACATGATTCAATAGAGAGATATACAGAATTAGGCGTGGAATGTATTCAGGGAGAAGCTAAAATTATTTCTCCCTATCTTGTTGAGGTTGCAGGAAAACAAATATCTACACGCAGTATTGTTCTGGCGACAGGTGCCAGCCCAAATGTCCCGCCGATACCCGGATTGGCGGAAATAGATTATGTGACGTCCGATACGATTTGGGGTCTGCAAAAGTTGCCCTCACGCTTTCTAGTTGTTGGTGGAGGTCCAATAGGCTGTGAGCTTGCGCAGGCTTTTGCCAGGTTGGGTTCTAAGGTTACACAAGTTGATACTCACGCCAAACCTTTACCCAGAGAAGATGAAGACGTTACAGAATTCATGTTGGAAAATTTTCAACAAGAAGGAATGACGTTTTTAGGCGAGCATCAAGTGCTTGGGTTTCAAAAGCACGAGGGCGAAAATCAAGCAATACTTAAACAGGGTGATAGGGAATTTTCTATCGCGTTTGATGTCGTGCTTTTAGCCATTGGGCGCAAAGCAAATACTCAAGGTTTTGGGCTTGAGGCCTTAGGCATTGAGACGACAGAACAAGGCACCATTAAAGTAAATGAATATTTACAAACAAACTTTCCAAACATTTATGCTTGTGGCGATGTTGCTGGTCCTTATCAATTTACTCATATGGCCGCGCATCAGGCCTGGTACGCTTCAATTAACAGTTTATTATCAGGTTTTAAGAAGTTTAAAGTTGATTATTCCATCGTGCCATGGGCGACCTTTACCGACCCTGAAGTTGCCAGGGTTGGTTTAAATGAAAAAGATGCCAAGGCTAAAGGAATACAATATGAAGTGACTCAATATAATATTGATGATCTTGACCGAGCTATTGCTGACAGTGAAGATCGAGGTTTTATAAAAGTATTAACGCAGCCTGGCAAAGATAAAATTCTTGGTGTTACTATCGTGGGTTATCATGCCTCGGACTTGATTGCAGAATATGTCCTGGCAATGAAAAATGGCTTAGGCTTGAAAAAAATTATGGCAACAATACATATTTATCCAACATTGGCAGAGAGTAATAAATACGCTGCCAGTGAATGGAGCAAAGCTCATGCCCCAGTCTGGCTATACCCATGGCTGGATAAGTTTCATAGTTGGAGAAGAAAATAAGTTTAAAATTGGTTTTGTAAGCGTCGTGTAGAGAAAATTATTTCGAACCATTGACCATGCATCACTTTTTCAGATTATTCAGGGAAAAGCGAGGACTGTTTGAGGTGTGAAGCGACGAGTTCCGCAGCGCTGAATAAGAGAAAAAGAGATGCGCGGGTGAGTATTTTTTCTCTACACAACGGATAAAAAATAGCAGGAGATAAATGTGAGTGTAGAAACAGAAGTATCAGAGAGATATGCCGGTGGCGCTAAAGAAGTCGAAGCAAGTTTATGTTGCCCAGTGGACTACGATGTTGAATTATTGAAAATCTTACCACAGGAAATTATTGATAAAGATTATGGTTGTGGTGATCCGTCTCGCTATGTTCAAACAGGCGATTGTGTGCTCGACCTCGGTAGTGGCGGCGGGAAGATTTGCTACATGGCGGCCCAGCTTGTTGGTGATAAGGGTTCAGTTATTGGTATAGATATGACTGATGAGATGCTTGCTTTAGCCAGAAAGTATCAACCTGAAATGGCAGAAAAGCTTGGTAGCGACCGTGTCGATTTCCGTAAAGGTTATATTCAGGATCTGGCTTTAGACTTGAATGCTTTAAAAGAGTATCAGGCTAAATCTGACCTTGATGAGACAACGGATGTGGAAAAAATAGAAGCATGGAAAGAAAAACAAAAACTAGAAGCGCCTTTAGTTAAAGGTAACAGTGTTGATTTAGTTGTGTCTAACTGTGTTCTAAATTTAGTTGCTGAGCAGCATCGTACGCAGATGATAAATGAAATTTTCCGTGTTCTAAAACCTGGAGGAAGAGTGGCTATTTCTGACATCGTCAGTGATGAAATTGTGCCGCAACATTTGCGAGATGACCCGCATTTGTGGAGTGGGTGTATTTCTGGCGCCTTTCAGGAAAAAGCATTTCTTGATGCGTTTATAGCAGCCGGCTTTGTTGCTGTGGCTTACGATAAATGGGATCAAGAACCTTGGCAGACGGTTGAAGACATTGAATTTCGATCTGTAACCATTACGGCAGTTAAACCTGAAGAAATTCCTTTGCTGGATAAGGGGCAGGCTGTGATTTATAAAGGTCCTTTTGCTGAAGTACGCGATGATTTAGATAACGTATTTCCCAGGGGTGAGCGTATTGCGGTTAGTGATCGTACTTTTCGTTATTTAATGGAAGGGCCAGTGAGTGAAAGTTTTATTGGTATTAGTGCGGCAGACTTTCCAAGTGATCAAAAATTCTGTAAGGCTGCTGGCACATTACGCCCTGCTAAAGAAACAAAAGGTGGCTCTCATAGTGGAGGAAGCAGTAGCGGGACTGAATCTTCAGGCTGTTGTTAATTAAGCGCGAAGTCAGTTTTATGCAGCGAGTTAGGCGCTACAATTAAGTTCTACGTAGCGCCTGGAATACACAGAGGCAGCCCAGCATAAAAAAGCCGAGTAAACTCCATTCCGGAATGCTCATGCCTATAACGGGATCTTGCCAGACGACTTCGGCACAGTTGCCATCACCAGAAAGCATGGCTGTAATGACCTCTGACATAGGAAAGACTTCAAGCATGTAGCCCAAGCTAGGGCCGCATGCCGGCACCAGATCTTCGGGTAAATGCTGTAGATATATTTGGCGTATCGCAAAACCACCGCCGCCAAAGGCAAAGGCTGCGCAAACAAAACCATAAACTGAGGTGCCTAAGTTTTTTGGGTTATGGATAAACGCAATGAATGCAATTAAACCTGTTATTGCAAAAAATAAGCGCTGAGTCATGCATAGTGGGCAAGGCTCCAAACCCATAACATTTTCCATGTACAAGGCAATACCTAAAAGGCTACTGCAAAGAAGGAATATATATAAATAAATTAGACGAGTATTCAAGTATTTATTATTTAGAAGGTTCATATTTAAGATATCCGTTAAAGATGAGTCGGATTCTAAACTAGCCGACTTCTAATTGAAAATTATTAGACCAGATTTGTCTGGATAAGAAATTCGTCAAAGCCCAATTTGTCAGATTGTTCTATATGTTCTCGATCACGATTAGATTGTTCAGTGACCTTTTCAAAGTTTTCTATTTTTTCTTTACTCAATTTATTGTGAAGATATTCCGCGCTATTTTGCGATTGCTTGAGAGCAAAAGGGAAATAGGGTGTCTGATGTTCTCGCATATAAGCGAGAACTTGAGCTGAAGGTGTTAGTTCGCTATTTTCAACTTTCGATAACTGTTCTTTAACAGCGCCCTGATAGACAGACATATTATTGGTGTTGTCTAGAAGTTCTGCAACTTCCAGGCTTTCTTGCAATATTTCTCCGGCCCAAGCTGACAAAGGTATTGCTTCATTATTTTGAGATAAGCAAAGTCCTGGTTTTCTTCCTTCATTTACCACTGAACTAAAATTATTCTGAATCTCTTTGTATTCTTCTTTAGAAGAAGGCGGGCTTTTTCTAAGTAAGCAAAATAATAAAAAAGCATTCAAGAAGTTAATTTGAGTTTCATCAATGCCTGTTGGTAGAAATGGGTTTAAATCCAGACAGCGTACTTCAATATATTCAACGCCATCATTTTTCAAGCTATGTATAGGGCGTTCACCATTTTTGCTTACCCGTTTAGGGCGTATAGTGCTATAAAATTCATTTTCTATTTGTAAAATATTATTATTGATTTGTTGGTGCTCATTGCTCAATTTATCAAACTCAGCATAGGGGGCATAGGGCGTTTTTATGGCATTACGCATACCTTCAATGTATTCATCTAGCGAGTTGTAACTGACAAACAAATCTGTTTGAGCATCACTGGTATAGCCCAAGTCTCCCATGCGTAGAGAGGTGCCATAAGGCATGTAATAGGTGTAATCATCAAAAGCGTCTAAACCATGCCCGGTTCGGTCTTTAATAAAACTTTTACATACTGCTGGTGAAGCGCCAAAAAGATAAATGAGCAGCCATGAGTAGCGGCGAAAATTTCGAATCAAATTAAAATATTGATCAGTTTTAAAATCCTGTAAATCCTGCTTCGATTCATGTGAGTCATGCAGAAGCTGCCAAAATTCATCGGGTAAAGAAAAATTGTAATGAATGCCTGCAATTGTCTGCATTGCGCGCGTGTAGCGATGACCTAAGCCGCGTCGATATAAAGTTTTCAGTTTGCCAATATTCGATGTGCCATATTGCGCAAGGGGAATTTGGTCATCTTCTTCAATGATGCATGGCATGCTGGATGTCCAAAGTAATTCTCCATCCTCTAACTGGCTGTAGAGAAAGCGATGGATATCTTCAAGGTATTCAAGGCTGCTGGCGGGATCTGTAAAAACCGGCGTTATGAACTCAATTAACGCTTCTGAGAAGTCCGTAGTAATAAATTCATGTGTTAAAGGCGAGCCGAGTCCTGAGGGATGGGGGCTTAGGGCTATTCGACCTTGTTTGTCTACCCGTAAGCTTTCCTTTTCAATACCATGAGTAATACTCATAAGACACCCAATCCCGGGCATTTTTTCTAAGGCATCAATCAGGTGTTTTAGTTGCTCACTCAACTTAAGGCTTCCAGCATATTCTACAAAGTTCGGCATTATGCCACATGATTAAATAATAGGTCATGATCTTAATCATTCACTTTGATTTTGTTTAAAGCGATGAATTAAGCGTCTATCTTGCTTACTAGGGCGCCCATCTGGATGAGGGTTAGTGCTTTGCATAGCTTTACGCTGCTCTGCGTGTAATTGGCGTTTTTCCAGGCTTGCAGAAGTTTCCTGGTAGAGTAGTAGGGCTTGGGGCGCTCCTCCTCGTTTAGCAGAGAGCCCAGAGACAACGACGGTTTTTTCATCCCAGCCTTGGCGAATCTCCAAACTAGCACCAATTTCAATTTCACGACTACTTTTACAGCGAGCGCCATTGCAATGGACTTTACCGCCATCGATGGCTTGCTTAGCGAGATTGCGGGTTTTAAAAAAACGGGCGGCCCAAAGCCATTTGTCTAAGCGGACTTTGGCTAACCCTGTCACCGAAGGCATGTTGTTATTATTTTTTTTGCTCATGTTGGTATGAGCTCGTCAAAATCATGGATAGCTAAAAAATCCCCATGAGGAAGAGGGGCTTGGGTGGTGTCAGGCTGTAAAACTTGAAGAATATGACCGACCCCTTCAGCTTTGGCTCGAGCGAGCACAGGTTCGCTGTCATCAATAAATAAGCAGTGCGCTAATTGAAGACCCTCTCTTTGCTGTAGAAGGGGCCAAAAACCTTCATTCTCTTTTGCCAGGGCGAACTCATGAGAGCTTATTATTTTATCAAGGTGTTGATGCAGCTCCATACTAGCTACCTTTAGCTCCATTGTTTTAGGGTGAGCATTGGTAACCAAAATACATGGCTTATTTAGTTGCTTGAGAAAATTTAGAAAATTAAGGGTATGAGGGCGAAACCTTATATGTTCTTTTACAGCGTGTTTAGCAGCTTCCACATCAATTTGTAGAGCCTCAGACCAATGATCAACACAATACCATTCAAGTGTGCCTCTTAGAGAGTTCGAAAAGTCTTCCAGCTTTTCCTTGGCTTTATTTAGAGGAATTTTACTTTGCCGGGAATATTCTTTCGGCAAATGTTCTCGCCAAAAAAAGTTATCGAAAGATAAATCTAGCAAAGTACCATCCATATCTAATAGAACAGTATCGATTTGAGACCAGTCGATCATATTTAGTCAGGCTTATTTATTAAGAGTTGTCTATAATCTTTGTTCTTCATTATATAGAGATGATTTAGCAGTTAATATGCTACCAAGTGATTTAATAGATTCAGTAAAGAAAATCAGCCGAGAAGCTGGTGCAGCCATCTTGGAAATTTATCATAGGGAAGGCAGCATTGAGGTGACGAGTAAGGATGATGACTCACCTTTAACTGAAGCAGATTTGGCTGCGCATAAAATAATAGTGTCAGCGCTAAGCCAGCTTACCCCTGAATTACCAATACTTTCAGAAGAATCAACAAATATCAGTTGGGATGAGCGTCAGGCCTGGTCTCAATATTGGCTGGTTGATCCACTTGATGGCACGAAAGAATTTCTCAAGCGTAATGGTGAATTTACAGTCAATATTGCATTGATCGACAACCATGTCCCGGTGCTAGGAGCTGTTTATGTGCCAGTCAATAATATCTTATATTCAGGGGTGCTTGGGCAGGGCGCCTTCAAAGAAAATAATGGTGTAGAACAGGAGATAAGTGTTGCTCTTACATCTGAAGAGGTAAAAATTGTTGCCAGTAGGAGTCATCGCGGTAGTGATTTAGATGCCTGGATCAAAAAAGTTGAAAAATATTTTAGGAAAGTTGAGCTGTTGAGCATGGGAAGTTCCTTGAAAATTTGCCTGGTAGCTGAAGGTAAGGCGGATATATACCCTCGCCTGGCGCTTACTTCAGAATGGGATACTGCTGCCGCGCAAGCTATATTAGAAGCTGCAGGCGGGACATTAAAAGATAGTGAATTTAATACATACCGATATAACCAAAAAGAAAATATACTGAATCCGTTTTTCTTTGCTATTGGCGATACCAATTTTGATTGGCAACAATTTTAGTGATTGGTTCTAGCTGAAACCTTAGCTTTACCGGCTTCGCATAAAAAAGTAACATTACCCTATGAGTAATAAACACGTAACTCGTGCCACAAGTGCACGCATTCCCACTAAATATGGTAATTTCCAACTTTGTGCCTACACCAATTCAGAAGATGATAAAGATCATCTTGCTCTGTTCTTGGGTGATGTCGAAAACGTTGAAAATGTTCTGACTCGAGTACATTCTGAATGTTTTACTGGGGATGTATTGGGGTCGTTACGCTGCGATTGTGGCGAGCAGTTAGATTTTGCTATGCAAAAAATTGCGGAGGAAGGCTGTGGTGTTATTGTCTATATGCGCCAGGAAGGCAGAGGCATAGGCCTTTCAAAAAAAATTGAAGCTTATAACTTACAAGATGCTGGTCATGATACGGTAGATGCAAATCTTTTACTGGGACATCTGGCTGACGAGAGGGAGTATTCGCTAGCTGCATTGATCCTCAAGGATTTGAAAGTTAAATCAATTCGTTTATTAACCAACAACCCGGCCAAAATTGAAGCGCTTGAAGCTGAAGGTATAGACGTAAAAGAGCGAGTAAGTGTAGAAGGCACTGTGCATCCCGAAAATGCACAATACCTGATGACCAAGGCAAAGCGTATGAACCATATATTGTCGATTGATAATACTCAGGATACTTATCCAGCAAAAGATCAACATGAGCCTCAATCAACAGATTGAAAGCTGGTTAGCCTCTAGGAAAAAATCTTTCCAGCTTACTAACAGGCCTTTTATTACACTCGCTTTTGCCCAAGCCTGGGATGGAAGTATTACCACGAGTAAAGGTGAATCGGTTGCTTTGAGTTGTTCAGCATCGAATCAGTTGACTCATCAACTGCGTAGCCTACACGAAGGCATATTAGTTGGAATTGAAACAGTTTTATCCGATGACCCTCAATTAACTGTCAGGGAATGGGCAGGAAATAACCCACAGCCGATTGTATTAGACAGTCGATTACGCATGCCTCCTGAATCAAATTTACACCACCACCCTGATAAAAAGTGCTGGGTGCTAACTGTTGAAAATGCTGAGGCTTCTGCAACGCCAGAAGATTTAGCTCACGAAATAATTCAGGTTTCCCGTCACAAGCATGACTTTGTTCCATTATTACCAGCAATGAGCCTATTACGTGAAAAAGGTATAGAAAGTTTGATGGTTGAAGGCGGCGCGAAGGTAATAACTGAATTTTTGAAATTAGGTCTAGCCGATGCAGTTGTAATGACAATGGCGCCTAAGTTTTTAGGAGGTTATAAAGCGGTTGGCGACCTGGGAATTACAGATATAGCGTTAGTGCCTCATATTTCTCCAATTAGTTATGACAAACTTGGGGAAGACTTGATAGTTTGGGGTGATTTAAAGTACAGAGGAAAGTACAGCGAGCCGGAGAAATGAAAGCAAGGCGGCTGTGGTTTATCGAACCAAAGGTAATTGAAATTCGTGAGCATGAGCTTAGCCCTTTAGCTTCGGATGAAGTACTTGTAAGAACCGTAGCTTCAGGTATTAGCGCTGGCACTGAGATGTTGGTTTATCGAGGACAGTTACCTCAAGATGTGCCACTAGATGCTTCTATAAAGGCTTTCCAAGGTTTAGATGGCTCCTATCCGCTGCCCTATGGTTATGCTTGTGTGGGTGTTATTGAAGCGCTTGGAAGTGCTTTAAATAAAGCTATTAAAACTAAAAAAGTTTTTGCCTTTCAGCCTCATGCTTCTCACTTTATCTGTAAATTAGATCAACTTATTTTTCTGCCAGATGGAATGTCTGACGAGACAGGCACGTTCTTAGCGAACATGGAGACAGCTGTAAATTTCCTCATAGATGGAGCCGCTCAAAAACATGAAAATGTAGCGATAATAGGGGTGGGGATTGTGGGGCAATTGCTAAACTCTCTATTGAATCAGTATCCTTTAAACAAAATAACTGTGATTGATACAATAAAAGCCCGCAGAGATTTGGCCGCGCAAGAAAAGCTCACGTTTAGTTTTACTCCTGATGCCAGGGAAGTTATTGCTGTAGATATAGATGAGAAGTTTGATCTTATTTTTGAGTTAAGTGGTAATCCAGAAGTTTTAAATCTTGCAATTGAGTTGAGTGGGTTTGCTGGACGTATTATTGTTGGCAGTTGGTACGGCAATAAATCAGCTTCTATAAATTTAGGCGGTGCTTTTCACAGAAACCGGTTAAAGATAATTAGTAGTCAAGTAAGCACTATTAGTCCTGAGCACGCATTGGAATGGACTAAAGCAAAGCGCTTAAAAAAAGCCCTGGCATTACTTACGGAGCTGGATGCTGAGAAATATATAACACACCGCTTCCCCTTGTCTCAGGCAGATAAAGCGTATCAATTGCTTGATAGAGAACCAGACAAAACATTGCAAATTATATTAACGTATGAGGATTAAGCCATGTATAGCATAGCCGTAATGAAAGATTTTATTGCGCAACACTTTTTAATTGGCGGGGATTGGGGAGAGGAAAACCACCCTCATTCACATCATTATGTTATTGAACTAATCATCGAACATGATGAGCTGGATCAACATGGGTATTTAGTTGATATTGTCGATATTGAAGCAGCCCTGGAACAAACCGCTGCTTATTTTAAGGATAAAATGCTAAATGAATTACCTGAATTTGAAGGTTTAAATCCGAGCTTAGAGCATTTTTCTCGAATCATCTGGCAACAGATTATTAACCAGATTAATCCTCCTGGTAATGGAAAGCTTGAAATTAAATTATGGGAAAATGAGAATTGTTGGGCTGCTTACAAGAAAGATTACCTAAGTAGTTAATATATCCCTTATGAGAATAGGCTTATTGATTTATGGAGATATTAATACTATCAGTGGTGGTTACCTCTATGATAGAAAATTAGTTGAATTTTTACGCCAGAATGGTGATGAAGTTAGCATCATAAGTATAAAAAAAACTTCGTATTTTAAAGCATTAATATCAAACTCAATTCCTGCAGAACTTAAGCAACTTAAATTAGATGTGTTGATTCAGGACGAGCTTGTTCATCCGTCTTTTTGGCGTATAAACTATCAATTAAAAAAACTACTAGAGTGTCCCATTGTTTCTCTGGTGCATTTGTTTAGTAGTGCTATGCCTGTTTCCCCTTTTAAGCGTATTTTTTTTCGTTTTATCGAAAAGCGTTATTTGAAATCCATCGATGCGCTAATACTAAATAGTAAAGAAACCTTTTATCAAGCGGGGCTTATATTGCAGGGGAAGGTTCCTCCAAATATTATAGCTTTGCCATGTGGGAATAATTTCACTGAAATTGAAGAGACGAAAATAGTTTCTTCATCAGATGGTCTTAAAATACTTTTTGTTGGAAATATTTCTCTGCAAAAAGGACTACATGTTCTTATTAAAGCGATGTATAAACTTAATAATAAAAATATCTCTCTGTCAGTAATAGGTCGTGAAGATTTAGAACCGCGCTATATCGAAACCATAAAGAAATATATAAAAATAAATGGCTTTGAAAACCAAATAAATTTCCTTGGCGTCTTAAGAGAAGAAGCATTAAAAGAGAAATATCTTGAGCATGATATATTTATATTGCCTTCAATGAATGAAGCCTACGGAATTGTTTTTTTAGAAGCCATGCAGTTTTCTTTGCCTATAATTGGTTGTAATGTGGGCGGCGCTAAAGAGATTATCGAAGAAAAAATAAATGGATATTTAATTGATCCTGATGACAGCATCCGACTTGCTGAATTAATTAACGCTATGAACAGTGACAGGGAATTACTTAGGCAGATGTCAGAATCGGCTCGACAAAAATATTTGCAACATCCGACATGGAATGAAAGCATTAGTAAAATAAGATTATTCTTACAGAAAATAGTTGAAGCTTAGGAGTCTTTTTTTGGTTAATGAAACTTTTGATTATGTGCAATACTTGGATGTAAAAAAAGGTATTGATGATAGCAGCCTGAACAAAAATGTATGGGCCCTATTTTCTACTTGGTTAAGAGCGGAAAGTGAGCAAGATGCAATTCTTAAGGTGCTGGAAATTGGTGCGGGTATAGGTACGATGATTGAGCGATTGCTTGACGCTTCTTTACTGCATAAATGTCATTATATGGCATTGGAACCTGACCCTTCATTTAAAACTGCAGCCTTAGACCGTTTACAGTTATGGGCAAGTAATAATAATTGTGGTTTTAAAATAAGCTCGGCAGGTCTATGGCTTATTAGCAATAAAGAATTGGATAGTAAATTAGACCTTAGAGTTGAATGGATAGAGTCTGATGCTGATAGCATTGACCAACTTTTTGATAAGGAAAGTTTTGACTTACTACTAAGTCATGCAGTAATTGACTTACTTCCAGTGCCCGAAATAATGCCTGTTATTTTAGAGAAATTGAGGGATCAGGGTGGATACTACTTTAGTTTAAACTTCTCCGGTGAAACTGAATTTTATCCAAGTATGGAGGATGATATTGAAATTGCAGAGCAATATCATGCGGATATGGACAGCAGGTTTCCTAAATTAGATTGGCGGCCTAGCATGACAGGCAGCACTCTCCCTAAGTGGCTAGAAAGCTATGGGTGTGAGCAAGTTGTTGATGGTGAGTCGAACTGGAGCTTAGGAAAAAGTGATCAATTATTTATCCGAAATATATTGGATACTATCAAGAAGGCCCTTTATGGATTCCCAAAGCTGGATAACTGGTTGGCTAAACGCTATAAAGAGCTTGAGCAAGGTGATCTCAAAATGAAAATTTCAAATCGAGACTGTTTTGGATTGAAGTAGTCTCAAACAAATAAACCCCGCTCCTAGCACTAGAATATCCCGAAACCTGATGAGTGCTAATAAGGCTGCTGCTGAAGCTATTGGTAATGCTAATGCTGTAAAGCTCCAAAATACTGCTGCTTCTAATGTTCCAATTCCGCCTGGCAGTGGCAATAAAAAGGCTAAACGCATCGCTACTAGTAATAATACAAACGAGCTTATATCCAGGTTAAGATTAAAGAAACTTAGGACCAAATAAAGTTCAAAAAATGTTAATAACCAGCCGCTTAGAGATAGCAACATAGCAGAGTAAAGAGCAGGCTTATTGGCTAATAAAAGTTTTAAGGAATCAGTAATATCATTTGAGTAAAAGTTTGCTTCCGATAAACGCTTGCTACCTAGCCATTTTTGAGCAAACTTATTTATGCTTATCCCCAACGCTTCGCTGCGATTAATAACCAGCCAGGTACTAAGACTTAAGACTAGTATTAACAGGCCTATTAGAAGAGCAATTGAAAGCCAGTCAGCTAGTTCTGCCTGGGTAAAAAACAAAATTATAATTCCAAATAGTAATACAGAAAAATTAGTCCAAAGTTCAAAAATCCTATCTGCTGTGACTGCCAATACAGAATTACTTGGGGAGATTAAATATCTTTTCCACAGTAAAAATATTTGCAAAGGTTCGCCGCCAAATTGTGGGCCTGGCGTAATAAAGCTTATACTTTGGCCGGCTTGTCGCAATAATAGTAAGTTAAAAAAATGCAGCTTTAACTCTAGGCCTAAGGTTAAAACTAGCCAGCGCCATACGAAAATTAGAATTATGACCAGATTAATTGAAAGCCAATAAAACCATTGTGCACTTGTTAAGTGTGAAATGGTTTTAAAAATAGTATCGAACGGTAAATCACGAATAAGCCAGGCAGCTAAAGCTAATGCGATTAACCAGGTGAGAATCCTAATAACTTTATAGTTAAGCATCAGGCCCCATCGTATCTGTTTACCCACTTATCATCCCAAATCCACAAGCTGTATTTCCCTGTCCCAAACTGCATAACCCAGATGACTGTAGCAAGTAAAATTCCATCAAGAAATTGCATTTCGTGTGAAATAAAAAACCAGCATAATAAACAAGAAAGGATAACCGCAAAAAAACGACCATTAATACCAAGTAAGATCATCAATGTTGAAAACACTAAGCTTATTAAAAAGATTGGGTTGATAGGCGAGGGCCCTTCACCTAGCAGTGGAAATGTATTGGTTTTTATCAAGCTTAGGCAAAGCAATAAAACTATTAACACCCTAAGTGAGGGCAACAACACAATTTGTGTCGCATTGTTGAGGGTTTGGGAAAAATTAAGGCTTTTAGAGCCGTTTAATTTTATCCGTCCGCTGACAGTGAGCCAATCCATGATAAACCCTGCAAGCAAAGGCAGCATAAATGCAATCCCGGCAACCATAGTTGCTGGCGGCGATAGAATTGGCCAAAGTACAACAGCAAGAAAGCCCATTTGAAATCCTGCAATTGCCCTGCGTGACATGTTGGTTGGGAGCTGATAAATGGGCTTATTCTGCTTGGATCTCCAGTATAGCCCCCATTGAAAAAGATAATAGGCAAGGCTCACCGATAAGTAAGACCAATGAATCTGCCCAATCCAAACGGCTAATAAAGGCGCGATTAGCAGCCCCAAGGCATCGAATTCGATATCTAACTTTGTGCCTAATAGGCTTTCATGCTTTGTAAGGCGGGCAATATAGCCGTCTACTCTATCGATTATGGCGGCAAAAAAATAGCTAAGTGCTGGAATTAAAATAATTTTTTCACTCAAATTGGCATGGAAAATAAAGCCTCCTGTTAAAGCTATTAAAAAGCCCCTTAGCAGAGTCAGTCGGTTCGCCCCGCCTAAATTTGGATAGAGAGCTAGTTGCATTGAAGAGCGGTTTAAATTGAGTAGTTTGACTGCTCTGTGTATTGCCAGCATCCATAAAAGCCCAGCTTGTATAAACCATTGAAATGATTCGGAAAAAGACCATGTAAGTGAGATAAGTACTGCAAAAACAATGAGTAACAGAAACCCTGAATAGAAAATCACTTTGGTTTCTAGCACTAGAGATGACGGTAATTGAGATGAATAATTCATTTGATAAACATACGTAGGCTCAGTTTTTATTGCAACAATGCAATAAAATAGGTATTTGCGCTATCTTGCGTATGTAATTGGGCTGCAAATTGTTAATTATTTACAATTTAGAGTGGATTTTAAGTAAAAAAGTTTTTTTTGATTAAAAAACATGAAGAAAGCGGGTTTTTTTAACATTTAGACTAGACTTTGATGTCGAAACTTGCCAACATCGCTTTTCAGGAGAGGCTAAGGAATAGCTTGGCGCTTAATTATTGGAAATACTTAGATTATAAGTGAAGGAGTAAAAACATGAGAATTCTTAGCAAAAAATTAATGGTTGCATTACTGGCTGTCTCAATGGCTACTTTTCCAGCTTTGCAAGCAAATGCTCAAGGCGGCGCGGCTGCAGGCGGGATCGCTGGAGTAAGTACTACAGCATTGGTAATTGCTGGTATAGTTGTCGTTGGAGCTGTTGCTTCTGCAAATAAAGACAGTGGCAGACCTGATGTGTTTGCAACTATCCCTTCAGCAACTACAACTACTACTGATACTGCTTCTAACGGCGGTTCTACTACTACTACTACTACTACAAATTAAGAGTAGTTTAGTAGTTCAAGTATTAAAAGGCGGCTTTGCCGCCTTTTTTATGTCTGTAAAATAAACTCCATGTTCTTGTGGTTTAGAGTGATAGAACAAGTAATGAATCAGATGTTAAGACCTTTTTTAGTTTTCTTTATTTTTTTCATACCAGTTACTGCAAATGCAGCTGATTTTGGTACAACTGGCTTGATAGATATTCCCAGTGCCAGAATGATGAATGATGGCGAATTCAAAATTGCTATGAGTCGGCAGACTGTGGCAGATATTTATTCATTAAATTATCAAATTACTCCCTGGCTGGAATCTACGTTCCGTTACACTATTTTTAATCCTGATGATGTTACGGGCTCAGGGGATAACCTTTTCGACAGAAGTTATGAGATCAAGCTACGCTTAATTCGGGAAAGAAGATTATTTCCGCAAATAGCGATTGGTATCAGAGATGTTCTGGGTACTGGGGCTTGGGGAAGTGAATACTTGGTAGCTTCGAAAGCGTTTGGGCCTTTGGATTTAACTTTAGGCGCAGGTTGGGGACGGTTGGCTGAGCGCAATGCCTTTAGTAACCCCTTAACTAATATTGCAGATGGCTTTGAAACGCGAAGTGCGAATATTGGCAGAGGCGGAAAGGTTTCATTTAATAATTTTTTTAGTGGGCCTGATGTTGGTTTATTTGGTGGATTTAGCTATGAGCTGGAAAACTGGAATACGAAACTTTTAGTTGAATATAATTCGGATTCTTTTCGAAGGGAGCGGAATTTAGGCACCATTCCTGATGCTTCTCCCATCAGTTATGGGGTGGAGTGGGAACCAGCCCCGGGTTTAGCCATTGGTATCAACAGACAGCAGGGCAATCAGACGGGTTTTTATATTTCTGCTTCGTTAAATACAAAAGCTGAAGCCCCGCGTCGTTCGCAAAACCTTGTAGTGCCGGTTAGCTCAAATCTAGCTCAAGAAGTTATAGGAGCTGAGTTAAATAGTTGGTATGGGCGTTTACTTGTAGATGTTGAAAGTGCAGGTATGCTTTTAAGGTCTGCTGATGTTTCTTCTGATTTTAAAACCGCGAGTTTTGAGATTTCGAATCAGCAATATAGCCTAATGGCAGATGGTATAAATCGCTTCCTAACGTTGGCAGAAATTCATCTGCCTCGGGAAGTTGAAACTATTGAAGTCATTCTTAATGAAGGCGGTATACGTAGTAATGCTGTTCTTTATCAGCGTCAATTTGGGGATCGACAAATAACTTGGTTAGCATCTGAAGATTTAATTGAAATTATTCCTGGTTCTCCAATAATAAACCCTACAACAAGAACTCTCTACCGTATCCCTAATGTGACATTTGGCGCTGACGTGTCTACACGTTTATCATTATTTGATCCTGATAGACCTGCGCGTTATCAAGTCATGTTAAAAACCTCAGCTGCTGCGGATTTGGGGAATTATTTTTCACTTTACGCGAGCTATAACTGGGATATCGATAATGATTTTGACACTATAAATCGAGGTGCAAACTCTGTATTGCCACATGTTAGGTCAGATATTGCAAGATACCTAAAGGAAGGCGATACCGGTCTGGACAGTTTATATTTACAGAAAAAAGGAAATATGGGGCGTGATTTCTATTACCGAGCTTATAGCGGCTATTTAGAAGAAATGTATGCGGGTATTGGTGCTGAATTTTTATACAGCCCTTTTAGTTCCCGTCTAGCTTTTGGTTTGAACTTGAACTGGGTCAAGCAGCGTGATTATGATAAAGGTTTCGATTTATTGGATTATTCTGTTCTCACAGGGCATGTCAGTGCCTATTGGGCAACACCTTGGTACAACTATGATGTGGCTGTGCATGTGGGGAGGTATTTGGCAAAAGACCTAGGCGCTACCATCGAAGTGCGTAGGACTTTCGATAATGGCTGGGTGGTAGGGGCCTTTGCAACTTTCACGGATGTATCAGCAGCAGATTTCGGTGAAGGGAGTTTTGATAAAGGTATATTTTTTAGGGTGCCACTGGATCAGATTTTGCCAGGCAATACCCGTGCGTCGTACTCAAATACAATTCGCTCTATTCAGCGTGATGGTGGACAAAGCCTTCAAGGCTTTGGAACGACGCTATGGTACGATTTACGCCCAACGCGTTATGATGCCTTGAATAATAATAGGCTTAGAATGGTGCCTGGAGCATGAAAATTCTTAAACAATCACTGTTATGCGTGTTAGTTCTAGGAGGCTTACAGGCCTGCAGTTTTCGTTCTACACAATTAGACCTAATCATGACAGCTTTTAATGGAACAGAAGACCTGGTTCCTTTTGATGAGCTAGCATGGACCTTAAATTGGGCTGGCAATGATGTTAGCTTAATCCCTGCGTTTCCAGCAGGTATGAGCTTGACGGATTTTATGAATAGAGATGGCACTGTAATTGTTTCATTTGACGGATGGCAGGTAGTTAGAGCGGATGGTGTATTACCTGATGAGTTAAATATTGCAATCGTTGAAACTGAAACGGGACTAGAATATTCCAGCGAGGCTGGACTCATTACGACTCATATCTGCGCAGAATTTGCTTCAATCCTCGAAGGTCAAACGACTGTTTGGTCGCAAAATTGTGATAGTGCTGGGGGCTCTTATACGAATGAAATAAGAGTAAATGCTACAGGTTCGATAACACTATTACGATTTTTGATTCACCCCGAATATCCAATGCTTACCTTGACGCCAAATAACTTAATATTTTAGATTATCTAAATAGAGATTGAAGTCGAAATTCCTTCAATAGAATGAAGTTCTTAGGCGTATCAGGCCACAGGTTGATTCTTTCTTTTTCAAACTACAAAATACTTTGATATTTTCAGTTTTACCAATAGGTAAAAGCTAATAGAAATGGAAGGTTGAAGAGTTTTTTGGGCGATTTCGAAATCAGGAAATGGTGCCCAGAGGCGGAATCGAACCACCGACACGAGGATTTTCAATCCTCTGCTCTACCGACTGAGCTATCTGGGCATTTTTTAAGCTACTGCGTTCGTTGTCTCTTCGTTATAAGGGTTCCTTACCTCGTCATTCACGTTAGTAAACTCTTCGGCTTCGTCTCACTTATGCTTTGATACAACTTCCCTCGTAACGCTTAAAGCTGGGAGCGCTGTAAGGAACAGCAAACCATTGTTGGCATTACGAACAAGCCGCGTATTAAACCTGTTGGGGGGTGTCTTAGTCAAGATTGTATTGCGATTTTGACTAGTTTTCTGGTACGTAGCCGTCGGCCTCATCATGATCTTTATTCGCAAAGAACTTATCCATTTCTTCAGTAAGGTATTTACGATCCTCCGAGTTAATCATGCTGAGGCCTTTTTCATTGATTAATCGGGTTTGTAGTTGCTGCCATTCTAGCCAGGCATGCTTAGAAATATTATCGAAAATGTCCTGACCTTTTACACCAGGATAGGGAGGCGTTAGCAGCCCCTCCATTTCTTTTTGGTATTTTTTACAAAAAACCTTTCTGCTCATGATTGATTACCCAACTTTTTTAATAATGCCTTTACGGGAGCTGCTAGCCCCAGTTGCTTTGGCGATTTTAGATCATACCAGTGCCAGTCATGCTTCTCCATGAGCATGGCAGGCTCTTTTTCTAGCCTTAGAACCTGGGGTTTGATATCTAGGTGAAAATGGCTAAAGGTGTGGCGCATGCTATTCCAGCTAATAATTTCATCTTGAGCGATGAAACCGTAATTTTGCAGAAAGTTGGATATGCTTGTATTAACCTGGATTTCTGGAAAGCTCCATAAACTACCCCAAATGCCATGAGGAGGCCTTTTTTCCAATAATACTTTCGTTCCATTTTTACTCTGTAGTATTAACATTTGCGTGACTTTTACGGGCAGTTTCTTTCTCGGTTTTTTGTGAGGGAACTCTGACGTCCTTTGACTTAAATGAGCCTGACACGCATGTTGCAGTGGGCAGGTTGAACAAGATGGCTTGCTACGTGTGCAGAGCGTTGCTCCAAGATCCATCATAGCCTGGGTATAAGATCTGCAATTGTTGACAGGGGTATGTTTTGTCGCTAATTCCCAGAGTTGCTTTTGAGTGCTGCTTTGTCCGGACCAGCCTTCTACACAGTGATAGCGGCATAAAACTCTTTTAACGTTACCATCTAGAATCACAGCATGTTTATCATCAGCTAGCGCGAGGATAGCCCCTGCAGTGGATCTGCCTATACCGGGTAAATCAACTAATTCTTCAAGTGTATCCGGGAAAACACCTTGGCTTTTATCATAAATAAGTTTTGCAGTTTTATGTAAATTTCTTGCTCGGGCGTAATACCCTAGTCCAGTCCAGTGATGTAGCACTTTATCTTCGTCTGCCAGAGCGAGTTTTTTTACCTCCGGAAAACTCTGCATAAAGTTTTCGTAATAAGGTATTACCGTAGCAACTTGCGTTTGCTGTAGCATGATTTCGGAGACCCAAACTCGATATGGGTTGGGGTTAAGCTGCCAGGGTAAATTCTTACGTCCATGGTCCTGGAACCAGTTTAAAACGGCTTCACTGAAATTGACTTGCTTTGAGTTATTTGAAAGGGGCATGGTATCCAAGTGTAATTACTGTCAGGCTTTTTTTCACATTAAAGACAGTTTGGCAGTATAATTACACTTTTTCTGATGCTGCGCTATGCAGAAGTGATAGAGGCATTGATGTCTGAACTAAAAACGTCTGGGCCAAGAACGGCTACGGTTGAAAGAAATACTAATGAAACCCAAATCAAGGTTAGTGTGAACTTGGATGGTACTGGCAACTTTAAAGTTGAATCTGGTTTGCCGTTCCTTGAGCATATGCTTGAACAAGTAGCTAGGCATGGTTTGATCGATATAGACGTAGTTGCTAAGGGTGATCTTGACATAGATGCTCACCACACGGTCGAAGACTTGGGTATTACATTGGGTCAGGCTTTTGATAAGGCCTTGGATAAAACAGGGATCAGACGTTATGGGCATGCCTACGTTCCCCTGGATGAGGCATTATCCAGAGTGGTTATCGATTTTTCCGGTCGTCCAGGCTTGGAGTATCAAATACCTTTTGCTCGTGGAACAGTCGGTGATTTTGATGTTGATTTGTTTTATGAGTTTTTTCAAGGTTTTGTGAATCACGCTAAGGTCACCTTGCACATTGATAATCTCAAAGGCAACAACGCGCATCATCAAATTGAAACAGTGTTTAAAGCATTCGGTCGTGCTGTACGCATGGCGATAGAAGCTGATCCGCGCATGCAAGGCACCATCCCTTCAACCAAGGGAAGTCTCTAAGTTTGCCGATACGTCGTTAAAAACGGGCTCAAAATGCTCATTTATTGGACATATAAATTCCGTTTTTTCGTCGTCTTGGCTTCGCTAAAGACTTCCGAAAATTTTGCAAGATAATGAACCGAATTGTCGTCATTGATTATGGTATGGGAAATCTTCATTCTGTGGGGAAGGCTCTTGAGCATGTTGGTGAAAATATTTCTCTGACAATTACCGCTGATGCTCAAAAAATTCGCGAAGCAGACCGTCTGATTTTTCCAGGCGTTGGTGCCATGCGAGATTGTATGGCTGAGATTAAGCGTTTAGAAATCGATGAGCTTCTCAAACAGGCCAGAGAGGAAAAACCAGTACTGGGTATTTGTGTCGGTATGCAGGCTATGTTGAGTTTTTCTGAAGAGAATAACGGTGTTGATTGTATCGACTTATTTCCAGGTAGAGTGAAACGCTTTCAGGCAAACTTATCAGATGAAAATGGGGATAGATTAAAAGTTCCCCACATGGGTTGGAATGAAGTTACGCAAACAGCAGCACACCCCATGTGGCAGGGTATTGCGAATAACAGCCGTTTCTATTTTGTACATAGTTTCTATGTGGTGCCCGATACCAGTCAGGAGAACAGTGCGAAGATAGTGGGTGAAAGCTCTTATCCTTTGCCCTTTTGTTCGGCTATAGCTGAACAAAATATCTTTGCCGTGCAGTTCCATCCGGAAAAAAGCCAGAATGTAGGTTTGCAGTTACTCAAAAATTTTCTTAGCTGGGATGGTGAGCTGTGAGTAGTGAAAGATGAGTTTGGCAAAACGTATTATCCCTTGTTTAGATTGTGAAAATGGCCGTGTTGTTAAAGGCGTAAAATTTCTGGATATCCGCGATGCTGGAGATCCGGTTGAAGTTTCAAAACGTTATTGCGATCAGGGAGCAGATGAGATTACTTTTCTTGATATCACTGCTAGCAGTGATAATCGCGAAACAACAATTCATACCGTTGAGGCGATAGCAAGTCAGGTGTTTATTCCATTAACGGTAGGCGGAGGCATTCGGAAGCTTGAAGATATTCGAATGATGCTTAGAGCTGGGGCTGATAAAGTTGCTATTAATACCAGTGCAGTGCTAAATCCTGAATTTGTTAAAGAAGCGGCCGAAAAATTTGGTTCGCAGTGTATTGTTGTAGCTATTGATGCCAAACAGGTTTCCCTTCCCGGAGAACCATTGCGTTGGGAAATATTTACACATGGTGGGCGTAAAGCCACAGGACTTGATGCAGTTGAGTGGGCCAAGCGTATGGTTTCCTATGGAGCCGGAGAAATTTTATTAACTAGTATGGATCGCGACGGCACAAAAAATGGATTTGATCTGGCATTGAATCGCATTATTAGCGAAGCGGTTAGCATCCCAGTTATTGCTTCTGGTGGCGTTGGTAATTTACAGCATCTGGTTGATGGAATTGTGGAAGGTAAAGTGGACGCTGTGTTAGCGGCCAGTATTTTTCATTTTGGTGAGTACAGCATTCCTGAAGCTAAGGAGTATATGGCTTCTAAAGGCATCGTTGTACGTTAAGGTTGCTGCGCATTGGTGATGCTTCAATAAAAACTACTGTCTTATTTTTATGCCTCTTTATAAAAAATTCCAATCAATAAAGTACTTTTATATTTTAAAAAGCGTTATGAGCGAAGGTTAGGCGAGGCGAAAGATTTCTTGCTCGAAAGAGCTTACGAATAGTAAGTGACCGAGTGAAATAAATTTTTCAACGAAGCATTACCGAGCGTAATAGCTTTCTGACTAATAAGGTTGTGCTCGTAGAAGAGTCAGCCCCTTCAGAATATTCAGGGCTTCATTCAGCTGATAATCGCTAATAATGACTTCTTGACCGGTTAGGTCTAAAGCCTCTGGGATTGATCCAGTCAGGCTTTCATTTTCAAGGTGCCCTTCAAGGTCTTCTTCACGATAGCTCGCCGGGTTTTCAGGCAGGCTTGTTAGTCGTCCTTGTCTGACAATTATATTAGGTGTAATGCCGAGTGCCTGAATGGAGCGTCCGTTTGGTGTGTAATAAAGGGCCGTGGTTAATTTAATTGCGCGATTATTGGCTAAAGGCAAAACAGTTTGTACTGAGCCTTTGCCGAAACTTTGAGTGCCCATGATAATTGCCCGGTTGTGATCTTGTAATGCCCCAGCTACAACTTCTGAAGCGGAGGCCGAGCCTTGATTAATTAAGACGATTAAAGGCACACCGCGACTTGGATTAGCAGGTGTGGCATTGAATTGAGAGTAAGAGTTTGTTTCACGGCCTTCTGTGTAGACAATAAGCCCTTCAGAAATAAAGGCATCGACGACATCTACTGCAGCTTGCAAGACGCCGCCTGGATTATTGCGTAGATCCAAAATGAGACCCTGGAGCTCAGTGTCGCTTAGATGGAGGTTTTCAAGAGCCGTATTAATTTCTCTACCTGTGCCGGTGATAAACTGGGAAAGTCTAATGTAACCAAAGCCGGGTTCTAAAATCCGAGAACGGACGCTGTTTGCAGTAATGATGTCGCGAGTAACAGTAATTTCAAGTGCTTCATCCAGGCCTTCGCGTAAGATCGTCAAGACAATATCCGTTCCTGGAGGGCCTCGCATTAAATCAGTTGTTTCATTGATAGTGATATCCGAGGTCGGCGTGTCATCAATCTTAATGACAATATCTCCAGCTTTGATGCCAGCAATATCTGCTGGTGAACCATCAACAGGGCTGATAATCGTAATGAAGCCATTGTTAACGCCCACTTGCACTCCCAGCCCGCCGAATTCACCTGTTGTCATTTCCTGTAAATTATCAAACTCTTCATTTACCAAGTAACTGGAATGAGGGTCGATACCGGCAAGCATTCCCCGGATAGCATTTTCCAGCAAAGTTTTGTCATCAATAGGTTCGACATAGGCACTGCGTATTCGGTTTAGTACCTCGGTAAACATTCGAACTTCATCCAGGGGTAAAGGTAGGTTTTCGACACCATTCTGGGTTTGGGCTTGTTCTGGCTGAGCTTGGACTGGCAATGCCAAAATAAGGCTTAGATAAGCTAACCCTAGGATTTTAATTACTTGCAATGTTTTCATAAGAATTTGACCAGAGACTTAGCGTCTCGTTAACCAATTTGCTGGGTCCTGTGCTTCCCCATTATAGCGAATCTCAAAATAAACCCCATTCTCACTACGGCCGCCTGTATTGCCGACTGCAGCTATTGCTTCGCCAGAAGTAACCCATTCACCAACCGCTTTATAGAGGGATTGATTATGGGCATAGAGACTCATATAACCATCACCATGGTCTATTATCAAGAGAAGGCCGGAGTTGGAAAACCAATCGGAATAGATTACCCGCCCATGGTGAATGGCCTTTACTTCGTCCCCAGAAGAGCCAGCAATTGTGACGCCTTCCCAGCTAAGATCACCCAGTTCATAGTTTGCACCGTATTCATTTAGCAAAGGGCCTTCCAGTGGCCAGGGTAGAGCCCCTCTGCGAGCAGGAAAATCTTCGTCTTGTGTTCCAAATGAAAGATCTAAAATGGCGCGCGACAATTCCTCAATCAGTAATGCCATTTCTTCATATTGAACTTCCAACCGAGATAATTCATTGGTTCTGCTGGTAAGTGTTATATCGAGCTCTGTCAGTAAGGTCAGGCGCTCACTTTGTCTTTGTTCAAGGTTGCCTTGTTGAATGACAAGGGTGTCATATTGAGCCGATAAATCCTGGCTTATTTCTTGAATTTCGCTACTTATCGCATCTATTTCACTTATAATTTTCTGGAATTCAGCGATTTTAGCTGTTCGAGCATTGTTAAAGTATTGGTAATATCTCAACACTCTTGCGCTGCTACTAATACTTTGCTGATTGAGAAGCAGCTTCAAATACTCCTCTTTGCCATTTTGATAGGCGGCGAGGATATATTGCCCGATAAGAACTTCTTGGGTGTTCCTCTCGGTGTGTAGCTCCGCGCTTTGTTGTTCTAGCCCAGCAAGTCTTATTTGTTCAGAGGCAATGAGCTTTTCTACGTTCGTGACACTCTGGCTGATGTCATTTATAGCTTTTTCATTGCTTTCAAGTTCAACTTCTACGGAGCTACGCTGCTGTCGAGTTCCTTCTATTTGCGTTTGGACAGCGGAAATAGTTTGGAATAATGCGTTTAGATCCGCTTGAGAAGGATTCTCCTGCCCCTTTAATAGAGGGGCATACAGTAAGTAAGCGCTTACAAAAAATAATAAAAGAAATTTATTACTTAGCTTTGTCATGTAAATTCAATTAAGGAATGTCCACTCATCTCAGTAGGAGGATCCAGGTGCATAAGGCTCAGTAAACTAGGTGCTATATCGGATAAAGCCCCATTAGCCTTCAGTCTAAGAGCTTGCTTGCCAACGTACACAAGAGGAACTGGGCCGTCAGTATGTGAAGTCAGGCTTTGTCCACTTTTTTCATCTCGCATTTTCTCGACATTGCCATGATCTGCCGTAATCAGGCAATCACCATCTACTTCCAGAATAGCCTCTGTAATTATGCCCATGCATTCATCGAGGACCTCTACGGCCTTGATTGCAGCGGTTAAATCACCGGTATGACCGACCATGTCACCATTAGCAAAATTGCAGATGATAGCTGCATATTCGCGTTTTTTAATAGCAGATACCAACTTTTCGCATACTTCGTAGGCGCTCATTTCGGGTTTTAAATCATAGGTGGTTACTTGGGGGGAAGGAACAAGAATGCGAGTTTCGCCTGTAAACTCTTTTTCGCGGCCGCCACTAAAGAAAAAAGTGACATGAGCATATTTTTCAGTCTCAGCAATTCTAAGCTGCGTTAAATTTTGATTAGCCAGATATTCGCCCAGGCTATTAGTTAACGTCATTGGAGGGTAAGCACAAGGCGCTTTAATGTCATCAGCATATTGAGTGAGAGTAAGGAATGCACTGTAGTTAATATGTTGATGAGATTTAAATGCCAAAAAAGTAGCGTCAAATAATGCGCGAGTCAGTTCACGTGCACGATCAGCTCGAAAATTCATAAAAATCAAGGCGTCACCATCCTTAATTTTTACAGCGTCGCTATTAGCTGGATGGATACAGCTGGGCTTAACAAATTCATCATCTTCATTCCTGCTATAGGCGTCCAGCAGTGCAGCTACGGCACTTTCATAGTGGTATTCAGTTTCACCCAGAACAATGCCTTGATAAGCTTGTTCCACTCTATCCCAACGATTATCACGATCCATTGCGTAAAAACGGCCTGTAACACTCGCGATTTGGCCTTTACCAGAAGCATCAAGTTTGGCTGAAAATCTAGCAAGGGATGCTTCTGCGCTTCTCGGCGGAGTGTCTCTACCATCAAGTAGTGCATGTAGATAAATTTTTTCACAGCCTTGTTGTATTGCCAGATCAATCATTGCTTCTATCTGGTTTTCATGACTATGAATCCCGCCGGGAGATAGAAGCCCTACAATATGTAATGCACCTTTCGCAGCATTAACCTTGAGGCATGTTTCTATAAAAGCCTGATTTTTGGAAAAAGCACCATCACTTATAGCTTTGTTAATACGAGTCAAGCTTTGATAAACCACACGACCAGCGCCTAAATTCATGTGCCCTACTTCAGAATTGCCCATTTGACCGGCAGGTAAGCCAACTTCTAATCCAGATGTGTTAATGAGGGTATGCGGATAGTCTGCTAGTAATTTATCCCAGATAGGGGTATTGGCCATACTGATAGCGTTTGCGTCAGTTTCATCACGATGCCCCCAGCCGTCAAGTATTAACAGTAGGTGAGGTTTTATTGGTTGATTCATAGAGGTTAAAAAAGGCTAATAGTGGAAGGCAAATTATAGGCTCTCCTGAGGATTAGTTAAACAACATTACCCTGAAAAAACGGATGCAAGCAGTTTTACTCTGGAGGCTTAGTTCTTTATACTTCGTGCCACTTTTCAAGTGTAGTTTTGAGTGAGTTATGGATCGTTTTTTAGAGTTTTTTATCAACCATTGGATGCTTACAGGTCTATGGTTAGTTATTTTTGCTGCCTTATTTGCTTATTTGCAAAAGAAAGCAGGCAAGACTGTAGGTATTCATGAGACAACGCGTTTAATCAATCATGATGGCGGCCTTGTTTTAGATATTAGAGATAAGAAAGTGTTTGATAAAGGACATATTGTTAATGCAATCAATATTCCTCTTAGCAAATTAGAAGAACGCATCAGCGAGCTTGGAAAAAATAAAAACAGCCCCCTTATCGTAGTTTGTCAAATGGGGCAGCAGTCTGGGGACGCGGTTAAGAAATTAGAGGCCAAGGGTTATCCTCAAGTATGTAAAATGACAGGCGGAATGACAGAGTGGCAATCGCAGGGTTTACCCCTAGTGGTGTAAGGAAGCTACTTAATAGTAGTGGCGTGTACTTTTACATAAGTATTTAAAGTAAATAATTTATTAAAACATTCTCAATATAGGAAGACGTTAAAAATGGCAGATACAGAAGATCAGGTAAGTGAACAGGCCGCTGGCCAGGAAAATAAGTCTGCGCCGAAATTTATAATACAAAGGGTTTATGTGAAAGACTCTTCATTTGAGGCGCCTAATACGCCTGATGTTTTTAAAACAGAATATAAACCAAATATTCAGTTTAATATGAATACTAAAACAAATAGTTTCCAAGAAAATTTTCACGAAGTTATTTTGACGTTGACTGTTGAAGTCAAGAGCAGTGATGATAAAGTGTTTTTTATTGTTGAAGTTCAACAAGCGGGTATTTTTAACATCGAAGGGCTTGACGGTGACCGGCTTACCGAGGTGTTACATATAACATGCCCTAATGTACTGTACCCATATGCTCGTGAAGCTGTTGATAACTTGGCTACTAAAGGTAGTTTTCCTCCTTTGATGCTGGCGCCAGTTAATTTTGAATCAGCATTCGTGCAGGCTCGTGAGCAGCAGGCTAAACAGCTGAAAGAAACGGCAAGCTAGATAAGAAATCAACTTAAATAGTTAATGGCTTGTAAGTTAAAAAACTAACTAGCTTCCCTGAAAATTTACTTGTCGCCATGCTTCATAAACAGCAATAGCAGCAGAGTTTGATAAATTTAAACTCCTGCTGTTGCTTTGCATGGGAATAGTTAAGACCTCATCGATAGATTGACCTGTTCTAAGCTCTTCAGGTAGCCCGCGTGTTTCTGGGCCAAATAATAAATAATCCCCTGAGTTATAACTAATATCTGTGTACTTGATAAGGCCTTTAGTACTGAAGGCAAAAATTTTCCCGTCACCTTTTTTTGTTAAAAAATCCTGCCAGGTCTTATAAGTCTGTAATGAACTATATTGATGATAATCAAGCCCGGCACGACGTAAACTTTTTTCATCCAAAGAAAAGCCTAAAGGCTCAATCAGATGTAGCTGGCATCCGGAGTTACTGGCGAGACGAATAATATTGCCGGTATTCGGAGGTATTTCTGGCTCAAAAAGTACGATGTTAAACATAAGGTGTATTTTTTATTGCGACTCTTCATCGTCCTGTTCATTAGAATTTAAACCAAGCTCTTTAATTTTTCGCGTTAGAGTATTTCTTCCCCAGCCTAATAATTCAGAAGCATCTCTCTTTCGGCCCCCGCTATGTTTAAGTGCAACTTCAATCATGCATTTTTCAAAAATGGGAGTGGCTTGTTGAAGAATACCAGTATGCCCTAAGCTGAGTTCTTGATCCGCCCAGTTTTTTAGAGTTTGCGCCCAATTACCTGAGATACCGTCCTGGTTTTCAGGTTTAAGAAACTCTTCGGGTAAATCATTTATAAATACTTCTCGGCCTGGAGCCATGACAGTTATCCAGCTGCAGAAATTTTCTAATTGCCTGACATTGCCAGGCCAACTTAATCCAGTTAAATAGTTAGTGGTATCTGGCCGTATTACTTTGGCATCTACTCCCATTTGTTGAGCGGCCTTTTGTAGAAAGTGCTGCATTAATGAGGGAATATCTTCGCGCCTTTCAGATAATTTTGGTAGATGAATTGGAATAACATTGAGACGATGATACAGGTCTTCACGAAATAAATGCTCACGTACACGTTCCTGTAAATTTTGATGTGTTGCTGCAATGATGCGCACATTGGCTTTAATTGGGCTCATTCCGCCAATGCGGAAAAACTCACCATCGGAGAGCACGCGTAATAATCGTGTTTGCGCTTCCATTGGCATGTCGCCAATTTCATCAAGAAATAAAGTACCGCCATCAGCTTGTTCAAAGCGCCCAAGGCGTTGTTGAGTGGCTCCAGTAAAAGCGCCTTTTTCATGACCAAATAATTCAGATTCAATTAAATCTTTTGGAATAGCTGCAACATTTAGAGGAATGTAAGGCTTGTCGGATCTTGGGCTATGCTTATGCAGCGCCTGGGCAACCAGTTCTTTACCAGTCCCCGACGCGCCTTTAATTAATACAGTTATATTTGAGTGTGATAGTCGTCCAATGGACCGAAACACCTCTTGCATAGCGGGTGCTTCCCCGATTATTTCCTTGGTATTTATTTCAGGAATAACTTTTTTTGTTGCCTTACTTTGTCGAGCATGTTTGACGGCGCGCTCAGCAACATCGGTGACATCATTGACATCGAAGGGTTTGGGTAAATATTCAAAAGCACCATGTTTGTAGGACTTAACAGCACTGCTTAAATCCGAATGAGCTGTCATGATAATAACGGGGACGTGAGGGTAGGAATTACTCACCTGATCCAAAACTTCAAGGCCATCTTTGCCGGGCATGCGAATGTCACTGATAATAGCATCAGGTTGAGCATGGCTTAGCTTTTCTAACAAGCTTTCACCATTATCAAAACTCTCAATAGTAAAGCCAGCTTTATCGAGTGATTTTTCTAATACCCAGCGAATGGATTTATCATCGTCAACAATCCAAATTAACCCTTTACCGCTCATATTTATTTACCTTCAACTTTATTAGAGAGAGGAATGGACAAAATAAATGTAGTTTGCCCCTCCTGACTTTCACATTCTATTAAGCCATCATGCTGTTTCAGAATTGTCTGTGCTATAGATAGCCCTAATCCTGTTCCCTCTGCTCGGCCGGTTATTAAAGGGTAAAAAATAGTTTCAAGCATATCAGCAGGGATGCCCGGGCCATTATCAATTATCTCTATTCTAGCGATTAGTTTATGCATAACTGGGCCAATAGTTGCATGACTAACTGCACGTGTTTTTAAAATTATTTGGGGGTGAGCCTGTCCAGATTCATGCATAGCTTGCATAGCATTTCTTACAATATTCAAAACAGCTTGTATAAGCTGTTCAACATCGCCTGTAAATTCTGGAATGCTAGGGTCGTAATCGCGTACGAATTTAATATTGCCTTTTGATTCGGCGTCCAGTAATGATCGTACTCGTTCAATAACTTCATGAATATTAAGATTTTTTAGCACGGGTTTTTTATAGGAGCCCGTTAAGCGATCAACCAAATTAACCAGGCGGTCAGCTTCATTAATAATGACATTGGTGTAGTCTTCGAGCTCTTTATTAGGAAGTTCCAAAGCCAGAAGTTGGGCAGCTCCCCGAATGCCACCTAAAGGGTTTTTTATTTCATGACCAAGGTTTCTTACCAGCTCTAGCGTGGTTTCGTGATTAGAGATGAGAGTTTCGCCTCGGCTAATATTGTATGAACGGTCAAGCTCTTGTATTTCCACTAAGAGGAAATCTTGCTCCTGATCATTGATGGCAGAGATTGAGTAATCGACCAAGAGTTTAGTTCTGTTCGCAAGCGTGAGCTGTACTTTACGAGCAATAAAAGTATTTTTGTTCTTTTGTACGCTGCGTAAGGCTTTTAGAGTTACTTCTGGTTGATAGAGTAAATCGCCTATATAAGAATTACGAGAGCGTTTATCGCTTATTTTAAAAAGTGCTTCTGCAGCAGGGTTTAGGTGAAATAAACAAAAACTACTATCCAACACAACGACTGCTGAAGTGAGGTGGTCAAGTAAGCTGGTGTTGAAGCTCTCAGTGTTCATTTGTATGAAAAGGTTCATCCTAAATGTAAGTTATATGGGAGTGAGCTCCCCTTGATTATTTGCAATATAGAGCCTGCAATATTTGAACCAACCTGGGGCAAATTACAAGATTTCAGCTATTACCAGGACTTCAGAGGCAATGAAAAGGGAGAGTATAGCTAAAAAGCACCCAAATTGCCCCATATCAGTGCGTTTTGACTGTGGTTTATGTTTTGGCATAAAGCATGAAGTGTCATTACAGTCAGCCATTGGTATTATTACGGCTTCTTCAATGCAGTAGATGTACTGCCCCGAAATAGCATAGTAAGAATGAAATACCTCCTGAAGTACTCTCCTGAGATAACGATCAAAAGTCGACCTGTGAGATCGCGCTTTGTAAAACAGTTAAGCAGAAATCTCACGGCGTTGTTAAAAAAAGTTGATGAGAAAATTAGTGTGGTCTCAAAGCGGGATTATCTGGAAGTAAATACGCCACAGGACTCCGAAGAGAGTTGTCGCTTAGTAGAGGCGATTTTGACTAGCACACCTGGCGTTGCCTCGGTGGCATCGACATTCCATATGTCACTGGATAGTTTGGAAAATGTACTCTCTCATGCATTGAACTTGTTTACAGAGCGACTGCGCGGCAAAACTTTCGCAGTACGCTGTAAGCGCGCAGGTAAACATTCTTTTACCTCGATGGATGTAGAGAGGGTTATCGGAGCAGGTTTGAATCAGCAGACGGAAGCAGCGGGTGTGAATCTCACTAAGCCAGATGTCACTGTAAGATTAGAAATTCGTGAGCAAGATGTATTTATCGTTGATGAGTTAATGAAGGGCCTGGGAGGTTTTCCATTAGGCACTCAGGATGGCGTTTTATCACTAATCTCTGGTGGGTTTGATTCCGCAGTGTCCAGTTATTTATCTATTAGGCGTGGCCTATTAACGCATTATTGTTTTTTTAATCTGGGTGGTCATGAGCATGAGATCGCAGTGAAGGAAGTCGCCTTATATTTGTGGATGCGTTATGGGGCCTCTCATCGCGTCAAATTTATTTCTGTGCCTTTTGAGGCTGTTGTCAGTGAAATAATCTCTAAAGTGGATAACTCACAAATGGGCGTTGTGCTTAAACGTATGATGCTTAGAGTTGCCAGTAGACTGGCTGCTGATCTCAATATAGATGCCTTGGTCACTGGCGAAGCTGTTGCTCAGGTTTCCAGTCAAACGTTGACAAATCTTGCAGTCATCGATGGCGTTAGTGAAACGTTGGTTCTGCGTCCGCTTATTATGAGTGAGAAGCAGGATATTATTGATCTTGCAAAAAAGATTGGTACGGAAGAATTTTCAGCAGTGATTCCAGAGTATTGTGGTGTGATCTCAGTTAGGCCAACGACTAAGGCGCGGTTACATCGTATTGAAAGAGAAGAAGAGCGTTTTGATTTTTCAATTCTAGAAGCAGCGATAACTGAAACAATATCCTCAAGGATCGACCAACTGTTAGACAGTGAGAAAAAAGCATCAATTGAATTGCTTGAAGTGGAATCTGTGCCTGAGCAAGCTATTGTGATTGATATTCGTCATCCAGATGAAGAAGAACGGTCCCCTTTAATCCTTCCTGCCAGTGAAATTAAAAAAATTCCTTTCTTTAAGTTAAACACTGCATTTGAAAGCACCAGCCTTGAAAAGGACGCTCAATACCTGCTGTATTGTGATAAAGGCATGATGAGCAGGCTGCATGCGTCTTATCTGGTAGATAAAGGTTTTCTAAACGTCGGCGTATATCGTCCAGGCTAGGCTTTAGCTCGACTTATCAGTTATTAAGAGTTTTCCTGTTTTAAACCAGGCAATCCGCTATAATGCGCCACATTTTTCAGCTCCTCCCGACAGGAAATCATTGTGATAGAAAAAATTCGAAATGTTGCCATTATCGCTCACGTCGATCATGGTAAGACTACGCTTGTAGATAAGTTGCTCTCTCAATCTGGAACCTTGGAAACGAGAGGCAAAGAGATAGAGCGAGTAATGGACTCCAATGATCAGGAAAGAGAGCGCGGTATTACTATTCTTGCCAAAAACACGGCAGTGACGTGGCAGGATTACCGTATCAATATTGTAGATACACCAGGTCATGCAGATTTTGGTGGTGAAGTAGAACGTGTTTTATCCATGGTAGATAGCGTACTTCTTCTGGTCGATGCGGTTGATGGGCCGATGCCACAGACCCGTTTTGTCACCCAGAAAGCGTTTGACCGAGGGTTGAATCCCATTGTTGTAATAAATAAGGTGGATCGTGAAGGCGCGCGTCCGGACTGGGTGTTAAATGAAGTGTTTGACCTCTTTGATCGTCTCGGTGCAACTGATGAACAACTTGATTTCCCAGTAATTTATGCTTCAGCTCTTAACGGGGTTGCGGGTGCTGAAGCAGATCAGCTTGCTGAGGATATGACGCCACTATTCCAATTAATTATTGATAAAGTGCCGGCACCTGATGTTGATTTGAATGGGCCTTTTCAAATGCAAATATCGGCTTTAGATTATTCATCCTATGTCGGGGTTATTGGTGTTGGACGGATCGCTCGCGGTTCTGTTAAGACAAATATGCCAGTAGTTCTGGTGGACGGTGAAGGTAATACCCGAAAGGCTAAAGTTGGGCAGGTCAAGACGTATATGGGGCTCGAACGAATTGATGCTGATTCCGCTGGCGCTGGAGATATTGTTTGTATTACCGGTATCGATAAGCTGAATATTTCTGACACGCTTTGTGATCCCGATAATATTGAGGCACTACCACCACTGTTAGTTGATGAACCGACTGTCACCATGACTTTTCAGGTAAATGATTCTCCTTTTGCTGGGCTGGAAGGGAAATATGTGACCAGTCGGAATATTAAAGAACGGCTGGATCAGGAGATCATTCATAATGTTGCTCTTCGCGTTGAGCAAGGAGAGACTGCCGATAAATTTATTGTTTCAGGTCGCGGAGAATTGCACCTGTCTGTACTTATAGAAAGTATGCGTCGAGAGGGATTTGAGCTGGCTGTATCAAGACCACAAGTAATTATCAAAGAAATTGACGGCGTTAAACAAGAGCCTTATGAAATGTTGGTGCTTGATGTTGATGAAGAGCATCAAGGTAGTGCGATTGAAGAGCTCGGCAAACGTAAAGCTGAAATGCAAGATATGGTATCCGATAATAAGGGTCGCATGCGCATAAGTTTTATTATTCCTACTCGTGGGCTGATTGGCTTCAGAAGCATGTTTCTGGGGCTGACATCTGGAACGGGTATTATGACGCATATCTTTGACCATTATGGACCGGTAAAAGAAGGTGAAATTGCCAAGCGTAATCGTGGTGTACTGGTTTCCATGGTTAAGGGAAAAACCCTGGCATTTGCACTTTTCACTCTACAAGATAGGGGCAGGTTATTTCTGGGTCCAGCCGTGGAAGTTTATGAAGGTATGATTGTAGGTTTGCACAGTCGAGAAAATGATTTAGCCGTTAACCCAACAAAAGCAAAGCAGCTGACGAATATTCGTGCAGCGGGAACTGATGAAAATCTGATTTTATCATCTCCGATTCACCATAGTTTAGAACAAGCTAYGGAGTTTATTGAAGCCGACGAACTTGTTGAAATCACACCAAAAACAATTCGCATACGAAAAATGTATCTCACCGAAAATGAGCGAAAGCGAAAGTCGCGGGGTTCAGATCGTGGGGCTTAAAGAGAGTTATTTTAAAAGAGTTAATAATGTTAGCACTTATCCAGAGAGTGACTTCAGCTTCGGTTTCTGTTGATACAGAAACGGTTGGGAAAATTGAAAAGGGCCTTCTGGTTTTTCTTGGAATAGAGAAAAATGATGTGAGAACTGATGCAGAAAAATTAGTAAACAAARTTCTGGCTTATCGAGTGTTTTCTGATGATGAAGATAAAATGAATTTAAGCGTCAGAGATGTACAGGGCGGCTTGTTAATTGTTTCACAATTTACACTCGCAGCAGATACTAATAAGGGCTTGCGTCCGAGTTTCACCTCAGCTAAACCGCCTCAAGAAGCTGAAGAGCTATACCAATATTTTTTGGACCAGGCACAAAATCAATATGATCTGATTTCCAGTGGAAAGTTTGGGGCTGATATGCAGGTTAGTTTGGTGAACGATGGGCCGGTAACTTTTTTATTAAACAGCTAGGGAAGTTATTACGCTTGCCAATCTCGCGTTAAAAAGCAGATCAAAAGATTCATTTACTACGTGTAAACTGTGCTTTTTTCCAATTGTTGCCTTGTCTTGACTGTGCTCATGACGTTTTCAATAGCCTGCTCTACTAGGGGCTTTCTTCTTCGTTCTCTTCATCTTCCTTTTCACTTTCATCTTCGTCAGATTTTTTATAGATGATTCTACCCGCGATTACTCCCAGCTCGAAAAGCATCCACATTGGGATGGCGAGCATGGATTGTGAAAAAGGATCCGCGGGTGTGAGTAGCATGCCAGCCACAAAACACCCTATGACGACATAAGGTCTTTTTTGCGTTAATTTTTCAGGTGTAGTTGCTCCTGAAATTATCAATAAAACAGTAGCAATGGGTATTTCAAAAGTAAGCCCGAAAGCAAAAAACATTAACAAAACAAAACTTAGATATTCATTAATGTCGGTCATGATCGCTACGCCTTCAGGAGCAACAGACGTAAAGAAACCGAAAATAAAGCTCAATACTACAAAATAAGAAAAGGCGATGCCTAAATAGAAAAGTATTATGCTAGATACGAGAATAGGGAAGGCCGTCTTTATTTCATTTTTATAAAGGCCCGGCGCAATAAAAGCCCAAATTTGATGTAAAAGAAAGGGTACGGAAATGAACACTGCAGTAAAAAAAGCGAGTTTAAAAGGAGCGAAAAATGGAGAAGTGACTTGAGTAGCAATCATCTGCGCACCTTCAGGAAGCACATTTAATAAGGGTGAAGCTACGAAGGTATAAATATCATTGGCAAACGGAAACAGACAGAGAAAAATAATTCCTACAACGAGCAAGCAGCGCAGGATACGATCACGCAATTCGACTAAATGTGAAATAAGCGGTTGTTCTTTAGGGTCGGTTTCGAGCGCCATATTAGCTTTTCGGTTCTTTTGATTCTTTCGAGTTAGGCGCTGATTTTTCAGTGGTATTGGAGCTCACTGTAGATTCAGTCTTATTTATATTTTCAGAAGAGCTGTCGGTTTTAGCCTTGCCACTATCTAAAATTTGTTGCTTGAGATCTAAAGAGCTTTTGAGGCTATTGGTTTGTTGCTTGGCTGATTCCACGGTATCAGTAATTCGCTGTTTACCTTCTTTAAATTTGTCCATAATGGCTTCGTTTCGAAGCTGTCGGCGAATATCATCAGCACCTATTTCTTTCTCAATATCTCGTTTGATATCATCAAAGCTACGCCTGAAACGACCTATCCATAAAGCCATTGTGCGTAACGCACCAGGTAGCTTGTCGGGCCCAAGAATTAATAAGCCAACGACACCAATTAGTAGAATTTCAAAGAAACCGACGCCAGTCATAGGAAAACCTTTTAAATAAGATTAGGACTTATTTTCCTCTTCAACTTTTTCAACTTTTTCAGCTTTTACATCAAAGGTATCACCTTCATCGTCTTCGCTGATTTTGGCTTGCGTAGCATCTTCAGTCTCATCTTTGTTTTTGTCGCCTTCATCCATGGCACTTTTAAAGCCCTTGATCGCGCCGCCTAAATCTGAGCCAAGATTTTTTAGCTTCTTGGTACCAAACACAAGAAGGATAATGACCAGAAGAATGACCAACTGCCAAATTCCAATTCCACCGAACCCCATAATGCTCTCCTACTAAGTTAAAATGTAATGTAAATATTCACGTATTGTAGCGTTCTAGCTAGTCTTGCGCGATGCTTTTTCATCGAGTCCAGAGGTGCCAAATCGTCTTTCTAATTCATCGAGAACTTCCTGTGGGCCAAGATCCAGCTTTGATAGCATTACTAGCGTATGAAACCAAAGATCTGCAGTTTCATAAATGAGCTTGGACTTATCGTCACTCTGTTCAACATCTCTGGCAGCTAGAATAGTTTCTACTGCTTCTTCACCAACTTTTTCCAGAATCTTATTTAGGCCGGAGTTTTGTAAAAGGGCCACATAAGAAGAGGAGGGATCAGATCCCTTTCGTTCTTCAATTATTTGTGCAAGTTTTATTAGGGTATCAGCCATGCTTTGAGCCTGATTGGATTACTTTTTATAAATTTCTTCGGGTGCTTTTAAAACGGGTTCTATATCTTGCCATTCATTATTTTCCAATTTTCGATAGAAACAGGAAAAACGGCCTGTATGACAGGCTATACCACCGATTTGTTCTACCGCATAAATCAAACTGTCAGCGTCGCAATCGAGATAAATACCACAAAGTTTTTGTATATGTCCTGATTCTTCACCTTTATGCCAAAGTTGATTTCTGGATCGTGACCAATATACCGCCCGGCCTTCATTCTGAGTCGCCGCTAAAGCTTCACGGTTAATCCAGGCCTGCATAAGAATTCGACCCGAACTCATCTCTTGAGCAGTTACGGGCAGTAAGCCTTCAGCATTCCACTTTAGCTGATCCAGCCAGCTTTCTGCCATGTTCAATACCAATACTCAAACCAATAAGAGGCGAAATAAAAGCGCCTAGAATACTCTATTTGGGGTTAATAGTGCGATATTCAAGGAACTAGCGACGAAAATACAGCAATCCTATGCCGGTAAAGCTTAGTAGCCATATTTCCAGGGGCATAGAGTCCATCCATTGGCCTAAATTTGTAAACACCATAATTACGGCTAGTAGTAAGGCTGAGACTCCAAAACGGAAGCGTTTTTTCGATTGCGTACGGCGTACTTGTTGACGGGCTTTAGCTTGTTCTTGCAACAAGCGTTTCGCTTGCCTTCTAGATGAGCGAGTATCGGCTAGAAAGTCATATACCAGCTCGGGTAACTCAGGTAATTGTTCCAGCCATTCTGGCACTTTGCCTTTTAATTTCTTTAGGTTTTCCCACGGTGATAAGCGCCGTTTTTGCCAATTTTCCAGGAAGGGTAATGCTGTTTGCCAAAGGTCTAGATCTGGATAAAGTTCTTTGCCAAGGCCTTCAATGTTCAACATGGTTTTTTGCAACAGAACCAGGGATGGCTGAAGTTCCATATTGAAACGTCCTGCGGTACGAAACAATTGTAATAGAAGCATGCCAAAGGAAATTTCACGTAGGGATTTCTCAAATATTGGTTCGCAGACACTACGCATGGTCGCTTCAAAAGCATGAATAGGTGTGTCCGCAGGAACCCAACCACACTCTACATGCAACTCAGCAACTTTACGGTAATCTCGTTTAAAGATAGCCAATAAATTTTTTGCCAGATACTGCTGATCATCTTCACTAAGACTGCCAAATATAGCGCAGTCCAAGGCAATATATTGCGGTTTATCAGTATGTTCTCTGGAAACAAAAATATTGCCAGGATGCATGTCAGCATGAAAAAAACTGTGATCAAATACCTGAGTAAAGAATATTTCGACTCCGGTTTCAGCAAGTTTCTTTAAATCTATATTAGCTTTTTTAAGCTCATCAATATGGCTTATTGGTATGCCATGAATACGTTCCATGACTAATATATTTTTGCGGGTGTAGTCCCAATATACTTTTGGGACATAAAGCACGTGGTTGTTTTCAAAGTTTTTTCTTAGCTGAGTGCCATTTGCGCCTTCTGCTTGCAGGTTGAGTTCGTCATGAATGACAAAATCATAGTCTCTTATGATTTCTTTGGCACGTAAACGCTTACCATCTTTTATATAGTTTTCGATAAACGCTGCAAGAAAATTTAATAGCGCTAAGTCCTGATCAATAATTTTATCGATACCAGGTCTAACTACTTTAATAACAACCTCTTCACCGCTGAGCAACTTGGCAGTATGAACCTGGGCCACAGACGCAGAAGCAAGCGGGGTGCTGGAAAAGTCATTGAATAGATTTTCTATTTTATCGCCTAATGCTTTCTCAATTAGTGATTGCGCTTCAAGACCATCGAAGGGAGCAACCTGATCTTGCAGCTTGGCCAGTTCGTCGGCTATGTCTAATGGCAACATATCTCGACGTGTGGAAAGAAGCTGGCCAAATTTAATAAAAATTGGGCCAAGCTTTTCTAAGGCGAGACGTAAACGAGTGCCTCTATTAAGCTTTGCAGAATCAGGGTCAGATTTAAAAGGTAGTTTAAGCAGAAATTTTGCTGGTCCTTTTAAATCAAAATCATCGAGCAACTCTTGCAAATTAAAGTGTGCAGCAACTCGAAGGATTGTAATAAGGCGAAAATACTTCTTCACAATCAATTACTTAAATTATTTGGGGCGACAACGATAGCATATTTCATAACTTATATTTCTAGTTTAGTTAACTTGGCATGGCTGCGATCCAGGCGCAACCTTAAGGCATCAATACGATGATAAAAATCTTCTAGTTCGTAAGCTGTTGGGACTATTTTGACTTCTTCATGAATATATTCATCAATGTCAGTTTTCAAACTAGCAACGCTTTTATTTAGAAAATTCTTTAGTAAGTCTAAACCATCGCTAAATGTTTGGGTCGGAATATCACCAATAAATTTACTCAATTGATACTCCCAGTCGATATCCAGTTCAAAAAGAATTGTTTGTAGCTCTTGTATGCTAGTAGCATCTCCTTTTAGGCGGATATTATTATTTCGAATGATATTGCCTTTTTCTTTGGCAAAAAGTAATTTTAAAAGCTCATTAGCAGAACCTGAAATTTCAGCATCTGCTTCATCTGCAATAACAGTTGAAAGTAAAAACCCTTCTTCAAGAACAGTGATAAAAATTGAATATTCAGGTGCTGTGCATTTTATTGAAAAAATTTTCCCATGCAGCTTGGTCAGTTTTTTTTTGCTCATGGAATCGAGCATGAGAGTTTTATTTAAAAAAGCTTCAACCCTAGAAAGGGCGGTGCTTATAAGTAGCTTAAGCGGCATCTTTATAGCCAATATGGACGGCGCAGATACCATCCATGACATCATGGTATTCGCATCGTTGAAAACCTGCATCTAAGAACATTGATTTCAAGGTTTCCTGGTCAGGGTGCATACGAATTGACTCCACCAGATATTGATAACTTTCACTATCACCACTAATTATTTTACCGGCAATAGGCCATAATTTTGAATACAAATCATAAGCTTTACTGACTAGTGGCTTGTGAGGTTTGGAAAACTCTAATACTACAACTCGGCCGCCAGGTTTGGTGACTTTAAACATTGACCGCAAAGCTGCATCTTTATCAGTTACATTCCTAAGGCCATAAGCAATACAAATACAATCAAAACTGTCTGCAGAAAAAGGTAGTTTTTCAGCATCGGCCAGGCTGTAGGAAATATTAGTTAAATGACCTTTATCTATAATTCTGTCGCGACCAACACGCAGCATCGATTCATTAATATCAGCCAATACGACTTGCCCTTTGCTTCCTACGATGGGGGAAAACTGTAAGGAGAAGTCACCAGTACCACCGGCAAGATCAAGCACAGTTTGCCCTGGTCGAAGTGCCGTTAACTGCACAGTAAATTTTTTGATAAGCCGATGGGAACCCAATGACATTATGTCATTCATAATGTCGTAGTTTCGAGCAACAGAATGAAAAACATTGGCAACATGCTCTGCTTTTTCGTCAACAGGCACTTCTTTGTAACCAAAATCTGTTGTTTTATTATTGCTGGATTCGTTCATGCTGGCATTGTAACTCATCAAGAGGGGAAGAGCTTATTTTGCATTCAGTGAGTAATAGTAGCTGTTCAGATGGTTAGATCGTTGGTGAGGTGCATCTTAGCGAGCGACGACTTACTCCGGCAGTGGGCTTAAAATTTCAAACTGAGCCACTAAATTTCAGTTGCGGTTTCAGTTACGCTTTCAGTGGGGTGATGGTAACAACTTGCGTGCCTTCGGGCAGAGCTTCTCTGCTGGAATTGGCAGCCTTTAGTTTTTTTAAGTATTGCTCCCACATTATTGATTGATTCAGGCATAGTTCATGCAAATATTCCCATGAGTAAATCCCTGTATTGTGGTCGTCGGTGAAGTGTAGACGTAGAGCATAGTTTCCTACCTGGTCTATTTTTGAGATTAATACATTTTTTTTACCGAATTGTAGTACTTCCTGACCTGGGCCATGTCCTCTGACTTCAGCAGAAGGCGAGTGAACGCGAAGAAACTCAGCATTTAGTTCATAAACGCCATCACTGTAGTGAAGCTCCAATAAACCAGATTTGAGATGAAGTTTTATATCTACAGGCAGCATAAGGCAATAAATAGAGCTATAAATTATAAAATAAAGCGGCTGAGGTCTTCATTTTGCGCAAGTTCGCTTAACGTAAACTCAACGAAAGCAGCATCGATGACAAATGAATCTTTGCCGCTCTCAACCAGCTCAATGGCACGAAAAGAGATATCTTCCAGTAATTTTTCAAGCACTGTATGCAAGCGTCTGGCCCCAATATTTTCAGTGCGTTCATTAACGTCCCAGGCAATTTCAGAAATTTTTTGAATACCATCTTCGGTAAACGTAAGTGATAAGTTCTCTGTTGCAAGTAATGCCTGATATTGTTTACTTAATGAGGCATCTGGTTCAGTTAATATACGATTAAAATCGTTTACAGAGAGTGCATCTAACTCTACTCGGATAGGCAGTCGCCCCTGTAATTCAGGAATCAAGTCTGAAGGTTTGGAAAGGTGGAATGCTCCAGAAGCAATAAAAAGGATGTGATCGGTTTTAATCGGACCGTATTTGGTTGTGACGGTGCAGCCTTCGATTAAAGGTAAGAGGTCGCGCTGCACACCTTCTCTGGAAACGCCACCTGTTGTTGCCTCGTTTTTAGTGGCAACCTTGTCTATTTCGTCAATGAAAACTATTGCAGTTTGCTCTGTGCTGGTGACAGCCTGGGTTTTTAACTCTTCTTCGTTTATCAATTTGGCAGCTTCTTCATCTTTAAGTAATTTAAGTGCAGATTTCACTGTGACACGTCGAGTTTTTTTTCTCTGGTTACCAAGGTTGGAGAACATGGAGCTGAGTTGATTGGTCATATCTTCCATGCCTGGAGGAGCCATAATTTCAACGCCTGTGATCATGTCACTCACTTTAATTTCAATTTCTTTATCATCTAACTCACCTTCGCGTAATTTTTTTCGAAAAATTTGCCGCGTGCTAGTATCAGCTTCAGTAATACTTAAAGGTTCGACATTCTGTTGTGAAGAGGGGCCAGGTAATAATATATCGAGGACTTTATCTTCTGCGGCATTTGCAGCTGGGGTGTCGACTTTTTCAATTTGTTGTTCGCGTAGCATTTTATAAGCCACATCAACTAAATCACGAATGATAGATTCAACATCTCGGCCAACATAACCAACTTCGGTGAATTTTGTGGCTTCCACTTTAATAAAAGGCGAGCCGGCAAGTCGTGCCAGTCTTCGCGCTATTTCAGTTTTGCCAACACCGGTAGGCCCTATCATCAAAATATTTTTTGGGGTGACTTCATTGCGTAATGCTTCAGGCAATTTCATTCTGCGCCATCGATTACGTAAGGCGACTGCCACAGCTCGTTTAGCAGCATCCTGGCCAACAATATGCTTATCAAGTTCTGCTGCAATTTCCTTAGGGCTCAAATCTGTCATGCATGTTTCCTATAACTTAATTTTTTTAACAATCGAGCTCTTCGATTGTTAGATTATGATTCGTATAAACGCAGATATTAGCGGCTATGTTAAGACTGTTTTCGACAACAATGCGAGCATCAAGCTCTGTATTTTCTAATAGGGCTATAGCAGCGGCTTGCGCATATGGGCCGCCAGAGCCAATTGCCATTAATGAATTCTCGGGTTCTATGACATCACCATTGCCGGTAATAATTAACGAAGCTTCTTTATCCGCAACAACAAGTAAGGCTTCGAGACGACGCAAGGCACGTTCTGTACGCCAAAGTTTGGCTAGTTCAACCGCTGCCCGGGTTAATTTTCCTGAGTATTTTTCCAATTGTTCTTCGAAGCGTTCAAACAGGGTAAAGGCATCGGCTGTGCCGCCAGCAAAGCCGGCAATGACTTGATCATTGTAAAGTCGGCGAACTTTTCGGGCATTGCCCTTCATCACCGTATTGCCCTGACTTACCTGGCCATCACCGCCAATAACGACTTTGTTGCCTCGGCGAACTGAAACGATGGTAGTGCCGCGATATTGCTCCATGATTCTCTCACTCAGTGGGATTAAGAACTCTACTATGTGGTGATGCCTATTAGTATTTCAAGGCTTCAAATGTAAATCAGATGATCAACGAACGACTATTTTTATTGTGTCAGGCATGTTGTTGCGAGCCAAAAGGTCAACAGCATCATTGGCATTGGCATTTCCTACGAAAGGACCAGCTTGAACCCGAAACATTGTTTGGCCCAGCACTTCAGCCTGAGAAATTGAGGTTTCCAGGCCTAAGAGAATAATTTCTGCCCGAAGTTTTTCTGCATCCGCTATTGAATTAAAGGAGCCAGCTTGAACGCGATAAATGTCAGGGTTTTCTTCAATTTCAGGTTCGAGTTCAACCGCAATAACGTCTACGATCACTTCTGCTTCGCTGAGACGATCATAAAAAGTAAAGTCAGTACTTTCGCCATCCACATCTCCCAAAGGAAAGTCTTGGCTCATAATGTTGCTGTTAATGCCCTGTAGTGGGCCAGTTCCAAAGAGCCCTAGGTATCCGATTAAGGCAACGAATAAGCCTGAAAGCAAGCCGGAAAAAAACCAGGGCCAATGACTTCTTGCAGGAGCAGTTTTGGTTGCAGATTTAGTGCTTGTGCGTTTCTTCGCAGAGCTCTTACTTGAAGAACGTTGTTTAGCAAAATCATGAGCCATTAGGTATCAATATCTTAAACGGATGACACGCGCATTATCCCGAATTTACCTCGTTATTGATAGTTGAAAGCAAGAGTCCTAGCTGAAATCGAGAGGGTCTACATCAATTGACCAACGTACTTTTCGACTTTGAGGTAACGCTTCATAGGCGGGAACTAAATGATTTAATAGTGTATGTAATTCTGCTCGGCTTGACGATTGAAGTAATAATTGGAAGCGAAAACGTCCAGCCCTTTTCTCCATTGGAGCGGGTAAAGGTCCAAGCGCGAAGGTGGTGTTTGTCAGCATTTTTTTAGTTAAGTTCTTTACGTCCTGCAAAAAGGACATCGGTAGCGAAGCGTTACTGGCTTCGGCACGAATCAGCACCTGATAAGAAAAAGGCGGCAAATTAGTGATGTCTCTTTGTTCCAGTAGTGTTCTTGAAAACTTTTTATAACCATCATTGATAAGTGATCTTAGCGTAGGATGCGTACTATTGTGTGTCTGGATAAGCACTTCTCCAGCGTTTTCACCTCGCCCGGAACGTCCCGCGACCTGTATTAATAACTGGCCCATAAACTCCTGGCCTCGAAAATCAGAACTGAATAAACCGGCATCAGCGTCAAGCACGGCAACTAAAGTAACTTCGGGGAAATGATGCCCTTTGGCCAGCATTTGTGTGCCAACCAGAATTGCGGCCTGGCCTTTGTTGATCTCAGAAATAATGTTTTCTAACTTACCGCGATTGCGTGTGGTATCACGATCAATTCGAAAAACTGGTACGTCTGGAAAAGTTTCTTCCAGTTTTTTTTCTGTGCGCTCAGTGCCTAAACCAATGGGTAATAAGGCCTTACTTTGGCAAGAGGGGCAGGCAGGGATAATCTTTCGTTGGGATTCACAGCGATGACAACGTAATTCGGGACTGTTTCTGTGTAAGGTGTAACTGGTTTCGCAGCGGGGGCAGCTAGCGGTCCAACCACAATCATGACATTGCAATAGTGGGGCGTAGCCTCTGCGGTTTAAAAAGATAAGCACTTGTTTATTTTGCTGTAAATGGCTTTTTATGGCAGCCAGTAGTTGTTCTGAAAAACCTTCACTCAGGGCTTTACCTTTCAAGTCAATACAAGCAAAAGTTGGCTGCTTGGCTTTTGCTGCGCGTTGTTCAAGTGACATGAGTGAATAGCGTTTACGTAAGGCATTATGGAGGCTTTCCAGACTTGGTGTAGCAGAGCCTAAGACAATGGGGATGTCGAACAATTGAGCTCTATATATGGCTAGGTCTCGAGCTGAATAACGGAAACCTTCCTGTTGTTTGTATGAGCCATCATGCTCTTCATCAATAATGATCAAGCCGGGACGGCGTAGAGGCGTAAAAATTGCAGAGCGGGTTCCAATAATAATATCGGCATCACCAAGGCGAGCATCTGTCCATGCCATGAAGCGTTGCTTATCGGTTAAGCCTGAGTGAATGGCAACAATCTTGTCAGCAAAACGCCCTTGGAGATGTTGAATAGTTTGAGGTGTTAGGCTGATTTCGGGAACTAACATGATGACCTGTAGCCCAGCTTGAACTTTTTCTGCAATGAGTTGCATGTACACTTCAGTTTTACCGCTTCCGGTAACGCCTTCCAATAAAAAGCAATGAAAGCCATTGCCTTGTTGCAGGATAGAAGCCTTAACCTGTTCTTGTTCATCGTTTAAGTGCAGTTGTGGTGTTAATTCCTTTGCATTTTCTTGCGAGTTGGAGTCGCTGTTGGTTTTAATAGTCAGTGTTTTTCCTTGCCGAACGCGTGTTGGCAAAGCATTGTGAATGACCTGTCCTAAAGGGTAGTGATAATAAGTTGCTGCCCATTTAAAAAGTTTCATCATGGAAGCGTCGATAACAGGCTCCTGGTCGATGACTTCAATGATTCTTTTTAAATCATCTAGGGCGAATTCACTTTCTGCAGAGGTATTAACAATCAGGCCAATAAGTTCACGTTTGCCAAAAGGGACTTTGACTCTCAATCCTTCTACTAGTTGGCAAGTGAGATTTTCCGGGGGCAAATAGTCAAAGCTCCGCCTCAAGGGCGTATTTACGACGACCTTTACAACAGAGTTGGCATTAGAGGAATGGAGCGTATTACCGCCTTGGTTTATACTCACGAGAATTAATTAAACTTTAAGCCACTAAACTGTTGGAAGATTACCATGCAAACGAACTCCATGCCTGATGAATTACTAAGCTTACGTGATCAAATAGATGCACTTGATGATGAACTCTTATTAATTTTGGCTAAGAGGTTTGAGGTGACCGCTAGAGTCGGTAAGCTCAAAGCAGATAAAGGTCTGGATTCTGTCGATGAAGAACGGGAAAAACAAAAGTTAATTGATCTAAGAACGCGGGCTGAAGAAAAAGCCCTTAACCCTGAATTTGTATTAAATCTTTTCAATATGATATTCGCAGAGGTTGTAGGGAATCATCGTGCGTACCTTACGTAACGCAAATCTTAAGCAAACCAGCTCTTGCTAAATAATGCGACTCTGCTAGAATTCGCGCTCTTTTTTATCTAGAAGAATATGGTGCCTGCAACGAATATTTATAGTTCGTTGCTTAGGTGGCGATATTCAGTTTGAGGCCTTTCATGAAAGCAAAAATACATCCTAAGTATGAAGATACGGTAGTAACCTGTGGTTGCGGTAATGTTATCAACACTCGCTCTACTTTAGGTGGTGAGCTACGAGTTGATGTTTGTTCCCAGTGTCACCCTTTTTATACAGGGAAGCAAAAGATTGTTGATACGGGCGGCCGTGTCGATCGCTACAAGAAGCGTTTTAGCAATCGTAAGCTATAAAGCTGTTCAAAACAGGTCGTTTTCATCTTCTAGGCTATTGGGGTCGTTTAATGCGTTTGCATTATCGGCCTCTAATGGTTGAGACTCTTCTCTAAACACTTCAAAGATAGCGCCTTCTTCATTGGGCTGAGCTCTAAAACCTGTTTCAGGGTTTATTCTGACAGTGACGATGCCATCTGGTTGAGCCATTGAGTTTATTGGCATCCCATTAAGAGCATCTTCCATAAAATCAATCCAGATAGGCACTGCAACTGTAGCGGCTTGTTCATCTCGCCCTAAGGTTTGAGGACTGTCAAAACCGATATAAACAGTTGTTACCATATCGCCATTGAAGCCTGAAAACCAAAGGTCAAAATTGTCATTGGTAGTGCCTGTCTTGCCAGCAAGGTCGGAACGGCCGATTTCGCGATTTATGCGTCGGCCACTACCATTCGTAATTACCGAACGCAGCATAGTATTCATTATGTAAGCGACATCTTCATCAATGACCCGAGGTGCAGGGTAGAAAGAGGGATCCTGCTGATTTTCAGGATCAAAACTTGCTTCACATGCTTGGCAAACAAGAGCAGGCTGGGCTTGATAAACATTGCCATCATTAAAGTTTTCAATTCGTTCTATCAGATAAGGTTGTACTTGATAACCACCATTGGCAAATACTGTATAAGCACTAGCGACGGCCATTGGTGTTAGTGCATGAGAGCCAATAGCCACGGTTAGATCGTTGCGCGGGAACTCAGCCTCATTCAAGCCAAATCTTGCGATATATGGCATTACTAGATCATCACCTAAGGCATCGTAAAGTCGAAGGGAAACGAGATTTTTCGAGTTAGTAAGCGCATACTTCAAAGAGATAGGTCCAAGAAACTCTCCACCAAAATTTTCTGGTCTATAATCGCTCCGATCCAAAGGCGCATCATTAATCAGGCTGGCTGCGGTATAGCCATTCTCGAGTGCTGCAGCATACAAAAAGGGTTTAAAGTTGGAGCCTGGCTGACGTCTAGCCTGAGTCACACGATTAAAATTACTTTGATAAAAATCATAACCTCCTGCAAGAGCCAAGATTGCACCATTATTTGGGTTGATTGATACCAGTGAGCCATTAACAGCAGGAACCTGGCTAAGCATCCAGCGATTTTCACTATTTCGGCTAACTCTGATCAGATCCCCGACATCTACTACTTCTCCGGCAGTTCTAGGGCTGGAAGTCCATGTGCTGTTATTAATAAATTGTTTAGCCCAGCGAATACCATCCCATTCAATAGTGATACTTTCACCCGTTTTCAGAAGAGCAAGTAGTGATCTTTCGCTAATTTGCTGCACAAAGGCGGGTTCTTGATCGCCTATTGTTACTGTTCTAGCTAATATAGACAGCCACATATCAACATCATCATCACTATTTGAGGGCCTCATATGATTTTCAGGCCCGCGATAGCCATGGTTTCTATCATAATTTTCCAGCCCATCGGTTAAGGCCTGACTGGCCTGCGCCTGAGTTTCACTATTAACTGTGGTATACACTTCAAAACCATCGGTAATGGCTAAACTACCATAGCGAGCCTCCATATCCAGCCGAACCATCTCAGCGATATATGGCGCCTCTACTTCAATTTCCACCCCGTAACGCTGTGCGGTTAAAGGCGTATCATTTGCTTCATTAAACTGGCTTTGAGTGATCATGCTCAGCTCAAGCATTCGACGTAAAACCCTGTTCCTATAAGTTAGGGCTCTTTGTTCTGAACGAAGCGGGTTTATTGTATTTGGAGCGGGCAATAATGCGATTAGCATCGCCATTTCAGACAAGCTTAATTCATTTGGTGTTTTGTTATAGAACTGACTGGAGGCTGCGGATACGCCGTAGGCTGAAATTCCAAAAAAGATGCGATTCAGGTAAAGCTCTAGAATTTCTTCTTTATTGAGCTCTCTTTCTATTTTCAGAGCCAGTAATATTTCTTTAAACTTCCTGGAATAGGGGCTCTCTCCTTCAAACGAAATGTTTTTTGCTAGCTGCATGGTCAAAGTGCTGCCACCACCGCTAGGATTGCCACTTAAAATGCCTAATACTGAGCGGCCCAGGGCTTTTAAATCGACACCATTATGTTGGTAAAAGCGCGTGTCTTCGCTGGCTATTAAGGCATCGACGAGAAGTTGGGGGATATCGTTATATTTGACAGGGTCGCGGCGCACCTCCCCAAATTCAGCAATTAATTTATCGTCTGCAGAGTAGATACGTAAGGGGTTAACTAGCCTGACATTACGATAATCTTCTGCAGGCGGTAATTTAGGAGACAGGTACAAATAGGCGCTGGTTGAAATCATAACGACTCCCAGGCCGCTAAATAAGCAGCACCAGAAAAGAAGATTTAAACCTTTTCGTACTAAGTTCACAGTACTTCCATGATACCTATAATAGAGTCAATGTCGATACGCACAGCAATAAGATGAAAAGTAGGAGAATCAAACACCTGAGTTTTCCTGTCTCTTGCCAAGAACGATGATTTTAAACGTTTTTTTACTCCATGTGTGATTCTATGTGCATAATTGCGTAATCGATAGATAAAACTAATGAATTTATGATAATTGAAAAGTAATTTGCTGCTGATTAGACGGAGTGTGAAGTAGTTAGCAATTTAAAGTAATTTGTTGAAAAAAGACTTAATTAGTTGAAATTCATACTTAAATTAAGTAACGTGCTGGTTTGTATGTGGCGCGTTCTCTTACGCGGAAAGGTGTGTATGTGGAATTTTAGCCTCATGCTAGGATGAAGTGACTAAACAATGCCCTTCATTGAAGGGGGCGAAAATGGGTTTTAGGAGTATGGTTTTGTGAGTATTTTTGGTAAAAAAAATACGGCTCTGCATGGTGTAGATATCAGCTCCAGCTCTATTAAGCTTATTGAATTGAGTAAGTCTGGCAGCAAATATAAAGTTGAAAATTATGCAAGCCGCCCAGTGCCAGAAAATGCGGTAGTGGAAAAGAATATTAATGAATTAGAAGCTGTAGGTGATGTGATCATCAAGATGGCTTCTGTATTGAAAACGAAGACTAAGGATGCAGCTGTCGCTGTCGCTGGATCTGCCGTCATTACTAAGATAATTGAAATGAATGCATCACTTACTGATGCTGAAATGGAAAATCAAATAATCATAGAAGCTGACCAGTACATTCCTTATCCTTTGGATGAAGTTGCAATTGATTTTGAACGACAAGGGCCCTCCCCGAAAAATGAAGAAATGGTTCAGGTGTTGCTAGCTGCATGTAAAAAAGAGAATGTAGATTTACGAGTGGCGGTACTAGAGGCAGGCGGTTTTACTGCGAAAATAGTAGATATCGAAGCCTATGCAATGGAGCGTGCATATCGCTTACTGCAAGAGCAAATGGACTTGCCTAAAGCTAAATTAGTCGCGATTGTCGACATTGGGTCGACAATGACTACGCTCTATATTCTAAATGATGGTGTTTCCATTTATACCAGAGAGCAAATTTTTGGTGGAGCGCAGTTAAGTAGTGAAATACAGATACGATATGGTATACAGCCCAATGAAGTGGAAGCGGCCCTTAAAGAGGGAAATTTACCTGAAGGTTATGAAGAAGAAGTGTTATCTCCCTTTAAGGAAGAGATAACCGAGCAAATTAGTAGGGCTTTACAATTCTTTTTTTCGTCCAGCCAATATAATGATATAGATCTTATAGTTCTAGCAGGAGGCACCGCGGCAACTAAGGGGTTGGCTGCTCAAGTAGAAGAAGTACTTTCTTGTGAAACTATTGTTGCAAACCCTTTTGCAAAAATGAGTTTAGGAGCTAAAGTTAATAAGGCCCAGTTAAAAAATGATGCCTCATCATTACTTATGGCTTGTGGCTTAGCGGCAAGAGGGTTTATGGAATGACAACTATAAATTTACTGCCATGGCGTGAAACATTACGTGAAGAACGGAAGCAGGAATTTTTTGTTTCATTAGGCGTAGTGGTTGCTATTGCGGCCGTTATGCTATTTTTAGTGGATCGTTATTTTAATTCTGAGGTGAACGGACAGCAAAGAGTCAATGACTACCTTTCTGAACAAATTACTGTACTGGATGCTGAAATAGTCGAAATCAGAGATTTACAGGCGCAAAGAACAGCATTAACAGAGCGCATGGCTGTTATACAGGATTTACAGGGAACAAGACCGATCATCGTTAGGCTGTTTGATGAGCTAGTGAAAACGTTGCCAACAGGCGTCTATTACAACACGGTTAGCAGAAACGATAACAGGATTCAAATGAGCGGAATAGCCGAATCTAATAACAAAGTGTCTGAGTTAATGCGGGCGCTTGAAGCTTCTGACTGGTTCGCTAATGCCAGCCTTCAGCAAATTAATGCCCAAGAAGATGGGGATGCTGACGGCACGTATCTTTTTCAATTAGAACTTACAGTAACGGCTCCAGTCCTGGAAGTTGAGGAATAAGCTAGCACTACTACGGTAGAAGATTATGAATGCTCTGGAAACCATTAAAGTAAAAATAAACAGCTCAATAAATGAACTGAAAAATTTTGACTGGAATGATCTCAGTGATATTGAAACCATTGGTGTTTGGCCTAATGTTGTAAAGTTTGTCTTGGGCGCATTATTGTTTGTTGCCTGCCTTGGGGGCGGATACTGGTTTCATGTCAAAGATTTACAGGCAAGGCTTGTCAGTGTGCAGAGTGAAGAAACTGGATTACGTAGTGATCTGGAAACTAAAGCAGTTTTGGCATCGAACCTGGAGCCTTACCGCCAGCAAATGATAGAAATGGAAGAAGATTTCGGTTCATTGTTGGCACAACTGCCTGGTGAAACAGAAGTGCCTGGCTTGTTGGAAGATATATCGGAGACAGGTCTGGGAAGTGGGATAGAGTTTGAATCCATACAATTGCAACCTGAGCAGGCTCAGGAATTTTATATTGAATTACCCATCAATATATTGGTGAGGGGCGCTTATCATGATTTTGGTGCTTTTGTGAGTGCAGTCGCAAGTTTGCCGCGAATTGTAACCTTGCATGACTTCAACATAAATGTCGGTGATAACCGTAGTGAGTTGGCTATGCAAATTACGGCTAGAACATATCGTTTTAGGTCAGATGATGAATAAGTTCAGCCGATCCAGCTTATTGTTCATAGTGCTATTCTCAGTAGTCGGCTGCTCGGGGAATAATGAAGCGCTAATAGCTATTCAAAATTATACTAATCAGGTAGTTAATCGCCCACCAGGACGAATACCGCCACCACCAGAAATGATTTCATATGAAGCTTTTACCTACAGCGCCGCTAGTTTACGCGGTCCTTTTGCGATTCCTCTGGATGTCTCTTTGGCTACTTTAAGAGAGCAGTCTAATGATATTCAGCCAGATTTAAACCGATCAACTGAAGCATTAGAAGTATTTGCTATTGGGACGCTCCAAATGCGAGGCATCATGTCACGAAATAATACAATTTGGGCGTTGGTTCAGGATGGAAATAACGATCTTCATTATGTCACTGAAGGTAGTTATATGGGCCGTAATCACGGCAGAGTAGTTACTATCTCTGAAGCACAAATTAATTTAATTGAAATAGTTCCAAATGGTGCCGGTGGATGGCTAGAGCGCCCTCAAACGATCACCTCTAATGAATAAAAAAAGAGACCTCTCAATGCGTGTAAATAAATACAGACATAGATTGGCCGCATGGACAGGGGCTAGTCTACAGAAGTCCGCCAGCTTAGTTGGGAGTTTCACTATGATTACTTGTTCAGGCATCTCAAAAATTACTACTTCAACCAGTAAGACAATTAGTGCAATTTTGTTGTTTTGCAGTGTTGTTTCGTCCAGTGTTGTGTTCGCCCAGCAAATCAACCTTGAAGCAATCGATTTTGTAACTTTACCTGGAAAACAACTGGAAATTGAACTTACGTTTGATAATGAGCCCCCTACACCGGCAATTTTTGAAATTGCTAACCCAGCTCGCCTTTCAATGGATTTTAATAATGTTAGCAATCGGCTAACTGCTAGGCGTTATCCATTAGATGTTGATTTGGCTGATAGTGTGATGATCTTAGAAGATCAAAATCGCACAAGAATGATCGTTAATTTAAACAACTTGCAGCCATACTCCACAAGAGTTCAAGGTAATAGTTTGTTTATTGTATTGGGCGATGCTGAAGTTGCAAGTAATGCTAATGTTCTTGCTGCAGCCTCAGTAAACCTAGGTGGCAATGCGGCTTCTCAAAGAGCTTCAGATATTGCTGGTGTGGATTTTCGTCGAGGGAATAATGGTGAAGGTCAAATAATGATTCAAATGGCAGATAATTCCTTAACTGGGGATATTGACAGATCTGGGTCTTCCCTGATTCTTGAATTCAGAAATGCAGTAATCGACCAAGGGCAGCAGGCTCGTTTAGATGTTTCAGATTTTGCCACACCTGTACAATTTATTGATGTGTACGAAGAAAACGGCGCAGTCATGATAGTTGCCAATGTTGTTGGTGAATATGAATATATTGCCTATCAGAGCAATGATCAATTTATTATTGACGTAAGCGCTGTGCTTGTTGCTGATGGTGGTTTTGCTCAAGATGATTTTAATTTTAGTGGTGAAAGAATGTCCTTAAACTTTCAGGATATTCCGATCAGGCAGGTTTTACAGATTTTTGCCGAGTTTCAGAATTTTAGTTTGGTAGTCAGTGATGCTGTTACCGGGGATATTACTTTACGTCTGGTCGATGTGCCCTGGGATCAGGCTTTGGACCTGGTACTTCGTTCAAGAGGCCTAGGACAGCGTCAAGAAGGTAGTGTGCTTTACGTAGCGCCAGCAGCAGATATTGCACAAACAGAGTTGGAAGAGTTAGAAGCTAATCGAGAAGTTGAAGCGCTGGTGCCATTAGAGACGGCTTATATTTCCGTCAATTATGCTGTTGCTAGTGAGATGCTTGCCTTAATTCAAGGTGGAGCTGGGGGAGGAATGCTTTCTGATAGAGGTAGTGTGACAGTTGATACCAGAACCAATACATTAATTATTCAGGATGCTCCGGTAATACTTGCCGAGGTTCGAGGAATGTTAGAAAGACTCGATGTTCCGGTTCAGCAGGTGTTGATTGAAGCTCGAATTGTTAACGCAGAAACCAGCTTTGGTGATGCTCTGGGTATTCGTTGGGGTGGTGTACAAACTTTTCCTGAATTTGGAGATGAGTTTATTTTAAGTGGCAGTTTGGGCGGTTTTGGCTCAGGTTTTTCTGATGGCCAGTTGGCCGTTGATTTAGGTCCAGCAGCATCCAACTCTTCTTTTGCTATTGGTTATGCCGGTGATAATGGGTTGTTGCAGCTTGAGTTGGCAGCCCTAGAAGATAGCGGTACTGGTGAAGTTGTGGGTCAACCTTCTATTACGACACAAGATCAGCAAATGGCCCGTATTGAGTCGGGTTTGCAGTTCCCTTACCAATCTCAGGCAGGCGGAACCGCTGGTGGTTCCGTAACGGAGTTCATATCAGCCGTGTTGTCTTTAGAAGTTACTCCTCAAATCACACCAGATGGTAGAATTATTATGTTGTTGGATATCCATCAAGATTCAGTGGTTCCCACTGGAAGTGGGGTGCCAGCCATCAACACCAATAATATAACTACTCGTGTATTGGTAGATGATGGTGAAACGATCGTTTTAGGGGGAGTCTTCCGTGAGGAAGCAACCACTACGGTTTCTAAAACCATGTTTTTTGGTGATTTACCTTATATAGGTGGTTTATTCCGGCGGACCGAAAACTCTCAGACAAAAACTGAGCTGCTTATTTTTATTACGCCCTCAATCCTGAATGATATATAAGGTTTAGTTATTTTGTTCTTCCAGCTTAAGCATGACGCTTAATGAAAAATTCTGTTGAAAATATTTTTTTAATCGGACCAATGGGTGCAGGTAAGACCACCATCGGTAAGTTGCTTGCGCAAGAGTTAAAACTTGATTTTTATGATTCTGATCATGAAATTGAAAGTCGCACAGGTGCGGATATTGCCTGGATTTTTGATATGGAAGGTGAAGAGGGTTTCCGTAAGCGTGAAGAAAAAGTCATTGAAGAGCTTAGTGCAAAAAGCAAAATTGTCCTTGCCACTGGTGGTGGGGTTGTAGTCTCAGAGCAAAATCGCCGCTTCTTGCATAGTCGTGGAACAGTTATCTATTTGATGACAACAATTAATCAGCAATTAGAACGAACTCGCAAAGACCAAAAACGTCCTTTACTGCAAAATGTAGATGATCCTGAAATGAAATTACGGGATTTAATGGAGGAGCGTGAACCGTTATATCGAGAAATTGCTGATCATATGGTAATGACGAGTCGCAGAAGTGCTAAGGCGGTTAGTACTGAATTAACCCAATATATTTTAGGTAGTCCTAATAGCAGCTCTGATGAATATGTCTGATCTGACGACTGTCGTCGTAGAGCTGGGTGACAGATCCTACCCGATTCATATTGGTTCGGGGCTCTTAAGCAATCGTGAATTGCTGATTCCTCACATCAAAGGAAAACAAGTTTGTATCATCACTAATGATGTTGTGGCTCCTTTGTATCTTGAAAAGCTTAAAACGACTCTTACAGGTTTTGAGCTAAGTGAATTTATTCTGCCCGACGGTGAAGCTGAAAAAACGCTCGATAATATTGCCAAAATTTATGATGCTTTATTGTCTGATCGACTTGATCGTAATGTGACGCTAATTGCTCTTGGAGGGGGCGTTGTCGGTGATATGGCCGGCTTTGCTGCAGCCACTTATTTGCGTGGGGTTAATTTTATTCAAGTACCAACTACATTATTGGCGCAGGTCGATTCATCTGTTGGTGGAAAAACAGGGGTAAACCGGCCGCTGGGCAAAAATATGGTAGGGGCTTTTTATCAACCTCAATGCGTTATAGCTGATACAGATACTTTAAATACGCTTCCTGATAAGGAGCTCTCAGCAGGCTTAGCTGAAGTTATTAAATATGGCCTGATTAATAATCTGGAATTTTTCAATTGGCTAGAGGCAAACATTAATAATCTGGCTGCACGCAATGAGGATAGCTTGGTGCAGGCTATTAAAATGAGCTGTGAAGAAAAAGCTGCAATTGTGTCAGCTGATGAAAAGGAAACAGGGATAAGAGTCATTCTAAATTTAGGCCATACTTTTGGTCATGCTATCGAAGCAGCTATGGGCTATGGCAGTTGGTTACATGGTGAGGCCGTTGCTACAGGAATGCTGATGGCAGCAGATTTATCATGCCGCATGCGTAAGCTATCTGTGGAGGATGTGGCTAGAATCAAGGCTCTTCTTATTGCAGCAGGTCTGCCCGTTGTGCCGCCAGAAGCAATTACAAAGTCAGAGTACTTGTCATTGATGAGCCGAGACAAGAAAAATGTAGAAGGTTCAATACGCTTTGTATTACTGGAAAAGCTTGGAAAAGCGTTGGTTACTTCAGATGTTGATCCTCTATTGTTAGATCAAACACTTCAGGCTGGAACTAAGTTGGGTGAAAGACTGGGTGAAGCCCCTTCAGCGCTAACTTAACTCCTCTTACTAGAACCCTTATTGCTCGAACCCTATCAACTTCTCTTTAAATTAATCAGGATTGCCGAAAACCCGCGCCTTGTGTAAAATGGCCGGCTCTTTGGCATTAAAAAAGAGGCTGTTTCCCCCTCCAGGAAAGATTAGGGCTGAACTGCCCGTACATTTACACCCTGTTTAATAATTGGTAGAGAAATTGGTATGAGACCCGGGTTATATAATCCCAGTGAGTTTAGAGATAATTGTGGCTTCGGCCTGGTTGCCCATATTGAAGGGGAGGCCAGCCATGATCTGTTACAAACAGCTATTAAATCACTGACTCGCATGACACATCGTGGAGGCATTGCTGCGGATGGAGTGACAGGCGATGGCTGTGGTCTTTTGATGCAAAAGCCAGACGCTTTCCTGCGTGCCATAGCAAATGAGCAGTTCAGTGTTGAGTTAAGCGAGAACTATGGTGTTGGTATGGTTTTCTTCAGTCAGGAAGAAACTAAAGCCAATAATGCTCGGAATATTCTAAATCAAGAAATCATCAATCAGGGCCTAGACGTTATAGGTTGGCGCAATGTTCCTTATGACGCCTCTTTCTGTGGCCGTATGGCTCTGGATTGTATGCCTGATATTGAGCAGGTTTTTGTCAATGCAGAAGGTATTGGTAAAGAGCAGCTAGCCGTCAAATTGTTTATCGCCAGGCGCAAAGCCGAGAACCAACTCGTTGAAGATGAGGATTTTTATATCTGCTCTTTATCAGCGAGCGTACTTTGCTATAAAGGGCTGGTTATGCCGGTTGATTTACCTAACTTTTATCTGGATCTACAGGATCCTCGTCTAGAAGTGGCGATGTGTACTTATCACCAGCGTTTTTCAACCAATACTTTACCGAAATGGCCCCTGGCTCAACCGTTTCGCATGCTGGCGCATAATGGTGAGATTAATACTATTCGTGGTAACCGTAATTGGGCCAAAGCTAGAATTTCGAAATACAGATCAGCGGCGATTCCTAACATTGAAGAGATAGCTCCTTTGGTTAATTCCGCTGGTTCGGATTCTTCCTCAATGGATAATATGCTGGAGTTACTTGTTACCAGCGGTATGGACTTGTATCAGGCTATTCGCTTAATCATGCCACCAAGCTGGCAGAACATGGAAGATCTTGATGAAGCCTTACGTGGCTTTTACACCTATAACTCTTTCCATATGGAGCCATGGGATGGTCCTGCAGGCGTTGTCCTGACCGACGGTCGCTTTGCTGTATGTGTACTGGATAGTAATGGCTTACGCCCTTCAAGATGGGTAATGACTAAGAATGGTTATCTAACAGCGGCTTCGGAGATTGGCGTCAATGATTATAAACCTGAAGATGTCATTGCCAAGGGGCGAGTTGGCCCTGGTCAAATATTGGTAGTTGATACTCAGGAAGGCAAAATTCTGCATACCGATGACGTTGGGAATTACTTAAAAGTTAAGCAGCCCTATGCTCAATGGGTCAAAGAAAAATCTTTTTATGTCGAGTCTACTCTGGCGGAACATGTCCCTGATCTGGAGCCATTGACCGTTGAAGAACGCGATCAACATATGAAAATGTTTCAGGTAACGTTTGAAGAAATGGATCAGGTCATGCGTCCATTGGCTGAAAGTGCATCTGAAGGCACAGGCTCTATGGGTGATGACACTCCCATCGCAGTCTTATCACAACAAGTTCGCCCGCTTTATGATTATTTCAGGCAACAATTTGCACAAGTGACAAACCCGCCAATTGATTCTTTACGTGAAACTATTGTGATGTCCTTAGAAACAAGGATGGGGCGTGAGTTAAATGTTTTCGAAGAAACTTCGGAACATGCGAATCGGGTTATTCTTACATCGCCATTATTGTCGCCAGCTAAATATTACAACCTTTTGCATTTAGAGAGGCCTGATTATGAATCCTCTCATATCAGTTTGGCTTATGATCCAGATATTGGACTAGAGCAAGCTATAAAAAATCTTGTTACAGAATCAGAAAGTGCTGTTCGTGCAGGCAAAGTTTTATTGTTTATTTCCGAACGCTTACCGCAAAAAGGCCAGCTGGTAATAAATGCTTTATTGGCAACAGCAGCTATACATCAAAACCTCAATGAGAAAGGCTTGCGTTGTGAGAGCAACTTAATTATTGAAACAGCGAGTGCGCGTGACTCCCATCAAATTGCTTGTCTTATTGGTTACGGCGCAACGGCAGTTTATCCTTACATGAGTTATGACGTTATTGATCATATGATTGCTCATAATATTTTAAAAATGCCCGAGCTTAAGGCGCATAAAAATTACCGTAAAGGCATTAATAAAGGTTTATTAAAAATTCTTTCAAAAATGGGTATTAGCACTATTAGTTCCTACCGTGGAGCTGAATTATTTGAAATTATTGGGCTCGCTGACGAAGTGACTGAATTATGCTTTCCAGATAGCTTAAGCCGGATTCAGGGCGCCACCTTTAAGCACCTCCAACAAGATCAACAAATTCTGGCCAAAGAGACATGGTTAGCAAGAAAAGGCTTACAGCCAGGCGGCTTGCTCAAATATATCCATGGTGGTGAGTACCACATGATCAATCCTGATGTGGTGAGCACCATTCAGGAAGCCGTTAAAAGTGGCGATTTTGAAAAATATCGAGTATTTGCCCAAGTGGTGGATAATCGCCCACTGTCAACTTTGCGCGATATGCTGGCATTACGTGAAGATGTTGATGCTATTAATATTGATCAGGTGGAGCCTGTCGAAAATATCCTTAAAAGATTTGATTCGGCAGGTATGTCTTTAGGCGCTCTTTCACCTGAAGCCCATGAAGCATTAGCACAGGCCATGAATCGGCTTGGCGGTCGCTCTAATTCTGGAGAAGGTGGTGAAGATCCCGCACGTTTCAACACAGATAAAGTGTCGAAAATTAAGCAAATTGCTTCTGGGCGTTTTGGTGTAACGCCACATTACCTGGTTAATGCGGAAGTCCTTCAAATTAAAATTGCGCAAGGGGCAAAACCAGGAGAAGGCGGGCAATTACCAGGAAGAAAGGTCAATGAATTAATAGCCAAGTTGCGCTTCTCAGTGCCAGGTGTAACACTTATTTCGCCGCCGCCGCATCATGATATTTATTCCATCGAGGATTTAGCGCAATTAATTTTCGACCTGAAACAGGTAAACCCTGATGCGATGGTCTCGGTGAAACTGGTTGCTGGGCCTGGGGTGGGCACTATCGCAGCGGGGGTCGCAAAGGCTTATGCCGACTTTATCACTATTTCAGGGCATGATGGTGGAACCGGTGCCAGTCCATTAACGTCTATTCGTTATGCCGGTAACCCTTGGGAATTAGGCTTAAGTGAAGTGCAGCAGGCGTTGCGTGCTAATGATTTACGTGGGCGCATTCGTTTGCAAACAGATGGCGGATTAAAAACAGGCCTGGATGTTATTAAAGCTGCAATTTTAGGTGCAGAGAGTTTTGGCTTTGGCACCATTCCAATGATTGCTATGGGCTGTAAATATTTACGTATTTGTCATTTAAATAATTGTGCTACTGGTGTTGCTACACAAGATGAGACCTTACGAGAAAAACATTTCATTGGTGAAGCCGAAATGATAATGAACTATTTTAAATTTGTCGCACAAGATACACGGCAATGGATGGCTCGCCTTGGTGTTAGCAATCTGGTTGACTTAATAGGACGTACAGATTTATTTGAAATGCTGGAACCTCAAACCGAGAAGCAAGCTAATATAGATCTATCAAGACTGCTGCATAACGATCATATTTCGGAAGATAAAGATCAGTATTGCGTAACTGCCAGTAATGATCCTCGGGATAAAGGCCTGCTTGCTGAGCAAATGGTTAACGATATGCTGCCAGCAATTGAAAGCAAAAGTGGTGGTATTTTTAATTATGAAGTGCAAAATTTTAATCGTTCTATAGGTGCACGTTTGTCTGGTGAAATTGCTAAACGTCATGGCAATAATGGTATGGCTGATGCACCGCTGAATATTAGATTAAGCGGATGTATTGGGCAAAGTTTTGGTGTTTGGAACGCCGGCGGATTAAACATGACCTTGGTTGGCGATGCTAACGACTATGTTGGTAAAGGCATGGCAGGAGGTAAATTGGTAATTGTGCCTCCCGCTGGCTCAAGTTTTAAGACTCAAGATACTTCTATAATTGGCAACACCTGCTTGTATGGGGCAACTGGCGGTAAATTATTTGTTTCAGGCCGGGCAGGTGAAAGATTTGCAGTGAGAAACTCTGGAGTACACACGGTTGTGGAAGGTGTCGGTGATCATTGTTGTGAATATATGACGGGAGGAATGGTCACAGTACTTGGAAGCACCGGGCATAACTTCGGTGCGGGTATGACGGGTGGGTTCGCTTATGTACTGGATCTTGAGAAAAATTTTGTTGATCAATATAACCACCAACTAGTGGAAGTCCATCGTATTCGTCAGGAAGGCATGGAAGAACACAGGCATCACTTACGTGGGGTTATTGAAGAATTTGTGGCCGAAACTGGCAGTGTCTGGGGTCAGACTTTACTTGATAATTACGTCGATTATTTACGTAAATTTTGGTTAGTCATTCCAAAAGAAACCAATATGAAAAGTTTGCTAGATAATATTGATGTGACTTCGCAGTAACTTGAAGATTATAGTGTTATGACAGAAACAATTATTAAAGCAAAAGATGTTTTTCGTTTTCTGAGTGAAGGTCGGGAAGACCCTAAAAAGAAAGCTATGGAGACACGAAAAACTGAATTTGTAGAAATCTATGAACAATTTGAACAGCCTCTGGCTGCCGTTCAATCCGAGCGCTGTCTGGAGTGTGGCAATCCTTATTGTGAATGGAAATGCCCAGTACACAACTACATTCCGAACTGGTTAAAACTGGTCAGCGAAGGCAATATCCTGGAAGCCGCAGAACTTTGTCATCAAACCAATAGCTTGCCTGAAGTTTGTGGCCGTATCTGCCCACAAGACAGACTCTGCGAAGGAGCCTGTACTCTTGATGATGGGTTTGGTGCAGTGACTATCGGTAACGTCGAAAAATATATTGTTGATACTGCTTTTGCTATGGGTTGGCGCCCTGACATGAGCAAGGTCGTTGCGACCGATAAAAAAGTTGCAATTATAGGGGCCGGCCCTGCTGGGCTTGCTTGCGCTGACGTGTTGGTAAGAGCTGGGGTAAAACCAGTGGTGTTTGATCGTTATCCTGAAATCGGCGGATTATTAACCTTTGGTATTCCGATGTTCAAAATGGAAAAGCAGGTCATGATCCAACGCCGAGAAATTTTTGAAGGCATGGGCATTGAATTCAGGCTCAATACTGAGATTGGGGTTGATATCAGTTTTGAAGATTTACTCAAAGAATATGACGCAGCCTTCCTGGGCATGGGTACTTATACGTCCATGAAAGGTGGTTTTCCAGGAGAAGACATGGAAGGTGTCCATGAGGCGTTGCCTTTCTTAGTGGCTAATACGGCGCATCAGGGCAACTTTGACGTTAAAGGGGCGAACTATATCGACCTTGAAGGTAAACGCGTGATTGTACTGGGTGGTGGTGATACGGCGATGGATTGTAATAGGACATCGATTCGTCAGGGTGCAGAATCAGTAAGCTGTGTTTATCGGCGTGACGAAGAGAATATGCCGGGTTCAAGACGTGAAGTAGAAAATGCCCGGCAGGAAGGCGTCAAATTTGTCTATAACAAACAACCTATAGAAATTGTCGGTGAAAATGGTCAGGTGACAGGCGTTAAATTTGTTTCTACCCGTATGGGCGAACCTGATGAAAATGGGCGTCAACGCGCGGAAGCTGTGCCAGGCAGTGAAGAAATAATGGCAGCAGATGCCGTGCTAATTGCTTTTGGTTTCCAGCCTAGCCCTGCTCCCTGGTTTGCAGATGTTGGCGTTGATCTTGATGATAGAGGTCGAGTGCTTGCGCCTGAAGATGCTGCATGTTCCTTCCAGACCTCCAATCCGCTTATATTTGCTGGGGGGGATATGGTGCGTGGTGCTGATCTTGTGGTCACGGCTGTTTATGAAGGCCGCCAGGCAGCGGAAGGTATTCTGAATTACCTTGAAATTTAAATGATGACTACACCTCTTAAAAATGATCGTTTCTTAAAAGCACTATTACGTCAGGATGTTGATGTGACACCGGTCTGGATGATGCGACAGGCGGGGCGTTACTTGCCGGAATACCGGGAAATTCGATCTAAAGCCGGCAACTTCATGAACCTTTGCCAAAATCCAGAACTGGCCTGCGAAGTGACACTGCAACCATTGCGTCGATACGAGCTAGATGCCGCAATTCTTTTTTCTGATATTTTAACAATTCCTGATGCTATGGGGCTGGGTTTATATTTTGAAACGGGTGAGGGGCCAAAATTTCGAAAACCTGTTCGTACAGAAGCCGATATTGAAGCTTTGCCTGTGACCAATGCCGCACAAGATTTACCTTATGTATTGGACGCGATTAGCCTGATTCGTAAAGAGTTGAATGGGCAAGTTCCCTTGATTGGGTTTTCAGGTAGCCCTTGGACAGTTGCCACATATATGGTGGAAGGTGGCAGCAGTAAAGATTTTGCGACGATAAAAAGTCTGATGATGAATTCACCTGAATTGATGCATCAGTTGCTTGAGAAAGTTGCTTTGTCAGTTATTGATTATCTCAATGCGCAGATCCGTGCTGGTGCCCAAGCTGTACAAATTTTTGATACCTGGGGCGGTGCGTTAAGCCCGCACGCCTATAAGGAATTCTCTTTGGCCTATATGGAAAAAATCATAGCCGGTTTAATCCGTGAAAATGAAGGGCGTCAGGTGCCGGTGATTGTTTTCACGAAAAATGGTGGCTTGTGGTTGGAGACAATTGCAGAGTGTGGGTCGGATTGTGTTGGCCTGGATTGGACAATCAATATTGCAGATGCCAGGGCCAGAATTGGTAATAAGGTCGCTTTACAGGGCAATATGGACCCTTCTGTGCTTTACGCTAATTCAGATAAAATTCGGACAGAAGTGGGTATGATTCTGCAACAATATGGTTCAGGCTCTGGGCATGTTTTTAATCTTGGGCATGGTATTCACCAGCATGTAGATCCAGACCATGTAAAAGTTTTTATCGACGCTGTACACGAACTTTCTGCTAAATATCATTAGGAGCTATTGCACTCGCTGATATTTCGTTAAACGCCTTATTTAACGCAGTCACTTATTCTAAAATAAGCTCCTTTATTAAATAAGGCGTTTGCCTCATCTCAGCTTCGCTCATAACGCTCTTAAATTTGTACTACAATTTGGGAAATGATAATAAATTTTTTCAGTAAATTTGTATTTATTGGTATTGGCTCTAATCTTTGGTTGGGTTTAAGAACGCCTAAAGATAATGTACTGGAAGCTATTGAGTATTTAAAAAAACTAAGCGATGAGCCACTTCAGGTTTCATCCCTGATTGAAAGTAAGCCCTTTGATTGTCCGCCTGGTTCTCCTGATTTTGTTAATGCAGTTGTTGCATTAGTGCCTAAAAAAAATGAAACGCCTCTCAGTTTTTTATATGCGTTACAGCATATAGAAAATAGTATGGGACGAGTGCGTAGTGGTTTAAAAAATGAAGCCAGAATAATTGATTTAGATTTACTGTTATTTAAAGCGGAAACTAATGCTAGTGAAGAACTGATGTTGCCACACCCAGAAATACTCAATAGAAATTTTGTGCTAGAGCCTTTGCAAGAGATTTTTCACCGAGAGTGTTTTAAAAAAGACGAGTTTGATAGCTTGATTCGATTTATAAAAAAAACTCCGCCTAAAAAGGCGGAGTTAAGCTAAGAGGATAGTAAACATCCCGAGTTTGCTTGGTTACTTATAGATTACGTCAAACATCTACAACTAAGCACATGGGGGAAACCATAAATACTACGGTTTAATTTTAGATAGGCCCTTAAAATAAACTGGGAGGTGGCTCACAAAATTTAACTCTTGCTGTCAGTGTTAAGTTCTTCTAATTCAGTGAATTCAATGATCACTTGTGTCAGTTTACTAAGTTCTTCTTTTTTAATGATGTAAGGCGGCATGATATAGAGCAGTTTGCCGAAAGGGCGTATCCAAACACCTTTGCTGACAAAAAATGCTTGTGCCATTTTTAAATCAACGGCATCTTTCATTTCAACAACGCCGATTGCGCCTAATACTCTAACATCACTAACTGTTGTGCTTTCTAGGCATACTTTTAATTCTGTTAATAATTGTTGTTCGATACTTTTTACTGTTTCTTGCCAGGGTGATTCCAGTAATAATTTTATACTGGCTATAGCTGTCGCACAGGCCAGTGGGTTACCCATAAATGTTGGGCCATGCATAAAGACTCCGCCATCTTTTGAAATCCCAGCACTGACTTTTTCAGTGCAAAGTGTTGCAGCCAAACTCATGTAGCCGCCAGTCAGGGCCTTGCCCAAGCAAAGAATATCGGGTGCAATATTTGCGTGTTCACAGGCGAAAAGTTTGCCTGTTCTACCAAAGCCGGTAGCGATCTCATCGGCAATTAATAAGACATCATATTCGTCACACAAAGTTCTGACTCTAGTTAAGTAATCAGCCGAGTAAAACCACATGCCGCCGGTAGCTTGGACAATCGGTTCTAAAATAATGGCGGCGATTTTATCTTGATGGGACTGCAATAAAGATTTAATACTTGAGATATCTTTTTCAGAGCATAAGTCTCCGAAACGGCAAGCTGGCTTTTCAGCAAAATAGTTAAGTGGCATGCTGTCTTTGAACAAATGATGCATGCCAGTAACAGGGTCACAGACAGACATAGCCGTAAAAGTATCACCATGATAAGCACCACGTAAACTAAGTATCTTACTTTTTGTTTGCTTACCTTGATTGATCCAAAACTGCTTAGCCATTTTAATAGCGACTTCAACGGCTACTGAACCGGAATCGGAAATGAATATTTTTTGTAGCGATGGAGGCGTAATGCTAATGAGAAGTTTTGCTAATTCGATAGCCGGTTCGTGAGTAAGTCCACCGAACATGACGTGGGCCATATTTTCGAGTTGCCCACAAACTGCTTTATTAAGTTCTGGTCGGTTGTAACCGTGAATCATGCTCCACCAGGATGCCATGCCATCAATAAGGCGGCGGCCATCTTCAAGTTGTATGTAAACGCCTTCAGCTTTAACCACAGGATAAACGGGCAAGGGGGTTTGCATGGATGTATAAGGGTGCCAGATATGGTTTTTATCGAATTCAGTATCAATCATCAGTAAGGATTTTAATCTAAAAAGAATTAGAAAGCCCTAAGCGAATGGTGTATCTAAAAACTCTAAAAAATAGCGTTGATTCTTGGACTAATGGAGAAAGATTAGGTAGCCTTGGTTTCGAAAAAGTAGAATCCACTTATCGGAGGGGAGCATGAGTTCAATTGTAAGAAAATTTAGCATTGGAATAGCGCTGTTTGCTATGACTTCTTCACTAGGTCTAGCACAGGATCGTCAAATTGCTGGAACTAATTGTACAAATCCAGTAGTACCGAGCATTCCTGGTGATGCAGGTCAAGATGTTGAGACACTTCTAGATGCACAAGATGCCGTACAAGCGTTCATGGCTGATTCAAACGCTTTTATTGATTGTTTAGAAAACGTTATGGATCGTCGCTCACGTCGTGGTTTAAACCAGGAAACCAGCGATCTATGGACGGCCTCAATTAATGGGAATATAGATGCGCAGGAAACAATTGCTGCGGCGTTTAATGAGCAAGTTCAAATTTACCAAGCCAGTGAAGATTAGTTTTGTTTCGTGAATAAAAAAAGGGCTCTTTAGGGCCCTTTTTTTATATCTAGTTAGTTTAAGCCTCGCCTAATTAATAAAGGTTCTACATTAGGTTCACGGCCACGAAAATTTCTGAAAAGTTCCATGGCTTCAGTGCTACCCCCCTGAGAAAGCAAGCTGTCCCTGAAGTGCTGCCCATTTTCTCTAAGCATTCCTCCATTCTCTTTAAACCACTCGACAGTATCAGCATCAAGTACCTCACTCCAGATATAGGAATAATAACCTGCAGAATAGCCTCCCATAATGTGAGAAAAATAACTTAGACGATATCTGGGAGATACAGCAGGCAAGTCTATTCCAGCATTAACCAAGGCATCTGCTTCGAATTGCATGATGTCATCTGCATTGGGTATTTCATCGGCTGATAACTGGTGCAAGGCTAAATCAGTAAATGCTGCCGCGAGATATTCGGTTGTGGCAAAGCCCTGGTTAAACTTCTGGGAAGCTATTACACGCGCGAGTAACTCAGCAGGCAATGGCTCCCCTGTTGCGTAGTGTACTGCATAATTTTCCAACACTTCAGGCCAGCTAGCCCACATTTCGTTAACTTGAGAAGGAAACTCTACAAAATCTCTTGGCACGCTGGTGCCGGAAAAAGAGGGATAAGTCACATTTGAAAACATGCCATGAAGCGCATGTCCAAACTCATGAAACATAGTGGTTACTTCATCAAACGTCATTAGTGTTGGTTCACCAGCAGGAGGTTCAGGTATATTCAGATGATTGGCAACAACCGCTTGCTGCTCCAGTAAACTGGATTGGCTTACATAGGCATTCATCCAGGCACCTCCACTTTTACTGGAGCGGGCATATAAATCCATAATAAAGAATGCCAGAGTATTGCCGTCTTGTTCTAATACTTCAAAAACACGCACGTCATCTTGGTATACCGGCAAATCTTTACGCTCTTCAAAGCTAAGGCCATAAATCTGTTCTGCCGCATWGAACAGGCCATTTTGCATCACATTGTTTACTTCGAAATACGGCCGTAGCTGATTTTCATCAAACTGATAGATATCTTGCCTGACTTTTTCGGCGTAAAAGGCCCAGTCCCATGCAGCGAGCTCAAAACCGCCTTCTTCAGCATCAATCATAGCCTGAAGATCTGCTGCTTCCCTGCGGGCATTAGCAACAGCCGGTGGAATTAATCCAGCAAGGCTTTGATTTACCGCGTCTACTGTTTGGGCTGTCTGATTTTGCAAAATATAATCGGCATGCGTTGCAAAACCCAATAGTTGGGCTTTTTCAGAACGCAGGCTAACGGTTCTGCTTAGAATTTCCCGATTATCATATTCGCCACCACTATTCCCACGGGATAAGGATGTTTCATAAATACGCTGCCGTAGTTCTCGGTTTTCTAGCTTTGCCAGTGAAGGTTGATCGCTGGTATTAAGCAAGGGAATGACATATTTCCCAGGAAAATCTCTAGCCGTTGCTGCATCTGCCGCCGCTTGTATTTCAGCATCACTTAATCCTGCTAATTCAATCCGGTTATCAACAACTATGGCAAGAGAATTGACCTCATTTAAAACATTTTGTCCAAAGCGGGTTGATAGCTCAGCTAATTCAGTATTAATGGTTCGCAAGCGCTGCTTATCTGTTGCATTGAGTTCTGCGCCGGCCCTAATGAAAGCCTTGTGTGCTTCCTCTAATAAGCGCAAAGATTCAGAATCCAGTTCTAATGAATCACGAGTTTGATAAAGCATATTGATGCGATTGAATAAAGTTTCATTCAGGTAAATCTGATCATTATGAGCTGATAACAGCGGCGCAATTTCAACTTCAATAGCATTTATATCTTCATTGGTATGTGCAGAAGTCATGGCGTAGAAAACGCTTGCTACTCTATCCAATAATCGTCCGGATACTTCAAGTGGAATCATGGTATCGGCAAAAGTGGGGGCCTCTGGTTGGTTGGTAATGGCTGTTATTTCCGCCAACTGTTCAGCCATGCCTTGCTCAAAGGCCGGTAAATAATGCTCAGGTGTAATTAAACTGAATTGCGGAAATTGAAAGGGTAGAGGGCTTGGTGTTAAAAAGGGGTTCTCTGTTGGCATATTGCTCATAGTGGTTTCAGTCTCTTGCGCGGCTATTTCAGATGAGGGCTGGGTAGTCGAATTTTCACTAGAACAAGCACTTAGAAAGCTGATAGTCAGAATTAATAAAGAGTGTTTTATAGCCATGATCTTATTCTTATTGTTGATTAGATGGCTTAAATCTATCTGGAAAATAATGATTTAACAACCCGGCAATGAAAATGCCAAAGAGTATACCTAGACTATTCGCCGCCATGTCCAGCCATTCGCCATAACGGTTTACATAAGGCTGGATGATTTCAATAAGGCCGCTGTATGCCATAAAAAAACATACGATGAGCCACCAGTATTTTGGTTTTTTTAAGACAAGAGGAATAGTAAGTGCAGCATAAGCAATAAGATGATGTAATTTATCACTACCAGGCACAGGGGGTAGTTCTGTCAATGGCGTGAGTGATAGCACGGTAATACTGGTTAAAAGCACTGCGGTAACAGCAAGGCAGTAGGTCGTTAAAAAGTTAATAAAATCACGCATTAGGGTTCTCATTTATTTATCATCATTCATCACTATTTAACCAGGCTTCTGCTTCAGTTTTCTGGTTTAAATTGAACGCCTTTATCTTAAGTCCCGGGATCAATTTCCCTTCAATTTCGGCTGCTTTTTGTAACCATACTTTATCAGTAAGTATGGCTGCACGGTCAAAATTATTTATGATTCTCAGCATTGCGGGTAAACGAGAAAATTCATGAATAATAGCGCCCAAACTGGGTAGATGAAAATCAACGATCGTATACAGCATCTTACCTTGATAGATGGTGTTAGCTAATTCAATAAATTGGTCTAAGGCAGTCTTCATGTCCTCAGTATCTAGTTTACCGCTGAGTTCAATATCCAGGCGTTGATTGTCTATTTTATTTACAGTAAGCATTTTTAATCTCCATGTGGTGTATTAATTGTCCGCTTCAAACTATGTCATCTATAGGTTGTTGGTAGCATAATATTCATAGACAGTTGCTATCGTCTTTACTTACATCAATTCTTTTCATGAAAGATTAGCTTTAAGTTTAGTATTTGTTGTATGCATTAATTTTTTACCTGTGAAATTATGATAAAAAGTTAAATGTGATTTCTTGGAGAATACATCATCTCGATTTTCATATTGTTCAATCCATTCAAGCAACATGGATAAGTTTTCGTCTTGCGCCTGTTTTGATTCGTACTTATGTGATTCTCAGGGGCGATTTTTTGCATTTTCTATACAGAGGTCAGTCGGCAAATTTAGATAAATAATTTCATTGGCTTGCGGGCTGAGTAAATTAAGTAAATCAGTGTAGCAACCTTCAATTATCCAGGATTCATTTTCGCGCATGAAATTTTGCAGTCTTTTGAAGGATTCATTTAACGGTACTCTTTGAGGAGGGGTGCTATCTGTCCAAGTGAAAGTATCTAAATCCAGATGCGCAATTTTCTCAGATTCACCAAGGTGCTTCGCTAGACTGGATTTACCTGATCCTGAATTTCTAAAGATAAGTAATTTTTTTGCATGATTATTATCTTGTCGTGAGCTATCAAAAAAACCTGTGTTATTTGGTTCCTAGTAAGGAGCTATTTTACCTCAGGCAAAATGGTTAACTTCAACTCTGCTATTAAAATCATATAAAAACTTTGACCTGCGATTGAATATAGTCTACAACAGGCAAGTCTTTTACAAAGAGAAAATCAATAATAATTATTTAAACGATAAAAAGAGGAAAGACATATGTCGACTGATACTGGAAAACTGGTTTTACGATTAACCCTTGGATTGCTTTTGTTATTTCATGGATGGAGCAAAATAACAGGCGGCGTGGATTTTGTTACAGGAATGCTTCAAAGCAACGGTTTACCTGGGTTTCTGGCTTATTTAGTTTATCTGGGTGAATTTCTTGCTCCCTTGTTTTTGATTGCAGGTGCCTATACTCGAGTAGCAGCCTACATTATTGTCGGAAATATGGTTGTAGCGATATTTTTGGTGCATATGGGCGAAATATTTACTCTGGGGGGAGCCGGTGGTTGGGCACTTGAATTGCAGGCTTTTTATATAATGACTGCAGTAGTCGTTATTTTACTGGGACCCGGAAAACTCAGCTTTATGCCGGAAAGCCGCTGGAATTAGATTGCCGGAACGTACGCAAGTAAGCTACTGACTTAACCAAGTAGTCAGTAGCTTAATCTGTACATCGTCGAGGGTGTCGTTAAAGGCCGGCATCTGACCACTTCGTCCATTAGCGATAGATTCTTCTATTGCATCAATGTCATTTCCGTATAACCAGATATCATCGTTTAAGCGGGGTGCTCCAAGCAGGGGATTACCGTCGCCAGTAGGGCCGTGACAGGCGATACAAAATGTATCGTATTGTGCTTTGCCTGGGTGATCGGTATCAAGATCTCTTGTCAAACTTGCGACATACCCAGCTACATTATTAACACCTTCGTCCATCAGTACGGCTTGCCAGCTTATCATTACAGCCAGCCGCCCATTGCGTATGGTTTGTTCAATTTGCTCTGGAGTACCGCCCCATTGCCAATCTGTATCCTTCAAATTAGGAAACAAGTTAGCCTGCCCCATCGCTTCGGCACCATGACAAGCAGAACAATGCACCGAAAATATTGAAGAGGCTGAATTCATGGCTATTGGGTCAGCAGCAAGATCGCTATAAGTCATTGCTAGAATATCTGTTTCGATGTCTGCAAACGCTCTATTATAGTCTGCCGTGTGTTCTGAAAGTTGTCCGCCTTGTGACCAACGGAACGCGCCTTCAAAAGAGCCTAAACCAGGATAGAGCATCAAATAGATAACACTAATAACCATCATGGACAAAATCAGCCAGAACCACCAGAAGGGCGGGGAGTTACTGCCTTCCTCGAGATCGCTATCCCAAACAGGCTCTTCTCCATCATGGTTCTCGCCAGACGGTAAAAAATAAACACTTAATACCAGCCAACCCAGGCCGATAAAACTGATAACGGTCAGCAGGATAATCCAACCACTCCAAAAATCATTGGGCATAACGGCCATGATTAATCATCCTCCAACGGGATTCGGGCATTGTCTTGGCCGGCTTTTTTACCGTCTTTAGTGGTTACCCATACGACCAGGCAGACCATAAAGAGCATTACCAACATATCACCTATAAAAAGAAAAGCTGTCATTACATGCCCTCCATATCGTTCATGCTTTCGTCATAACCGGTGCCGAGCATTTGTAAGTAGCGTACTAATGCATCTATTTCCAGCAGACCATCGAGAGCTGCAGCAGCATTAGCAATTTCATCGTCGGTATAAGGGTGGCCGAGCCTTTTTAAGGCTTGCATTTTTTTCTTAATGTTGCCGGCTTGCGAGGCGTTTCTTTCAAAAAGCCAGGGATAGGCAGGCATGATGGATTCAGGCACTACAGCGCGTGGATTTAATAAATGTACCTCATGCCAGATGTCGGTATATTTACCGCCGACGCGGTGCAGGTCTGGTCCGGTTCGTTTCGAGCCCCAAAGGAATGGCCGGTCATAAGCAAATTCACCCGCGCGTGAATAAGGCCCGTAGCGTTCGACTTCAGCGACCAAAGGGCGTATCTGTTGCGAGTGACAAACATGACAACCTTCACGAATATAAATATCCCGTCCGGTCAGTTCCACGGCATCATAGACGCGAGTGTTGGCTGTTGGGGTGCTTAATGATTCATCATAAAGGCTTGGAATTACCTGAACCAATCCTCCAATAGCAGACACGAAGAGAATGCCGAAAATAAGTAGGCCAGTATTTTCTTCCAGTTTTTTATGTAACTTAATACCATTCATGCGGGCACCTCAGTGCCGGTATGATCAGCGGCGGGTTTTGGTGAGGGGTTAATTCGATACTTTTCAGCAACCGGAGGAGGAGTAACTTCAACGGTTTTTTGACCACGCATGGTCATGAAAAGATTCCAGGTCATTAAGATAGTGCCAGCAAAAAAGATGAGCCCAGCAATCAAACGCAAACCGTAATAGGAAGACATTGCGGCCATTATTTCTCGGAAGCTAAAGCTGAGCTGGCCATATTCATCAATACTTAACCACAACAGGCCCTGAGATACTCCAGCTGCCCACATGGAAAGCACGTATAACATGGTGCCTGCCAGCGCTAGCCAGAAATGCAGGTTGGCCATTTTCGTGCTGTAGAGTTCACGGCCAACTAGCTTAGGCACCAGATAGTAAAACGTACCGTAGGTAATCATGGCGTTCCAGCCCAGAGCACCTGAATGAACGTGACCGATAGTCCAGTCTGTAAAATGGCTAACTACATTTACGCTACGAATTGCCATCATTGGGCCTTCAAAGGTAGCGAGGCCATAAAAGGCTAAAGACATGACGACGAATTTAAGGGCAGGGTCAGTGCGTAATCTTTCCCAGGCCTTACTCACAGTCATTATGCCGTTAATCATTGAGGCCCATGAAGGTGCAAGCAGTACTAGGCTCATCACCATTGCTAAGGATTGCACCCATTCAGGAATAGCGCTGAAGTGGAGGTGATGAGGCCCAGCCCAGATATAGCTGTAAGTGAAAGCCCAAAACGAAACGACGGATAGTCGATAACTCCAGATTGGTTGCCCGGATTGTTTGGGCAGGAAGTAGTACATCATGCCGAGGAAGCCGCCTGTGAGTAGGAAGCCTACTGCATTATGTCCATACCACCATTGCACGATAGCATCCTGAGCGCCGGCATAGAGGGAATATGATTTTCCAATGGTGACGGGTATGGCGAGATTATTAACGATATGCAGCATGGCGATGACTATAATTAAGCCACCATAAAACCAATTGGATACGTATATAGGACGAATGCGTCGGTTGGCGATAGTGCCAAAAAACACGACACCAAAACAAACCCAGACAATGGCAATGGCTATGTCGAAAGGCCATTCAAGTTCGGCGTACTCTTTGCTGGAGGTCCAGCCGGCTAATAAAGATAAGCCACCAAGTAGTATTATAAGTTGCCAGGCGTAACAGCAAAACCATGCCAGTCTTGGCATAAACAGGGGCACATGTGACGTTCGTTGAACACTGTAGAAAGCTGTTGCCATCAAAGCACTGACACCGAAACCAAAAATAATGCCGTTAGTATGTAAAGGGCGGATACGGCCAAAGGATAACCAGAATTGTCCAAAATCTATTTCAGGCCAGATAAATTCGGCTGCCAGGTAGACGCCCACAGCCATAGCCACAATTACCCAAAACAGGGAAAACTGGATTAACCGTATGACGATGTGATCGTGATAAATTTCTTTTGTATTTTGACTCATTAAAACTCTCTTTTTTTAAACAGCTATTGCTGGCCCTATACCTATCGTCCAGAGTCCAACGGAAATGCCGAGTAAGCTAACTGCTCCGACAAGTAACCATGCGACTAATGAAGAAGACATCAACATACCGCGTTCAGGTGGAATTTCCAGAGCGACGGGTAAGCCTTTATAAAGCAGGGTCATGCACCAAATTAACGTAAGTAGTAATACCAGTAGATTAAAGAAAGCATTGGGATATATGTGTGCAATACTGCCAATTAAAAATGGAAAATACACAACTGTAATTAAGGCAAAATAAACTTTTAAAGGCTTGTCAGCACCATAGGTAACACCCATCCAGTGGGCTATAAATACCGTACTGAAGAATCCAAGACTGAGAGCGATAAAATAGCAAAAGCTAATAATCACTCTTGATGTGTTGTCTAAAAATAACGCTTCATCCGCACCCATACGCCAGCCGAATAAGCCGGAGCCGAGCCAAACAAATATTGGTGGAGCTAGCAAAAGAAGAGGCACAATTTTTTGTAAAATTTTGGCAGCATTTGAATCTACCTGGGCGATTTCTTTAAACGCAAGATGGGGCTTCAACAAGGCATTGATGAGGGTGAGCTGAGTCATTGATAATTCCGTGACTTTCCAATAAACGACATGCAATGGAAGTAGTTACATCATACTGGTTTGGCGATTGTTCACCTTGACAAAAATCAAAATCCATAAAGTTTTTTGCATGCTCGCGCCAATGACCAGATATGAACTTCTTTCACGCCATAATGCAAAAATAATAGTGACAGCTCCCGAGTGCTTGCAGTGGTAGTCACGACATCATCTATGATGGCTACCGACGTTGGTAGACTCTGGCAGTTTTTTTGAATTGAGAAGGCAAAGCGAATATTTTTTTTCCGCGCTTTTGCATGCAAACCTTCTTGTTGTGGGGTGTTCCGGTTGCGATAGCAAAGCTTATAGTTTTGTGGAATCTTGAGATGGCGGCTTAAATAACGGCTGATTTCGAGAGACTGATTAAAACCACGTTGCTGTAAGCGTCGGGTATGTAATGGCATAGGAATCAGTAATTCGGGGAGGGCTCTTTTGTCATAAAAAGAGAGCACAACTTGTAAGAGTTGGTGTGAGAGAACTTTGCCAAAGGCCAGCTTACTTTGATATTTAAATCTGCCGATTAACTGATCTATGGGCTCTGCATAATTGAAGGCTGYAACTATATGTTTAAAAGGTGGGGGCTTAACTATGCAAGTGCCGCAAATGTGGCCGTCATAATTATTTGTTGGTAATGGTAAGCCGCAAGATTCACAAGGGGCTTTTACTCTTGGGAGTAGACTCTCACAAGCTCTGCAAAGGTCATAGTCTCGTTCACTGGTTTTATTGCACTGGATGCAAGTTCCTGGCAGAAAGCAGCTTTGGACGCTTTTTAACCAGAAGTTAACTTTTGAAATCAGTCTGGTTGACATGTAGAATCCGTGCATTGATTTAATGTAGTTCTAAAAATAGCACTAAAAACAGAAGTTTCCATTTCATCGTTATTAAAGAGTCATGTGGAAGTCATGTGATGGACAGGTAAGATTTATGAGTAATATTCGACATGATTGGAGTACTGAAGAAGTTCAGACTCTATTTGATTTACCCTTTAATGAGCTTTTATTTCAGGCCCAATCAGTGCACCGTCAGCATTTTGACCCGAATGAGGTTCAAGTCAGCACTTTACTTTCAATTAAAACCGGAGCCTGTCCGGAAGATTGCCAATATTGTTCTCAAAGTGGCCACTACAACACAGAGCTGGAAAAAGAAAAGCTCATGGAAGTGGAGAAGGTGCTATATGAAGCACAAAAAGCTAAAGAAAATGGTGCTTCGCGTTTTTGCATGGGAGCCGCCTGGAAACACCCTTCTAAAAAGGACTTTCCTCATGTGTTAGCGATGGTCAAGGGTGTCAGAGAGCTTGGTTTGGAAACCTGTATGACTCTGGGCGCCTTAAGTGAAGAGCAGACTCAGGCTTTAGCAAAGGTAGGCCTGGATTATTACAACCATAATATCGATACCTCACGTGAATATTACAAAAAAATTATCAGCACACGCAGTTTTGATGATCGTCTGGATACACTTAGCCATGTCAGAGATGCCGGTATTAAAGTTTGTAGTGGGGGTATTGTCGGCATGGGAGAGCAAGCAGAAGACCGCATTGCCTTCTTGAGAGAGCTGGCAAATTTACCTGAGCATCCTGATTCAGTGCCCATTAACAACCTGGTAAAAATAAAAGGCACACCACTAGAGCATGCAGATGACATTGAGCCTTTTGATTTTATTCGCATGATCGCCGTTGCTAGAATTTTAATGCCGTATTCTCACGTACGTTTATCTGCTGGTAGAGAAGCCATGAATGAACAAATGCAGGCTCTGTGTTTTTTCGCCGGTGCGAATTCAATTTTCTATGGTGAAAGATTATTAACCACTTCAAACCCTCTTGAAAATGAAGACATGGCGTYATTCGCAAAGCTGGGAATACGCCCTGAAGAAAGAAGGCTTGAGCAAGTTCCGGTGGAAAACTTCATGGAACAGGCTCAACCTTATTATGATGCCATGAGTCAGTGAAGCGTTTTTCACAACAACTACAGGAAAGCTTGGCAGATAGGCAATCACAAGGTCTATATCGGCAAAGAAAAATCGTTACTTCGCCACAAAACACAGTAGTAGAAGTTAACGGCAAAAAGCTTATAAATTTTTGTAGTAATGATTATCTGGGTTTAGCTAATCACCCTGAGGTAAGAGCAGCCTGTAAGCAAGGTGTCGACCGTTATGGTGTTGGCAGCGGCGCTTCTCACCTGGTTGTTGGTCACAGTCAGGCCCATCACGCGCTTGAAGAAGAGTTAGCAGATYTTACTGGTCGTAGTCGAGTTCTATTATTTTCATCGGGTTATATGGCTAATGTTGGCGTTTTAACGGCCTTAGCGAGTAAGAAAGATTCTGTATTTGAAGATAAATTAAATCATGCTTCCCTGCTGGATGGGGGTTTATTTTCGGGTGCTACTTTTAAACGTTATTCACATTTAGATACAGCACAACTTTCTGATTTATTAAATGAAAAGCCCGAGACGGATAACACCTTTATCGTTTCAGATGGCGTATTTAGCATGGATGGCGATTGTGCAGATTTGCCAGCACTAATGACGGTATCAGAAAAATATCAAGCGCAGTTAATGTTAGATGATGCTCATGGTTTTGGTGTCTTGGGAAAAAATGGTGGCGGACTGGTTGAGTATTATCGTGATAAAGGTCATGACATAAATGAAAATAATTTACCCATTTTAATCGGCACCTTAGGTAAAGCTTTTGGTACACAAGGTGCCTTTGTTGCCGGTAGTGAAGCCTTAATAGAAAGCTTAATTCAATATTGCCGACCTTATATTTATACGACGGCAATGGCTCCGGCTATTGCTGAGGCTACCCGAACAAGCTTAACGCTTATTCAGAATGAAAATTGGCGACGGGAAAAGTTGCAGGAATTGATAAAGACATTCAGGGCTCGCTGCCAGCAGCTCGAATTTTCACTGACAGATTCTATGACGCCGATACAAGGCTTAATTTTAGGCGATGCAGAAAAGAGCTTGCAAGCAAGCCGCTTGCTTGAGAGCGAAGGTTTTTTCGTTACAGCGATTCGTCCACCGACAGTAGCTAAAGGAACGGCAAGACTTCGAATTACTTTTAGTGCCGATCATTCTCAAGAGCAATTAGATGCATTGCTAACTGCTCTGGAAAAAATACAGCCGCTTATTTGTCAGGAAGAAAAAAATGTTACAGGCTGAATTTAACATTGAAAAAAAACGCATTGCGCGTTCATTTTCGCAAGCGGCCAAGAGTTACGATTCTCATGCTGCCTTGCAAAGAAAGGTTGCAGATAACCTTCTCGCACAACTTTCCAAGAATGCCCATGTACAAAGGGTGCTGGATCTAGGCAGTGGTACTGGTTATTGCACAAAGGCATTACATAGACTTTATCCGAATGCCGAAATTATTAATCTTGATATTGCGGAAGCCATGTTGTCATTCGCATCAAATAAACAAGAGGGCGACAGTTTTAAAGGTGATAGTGTTAAAGCAAAATCAATTTGTGCCGATGCTGAAGCATTGCCATTTATTGAAAATAGTTTTGATATTATTTTTTCCAGCCTGTCGATTCAATGGTGTCAGGATTACGCGATTTTATTTTCTGAACTTAAACGTATTTTAAGGCCTCAGGGAACTTTCCATATTTCAACTTTTGGACCCGAGACTTTGCAAGAAGTCACCCAGGCCTGGCAGCAGGTTGATTCTTATATTCATGTTAATCGTTTTCAGTCATGTTCATTTTTAAAGAACGAGATAAACGGTAAGGGTTTTTCTAACAATCATATAAAGATTGACCCCATGCTTATTTACTACCAAAGCTTTGAAAAGCTTGCCCGCGAATTAAAGTCGATAGGCGCAAGCAATAAGAATGCGGGGCAGGGGCAAGGGTTAAGCGGGCGAAGAAAAATATCAAAATTGAAACAGGCTTTTGAACGTAATGCTGATGAGGAGCTTGGTATACCGGTGACCTACCAGGTATTTTATGTGAGTGCGCAGAGTTAATAATGGAAGCAAAGACTTTTTTTATAACAGGTACTGATACCGATGTAGGTAAAACCTTTGCGGCTTGTATCTTGTTGCAAGCAGCCAAAAAAAAAGGCATTTCAACAGCGGCAGTAAAACCTATTGCTGCGGGTGGAATCCTTACTAGTGCCGGTTTGCAGAATGAAGATGCCTTGTTGTTGCAAAAAAATTGTAGCGTAGATTTAAGTTATAAAGAGGTAAATGCAGTTTGTTTAGATCGGCCTATTGCCCCCCATATTGCAGCACAACAAGAAGGTGTTACGGTTCAGGCTAATGAACTCGCTGAGCATTGTAAGAAAGTAATAAATAAAAAGGCCGACTTAACGCTTATTGAAGGGGCCGGAGGATGGTTGGTGCCCCTTAATCAAAAAGAATTTATCGGTGATGTTGTTAAAGCGTTAAATATTCCTGTCATTTTAGTTATTGGCCTGAAGTTAGGTTGCTTAAATCATGCCTTACTGACGGTACGAGCCTTACAAGAAGAAGGGGTTATTTTACATGGTTGGATCGCCAATCAGCTGAATCCGAAAATGCCTGCATGTGAAGAAAATTTAGAAACATTGCAGGCCATGATTAAAGCTCCTTTAATCACTTTTATTCCTTGGCAAAGCAGCAATAAAAGTGCTGATTTGAGTGGGGAAATTCAAATAAATAATTTGTTCTAATAAGTTTCGTATTTTCAAAAAATACGATTATCTGGTATTTGTTTTATATCAATAAATGTTAATTAACAACTTTTAGTTGTTGTCCTGTAAGCCTGTTTAGGTTAAGAAGATATGGGCATTATTGATTTAAAAAATTGGGCAGCCTGTGAATCACTGAAATCACAGGAGGCTAAAGCCTTAAGGTAGTATCAGCAGTAYTGCAATCACTCTCTCATGCACGCTACTTGATTTGCCTCATAGGCATTGAACTCACTCATATTATTGCCTCCTTTTTACCAGAAGGATGTAAGCTGGAAAACTGTTAATAAAGTAAATATTTTTTAGTTTGATGATGGGGAGTTATGGAAATTTCCTGGTTCTATAAACCGTTCAGGCGATCCAGGTTTGTGTGCTGAGTGTTACTCGTCGGGAGGAGGGTTAATAACAGATTAATGTGCTGACAACAGATAGGTTTTCATGCTTAAGGATGAAGATAAGCATGGCTTTTCTTCGTAGGATGGAAACACATAAATGTAGTGGAACATGTAGTCGCCTTGTTGTTTTTGGATAATCTTAAAAATGAGGTTATGGGTGATTTTTTCGTAGGATGGAGATCTATGAATATAGTGGCAGTGGATGATCACCCCCTTTTTTTGGAGAGCTTAGTTCTTCTTTTGAATAACCTTCCCTTTGATGTAGATGTGTTTGTTGCCAAAGGAGTGGATGAGGCGACTGAAATAGTTGAGAGCAAGAACGGTGATATTGGCTTGGCTTTAGTCGATTTGAACCTCCCAGGGAAGGGAGGGGTTTTCTTCGTGCGCCAGCTGGCGTCAGAAAAATTCCTGATTCCTACAGCGATTGTTTCAGGAGAAGTTGATGTGGAAAAAATTAAGAAGGCTCTCCGGGCTGGAGCGCGGGGGTTTATTCCTAAGTCTTTGAGTGGTAATGATATGATTTCCGCTATCGTAGAAATTCTTGATGGTGGATTATATTTGCCAAGTTTCAGATCGATATCTGCTAGCATTGAGCCTTTGGAAGACGCTTCTTTTAGTTTATTGACGGCATCAGCGAGGGAAGAAAATCGGTTAAAACTAGGCGTTAGCAGAAGGCAGTATGATACTTTGGTGCTAATGGCTAGAGGGTTGTCGAATAAAGATGTGGCAAATGGTCTTTCTGTAAGTGAGCATACCGTTAAATCTCATGCCAGTGTGCTGTTCCAGCTTCTGGATGTAAGAAACCGTACTGAATGTATTTTGCGTGCAAAGAAAATTGGGCTTATTGAGTAGAATTTCTATCTTTTTTTCAGTAGTGCATGTAGTGCCATAACGAGTTTGGCTTTCTGGAGAGGCTTCTGGAATAGTAATGTCTTTGAGTTTAGGGATTTTTTTAAGGCGTTTAGGTCGCTGTCCCCAGTGATAATAATAGCTGGAATATTTTGTTTAAAGTGCTGCCTTATTGTTTCGATAACTTCCGTTCCGAGTAGATTGTTCCCCAGATTAAGGTCGCAAAGTATTGTATCGGGAGCTTTGTCGTAGGTTCTTATTTTTTTCATCGTATCTTCCAAATTACTGGCGCAATCTGTTTTATGCCCTAAAGCTTCTAGTTGTAGTTTTGTTGCCTCCAGTACCAAAGAGTCGTTATCAATAATAAGAATACTTATCTTTTGAGTGGTGGGCTGGAGTAAATCAACTTCTTCAAAGAAAGCTGGCGGGAGGCTTTCCTCTTCTTGGTCGGATGGCAGATACCTGGGGAAAGTTACGGTGAAAGTTGAGCCTTCTCCGTAGAGTGATGTGGCAGTTATTTTTATGTTAAGCAGACTGCAGAGCCTTTTCACAGTGGATAGCCCTAACCCTAGTCCGTTAGATTGATCGTTTTCAGGGTTGCTAAGCTGCTTGAAGTCAGAAAATATTAGGCTAATGTCGCTTTCTTTTATACCTACACCAGTGTCGGATATTGAGACGGCAACACTTTTCATGTCTCCTGTTACGCTGATGGATATTCTGCCTTTTGATGTGTGATTGACGGCATTGGATAAGATGTTTCTAAAAATTCTTTCGCATAGAAGTGAGTCGCTGAGAACAAAAAACTTTGGGTTTGAGGAGAAGAACTGTAGTCCTTTTTCTGAGGCAATATTATGGTATTCGAGTTGTAATTCATGAAGAAGTTCGGTTGTTGAAACGCATGATATGTTGGGGGTGATAGCACCTGCGTCGAGCATTGAAATGTCAAGGAACGTTGTAAATAGCTGATTTTGGGCATTAATAGAACGCTTGATATTAGACAATATTTTATCGTTATGCTTGTTGAGGTTGCTTTCGTCGAAAGAGTCAACAAATAAACTTAGCGCATGAAAGGGTTGCCTGAGGTCATGGCTAACAGTAGCTAAAAAGCGAGATTTATCCATGGTTGCATTTTTGGCTATTTGCACTTGTTTTTTGACTTCAAATAATAGGTTTGCGTGTTTTATCTCTAGTTCAATTGAGGCTTTACGTTTTTTGTTAAGGCTTTGAAGGCAAACAATTAATATGAAGAAAAGCATGACAATTATAGCGATTGATGAGCTGATGTGTTCTGGGTTCCAGCGGAGAAATATAACGGACATGCCTAATAGCGACGGGATGCTAAAGGCATAGGACGCGGGAGGATAATAGGCGTGGCTCGTAAGGGTAATGGTTGAACTAATTGCCATCGTTACAGATAGTATTATCGTGGGGCCAAGGCTGGTTTGGTTGCTGGCTATAATAAGAATGCTGGCCCATAGCAGCCCTGAAGTTAAAGAGCCTATGACGTAAAACCGCTTCAGGTAAATTGGATTTGTGGAATCATGTTTATGCAAATCTATTAAATAGCGGGTTAGGTTGCATAGACAGATAAGTGAGAGCCAGATGACTAAAGTGGTGAGGTCTATGGTGTAAGTAAGTATCGTAAATACCCCAATTGCGGACAGAGTTGTCATGGATAGTGTGGTGGACATCTGTTCGTGAATTGAATTGAAACTTGCTTTCAATACTCTTCTTTGAAGCTCGTCTTTGTCGGTCATGTTTTTTAAGCCTTGGGTATTGTCGGGGCTGTATGAGCTGCCAGAGGGGAGTTGATGCGGCGTGTATTTAGATTGGCTTTTACTGGGGGGTAGTACTGTGGTTTTCGGGTACTCTTTACTGTATGCATAACTCGACGGTGGCATTTTAATCTCTCTGTAATCTTTTTTTGATGTTACCTCTGTTTAGGTATGAGTCATTCACACTAATGAATGATATTTATCGGATAGAGGGGCGGTATTTTTGTTATTTTTTGTGTCTGCTCGCGAACATTTACCTTATAACTTTTGGTAAATATATTCTTAACTTACGGTTTCAATAATTCAAATTCTCAGTTTAGGTCTCATGCTTATGGTTTGCCATTAATGGGTTGTTGGTGCAGTGATGTTCCGCTTGCAAGTTGTGATGTGACTTTCAATAAAGTGGCAAATATCAAACTAACGAATGATTCCTTGGGGGGGGGATAAGGGTAAAGTCTCCTCCGTTTTCATTGAGTTTTTGATAAGGACAAGAGGGAGGTAGTGAGATGAAGGCTAAGACTACTGAGTTGGAGTCGGTAAAAGTTAATGCTTGGGATGGAGAGGTTCGTCGGGCGCCAATACTGAGAAAAAAAAACCTCACCCTTGTCAAAAACAACACAGAAGAAGCTGAAGCTGCTGCACTGAAAGCCGATGAAGCCGCCACTTGGTTTCCCAAGTTGGGGGGTGCTGATGCCGACTTGTTCACCCTGTTTGCTGATGGCGACCTGACACTATCTAAAGAGTTAAAAAATAACTGAATTAAGTAATTGTACGAAGGCGTCAAATTGTGCCTGAATCTGAAGCCGGCAATGATGAGCACCTTTGCAGGCTTCCGGTTAATAACAAATTACCTCCGCGGCTTTTTTGGGCGAACCATGCCGTCACTGAGAAGGTTAGCCCTTTGAGGGCGTGGAGGTGGAGGCTCCGTAACATCGAAATAACGCTCTTACACTTAGAGCTTAAACTTAAACTTAAATATAAATAGGAATTATTAGTATGAACAATCCAGCTGCAATCTTTGTAGAAAATAGCCAAGGCCAAGCCATTGAAGTTAAAGAAGGGCAAGAGAATAACATTCAAGCCGCTGCTGGAGAACATTACCGTATTGTCGATGCCAGCAATGGCGAGTTAGCAAATAACGTCATGGCCCGCAAGCAAGGTGATGATCTGATTGTAACAGCGGCTGATGGCGCTGAGGTTGTTTTTGAAGACTTCTATCTCACCGAAAGCGCTGTAGATTTGGCCGGTGAAGAAGAGGAAGTGACTGTTACAGCAGAAAGTCCGGTGGGCGCTGAATTAAGTGACGGCAGCTCTGTTGTCTATGCTTATGGTGATAGCGATGTATTGATGAGCATGGTGTCTAATGTTGATGTTATTAACTTAGACATGGAAGAATTGCCGCAGGGGGCTGTGAGTTACACGCCCGCAAGTTCGAGTGCGCCTTCCGGTTGGTTATGGGGGCTTGCGCTGGTAGGAGCAGGAATAGGTTACAGCTCTCACCGCGATCGTAAGGATGATGATAACGTAATGGCAGCGGGCACAGACACCACCGCGCCGGTTTTCCCCGATGGCGCTACTAAAGCCGTCACTATCGACGAAAATGCCGCCACTTCAACCGTGGTTTATAACCCAGCAGCCACCGATAACGGCGGCGCTGCCGATGCCAACATCACCTACACCTTAAGTGGTACTCATGCTGCATTGTTTAACATTGTGGCTGCAACCGGTGTGGTCACACTAAAAGCCAGTGCCGACTTTGAAACAAAACCCAGCTACGACATTAATGTGGTAGCAACCGATGCCGCCGGTAATGCCAGCACACAAGCGGTCACCGTTACTGTTAATGATGTAGACGACACCGCGCCAGTGTTCCCCGATGGTGCCACTAAAACCGTCACTATCGACGAAAATGCCGCCACTTCAACCGAGGTTTATAATCCAGCAGCCACCGATAACGGCGGCGCTGCCGATGCCAACATCACCTATACCTTAAGCGGTGCCGATGCGGCATTGTTTAACATTGTGGCTGCAACAGGTGTGGTCACACTAAAAGCCAGTGCCGACTTTGAAACAAAACCCAGCTACGACATTAATGTAATAGCAACCGATGCCGCCGGCAATGCCGCTGCACAAGCGGTCACCGTTACTGTTAACGACGTGCTAGACACCATCAATGGTAACGTCAGCTTAGGGCCAGTTATTGCGGGCCATGATTTAACCGTTACCGCTTATGATGCTAGCAATACAGCGATAGGCACTGCGACAGTGAATCCTGATGGTAGCTTTACCATTACGCTGGATAAAGCACTTGATGCCAATGCAGTCGTCACCCTCAAAGTAAAAGATGCGGACAATACCAAAACAGATTACATCGACGAAGCCACAGGCGTGGCCAAAGATCTAGACAGCGAGCTCAGTGCAGTCATTGTTATTCAGGCAGGAGCAACAAGCATTACCGTCAGTGTCACGCCCTTAACCGATATTGCCGCCAAAATACTAGGTGCTACGCCGACAGAGGCAGAAGTTACTCAGGCTAACAAAGCAGTAGCCGCGCTCTTTGGTGTAGAAGGCGATGTTACTACAGCAACGGTTGAGACTGTTATTGAAGACAAAAACGCAGACGGAACGGGTGAAATTATTAAAGGCAACACCTATGGTCAGGCGCTGGCCATTATCTCGCAAGTAGAGGCCGATGGACAGGCCGGAGCGACAACAGGCGCTGTCACTCAAACGATTGCGGATGCCATCAAAGGCGGCAGTATTGTTGATGCAGATGTAAAAGCAAGCCTTAAAGCAGCACAAGACAACGCCGATGATAAGTATACAGATATTACCCCTAATGCTAACTTCACCTCACCCACCATTGAAATAATCCCTGCCAACGCAAATGCCAGCAGCGCCGAAGCGCTGGGGGCTAGCCTTGTTCAAGTCACCGCCGAAGCAGGCACCAAAGTGACCATTACCTTCGCAAATGCTGACGGTATAAAAGTTGAGAAAACAATCACCTCGGCAACAGGTACCAGTGCCGATAACGTGCCAGCCTTAACCGCAAGTGAACTAAGCACATTAGGCGATGGTGAAATCACCCTTTCGGCCATTTCAAGCGCGGCTGATGGCAGTTCTCCCAGTGCCGCAGGCACCAATAGCTTTACTCTGGACACCGTTGCGCCAACAGTAAGCACAACCACCTTAAGCGTTGCCGAAAATACCGCAGACAACACCGTTGTAGGCACATTAGCGGCTAATGAAGCGGGCACATGGAGCGCCAGTCTAACGGGCGCTGATGCTGGCCTTTTTACGCTGGCAGCCGATGGTCAGTTAACACTTAACGCCGCCCAGGATTTTGAAGGCAGCAAACAAGCCTTTGACCTAAACGCCACCTTTACCGACACCGCAGGCAACGAAACCACACAAGCCATCACAGTTAATCTAAGCGATGTTAACGAAGCCCCTATTGTTCAAACAGCTATCAGCGACGCAACAGCGGTTAAAGACCAAGCCTATAACTTAGACATCACAGGCAACTTTAGCGATCTAGATGCAGGCGACAGCCTCACCTATAGCCTCAGTAACAATCCCTCGTGGATGAGTATTGATGCCGCAACAGGTGTTATTAGCGGCACACCAACAGCCGATGCAATAGCCGTTGACGTGATGGTTACCGCAACAGACGTTGGGGGTTTAACCGTTACCGATACCTTTGCCCTTACTGTTGTCTCAGCCCCCGTGGTTAAATCCATTGCTGCTAGTGCAGCAGCGGTTAAAGCCGGTGACAGCGTTGTTTTTACAATAACCATGAGTGAAGCGGTTACGATAGACACAAGCAATGGCACACCTACAGTTACTTTGGATGTTGGTGGTACAGACTTGGTTCTAAGCTATGCGAGTGTTAGTGGCGATGTATTAACATTTACTGCGGCCACCATTGTTGCTGATTCAGATGACAGCAGCGTAACCGTTAAGGCAATCGATTTAAACGGTGCAACAGTCATTGGTGACACAACAAGCCAGGGCTGGGTAACAGCCACTGTAGGACAAGCCGTTAGCAACTTTGTGGTAGATACAACAGCCCCAAGTGCCCTAACGCTTGCCTTGGCCGACGATACCGGCAGCTCAAACAGCGACGGCATCACCAGCCACAACGTAATCACTGTTAGCGGTTTAGAAGAAGGCGCTACTTGGCAGTACTTCATTATTGGCGAATCTAGCACGTGGGTGGATGGCGTTGGCAACAGCTTTACTCTGGGTGCTACGGGCCTTTACCAAGAGGATGCGATTCAAGTTCAACAAATTGATAAGGCAGGCAATGTCTCAGCAGTAACTAAAAACTCCGCCATCACCATAGACACCGCAGCGCCGTCTTTCAGCAGTGCAACCACTGCCACGGCTGCCACTGGTGCAGACGTTTCCGCTATAGTTTATGACGCTCAGGCAAGCAATAACGCCAGTGGCAGCGCAGATGACGGCGTTACTTATTCTATCAGCGGTACCAATGCCGACTTGTTTGAATTTAAAGATGCTGCCGCTGCCGCTGCCGGTCAACTTACCTACAAAACAGCACAAACAACAGAAGCCGACCATACGGTTATCATTACGGCAACGGATTTGGCCGGCAATACCACAAGCCACACGGTAGACATCAGCCTTAAAGACTTCTCGACCAGTGTTGACTGGACAGGTGCGACCAGTGACAACTACATTAATGCCAATGAAAAATCTGCTGCTACCTTAAGCGGTACTATTACCGGCGGCGGTGCTTCAGTTTCTGTTGAAAAAATTGACATTGTTAGCGGTAACACAACAGTGACTATCGTAAAAGCCAATATTACTTTTGATTCAATAAGCAAAGCGTGGTCTTTAAACGATACCGCCAAAGCCCAAGTTGCAGGCTTAGCTGATGGCAGTTACACCGCCAACGTCACCATTAAAGACGGCGGCAATGCTGATGTTGTTTCAAGCAGCAAAGCAGTCACTATTGACAGCGTAGCAAGCCTAAGCGCTGTAGCGCTAGTAGGTGAAGCCGACAAAACTGCCGCCGAAGCCGTAGACAGCGCGGGTATCCTTACCCTCACCGCTGAAAGCAGTAGTGACGTAAAAGTTGTCTTCACAGGTGCCGGTGGTGGCACCGTAACTAAAACGCTTACAGGAACAGGCAGCGCACAAACCATTACCTTGGATACTGGCGATCTAAGCACCTTAGGCGAAGGCGCAGTCACTGTTGCAACCACCGTTACCGATGCCGCAGGCAATACTGCAACAAGCGCCACAGGTAACTTTACCTTAGACACCGTTGACCCAAGCTTAAGCGCTGTAGCGCTAGTAGGTGATGGCAACAAGACTGCCACTGAGGCCACTGCGGGCGGTGGTGTCCTTACCCTTACTGCCGAAAGTGGCAGCGCGGTAGAAGTTATATTTACGGGCGCGAATAACGCCACAGTCACCAAAGCCATATCATCGGCTTCAGGTAGTGCGCAAGTTGTAACATTAACCAGCGGCGACCTAAGCACCTTAGGTGAAGGCGCAGTCACCGTTGTAACCACCGTTGCCGATGCTGCAGGCAATACTGTCAGCAGCGCTGAGGGCGGTTTTACCCTAGACACCGTTGACCCAGTCCTAAGCGATGTAGCTTTAGTAGACAGTGATGCCAACAAAACTGCCACTGAGGCAACTGCCATCAGTGGCATATTAACTTTCACTGCCGAAACAGGTAGCGCGGTAGAAGTGGTGTTTACTAACGGCAGTAAAACAGTTACTAAAACCATCAACTCTGCTACAGGTGCTCCACAAACTGTAGCATTAGCCAACGACGACCTGACCACTTTGGGCGATGGTGCAATAACCGTTAAAACCACTGCCACCGATGCCGCAGGCAATACCACTGAAAGCACCGCAGGTGGCTTTACCCTGGACACCACGAACCCCACAGCCACTATTGTAAATAATGGCATTATTGCGCCAAATGCAGACTTAGTACTCACATTTGCCGAAGCCGTTGAGCTGGGTGCAGGCAATATCACCATTACCAACACCACAGATAGTACCAGTGTTGAGATAGCCGTAACACAAGGCATGATTAGCAGTGATGGTAAAACCATCACCATTAATCCCGCCACCGATTTAGTGGTAGGAAAAGCCTATTCTGTCACCGTTGCTGCCGGAGCCTTTAAAGACATCGCAGGCAATGATTCGGTGGCTATAAGCAACGGTTGGGATATTACTCCAGCCAGTTTAAGCACCACGGTTGACTTAGGCGGTACTGAGGTAGACGCCAGCAATGGCATCAACGCCGCAGAGCTAGCTAATACCACTATCAGTGGACAGATTACCAGCGCCACTGGCACTGGATCAAACTATGCAGTTACAAGCATTAAATTTATTAATATCGCTGACTCTACTACTACACATACTGTGACTACTAACATAGTAGTAGATACTGTTAACGGCAGTTGGTCATTGGCTGAGGGAGCTTCATGGAATGCTGCGGTAACGACTAATCCGGGTGAGTGGCGTATAGAAGTTGAAATATCAGCCACAGTGAATGGCAGCTCAGTGACAGGCTCAGGCGACCATACCGCAACACTCTATGATTTCACGCCACCAACCGAACCAACTATAAGCCCAGTAACCATTGGCGCTAGCGGGAATGTGCCTGCTAGTGCTCCTGCTACTGAAACGGTTACAGCCTACTTATCTAAAGACACTGGCACCATTACCGCTGCCTCATTGGCGGCAGAAGTGGCAGCTAACACGCCTACAGCAACGAGCGTTGTTGTGGGGGCTAACGCGAGTGCTAACTTGCTAGCCAAAGGCTTGGTATCAGGTGATTATAAGGTTTATTTTGTTGACGCAGTAGGCAATGTTTCAGCCCCTTCAAGCAACACTATTACGATTGATGCCGACGCACCCACCTTTACAGTACCAGTATCAGAAGCAAGGGTTAACCATGACGGCACAGTGACCGTTAACGCTAACGAAGTCGGTGTAGCTTACCTGGCGAAAGACGGTGAGATTACTGGCACAGTAACAGCAGCGGCGCTTGAAGCTTTAGTGAGTGGCAACACCGCCAATAAAATTACCGTTAGCGCCAATACAAACGCAGATTTAGCGGCCACAGATTTGGACGAAGGTAGTTACAAGGTTTATTTAGTTGACGCATATGGCAATGTTTCAGCCGCCTCTACCAATACTATTACCGTTGATACTACAGCGCCCTCTAACCTAAGCATTACGATTAAAACTGGCGAAGATGCGTATCTTAACAGCACAGAAACAAGCATTAACTTAGAAGTCTCTGCTACTGGCATGGTTATTGGCGACAAAATCCAGCTAAAAAATGGCAGTGATAATTTAGGCAATGAAGTTGAGGTAACCAGCAGCAATCTCGCTAATGGCAAAGTAACCATTACTGTTGCCAAGACAAGCTTAGGCGCAGACGGCGAAAAACCAATCACCGCCGTCGTGACCGATGTCGCAGGCAATAGCGCTGTGTCCACTGCCATCACCCTTACTGTAGACACGGCAGTGCCAACCATAGGCGCGGTTAGCCTAAGTTGGGGTACCAGCCTAAATGCCACTGAAGATGATGCCGATGGCACCGTTACCGTTGCCACGACAGGTGTCGAAGATGGTGAAACGGTTTCTCTGGTCATTAATAGCCAGACTTATACGGGCACTGTTAGCAGTGATAGCACAACCATCACGGTTGCAGTAGCAGACTTACAAATGCTTACATCTGGTTCAACCCAAAACTATACCATTGATGTCAGTGATACAGCAGGTAACCCAGCGACACAAACCACGGGTAGCTTTACCGTAGACACCGTTATCCCAACTCTTAATAGTATTGTTCTGACTGATACGAATTTAGGCGTAGCTGAAAGCACGACGGTAACCTTTACATTTAGTGAAGCACTGACAGCAGACGTTACTAGTACTACTCTCAGCGCCGATGATGCGGTTATTGCGAGTGTGGACAGTTTTAGATGGACAAGAGCCGGAACCAGCGGAGGCGACTACGCTACCAGCTATATTGTTAAGTCTGATGCCATAGACAATACATGGTTTGTTGGTCAGGTAACTGATACTAATGCGCGCCTTCTTATGATTACCTTAACGGACAAAGCCGATGGTAGTGATGGTCTTAGTCTTTCTCCTCAAGTCACCTTCTTAAAGAGCGATGGTGTTGACCACGCCACTCGCCTTAGCGCACTGACAACTACTAGTGCTGGCGGTTTGACTACTGCAGGTTGGAGCACCGATGATCAATTCAGCTATGCCGGCATAAATATCGGTAATTTTAGCCTTGACGATATTACTGCAGGCAGTGGTACGGTTACGAATCTAGAGCTTACTTCTGACGCTAAAGTCTATACTGCCACCTTTACCCCCGGTGCAAACCTAAATGACGCTAGCAATGTTATTACTGTTGGTACTAACTGGGCAGATGCCGCAGGCAATGCCGCAACAGCGTCTCAAACCTCTAATAACTATGAGGTGAACACAGTAGCCCCCCTCATTACTGATATTAGCTCAAGCACAAGCAATGGCAGCTTTAAAGTTGGTGAGACTATTGCTTTATCGGTGACGGTTGACTCTAACATGAATTCAGGCTCTACCATTGTGGTTACCCTGGAAACGGGTTCAACGGATAGGACTGCTACTCTAACCAGAGACGCTACTAATGCAAAACTTTATACAGGGACTTATACGGTACAAGCGGGTGATACTTCTGCTGATTTAAGTGTGAACAGTATTGTAGCCGGTTTAACTGCACCAACCGACGGTGCAGGCAATGCTTTAATCACAACCCTGCCAGCCAATAAGAACTTAAATGATAACAAAGCCTTGGTCATTGATGGAATCGCGCCGACACCGGAAACAAGCAATGCATGGACAGTCAATGCCTATCCTACGGGCMAAACGGGCTTTAAACAGGGTGATGACATTGAAGTCACATTGGATCTCAATGAAGCCCTGACCTTCGGTACAACCACCGGCAGTAAAGTTGTTATTGCAGGTAACGACTTTACCCTCGACACCAGTAAATCCAATGCGGCAGAAGGCAAATTAGTCTTTACTTATACAGTGCAAGCAAACGATAACATCGCCGCTGCTGACTTTGATATTGATGGGGAGTCAGCGATTACCCTTAGCGGTGTCACTGATGCAGTGGGTAATGCCCCTGATTTAACGGGTATTACGAGTGCGGTCGAGTTAGATAAAGTGGTGGATACAACTGCGCCGACACCAGAAACAAGCAATGCATGGACAGTCAACGCTTATCCTACGGGCCAAACGGGCTTTAAACAGGGCGATGCCATTGAAGTCACATTGGATCTCAATGAAGCCCTGACCTTCGGTACAAACGCCACCAACAGTAAAGTTGTTATTGCAGGTAAAGACTTTACCCTCGACACCAGTAAATCCGTTGAGGCAGATGGCACATTAGTCTTTACTTACACCGTGCAAGCTAACGATAACATTATCGCTGCTGACTTTGATATTGATGGGGATACAGCGATTACCCTTAGCGGTGTCACTGATGCAGCGGGTAATGCCCCTGATTTATCCGGTATTACGAGTGCGGTCGAGTTAGGTAATGATCTAGGAGTAGAAGGTAGCTTTACTCTTGATAGCGGAGAAGGAGTTTCAGTAGCTGATGGTCTTTATACGCACACTGGGACTAGCTACGGAGGTATATATTCTTCTGGCAGTATCGTCGGTGATGGCTATGCGATAATGCGAATTGCCTATAAGACTACTGCCAGCAAGGCTTTCGTATTTGGATTATCTGCAAACAATGATGGTACACACAGAAGTACCGTTGATTATTCAATTCACCTTGATGCAACCAACGTTAATAAAATCCAGCAGAATGGTATTGATGAGACTTTGATAGGTCAAGCAGGGACACTTTACAGCTACAGCGTTGGAGATTACCTGAAAGTTGAGCGTGTTGGCACTGAGATTAACTACTACTTCATCACCGAAGCACAACATACCGCAGGTGAAATAGGTACCTTACTCTATACCAATACAAATGTAACCACGGATCCATTGCACATCGATACAGCAGCATGGGGGCAAGTTCAATTTAATAATGTCCAGCTTTTCAACGCGGAAATTAAGGTTGATACATCGGCACCTGGGGTATCAACTATCACCGATAGGAGTAAATCACAGCTTGACAGCGTTACTTTGACCTCGGATGAGGCTGGTTTTGCTTACTTAGTGCGCGACAACCTAGGCGCTAGTGCAGTCGATTCAACAGCAGAGCTTGAGGCATTAGTAGCATTGGGTCTTGCCACTAAAGTTGAACTCACAGCTGCCGTCTCTTCTGACTTACGAGCAACAGGAATGCCAGCAGGTAGTTACAATATTATTGTTGCGGATACTGTAGGTAACCTTACAACAGTCTCTAATGGCACTAGTGCTTCGGTTATTACTGTCTCTGCCACTGATAACACAGCACCTACGGTGCTTAGTACAGTGATTACGGCAACCGATAATGCAGATAACGTTAAAACAACAACCCTGGTTGCTGGCGACAAGATTATTGTCACCGTTACCATGAGTGAAGCAACTATAGTCAACGTCACCGGCGGCACCCCTGACTACATCATTAGTGTGGGCGTTGCGACTCGTTTGGCGGTGTATGACTCAGGCTCTGGCACCAACAGCTTAACGTTCATCTATATGATTCAACCTGGCGATAGCGACTCCTCCGGTGGTATCACCGCAGGCGCAACTGATCTGAGCTTGAAAGGCGGCACATTGAAAGACAGTGCTGGCAATGATGCAGTGTTGGCGACACCAGCGGTGGCTGCCAATACAAATGCAGTGGTTGTCGATACGAAGCAACCTACTGTGGTAAATATCGTTGATGTGGCTAGATCAACGGCTGAGACCATTGCTGTTATCTCTGATGAAGCGGGTGTGGCTTATCTGGTGCTAGCCACCCTGGACGCTGATGATGTTGATTCAGTCGCCAAACTTGAGGCATTGGTCTCTTCTACGGGTGGTGTTACTGCCACTAAAATTGCACTCACCGCTAACACCGCTGCGGAGTTAACAACGGCAGCAATGCCAGTAGGTGATTACAATATTATTGTTGCAGATGCCGTAGGTCACCTGACAACAGTTACTGATGGTACAGATGCTTCGGTTATTACCGTTCATGCTGCGCCAATACTTACAGGTGACGCACCAACGACTGAAGATACCAACTTGTTTTCAAGCATGACTAACTTAAGTATTAGCGATGACGATGGTTATAACGGCCTGTCTGTTAACTTTAGCGTGACCAATCCAGCGGAAGCTACTTTTAGTGTGGATGCGTCGGATGCCAAGATTAGTGTTGTTGACAATGAAGTGTTCTACGATGCTGACGGTACTGGCAGTGATGCAGCAGTTGCTGTCGGTACAATAGCCAAAACCACCGCTGCTACTTTTAACGAGGCAGGTAATAATGTTTCTATTTCTGGTAACACAATAACCAATACCGGTGCTGGTAATAATTGGGATAACAGCGGTGCTTTGTCAGTAGAGGGCTTTGCCGCTGATGGTCTTGTGTCGGCACAATCGGTGACTAGCTCAGGTAGACACGTTGCATTTGGTTTATCGTTGGCTGGAAATACCACGAATAGCTTTACAGGGATGGGGTATTCAATCTTCTTTAACACTAATGGCACTGTCCGCGCCTATGTTGGTGGCAGCGGCGTTGATGGTATCAACGGCACGGCTTCTATTGCATACGATAGCAATGATCTCTTTAGTATTGAAAGAATCGGCACCACCATCAATTACCTTAAAAATGGTGAGGTATTTGCAACCAGTGCTGAAGCAGACGCTACAAAAGGCCAGGCACTGCATCTAGATACTTCATTTTATACCGCAGGCGCTGCACTGACTAATCTGCTAATAAAAGGCAGTGATAGGGATACCGGCAATCTGGAAATCACCTTTAATGCTGATGCCGAGCAAGTCAGTGTTGAAGCCATAACCCAAGCCGTTAGGTACCAGGGCAATGCACAAACCGTTGTTTTAAGCGTCACTGACAGTCATGGTGCACAAAATGCGACCAACCTCAGTGTAACCACCTCGGATAGCTTGGCACCTGTTGCCACCATGGAAACGGCAAGCGCTTTAGAAACTGCGCTTATATCAGTGCAAAGTTCAGAGACTGGCACCGCATATCTGGTTAAAGACGGCGAAGCTGTAAGCACAGTTAGTGATCTTGAAACGGCAGCAGGTAGTGCTAGCGGCGCTAAAGTTGCGATTACCACCGCTGACACGGCAACAGACCTGGATACAGCAGGCTTGGTGGCAGGTGCTTACAAACTTTACACCGTTGACGCAACAGGTAATATCTCGGCAGCCTCTACGGGTGAAATCACCATGGTTACCACCCTGACAGGTACTGCTGGCGCTGACACTCTGATAGGTGGCACAAGCGATGACACTATCACCGGTGGCGCAGGTGATGACACCTTAACCGGTGGCACAGGTGATGACACCTTAACCGGTGGCACAGGTGATGACACCTTAACCGGTGGCACAGGCAGCGATATCTTTGATTACAACGCTATAGCTGATGCTAATGACACCATCACCGACTTCACCATAGGCAGTGGCGGTGACAAGTTGGATCTATCCGATTTACTGGCTTACACCAATAGCGATGATCTGGCTGACTTCCTGACAGTGACAGACAATGGCAATGGTAACACTGTCACCATTGCCATTGATGCCAACGGTGATGGCGGTGGTACAGACATTACCTTAACCTTGACAGGTATTGGTACTGGCGCTCTTGATCTGCCTGATTTTGAGACAGATAATCTGGTGGTGCTATAAAGGTCTATTGATAAGGGTTAGCAGTATTACTTGAGTCTGGATTGGACACCACCAATATCGTGCTTTAGGTGCAGTAAAAGCACTTAACGCAAAACCAACAACCACCCTTCGGGGTGGTTGTTTAGTATGGGAAGTTCTGAATAATAAAATCCCCTTTGGGTGTTACTCATTGTTTTATAAGGAATTTATGGTTAAATTCTGTCTTTTTAATGCTGACTCTATATGGCTGCGGATAAAATGAAAAAGAGTCCAGATATTATAATGCTGCTTGTGATCCTATTGATTTTAGGTGCTTTGCTTACGGTTGTCCTTCAATAAAAGGCACTAACGTTGAACAAGTAATATTGGGTTTACCCTAAGCATTTTAATGTAATAACGGAATAAGCAGGCTTAATCTTTGTTTGCCTGTTAAGGGACAAACTAATGGACAAACTAACGAAAGAAGAAGGGAAAATACTTTTTATAAAGCGCATACACACAAGAACAACCATAATGCAGGGCTATCTTTTTCAATAAAAACGCTGGCGCTTGCCGTCGCCAGTTGCTTGCCGGTAACCGCTACGCTAGCGCAATCACCTGACAGTGAGCGAGTGAGTATTGAAGAGCTGGTTATTATTGGTAGCAGAAGTAATAGGGCAAGAACGGTGGCAGACTCACCCGTGCCGGTTGATGTATTCAGTGCCAAAGCCTTTAATGCTGTCGGCAGTGGTGCCGATATTACCGATAACCTGAACGCCTTGGTGCCTTCTTATATTGCCACCCCCGCGACAGGTGACGGCAGTGCCTTTGTGCGGCCTACGTCGTTACGTGGCATGGCATCTGATCAAACCTTGGTGTTGGTCAACGGTAACCGCCGTCATCGCTCGGCACTGGTACAATTATTTGCGCCAGCGGCGAACAATGGTTCTCATGGTGTTGATGTTGGCATGATTCCTGGCCTTGCCCTCAAGTCGGTAGAAATTTTACGCGATGGTGCCGCCGCTCAATACGGTTCGGATGCTATCGCAGGTGTGATTAGCTTTCAGCTTAACGATGCCGCCGAAGGTGGCAGTATCGAAACCAGCTATGGCGAGTTTTTTGAAGGTGAATCTTCATGGCAAGTCGGTATCAACAAAGGCTTTGCTATCGGCGACACTGGCTTTGTCAATTTAACCTTGCACACCAATGACAATGAAGCCTTGTCTCGCGGTCAACAGCGTGCCGATGCCCAAACGTTAATAAATAATGGCGTTGCCGGCGTGGGTGCCGATGCGGTATTTGGCGATGCGCCCTATGTTCAAAGCTGGGGACGACCAGAAACCAGCGGCACGCGCTTTGTGTTTAACTCAGGGGTGGATATTAGCGACAATATTCACCTTTACGGTTTTGGTAATTACGCAGAAAGCGAAGGTCGGTATCGGTTTTTCTATAGAAACAACCAAAACGCTGATCTGACCGAATCCTTAACTAAAGGCGCTACTAACTTGACCAACGCTCAAGCCGTGGGTTATACGCCTTATCTTGATGGCAAACAAAGCGATTACTCGGCCGTGCTGGGCCTGAAAGGTGTAATGGCTAATACCGATTACGATGTGAGTGTCGGCATGGGGTCTAACGAGCTGGATTACACCTTGCACAACAGCCTGAATGGCGATGCGGCACTGGTTGGTGGGCAAGCCGTAAGGGACTTTAATACCGGTGATTATGCACAGGAAGAACTCAGCGTTAACATTGATCTGGGCACCTCACTAAACGATAGCATTTATCTGTCTTATGGCTTTGAATATCGAGAGGAAACCTTCAAGCAATATGCCGGTGATAGAGCCGCCTATATCGGTGGTGGTGTGAGTGGCTTAGCGGGTACCAGGCCAGGAGATGCCGGTGAGTATTCGCGTGATAACTATGCCGTATATGCCGATTTAGAACAGGATATATCTGACCGCTGGTTGCTACAGTATGCCTTGCGTTATGAGGATTTTTCAGATTTCGGCGGCACTTTAAACGGCAAGTTGGCAACACGCTACAGCTTAACTGATAACACTGCGTTACGGACTTCGGTGTCTACCGGTTTTCACGCGCCAACGCCTGGACAGGCTAATTTACGCAGCACCACGACCACGCTTGATAATGCAAACAATATTGTTGAAGTGGGGCATTTACCCGCAGGCAGTGCAGAAGCTGCTCTGTGGGGGGGCAAGGCCTTGACCGAAGAAAAAGCAGTGAATCTTAGCGTTGGCATCAGCAGTGATTTGACCGATAGCACTACGCTGACAGTAGATGCCTATTTGATTCAGGTCAGCGACCGTATTTATCGGGCTGATATTGACACCGATGCCGATGGTAAAAATGATACTTCTTTTTATACCAATGCAATGGACATTGACCACAGCGGTATAGATGTCGTGTTGGTACAAGATTATGCCCTGATGGATCAATATGACAGCAATTTAGTCTTCGCGTATAGCTATGGCAAAGTAAGCGTTGACGAAAATCGTATGATTAACGGCAGGCAGGTTGTCAGTGATGATTTGCTTGAAGATATTGAAAATAATTACCCCAACCATAAGTTCACCTTAACCAATAATATTGCCTTTGGCGACGCCTGGAGTTTGATGGCTCGCGCCCGTTATCTTGGCAAGCACTACGATGAGCGCGGTAATATTGCAGGTACCAGCGGTGCGGGGCAGTCACAACAAATTGACCCCGTACTTTATGTCGATATGGAACTGGCCTATTCACTCAACGAGTCATTTACAATCTCTCTTGGTGGCAGCAATATCTTTGATAAATACCCCGATAGAATTGAAAATACACCGGGTGTTGCCAATCGTATTGGCGTTGGCCTACCGTACCCACGTCGCAGCGCAGCAAACTACGAAGGCGGTTCTTGGTACCTTAAAGCGAAGTACGATTTTTAAGCGCTCTGGCCGCTCTGATAGGGGGTGCTGGCGCTGACACCATCACCGGTGGCGAAGGTGATGACACACTAACAGGTGGCGACAAGTTAGATTTATCTGACTTGCTAAGCGCCACCACCTTTGACTTTGAATTACTGAAGGAGATTAACATCACCGACAGTAATGGCAACGCTGCGGGCGGTGATCTTATTATTAAGGTTAAGGCGGGTAATACTACTGCTGATTATGATGGTACAGACCCAGATATTATCATTACCTTAACTGGTGCAGGTGGTACTACTGCGGCGGATGCTAGCACAGTACTCTCGTTGCTTGAGTCTGGCTTGGATACCGCCAATATCGTGCTTTAGGTGTAGCAAAAGCACTTAACTCAAAACCAACAACCACCTTTCGGGGTGGTTGTTTGGTATGAGAAATTTTGAATAATAAAATCCCCTTTGGGCGCTGCCCATTATTGTCTAAGGTATTGTTTTATAAGGTGCTAATTGTTAAACGCTGTCTTTTGAATACTGACTCTATATGGTTGCGGATAAAATGAAAAAGAGTCCAGATATTATAATGCTGCTTGTGATCCTATTGATTTTRGGTGCTTTGCTTACGGTTGTCCTTCAATAAAAGGCACTAACGTTGAACAAGTAATATTGGGTTTACCCTAAGCATTTTAATGTGATAACGGAATAAGCAGGCTCAAGCTCTGTTTGCCTGTTAAGGGATAAGCTAACGAAAGGAGAAAATACCTTTCTATCTTAATTGGTTTGATGCGTATAAAAATCCCTAGGTTCTCTTGTTTGCTATTAATTGGGGGGCTTTTGGGCTTTATGCTAAAGCATGAAGTTTGTGTGTTTATCTAAGGTGCTTGCTCGAGTACTTTTTTGATTCTTGGTATCTATTGTTGTTCGCTTTGGTTCTTTATTTCGCAAGATTTATATTTTGCGGGAGCTCCTTTTTGTGGTGCTTGGATCGAGGTTTGGAGTGTTGTTTAGGTGCTGGCACCTAGATAATCGAGGGTAAGATATGTTTGCTAATGGCCTTGGCTGCTTTTGTGTTAGTGGCACATAAATTCATTCTAAAGGATGATGTTTTGGTCTGAGTTTCCAGAGAGAATGCTGCAATATTTTACTATTTCTTGGATGTTACGCCTTTCACTGTGCTTGAAAAAATATCAACCTTTTTGATTGTGTTTCTTTTGTCTTTTTCGGCTTCTGCTGAATCGCTAAGGGAGTTGATTGAGGTCGGTCTGCAATCTCACCCATCGGTTAGTGCTGAAGAGTATCGCGTTGCAAGTGGAGAGGCGGATATGAAAACTGCACGGTGGCAGTATTATCCGACATTGGCTTTGCAATTCAACACAGGAGATCGGTCAAGTGCGTTCTCAGAGCGTTCGTTTTCTGATTCTTTTGAAGATCTTGATGATAATAATACGACTACTGTGAGTTTGGAGCAGCCTTTATGGACAGGAGGAAGACTTAGGGGGGGGCTCGACAGAGCCAACGCTGCCTTTAGGGATGCGTCTGGAGGGTTGGAACAGTCCAGGCAAAATGTGGCGCTAGAAATTGTTCAGGCCTATGGGGATTGGTTATCCGCTATTCTTCGCGTAAAGGGTTGGCAGGAAAGTCTTGCAATACACCGAGAGCTGATAGCCACAGTGACCCGTCGATTTGAGGAGGGTTTGGCGTCAAATAGTGATCGCCTGCTGGCTGAAAGTCGTCTGAATTCGGTTGTTGCCGATTTGGTTGAGGCTCAGGCAGGGGAGCGCGTAGCATTGTCTTCACTTTCTCAGTTAGTTGGCAGGGAAATGGCTAGTAGCTCGATTGATATTGAGGATATATTGCCGGAAACGTCCGAAGATATTGAGGGGCTGATTGAGGCGGCACTGAGTTTGAGCCCTGCTGTTACTCAAGCTCAGGCGCAGACTGAAGTAGCTCAGGCTGATGTTTTAGTGCAACGGTCGAGTACGAAACCTGCTTTTTTTGTGAGAATTGAACATGAATTTGGAACCTCTGTAAGTCAACAGTCTTTTAAAGATTCCCGTATTTTATTTGGTGTAAGAACGGCATTTGGCGCGGGGCTTTCAAGTTTTTCTGCTGCTGACTCTTCTCGAGCGACTTATCAGTCGAGCCTTTCTGCTCTGGAAGCTAGTCGGCGGATAGTGCGGGAGCAGGTGCAAAGAGAGTATTTTCTGAAGAGTTCGTTCGAAAGCCGATTACAGTCATTGAGAGATTCTTTAAGTTCAAGTGAAGAGGTCTTTGCTTCGTATAGGCGTCAATTTCTTGAAGGAAGAAAGACTTGGTTTGACCTATTGAATTCTGCTCGTGATCTGGCGCAAAGCAGTAATCTATTAGCTGATGCAGAGGCTGCGTATCTGGTCACTACCTGGAGACTCGCTATATTAACAAACTCATTAAATGAGCTGGTTCATTAATGTGGGAGAAGAACAGCTAGGCAGGGAAGAGCCTGTATAGCCTCAGGGGAAGAGGCGGCTGTGACTGTTTTTTCGGTTTTGGAGCTTACAGGGCTGAATGAAGTCAGTGTAATGATCAGATTTTCTCTGTAATTCCAAAACTCTGTAGCTTACTCCGATGAGGTCAGGAAAATTTCGTGTTGAATTTTGGCGAATGGAGAAGTTTTTAGTTAATGCGGAAAGACGTCTAAGGGGCATTACCTTCCGTTAAATTTTAGTGTTTATGGTCAGTTGATTGTATATAAAAAGTTAAGAAAACCTATTGGACGTTGTTACCTGAAATGAATAATAAATTATTACTATCCTTATTTAAGGTGGCCCAGTTACAAAAAGTGACTGTTGATCGGTTGGAGCTTCAAGAGGCTGTAGAGTCAGTAAGCAGTAGCGATAGAGCAAAAGATCAATTGGCAGTTGTGATGCGTCATCTTGCATTGCCTGTGGCTAAATATTTGAAGTCCCCTGATAAGTCGACAATGCTTGCGTTGGTTTTTCTGGATAATAACGAGTGGGGAGTATTACGTGGGCATGATGCTTTCGGTGAATGGATAATTGAAGTATGGGATGATGAGTCGAATCAGTGGCAGGAGAAAAAGTATAGTTCGTTGGCTGGTTTTTTTGTTTTTACGGTTAATTTTTTTAAGTCTTTTAAGGCCAGTAAAAGTCCTGTTTACAGTCTGATACGTGGAGAAATATTTGCCAATAAGAGTCTGCTCTTTGAGGCTCTTTTAGGCGGCATAATAATCAATTTGGTTGCACTTGCAACATCACTGTACACCATGCAAGTGTATAACAGAGTTGTTCCTACTGGTGCAAAACAAACGCTTCTGGTGCTTAGTTTAGGTGTGTTTGTTGCAATTCTTTTTGAGCTTTCTACAAAAACAATACGCATGAAGCTGTATGAAAAGCTGGTGGCGCTGGTTGATCAGCGTCTGTCGCGTACTGTTTTTATGCGATTTCTGTCCATACGCCTGGATCAGATGCCGCAAAGTGTAGGAAGTTTGGCAACACAGATGCGTGGTTATGAAACTGTCCGGAGCTTTTTAACCACTGTGACAACGCACCTAATGATTGATGCGCCTTTTTCTTTGCTTTATGGCGTGGTTATTTTTTCCATTGGTGGCTGGCTGGCAATGATCCCAATAGCTTTTTTTGTGGTGTGTGTCTTTATCGGTTTGCWCTTCAGGAAGTCAGTTGATGTGTTGGCTGAAAAGGCCACTGCTGCTGCTAATTTYAAAACGGGTATGTYGGTTGAAACTGTCGAAGGGGCTGAAACTATCAAGTCCGGACAGGCGGGTTGGCGTATGCTGTCGCGCTGGATGAATGTAACGGATGAGGCGCGTGAATATGAACAGGAAATGCAGCGGGTAAGTGAGCACTCTCAACATCTTGTAGCCTCTCTACAGCAGGTTTCGTATATCACTTTAGTCGCATCAGGAGCGCTACTTATCACCATTGGCGAGGTGACAATGGGGGGGCTGATTGCCTGCTCTATACTGTCTGGGAGAATTCTTGCACCTGTGGCGAGTATTCCAAGAATGCTTGTGCAGTGGGCGCATACAAAAGCGGCTCTTCAGGGCTTGGATAGATTATGGGCTTTGCAGGATGATCATCATGGGCAGGAGAAGCCAATTACGTTAGAGGCTGTCAGGGGGGATTACTCATTTTCAGAGGTTGTTTCACAGTATGGTGAAAACAAGGCTCTTTCAATACCGAAGTTAAGGATTCGGGCAGGGGAAAAAATTGGTGTGTTAGGGCCGGTTGGTGCAGGTAAAACTACTTTATTAAGGCTTTTGACAGGAATGTATAAGCCTCAACAAGGGCGAATATTATTGGATGATATTGATTTGTCCCATATTTCGAAGCCCATTTTGGCAGAAAGTATGGGTTTTCTTCAGCAGGAAGGACGGCTGTTCGCGGGAACAGTAAGAGAAAACCTGATATTAGGTCTGCTTGACCCAGGTGATGATGTGATTCTTGATGCCGCACGGGTTACAGGTTTAATGCAAGCAGTGATACTTCCTCATCCGGAAGGCTTGAATCAGCAAATACATGAGGGTGGTACGGGTTTATCAGGCGGGCAGCGTCAGCTTGTTAATTTGACCCGGGTTTATTTAGCTAAGCCGCGTATCTGGCTGCTTGATGAGCCTACAGCATCTATGGATAGACAGCTCGAGAGACAAGTAAGAGAGAGTTTAATGACGTCAATTAAGGCAGAGGATACTTTAGTGATTGTGACACATAAACCGGAAATGCTGGCCTTGGTTAATCGTATTCTAGTGGTGGTTAATCACTCTATTGCGCTGGATGGCCCAAAGGATGAGGTGCTGAAACAGCTCAATAATGTAAAAGACTCCTCCGTGGAAAGTAATAATCGTGGAGTGGCTGTCTCGTGAGTACCCAGGGAGTATTGGTAGGGAGTAAACAGAATGAATATCAAGAGGAGCGTAGAGTTCCTATGATATTGGTGTTGGCGGTGCTACTTGGCGTTTTTTTAATCTGGGCAGCACTTTTTGAGTTTGATACTACTATAAGAGCGATGGGGGACGTAATTCCTCGTGCTCGCACGCAAGTGATTCAGGCGGCAGATGGTGGCGTGTTATCAGAGCTGTTAGTCAGAGAGGGAAGTGTAGTTGCAGAAGGTGAATTGCTGTCCGTGATGGAAAAAGAGCGAGCATCGGCAGGGTATCAGGAAGAGCGTGCGCGAGTTACGGCTTTAGAAGTTGCTTTGTTGAGAGCGCGCACTGAAATCTACGATGATGAAACGCTGGATTTTGGTGCCTATCAGGAAGAAATACCAGGGGTTGTAAGAGCTCAGAGAGAATACTACGATCAGCGGAAGCGGGGTTTGCAGGAAGAATTGGGGACATTGCAGACTAATTTGGACATGGCATCTGTAGAGCTGCAGATGAATGAGCGTCTTTTGGAAACGGGTGATGTTAGCGCTATTGAAGTAATGAGAGCTGAGCGTCAAGTGAATGATGTTCGCGGACAAATGCTAGAAATACGTAATGATTACTTGGAAGAGGCGCATCAGGAAATTACCAGGACAGAGGCTGAGCTGGAATCCCTTCGCTATAAATTGAATTCGGCCAGTAATATTTTAGATCATACAGAAATTGTTTCACCTGTAGCCGGAGTAGTTAAATATCTTACAGTTACAACTTTGGGTGGGGTTTTGCGGGCTGGTGATGAGCTGATGCAAATTTCTCCATCAGAAGGTGGCGTGGTGATTGAAGCAAAAATAATGCCTGCTGATATAGGGAAGTTGGAGTTGGGAATGCTGGTTTTTATCAAGCTGGATGCTTTTGATTTCAGTATTTATGGGAATCTGCAAGGAACGCTTGAATATATAAGTTCAGGCACCTTGACCGAGCGTGATGCCAGTGGGCGTGATGAAGAGTTTTATTTGGCTCAGATAGGGATTGATGAAGAGCATATGGCGAGAGAATCAAACCTGTCTTCGGTGGTGTTAAAGCCAGGAATGAAGGCGACGATAGATATAAGAACCGGCTCAAAAACAGTATTGAATTATCTTTATAGCCCTATTGCGAAGACTTTCTCAGGGGCTGTACACTAGGCTCTATAGATTAACTATTTAGTAGAGGGCGGGTAAAGAATGTGAGTGGCTTTACCGATAATACTTTTAGAGAAGGAATTGACCTCTTTTGAGAAAAAACTTAGAGATTTTCTACGTCCTACGTCTGTTATACGCCTGTGTTCTGCTGTTAAGCCTGTTGTACTAGAAAGTTGTTTTGTATTAAAAAGTTGTTTGTACTAGAAAGCTATTTGTACTAAAAAGTTTTTTGTATTAGAAAGTTTTTTGTACTAAAAAGTTGTACTAAAAAACTGTACTAAAAAACTGTACTAAAAAGTTGTACTAAAAAGTTGTACTAAAAAGTTGTACTAAAAAGTTGTACTAAAAAGCTGTACTAAATTTCCTGGTTCGTATTCTCTGGCTGTTGCGGGACTCCCCATGTTCGTAACCATTTTGAGAGTGGGGATGTTTCTGCTGCTCTGCGGGGAGTGTCGGATTTATGCTCACTTTCCTTGTTTACATTCTCTCTATTTTGCGGCTGTAGAACTCTTTTTTTAGTGGCCATTATTTTTCCCCCTCTTAAGCATTAAGCTGACTCCTGATGGAGATTTAATTTTCTTACTCTAGCAAGAAAATTTGGGGTTAAAAACATACTAAAGAATGATTTTTCTACAAGTGTGAACGCTTTGTACTGAATGATATTGAGCATGATTTACTTATTGGATAATCCTATGGAGTGTGAGTATTTTTAATATTTCCCCGTTCTTAAGTGGGCGAAAAAAATTTATGCTGGGGGCAGAAAAGCTGGTAGTCGTTACAACCAAACAGACGGTTTTCCATTATTTGTACTGCCACTTAGAAAACCATGATGGAGTGCTTGTGTTGAATGCGTTAATGGCCCAGTTTTACCCATTTTACGAAGGCCGCTTGACGAGGTGAATAAAGCTTTGGCAGGCTACCAGTAGTACTACAATCACTATCGGCCTGCGCCTATGAGCTATTATCAACAACTCATGCAGGCTGCTTGATTTGTCTCATAGGCATTGAATTCACTTAAAATCTTTTCAGCTGGAATTATTTTGTTATAATCGCATTCGATATTTTTTGCTCCGGATTTACGTTCCGATTCGCAATGGAAACCAATTATGACTATCTCAAAAATTGTCGTCTGTGCGCTGTATCATTTTGTCAGGCTAGATGATTACCAAACTCTACAGCAACCCCTGCTGGATATAATGCTAAAAAATCGTGTCAAAGGTACTTTGCTGCTTGCCAGTGAAGGAATCAATGGCACAATTGCTGGCGATCGAGTGGGCGTTGATGCAGTGCTTAACTGGCTAAAGTTAGATTCACGATTGCAGGATCTGAATCATAAAGAATCCTATGATGACAGTTATCCTTTTTATCGCAGCAAGGTGAAACTGAAAAAAGAAATTGTCACAATGGGCGTGGAGGGCATCGATCCTAATCAAAAAGTTGGAACGCATATTCCACCTCAAGAATGGAATGCTCTGATTGCTGATCCGGATGTGCTATTAATTGATACACGTAATGATTATGAAGTTGAAATAGGTTCTTTCAAGAATGCAATAAACCCCAATACAACTTCTTTTCGAGAATTTCCTACCTATGTTGAAAAGAACCTTGATCCAAATAAGCATAAAAAAGTTGCTATGTATTGTACGGGTGGTATTCGTTGTGAGAAATCTACTGCTTACTTAAAAGAGAAAGGCTTTGATGAGGTGTATCATTTGCAAGGTGGAATTCTTAAGTACCTTGAAGAGGTTCCAGAAGAAGATTCCATGTGGCAAGGCGAGTGTTTCGTTTTTGATAATCGAGTCGCGGTAAATCATTCTTTAGAAAAAGGTGATTATGACCAATGTCATGCTTGTCGCTTGCCAATTACAGAGGCAGATAAGCAAAGTGAACTCTATGAAAAAGGAGTGAGTTGCTCACGTTGTTACCATAAGTTAAGTGATGAACAAAAAACTGCATTTAAGGAAAGACAAAAACAGATTGAACTTGCAGTGGCAAGAGGGGAAGAACATCTTGGATCTGAAGTGGCTCAAACTATTTTAAAGCGTAAGGCTTCAAAGCTGGCGTTGAAAGAAAAACAGAAAGCGCTTAATGAAGCAACCTAGATCAAAATTAATTCAAATTTTAATGGTAGAATCATTCTCAAATTTTTAGCTGTATTGATAAAAACAATAGATAGAAATAGGTAAATACATGAATAAGAAATTCATTTCATTGCTAGTAGTGTTAATAGTTGTTGTTGCTGGGTTGTACTGGGCTTTTGGACTCCCTAGAGTGGGTGATCCAGAAATTCCAGCTTCTACACAGGCAATGGCGAATGGCGAATACCTTTATAATGCTGCTGGTTGTGCAGCTTGCCACCAAGTAGATGGGGCAGAAGGTCCAGTCGGTGGATATGAAATTGAATCACCCTTTGGTGGCTCTTTTTCCACGCCAAATATTACGCCTGATACAGAAACGGGTATTGGTGGCTGGAGTGGGCGTGATTTTCTTTTGGCAATTAAACATGGTCGTAGTCCGACTGGTGGATTTTATTGGCCCGCTTTTCCATATCGTTCTTATCAAGGCATGGCAGTTCAGTTGGATGATGAGTGGTTGGAACATCATGGCAGACTTTCTGGAAGGTGAACTTTCGGCGGTAGGTAATGATGAGCAAGTACAACGTGGTGCTTATCTAGCAAGAAGTTTCAGTCATTGTGGAGAATGTCATACACCAAGAAATGTTCTGGGTATTTCAAATTTTAATAATGAATTCGCCGGGCAAGAAGGTGTCGCATCTGCGGCCCTAACAGCAGATGGCTTAGGTGCCTATAGTTATGAAGACTTTGTCTACTTTCTTGAAGATGGTTTCACCGCTAACTTTGAGCAAGTTGGTGGGGAAATGCTGGATGTGATTGACCATACCAGTAAATTAACTCAAGAAGATAGAGAAGCCTTGGCTGCTTTCTTCTTTCGTGAAGACTAACTTATAAGAGTTCATAAAAATAAATTACGGAAGTTCTGGTTAATAATGAGTTAGTTTGAGCTTAAAAAATGATCAATAAAAAAGGCAGCCTAGGCTGCCTTTTTTAGTTTTTCAGAAGATCTATTCTGCACGATACGCATCGTGGCAAGCACCACAAGTTGGGCCAACTTGCTGTATAGCACTACGGACGCCGTCAGCGCCTTGAGAATTGATTAAGTCTATAGCTGCAGTAGCACCCATAACCAGATCATTAGCGGCATTAGCAAAGCCATCCATATCACTCCAGATACCATTTAAGGCACGAGTTTCAAAATCATAGGCAGTGGTATCACTGGCAAATAATTCAGGAATCATTGGGGCTAAAGTTTGAATACGTTCTAGAGCTCGAATAGCAACAGCCTGATCAAAATCACCGCCACGCGCCATGCCCTGTAAAGGACCCATGCTGAAGCCAAGTAATTTAAATACTGCCTGTCTGTTTGCAACAGACATGCCAGCCATTTGTTCTGGCGTCATATTGCGCTGAGCCATAGTGTTAAAGGAAATTAGCGTGCTGAATATAGCAACGCCGATTAGAATGATACGTTTCATAATGTTATCCCCATTTGTTAAACGTTAGTAAAATCGGTTTTAGTTAATAAACAGGCTTTATCGTTTTCTGATTTCGCCTGAGTTAAGCCACTGAGAGTGCCAAGTGCGCTAGTTTAACAGCAGTTTGCAAAGAAAGTCACCAAGGCTGGGCTTCCGCTAACAGCAGCGTTCTTTTACGACTGCCATTGTGCCATGTGGGTATGTTGAAATTGTGTAAATCTGGTGAATTTTCAAATAATACCAAGATAATCTTAGTTAACAGTATAAGTGCTTGATTTAAAGGGGCGATTGATCTCTAATTCTTTCTTCGTCAGGGCTTCCCTGCAAGATTAGAATTTCACCAATTATAAAAACTGATTACTACATAAACTATGGGCACAAAAAAGACAGCATTTAATTTTGAAAATTCCATAGAGCAATTAGAAGAGCTTGTGGAAGCTTTGGAAGAAGGTGATTTAAGTCTCGAGGAATCGCTTAAAGCCTTTGAAAATGGCATTAAGTTGACAAGAGAATGTCAGGTTGCGCTTGAGAAGGCTGAACAGCGTATTCAAATTTTGACTAAGGAAAATGAACTTCCTGAAGCTGAACCTTTCGATCTGGATACAGATAACGAGTAGGCTGTCTGAGTTTATTTTTATAAAGGCAAGCCGCTAAGCATTTCATGCAAATCCAACAATTTTTAACAGCGCGAAAAAGCCGAGTAGAAAAATTACTCGCCGAATTATTGAGCGCACAAAACAGTTCTTCCATTCTGCAAGATGCGATGACATACGCGGTTATGAATGGGGGTAAGCGTTTACGCCCTATATTAGCCTACGCAAGCGCTCAAGCGGTTGGTGTTGATGAAGCACATGCTGATATAGCGGCTTGTGCGGTAGAGCTTATTCATACGTATTCATTGATCCATGATGATCTGCCGKSWATGGATGACGATGTGCTAAGAAGGGGTGTGGCGACCTGTCATATTAAATTTGATGAAGCGACCGCAATCCTGGCTGGTGACGCCTTACACAGTTATGCGTTTGAATTACTCGCTGCTTCCACTCAGATCAAGGCCTCTAATGAGATACGTCTGCAAATGTTGGTTATATTAGCTAAAGCAATTGGGGCTACTGGCATGGTGGCTGGTCAAAGTCTGGATTTACAGGCTTCATCAAAGAATACTAATGCTGAATCCTTAGCAACTTTACATTCACTTAAAACCGGCGCTTTGATTACAGCCAGTGTGCAGTTAGGTGCTTTAAGTTCTGGTGGTATTGAGCAAAAACAATTTGAGCGTTTATCTGTTTACGCCAGAGCCATTGGGCACGCTTTTCAAGTGCAAGATGATATTTTGGATATTGAGAGTGACACTGAAACACTGGGTAAGCAGCAAGGCAAGGATAAAGAGCTTGGCAAGGTAACTTATCCGGTTTTATTAGGGCTTGATGGTGCCAAGCAAAAAGCTCAAGCGCTCTATGAAGAAGCGAATGCTGCTTTAGAAGATTTTGGCCAAGATGCTCAAGCCCTACGTGAAATTGCTTTATATGTTGTACAAAGAAAGCATTAGAAATTAATTAAAAGTTAAGAATCATAAGTTAAAATATAGATTATGTTTGAAGAAATTCCTCAGCAACGCCCACAAACTACTTTACTGGATAATATTGATTCACCTGCTGATTTACGTGAATTGGATTCGAGTAAACTCGAAGAACTGGCTCAAGAATTAAGAGCGTATCTTTTATATTGTGTGGGTAAAACCGGCGGACATTTTGGTGCTGGTTTGGGTGTCGTTGAATTAACCATTGCTTTGCATTATGTCTTTAATACACCTGAAGATCGTTTAGTGTGGGATGTTGGACATCAAAGTTATCCGCATAAAATTCTTACGGGCAGACGAGAGCGTATGCTGAGTATACGTCAGAAGGATGGCTTGGCTGCATTTAATAATCGACAGGAAAGTGAATACGACACATTTGGGGTGGGTCACTCTAGTACATCAATTTCTGCCGCACTTGGCATGATGATGGCGGCAAGAAAAAGTGAGAGTGAACGTAAAGTTGTTGCCATTATTGGAGATGGTGCGATGACGGCAGGGATGGCCTTCGAAGCATTGAATCATGCTGGTGAACTGGATGACGATATTCTTGTTATTTTGAATGATAATAATATGTCGATTTCGAAAAATGTTGGAGGTTTATCCAGTTACTTTGCAAGGATGTGGGCGAGTAAGCCTTACAACTTTTTGCGCTCTGGTTCTAAAAAAGTTTTATCAAAAGTACCGCCAGCCTGGAAAGCTGCCCATCGTGCAGAGGAATACATGAAAGGCATGGTGTCGCCAGCAACAATTTTTGAAGAATTAGGATTCAATTATTTTGGTTTGATTGATGGCCATGATGTTGGTGGCTTGGTCGACATACTGAATAATATTAAAAATCTTAGGGGTCCTTTATTGTTGCATATAGTTACTCAGAAAGGTAAAGGTTACTTGCCTGCAGAAGAAGATCCTTACGGCATGCATGCACTCAATAAGCTGGCCTCTGCAGATGAACTTAAACAGGAACAACAACAAGAAAAAAATACGGCGCCGACTTATTCAAAAATTTTTGGACAATGGCTTTGTGAAATGGCATCAGTAGATCCTAAATTAATGGCGATAACCCCGGCCATGGGCGAAGGCTCTGGCATGCGTGAATTTGAAGAGAATTTTCCTGAGCAGTTTTTTGATGTGGCGATAGCAGAACAACATGCAGTAACGTTTGCAGCGGGTATGGCTTGCGATGGATTAAAACCAATAGTCGCTATTTATTCGACTTTTTTACAACGTGCTTATGATCAATTAATTCACGATGTTGCTTTACAGAATCTGGATATTCTATTTGCCATCGATCGTGCAGGCTTGGTTGGGGAAGATGGCCCTACCCATGCGGGTAGTTTTGATTTAAGTTATTTACGCTGCATTCCAAATTTAATTGTGATGGCGCCGAGTGATGAAAATGAAGCAAGACATATGCTTTATACGGGTTATCACTTCCCCGGTCCTGCCGCAGTACGTTACCCCCGAGGCAAGGCGACGGGTTGTGCGCAAGATGCAGATTTAAAACAATTAGATATTGGCAAGGCTGTTGTTAAAAAGCAAGGTGAGAAAGTTGCTATTTTGGTTTTTGGCACATTGTTGCAAGTAGCCAATAATAGCGCGGAAGAATTAAATGCAACCTTAGTTGATATGCGTTTTGTGAAACCAATCGATGAAACATTGTTAGAAAAACTAGCAAAGACGCATCAATTATTAGTGACCGTTGAAGAGAATGTTATAAAAGGTGGTGCGGGTTCAGCCGTCAATGAGTTTTTAGCTACGTTAGAGAGTGAAGTAGAGGGAAGTAAAGCGCAGGTGATCAACCTTGGCCTGCCTGATGAGTTTCTGGATCACGGTAAAGCCGAGCTAATGCTTGCTGAATGTGGCCTGGATAGCGCTGGTATCACTGCAGCCATCGTAAAAAAATTGCCTGAGCTATTGTCCTAAGCTAGGTACCTAAGAAAAGTAACTAAACTGATTTAGAATAATTTTCGGCCGAACTGAATTTCACCATCAGGAATGTCTGGGGTAACTGATTCGTCATTAGAGTTCCAACTGCTTTCCGAATACTCAGTAATGGCTAAGGTCGCACTCTGGCCAACACTGCTTTCTGAAAAGGCCCCAACATAAATATCGTATTCACCGGATGCTGGGCTAGCAAAGTAATAGCCAGAATTTAAGCTGTATTCCAAATTAGAATTATCATCGTTGCAATACCAGGTGCCATTCGGAGACTGGATGGCAATTGTCGTATCAATATCTGCAAGCGTATAAATACCAAGCCCTAAACTGCCGGGAGAAAAATTCAAGCGGTAGGTCGGGTTAGGGGTGACATAACCGCTACAACTGCTATCAAGGTTAGATGCTGGGTTTTCTCCTCCAGCAACTACGTCAATAGTGTAAGGGTCAGGAGTGAACCCACCAGAAAGGCTTACTTCTGGTACGAATACGGATGCTGATGTTGTCGGAGATAGATCTGTTTCCCAACTATCATCTGAGTATTCAGAAATAGCGAGCATTGCAGTTCTGGAAACATCACTTTCACTATAAGCACCTACCCAAATGTCATAACGGCCAGAATCTGGATCATCAAAATACCAGCCGGCATCAAGACCTAGTACGGGATAATCATCATCACAGTACCAGTCACCAGAAGGACCATTGATCACTATAGTTGTATCAAAGTCGGCATTGATATAAATACCCAGGCCAAGACTACCGGGGTCAAAAGTTAAACTGTAAGTGGGGGCATCAGTGATATAGCCGCTACATTCAGAGCCAGCATTGCTGGCCTGAAAATTACCGCCTGCTGTGACAGCAATGACATTAGGGTCAGGACTAAAACCACCAGAAAGGCTGATTGACCCATTGATAGGGCTTAATGAGAAATCTTGAGACAGCACCAGTGTCGGCAATAATGTCGGCAATAGGACACTGATTAAAGCCGTTAATATTTTGAATTTTCTGATAATCATAGAAATGTACTCTGGCGTTATTATCTGGCGAGTCTGAAGCCGCTGCTGGGGTTTGATTGATTTGAGGGCATCCAGTTACGGAATGACAGGCGCCCTTGATAGGCAGAACTGTTCCAGCCGCCGCCACGTAAGATTCTGCTACAACCAGTACTACCATCCCAAGCAGAGCCATCGTCAGGGGCACCGTTATAATTATTTCTGGCGCAATCTTGAACCCATTCCGAGGCATTGCCATGCATATCAAAAAGGCCCCAGTCATTAGGGGCGTAACTCATAACTTCACTGCTGCCTGCTGCGCCGCAATTATCTAAATCTGCCAGAGCGCATTGATGCGTACTTCCCCAATGATACTGCACGCCAATAGCAGCTCGTGCAGCGTATTCCCATTCAGCTTCTGTAGGCAGTCTATAATTATCACCAGTTTCCTGATTAAGCCAGCTTATATAGGTTTGTACCTGATCCCAGCTAGCATTAGTCACGGGTCGTAGTTCTTTTCTACCAGAGCCTTGGTCGTTAACCTCAGCACATACTCCAGCTTCAACACAGGCATACCATTGCGCAAAGGTGATCTCATGTTCCATTACCTCAAAACTGCCTAGGTTGACTCTGTGCACTGGCGCTTCATCATCTTCTCCAGCGTCAGTTAAATCGCCCATTTCAAAGCTCCCAGCTGGAATTAAAAGCATTCTTCCCAGCGCCGCGATGCCTTGAGCTAGCGAATCTGCCTGGCGTTGCCGTTCTGCCTCGTTGGCTCTTTCTAGCGCAATACGGTCTTGTTCAGCCAGGTCTGCAGCGGCAGCATCAGCAGCATCCTGCTCAGCCTGTATTCTCTCAAGTTCATCGGCGGCATCAGTAGCATTCTGCTCAGCCTGTTGTCTTTCGAGCTCTGCTACTTGGCGTAACTCGGCATTTTCCTGGTACGCCATATAGCCATAACCACCACCTGCTATAAGCAATATGGCTATTACGGCAAAGATGGCATATTTGATAGTAGGTGATTTTTCAGTTGAGGATGGCGAGGGTTTAGAGGCCGCAGATTTAACTTTTTTATTGATTTTGCTGGCCGTGCTTGCAGAACTCTGAACAACTTCACCATTCAAACTCGCGATGAGTTCATCAACTGTCTGGAAGCGATCTTCTTCATTTAGATAAAGACATTTATCAATGGTTTTTAGCAGAGCTTCGGAATACTTACCTTTACCAAGCTCTACAGCTGACGTCATCGGGTCTGAGCGTTTGCGGGTGACCGCACTCATACGATTTTCAACTTGAGGTGGGTTTTGTTTGGCAATAATGCGCCACATAATTCCGCCAATGGCATAGATATCTGTCCATGGGCCTAGATTGCCATTGGTTTCTACTTGTTCAATGGCGGCATAGCCAGGGCTGTAAGGCGCCATGGATTTACTGTGCTCAGTAAAGTTCTGTTTGGCAGCACCAAAATCAATGAGCACCGGCTGCTCATCACTGCGCCGAATAAAAATATTAGCGGGTTTGATATCGCGGTGTAAGACATTTTGTTTATGGACAAGTGCCAAACCCTGCAATAGAGGTATCAGGATTCGGAGTAATTCATCTTCAGTAAAGGTTTGATTATTGCGTTCGCGTCCACGAATGATGTCAGACAAGGGCAGGCCATCTTCAAAACCCATGACCAGATAAGCAGTACCGTTAGCTTCAATAAAATCCTGGCAGTTGACAATATTTGGGCTTTTTTCAAATTGTACTAGTTGCTTGGCTTCCGCTAGAAATCTGTCGAGTCCCGTTTGGAAGTCGACTTGCTCTCGGGTACCTAAAGGATGAACTGTTCCTGCTTCGCGGGTAGCAAGTTCTTGCGGCAAGTATTCCTTAATGGCCAGCCAGTTGCCCAGGCGAATATGTTCTGCTTTATAGACAATGCCGAAACCGCCATAACCCAGCACGCTATCGATTCTATATTGATTAACTACCGTACCCTTGGGTAAGGCTAAGCGATGTTCAGTATCCATTTAATACTGCCTCGTCTTTTGTAATAGATAGTTTGTCATGGATGCTCTCTTTGGCCATTCTTATGTTAAATCTATATTAAATCGTCGTTACGATTGCCATGATAATACTGGCTAACATGGATTGTCCGCTAGTACTGTCAATAAATTCGCCCTGTCCATTTTGGGCAAGGCGCTGTAAATATTCTGCTGCTTGATTACTGCCTACCATAACCGTTGAAACATAATGTTCAGGGTTAGTATTTGCACTAAAAGATTGAGCAGCGTCAAAAGTCGAATTCATCAATTCAGGGTAGGCTGGAGCATCGGTGATTACTATGATATAGCGGCGTTGGCTTTCTGCTCTCCAATTCATCACTACAGCCTGATTCAGCGCTGCTGACAAGGCTTCAGGCACATCATCATTTGAACCGCTGCCAAGCCCCATATTAGTATCCGTGCTATTAATGAAAGACTGGATTTGATCAAGGTCGCTGGTTAAATATATTTGCTGAAAACTTATCGGGGTGTCCCATAAGCGATCACCATAGGCAACAAAACCTATTCCAACGGAAGGAGAAAGTCGATCCAGCACAGTGACCAGGTCGGCAATTTGTTGTTTCATTTGAGAAATGTAATCACCCATACTGCCCGAAACATCCAGGCAGATAACAATGTCCAACTCAGGGATTGTGATTCTGGCCAGTTCGTTCGATAACTCACTCGCCTCTTGTTGAGCTTCAGACAGATCACTTTGACTTTGTGCCAGTTCTTCTTGGGCTTGCTCCAGTTCTTGCTGGGCTTCAGAAAGTGCTTCAGCCACTTCGGCAACCAGTTCGGGTGAATCACCAGTGTTAGGAAAAAAAGGTAATGCAACAACGGTCAGGATCATAAAGGCGCCCAATGCGGAAGCAAACAGATCCAGTGCGGACATGCTGAAAATATTTACCTCACGAGAGCGTATTTTCAAGTTTAAGTCTCCAGCAAATTGACGCTGTAGGTTGCCAGGCCAATTTTCAGGGAATCCCCGGAATTTAATTCATATTCCTGACCAGCATTAAGTACGTTGTTATTAATTTCTGTGCCGTTAGCGCTGTTGAGATCTTCAACGTAAATTTTCTCATTACGAATAAATATACGTAAGTGCTTACGCGAGACTGTTTCAAGATTTAACACGTAGTCGGCATGTTGCGCAGATCGACCAATGACTTGTCCAGCATCTGAACGAATGAGTGCATTACCGTTAATTTTTAAACGTGATTCAGCACCTTGGTCATCACTTCCCGATAACACAATATCGGTAAACTCGGCGGAAGCTTTTTGCAGTTCAGATTCTATAAGTTCACTTTTTTGTTTAACTTCATTGATGTTTTCTTCGGCTTCTACCTGAATTTTCTTACGGCGCTTAACTTGCACTGCAACGAAACCAAACAAAGCAATAACAACAACACCAAAACCTGTCCATTGGTAAAGTCGGTTGCGCTCATCAATGAGTTGTTGTGCCGCCGCTTCAGCCAAGGCTTCTTCTTGCTGTCTGGCTTCTTCTTCTAATTCTTCTTGTCGGGCTTGTTGTTCAAGGGCTTCAGCTTCAGCTTGTTCAATAGCGGCCTGGCTCGTTGCCAGCTCTGCTTCTCTGGCGGCAAGTTCATCTATGCGTGCCTGGTTTTCAGCAGTCAAGGCTTCTTGTGCTGCAAGCAAAGCTTCCGCCTGTTCTTGTAGGCGTATGCGTTCTTCTTCTAATAGTTCCTGTTCTTCTAACAGAAAAATCAGTTCATCTTCTTGTTCCTGAATTTTTTGTTGCGCTAAGCTGAGTTGCTCGGCTTCTGATAAACAAAAATCAAAAGCTTCAATATAATCAACATTATTTTCTGATAAAAAATTAGATAAGCTGGTCAGATTGGCGCTATGAGCAAAGTTCTGATCGGGCCTAAGGCGGTTAGAAAGTACCGGGCTTGAATGCTGGCTGATGCCAATAACCTGATTGCAGTTGTTGAGCAGAGCGGCACCATACTCCCCATCACTGGCTAGAGAAGTATGTTGCACTTGGCTTAATGGGTCAGTTTCATCGATAAAATTAAGTAATACTCCCTGACGGTTTGTATCCAGTAAGGCCAGCGAAATATATCGACCAAGCTCTGGAAAATCAGCAGCAATGGTGACGGGTGTACCATCAATACCATTGACGTTTAATAAAGCCAGGCCAGCATCTTCATCAATGGCGTTTATGCTGGCAACCAAAGCAGCACCATTGCGAGGGTTTTCAACGATCCACTGATCGCCCTGGCTAACTAATGCAGCATTTGTGATAACCAGATTTTCAGCCACCTGGGTGGCTAGACCCGTTTGAATTTCATTGCCATTATTTAAGATGCTTAGGCTGAATGTATCTTGTGAAAAGGTGGGGGTAAGGATGGTTTCCCAACTGCTTTCAGGGTATTCAGTGATAGCGAGTAAGGCCTCAGTAAAACTATCAGATTCAGAATAGGTTCCTACCCAGATATTATATTCACCGGGCAGAGGGTTTTCAAAAAAATAACCGGCATTAAGATTTTCGAGGTAGAGATTGTCGTCATCGCAAATCCACTCGCCATCGGGGGTGTTAATTAATAAAGTGGTATCAGATTCTGAATTAGTATAGATACCCAGCCCTGAGCTTCCTGCCGCATAATTCAAGCGATAATCTGGGGCTTCTGAGACATAGCCATAACAGCTGTAATCTACGTTGCTTGCATCCACATCTCCGCCTGCAATAAGTTCAAATAATTGCGGGTCGGGCAGAAAGCCTTCATCAAGATTGATGGTTTCATAGTTGGGGCTTAGTGTGACATCTTGAGAAAATGCAGGCGAGCAAAGCAAAAACCCAGTTGTCAGTGATAGGGGAAGTAGCTTGAGAAATTTCATCTTAATATTTCCAATAATTTGAACCAAAACTTGTTTTTTATTTTATGACTTAAGCTTCGCTATTCTTATTCTGTACAGTATTTATTTGTTCCTGGTCGTTGAGGATACGCAGTACATTAACAGTAGAGTTATCCTGAGACTTGCGTTGATGCTCTTCAACCTTTGTTAAAATTTTCGCAACGATTTGTTTTGCGCTGCTGGCAGCATCCTGTGTTTCACTTGTGAGCAATTCCTGTAGCTCTTCTAGTGAGCAGGTTTCAACGCCGTCACTGGCTAAAATAATAATGTCACCGTTTTGTACTTGTAGCGCTTCTTCGGGGGCATCAACCATTTTGATGTCTTTGCCCAACACGGCATCGAGTAATTGGCTGCGTTCAGGAGAGCTTGCAGCTTCTTCTTTGCTGATAAGCCCTTCTTCAACTTGTTTAGCCAGCACCGCCGCCATGGAATGATTTTCATTTATTTGGCGAATTTCTCCATCACGGAATAACCAAAGTGGGCTATCACCGACGCTGATCCACTGGATAGCAGAACCATCGAAAGTGACTGCTAAAAAAGTAGAGCCCATACCTTCGAGTTCCGGATTGTTTTTAGCGTGTTCATAAACTGCAAGATTAGCGGCAGATAAGCCTTCCAGAAAGCGTTGCCGAATATTGCTTTCAGTCGAGTCTACAAAACTTTGTCGAAATGTATCTACGACTAAGTGGCTAGCCTCTGCTCCACCAGCGTGACCGCCCATACCATCGGCTAATATTGAAAGGGCAAAACCAGTAGGCCAATTAACAATAACAGCATGGTCTTGCTGCGATTTTCTAGTGCCAATAATCTGGCCCCAGCCAGAATCTATAACCAGGCTTTTCAAGGTGCTCGCTTCTTCAGCACTCATGCAGTGTTATTCCTCATCCCAGCTGAAATTTTCTCCACATAATGGGGCAAACATCAGCGTTGTATCACCGAGAGTGATACGACTACCCGCACTTAGTTTAGTCGGTGACAGGACCGGGCTGTTATCAAGGTAAGCCAGGTTAGTGCCTGATCCCTGTTGGATATAAAATCCTCCACCACGCGGATCAAACGTCAACATTGCATGATTAGCGCGTGAAATTTGATCGTCACCGAAATCCAGTTTTATGCGTTCAGAGTTGCCGCGGCCTATACTGTTTTGGCCGTTACCTAATTTTAAATAATTGCCTTTACCAGGGCCATCGACAACAACCAACCAACCAACGACAGGGTCTGCCATTGCATCAATTTGTTGGTTTCCAGAGTCATCTTTTGTTGCGTGACTGGGACGACCGGCTCCTCCAGCAATAACCGTTGCTGGCTCATCAACTGCAGCAGCAGATTGATTTGGCGTTGCAGCACCACTTTGATCAGCTTTAACCGTAGGCGGTTCGTCTCCGAATAAACTACTGGACTGATTCGGATTTAATTCAGTTGGCTTATCATTATCGGCGTTTACATGGCCAGTGTTATCAAATAATGATGTAGGCGCATCACTGGCCGGTGATGCGTGTTTGGACTTTTCGTGCATGACGGATGGCACATCGATAGGTATACCGTCTGGTCCTCTTTTAACTGCCATAATAAACCTCCAGGAAAGATGACTCTTTATTTTTCTTCATAAAGTCTGTTGATTAAATTATCCATGCAATATTGCCCAGTATTGTTAAGCGCGCTTTCTTCACGACCTTGCGCCAGGTGCATGAAAAAAACCAGGATGGCTGACATAACCAATGCTAATAAGGTTGTGTTAAAGGCAACACCCAACTTGGTTGTTAACACGCCCATCCAAACTCTGATAGCGTCGCTTTGACCCAGGTCTGGCATGTTTGCCGCTTCCGATAAAGAAAGTGCGATACCAATAACAGTTCCAATAAAGCCGATAGTTGGGATCAACCAGACTAAATAACGCACCATATTATATTTCAAATCTATTTCATGTTGCATTAATTCCAGACTGGAATTCATTAAGCTATTGGATTGATTGATGGACTGGCTATTCTGAAACTGTAAAATAATACGGTGCATCAAGCGTGGTAAGAAAAAGTAACGGGTTTTAGTGTTGTCTACAACAGAACTGAATATAGGCACTAACTCCTTGGCGCGCAACATAGTGCTATCATCCTCAGGCAATAAACCTCTTTTTAATTGCGCCATTTCTTTTGTGCCTCGATCAAACCTGATCCACAATTCGCCGAAGCCAACCATGAATAGTAACCACATCATATTCTGAATAGTCAGCGGGTAAGGGAAGACATCGGTAGAACGATCAAACAAAATATCGCCCATGGCTAATTGACCAACGGCACCTTCGCTAGGCGAAAATACTAGAGACATAACGCCAATAAAAACCGCAGCAATGATTGACGCAACCAGCGCTACGACTATGCGAAAATTAGTTTCTTGTTGTTCTAGATTATTCATGCTGGTTTATTCACCTTTGTTAAATCTTTCTGTTCGTTAAGATGTGGCTCAATTGGCTGCTAGGCTGCTAACTAGTGCTATTACGATTATTGCAGCTATCTAATGTTTCATTTTTGAGAGCAATTGTTGTATTTGGATGCTTTCTTTACCGAGTAATAAGGTGTCGTTTGCAGTGACAAAGCCTTGATTGATTGATTCCCAGTTTCCACCTCGTTGAATCTGGGTTCCACTGCTAGAGTTGGCATCAATCAGATAGTATCTACCGTCATTCGTTGCGGTGAGTTCAAGATGGTGCCTGGATACGCTTTGACCACTTATCTGAATATCGACATCTGAGCCGCGACCAACGCTGTAGGTTTTAAATGACGTTTTAGATGGCATAGTTACTACTCATTAATACACATAATAATCTTGCAGGGATTCATTCTATAGAATAATTTTCAAAAGAGGCAACTTTAGTCCCTGAAAAGTTAAGATTATTAATTCTACTGGTTCCACCTATTGAACAAGAAAGTCAAAACAGCTATGGTTTAGACCCATTGGTTAGCTATAAAGAAGCAGTATATGCCTTCCCAAAATAAGTGCAGCATCACTTCTTTTTCGCATATTGGTCATCGCGAAGAAAATCAGGATCGTTTTAGCGTTTTGCAAAATTCCGAGCAGCAAAGCCTGCTTTGTGTGGTTGCCGATGGTATGGGCGGCCATAAAGGCAGCGCGCTGGCTGCGCAGACTGTGATCGAGACAGCAAATACGTTATGGCAAGAACAGCTCCTACGGGCAAGTATTGATATAGAAGGTGTAGAAAGCTTCTTGTATAAGCTGGTTTCTGAGAGTCACCTGGCGGTTAATAAGGTTGGAGAAGCTAATGGGTTGGAACCTCGGTCAACTCTTGCTGCGCTCTACCTTTATAAAGATGGTGAACACGACAAAGCCATATCCATTCATGCTGGTGATAGTCGCATCACTCAATATTCGAATACTCAAAAAATTGCACAGTCCTTTGATCATTCGTTGGCACAGCTGAAAGTGTTACAAGGGAAAATTACGGAAGAAGAGTTAGCTGAAGACCCAGATCAGGGCACGGTTATTTCTAATATTGGCGGTCAGGATTTACCTGACCCTGAAATTACCCACTGGGATTTGGCAAAGGGGGAGCGGTTTACGGTATGCAGTGATGGCTTCTGGGAAATTTTCAGCACCGAAGAGGTGCTGGCATTATTTGATACAGATTCGAAAGAAGCAGACGCAATAATTGAGGCTGCTTTGCTGGAAAAGATGAAAGAGCGACCAAAACATGACAACACAACGGTAATAATGGTAGAAATAAACGCAAGTAATCAGGATTCTCTTATGACAAATTCTAATCAAGACGACAATGAGCATCAGCCAATGCCAGAAGTTGAAGATCCAATAACCAATCCAGGAAAGCGAGAAGCGGTTACTGAGTCCCGTGTGGATTCCGCTAGCTCTCCTGATTCTCAAGCAACAAGACCCAGCGCTACTATCAGCTCTGATGCTAGCTCTAATGCTGGGTCTACTAAAAAATGGTTGTTAATTGCCGGTGTGATTGTTGTTCTTGCGGGGCTGGTAATGATTATGTCTGGAGGCTCTGAGGAAGCTGGTTCTCAGAATACAAACCAGTCTGAGAATAATGATCAGTCTCAGGGAGCAGATGGGACCTTGGAGGAGGCAGAAAGCACTGCCAATCAAGCAAATGGTGAAGGCGGGGAAGGGCTGCCTGTTACCCAGGACACTACGCCGGCTACAAATAGTGAAGGGGCCGTGCGAGAAGACAGAGTTCTAGATTCCATTCAACTAGAAACCGCTATAGAAGTCAGTAGCAATGAAGAGCTGATAGCGGAAATCACAGACATGCTGTTATTAAATGATCGGCTTGGTCCTAATGATGCCTTATCCATCAGCACAGAAGGTGAGGTTAATGGCAATCGCATAATTCGACTGGAGCAGACTCATCTTGGTATTCCGGTTTTCGGTGCAGAAGTTGTTGCGGTAGAGATCAATGGCAATGTGTTTAATATCAGCGGCTCAACAGGCAATGATATTGAGATTAATGTTGAACCTGAACTTAGTTTTGACCAAGCTCTGGATCTTGCAAACCAGAGCCTGGCAATGGCCGTTAGTCCCAGAGCCGAAACTGATGCGGCGCAGTTAATTATTGTCGAGGTGGAAGGTACTTACCATCTAGCCTGGTATATCGAAGTAGTCATTGAAGGTGCTCAAGAGCGTGTATTTTTGGATGCTCAAGATGGGGCGGTCCTGATGCGTTTGCCAGTAAATATAGGGGAGGCATAAGATGTGTAGATTTTTTGCTTGCTCCTTACTGTTAGTAATATCGGGCGCTCTTATGGGCGCTGAGGCTCTTATTGATGACGCTGAGGCTCTTATTAATGACGCTGAGGCTCTTATTAATGACGCTGAGGCTCTTATTAATGACGCTGAGGCTCCTATAAGCACTGAAGAAGGTGCGAGTGATGCTAACGCTGTGTTTGTTGATGGCTTTGGTGAAAATAGCAAAAGACTAACCAGTGATGAGGCAATTGTAAGTTGGCTTGGTAGTGAATTAAAACAGCAACTCAATCTTGGTCCTGCTGATGAGCTTAGTCTGTCTGAGCAGAGTAGTACCGTTAATAATTTCAACATTCGTTCGTTGCAGCAAACTCACCAGGGCATCTCAATAGTTGGATACGAATCCAGGCTTATACTTGATTCCCAAGGCAATCAAATAAGTTTGCTTGGTCAGCATCAGGGATTTACTGCAGATGCGCCTACTCTTTCTCAAATTTCTTTTGAACAAGCCAGGGTGATTGCTGATATCGCTGAAAGTTTAGATACGCCGAGTGCGCCTGTTTATTTCGTAGATGATGCGGGGAATCTACGCTTAAGTTGGTCAGTTAACGGATTTACCAGCACTGGAGTGGCAGAAAATATTTATATTGATGCGGTGAATGGTGAGCTTCTTGCAAAATATCCGATGGCTCGAGGGGCACTTAGGCGCTTAGTAAGAGATATGGAAGCAGCGTGCAGATCAGTCGGTGTCGACTATCCGATTGACTCAGATAGGTCATTAGAAATTCAAAACTTGATGGAGCAAGATGATACGTTTACACGAAATGAGGGTGACGCATCGAGTGGAGTGGGGCATGTTGATCAGCTCTATAATATTCTAGGCGATGCCTATCAATTTATGTCCAGCGTTTTAAACATGGACAGTGTTGATAATCAGGGTCTTGCGCTAGAAGCGTATTCTGGCATTCGTTTCTATCCCGGAAATGGCTGGAGTGAATGTGTAGGCGACGCGTTTAATGCTTCATGGTATTCGGGTTGGAATGAGCTTCACATTCCGGCCAGCGCTATACCCTATATTGAAGTTATTGCGCATGAACTGACGCATGGCATTATTTCCACGGGCAGTGGGCTTATCTATGAATTTGAATCTGGTGCAATGGATGAAGGCATAGCGGATGCTATTGGTGTTTCATTTAAGGCCTGGCGTGAAGCCGGGGGAGCACTTGGACAGAACCCTTCGTCTATACCAACTTATTCGAATTTATGGACTATGGACAGTCCTGTTGGCCCCCTACGGGATATGAGAAACCCTAACAGGATTGATAATAACCCTGATCACTATGATCAATTTTATTCTGTGCCAATCGAAAATGACCAGGGTGGCGTGCACTCAAATTCATCCATCATTAATCAGGCGTTCTATATCTTGGTTGAAGGTGGTCGACATCCTCGATTAGGTACAGGACCAAATGTACAGGGAATTGGCATTGCCAATGCTGCCGCCATTTTTGGTTTAGCCGGATCTCAATTATTAACGCCTTATGCCGATTTTGAGGCAGGTAGAAACGCTTTTGCTCTAGCTGCAGAAATTCTCTATGGCGAGTATTCTGATAACTGGATTGCGGTGCATGAAGCGATGGATGCAGTAGGTATTTCTGGCGCATGGCGACGACAAGCTCCAACACCACCGCCAGTAATTACGCCAACGCCAATTCCTCAATCTGACCCGACACCAGTGCCAACACCTGTGCCGACACCCAGTCCGGCACCAACACCACCGGACCCTTCATCTGGCCCGGTTGCTACGCCAACTCCCGGTGATCCAATTTCTACTCCGACAACTGAGGCGGCAAATAACAATGCGCTCTATATTGGTCTTGGTCTCGCCTTTGTATTATTGGCTTTATTCGGCTTGAGTCGCTTGCGCCCTGAATACAGCACAGCAGGGCCAGAATATCGAGCATCCGCTGCAACACCAGCGCCGTCAGCAGAACCAGAAGCCAGAGTGAGCCCACAACAGGTATCGGTCAACAGAAGCCGAGTTGCTGGCCGTCTAGTTGGTTCTGGAACCAGTAACTCTATTGAATTGGATGACGCCTTACTGAGTTCAAAAGAAGGCCTGGTGATTGGCCGCTCAGCAACGCTGAATCATGTGGTGCTTAACGATTCCAGAGTATCTCGACGGCATTGTCGTTTGCGTAAAGAGGGCCAAATTGTTGTGTTGGAAGACTTGAGTTCTACTCATGGCACCTCAGTGAATGGTAATAAAGTTCAGCCATTTTCCAGGACTGTTGTGAACCAGGGCGACAGGATTGAAATTGCTGGGATTCAATTCACTTGTGATTTAAGTGGTTAACAAAAAGCGCTGTAATAAAGAGTACTGGGAGCCAGTTATGAGTGAGGTACTAAAGTGAGTGAAATGAATGCCGTGCGTGTTTATCAGCACTTGTCTATTGCTTTGCTGGTGGCGCTTTGCTTTTTGATATTTTTTATTGCTTTTAATAGCGGAAAAACAACGGCTTTAATGTTTGGCGATGACAGTAGTGAATTTTCTGTTAATGGCGAATGCTCTGATACCCGTTTCCGTGGGCCAGGTATGGGAAATATTTCTGCTGGTATCGGTGTTGAAATGAGTATCGAAAACGATGCCAGTGACTGCAGCAGTTTATTTGATCAAGGCTTGATCTTTCTTGCCAGTGAGTCAGCAAATCTGGCTTTGAGAGCTATTGAGTTTGGTGATGATGAGGGCGGCTGGCCTGAAGACGGGGAGTGTGATGATCCGCGTTTTGACGGTGAAGCGGTGGCTTCTAGTGCCGATGACGTCCGGCAAGATGCAACAGATTGTAGAACGTTACTCTATCAAGGCAGTGTGAATTTTGTCGGAGAAGATAATATCCCGCCTGCGGATGAATTCGACGATGATCCAGTCTTGGCAGACATAGATTTTGGCGATGATTTAAGTGACTGGGCTAACGATGGAGAATGTGATGATCCGCGTTTTGGTGGGGGTGGTTCAGCGACTACTTTACTTGATGAGGATGCTTTGCACGATGCCGCGGATTGCAGTGCCTTATATGCCGCAGGTGAGATATTTTATGTCGGAGACACGTGGGACAATGCCGGCATTATTGAAAGAGGCGTGCTTGAATTTGAAGACGACGTTGATGACGAAACAGGCAAGTATCTTGATTCTTATTTTTTTGAAGGATCTGCAAATCAAAGGACTGTGTTTGAATTGCGTTCAGTAGACTTTGATACTTACTTGATCGTTATTGCTCCAAATGGTGAAGAGTTTGAAAACGATGATTATGAAGGTGATTTAAATCGCTCACGCCTGTCGTTGGATTTAACGCTTAGTGGTGCTTATGAAGTGCTGGTAACGAGTTTTGGCAGTGGTGAGACAGGTGCTTATACGCTTGAAATAAATACTGAAGATGAGCTTGAGGGGGAAGTCACGTTAGACGAAATTGGCCGTTTGGAAGCGGGTGATGAAGTACAGGCCTCAGGTGAATTTATTGATAGCTTTGAAATAGTTGCCTTGCCTGGGCAGCTTCTTACGATAAGCCTGAAATCAGAGGATTTTGATACTTACTTAATCGTAAAAAGTCCTTCGGGAGAATTTTTTTCAGATGATGACAGTCTTGGCTTTGGGTCTAACAGCTTGCTGGAAATTGAAGCTGCTGAATTTGGCACTTTTGACATTCAAGTGACGTCTTACTTTGAAGAGGAAACGGGTGAATACGCGCTGCAGGTTGTTTCATCCATCATGGATATTCCAAATTTTGAATGAGCTGATCTAACGACAACTATCTATGCCTATGCTTAGGCAATTTCATATAATTACTTCAGCTTTATATAACGACTTCAGCTTTATATAACGACTTCAGCTTTATATAACGACTTCAACTACAGCTCAAGGCTGTGCTCAGGCAACTTCCCAGGTATGACCACTGCGCAATAATGCGTTCAGATTGCCCTTATCCTTGTCCTGACGTAAGCGCTCACGTTGGATGAATAAGTCATCAACGTAATTCGGTTTAGGGTTGTGATAAATCACACCGACTGCCACAGGAAAACCTTCATCATTCGTGCTGCCCATTGCGCCTATTAACTGGGCTAAGGTGAGATTGGTTTGGTCATGAATCAGTACATCTTCCAAGGGACAGTCCTCCCCAATAGTGACAACTTCCAGTGCCAGCGTTTCTCGGTTCAGTCGAATGCCTTTGGTATTTTCTTTACCAAATATCAAGGGTTGACCATGTTCAATTTCAACTCTGAAATCGGCAGCAATTTTTTTGTTTTTTATGTTTTCAAAAATACCATCGTTATAGATTGGGCAGTTTTGTAAAATTTCGACAAAGGATGCACCCTTATGCGCGTGAGCTATTTTTATCACAGCGCTTAGATGTTTCATCTCGGTATCAATAGAACGGGCAACAAAGGCAGCGCCAGAACCTAATGCGACGGCGCAAGGGGAAAGCGGCAAGTCGATTGAACCTTGTGGTGTAGAGGGTGAACGTGTGCCGACTTTAGACGTCGGTGAATATTGCCCTTTGGTCAGTCCATAAATTTCATTGTTGAATAAGAGTATGTTCAGATCTACGTTACGACGTAAGACGTGCAAAGTGTGGTTGCCACCAATACTTAAGGCATCACCGTCTCCGGTTATGACCCACACGTCGAGTTCCGGGTTGGCCAGTTTAACGCCGGTAGCAATTGCTGGTGCTCGTCCGTGAATAGTATGAAAACCATAAGTATTCATGTAATAAGGAAAACGTGATGAGCAACCAATGCCTGAAATAAAAACCTGATTTTCTTTTGGTTGATCAAATTCAGGCATCAGTTTCTGAATGGTTTTCAGAATGGCATAGTCACCACRGCCTGGGCACCAACGGACTTCCTGGTCAGAGGTGTAGTCTTTAAGCGTCAATTTGTTGATTGCCTGGTTCATAACTATCTCCTACACTATCCTCGACTTAAATCTCGCGCATTTCAGTCTCTACTAAAGCCTAACTGAGCTGGGATTTAATCGCATCCTCTATTTCACTAATTTTAAAAGGTTGTCCAGATACTTTATTCAAGGCTTTGGCATCGATCAGGTATTCTGCACGTATGATTTTTACTAACTGGCCAGTATTCATTTCTGGTATCAGGATATTGTCATAGCCTGATAGCAACTCCTGTAAATTCGCAGGTAAGGGCCACATATGCCGAATATGGATATGAGCGACGTCCAAGCCTTCTCTAATGCTTCTTTTAACGGCCTGATGGATAGCGCCATAAGTAGAACCCCAACCGACGACAGCCAACTTACCGCTGTCATTACCCAGATGAACGTCCTGCAAGGGAATATCAGCGGCAATATTGTCGATTTTGGCTTTACGGGTATCAGTCATTTTTTGATGATTATCAGGGTCATAGCTGATATCACCGGTGTCATAACTTTTCTCAATACCACCGATACGATGTTCCAGGCCTGCTGTGCCTGGTTTGGCCCAGACGCGTGCCAGGGTTTCAGCATCACGCAATGAAGGTTTAAATCCTTCAGGCTTGTCATGGAAAGACACCGGGAAAGCTTCATAGTCATCAAAGTCAGGAATTAACCAGGGCTCGGAGGCATTGGCGATATAACCATCAGATAGCAACATAACAGGCGTCATATACTTGGTGGCGAGCCTTACGGCTTCTATGGCACTGTCGAAGCAGTCGCCCGGGTGACTTGAAGCGACGACAGGAAGTGGCGTGTCGCCATGACGACCATAAATAGCCTGTAATAAATCGGATTGTTCAGTTTTGGTGGGCAAGCCTGTTGATGGGCCGCCACGTTGCGTATTAACGACGACCAAAGGTAATTCCGCCGATACGGCCAGGGAAATAGCCTCCTGTTTCAACGCTATACCAGGCCCGGCACTGGATGTGACACCTAGTGAGCCGGCAAATGATGCGCCGATAGCGGCACATACTGCTGCAATTTCGTCTTCGGCCTGAAAAGTGATGACATCGAAATCTTTACGCGCTGCCAGGGTGTGCAAGAGGTTTGAGGCTGGCGTGATCGGATACGAGGCAAATAAAATACCTAGATTTGCCAGCTGTCCGCCAGCGAGTAAACCCCAGGACAGAGCCGTGGCACCATCCACATTTCGATAAGTACCAGGTGCCTGTTTTGCCTTTGGTACTTTATATACCGCAATACCACTGGGTAATTCGGCCGTTTCACCATAGGCGTTGCCGGCATTCAGAGCCGCAACGTTGGCATTGGCAATATCAGGCTTATTGGCGAACTTAGTTAGTAAGCTTTCAACGGTACTTTGCTTATCACGATCAAAAAGCCATAAAACTAATCCGAGAGTCCACATGTTTTTGCAGCGCAAGGCCATTTTATGGCTTAAACCAAATTCTTCGACCGCAGCAATCACCTGGGAATGGATGTCGATGGCCAATACTCTGTAGGCACCTAATGAACCATCTTCTAAAGGATTGCTTGCATATTTAGCCTTAGCCAGATTTTTTTTATTAAAAGCGCCGGTATCGACAATGACCAGACCGCCTGATACTAAATATTGCAAGTTGGTGATCAGCGCCGCAGGGTTCATCGCAACCAGCACTTCAACCTCATCGCCAGCAGTGGTGACATCTTCTGAGCCGAAATAAATCTGGAAGGCAGATACACCAAAGGTTGCGCCAATTGGGGCACGAATTTCAGCCGGAAAATCCGGGAAAGTTGAAAGATTATTGCCATGCAAAGCAGTTGCCAGCGTGAAGCTAGTGCCGGTTAACTGCATGCCGTCACCGGAGTCTCCGGCAAAACGGACAACGATATTTTGATGTTGTTCAGCTTCTACAGCCATATTCATATATCTCAATTACTACTCTTTCAGCCAGACCAGATAGATTCTGGGAATGTAAACTGCCTATCAGCTAGCAGGAAGTCAGAAGAAGGAGCTAGAAAATCAGGGGGCGCATTATAGCAATCTACAAGGAAACATTGCTATAGCAGAGTTATTTTGGCATTGTTTCGCTGCTGATTAAAATTTGAATATCCAGGAATAACAGGTTCATGACAAAAAGCTCAGAAAAGAAACTCAAGCGAGAAGAAAAGAAACAACAGGCTAAACGCCGTCAACAGTTACAGAAATCACTGGTTACAGCCTTTGTGGTGTTGATGATTCCGATCGCTTTGTATGTATTCTATCAAGGTCTCTTTGGTGGCGCACCGGTTTATCCGCCTGATCAAATCGCCAGTACCGATCATGTAAGAGGCGAGGCAGATGCCCCACTGACCATCACGGTTTATGGGGATTTCCAATGCCCTAACTGTGCAAATGAAGCGACTTTGATTGCGCAGGCCTGGCAACAGATTGGGCAACGTTCACGCCTGGTATTTCGACATTACCCCCTGGATACCTATCCACACTCTTTTGAAGCAGCGCGCTACGCTGAAGCTGCGGGAAGGCAAGGAATGTTCTGGGAATTGTATAACATGCTCTATAGCGACCAGGGTTCATGGGCAGTATTACCGGATGCAACAGTAGCCTTTGAGGATTATGCCGCTCAGCTCGGGTTGGATATTGAACAATTGCGTGCTGATGCAGGTCTGCCGGAAATCAGAGAAAAAATTCTGGCTGATCAGCGTGGTGGGAATAGGGCAGGGGTTAGGAGTACGCCGACGATGTTTTTTAATGGGGAGATTATGGCGAATCCCAGAACCGCCAGTGAGATGATTCAGATGGTGAATGAGTTTTTATCGGAGTAGTTTTAGGCCTGCTGCGCTCGGCTATCCTTCGTTAAAAGTTTTTCCCAAAACGGTCACTTACTGATCGTAAGCTCCCGCCTCTGGGAAAAACTTTTGCCTCGACTAGCCTTCGCTCGCTACGGCCTTGGAATATAACGTTAATTGGCGATTAGGTTTCAGGTGGAGTTTATGGAATGGAATTCTTTTGGGTCATCTATCACAGGAGCTATAGTCGGTGGATTAATTACTGGCTTATTTGCCTTGATGGCTGTTCGTCATTCTTTTGATAACCAAAGGCAGCAATCTGAAGAAAACGAAGAAAAAATTATAAAAGGGTTGCTGCAAGCTATCTATGATGAGATTGAAACAGTTTTTGATAGATACCAAGAAACAATGGGGGCTTATTTAGATAGTCTTCAGCCTGATCAGGCTCTTCTTATGTACTATCCTATTGTAAGTGATTTTTTTACTGTTTATAACGGGAATAGTTCTTTGATTGGCCGAGTTCCTGATCATGATTTAAGAAAGCAAATTATTAAGACATATACCTTATCTAAAGGTATGGTTGACTCCTTCAGAATGAATAATGATTTAGTTTCAAGATACGAATTTTCAGAAAAGCTATATGCAGAAACAAATCTTGAAGTGCATAAAAATCATGCTGTTGCCCATTACGCTAATCTTGTTACGTATGCTGCTTCATTAAAAGAATCTCATAAAGCCCTCCAGCAAGAAGTGAGTGTTTTACTGCAAGAATTAAGAAGAAATTAAAAGCGTCAAAGTAAATCACAGAAATGAAACCAAAAGGGTCAGAGTAACCTGATCATAAGTTTTTTAAAATTTGGAGATAAATATGGAACTTTGGGCAATATGGACAAATTTTTTAGCGAGTTGTATTGATTTCTTTGCTTTGCAATTTGGGCTTACTGAAGCAGTCTCAATAATACTGTTGACCTTGGTTATAAGAATTCTGCTTTTTCCACTTTCCTACAACACGGCATACAACTCACAGAAAAATAAAATTGCTATGGAAAAGCTAAAGCCTGAACTAGACGTAATTAAAGAGAAATATGCTGATCAGCCAAGTGAAGTAATGCAGAAAACTATGTCTCTTTATAAGGAAAATGGTATTAAGATATTTTCTAAATTTACGGCTCTTAACTTGGTATTTCAAATCTTCTTTGGGCTAGGGACTTACCAAGCTATAAGAAATACAACATTAAATTCTAAATTTTTGTGGATTTCTAATATTGCGAACCCGGATCTATTGCTTGCGATACTTGTTGGGGTATTAACGTATATAAGCATGGCGATGTTGCCAACTAACGCAGATCAAAATATGGAAATACTTTATTTGGTCCCGGTATTAATTGCAGTCTTTATGCTTATAAGTTTCCCATCAGCTCTTGGGCTGTACTGGGGAACCTCAACATTAGTCACTATAAGTCAGCAGGCAATTCTAAGATTTGTTTTTCTAAAGCAATCCCGCGAGCAGTCAAAAATATAGCTTATGCTCGGTGTCGGAGCCATGACTTCGACACCCTAAGGTTCGCTATCAGGTCAGTTTTAGAGCCGCACCAAATTACTTTGTATATTTTCAATGCCTCAAGGTAAAACATGTATATCCCGAAACACTTTGAAGTGACCGATAAAAATAAAGTTCTCTCATTTTTGAGAAAAAACGCTTTCGGTCAGTTAACTTCTATACTGGATGGAAAACTGTTTGCTTCACATATACCTTTTCTTACCAGCACTGATGGCTCCATTCTTTTGGGTCATTTAGCCAAATCTAATCCGCAATGGGGAAGCATAGAGAATCAAGAAGTGCTAATCACTTTTCAAGGTTCGCATGATTATATTTCTCCTTCATGGTACAGCTCTCCAGGAGTGCCAACATGGAGCTATCAAACAGTTCATGTCTATGGAAATTGCACTGTAATTCATGATTTAAAAGAATTAAAAAATATAGTGGATGAGCTGACTTCAACTTATGAATCACAATTTTATCAGCCTTGGATTCCTCAATATGATGAGAGAATGCTAAGAGGAATTGTAGGCATAAAAGTGCAAGTCACAGAGATACAATGCCAGTTTAAGTTAAATCAAAATTGTTCAGAAGCAGATCGAAAAGAAGTGATAAATCAGTTAGACGCAAAAGGGTCGGTTTCATTAGCTTCAGCAATGAAAGAAAATGAGTTTAACGAAGAGTAAGCAAGCGCAGTAAGCAGGCTTAACCAAATAAACTATTCAGATATGGCCATGATTCGCATCATGTCTAACAGGTCGTAGGAAGCATAGCCGTCTGTCGGCAAGCCACTTTCTTCCTGGAAGGTTCTAATAGCGCCTCTGGTTCTTGAACCTAAGATGCCGTCGGGGCTGCCGACATCAATACCCATAGAATTTAGGATTTCCTGTAATTCGATGACTTCAATGCGGCTTAAGGCACGTTCTTCAGTATCTGGCCAGTGTTGAATTTCTCCTCCACCAACAAAACGGTCTGCGAGGTGTCCAACGGAGATTGCGTAATAAGTCGAGCGGTTCCAGACCATGGTTGTTCTAAAATTATTGTAGGCTAAAAAGACCGGGCCAGAGGCACCAGCGGGCAAGACGATAGAGCCTTGTATGGAGGAGTTGCCGAGGGGGTTGCCATTAGCGCGCATGACACCCAGGGCATTCCATTCACTGACTGTTTTACGGTTAGCAGTGCCTGATTGAGTAAAATCAAATTCTTGTGGAAGAGTGACTTCACGCCCCCAACGTTCATCGGAGCGCCAGCCTGATTCAGATAGGAAGTTGGCAGCAGATGCAAAGACATCCGGCAAACTGTTCCAGATGTCTATACGCCCATCATTGTCGCCATCTACGGCATAGTGCTCAAAGGTTGAAGGCATAAACTGGCATTGGCCCATTGCTCCAGCCCATGATCCAGACATGTCTTCCACGCTAATATGTCCTGCATCCAGAATTTTCAGTGCGGTTAATAATTCATTACGAAAAAAGCCACTGCGGCGTGGGTCATAGGCCAGGGTCGCAAGTGCATTTAGCACTGAAAAGCCGCCGGTGTAATCGCCAAAGTTACTTTCTAATGCCCAAAATGAGACTAGGTAGTGAGGTTGTACGCCGTATTCGCGATAAATGCGGCTAAATAGCTCGCTGTGTTCCTGTAGAAGCGCCTGTCCCCTTTCTATGCGAGCCTGGCTAAGCCGGTTATTCATGTAATTTGAGAATGTTTGTACAAACTCAGGTTGGCTTTTGTCCAGTTCAATGACTCTGGGAATGGGTTCTTCAATGACACTCAATGCTTCATCTAAAAGGCTTTCACTAATGCCTTCTGCAAGTGCTTCATTGCGTAAATCGGCTAACCAATCGGCAAAAGGCTGTTGTTCTTGAGCATAGCTGCTGGTGCTCAGCAAGGTGCCTAGAATCAGGCAAGAAGCCAGTGTGAAGCTCTGTAAAGACTTAATTAGCAAGCTCGGTAAATTAGTTCCACTCAAATTTGTATCCCACCGCGTAAAGAGAATGAATTAACTCTGTATCAGGCAGCTCCGTTGCAATTTTTTTACGTAATTTTTTAATATGGCTGTCGATAGTGCGGTCACTCACTATACGTCCATCGGAGTATATTTTATCGACCAGAACCGCACGAGAAAATATGCGACCGGGGTGATCCGATAAAACTTTTAATAACTGAAATTCCACAGCTGTCAGACCAAGGTCATTACCGTTGATGCTTACTTTATAAGTATCAGTATCCAGATTCAGACCTTTTTCTTCAAGCTTGTCTGAACCTTCACTGCGACGCAGTACCGCTTTAACACGAGCAACGACTTCCCGCGGACTAAAAGGTTTGCAGATATAATCATCAGCACCGAGTTCGAGTCCAAGTAAACGGTCAATTTCTTCGACTTTTGCTGTCACCATAATCACAGGTAGTTGAGAATTACGGCGAATATCCTTGCAGATATCCATGCCATCAACACCCGGCAGCATTAAATCTAGCAAAACCAAGTCTGGTTGATGGTTTTCAAGCCAGGGCATTACTTCATTGCCATTATGCAGCATAGATGTTTTAAAACCGTTACGGTCGAGATAATCCTTTAGCAGAGTTGCCAGTTTTACTTCGTCTTCAACGATCAAAACATGCTGCATATTTATCTTTCCAGGCTACTATTGAATTGAAGCAGTTTAAGTCCTCATGGGCCAAGGGGCAAATATTTCCGTGCTTAAGATTTTTGCCGTTTGGGTAATTCGATCCTGAGCTTCAAACCGCCAAGTTCAGAGTGCTCTGCCGTAATGCAACCTTCATGGGCTTCAACAATGTTTTTGCAAATAGCCAGGCCCAGGCCAGAACCGCCTTTCTCACGATTGCGAGAAGATTCTACGCGGTAAAGGCGATCAAATAATTTGTGTAGGTCTTCATCGCTGACACCGGGTTCTGAATCTATCCAGTCTATAGCAACCTTGTCGGGATATTCTTTAAGGGTGATTTTGAGCTCACCACCCTCATCAGTATAGCGACAGGTGTTTTGCAGCAGGTTATCGAAAAGTTGTTTGAGACGTTTTGGGTCGCCAAATATATTGATGGCCTTCTTATTTTTACGCCTGGATCCAGATATAACGGTTGATACTTTTATATTGTTTTGTGCGATTAAATTTTGATGCAGTTCCAGAGTTTGTTCTAACAAAGGTTTCACATCAATTTTTTCTTTTTCATAAACTAACGCACCGTTATCTGACATGGATAACTCATGCAAATCATTTACCAGGGTGTTCAAATGCACCACTTCGTGGTGCCAGGAATTGAGACTCGCGGGATCAAGTGGCCTTATGCCATCCTGTGCAGCTTCAAGTTCACCGCGTAATATCGCAAGGGGGGTTCTGAGCTCGTGTGAAATATCCGCAATCCATTGCCTTCTGGCTGTTTGATTTTGATCCAGTGTATTGGCCAAGGTGTTGAAATCTTCGGACAATAGGCCTAATTCATCAGAGCTTCTGACTTTTATTCTTGAGTTGTAATCGCCCGCAGTCAGGGCACGAGTTCCATTGACTAAATCTCGAATGGGGCGAACCAGATAGCTTGCCGCCGGAATGGCAACCAGTATCGAGATGACAACCAGTACAATGCCAATGAGAAAGAACGAATTAATTTGGCTTTCAACAAAAAGTTGATCAGCGCGTTCAGATAATTCCTGTCTGCTGGTGACGGCCAAATAACCAACGGTTTCTCCCATGAAATTCAGGGGATAAAGGTTCGCTAGTGGTAAGGCTTCAGGGTCGCCGAACATAATGTCATGATCAGCATCCAATAAAAGTAAGTGAGGCCTGGCAGGGCTGTATTCAGAAGAAAAATACCAGTCATCATCCGCCAATAAGGCTGGGCGGCGGAATGCGTCAATAGCACTGGTGTTATTAGTCAGAATATTCCTGTCTTCGACTGCCGACTCAATTAAACGAAAATTGGTCACTTGCCGAATTTCGAGCAACTGACCGGGTTCTGCTGTACGGGCAACACTGTCTCTTATAATGATATTCCAGAGACTGACATTGTCCCGAAGTAGATCCCAACGGTCTCGAGCTTCATACCAGGACTCTAATCCATCAATTAATGCAGGGACCTGCTGCTCTTCAATACGGCTGATATAGTCGATAAAGCCATCGTTAAATTGTGCGCGACCGAGGCTGTACATTGAAATATAAACAATGATGTGTCCCGAAAGGATCGCCAGTAGCAGTTTGTATTTAATTGTTAACTTCATCTTTCTCTGTGTTTTTTACTATATATACCTAACTATACTGCGGCTTTTTATAATATCAGAGCGGCTTAGTGCGATATACGGCACGTTTCATAATATTTGCACATTGAGCAAAGGTAAATATTTTTGACTAAAAGTTAAGTACTGCAACAATGTCGTGATAGTTGCTTGCTATGCTAAGCTACGAAATTATGGGAGTAGGATATCTCTATATTTACCTAAGTAGTTGCAAGAAGCCCTTCTAGCATCTGGTTTGAGAGGTTTCTGGGTATAGAGCACAGTGACGGATAAAGCAGGAGCGCACAGTGAAAAAGAATGACATTCAATTATTTGATGATCTGGATATAGACCAGGTCGAGCTAAAGGGATTTGCACGCAGTATTGCGGAGATTGAATGGCTGCTCTTATTGATCGTGTTGCTTTATTACATGTCGCCAGATGCGCAAATTGCTAGTCCAGCAGGATTATTGATTTGTATGGAGCTTTTTGGGGCTTTTATTCTGGGTTTTCATTATGTGAATTTTAATCTGCCGCACTTCAAATGGAAGTTAGCGGTTGAAACCTGGGTAATGATTCTTTTTATTACGCTGGCAGTCTGGAATACAGGCAATGTTGACAGCCCCTTACTTAATCTTTATTTATTGGTCATTATCTCCAGCTCTATAACACTAGGAAAAGCGATCACCATTGCTGAAATTGTTTTAATTTCAGCAGTATATGTTCTTCTGGCGTCCCGCAGTGGGGTTGAATATTCATTAGTTGAATACACAGAATTTCTTATTTTCTTTTTACCTTTTATGTTGGTTGCCTATATCACCACGATGCTTGCTGCTGATGTCAATTATGGTAAGAAGGTGTTTAAGGTTCTTTCTGAAACAGATGAAATGACAGGCTTGCTAAATAAGCGCTCATTTAGCCCTATGCTACATAAGGCAACTGAGGTAGCGATACAGTATTCACAACCCCTATCGGCCATGATGATCGATGCTGATAATTTAAAAAAGGTCAATGACACCTATGGCCATAAGGCTGGAGATAAACTGATTTTAACAATCGCCAGCACAATTCAGGATTGCTTACGTACTTCAGACATTATTTGCCGTTATGGGGGAGACGAATTTGTTGCCTTGTTACCCCAGCTGCCATCTGATAGAGCTATTGAAACTGCTGAGCGTTTACGCAGCGCTGTTGAAAATACGTCTTTTGATGTGGATGGGCAAAGAATTTCAACAACCGTCAGCATTGGTATAGCAACCTATCCTGATGATGTGCTTATTGCAGAAGAGCTATTAGAAAAAGCTGATGAAACGCTTTACGAAAGTAAAAAAGCTGGCCGTAATACTGTTATCAGTTATGGCAAAATCAAAGCAGAGAGTCCCGATAAGGACATTATTGAGCAGCAGGAGTTTGGTTTGCGCAGTAGTGATTTGTCGTAATTAATTAATCTTGTTGGAAAAGAAGTGACCATGAAAAAAATTGATCAGCTTGTTGTGCCCGATCATATTAAGCGGGGGATAGAGGCTGGAGAAGGTAGTGGGGGAGATAGTGCTTATAACGCTAACTCCAGGTCTAGTTCTAAAGCAAAGTTTTCCAAAGATCACGTTGATGTCATCAATCAAATGTTCGCCGAATTTGAATTGGCGTACCATAATCAGTATCACAAGGCTTTTCCTGATGAAGGCACCCTAAATCTTGCCAAGAAGTACTGGTTAACCAGTCTTGCTGCTTTTTTGCCTGAACTAGTTTTAGCCGCTACTCGTGAGCTTGTGCACAAGCAACCATTTTTACCAACTATTGCCAATGTTGTGGACTCCTGTAAATCAGGCGTGGCTTTATTTGGGTTGCCGAGCGCACATGATGCCTACCTTGAAGCTTGCCGTATGCCAGCACCAAAAGCGGTTCAGAACTGGAGCCACTCTGCCGTGTATATGGCAGGAAAGGCAACTGGCTGGTTTGAATTGGCCAATCAAGCAGAAGGAAAAATTTTTCCCTTATTTGAATATCATTATGCACAGTTGGTGCAGCGTGTTTTGCACGGTGAAGAATTAACGGTGAATATACCCACACCCCTGCCTGAAACGGTGGATATACCGCTAAGCGCAAAAGAAAACCAGTCTCACCTGCAAGCGTTAAAAGATAGTTTAAAAATAGTTTAAAAATTCAAGAAAGTTGGTTTGGGAAAATGAGTTTCCCCAAACCAATTTTTAACGAAGTCTTGTCAAGTGTCGTAGTTTTTAACCGAGTTTCTTGTATTTGACACGAGTAGGTTCCCCATCCCCTTTACGCTTCTTTCGATCTTCTTCGTAATCTGAATAATTGCCTTCGTGAAAAACTACTTCACTGTCGCCTTCAAAAGCCAGAATGTGTGTGGAAATTCTGTCAAGAAACCAGCGGTCATGTGAAACCACGATCACTGTGCCGGGGAAAGCCAGTAAGCCTTCATCTAATGCGCGCAGGGTTTCGATATCAAGATCATTTGTCGGTTCATCTAATAAGAGAACATTGGCGCCGCGTTTTAAGAGCTTGGCTAGATGTAGTCGATTACGTTCACCACCCGATAAGTGTTTAACAATTTTTTGTTGATCACTGCCTTTGAAATTGAAGCGGCTGACATAAGCGCGAGAAGAAATTTCATAGTTGCCAATTTTCAGCGTATCAAGGCCGCCGGAAACTTCCTGCCACACTGTATTGTCACCATTCAGTTCATCCCGGCTTTGATCAACGTAAGCCATATCGACTGTTTCGCCGATACGGATAGAGCCTGAATCAGGTTGTTCTTGATCCATAAGCATCTTCAGAAAAGTCGTCTTACCAGCACCGTTGCCGCCGATTATGCCGACAATGCTGCCTCGAGGGATAGTCAGGCTGAGGTTTTCAATCAGCGCTTTATCGCCAAAACTTTTGCTGACCTTATTAACTTCTATAACCAGTTCTCCCAAACGGGGGCCGGGGGGGATATAGAGTTCCAGCGTTTCGTTGCGCGTCTGGAATTCCTTGGAGGATAATTCTTCGAAGCGAGCGAGGCGGGCTTTGCTTTTGGATTGACGTCCTTTTTGGTTGGTTCTAACCCATTCCAGTTCGTTTTTAATGGTTTTTGCTATTGACGACTGTTGCTTTTCTTCAATTTCCAGGCGCTTTTCTTTTGCTTCAAGCCAGTCGCTGTAATTTCCTTCATAGGGAATGCCGTACCCGCGATCGAGCTCCAGAATCCAGTTAGCGGCCTGATCCAGAAAATAGCGATCATGCGTAATTGCGACAACAGTGCCAGGATAATCCTGTAAGAATTTTTCCATCCAGGCGACTGAGCCTGCATCCAGATGGTTGGTTGGTTCGTCTAATAAGAGCATGTCAGGCTTAGACAATAATAAGCGGCAAAGCGCGACTCTACGTTTTTCTCCACCAGATAGTTTGGTGACATCGGCATCCCAGGGCGGGAGACGCAACGCATCAGCAGCAATTTCAAGCGTGCGGTCAAGATCCCAGCCACCAGTTGCATCAATTTGTGTCTGCAATTCACCTTGCTTTTCCAATAAAGCATTCATTGCATCATCACTCATGGGTTCGGCGAATTTATCACTGATGCTATTGAATTCATCTACTAAGTCTTTAATTTCTCGAACGCCGTCTTCAACATTGCCTTTAACATCTTTGCTGGCATCAAGTTCCGGTTCCTGAGGCAAATAACCCACTTTAAGATCCGGCTGTGGCCTGGCTTCACCATGGAACTCTTTGTCCACACCCGCCATGATTCGAAGTAAGGTCGATTTACCAGAACCGTTCAATCCCAGCACCCCAATTTTGGCGCCAGGAAAGAAAGATAGGGAGATGTCTTTGAGAATTTCACGCTTGGGCGGCACGACTTTACCAACCCGGTTCATGGTATAAACAAATTGAGCCATTAATTTACAACCTGCTGCTTTATGGGAATATTTAGCTGACTATTCTATTCTTACCGAGGAGGAAAGTAAGGTAGAATAGCGCTTTTTTACACAGCCCAGCTTACGCTTCTTAATTCGTCCGACTAATTTACACAAGCCTGAGGGAAAAAATGTTAACTAAAGATATGACTATCGCTGGTTTTGATGATGAACTGGAAGCAGCGATGGCTGCAGAATCCCTACGTCAACAGGAACATATAGAACTGATTGCCTCTGAAAACTATGCCAGTCCTCGTGTACAGGAGGCGCAGGGTTCTGTACTAACCAATAAATACGCAGAAGGTTATCCGGGTAAGCGTTATTACGGCGGCTGCGAGCATGTGGATGTGGTCGAAACCCTGGCAATCGACAGAGCCAAGACGCTTTTTAATGCTGGCTATGCCAATGTGCAAGCACATTCAGGATCACAGGCTAATGCAGCTGTATTTATGGCATTGTTAAAGCCTGGCGATACTTTGCTGGGTATGAGCCTGGCAGATGGGGGGCACCTTACTCATGGTGCTGCGGTGTCTTTTTCTGGACGCATTTATAATGCGGTTCAGTACGGTCTTCATAGTGAGACGGGTGAAATTGATTATGAACAAGTAGAAGCACTGGCACTACAACATAAGCCTAAATTAATTATTGCGGGTTTTTCAGCGTATTCAAGAATAGTCAATTGGCAACTGATGCGTGATATCGCCGATAAGATAGGTGCTTACCTGATGGTAGATATGGCGCACGTAGCAGGTCTTGTTGCAGCAGGTGTTTATCCAAGTCCGGTCAACATTGCGCATGTAACAACATCTACTACCCATAAAACCTTAAGAGGTCCGCGTGGCGGCTTGATACTGACACCGGGTGATGATGCAGAACTTAATAAACGGCTGAACTTTGCTATTTTCCCTGAAAGCCAGGGTGGGCCTTTAATGCATGTCATAGCGGCAAAAGCAGTAGCCTTTAAGGAAGCAATGTCTGACGAATTTAAATCTTATCAACAACAGGTTGTTAAAAATGCTCAAGCCATGGCTGAAGTCTTTATGTCTCGTGGTTTTGAAATAGTTTCTGGAGGTACTGATGACCATCTTTTCCTCTTGAGTCTTGTTGGTAGAGACGTCACGGGTAAGGATGCTGAAGCAATTTTAGGTCGGGCAAACATTACTGTTAATAAAAATGCGGTGCCAAATGATCCGCGTTCACCATTTATTACCAGTGGCTTACGTTTAGGTTCTCCTGCGGTGACGACTCGGGGTTTTGGTGAGGCTGAAGTCAGTGATATGTCGAATTGGATATGCGATATACTGGATGACATTAATAACGAAGAACTTATCCAATCGACAAAAGAGAAAGTTCTAGCCTTATGCGCAAATTTTCCAGTTTATAAATAAGTGAAATCAAGGGTTATTGGCTGATGCATTGTCCTTTTTGTCATGCTACAGATACTAAGGTAATCGATTCGCGCTTGGTCACCGAAGGTAATCAGGTGCGTCGGCGGCGTGAGTGCTTAACATGTAATGAGCGCTTCACGACCTTTGAAGGCGCTGAATTATTAATGCCACGAGTGATCAAACAAAATGGTGACAGGGAACCATTTAATGAAGATAAGTTGCGTAAAGGCATTTTAAAAGCGCTGGAAAAAAGACCCGTGAGTATGGATCAGGTTGAAGAAGCATTAACGCATATTAATCATGCGTTACGTGCTTTAGGTGAACGAGAAGTTTCCAGTAATTTAGTCGGAGAGAAGGTAATGCAGGAATTACGTAAGCTGGATGAAGTTGCTTATGTACGTTTCGCTTCTGTCTATAGAAGCTTTAAAGATTTAAATGAGTTTAGAGAAGCAATTGATAGCATCGAAAAAACACCAAAAGATAAAGCCTAGAGCTACTGCGTACACCTAAACGTTATTAAGAAATTAAATTCGCTTATTAACATTCATGAAAACGCTTTCTTAATTTTATTTTTATCATATCGTAATTGCGTTTGCCAAAACCAAGCCAGAAAAATAATTATATAGATCAATGAAAATGAACACTGACACTACCTACATGCAGCGTTGTATAGAGCTTGCTTTAAAAGGGGAATACAGCAGCAAGCCAAACCCCCGTGTAGGCTGCGTAATTGTGAAAGACGAGCAAGTGATCGCTGAAGGCTGGCATCAATTTGCTGGTGAAGTGCACGCGGAAGTTCATGCCCTGGAAAAAGCAAAAAGTAATCAAGTAAAAGCAAAGGTTGCTGGTGCAAATTTATATGTGACACTTGAGCCTTGTTCGCACCATGGCAAAACGGCGCCTTGCTGTGATGCCATTATTGCCGCAGGCATCAGTAAAGTTGTGTATGGCATGATTGATCCAAACCCAGCAGTCGCGGGCAAGGGTATTAATAAATTAAAAGCAGCTGGCATTGAAGTCGTCGGGCCTTTGTTAGCCGATAAATGCGCTGAACTTAATCCTGGTTTTATCAAAAGAATGACAACTGGCTTACCTTATGTTCGTTGTAAGATGGCGATGAGTTCAGATGGTAGAACGGCTATGGCCAATGGGGAAAGCAAATGGATAACCGGCGAAGAATCCAGGCAGGATGTGCAGCAGTGGCGAGCTAGAAGTAGCGCCTTAATCACTGGAATAGAAACGATATTAGCAGATGATCCATCTTTAAATGTCAGGTTGGAGGAGGTAGAAGTTTTACAACCTTTACGGGTTATTTGTGATTCAAACTTACGTCTGCCTACTGATGCTAAAACCTTACAAACACCTGGCGAAATATTACTGGTGTCTGCCATAGAGAAAGAATTCAATACGGCTGAATCTACAATAACGACGCTTGAACAAGTTTGCTTGCCGAACAATGATAATCAAATTTATTTACATGCCTTGTTGCAATATTTGGCTAAAGAAAAAGAATGTAATGAAGTGCTAATTGAAGCTGGATCAACCTTGGCGGGTGCATTTATTAAGGCGGGTTTGGTGGATGAAATAATTCTTTATATGGCGCCTAAACTTTTAGGTCATAAGGCCTTGCCCTTATTTACTATTCCAGGCCTGGAAAGTATGGCAGATCAAATCAATCTTGAATATTCAGATGTGTCTTTGCTGGGTAAAGACTGTAGAATGCGCGTCCGCGTTTTAAAAAGTCAGTAAGAAAAAATTCTCACTACTTTTACAGGAATATATGTTTACAGGAATAATTGAAGCGACAGGTACGATTAAATCGCTCACCAAGGGTGAGGGTGATTGTCGCTTAAGTATAAGTTCAAAAAAACTGAATTTCAGTGATGTTGTTATAGGCGACAGCATTGCAGTCAGTGGCGTTTGCCTTACGGTAATCGAATTAGACGATGCGACATTCAGTGCGGATGTTTCAAATGAAACTTTACAGTGTACTAATTTGGGAAGTCTGGAAGAAGGAGCTTTAGTCAATCTGGAAAAGTCTTTAAAACCCGAAAGCTCATTAGGCGGACATATAGTAAGTGGTCATGTCGATGGCTTGGCAACTCTCCATAGCAAAAAGGTTGATGGTGAAAGCCTGCAATTAGTTTTTACAGCCCCCCTTGAACTTGCTCACTATATTGCTCGAAAAGGCTCAGCTTGTATCGATGGTATAAGTCTGACCGTTAACGAAGTAGAAGGTATTAACTTTTCAGTTAATATTATTCCTCATACAGCAGTTGAAACCACCATGCATGAATTTGAAGTGGGCCGGCAAGTGAATCTGGAAGTTGACTTGATTAGTCGTTACCTGGAACGTTTATTACAGAAAAATGAACTTGCAGCAAATTACTCTATTGCTGGTGTTGAAAGCAATAATGAAGGATTAAGTATTGAAAAATTACAGGCGAGTGGTTTTATAAAATAATGCAATTAAATACTGCTCAAGAACTGATTGAAGATATTCGCCAGGGAAAAATGGTCATCCTGATGGATGATGAGGACAGGGAGAATGAAGGTGATATTGTTGTCGCTGCTGATAAAGTTACTGCAGCAGAAATCAATTTCATGGCGACACATGCACGCGGTTTAATTTGTTTGACGTTGACAGAAGAAAGTTGCCAGTTCTTACAACTTCCCTTAATGGTGAGTGCTAACCAGACCTCTTTCGGTACCAACTTTACGGTTTCTATTGAAGCCGCTGAAGGTGTCACGACAGGTATTTCTGCCGCTGATAGGGCGCGCACTATTCAAGCCGCTGTTGCGCCAGGTGCTGTGCCCGCTGATATTGTTCAACCTGGGCATATATTCCCCTTGATGGCTAAAGAAGGCGGTGTTCTGCGTAGGGCTGGTCATACTGAAGCCGGTTGTGATTTGGCCAGGATGGCAGGTTTAACACCGGCAGCGGCAATTTGTGAAGTCATGAATGCTGATGGCTCCATGGCCCGAAGAGCTGATCTGGAAAAATTTGCGCAAGAGCATGGATTAAAAATCGGCACCATTATGGATCTGGTGCATTATCGAATTGCTAATGAGCAAACGGTTGAACGTATTCAGCAATATTCTTTGTTAACTGAATATGGAGATTTTGAAATTTATTGCTACCGCGACAGCATAAAGGAAGGTGAGCCCACTCATCTGGCTTTAGTGAAAGGTGATATCAAAGCAGAGGAGCCTGTTTTGGTGCGGGTTTTAGTCACTAATACTGTAAGAGACCTGCTCGGCGTAAAAAACTCAAAACGCTCAAGCTGGTCATTACATCAAGCAATGGAAAAAATTAGTGAAGAAGGTAAAGGCGTAGTGGTTATATTGGCGGGTGAGCAAGGCAACTCCGACCTTTTGCAGCAGCTGGCCAGAATTAGTGAACTAGAGGAAACCAGAGCGCCTGCAAAAACGTCTCAGGGTATGTTCTTGAATGTAGGTACTGGCTCTCAGATTCTCAGAGATCTGGGTGTCGGGAAAATGCGACTCATGAGTTACCCAACAAAATATGCTATTTCAGGTTTTGATTTGGAAGTTGTGGAATATATCCCTTGTGAAGAATAAGCTAATCTACTAAAAAAGCACTAAATAAGCAGACAGAGTCAGAGAATATTATGAGTGATATAAAAACAATTGAAGGCGAGTTTGGTGGCGCAAGTGCGAATTACGCGATTGTTGTTAGCCGTTTTAATGAGTTTATTGTTAATAGTCTGCAAGATGGGGCTATCTCTTGCTTAAAACGTCATGGTGTATCTGACAGCGCAATTACCGTAATAAAGGTGCCAGGTGCCTTTGAATTACCGTTGGCGGCTCAAAAAATAGCTCAGACAGAACAGTATGACGCTATCATTGCGCTGGGTGCCGTCATCAAAGGTAGTACGCCTCATTTTGATTATGTTTGTACGCAATGTAGCCGTGGGCTTAATCAAGTCAGTTTGGAATTTGATATACCTGTCGCTTTCGGCGTGCTCACGGTTGATACTATTGAGCAGGCTATTGAGCGGGCAGGAACAAAGGCCGGGAATAAAGGTGCTGATGTTGCGATGACCGCGATGGAAATGGTCAGCCTGTTACGTAAGCTTTAACGCTATGTCTGAAGATTCATCACAGCCTAAGATTTCGCATCGAAAAAAAGCCAGAAATTTATTGGTTCAAGCGCTTTACCAATGGCAACTGGCCGATGGTTCAAGCAGCGATATAGAAGCACAATTTCGTGCAGATAATGCCGCTAAAATTGATTGGGACTTTTTTCACCAGGCGCTGGTTCATATCATCACTAATACTGAGAAAGTTGATCAGACTTTTGCAGATAAGCTTGATCGTAAGTTAAATCAAATTGATCCTATTGAGCTGGCCCTTTTACGCTTAGGTAGTTTTGAATTTTCAGAACGTATTGATGTGCCTTATAAGGTCGTGATCAATGAATATGTTGATCTGGCAAAAAAATATGGTGCTACTGATAGCTATAAATATATCAATGGCGTCTTAGATAAACTTGCCAGAGATTTGCGGGCTTTGGAAATAAATAGAACCAGCGAGAGTTAGCCGTTATTTCGGAACAGGCCGTAAAGACATCCTTGGTGATTATGCTGAAGACGGTTCCTCAATAATCGCTAACTCCCGCTTCAATGAAGTGTTGAGGTAGGAATCTTGGCCATTTCAGAATTTGATCTTATCAAGGACTATTTTAATAAGTCCGGTTTAATCCCAACAACGGAGCAGTCTGCAAGAATCCCTTTGGGAATAGGCGATGACTGCGCTGTGATTGACCTCCCTCCAGAAAGACTTTTAGCCGTATCCATGGACACTTTAGTCGCTGATGTGCATTTCCCAGCCAAGGCTGATTCTGGCTTAATTGCTCAACGCGCTTTGGCCGTTAATTTAAGTGATTTAGCTGCCATGGGGGCTGAGCCTTTAGCATTTACTCTTGCATTGAGTTTGCCGAAAGTAGAAGAGGCATGGCTACAAGGCTTTAGCTTGGGTCTGGAGCAAATGATTCAAAAGTATCGTTGCCCGCTTATCGGGGGGGATATTACGAAAGGGCCTTTAAGTATTACGATACAGGTCCATGGCTTGCTTGAGAGAGGCAAAATACTCAGGCGAGACAGCGCCAGGCCCGGCGAACTGGTTTATGTATCGGGTGAGTTAGGTGCAGCAGGTTTAGCTGTGAGTCTACTGGGCAATGGTATGTCTTTGGACAAGCCTGATACCAAAGAGCTTCACAGCGCATACTACCAGCCTGTTCCGCGAGTGATTCTGGGGCAAAGTATTGCAGGGATAGCCTCAGCCGCTATCGATATTTCTGATGGTTTAATGGCTGATCTCGGGCATATTGCTGAACAAAGTGGTGTTGGCATTGTACTAAATGCAAAGGCTATTCCTATTTCGAAGGCAGTGAAAAATTTCATGGGTGCAATGGGTGATAAAAGTAAGGGTTTGAATTTAGCTTTAACGGCGGGTGATGAATATGAATTAGCCCTAACCGTTGCCGAGGATCAACAAGAAGAATTGCAACAAAAAGCGGCAGAAATTAATGTACCATTGACGCTAATAGGTCGAGTTGTAAAGGGTAGCAGGGTTAAGTGCCTGGATAGTGATGGGCGTGAAATTGACATAAAGAATTCAGGCTATCGGCATTTTAGTTAATTATTTTCATAGCAATAGCTTGAATAGTTAGTTGGGTAGTTAAACAACAGGATAGGAAGTGCTTATGCATAAAAGCATGCTTTTACCCATAGTCATTTTTCTGGTGGCTTGTGAAGAAATGGTACCTGTTGCCGTTGGTTTGCTTGAATCAGACCGTGTCGAAATTTCAGTTGAAAGTTTTGAGCCCATTATTGCAATAAATGTTATTGAAGGTCAGACAGTCAGCGCTGGAGAGGTCTTACTGGCGCAAGATAATGTCCGCATCCTTGCCAGAGAAGCAGAAGCCAGGGCGTCGATTGCTAATCTGGAAGCGGTACTTGCCGAGCAGATAGCGGGCCCGCGTAATGAAGTTATTGAAGCAGCTCAGGCAACGCTCCGAGCTGTACAGGTTCAATACGAAATTAACCTCTTGGAATTAGGCAGACTCGAACGCCTGGGAGCAGATGTTGCGACTCAGGAAAGAATCGATATTGCACGTTCGCAGCGCGACGCTTCACAAGCTAATATAGAACAGGCCAGTGCCAGATTAAGAGAACTGGAAGCGGGAACCAGGCTTGAAAAAATAGAACAAACTCGCCAGCTCTTAGTCGGCGCAAATGCCAGACTTGACGTAATTTCAATAGATAAAGCACGTTTAATCAGTCTAGCTCCAGTCGCTGCAATTATAGATTCTTTGCCTTTTGAGATTGGAGAACGCCCTCCCGTGGGCAGTGTTGTTGCCGTTCTTCTAACAGGGGAACAACCCTACGCCCGTGTTTATGTGCCTGAAGCTTTGCGTATTAATGTGAGACCTGGTACTCAGGTCAGTATTAAGGTTGATGGTATAGAAACACCATTCGCTGGAACAGTGCGAAGAATTGCCAGTGAAGCTTCTTTTACCCCGTATTACTCCCTGACAGAAAGTGATCGTGGCAGGCTGAGTTACCTTGCCGAGATAACACTTGAGACGCAAAGGGAAAGGTTGCCCGACGGCGTGCCAGTAGAAGTTATTTTTTAAACGGTTTTATTTTGAATCCCTCACAAGAAAACTATGCAATCACGGCAACAGGGCTTAGCCGCCGTTTTGGCTCCTTGCTTGCCGTCAATAATATTAATTTAAAAATTCCGACAGGTTCTATTTATGGCTTTCTTGGGCCTAATGGTTCGGGAAAATCGACGACCATTCGAATGTTGTGTGGCTTGCTAACACCGTCTTCAGGCACGGTAGAGGTACTGGGTTTACAAATTCCCAGACAAGCAGAAATTTTAAAACATCAGATTGGCTATATGACTCAGAAGTTCTCACTTTATGATGATTTAACGGTTAAAGAGAATCTGGCATTTGTTGGCGAGATATATGCCATCCCGCGGAAACAGAGAAAACAACGCGTCAATGAATTGCTCGAAGAGTTTGAGCTTTCATCTCAAGCGAAGCAACGTGCAGGAACACTTAGTGGCGGTCAGCGTCAGCGTTTAGCTTTGGCCGCTGCAATTTTACATAAGCCGAGTTTACTGCTATTGGACGAGCCAACCAGTGCCGTTGATCCACAAAACCGGCGTGATTTCTGGGTGACCTTATTTTCCCTTGCCGAGCAAGGAACAACTATTCTGGTTTCTACTCATTACATGGATGAGGCTGAGCGTTGTCATCGTCTGGCAATTTTGGATGAAGGCGTCATTGTTGCTGATGACACACCAAAAAACCTGGGTGAAAACATTGATATGAATGTTTATGAGGTCATCACTGAAAAGGCCAATGAAGCCAGAATCGCCTTATTAAAATTAGCTGAAGTATTCAGTGTGACTCAGGTGGGGCTACATTTACGTGTGTTGATGCCAAAATCAGTTGCTGATTCCTTACAAAAAGTGGAAGCAATCTTACACCGTAATGGATTAACCGGAACTGTTGCTGAAATTGAACCAAATCTGGAAGATGTTTTTGTAGCAGTAACGGAAAAACACAGAAAAGAACAGAGGCAGGAACGTACAAAAGGCAAAGGGCAGGAAGTCGTCTCATGAAATCTTTGCTGCGACTCTACGCTATTTTTCATAAGGAATTTACTCAGCTACTAAGAGACAGGCTGACTTTTGGCATGATCGTCGGCATCCCCCTGATTCAATTAGTGCTCTTTGGTTTTGCAATAAATACAGATGTGCGCAATTTAACGGCAGCGCTTGTTGACCAGGCTGATACATCACTTTCGCGCCAAATGGTGAGTGATATGACGGCATCACAGGTTGTTGATTTTCAGTATCGAGTCGCGACAATTGAAGAGTTAACTACATTGATGGATCAAGGGAGTATCTCCATTGGTTTGTATATACCACCAGATTTTGATCGGCGTATTTTAGATAGAAACAGAGTCGGAGCCGGCGGCAACAGAGCGGCAGCGCAGATTTTGGTAGATGGTACTGATCCCATCATCCTTGGCGTTGGTCGACAGTTAGCGAATATTCCTGTGAGCTTTGACAGCACAAGACGATTACAAGGTTCGGTCGGTTTAGAGGTCAGAAATTTTTATAATCCAGAGCGACGTTCAGCCGTCAATATTGTGCCGGGTTTGATAGGCGTTATATTAACCATGACAATGGTGCTGTTTACAGCTGTCGCTATAGTAAGAGAGAAAGAGCGCGGCAATATGGAGTTTTTAATCAATACGCCGGTTAAATCTCTGGAATTGATGCTAGGAAAAATACTGCCTTATGTCGTAATTGGCTTTATCCAGGTTAGCCTAATTTTAATATTAGGCTGGTTTTTGTTCAGGGTGCCGGTGCAAGGCAGTCTAATTGATGTGTATCTAGCTACCATGGTCTTTATTGCAGCAAATCTCGCGCTGGGCTTATTGATTTCAACGTCAGCACAAACCCAGTTTCAGGCAATGCAAATGACTTTTTTCTTTTTTCTGCCTTCCATCTTGCTCTCTGGTTTTATGTTCCCCTTTGATGGCATGCCAAAAGCGGCTCAAGCTATAGCTGAAGTACTGCCTTTAACGCATTTTAATCGTATTATTCGAAATATAATGTTGCGCGGGGCAGAGATTGATTTTTTGAGTTCAGATATACTGGCGCTTTTAGCGTTCGCCTTCATAGCATTGAGTATTGCTATAATGCGTTTTAATAAACGGCTGGATTGATGATAAGTATTAACAGAGGGTGTCAGAGTGATTTAGCAATCAAGCAACCTGACCCCTTGATTTATGACCCCTTGATTTTATAGGCTCACGTTTTTTATGTTTAGATTTCCCCCTGACAGACTCCCGGTTTTTCTTGTCCTGGCATTTAGTATGATCGATTTCAGCGTCTATTTTCTGGTCGATAATATGGTCTGGCTGATCGGCTATTTGCTGCTCATGATTATTCCACGTAGCTTAATTTGTGCCTGGAATCATCATCACCAGCATACTCCCACCTTTTATGCTAAACCGCTCAATCACATCCTTGAATTTTTCTACGCGCTACATACTGGCGCGACCACCAACCTCTGGGTATTGCATCATGTACTCGGGCATCATAGACATTTTCTGGATCAATCCCTCGATGAAAGTGCCTGGCAGTCTAAGGACGGAAAAATAATGAGCGCTCTAAAATACACCCTGGTAATTGCCGCTACGGCATATTTCCGAGGATTCCAGGTTGGCAAGAAATTTACCCGAGTACAACGCAATTTTGTATTTTATTCACTACTGACCTTATTGGGCATTATCCTGCTGTGTTGGTTCCGACTGGTTCCGGCTCTTCTAGTGTTTGTAGTGCCGATGATTATTAGCCTGCTGTTTACCGCTTGGGTAACTTACGATCATCATGCTGGTCTTGATACGGATGATCAGTTTCAAGCGTCTTATAACAATACTAATCGCTTCTTTAACCTGATGACCGGCAATCTGGGTTATCACACTGCGCATCACTACCAACAAGGCTTGCATTGGTCGAAACTTCCCGCGTTACATGAAAAGATCAAACATCAAATTCCTGAAAAACTAATGAGGGATGCTCTGTTCGTTATTGCATAAATTCCATCTCATGCCCTCCTTGAAAAAAACGGTTTTTACTCATCCGGTGCATTTCCTGGCATTCGGCTTTGGTAGTGGCTTATCGCCCAAAGCACCAGGTACGGCAGGCACTGTTGTTGCGGTTATTCTCTATCTGTTGCTAGCCCAATTGCCGCTGTTAGCTTATTTGGGGATGTTACTTGTCACTTTTGCAGTGGGAATCTATATCTGTGGCCGTAGCTCAAAATTACTCGGTGTGCATGATCATGGCGGCATAGTCTGGGATGAGTTTGTTGGTTACTGGATTACCATGCTGGTGGCTCCCAGCGGCTGGGAATGGATAATTATTGGTTTTATTTTGTTTCGTCTTTTCGATATTTTGAAACCCTTTCCGATTAATGTGTTTGATAAACATGTGCACGGAGGCCTGGGAATTATGCTCGATGATGCCATTGCAGGTAGCTTTGCCTGGTTGTGTTTGCAGTTAATCGCTATTGGGGTTGCTGCTTGAAAATCTGGATTGATGCAGATGCCTGTCCCATAGTAATCAAAGATATCTTATTTAAGGCAGCTGAAAGAACTCAGACGGAATTAACCCTGGTCGCGAATCAGTCAATCCGTGTATCTGGTTCTCGTTATATCAATGCCATTCAAGTGAAAGCAGGTTTTGATGTGGCAGATGATGAAATTGTTAAATTGCTACAAGAGGGTGATCTGGTTATTACTTCTGACATTCCATTAGCAGACGAAGTAATAGAAAAAGGTGGACAGGCCTTGAGTCCTCGTGGAGAACTCTATACTTCCAGCAATATAAAAAGTCGCCTAAATATGCGTGATTTTATGGATACTATGCGGGCCAGTGGTGAGCACACAGGAGGGCCGGCGCCTCTTAATCAAAATGATCGACAACAATTTGCGAACCACCTTGACAGAATATTGCAAAAACATAAGGTGTCAGAGTAAATTGATGGTAGAAATAATTTCTTTAGTGGAAAGCTTGTATAAAAGCTCATCATTTTAAAACTAATAGATTCTCTAGACCTTGCCCAGAAAAAACGCTAAAACGACGACTTCCCAAATAGTGGATATGTAGATATGCTTTTAGGAAATAAAATTATTGTAGTCATCTTTTTTGTTTTTGGCGCATACATAACGCTTGATTACTTTTCTCTGATACGAACTATTACTCCCGCATTTGATAACCTGGAAGTTGAGGACGCCCGCCGCAATAATACCCGACTGATTAATACTATTGATAATGAGATAGAGGCGCTTGTCACTTTTACAATCGACTGGGGAGAATGGAATCTAACTTACAAGTATATGGATGACCGCAACGAAGACTATATTCAGGATAATTATCTACCTGCCTTGAGTCTCTTTCAAGACGAAAAATTAGAGTTAATTTTTCTTGTTGATATGGATGGCAACCTTGCTTGGGGAAGAGTATATGACCCAGCGACGGAATCAATGGTCGATTTGTCCTATTTCTTCTCTTCAATTGATACATTACTTCAGTCTTTCTTATCACGAACCAGCCTTGACCATAATGAAAATGGAATTATTTCAACTAATTTAGGCCCTATGCTTATTGCTTCAAATGCCATTTCGACCAATGATGGCGAAAGCACGATGAGAGGTGCTCTTTTGATGGGGCGGCTGTTAAATGATTCGATGCTCGAAACTCTGATGAAGCAAACCCAATTGGATATAACGTACTGGCCTTTGCAAGGTTCTGATAGTGCAGTATTGGGTATTGAAGGCTTGGCTACTCTGCCAGGTGAAGGTGAAATTATCACTAATGTCAGCGATGAAAATATTCTTTTGACATATTCATACCTTCCTTATCTTTACGGAGGAGGGCTGCTGTTTCGAGTAGAGACACCAAGGTTGATAAGTAGTATAGGTAACGCGACTGTTCGACTTATGCTGACCTCGAATATCATTTTTTTCACCATCATAATGATAATTTTATTTTTGTTGTTACGTCATATAGTGACCAAGCCATTAACCAATCTTCGCGAAAAAATTGCTGAAATTGAAATTGAACCACATCTAGATGCCTTGTCTTTTAAAAGATTATTCACCGATCGTAATGATGAAATTGGTGACCTCGAAACAGAATTTGACCTCTTATTGGGAAATCTAGCGAAGAAGAATAGTAAGCTGCAAATTGAAATTGATGAGCGGAGGAAAATGGAAGCTCAACTTTTATATTATGCTAGCCATGATCCTCTGACAGGGTTAATGAATCGAAGAGGAATAGAAGAGCGTCTTGAACAAGTACTTTCAATGCTTCAGGTACATGCAGATGAACACGTCTTGTGTTTTTTGGATCTGGATCAATTCAAGGTGGTTAATGATAGTTGTGGCCATATTGCTGGCGATAAATTGTTAAAAAAATTGAGTGTCGAACTGCAAGCTGTAATAAGAAACAATGATGTCCTGGTTCGATTTGGCGGAGATGAATTTGCCGTATTAATGGAAGATTGCTCAATTGATCAAGCTTATGCTGTTGCCAGTTCGATGTTGAAGGCTGTTCAGGATTATCAATTTATTTGGGAAAGTTATTCTTTTAGGGTTGGGGCTAGTATTGGTCTGGTTGCGATTACGCATGCGACACCAATAGATCTTATCGAAATATTTAAGCAAGCAGATACCGCTTGTTATATCGCTAAGGATCAAGGTAGAAACCGTATTCATATTTATCATAGTGAGGACATTGAAACGGCTCATCGTCATGGCCACATGCAATGGGTCAACCGTATTAATAAAGCCTTGGAGAAAGACCTGTTTTGTCTTTACGCCCAGCCGATAGCATTGTTACGAGATAATTCCATGAATCACTATGAATTCCTGATCAGAATGAAGAGTGAGACAGGTGGAATTTTCACACCTGATAATTTTTTACCCATAGCTGAACGTTATAGGCTTATTTCAAAAATTGATTACTGGGTTGTTGAGAATGTGTTTCGCCTGCTATCTGAAAATCCTCAATTTATGGGAGAAGTGGATTTTTGTTCTTTTAATATTTCTGGGCAATCTATTACGAAGGCTGATTTCCTTGCTTTTATTCTCGTCCAGCTTGAAAAATTTGGAATCGAAGGGAATAAAATTTGTTTTGAAATCACCGAGACCTCAGTAATTTCGAACTTTGACTCCGCAAAAGAGTTTATTACAACACTTAAGGAAGTAGGCTGTCGATTTGCTCTGGATGATTTTGGTAGCGGCTTATCTTCTTTTGCTTATTTAAAGAACCTTGATGTGGATTATTTAAAAATTGATGGTGTTTTTGTTAAAGACATTGCGAATGATCCAATTGACCTTGCGATGGTTAAATCAATAAATGAAGTAGGTCATATTATAGGGTTAGAGACCATTGCAGAATTTGTTGAGGATGATAAATCTATCGCCATTCTAAAGGAGATAGGCATTGATTTTGTGCAGGGCAATGCGATTGGGGAAGCTCAGGCTATTGAAGGAATACTTGCGGCAATTTCCAGGCCAACCTCATCCCTTTCCTGAGGTGCTGGCTCTTCTTTTTTTAAGTCTAAGAGTAGACATCAATCCAGCCAATGGTGATTTTTATTCACTTTTTTATAAGGTTTACTACGAGCTGCGGCATAAAGTTACTCTGACACCTTGTGTTTAATCGGGTGCGGATTATCAGTTTATACTTTTAAAGTATATCCAAGCACATCATCACCAGCCCGCCGGACTGATTGGCCGATAGAAACTATACCTTGACCTGTCAGTGGTAATTCTTCGCGCCTTAAATATATCTCTCTTTGATTATTTTGAGTGACGTAAGTACCGTTGGTGCTTGTATCGCACAGTATAAATTTCCCACGTCTGAAAATAATCTGGCAATGATCTCTGGATACAAATGAATTGCTTATAAAAAGTGAAGAAATTCCAGTATTTCTGCCAATAGTAAAGGGTTCCATATCAGTTGTTAGAATATATTTTTGGCTTTGATATGTTAACTCTAATCTATTTAATTTTGCTGCTCGGGTAAAACTCTGAATGCCCATATGCACAGTAGCATCGTTAAAGTTTTCATCTGTTTTCTGTTCCCAGTGCATACGGAAAATTTTTGTTTTAAGCGTGTGTCCTTTCAAAACAACATTGTCATATTCATAACATAATTTTTGAGCCTTAAGGTTTAAGGAGTTGAATGCATTTTTAGAGAGCAATATTTTCCCGCTTTTTGCAATTCCCGTCAGGTAGGCAGCATTATTTACGGTTTCTCCAAAGAGGTCATTGTGTTCACAAATAATGCCACCCGTATCGATACCGATACGTAATTTAAGTGCCATGTTTGATTGAAATTTTCTGCATGAGTCTTGCATTTCACGTGCAGCCTCCGTAGCGCTGTCAGTTTTATCAAAACAAGTCATAACTTCATCGCCGATGGTCTTGATGACTTTGCCATGATGCTTGGTAGTAATATTTGTCATCATAGAAAGCAGCTTTTGTATAAGAAAATTAGCTTTGTTGTCGCCCAATTGTTTATAAAGCGGGGAGCTGCCTGAAATGTCAGCAAACATGACAGTGCTGATAATTTTTTCAGAGGACATGAAATTTCATCAGATAATTGAGGAGTATTGGAAACATCGTATTGACTATACGATATAGAGGTTTAATGCTTCAAGTATTTCCTTCGAGTGCTATACATATAGCATGGTCAGAACTGTCAAAGTAGCGTCTGACTATCATATGAAGTCAGACGATGGATTTTAAATAAAAACCCTGTTTTATGATGGCAGCACGCTTTTCATCAAGAAAGTGTCTGTCATTTTGAGGTTGAACTAGCTGCTAACCCAGTGGCCATGGGCTACTTTAGAAGAAAGGTAAGATATTTTTTAGAAAGCTATTGTTAACTTTCTTTTTTAGTTGTTTCTCTTCTGGGTTTTCTTTTTGAATTGCTCTTAACTGGTTTTCCCTGATCTTTTTCCGGTTTATATTCAGATATTTCTATTTTTCTTCCAGAGACATAAGTGTTCTTTAAATGCTGCAAAATTTCTTTAGGCATGCCTTCAGGTAAATCAACCACACTGTATTCTTCAAAAATATTAATACGCCCAATGTGTTTGCTTTCAATGTCTGCTTCATTGGCAATCGCGCCAACTATATTTCCGGGTTTGACTTTATGGTTATGCCCGACTTCAAGTCGGTAGCGCTGCATCCCTGGTTCAATTGATTTCATGAAGCGTTCGTCATTGGTGCGTCTCTTAGAGCGAGGTTTGTTATGTTCTCGAAATTCTTTGTCTTGTTTTCTAAAGGATTCTTTTTTCTGTTCTTTTTTTAATAGTAAGGGTTTATCGCCTCGCAATAGTTTAGCCAGGGCAGTTGCAACATCCAACGCCGGAACATTATGTTCAAACTGATACTGCTCAAGAATATCTCGGTAGAATTGTAAATCATCATCATTAGCGAGTGTGTCGCTGATGTCTTGTTTAAATTTTGCAATGCGTTTGTTGTTGATGATCTCTGTGGATGGTAATTCCATGAGTTCGATTTTGCTGCGTGTTGCTCTTTCTATGGCTTGCAGCATTCTTCTTTCGCGCGGAGCGACAAATAAAATAGCATCGCCTTCGCGCCCGGCTCGTCCGGTTCTGCCTATTCGATGAACATAGGCTTCGGTGTCATAAGGAACATCATAATTAATGACATGACTGATACGTTCGACATCCAGGCCGCGGGCAGCGACATCGGTTGCGACCAGGATATCTATTTTCCCTCGTTTAAGATTCTGTATTGTACGTTCACGTTGGTTTTGTGGAATATCCCCGTTTAAAGCCGCAGCAATGTAACCACGTGCTGAGAGTTTTTCAGCAAGCTCGACTGTTGCTATTCTGGTTCTTACAAAAATTATCACGCCATCAAAAGTTTCTGCTTCAAGAATACGAGTCAGCGCATCCAGCTTATGCAGGCCACTGACAGGCCAGTAACGTTGACGGATGGTTTCGGCAGTACTTGTTTTAACTTTAATCGTGATCTGTTTGGGGTTATTTAAATATTTTTCGGCTATGTGCCGAATTTGTTTCGGCATGGTGGCGGAAAACAAAGCCGTCTGGTGTTGTTCTGGACATTGTTCAAGTATCCATTCAACGTCATCTATAAAACCCATGCGCAGCATTTCATCAGCTTCGTCCAATACCAGTGTAGAAAGTTTATGCAGTTGGAGAGTGCCTTTACGCATATGATCCATTACTCGACCAGGCGTGCCGACAACGACATGAACACCACGCCGCAGAGCGCGGATTTGTGCTGAATAATCCTGTCCACCATAAACAGGTAAGACATGAAAACCTTTTATATAAGTAGCATAGTGTTGGAAAGCTTCTGCTACTTGTATGGCCAGTTCACGAGTAGGTGCCAGGACCAACACTTGAGGCTCTTTTTGTTTGAGGTCTAGTTTGGATAAAAGCGGTAAGGCAAAAGCCGCAGTTTTTCCCGTTCCGGTTTGTGCCTGACCCAGCACATCATGACCTTCGGCTATAAGTGGAATAGTTTCAGCCTGTATAGGGGTAGGATGCTCATAACCTAACTCATTTAAGATTTTTAAGAGTGATGGGTTAGCTACAAGTTGCTCAAACGCTACAGTGGGCGTTTTTGTCGCGGATGTTTCTGTCATTGAAGGTGCCTAAATAAAATAAAGTGCCTTAGATATAGGGCTAATCTGAGGGGGCGCGCATTGTAACGCTTAACAATAGAATAAGCTATGAATCTACATTGATGCTAGTGATTTAGTGTGAAAACCATACAACTTGGACCGATCAGCGTGTGAGGGGAGTTTTAGTAAGCGAACTACTTAAGGGGTTCAGGAAAATTTATATTTTTTGAATACCTGCTTTTTACTTCAGAAATATCCACATTGACTTATTTTTTAAGATAGTACTTTCGTCTGCTTAGCGGAAACTTTTCTATAGCATAACGTAGCATGGTTCGAGGCATAACTTGGTAGTGCTCATTGAGAAATGATTCTTCTGTACTGCGGTCTTTATTGCCGATTTCCCGTAACATCCAACCACTAGCTTTGTGAATTAAATCTTCTTTGTCGGTCAATGTTTGGCTAATGAGCTCAAGAGCAGTTTCAAATTTTTGACGTTTAATGAAGTAGTAAGTTGTAATGATAGCTATACGTCTTTCCCAAAGTTGGTCAGATTTAACGAGTTTGAATAGTGGCTGGTGACTTTTTTCAAATAAATAAGGGCCAATAATCTTATGTGAGGAGCTATCGACAATATCCCAGTTATTAATATAAGCAGTATTATTCAAATAAAGTTGGTAGATGGCTTTTTGTGTTTTTGAATCGGCTCTTTTAAATTTTTCAGATAATAAAATTACTGCTGCGAGCCTGGCTTCATGATAAGGAGAATGCAGTAGTTTTTCGTTTTGTAAAAGAGGCATTGTTAACCAGCGTTTTACGAAACTACGAATAACTGGGACTCTTATGCCCAGGAAAATATCGTCCTCGCCATATTCCCCTTCAGCTGTTTTAAAAAACCTTGCTGAATGCTCAGCAATTTTTTTATCAGACTTTTCTTGCAGAGCGGTTAATGCTTGTTTGGCTGTAATGTCCATAGTGCTTGAATAGAGTTAAGCTTCTTAACTTTCCTCAATTTCAGTCCAGCGTTCGAAATGTTGTTCTAAACGTTGTTGGGTTGAGGCAAGCTGCTCCAGAATTACACTGGATTGCTCATGATCTTGCTCATAAAATGCTGGCTGGCTTATTTGTTGCTCAAGTTTTTTAATGTCTTGTTCGCATTCTTCAATCTGTATTGGTAACTGTTCCAATTCACGTTTTAACTTATAGCTCAGTTTTACGGCTGGTTTTGTGTTGTTTTCTTTGGTTTTTTTCTCCAAATTTTTGTTGGGTGTACTAACATCAAAACCGCCTCCTTGTCGGAGCCAGTCTTCATAGCCGCCGACGTATTGATTAATTTCCCCATCACCTTCAAACGCAATACTGCTGGTGACGACATTATTCAGGAATTCACGGTCATGGCTGACGAGTAAAACTGTGCCATTGAAATTAATCAACAAGTCCTCTAATAGTTCTAGTGTTTCCATATCAAGATCATTAGTGGGTTCGTCCAGTACCAAAAGATTAGCCGGCTTGCTGAAAAGGCAGGCGAGGATCAAACGGTTTTGTTCGCCGCCAGATAAAGAGCGAACTTTTTGGCGGGCGCGATCCGGCGCAAATAGAAAGTTTCTCAAGTAAGACATGACGTGTATCGATTTGCCATTGACCTCAACATAATCACTGCCTTCAGCGATGGTGTCATAAACATTTTGATCGGGGTCGAGTTGTAGGCGCAATTGGTCAAAATAAGCAATTTCCAGTTTGCTGCCAATTTTTACTTTGCCTGAGCTGGGTTTTAATTCGCCCAATAAAATTTTCAACAAAGTTGTTTTGCCCGCACCATTAGCGCCGATAAAGCCGATTTTATCGCCGCGCATGATTCTACTGGAAAAATCAGCGATGATTTTTTCCTCACCAAAACTGTGCTCAATGTGTTCAGCTTCAATGACCAGCTTACCCGATGACTCAGCTTGGTTAAGCGTGATTTTTGCTTTGCCCTGTAATTGTCTACGTTGGCTGAACTCTTCCCGTAAGGTCTTTAGAGCTCTAACTCGTCCTTCATTGCGTGTGCGTCTGGCTTTAATACCCTGCCGAATCCAGACTTCTTCTTGTGCCAGTTTTTTATCAAATTCTGCCTGTGATTTTTCTTCAGCGGCTAATTGTTGTTCTCGGAACACTAAGAAATTCTGGTAATCACATTCCCACGCGCTAATTTCGCCCCGATCAAGAATCATGATTTTATTCGCAATTTTTTGCAGAAATGCCCGGTCATGCGTAATAAGCAAAATGGCACCGGAGAATTGATTTAATTGTTTCTCTAGATACTCAATAGTTGGAATATCCAGATGATTAGTGGGTTCATCCAAGAGCAGTACGTCGGGCTCATTAATAAAAGTTTTTGCTAAAGAAACTCGACGTAACCAGCCGCCAGATAAGGTGTTCATTAAAGTCTCGCCTGAAACGCCTAATTTGCTGAGTGCACTATCGACCTTTTGTTGTAAATTCCACGCCCCAGCTGTTTCTATTTGTTTTTGTAAGTCTGCAAGTTTATCCATGTTTTGATTGTTGGCATCATCCTGTAGAAACTGATGGTAGCGTTGGATTAATTTGCCATCATCAGCCAGACCTTCCAGTATATAATCATAGACACTTCGATTATCGGCAGTCGGGAGTTCCTGGTTCAGGAAAGCTACTTTTATGCCTTGTTGTTGCCAAAGTTCTCCGGCGTCAGGTTTAAATTGTTGGCTGAGGAGTTTTAAAAATGTTGATTTGCCCGCGCCGTTGCGGCCAAGCAAACCGATGCGCTCGCCACTTTGTATGGATAGTGAAACTTTCTCAAGTAAAACCTGCGGCCCATAGGCAAGATGAATATCAGTTAAACGAAATAAAAGCATTAAGGTAATGGTCCTGCTGTGAATGTATTTTTGATTGTGTTTTCTGTACGTAATCTGTTTATAGGGCGGGGATTATACCTCATACCTCTTTTAAGTATTTCAACTTTGTTTCTTACGTTATACTCGGCAGCCTTAAAAAGTATTTATAAGCAAACTTTAAACAAAGCAGGAAATCGGCATGAAAGAGTATTTACAGTTCTATATTAATGGTGAATGGGTTGACCCGATAACACCGCGTCTACTGGATGTTATCGATCCAGCGACAGAAGAAGTTGCTGGGCATATTAATGTTGGTAGTGAAGCCGATGTAGATAAAGCCGTTGCAGCGGCAGCAGAGGCATTCAAAACCTGGTCGCAAACCAGCAAAGAAGAACGCTTACAAGTACTGAATCGGATTGTCGAAGAATTTGAAAAACGAGTGCCTGAGCTAGGTGAAGCTATTACCGAAGAAATGGGCGCGCCGACCTGGCTAGCAGAGGGGACACAGGCAGCGGTTGGCGTGAAGCATTTCCAAACCACTGTTGCTGTCTTAGAGCGTTTTGAATTTGAAACGGATCGCGGTAGTAGTCATATTAGCCGTGAACCAATCGGCGTCTGTGGGTTTATTACACCCTGGAACTGGCCGATTCATCAGATCTGCGCGAAGGTAGGGCCAGCATTGGCTGTGGGTTGTACAGTGGTGCTTAAACCCTCAGAAATTGCACCATTTTCTGCCAAGATATTTGCCGATATTATTCACGCTGCAGGTGTTCCAGCCGGTGTATTTAACCTGGTGCAGGGTGAAGGCCCTGAAGTCGGGCAAGCTATCGCCAAACATCCATTAGTTGATATGGTTTCAATCACTGGCTCAACTCGTGCTGGTATTGCCGTTGCACAAGCCGCGGCCCCTACGGTGAAACGTGTGCATCAGGAGCTAGGGGGTAAAAGCCCTAATATTGTTTTGGAAGATGCCGATCTTGAAGCGGCTGTAACAGGCGGCATTAACGGCGTAATGATGAATTCAGGGCAATCCTGCCGCGCGCCAACGCGCATGTTAGTGCCAAATAAATTAATGGATCAGGTGAGTGCGATTGCTAAAGATGTGGCAGAAAGCTGGACGCCTGGAGATCCAAAACAAGACAGTCGAATGGGGCCGGTTATTTCTGATCAAGCTTGGGAAAAGATACAAGGATTAATTAAAAGCGGTGTTGAAGAAGGCGCGACTCTGGTTACTGGAGGAGAAGGCAAACCGGAAGGCCTGGAACAAGGTTATTTTATAAAACCAACGGTGTTTAGCCATGTGAAAAATGATATGAAAATCGCGCGTGAAGAAATCTTTGGCCCAGTGTTAAGTATTATTGGTTATGACACAGAGGAAGAAGCAATAGAAATTGCTAACGATACTGAATATGGCTTGGGCGGTTATGTACAAAGCCAGGATATTGAACATGCTCGAAATATAGCGTCTAAAATTCGTGCCGGCTATATCAGTATTAATAATGCGGGGCTGGATATTAGTGTGCCGTTTGGGGGATATAAACAATCGGGTAATGGACGGGAATTTGGTGATGAGGCCTTCGGCGAATTTCTGGAATACAAATCTCTTCTCGGCTATAACCCTTCTTAGCTATTGCGCTTGCTAATACGTCGTTAAGGGAATAATTTGAATCAGTCACTTACAGTTTGTAAGCTCCTTCTCCAAATTATTTCCTTGCCTCGTCTTAGCTTCGCTCATTACACTAAGTATTTAGCTATTGCGCTTGCTAATGCGTCGTTAAAAATAAAATTTTAATCAGTCACTTACTCTTAAGTAAGCTCCTTCTTTAAATTTTATCTTTGCCTCGTCTTAGCTGCGTTGATTACGCTAAGATGCGATGTATAAAGAAAAATTTAAAAAATAAAATTAAAAAATTATGACAGCAACAATATGCTTCACCATGGACAATCTTTCAGATGCCGCTGATTTAGGCAGGGGTGTGATTGATAAACCTAGACCGCCCGGTCAGCGACCTGCTTTAGAGCAGGGCTTTCCTGCCATGCTGAATCTTTATGATAGGTACGGAGTAAAAGTTACACATTTTCTGGAAGGCTGGAATGGTGAGGCGCATCCAGACATTGTTGAAGATTTGTTAAATATGGGGCATAGCGTTGGCATGCACGGCTGGCAGCATGAAGCCTGGTCAGAGCTGAGTTTGGAGCAGGAAATTGAATTAATGGGCAGATCAACTGATGCTTTACACCAGGCATCTGGGGTTAAGCCAACAGCTTTCAGAGCGCCGGGAGGTAAGCGTACTAAACATACAGTCAAATTACTTTCTGATTTAGGCTATACGATTGATTCAAGTATGAATGATCAGGGTGAAGATGGCGGGGAAATTCAGGCGCTTACCGAGTCGCTTTGGCATGTCCCTTATTTAGAAGCCACCATAGACGCGCGGCAGTGGCTGCAAAAAAATATACCCGCAAAAGAAGTGGAATTATCCTGGCTGAACTTGCTTGAACAAGCCCGTGAGAGAGATGGGTTCCTGGTGTTTATCTGGCACCCCCATGTTATGGGTATGAATGCAGAATATCAAAAAGTGGGAGAAAGTATTCTGCAAAAAGTAACGAAAGAAAAAGATTTCCAGATTGTTACTTTGAAAGATTTAGTTTCTCATAAATTGGTAGAGCAATAAAATTTTACTCTGGAATACAGCGATAAAGCGCGTAATCCTGTTCCCCATCAACGACTGACGTTGTTGCAACAACAGTATCATCTCCACGCTCTGCGGCCTGGTTTCTGGCAAGTGCTTGCAGCTCAAGTAAAATATTGCTGGCGGCTCTTTCTAAAATAACTCTATTTAATACCTCAACATGCGTTGTGCCTGTTTGCACGCAACTTGAACCAAGTTGGTTTTGTGTAAGCACTCGGACATTACTGCCATCTTCACTCAGGTCTACCCAAATACAACTACAAAGAGTGAGCAAGGTCATGCTGAAAAATAAATGTTTCATTCAAGTTATTCCCTAGATTTAACGACGCAAAAAACGCAACCAACGCCAAAAATTTAATAAGCCAGCCAGAGAACTGGCCAGGTAAGTAAAAGCACAGGCAAGTAGTATATGTCGAACAGAGCGCATATCTCTATCACTAATGTATTGACCCTGTTTAAGAATTGGTAAGGCGCGGCCAAAGCTGGCGTCAAATTCCACGGGCAACGTGACCAGGTGAACAATGCTACTGATAGCGATGGTGATGATCATGAGTAAGATCAATAAAGGGAGCCAGCGAATGCCGCCAGGTATCATGCTCAGTAAAGGCATTGCCATTAGCGCAATGCCGCCGATTTTTTCGGTTTTTTGGGCGAAGCCCACCATACGGGTGCGGGCAATAAGCGGTTGGTAATTTTTAGCATGCTGTAAGGCATGCCCAAATTCGTGGGCAGCAACAGCAATGGCCGTCAGTGATTGACCATTAAGATTACTTTCACTTAAGCGAATAGTTTTAGTCATGGGATCATAATGATCACCCACGTCGCTTGGCTCCAGCTTTAGATAATCAAGATTAAATTTCTTTCTCAGGTGTTTGACGAATTGCCCCCCTGTGCCTTGGATATCGTTACGAGGAGTGCTGTATTTATTAAGTATATACTTGGCCCATTGTTGTGGGCCAAGTATTAGAAGTGCTAACAGAGCAATCAGGATTATAAAAATCATAAGGATAAAATATTATAGTAAAGCGGTGTGAGTAAATAGCAGTGAAATGAAATTCTGCGCTATCTATTATCAGCAGTAGTTGTCAGTTTATTGCTGACGCTTTAGATTGCCGGAATCTCGGATAGTAGATATGCCCGTCTCTCTTCAAAGAAGTGCTGAAGGCTTCCCGCGCCACCGTCCAAACTCTGCTCGAAAGAAAGTGAACTATAGAGTTTGCGGGTGTCACGATTGACATCATCCGTAATCATCTCATGGATGTCAGTGGCGACAGGGCCTATGACATCCCAGTCCATCCAGTTTTCGGCAATGTCTCGCACATAGGCGAGGTAGCGCTCACGTAGTGCAGGTACAGCGAGTAATCTGGAGCGTAATGGTTTGGTGGCGTCATTCAGCCCTACCAGTGGATCGAGCCGGAGATTATTACCTGATCGTCGGCCTCCTTCTGCACTCATGACTTCGTTGAAGTCGTGAGGCAACACATGGAAGCGTTCATCAGCATCGAGGAATATGTAATAGTCACTGGCGCGTGTCCAATAACCGTCTGAATTTGCCAGCGCGACATCCAGTGCCAGGAAACGCAGTACACCATCTATGTTGAGTATGGGATTCAGTGCAGCTTCAAGTTGATTCAGCGGTGTTTGATCGAGCACCCTGAACAGGTTAACCAGAGCCGCCCAGTTTGCCTGATTATCCCGGTTATCAATTTCATAAGTGTCACGATAGTCATCAATGTCGTCTCCCCAATATTCCATGCCTCCTCGGGCTCTTGGGCTGCCAGGGACCTTCCAGCGTACGCCGCCTTCCGCGCTGAAAAACTCTTCAACAAAGTCTCGGTTAAACTGTTGTTGATGGGGATATATTCCCCAGTTCTCGCCATTGATCACCAGCCGGAAAAGCCCCAGTTGTGGCGTTGGTAGGTAGTTATTGGCAATCGTTGAGAACAGAATAGTTCGAAGGAAGCTTGGATCATTATTACTGTTAAGTAGGTTCAGAGTCCTGTAGCCATAGAGATTCTGCTCTTCATGCAGCAGGTCAAATTTTAGACGCAGGGGCCTCTTCATGCCACTTGGTACCATGCTGTATGAGGAATTGCCGCGGAAACGAACGCCGACATCCTGGTAGGTTTCACCATCGACTATGGCTGTGACAGGGACTTGGACATCGGTGCCATGAAAGGCTTCTAGTTCCGCCTCCCAGTCGCCATTGTCAAACTGAAGGAAAACCGTACGAATGACAGAGGTATCGTAGAGAGGGAAATTCTGAAAATTTCCCACCTCTGACTGGCTAATTTGATCACCTGGTGAGCCATTGCCGGTTCTGTTTCTCCAGCGTCTGCCAGAACGGCTTGATGCAGGTTGTCCGGCAAGATAATTACGGGCCTGTAATCTTTCGGCAGCATTAAGCACGCCGTTGTCATCATCATCGAAGCGATCAACTAACGCTACTTGGTCATCTGACCCGCCGCCAAAAAAACCACCAAACTGAGCCAGCGCTGGAAGTGTTGCCAGCAGCATAATGGTCAGAATCAAGAGATAGACAGGCTTAATATTAAATGACATGAGCTTCCTCTGAAGAGTGTTTACTCTGGTTTAAAATACGCCCAGTGTTGGTTAATTCGAGAGGCTTTTGCGGTTGCCTCGGTGTTGGAATGAGCTGCAGTTTGCGCATGGCTTTTAGAAAACGGTTATAGCGTTTCACCTTACCCAACACTGCCATGCCAATACAATATTTTGAACAGGCAGACACCGGATGCTGGTGCAGCCCCCTTAATATTTTCTCTGCCAGGCCATTCCTGTTGGGTGACTTAGTCTCAATAATTACCAAATCCGGGTTGACCGAAAAAGTTTCATCCTCACAACTAAACTGTATTTGAGTATCTATTGTAATGCGTTCATGCCCCTCAATCGCAGCCAGGGTGCTGCGGTAATAACTGACCTTTATTGAAGGCAGCAATTCAAAGCTGAACTTGCGCCCGTAAATAGCATAATAGGCCTTTGCAATGAATTCTCTCGAGCTGTCATCCAGCATGCCGAAGTATTCCGGGCTACAAGGAACTCTCTGTTTGATTGTTCTACCCCTAGGCCCCTTGAGTTTGATCTCAACAAAACAGGTGTTGCTGTCTGTATAGAGGCGGGTTCTTACCTTGAAGCGAACCCGTCTATCCTGTTGGTGTTGTTGGTAACATTTAAAATCAGCATCATCAAAATAGCAGTTGTCGTAACGAAAAGAGCGATTACCATCAATGTCGAGAATGTCAAAGTGAGGGGACCAATGTTCCAGTGCCTTGTCCAGCACTTTATTGTTGACAACATATTTCTGATCCATACGTTCAAGTAGTTCTGCCCTGGCATCAAGTTCAGATAGAGAAATAGCAGAAAAACCCTCCAGTTGAGGTTTTGCGTGCGGCCTGTTTAAGCCTGGCCTGTGACTCATTCAACTTTCCTGTAAAAGACTTTGATTCTCGCCATGTCGTTAATGTAGTCGAGAGTGGTGATCTGAAAATACATGACATCTACACCCAGTCTGCTGGAAAGTTCAACACGCATCTGCTCAGGGTTAGATAGCGCTTCGGGGTCAATCCGGTCAAGTGTTACCTTAATAGCATAGACGGACTTGAGCATTTTTGGATGGTCAATCAGATAGGCGCCAAGTAGCACGAATAGTAAAATCAGTATTACAAGCGGAAGCGTTGTGCCCTGAACCGAGCAGATAAGGGCAATTGAAACACTGCCGAAAAAGTAGGTAATTTCCGTTTTGGTGATTTGTTCAGAGCGCAGGGTGAACAATGCAAAAATGGCAAAGAGTCCGAATCCAGCAGCAATGCTGAATTCGACACTGGATAAAATCGTTAACACAGCAAAGGTGAAAATATTGAACATTGCTGCAGTAATCACCAGTTCCTTGTCTTTGTAACGTTGGTAATAGAGGCCAAAAACAAGAAATGACATGGCTGCAATATCAATGCAGAAGCGCAGTAATAATTCGATTAGCATTTAAGGGTGTTCTCCCGAATTTCAGTATGCTACAACTTAGTATAAGCTGTCTGCTATACCAAGGCTGGCTACGATCTATTATAACGTTCTGATATGGAAAAGGTTTACCCATGGGATTAAAGGCGGTATTCAGCCTTAGCCGTACATTGGTAATTTCGAGGGAGCAGGTGCCAGAGTCGTGACTCTGACACCTAATTTTACTGACACCTAATTTTAGATAGGGTTAAACGTTAAAAAGCCAAGCTGGTTACAGCTTATACTTATAGCTAGTATTTATAGCTATCCGTCTTGAATGGTCCTTCAACAGGCAGGCCCAAATAGTCTGATTGTTCCTGTGTCATGCGGGTAATGACTCCACCGAAGCCTCTAACCATACAAGCAGCGACTTCTTCGTCCAGGTGTTTAGGTAGCACTTCTACCGTCAAGCTGGTTTTCTGAGTCGCAGTATCCTGGTCAGCATATTTACGTTCCCACAAGTGCATCTGGGCTAGAACTTGGTTAGCAAATGAGCCGTCCATGATGCGAGAAGGGTGACCAGTGGCATTGCCCAGATTGATTAAGCGGCCTTCAGAAAGTAGCAGTAAATAATCTTCGTTACCGTCACTGTCAGTGCCGCGAATAACACGGTGTACCTGTGGTTTTACTTCTTCAAATTGCCAGTTCTTGCGCATAAAAGGCGTGTTAATTTCATTGTCAAAATGACCAATATTGCAAACTACGGCACCAGTTTTTAAGCTGGAGAGCATATTGGCATCACAGACGTCGAGGTTGCCTGTGGTGGTGACTACCAGGTCTGTGTTTTGCATGAGTTGCTCGTTAATGCAATCGGCCTGGCCAGTGTTAATTCCATTTTTGTAAGGGGACACAACCTCAAAACCATCCATGCAGGCTTGCATGGCACAGATAGGGTCAATTTCAGTAATTTTTACGATCATGCCTTCCTGGTTCAAACTTTGAGCCGAACCTTTACCAACATCACCGTAACCGATAACCAGGGCTTTTTTTCCGGCCAGTAACATGTCAGTTCCGCGTTTGATGCCATCATTTAAGCTGTGGCGGCAGCCGTATTTATTATCATTTTTAGATTTGGTGACAGAGTCATTCACGTTGATAGCCGGAACTTTTAAAGTGCCTTGTTCCAGCATTTCGTAGAGTCTGTGCACGCCTGTTGTAGTTTCTTCAGTAACCCCATGAATATGCTCCAGCAGCTGTGGGAATTTGTCGTGCACCATGGAGGTAAGATCACCACCGTCATCCAGCAACATATTGACTTCCCAGGGTTCTCCATCTTTTAAGATAGTTTGTTCTATACACCATTCGGACTCGTCTTCGCTTTGGCCTTTCCAGGCATAAACTGCAACACCTGCCGCTGCCATTGCTGCCGCTGCATGATCTTGCGTAGAAAAAATATTACAGGAGGACCAACGAACTTCTGCGCCCAGCACTTGTAGGGTTTCTATTAAAACAGCGGTCTGAATGGTCATATGAATACAGCCAATGATTTTGGCACCAGCCAGGGGTTGCTCTTTCGCGTATTTTGAACGCAGTGTCATCAATGCCGGCATTTCAGCTTCGGCCAGTGTAATTTCCTTGCGACCAAAATCGGCCAGGCTGATATCAGCAACTTTATAATCATCTGAATTGGCTGATTGAGTATTTGGATTGTTCATCGTGTGGTGATCCTTAGAAAATTAGTGTCAGAGTAAAATAGCTTTAACTGTTTTTACTCTGACACTGGTAAAAATAGTATTGGTTTATTACAGGGTCAGAGCTCAATAAATTGAGATCTGACCCGTGGCCTGTTTCACAGGCCTGCGTCGGCTTTTAAAGCTTCAGCTTTATCAGTATTTTCCCAAGAGAATTCTTCCCGACCAAAATGGCCGTAGGCAGCAGTGTTTTGATAAATCGGCCGTAGTAAATCCAGCATCTCTGTCAGTCCACCTGGGCGCAGTTCGAAATGTTCACGCACTAATCTGGTAATCGCCAGGTCGTCAATTTTCCCGGTTCCGAAAGTCTCTATTAAGACTGAAGTTGGATCGGCAACACCAATGGCATAAGAGAGCTGGATTTCGCATTTATCAGCGATACCTGCGGCAACAATATTTTTCGCAATATAACGCGCCAGGTATGCAGCTGAACGATCAACTTTTGAAGGATCTTTACCAGAGAAAGCACCACCACCATGACGCGCCATACCGCCATAAGTATCGACAATAATTTTACGCCCAGTCAAACCGCAATCGCCATGTGGGCCGCCGATGACAAAACGACCCGTTGGGTTGATATGATACTTGGTGTCTGCATCCAGCCATTCTGCTGGTAAAACTGGTTTAATAATTTCTTCCATCACCCCTTCGAGCAAGTCTGCATTTGAAACATCTTCATCATGTTGAGTAGATAGCACGACAGCATCGATAGATTGTGGCTGGCCATCAATGTAACGAAAGGTGATCTGACTTTTTGCATCGGGCCTTAAGAAAGGCAGGCCGCCATTTTTGCGAACTTCAGCCTGACGTTTAACCAATAAATGAGAATAAATAATTGGTGCGGGCATCAGTACGTCAGTTTCACGGCAGGCATAGCCGAACATTAACCCCTGGTCACCGGCGCCTTGTTCCTTCGGATCCCCTCGATCAACGCCCTGATTAATATCACTGGATTGCTCACCAATAGCGTTTAAGACAGCACAGCTTTTGTAATCAAAGCCCATAGCGGAATCGTCGTAACCAATTTTTTTGATGACACCGCGGACAACTCTTTCAACATCAAGATTGACATCTTTGTGCATTTTCACTTCACCGGCGACCAGAGCAAGCCCGGTTTTCACTAGTGTTTCAACGGCCACCCTGGCATTGGGATCTTGCGCAATAATGGCGTCCAGAATGGCATCTGAAATTTGGTCAGAAATTTTATCAGGATGGCCTTCAGATACAGATTCTGACGTAAATAGCGCTGCTTCAGTCATAAAATTCTCTTTGCTATGGGGCAGTAAAATAGTAGGTAATTTTTGAGGCTGCGAAATGTACCATTACTGGGTTCTTTTCGCAATTTTTATACAAAATATCAAGGTATTAGAGACTGTTTTGGCGCTGATATTTCTGGCATATTTTGATTGGCTGAGAGAGAATAGCGGCTCTTAAAATTCCAGCAATTAAGTCTAGTTGTTAGTGTCAAAATTAGTGCCAAAATCAGGAGTACCCATGGGGAAAAATACCGAAGACAATAACGGTATCGATCGACAAGCTTCACGTAAAGCATCAAGAACAGATTGTGCTAATGCAATAAGAGCATTAAGCATGGATGCAGTCCAAAAAGCTAAATCAGGTCATCCTGGTGCGCCAATGGGAATGGCTGATATTGCGGAAGTCCTCTGGCATGACTACTTAAATCATAATCCTTTAAACCCTGACTGGGTTAACCGTGATCGTTTTGTTTTGTCTAATGGTCATGGCTCTATGTTGGTTTATTCCTTGTTGCATTTAACCGGTTATGAATTGACGATTGACGATTTGAAAAATTTTCGACAACTACATTCGAAGACGCCTGGGCATCCTGAGTATGGGTATACGCCTGGTGTAGAAACAACGACCGGGCCGCTAGGGCAAGGCTTAGCCAACGGTGTAGGCATGGCAATTGCCGAGCGTACACTGGCCGCTCAGTTTAATCGTGATGCCATGAGTATTGTCGATCATTACACGTATGTCTTTGCTGGAGACGGCTGTTTTATGGAGGGTGTTTCTCACGAAGTTTGCTCTCTGGCAGGGACTTTAGGTTTGGGTAAACTTATTGTTTTCTATGATGATAATGGTATTTCAATTGATGGCGCTGTAGAGGAATGGTTCGCTGATGATACCGACTTACGCTTTCAATCCTATAACTGGCAAGTTCTAACAGCAGATGGACATAATCCGGATGAAATTGCTGCGGCTATTGAATCTGCACAGAAAAACACCGAGCAGCCAACATTGATAATGTGCAAAACTGTTATTGGTAAAGGCTCACCCAACAAGCAGGGCAAAGAAAGCTCGCACGGAGCGCCTCTTGGAGAAGAGGAAATAGTTGCTACGCGTGCAGCACTGGGCTGGGTGCATCCACCTTTCGACATTCCGGATGATATTTATCAAACCTGGAATGCTCACGATTCAGGGCGCAAAAATGAAGCGGCCTGGCAGTCGTTGTTTATGCAATATGAACAGGAATACCCTGCATTAGCGATGGAGTTTATGCGTCGGGTAGGTGGTCAGTTACACGATGATTTCACCGAGCAGGCTGATAGTTTTATTCAGGCAAGTGTGGATAAGGCTGAATCTATTGCTTCCCGTAAGGCTTCGCAAAATGCTATTGCAGCTTTTGGGGAAATTTTGCCGGAATTGATCGGTGGCTCAGCGGATCTAACCGGCTCTAATTTAACCTCCTGGTCTGGCAGTAAGGCCATCTCAAAAGACCTTGATGGTAACTATATTTATTATGGTGTGCGCGAATTTGGCATGTTCGCGATTAATAATGGCATCGCCTTACATGGCGGCTTTATTCCCTATGGTGCGACCTTCCTGATTTTCATGGAATACGCCAGAAATGCTGTGCGTATGGCTGCCCTCATGAAGCAACAAAGCATTATGGTTTTCACGCATGATTCTATTGGTCAGGGTGAAGATGGCCCAACCCATCAGGCTATTGAGCAAGTCAGTAGCTTGCGCTTAACGCCAAATATGTCGGTGTGGCGTCCTGCGGATGCCGTGGAAACGGCGGTTGCCTGGAAGGCCGCGATTCTGAAAAAAGATGGGCCTACGTCATTGATATTATCACGGCAGGGTTTGCCTCATCTTGCCAGAACTCAGGCGCAAGTTAATGCTATTGCCAAAGGTGCTTATATACTCTGTGATTGCGAAAGTGATCCTGATGTCATTGTCATCGCGACAGGTTCAGAAGTATCAGTGAGTCTTGTTGCCGTTCAACAGGCCATGGAGAAGGGCTTAAAAGTGCGTTTGGTAAGTATGCCTTCAACTGACTTGTTTGATGCTCAAGATGATGACTATAAAGAATCAGTATTACCTGCTGCCGTACGCAAACGTCTGGCGGTTGAAGCAGCACAACAGGACTACTGGTATAAATACGTTGGCCTTGATGGTGTAGTAATTGGCATGAGCACTTTTGGAGAGTCTGCGCCTGGCCCTGTAGTCCTGGAGCATTTTGGATTCACAGCCGAGAATATTCAGAGAGCGATTGAAAGTCTGTGAAAATTGCAATTAATGGATTGGGGCGCATTGGCCGCAATGTGCTCCGGGCTCATTACGAACGCTCCCCTTCAAAAGATCTGCAAATAGTTGCATTGAATGAGTTGGCAGATCTGCCAACTCTTGCCCATCTCCTCCAATACGATAGTACACATGGCCAATTTCGCGGCGACATAAAAAAAGCTGATGGGCATCTGTTAATTAATGGCGATACGATTGCTGTTAGTCAGGTTGGCGATATTAATGAGCTGAACTGGCAGGGTATCGACTTGGTGCTGGAATGCACAGGTGCTTATGCTAAACGCAGTGATGCTGAAATACATTTGCGCAACGGGGCTAAACGCGTGTTATTTTCTCAGCCTGCTAGCCCTGATGTCGATCTCACGGTTGTTTACGGTATCAATCATGAACAGCTTAGAAAAGAACACACTATTATTTCTGCTGCTTCCTGTACGACATATAGCTCTGTACCAATTATTAAGGTGTTAGATGATGCGCTGGGAATTGAAAACGGCATGATCACGACGATTCATTCGGCGATGAATGATCAGCCATTAATAGATGCATACCATCATACTAATTTGCGGCTTACACGCAGTGCTTTTCAATCGATTATTCCGGTAGAGACGGGGTTGGCTAAAGGTATCGAACGTATCCTGCCTGCGATGGCGGGTAAATTTGAAGCACAGGCAATTAGAGTGCCGACTATAAATGTGTCTGCTCTCGATATGACCATTGTTGTGAAGAAAGCTTGTTCTGCAGAAGATGTTAATCAAATTATCAAAGCAGCTTCAAATTCTTTGCCGTCTGAAGTGCTGGGCTATACCGATGAGCCATTGGCTTCCTGTGACTTTAATCATGATTCACGTTCTGCCATTGTTGATTTAGGGCAAACTAAAGTGAGTGGAAGGCATCTGGTAAAAATTCTGGTGTGGTTTGATAACGAGTGGGCTTATGCTAATCGTATGCTWGATGTGGCAAAATTAATTTCAGGCTTGGCCAGCTAGGTAAAACAGGCTTCGAATAGTTTGTAAATGAGTAGGCTGTAAGTAATGGAGTGATAATGACAGTTCGATCCATGCAGGARATAGAACTTAGCGGGAAAAAAGTTCTGATTCGTGAAGATTTAAATGTACCAATAAAAGCTGGAGAAATTCTTAATGACGCGCGTATTAGGGCAGCATTACCAACGATTGAATATGCTCTCAAAAAAGGCGCGAAGGTCATTATTATGTCGCATCTGGGGCGGCCTGAAGAAGGCGTCTCAATTGCCCAGCAGCAAGCAGCATCTTTAGCGCCAGTTGCTGAGCGCTTATCTGAGCTTTTGGCTATCAACGTTAACCTGATGTCTGCCGATTTTTCGGCTGAAATTGCTGCGAATCTAAACCCTGGAACTTGCGTTCTGTTAGAAAATGTTCGTTGTAATGTTGGTGAAAAAGACAATAGTGATGAATTGTCACAGTATTATGCCAGTCTTTGTGATGTGTTTGTTATGGATGCTTTCGGGACAGCGCATCGTGCTCAAGCTAGCACCCATGGTGTTGCTAAATTTGCACCAGCAGCCTGCGCGGG